>JAXLYG010000011.1:0-266318 GCA_046351535.1 Polyangiales bacterium
CCGTGGTGAAGCGTTGCCCCGTCGCCGCGCAGGCGGAGCTTCTGCTCACCGAGGCCTTCGTCGCGAGCCGCAACGAGCACGACCGCGTCGACGCGCTCCTCACCGAAGCGGGCGCGCTCCTCGATCACGTCACGGAGCTCGACGACCGCGCGTGCCTCCACGCCCGCTGGATCGATCAAGAGGCGTGGCAGTGGAACAAGGGCCGTCGCGGCCCCGCCGACGCGCGCGCCGCAGAAGCGCTGTACCTCTCGCTCGCCGACGAGGGCGCGCCCCCCTTCGCGCGGTGCCGTCGCGCGAGCGGCCTGGCCTACTGCGCGTGGCGACTCGGACGCGGCGACGAGGCCATCGCGCACGCCCGCGCCGCGATCGACCACGCGGGCGACGGAGGCCACCTGAGGCTCCGCGCGATGTCGCTCCAGATGCTCGCCCGCGTGGGTCACGGCGACGAGGCAGCGGCCGCTTCGAGACGCGCGAAGGCCATCGCGGCGCAGCTCGACGACGAGGCCCTGCGGCTGCGCTTCGAACGCTCGCCCCGCCGCTGACCCGAGCGCACGAGGCGCACACGCCGACGCGGGACACGCGGGCACTCGACACGGCCTCGCGATGGGTTCTACAACTCGAAGACTTCACGGCTCTCGGAGGTGCTTCGATGATGCGTCGCGCATGGCTTGTACTCACGATCGGCGCCGCGCTCGGGTGCAGCGCGGGCGGCAACAACGGGGGCGAGATCATCGAGCCCGACACCGACGCGTCGACCACCCCCGACGTCCGCGCGATAGACGCGGTGATCACCGACACGAACATCCGTCCGCCGACGATCGACGTCGCGCCGCTCGATCGCCCCGTGCGTGACGTGCAGCCCAACCCCGACGCGTTCTGGGCGGACAATCCCCCGCCGCGGTACTGCGGTCCTGACGGCGCGATGGGCCCGCCCGCGACGCCGCCCGGCGGCACGCCCGAGTGCCCCGACGACCTCACGCGCGAGGGCTGCCCGTGCACGCGCATCGGCGAGACGCGCCCGTGCTGGCCCGGCCTGCGGGTGAACCGCAACCGGGGCATCTGCCGTGACGGCATGACCCGCTGCGAGATGTACGACGAGCTCGGCGGGCGGTGGAGCGCGTGCGAGGGCTACGTGCTCCCCCGCGCGGGCGTGCGCCTCGGCCCCGACTCGTGCCAGTGCTTCTCGCAGGGGCGGTGGGAGATCACCAACCTCTCGCCCTGCTTCATCACGTACCCGGGCAACGCGGTGTACGCGGTGTCGACCTACGTCGACGCGATGGGCCGCGCCCAGTGCCCCTCGGCGCCGGGCAACATGCCGCCGCCGAGCCCGCAGCCGGGCACGAACTTCAGCACGAACTTCCTCACGGTCGACTGCGCGGGGCAGTTTCAGCTCTGCTTCACGATCAAGGCAGGCGATCCGATGCACCCCATGGCGTCGGACTGCGTGGTCTCGCAGTCGTGCACGCAGGGCTGGTACATGACCCCCGGCACGCGCCAGCAGATGCCGCCGCTCCCCGCGTGGACGAGCACGAGTCCCACGTGTTCGGGCCGCTTCGTGATGACGGGCGGCTACGGCGAGATGACCGTCCGCGGGCTCTCGACGGAGTGCCAGAACATCGACGACGGAACGGGCCAGCCCTACACGTTCCTCCGCGTCCCCTACTGCCCCGCGCGCTGCTCGATGACGCCTTCGCTGCCCGAGTGCGCGATGTGTGGCAACGGCGGCAGCGGGAGCTTCTGACCGCCCCGTCGACGGCCTCCACGCGAGGCCCGCCACAATCCCCTCGCCCCTGCATTTATCCTCTACGCGCGCGGGAACGATGACACTACGTGAGTGTCCGAGGCCCCTGGATCTGACGCTCTCAGCCGGATATGGTTGGAGTTCGAAGAGTTCCAGAAGCCGGAGACCTCCGATGTCGAACGCGACCGCTGCCACTCACGACATCCCCGCGCCGCCGCCTCCGGGCGCGGCCGACGTCGTTGACGAAATGCTCACGGGCCTCGACGCGCCTCCCCAGGCCCGTCGCCGCGTCCTCACGATCCTCCTCTCGGCCATCTCGGTGGCCTCGCTCTTCCTCGCGGTTCAGTTCAAAGACGACCTCCGCTACGCGATGGCGTCGGCCTCGGCGACGGACCTCGGCGAGGGCATCACCGCCTCGCCCACCGCGGCCGACGCGAACCACTTCGTGACCCTCCGCGCACGCCCCTCGATGGCCGGCGCCGTGACCTACTCGCGCGTGCTCCTCCCGGGTCAGCACATGGTCTTCCCCGTGGCCGGACGCGAGGGGCAGAGCCCCCTCTACGTGCAGGTCTCCGACGACCACCGCGAGGCCCTCACCCGCGGGGAGTTCCAGGGTCGCCTCATCCCCTTCAACGCCGCGGGCGGGCGCTACGCGCAGGTGGGCGCGTTCGTCCACGAGAAGTTCGATCCGCGCGTCTCTGGCACGACGTGGCTCCTGGTCGATGGCGCGACGCCCCGCTCGGTGATGTGGGCGCCCTTCATCGTGACCCTGCTCCTCGCGCTCGCGATCTCCGACGTGGCGCTCATGCTACGCCTCCTCCGCCCCTCGAAGGACTGAGCCCCGCGGACGCCGCGCGCTCCCTCCCTTCGCCCACGCAGAATCCCCCAGAAAAAACAGTTCGCACCCGCCTCGCTGGAGATACCATCCGGCGCGCCGACGGACCCTTGTGAACACGACCGCCGCGCGGCGAGAGCGAAGCGGAGCCCCGAATGGTTGACCCTGGCGACGACGCGACCCCTGAACGGCTGATCGAGGTGCTCGCCGACGCGGGCGAGGTCGACGCTGGCGTCGAGGTGCTCGACGCGCTCCGACTCCGCGCGCCGAGCTCGACGGCGCTCATCAGGCTCCAGGCGAAGCTCTTCATGGCCGCGCCCGCGACCACGGAGCGAGCGCGCACGGTGATGGCCTCGTGGTGCAACGGCGCCCTCGACCGCCTCGCGCGGAGCGGCGCGCTCCTCGAGTGCGCGGTGGGGTACCGCGTGCTGGCGAAGGTCTTTCCCGACGATCGGATCTGGCGCGAGCGGTACGTGCGCATCGAGGCCGCCCTCTCGCCGCTGCACAACCCCTACAACGACACGGCCCGCTCGACGATCGACAGCCTCATCGCCCGCGGCGCCACGGCGGAGGCCGCCGAGGCCCTCCGCGCGCTCGCGCGCCTCGAACCCGCGGACGCAGACATCGCGCAGCGCGCGGCGACCTTCGAGGAGCTCTGCGCCGAGCACACCGACACGCGCGCCTACGACGCCGTCACCCCCGAAGCGTCGGGCGCGCCCCAGAACACGGCCCTCCTCGCGGCGCGTGTGCAGCGGTCGGTGCGCGGCGGAGACCTCCGCGGCGCCCTCGCAGACGCGACCGCGCTCAGCGAGCACGCCGGGGCGGAACCCGCGGTGGGAGCGCTCCGCGGCGCGCTCCACCGGCTCGTGGCGTGGTCGACGTCGGTCACGGGCAACGTCAGCGACGAGGAGGTCACGCAGCGCACGGGCCCCATCGAGCGCGCCGACCTGTGGCTCCGCGCGGGGGACCTCTCCCAGGCGCGAGCGTCGATCCGCACACAGCTCTCGAAGACCACCGACCCCGAGCAGGCGACGACGCTCTCGGCGCGGCTCGCCGACCTCGACATCGTCCTCGATGGAACGCTCCCGACGCCCATCCCCGCGCGTCCTCCCGCGTCCGCGGTGAACGTCCAGCCCTCGATTCCGCCGCTGGTGGCGCCGCCGCAGATCGCGCCTCCCGAAGCGCCCCCGGTCGCCGTCGAAGCGCCGCCCATCGCGCCGCCGCCCATCGCGCTGACGCCGCCGGTCGCGCCCGCGCCGCCAGACCCGCAGAGCCTCGAAGACACCTCGCCCGCGCGCCCGCCGGTCGCAGCGCCCGAGCACAAGCCCTCGCAGCCTCCCGTCGCGGGCGACGTGAAGGTCGGCAAGCGAAAGATCGTTCGCCTCTCGTGACGCGCGCTACGGCATCGTGAGCGAGTCGAGCACCGCGCGCACGTAGTCGTCGAGCCCGAGCAGATACTCCAACGCCCCCAACGCCAGAAACGGCCCGAACGGAATCACCGTTCGCATGAAGCCCGGATCGCTCTTCTCGGCGCCTTCGGGCTTCGCCTCCGCGACGTCCTTCGTCACGGCGTCTTCGGGCTTCGCCTCCGTGACGTCCTTCGTCTCGGTGGTTTCGGGCTTCGCCGCAGCGTCTTTCGCGTCCGCGGGCTTCTCGTCGTCGTCGTCCTCGTCGTCGAACTCGAGGAGGCTCGGGTCGGGGCCGAGCTGCCACCCGGTCAACCGCGAGATCGTCGTCGCGAGGAGGCCCTGCACCGAGCCCGCGACCAGCGCGAAGAGCACCCCCGTGGGCCCCTGAAACGCGCCGATCATCGCGAGGAGCTTCGCGTCACCGAGGCCCATCCCCTCGCGCTTGAGAAAGCGGCTCCAGATGAAGTGAAGCGAGAACAGCAGCGAGAAGCCGAGGAACGCGCCGCTCGCCGACGCGCGCCACCCCGCGCCCGGAACCAGCACCGACGCGATGAGCCCGAGCGCCGTCCCCCCGATCGAGATGAAATCCGGGATGAGGAAGGTCTCCATGTCGATGAAGGCCACCGTGAGCAGCCCCCACGCGAGCGAGAACCGCAAGAGGAACAGCGCCACCGCGACCGAGAGCACCGGGTTCATCTGCGCGACGCGCTCTGCGATCGCGAGGGCGGCCACCGCGTAGAGCGCCTCGACGAAGGGATACCGCGGCGAGATCGGGGCCTTGCACGCGCGGCACTTCCCGCGGAGCCACATCCAGCCCACGATGGGGACGTTGTCGTAGAAGCGAATCGGCGTCTCGCAGTGGGGGCATCGAGACGGCGGGTGCGTGAGCGATAGCTCGCGCGGCCAGCGGTAGACCACCACGTTGGCGAAGCTGCCCCAGATGGCGCCCCACGCGAACGCAAAGACTCGAATGAACCAGAGGGGCAGGTCAGCCGCGGTGATCGGTGGCACGCCGCGACTCTAACGCCTGTGCGTATCTCAGATCATCCGGGAAGGTTCGACGACGGCGTCGGAGGCGTCGGAGGCTTCGCAGACGCGAGCGTGCGGAGCGTCCTGCGCGCGCGGCGGAGCTCCGCGGCCAGCGTGATCGAGCGCATGGGATCTTCAGCGTTGCGCTTGATGAACTGCTTGAGGTGCCGGCTCGCCCGCGCGCGCTCGCCCGTGGCCGCGTACAGGAGCCCGAGCACGTAGCGCCCGCAGCCCTCGCCGCAGCGGGCGCACTCGAGCTCGTCGACGACCTCGGCGAGGTGTTCGAGCTCGTCGACCCTGCGCCCCGAGTCGAGCTGAACCAGCGCCATGTAGGCCCGATGCAGCGGGCGCGTCGAGAGCGACCAGCGCACCGCCCGCTCCAGCGCCGACATCGCGTCGTCGTACTGTTCAGCGTGGTGAAGCGCCACAGCCACCGAGGCCCAGTGCATCGCCCGCCGCGCCGCGGGGGCCGTGCGCGCGGAGATGCGGTAGGCCTGCGCCGCGCGCGTCCACCAGCCGAGGGCGGCGCACGCGCGGGCCAGGTCGACGTGGGCGATCTCCTGCGCGACGCCGAGGCGGGCCGCCATCTTGCGCGCGACCGCGTGGCGCTCCGCAACCGGCGCGTGGAGGTGGGCCCGGTAGATCTCCTGCAGAGGAGGAGCCGTGTCTCGGGATCGATCGCCTGGTCGCCCGTCGACTCCCCGTGGTGGCGCAGCCCCCCGCTCCGCCAGCACCGCGGCCTGGCTGGCGACCCGGTACTGATCGCGAGCCTCGCGTCGTCCGCAGTGAGGTTACGCTGTTGCCGCACGGTTCGAACCCCGCCGCTTCGCGCCGCTCCGCGTACAGCCTTTCGAGTGGAACTTGAAGGTTTTCTCCAACGCCCACGAAGAGAAGCGTAGAAACGTGGAAATGCCTCCCCAGACCGATGGTCCGGGGGACGGTGTTCAGGCTCCGACGGGGGGCGGAGGGGCGCCGAAGGTCCCTTCGGGGGTCTCGGGGGTGCCCGCGAGGGTGCCGTGCTCGATCTTCTGGATCAGGTAGCTCGGCGAGAGGCCCGGCGCGATGAGGCTCGGCGTGACCTCGCTCGACGAGAACATCTGCACGAAGTCCGTCGCAGCGGGGATGCGGTCGACGAGGGCCCTCTCGAGGCACATCGCGGTGTACTGCTCGGCGCCCGACTCGGGCGTGTTCGCGTTGAGGATCACGTCGAGGTCCTGGTGCTTCGCCGTGAGGGCCACGCCCGCGACGCGGCTCTCCCTGGGCGACCAGTTGTCGACGCAGGTGCCGTTCTCGCTGCACCCGTAGACCCCGCGCGAGGTCTTCACGAAGAGCGTCTGGTTGCCCACCGTGTGCCCCGGGGTCCGAACGAGGAGCACGCCCTCACCGAGCGCGAGGTCTCCGTCGGTGAGCACCACGTTCTCTTCGCGGACGCCCTCGCGACCGTCGGGCACGTACCACGCGCGCTGCATCGGGTGGAGGTCCGCCCACGCGTCCCACTCACGCCTCGGCGCGAGGAGCTTCGCGTTGGGAAAGCGCGGCGAGAGGGTCCCGTCGGCCGTGCCGAGGAGCCCCCTCACGTCCTGCGTGTGAAAGTGGTCGAAGGCCACATAGTCGATGTCTGTGGGTTTGAGCCCGAGCCGTTCGAGCTGCTTCTCGAGCGCATCGAACTGCGTGGCCATCATCCTCGCCACGCGCGACCCGACGCGGTCTTCGAGCTTCGCGAAGAACGGGGTCTTGCGAGAGCGCTCGACGTCGGTGGGGTTGAAGAGCAGCGTGCGCGTGCGCTCGCCCTGACGGAACTGCACCAGCAGCGCGCGGTGCGTGAGCGTCACGAAGGGCGCGGGCGAGGCCGCGGCGCCCTGAAACGCGTAGCGCGTCGGGTACGGCAGCGTCGTGATCGGGAGCGTGCGAACCGCCACCGCGTCGGACATCCCTTCGAGGCGCGTGCGAAGCGCGCGGGCGCCCGCCATCACGGCCTCGTGACGACGGCCGTGGGCGCGCTCGCTCCACGCGGCGCCGACCTCTTCGAGCGGGGTGAGCTCGGGGGTTTCCATCACGGTCAGCGAGCCAGGAGGTTGCGCGCGATGACCATGCGCTGAATCTGCGAGGTGCCCTCGTAGATCTGGAGGAGCTTCGCGTCGCGCATGAGCTTCTCGACGGGGTACTCGCGCGTGTAGCCGTAGCCGCCGAAGACCTGCACGGCGTCGGTGGTGACCTGCATCGCCGCGTCGGCGCCGAAGGCCTTCGCGTACGCGCTCACCACGGAGTCGATCTGGCCCGCGTCGACCTGCATCGCGGCCTTGTGGCAGAGCAGCCGCGTGGCCTCGTACTTGATCGCCATGTCGGCCAGCATGATCTGCACGGCCTGGTGCTGACCGATGGGGACGCCGAAGGTCTTGCGCTCCTTCGAGTAGCTCACCGATTCATCGAGGGCGCGGCGCATGACGCCCGCGGCGCCCGCGGCGATCCACGGGCGCGAGCGGTCGAAGGTCTTCATCGCAATGTAGAACCCTTTGCCCTCTTCGCCGAGGAGGGCGCTCTTCGGGACGCGCACCTCTTCGAGGAGGATGTCGCCCGTGTGCGAGCAGCGCTGCCCGAGCTTGTGCTCCTTCTTGCCCATCTTCACGCCGGGCGCGTCGGCGTCGACGACGAAGCACGAGATGCCCTTGTGCTTCAGGGCCTTGTCCTTCGTGGCGAAGACCGTGAACCACCGCGCGTAGGCGGAGTTGGTGATCCAGCGCTTCTGGCCCGTGATGACGAACTCGTCGCCGTGGCGCTCGTAGCGGGTGCTCATCCCCGCGACGTCGCTGCCCGCGTCGGGCTCGGAGCACGCGTAGGCCGCGAAGGTGGGCTCGTTGACGAGCATCGAGAGGTACTTCGACTTCTGCTCGTGGTTGCCCGCGATGAGGAGCGGCATCGTGCCGAGCATGTTGGCCGCGAGGGTGGTGTTCACCCCGAGGCAGCCGTACGCGACCTCCTCGTCGAGGAGGCAGTGGTCGAGGCAGCCCAGGCCGAGGCCGCCGTACTCCGTGGGGATCTCCACGTTGGCGAGCCCGAGCGCGTGCGCCTCGTTGAAGAGCTCGGTGGGGAATCGCTCCTGCTCGTCGAGCTCCGCCGCCGCGGGGATCACCCGCTCGCGCGTGAAGCGACGCGCCATGTCGACGAGAGCCTTCTGTTCCTCGCTCAATTCGAAGCTGTACATGCGAGCCTCCAGGCAGGTGATCCGATGCGCTGCTGGTATCACGGACTCCGCGTCGACGGAACCCACGGAATCCCTCGCGCCCCGGCGTTGTTCTCCGCCCTCGTGCGAAGCCTCATCCCGGTCTGTGCGCTCGTCGCGTGCGCGTCGCGCGCCCGTGTGATCCCCCCGGAGGCCCGCATGCGCCTCGACGTGGCCGAGCCCGTGCTCATGGGCCCCATCGAGACCGCGCCCGCCACCGATGCGCGCGCCTGGGCGCCCCTCGCCGACGGCTCGCGCGTGGTCATCACCGACGACGGCGCCGCGCTCGTCGCCCCCGACGGGTCGGTCTCGGCCCGACGTCCGTTGAGGGAGCCCGCGCGCTGCACCCCTCGCGCGTGGGGCGCCCGCGGTCTGGTGTTCTGCCCCGACGAGGGCGACGACCCCGCGAGCATCCCCTCGCCCGCGCCGCGCATGGCCGTGCTGCGCGGCGATCCCGACGTCTACCTCCCTTCGCGAGACGGCCTCGCGCTCACCCGCGAGGGCCCCTGCGACGGCGACGCGCCCGCGACCGGGGCCGTGCTCACCGCGTGCTCGTACGAAGACGGCCAGTGGCGCGAGTGGCGAACGGACGCGCCCGGCGCCCTCCTCGATCGATACGGCTCCCTCGCGCTCGCCACGCGGTGCGTGCGGGGTGCGCCCTGCGAGGTCGGGCTCTACGACATCGACCTCGCGCGGTGGCGGCCGGTGCTCCTGCCCGACGCGACGGCGCGGTGGGTGCGCGGCGGCTTCGACACCGACGGGGCGCTCGTCGGAATCGTCCACACCGGCGCCCGCGAGGCCGTGGGGTGGGCGGTGCGCGGCGCGCCCGGCGCCGCGATGCGCGCCCTGAGGCTCCCGGCGCCCGTCGACGACGCGGCCACGGACGGGCGGGATCGGGCGGTCTTTCTCCGTGGTGCGGAGGCGTGGATCACCGACGACGGGGGCGTGTCGCTGCGCCCCGTCCGAGGGTGCGTTGTGTCTGCCGCGACGAATGCAAGCGATACTTCGCTCCGCATGGGCCGCCGCGCCGCGTGCGAGGGCGCGCTCTGCGCGATCGCCACGCGTTGCGCAGTGCGAGCGCGCGTGAGAGGCGCTGACATTCCCTGAAACAAAGGCGCGCGACGCGCAGGTGATTGTCGCGGGCGCCCCGATTCTGGTACTGAGAGATGCGCGCTGTCCGACCGATGAGAGCGGCCACACGCACGCACGAACACACGTCGCCGCGACGCACGCCGCGCTCCCGTGTTCGCGCGGTGGGAATTGTGGATGCCACCCTCGATCTTCGGTACCCTACGACTCCAGTGACCGCGGTCGCCTGCCCATTCTGTGGAGCCGAACACACCGCGGGGACGTACGTGTGCCCGGTCACCAATCGGCGCCTCCAGGGGCTGATGCCGGTGAACACCGTGGTCGACGGGAAATACCGCATCGACGGCATCATCGGCGTCGGCGGCATGGGCGTCGTCTACCGGGCGGAGCACACGAAGATCGCGCGCCAGGTGGCGCTCAAGATGCTCCTGCCCGAGTACATCGTGTACCCGGACCTCGTCGCGCGCGTCGAGCGCGAGGCCCGCACCGCGGGGCAGATCGAGCACCCCAACGTCGTCTCCATCGTCGACCTCGGGAGCACCCCCGATCAGGGTCCCTACATCGCGATGGAGCTCCTGCGCGGACAGGAGCTCGCGACCACCGTCGAGAAGGCCGGCGGGCGCCTCGAAGCCCCCGAGGCCGTCGACATCATGCGGCAGGTGCTCGCGGGCCTCGAGGCCGCCCACAAGCGCGGCGTGATCCACCGCGACCTCAAGCCCGAGAACATCTTTCTCACGCAGCAGGAGGACGGCGCGCGCGTCGTCAAGGTGCTCGACTTCGGCATCTCGAAGCTCCGCGACGAGGGCCAGCTCAGCTCGCTCACGCGCACGGGCACCGTCATGGGGACGCCGCAGTTCATGGCCCCCGAGCAGGCCGCCGGCGCGCGCGATCAGGACGTTCGCATCGACCTCTACGCCGCGGGCGCGGTGCTCTACGCCGTGCTCTGCAACGGGCTCCCCTACGAGGCCGAGAACTACAACCTCCTCATCTCCGAGATCCTCAACAAGCCGCCGATCCCGATCCTGTCGCGCAACCCCACGCTCGACCCGCGCCTCGCGTCGATCGTGATGAAGTCCATCGCCAAGCGCGCCGATCAGCGCTTTCAGACCGCGCGCGCCATGAGCGAGGCCCTCACGCACTGGCACGACAACCGGAACGCGCCGATCCCTCCGCCGCAGCGCGTGAACACCGCGCCGATGCCCGCGGTGCGACCGCGCAAGAGCTCCGAGCCCGTGCTCCCGATGGGCAACCGCCGCGACAACCGCTTCGGTCCCGGCGTGCGCGAGGTCGGACGCGTCGACGGTTCGCAAGCCGTCGCGTTCGCGCCCCACGCGCTCAACAGCATCGACGAAGACCTCTCGCCCGACGACCCCAACTTCGTCGACCGCAACGAGGCCACGATCGTCGTCCCCACGGTGCTCCCCGACGGCGAGGAGGTCCCCGAGCTCGACGCCGACATCGAGGACGACGACGACCTGCTCCCGCCGCGCACGTCGCGTCCTTCGGTGCCGCGCCCGAGCAACGCCGATCGCCCGTCGCTCTCGGCCCTGATGGACTCGCCGCTCGACGCGCCGCCGCTGGTGATCCCCGAGCGACCGAAGCCTCCGCCCTCCGACGCCGCGTGGGAGAAGCTCCGCACCGATCACCCCTCGTCGCCGCCGGTCGACCCGCTCGCGGAGCCCGTCGCGCCGCCGCGCGGTCGCGTGTGGCCGCTCGTGCTGCTCTTCATCGTGGTGATGGCCGCGGGCGCTGCGATCGCCGTCCGCCGCTACGCCCCGCGCCTCTGGGAGAACTTCTCCGAGCGCGTGGGCCTCACGACGCCGCCGGTGCTCCCGCCGCCGCCCTCGTCGGTGCACCTCACCGAAGGCCCCGTCGACGCCTCGACGCTCGCCGTCGACGCCTCGGTCGCCGCCGTGACCGACGCCGCGCCGTCTGCCGTCACCGACGCCGCGCACGACGTCGCGGTGACCGACGTTGCGATCGCCTCGCCCACCGACGCGACGACCGACGCGAGCGATGACGCCGCCGCGGCTCCGCGCCGCCGCCGTCACCACTCGCACTGAGCCGGCGCTTCGAGACCGGGGTTCCGCGCGGCGCGCTTCACCGCCGGAAGACGCGCTACCGACGGAAGCGCGCGCTCGCGACGCCGAGGTTGCCCGCCTCGTCGTAGGCCCGCACGCTCACCACGTGCTCGCCCGGCGCGAGCGTCGGAAGCGTCGCGGTGAAGCGCTCGTCGCGCTCGTCGAACACGCCGTCGCTCGCGCGCATCGGCCGCCACTCGCCCGCGTCGAACGACACCTCAACGCGCGTCACGCCGCTCGCGCCGTCGTGCGCGTCGCCCGAGACGCGGTCGGCCTCGGCGCGCACCGTCACCGTGGGCGCCGTGTTGTCGACGAGCACGGGCTCGCTCGCGCGGCGGTCGCTCGTGGCCGCGTCGCTCGGGTTCGACGCCTCGTCCGAAGCCTCGACCTCGACGCGATACCAGCCCTCGGGCAGCCCGTCGGTGCCCCAGTCGTAGCTGGTGCCCGAGAGCCAGTCCTGGTTGCGAAGCAGCGGTCGCCACGTCTGCTCCGCGTCTCCGCGGAAGCGCACGCGGTAACGGATGGCGTCGGCGTCGGGGTTCTCGACCTTCCACGCGAGCTTGACCACCGCGACGCGCGTCTCGCCGACCTTGGTCTCGGGCGTCGTGGCCGTGACCTCGGTGAGCACCGCGCGCTGGTTCTCGGGGAGGTAGTACACCGTCACCGCGCGCACCGTGGTCGAAGCCTCGCGGCCGAAGCGCGCGCGCACCTGCACGTAGCGCGACGACGGAGACTGCACCGCGCCGTCGGGATCGAGCGCCTGCCACGCGCTCCACGTCGCGTCGGGCGTGTCGGTGTTGCCGCTGCGAGACTCCCAGTCGATCGCACCAGATCCGCGCCAGCGCACGGCGCCCCAGCGCGCGGGCGAGGTCGCGTCGAGCACCTTGCTGTTCCACGTCGCGCCCTGAGGACGCGCGTCGGTCACGCGGTAGAACACGCCCGTGTCGCCCGTGCCGAAGATCGGCGTGCGACCCGTGAGCGAGAGCGAGAGCACCTGCGTCTCGTCGACGTCGAAGGCCACGCGCGCGGTGCGATCTTCTGCGACCGCGATCACGCGCCCGCCCACGCCGAGCGAGGCCCACGCCTCGCGCGTGGTGCCGTTCCACTCGAGCGCGGTGACGTGCGACTCGGTGTTGTTGTAGATGCGCTCGAAGAGACCCGACGGACGCAGCCGATAGATCGACCCCTTGCCCGCTCTCGGACGTCCCGCGGCGACGCCGCCCGGTGACGGAGATCGCCCCGTCGAGGTCGAGCGACGCGGAGGCTCGGGTGACTCGGTGAACTCGTTGGCCGCCGCGATGACGTCGTCGCCCGCGATGGCGAGGCCCTTGACCTCGTCGCCCTGGAGCCGCGCGAGCACCCGCGCCTGCCCCGCGCCGCGGACCGCGTACACGATCGCGTGACCGCCGCCCGAGCCCACGATCGCCTCGCTGTTGCGCAGCGCCATCGCGTAGAGGTGCGGCTCCTCGCTGTCGAAGACCACCGTCGCGTTGGAGCCCGACGGCAGCCGCGGATCGACCGCGAAGAGCTTGCCCTCGGGGCCCGTCGCGCAGAGCACGGCGCGGCGCGCGCGATCCCACGCGACGGCCCAGATGTGCTGCGCGCCGGGGAGCTCGGCCACCACCACGGGCGCGCTCGGGCGTCCGTTCGAAGGGGCCACGAGCTTGTAGAGCTTTCCGTCGGGGAGCGTGCCCGCGTAGACGGTGCCGTCGTCGGCGCGCGTGAGCGAGGTGACCACGAGCGCGTCGGTCTGCGCGTAGAGCGTCGCGGCGTTGTTCGCGATGCGGTAGACGCGGCCGTCGACGCCGGTGCCCGCGAGCACTGAGCCGTCGCCCATGTCGAGCAGCGACCACACCGAGCCCACGGTGTCGGGCGGCGCGATGCGCTGCACGTCGGCGCCGAGCACCACGGTGCCGTCGGCCGTGACCGACACGCGATCGAGCACGCCCGCGGAGAGCTCCGTCGCGGTGTCGAGGGAGAAGGTGCGCGTGACCACGGCCTCGCCGGGCGCCGCCACCAGCACGACGCCCGTCGCGCAGCCCATGAAGGCCAGCGCAGCCAACCTCGTTCGTACGCTCACAGCCGAACCTCTCGCACGCGAAGCCGGACGCGGTCCCGGCCGATGACGATCCTGCCTACGGGCACGATGGTGCGCCGCACGTTCCACACGGGGTCTCCGCCGTCGGTGCTGACCCCCGGGCGCAGCGCGTCGATCGCCGAGCTCGGGAGGTTCTGCACCACGCGACCGCGGAGCGTCACGCCCGACCCGGGCATCTTCACGCTCACCACGAGCGCATCGTCGGAGAAGCGCGTGGTGAGGTTGCGCACCAGGTCGTCGAGGCTCTCGGGCTCGGCGAACTCCGGCGTGACCTCACCGCCGCCCGCCACCTCGATGTCGAGGTCTCTCCCCGCGAGCTCCCTCGGCACGTCGATGCGAATGGAGCGCAGCTCCGGCGCCGCGCCGTAGCGCGCGAGGTTCACGCGGAGCTCCACCGACTCGCCGGGGTCACACTCGGCGCACGGGAGCGACACGTTGCGGATGTACGAGAAGTCCCTCGCCCAGTGGAGGTCCACGGTGAAGTCCACGCGGTCGACGGGGATCACCCCGAAGGCGTTGTCCATCACGCGCGACATGAACTCCATCGCGGCCGACGCGGGGCGCACGCCCTCGCTCCCGACGCCGCGGTCGACGAACTCCACGGGGGGACGTCCGCGCAGCGCGACGCGCGACGTGATCGACCACGCGACGTCGCCCTGATCGCCGACGGTCTCTTCGAGCGCGGTCTCGAGCACCGAGCCCGTGAGGCGCGCGGCGAAGACGCGGTGCCCCGAGACGGTGACGTTCCAGTCGTTGTGGGGCGCGCCGTCGACGCCGTTCACCGTGACGTGCACGGGCATCACGGGCGCCCTCGCGCGCTCGTCGACGATGACCGCGGGCGGGCGGTCTGCGATGAGCGCCCCGAGGTCGCGCACGGCCTCGCCGATCTTCATCGAGCGACGCTCGCTCGCCATGATCCAGTTGATGCGGGCGATGGCGGCGGGCATCGAGGTCTCGCCCATGCCCATCATCGGGTGACCGAAGGCCACGAGCTGATCGCCGACCATCTGCGTGACGGTGCCGGTGATGTTGCCCGAGATGTCGCCCGCGAGGAGGCGCACGGCCACGGCGCCGCCGTTCTCGAAGTGCGTCGGGATGTCGTTCGAAGGCGCGCTCGTCCCGCCGCCGCCCGCCTGCACGGGGATGATCCCGAAGGGCTCCATCGCCTCGGTGAGGTGCTGCATGGCGCGCGTGCCGAGGCCGCCGACTGTCATCGGCGTGGCGACGGGCATGAGCGCGCCGAAGGCGGTCTGCAGCGGCGTGCGGTCGCTCACCGCGCGGCGCGTGAGCGAGCTCCACGGGTCGAAGGGCGCGTTGTCGGCGCGGTCACGACCGCGGCTCCCCTGCAGAATCTCGAAGGAATCTGCGACCCGGGGAGCAGCCCCGGCGGCGTGCGCCTCGGCCGATGGAGCTCGGCGAGCATGGACTCGATGGGGGTGACGCCCGCGACGGGGTCACGTCCGAACTCCCAGCCGTAGGCGTAGGCGCCGATGAGGCGTCCATCGATGTAGATGGGGCTGCCGCTCATGCCCGCGACGGTGCCCGCGTGGTCTGTGATGGGGTGGTTCGGACGGATGAGGATCGCGTCCATGTGCGGGCGGAAGTTGTGGACGACGTCGATGACCTCGACGTCGAAGCGCTCGGGGCGCGTCCCACGAAAGACCGTGAGCCCGTAGCCCCGCATGCCCGCGCGCACCTCGGAGACGGGCATGATCTGCGGCGGAGCGTTGGGGCGCGACTGCGCGAGGAGCGCGCCCGACGCCGCGAGCGCGCCGGAGACCGTGAGGAGTGCGAGGGTAGAGGGCCGCACGAGAGGGGCGCGAGTGTCGTGCGGCGGGTGAGAGGGTGTCAACGACGGATGCGGCCCCGACGGGGATGCGCGTCACAGCGGCGGTTCGGGCCTCCGATGCGGCGGGCGGAGAGCGCTCCAGGCAGGGCGTTTCGCGTGGTCTATGGGGTTCGGCGCGCGAAGTTGCGGACGCAGCAGCGGCGTTGGCGGCGTGTTGGGGGCGGCGCGAGGCTGCGGCCGCCGTTGTGGCGATGACGGCGTGTTGGGGGCGTCGCGCGAGGTTGCGAGCGCAGCCGCCACGCTGGCGGAACAACGCCGCGGCTGCGATCGCGCCCTCGCCACGCTCGCGGAGCCGCGCCTCGACGCACGCCACGCTTCCCACCGCGCTGGCGGAGCCACCCCTCGACGCACGCGACCTCCGCCACGCTGGCGGAACCACTCACCGCGCCGCCGACCGCCTCTTCCACGTGTGCGGAAGGGGTCGCCGCGACGTTGACCCGTTCCGCCACGCTGGGGGAACCGCTCGCCACGCCGCCGACCCGCTCCGCCACGCGGGCGGAACCGCTCCTCGACGCGGCGCCCCCTTCCGCGAGCGTCGCGGCTCAAGTTCCGGAAGCCCCACCCCGTTACTCGAGAGCGAGGGGAATGGTCCTCTCTGTGTAAGGAGGCGATGCCCATGGCTCCGAGACTCATCAACTACGACGACTCGATCGACTATATCTGGGAAGAGGCCGTGTACACCGAGGCCCGGCTCCTCGCCGACACCCGCGCGGCAGACCTCGCGCCGCGTGTGGAGCCCATCCTCACGACGATCGGTACGGTGCGCGCGGGGCAGTACGGCGTGTGGCGCGCGGAGATCGTCGCGCAGGCGGGCGTCGACGCCGCGAACGAGCACCTCGACGAGACCGTCGAGGCCACCGGCAAGGCCCTCGCCCGCGCCGTCGACGACGACCACGAAGACCCGCGTTGGAAGCGCTACGTCGGCACGTCGACGATCAAGAAGATCAAGGCGCAGGGCCTCGAGACCGAGGTCAAGACAGTGGGCACCTGGGCCGCGTCGCTCGCGAGCGAGCCCGAGAAGGCGCTCCAGAAGCAGGCTCCGCTCATGAGCGAGGCGCTCACACGCGGAGACGCCGCGATCAAAGAACGCGCGAGCGCCGCGGGACACCGCCGCGATTTCATGGCGCGCGACAAGGCGAAGCTCGTCGACACGCTCAACACCGCGCGCCTCGACCTCTACGCAGACCTCACGAAGCGCGTCGCGGCCAACGGGCTCGACCGCGCGTGGGCCGAAGGCTTCTTCCGCAAGGGGAGCGCGAAGCCCGAGACGGCGACGCCCGACGCGCCTCCGCAGCCCGCCTGACCGAGCACGCCGTCCACCCGCGCGGTCACCCCGTCGAGTCGCGCTTCGCGAGCTTCGCCATCATCGCTTCGAGCTCACGCACCCTCGCCTCCGCGGCGTTCGCGCGCTCCTCTGCGGCGCTCCTCGCGGCGGACTCGGCGTTCGCGCGGTCTTCTGCGGCGGCGCGCGCCTCGGCGGCGGTGGGCCACAGGTCGGTGCCCGCGCGATCGTTCGCGACGCGCAGCAGATCGTCGACCACCACGAGCCACGCGCCGAGCTCACGCGAGAAATACGGCCCGTCGCCTGCGTAGGCGCGCTGAAAGACGCCCTTCACCGTGCGCCACACCTGGAGCACCCACGGGCCGCGTCCGTCGTCGGTCTTGCCGAAGCCCTCGGGGTCGAAGATCCACAGCTCGCGCGTCTTCGAGGCGCCGAACTTCGTCGGGCCGTAGGTGTAGTCCTTCTGCGCCGTGTCGCGGCCCACGATCTCGACCGCGATGCGCGGCGGTGACACGCCGGGCTTCCACGTCAGCACGCTGCGGTGGCGCTTCGGCAGCGCGGGCTCGACCCACATCACGTCGGGGTCGACGCCCACACCGGGGTGGAGCTCGTCCCATCGCAGCGCGACGTTCGCCAGGATCGACGCGTCTCGCTTCTCTCTCGCGACGTACGCCTCGAAGGTCTGCTGGATCACGTCTTCACGCCGCTGCGTCTGCGCGCTGATGGGCATCTTGAACCCGTCGGACAGGTACCAGTGCTCCGGGGGAAAATCCCCCTCGTACCCGACGTTCGGCGGGATGGGAGCGTTCGCCTTCATGCGCGCGAGGATACCACCGTCTCGGCAGCGCTCGTCTCTATGTCGGCGACACGGCCGCGTCGCGACGCTCACCTCGATCTCGTCACCCAGACGGCGCTGCACGACGCGTTAGAATCGCTATCGAGCTGACCGATGCGCCCTCTCTCCTCCGGGTTCGCCGCGATGTTCTGCGCGCTCCTCCGAGCCTCCGCTTCGACCGCGCAGGGGGAACCCGAGACTCTCCTCCCTGAAGCGATCACGGTCTCGGCGCCCGCCGCGCGGCACGCTGCGATCGGAGACTTCGCCGAAGCCGCCGAGGCCCTGGAGCGCGCCGCGCCGTCGCTCTCCGCGGCGCCTCGCGCGATCGCGCTCGCGCAGGCCGCGCTGCTCCGTGACGCCCTCGGAGATCGCGAAGGCGCGGCGCGCGATCTTCGGGAGACGTTGGCGCTCGCCGCGACGGAGCCCGAAGCACGCCTGCGCGCGTGGACGCTCGTCGAACACCTTGGATCGCGCTGTGAGCGGGGCGCTCCCGCGGTCGACAGCACATCCCCCGACGCGCCCGAGGCGCTCTCGCGAAGGGAGCACCTCCGCGCTTGTCTGAGGCTCTACCGCGACGCGGCGACGCTCCTCGGTGACGCCGCGCCCGTCGACGTTCGCATCGGCGTTCGCATCGCAACGGCGCGCGTCGAGCGTGCGCTCGGTGACCTCGCGGCGGCGCGGTCGCTCACGCGCGAGGCCATCGCGCTGTACCGCGCGCGCTGGCCCGACGATCCCGCGAGAGATGTCGGTCTCGATGGCGCGGATCCCTACGCGGCAGAGCTCGCCGCGCGTCGCCGTGAAGCAGCGCGCCTCCGTCGCCTTGGAAGAAGCGCTTCGGCAGGCGTCTCGGGCATCGTCGGACCGTGGGGAGAGACGCTCGAAGGGCTGACGCTCTGCGACGCCCCGCGCGACGGGATGTCACCCGCATCGGAGCGCACGAGGGCCTGCGATGCCGTCGCCGAGGGACGCCTCGGTCTCGCGCTCGACACGCTCAATCGGCTCGATGCGCCGGTGCCGCGCGCGCCGCCGTCCATGTCACCGTCGCGAGAGGCGTACGAAGCGTGGGCGCAACGCGCGTTCAACCCGTGGGTCGACGAGCGCATGTTCCGGCTCATGTGGCTCTCGGCTTCCATCGCGGCAGTCAACAACACCGGCTCCATCGCGCACGCCCCCACGGCCTACGGCGTGATCGCGCAGGCGTACGCAGACTTCGCGGCGGAGACGCGACGCGCGGATCAGCCGCCCGACACCGCGCAGCCGTCCGAGCGCTTCGTCGCGTGGGACGGAGAGTTCGATCCCACTCGCGCCTTCGTGAACGTGGGCACGGACGGCTTCGCCCGGTGCAGGATCACCGCCACCGCGGCGCGATCGCCGACGTGGGTGCGCCACTGCCAGACGCGACTCAACGCGATCGACGGCGCGCGCTTTCCGCTCGAGGACGAGATCACACCCTCGCTGCGCGCTGGCGGCAGCGCAGACTGAGCCGCCGCCCCGCCCCCCGCCTTCGCGACGGTTGCGAGACGGCACGTATCCAGCGCATTCTCTCGCGGCGATGATCCCTCACGCGGCCCTCGCGAGTGAACCCCACGTGATGGGGCAACGTCCCCAAACCGCGGCGCGTGCGCCAGCGAAGATGCGCCGCTCGACGAGCTGGTGTGTCGCATCACCCACGCGTTTCACCCACAAGAGGTGCGACTCTTCGGGAGCCGTTCCGAAGGGAGCGCGGCGCCCGACAGCGACTTCGACCTCGTGGTGGTGCTCGACGACGACGCGCCCGACGAACAGCTCGACCCCGATGTGATCTACCGACCGCTGGTCGGCAGCGGCATCGGCTGCGACGTGATCGCATGCCGCCGCGAAGATTTCGACGCGGTGCTGCGCGATCCGTCGAACCCGTGGCGCAGGGTCTGGCAACGCGCGCGGGTGGTTCACGCCCGTGGCTGATCGCATCGCGGCCTTTCTCCAGATCGCGGACGAGGAGCGCGCTGCTGCGCGGGCGCTGCTGAACACGCTGCCGCGACAGGCCGCTCGCAAGCACACCGGTCGCTGAGCGACGACCGCGACGCGATCGCGTCAACGCCCCGCAGCGCCCCGCTACGCCACCGCGTCGCTGCGATCTTCCTCGTCCTCGTCGCGCTCCGTGCCCGGCAGCAGCGGCGCCGCGAGCACGCGCCACCGCGACTCGATCTCCGCGAGCGAGCGGTCGAGCGACTCGCGCGCGTGCTCGATCACGCGATCGGCCTGGCTGAAATCCCACGGGACCACGTCGGGGACGGGCGGCGAGAAGGTCACGTCCGCGAGGTACGCGTCGCTCGCACCGGCCGTGTGCATCAGCACCAGCATCGAGCGCACGAGGTCACGCACGCGCTGAATCGGGTCGAACTCGTGGAGCGCCCTCCCCCAGCGGCCCTGGAACATGGGCGTCGGAACGGGCTCCTTCGACGGCGCCGACACGATGTTCGACGCGATCACGAGCTGCGCGCCCTCGCGCGCGGGGACGTCCTCGGGGACGTTGTTCACGATGCCGCCGTCGACGAGCCGCCCCGAGGCGCTCGTCACCGGCGTGAACATCCCGGGGAACGCGCCGCTCGCGCGCACGCCGTCGTGCAGACCGCCGAAGCGGATCGTCCGCTGCGCCCCCGACGAGATGTCCGTCGCCACGGGGAAGTACGGCCGCAGCAGCGACTCGATGAAGTGCGTGCCGAGCTCCTTCTCGACGGTGCGCGACACCGACTCCGACGAGATCATCGCGAGGTGCACCGCGCGCGAGAGGCGCGGCCCCGACGACTTCACCTGGTCGAGCCCGCGGTCTCCGAGCGCCGCGTAGTACGCGCCCACCACCGCGCCGAAGCTGCACCCCGCGAGCACGTCGACGGGAATCCCTCGCGCGGCCATTCCCTTGAGCAGGCCGACGTGCGCGTAGCCCCACGCGCCGCCGCCGCCGAGCGCCACGCCCACGCGCCGCCCCGTGAGCGACCTGCCCACGCGCGCGATCGCGTCGTGAACCTCGCTCCCGGGCCGCGCCGCGCCGAACGCAGCGCCGCGCGGGAGACGCAGCGTCGCGGGCGCCCAGGGCTTCGTGCCTGCCCCCGAGACGAGCCCCACGCGCAGCGCGTCGAGCTCGCGCAGGCTCCCCTGCGGAATCGGATCGTCGGGGTGACGCTGCGCGTGGATGACCCCGCGCAGCTGCGGCGCGATCCACGACGCCTGCTCGTCGGTGAGCCCCGTCGCGTCGACGAGCGCCATCGCGATGAAGCGGTTGTACCGCGCGAGCTGCGCGCCGAGCGCCTCGCCCGCGCGCGCATCCGCGGGGAGCGTCAGCTCGATCACGGGCGCGTTCGACGCCTCGACGCGCGCGTCGGAGACCTCGCCGAAGCGCAGTCGGAGCTTCGAGATCGCGTCGCCGTGCGCGCCCCGGAGCTGCGCGACGATCACGCGGCCGAGCTCCGTGATGCCCTCGTCGCTCGGTCCCACGAGCGCGCGGAGGTCGACCGTCGTGGTGGCCGTCGTGACCGTCGCCGCGCGCGCGTCGAGCGAAGGGAAGCGCACGATCTGAACGGGCGTCGACGCGCGAAGCTCCAGCGGCTCGGGCACGGGCGTGGGCGCGGTCAGCGCGTAGTCGCAGAGGATCTCGCCCGCGTACACCGTGTCGACCACCGTGGCCGTGGCGCCCTCGTGGCGCACCTGTTCGAGCGATCCTTCGAGGAGAAAGAACGCGCCGAAGGGCTTCGACCCCTGCGTGACGAGCGTGGCGCCCGCGGCGTAGTGCTCGACGTCGGCCTCGTCGAGGCGCTCCCGCATCCGGCGCATCTGCGTGGCGCCCGCGAGCGACGAGCGGCGCATCGCGGCGACGATCTCGCGCTCGTGGTCGCGCACCGTCGCGAGGTCGACGAGGGCCTCGCGCAGCGTCGCCGACGTCGCGAGCACGGGCGCGAGCGACGCGTACGCGATCGACAGGATCGTCGACGCGCTCGTGAGGCGCGCGCCGATGTGCGCGGGCAGAGGCTGCACGGCGCCCGCTTCGGAGAAGATCCCCGCGCGACGGAGGGTCCGCGACGACGAGCCGCCGCCCGCGGTGGCGCGCGTGAGGGCCACCTCTCCGTCGATGACGACGTAGAGCGCCGTGGTGGCTTCACCCCAGGCGACGAGGCGCGTGTCGGCGGGGAGCGACTCGACGCGCGCGCTTGCGGCGAGGGCTTCGAGCGTGGCGGTGTCGACCCGTTGGAGCGCGCGGCACGCGCGGAGCGCGGCGAGCGGAGCGGTGGTTCCCATGGCGCGGGTCAGCGCATCACGGAGGCCGACGCGCGGTCAAGCCTCACGATCGCGGGGTGGACCGGATATGTCAGTCCGCGCGGATCCGATCGAGCGCGGCGCGCGCCTCGTCGCGGTCGTCGAAGGGGGCGCGCACGCCCATGACCTCCTGCGTGGTCTCGTGCCCCTTGCCCGCGATGAGCACGGTGTCTCCGTCGCGCGCGATGCTCACGGCGAGACCGATGGCCTCGCGTCGATCGAGCGCCACGACGAACTCGCCCTGCGCGGGGTGCGCGCCCTTCGCCTCGGACATCCCCTCGCCGCGCACGCCTTCGGCGGCGGCGCGCGCGATCTCGGCGGGGTCTTCGCTGCGGGGGTTGTCGCTCGTGACGATCACCACGTCGGCGCCCCTCGCCGCCGCGGCGCCCATGAGCGGACGCTTCGCGCGGTCGCGGTCTCCGCCGCAGCCGAAGAGGCAGATGACGCGCGCGGGGGTCGTCGCGCGCACCGAGGCGATCACGCGCTCGAGCGCGTCGGGCGTGTGCGCGTAGTCGACGAGCACGTCGAAGCGAGCGCTTCCCACCGTGGGCGTGACGCGTTCGAGGCGTCCGGGCGCGCCCTTCGCGTCCGAGAGCGCGTCGAGCGCGCGGGCGTAGGGAAAGTCCATCGCGCCGAGGATCCCGAGCGCCGCGAGGAGGTTCTCGACGTTGTGCGCGCCCGCGAGCGGAGAGCGCATCGTGAGCACGCCGTCGGGCGTCTGCACCTCGGCCTCGATGCCGCCGTGACGCGCGCCGCCCGATCGCACCGAGAGGGTCGCGTCGGCGCCGCGCGCGCTGTACGAGATGGCGCCGGGGACGGTGCGCGCGAGGTCAGCCCCCGTGGCGTCGTCGACGTTGACCACCGACGCGCCCGGTCCGAGCTCTTCGAAGAGCGCGCGCTTGGCGGCGATGTAGCGCTCCATCGTGCCGTGAAAATCGAGGTGGTCCTGCGTGATGTTGGTGAGCGCTGCGACGCGAAAGCGCACGGCCCCGACGCGCTTGAGGGCGATGGCGTGGGAGCTCACCTCCATCACGGCGTGCGTCGCGCCCGCGTCGCGCATGGCGGCGAAGCGGCGCGCGATGTCGTCGGCCTCGGGCGTGGTGTGCAGCGCGGGCCACGTGAGCGAGCCGTACCGATGCGCCACGGTGCCGAGGAGGCCCGGGCGCGCGCCGAGCTTTCGCAGCGCGTGCTCGACGAGCCACGCGGTGGTGGTCTTGCCGTTGGTGCCGGTGATGCCGATGACGTCGAGCACCCACGTGGGGTGCGTCCACACGTAGCTCGACATGAACGCGAGCGCGCCCTCGATGTCGGGCACCACGATCTGCGGAACGGGCACCGCGAGCTCCGTGGGAGACGCCACCGCCACGGCGCCGCGCGCGATGGCGTCGAGCGTGAAGCGGGCCCCGTCGGTCTTCGTGCCCGGACGCGCCACGAAGAGATCCCCGGTGGTGACCTCGCGCGAGTCGTGTCGCACGTCCCTCACGCGCGTCTCGGGGTCGCCGATCACGCGCGCGTCGTGGAGCTCCTTGGCGAGGTCACCGAGCGTCGCGCCTCGGAGTCCGGGCTGATGTTCTGCGGTCATCGTGGCACCTCGTCGGCCGCCGTGGTCTGCGCCGCCACGGGGACGTATCCGCCTCCGGGCTCGGCCCACGCGCGCACGCCCGTCGACGCGCTGCACGCGGTTCCCGCGGGGGGATCTTGTCGTACCACGACGCCCGCGCCTTCGAAGGCCCCGTCGAGGCCGCGGTCGTTGAGGGCCCTCCGCGCGTCGCGGAGGGTCATGCGCGAGAGGTCGGGCACCACGCACTGCACGCCGGCGTCTCCGTGCGCCGCGTCACGGCGGTGCGCCGCGGGCTGCGTCGGCTGCGCGGGCGTCACACCGCGCGGAAAGTCCATCGCGCGCTGCGCCGAGGGGAGCGCGCCGAGGTAGCGCAGCGACTGCTCCATCACGCGGTGAAAGAGCGGCGCCGCGACGGCTCCGCCCGCGTGCGAGATCTGCGGCTCGTCGATGACCACGGTGACCACGAGCCTCGGACGCTCCGCGGGCGCGAAGCCGATGAACGAGCTCACCCAGCGCTGGTCGTCGTAACCGTGCGCGTGCTCGCGGGCCTTCTGCGCCGTGCCCGTCTTGCCCGCGACGCGCACGCCCGCGATGGCCGCTTCGACGCCGGTCCCCTGGTCTTCGGTGACGGCGGTGAGCATCTCGGAGACGAGCCGCGAGATGTTCGGGCTCATGGCCGTGCGACCGGGGTCGGGGGTGTTCTCCGTCACGAGCGATCCCGTCGCGTCGGTGATGCGCGACACGAGGAGCGGGTGCACGAGCCTGCCGCCGTTGGCGACGGCGCCGAGCGCCTGCGAGAGCTGCGCGGAGGTCACGCCGATGCCCTGTCCGAAGGCCACCGTGGCGACCTCGACGTCGTACCAGCGGCGCTCGCCGAAGCGCGCGCGGGCCTCACCGGGGAGCGGCAATCCCGTGCGCTCGCCGAAGCCGAAGCGACGGTACGCGCGCTCGAGGCCTTCGGCGCCGAGGGCGAGCCCGATCTGCGCCGCGCCGATGTTGCTCGACCGCGAGAGCACGAGCATCGGCGTGAGCATCTGCTCGGGGTGCGAGTCGTGGATCGTGAGGTCGCCGATGGTGTACGTGCCGCCGTAGCAGTTGATCTCCTGCCCCGGACGCACGACGCCCGCGTCGAGGGCGCCGCCGACGGAGAACACCTTGAGCGTCGAGCCCGGTTCGAAGCGGTCGGCGATGGCGCGGTTGCGTCGCGCCTCGGCGTCCGAGAGGTTGAACTCGTTGGGGTTGTACGTGGGGTAGCTCGCCATCGCGTAGACCTCGCCCGTGTTGGGGTCGGTCACGATGACGCTGCCGCCGCGCGCTTCGAAGACCTGGCAGGTGAGGGCCAGCTCGCGCTCGACGATGTGCTGGATGGTCGAGTCGATGGTGACGGTCACGTCGTCGCCGGCCTGGCCCATGCCGGGCGTGAGGCCGTCGGCGAAGACGAGGTTGCCGCGCGCGTCGCGGAGGCCCTGCACGGCGACCATGCGCCCGCGGAGGTTCGCGTCGAGGGAGCGCTCGAGCCCTTCGAGCCCGTGCCCGTCGGAGCCCACGAAGCCCACGATGTGCGCCGCGAGCTCGCGGTTGGGATACCAGCGGCGGCTCTCCTCGATGAGCTCGAGCCCGTCGCGGTTGCGCAGGTGCAGCTCGCGCATGATCTCCTGCACGCGGGTGTGCTCCTGCGGAGACATGTGACGCTTGAGCCACACGAAGCCGCGCTGGCTCCCGACGCGCGCGCGCACGTCGGCCTCGGGGAGCGAGAGGGCCGCTGCGAGGCGCGACGCGAGGCCGTCGAGGTCGAGGCCGCGGATGGTCGAGAGGCGCCGCGGAGAGGCCGACAGCGACGGCGAGACGACGCTCACCGCGAGGGGGTTGTGGTGGCGGTCGTAGATGGTGCCGCGGCGCGGAGAGAACTCGACCTGACGGGTGTACTGCTGCTCGGCCTCTTCGCGGAGCACGGGCGCGCGTCGCACCTGGAGGTCCCACGCGGCGCCGACGAGGCGCGTGAAGCCCACGCCGAGGAGGCACACGAGGATCGAGAGGCGCACGCGCATCCACTTCGCGCGGTTGGGATCGAGGTTCCTCACCGGGGCCTCCCGCTGGCGCGCGCGGGTCGCGTCGCGCCGCCTGCCACGAGCGTCGGGACGCGGTCGGGATCGACCATGCCGAGCTCCACGCGTCCGATGTCTTCGAGGGCCGCGGGCGAGCGCCGCGCGGCGAGCTCGAGCCTCACCTGGTTGATGTCACCGCGGAGCCGCAGCGCCTCGGTGCGCGCGCGCTCGACCTCGTACCCCATCGAGATGTTCTGGTTGCGCAGCGCGAGGTGCACCACGAACGCCGCCACCGACGAGACCACCGCGAGGCTGAACATCACCATGAACCGCGTCGAGCTCACGCCTCCTCCTCTCCGTCCCTCACCGCGCGTCGCGCGGCGCGCAGCTTGGCGCTGCGGGCCCTCGGGTTCTCACGGCACTCGTCGTCGCCGGGCTCGATGGGCTTCTTCGTCATCACCTCGAGCGCATCCGCGTCGCGGAAGGCGTGCTTGACCTTGCGGTCCTCGAGCGAGTGAAACGAGATGATCGCGGCGACGCCGCCGTCTGCGAGCACGTCGGGCACCGCGGCGAGCAGCTTGTCGAGCTCGCCGAGCTCGTCGTTCACGGCGATGCGCAGGGCCTGAAAGGTCCGCGTCGCGGGGTCGAGCGTGCCGAAGCGCGGCGGGCCCATCACGCGGTAGATCGCCGACGCGAGCTGCTTCGTGGTCTCCATCTCGCCGGCCTCGATGGCGCGCTTGATCGAGCGCGCGATGGGACGCGAGCGGCGCTCCTCGCCGTACTGATAGATCACGTCGGCGAGGTCGCTCTCGCGGAGGTCTCGCACGAGGCTCCACGCGGTCACCTCGCCGTCGAGGTCCATGCGCATGTCGAGGGGCCCCTCGGCGCGAAAGCTCATGCCGCGCTCGGGCTCGTCGAGCTGCGGAGAGCTCACGCCGAGGTCGGCGACGAGGCCGTCGACGAGGCGTCCGTCGAGCACCGAGCGCACCGACGACATCGTCGCGTGGTGAAACTCGGCGCGGTCTCCGAAGCGCGCGAGGCGCGCCTTCGAGCGCGCGATGGCCGTCGGGTCGCGGTCGATGCAGACGACCCTTCCGTCGGGCTGCGAGGCTTCGAGAATGGCCTCGCTGTGACCGCCGAGGCCGAGGGTGACGTCGACGTAGAGGCCGCCCCCGCGCGGCGCGATCAGCTCGATCACTCGCTCGCGAAAGACCGTGATGTGAAGGGGGCTTTCCATGCGCCGCCTACACAGCGCACGTCCGAGGCTCTCCCGTCAATTTCGCTGCAAGCGCGCGGGGCTACGGGAGCAGTCGCACGAGCCTCGGACCGAGGGCGCTCGTGAAGCCCACGGGGAGGTGCTGCCACGCGCGGCTCACGTTCGCGAGGAGGGGGTTCTCCGCGCCCGCGCCGGGGAGCGTCTCACCGGGCGCGAGGAGGTAGTGGTAGGGCAGCGCGACGGGCGTGGCGCCCCAGTTCTTCTTGAACGTGTAGGTGCCCGAGTCCTCGCTCGATCGGCCGAACGAGAAGGTCTTGTAGCCGCGTCTCATCGCCTCTCGGAGGATGGTCCAGTAGAGGAGCATGTTGCCGCGGAGGCGCGCGAGGTGGTGGAGCGTGCCCGCGCAGGGGATCTCGAGCGTGTCGCCCATGCCAACAAGAATGGCCCCACCGATGGCAACTCCCTGGTACCGCGCGACGGCGACGAAGCTGCGCTCGGGCATGCGCGCGAGGATGGCTTCGAAGACCGCGCGGCCGTGACACGGGCTCCCGAGGTCGCGCATCACGTGGGCGTACGCCGCGTGGAACTCGGGGATGAGCTCGGCGCCGCCGATGTGCGCGGTGACGCCTTCCTTCTCGGGGCGTCGGATGTCGGCGCGGGCCTTGGGGCCGATGGCCTTGAGGAGCCCCTCTTCGCCCGGCGTGAGGTCGAGGTGCATGAGCACCTTGCCGTGTCGCGCGGGCGGCGCGTCGCGCGGGACGGGGTGCGCGTGGCGGAGCTCGACGTGTCGCGCGTGTTGCGCTTCTCGGATGGCCTCGGCGGCGTCGAGGAGGCAGCGCCACGTGGCGTCGTCGTCGGCGATCGCGCCGCCGTGGCCGAACCAGGGCACGGAGACGAGCGTGCGGTGACCCGTCGGGCCCGTGAGGAGCGTGAGCGGGAGCACCCCCCGCACGCGGTCTTCGTAGAGGGCGAGGAGCGGAAACGCGGGGGTTCCGTAGACCGAGCGGAAGAGCTCGGTCCATTCCCAGCGGTGATAGACGGATGCGTGGGGGTGGCGCTCGACGAAGCCGTTCCACCGGGCGCGATCGAGCGCGGTGGCGAGGCGGATCAAGGACCTACGCGGGGCGACGTCGGGAGGAAGATCGTGAGGCCGATCGTGAACATCTGGTTGAAGCTCCACGAGCGGTCGTCGCTGTTGATCACGGTCTGACGCTGCGCCGGGTTGCGGTTGAAGTACGTCGACACGTAATCCGAGAAGCCCGCGCAGCTCTGGCGACCGTCGGAGCCGCAGAGGCTCGCGGTGCTGTTCTCATCGGTGCCCGAGCGGTTCCACTGGAAGGGCGTCGCGCGGTACTCGAAATTGATCGAGAGGAAGCGCGTGATGTAGAAGTTCAGACCCGCGCCGAAGGTCGGGGCGATGGCCACGCGCGAGGCGCGGTTGGTCTGGCTCGAGGCGCGCTGCGTGTCGGTGGCCGTGGAGTTGAGCGACGTGTCCGCGCGCTCCTCGACGCCCACGAAGGCCGCGCCCGCGAAGACGAAGAAGTCGATGTCCGCGACGAGGCTCTGAAAGAGCGCGAACTTGCCGCGCAGCGGGATGAACGTGAGGTGGATGTCAGCCATCCAGTTGCGGCGGCCGATCTGGTCGGAGAAGCCGCCGTGCGCCGGCGTGGTCGACGTGCGTGGCCCCGCGCTCGCGTAGGGGACGTTCACCGTGCCCGCGGGCGAGCGCGCGCCCACCTGCTCGGTGAGCGAGGTGTTGACGTGCACGGGCGCGAAGGCCCCCATCACGCCGACGCCGAGCCAGTCGGTGAAGTGGTAGTCCGCGCGCACGCCGAAGAAGAGGTCGCGCGAGAACTCGTCGAGGAGGGAGATCCCGAAGATCGGGGTGACCGCGAAGCGGCCCTCGCGGTGCTGCACGAGGCGCGACACGGAGCGGGCGCCCGCGAGGGGTCCGCGGAGCTGGATCTCTTGAGCCTGCGCGGGCGAGGCGGCGAGGGCGGCCCCCGCGAGGGCCAGCGTGCCGATCAGTCGCTTCATCGAGGTGTTGCTCATGGCTTGGCGTCCGCGCGGCGTCACTTGGGCAGGTGGTAGGAGAACGAGAAGGGCAGGAACACCGTGAGCCCCACCGAGAGCATGACGTTGTCGGTGAGGGCCGACTCACCCGTCCAGGTGGCGCGGTTGCGGCGAGAGTTCGCCGCCGTCGCGGAGCCTTCGGGTGCGATGTTCGTGTTCTCCAGGAGCTCGGGATACACGAAGTTCCTGAGCTCCAGGGTGAGGCCCACCGAGCGCGAGAAGAAGATGCGGAAGCCGATGTTCGCGTCGAACAGGATGTTGGTGTTCCAGTCGAACGTGCGGATCTCGGGGTCGATCGCGGCGATGGGGCGCGAGCGCATGATGCCCACGCCGGCGCTCACGTACAGGTCCCAGTGGAAGATGTACCGCGAGAACATCGAGAACTTGCCGTAGAGGGGCACGTACGAGAAGTTCAGCGCGGCGGCGAGCTGGTACTCGTTGATGGGCACCACGAGGCCCGTCGAACGACCCACGAAGACGTTCACGTCGGACTGCGCGTTGAGCCCCTGGAAGAACACGCCCGTGAGGCCCACGGCCAGCACGTTCGAGATCCAGTAGTTCGCGTTGAGGCCGAAGCCCGTGTGCGACACGAAGGGGTCGTTGAGCGCGAAGTTCGCCGTGGGCGTGAGCTCCAGGCGGTGGTTGCGCAGCGCGTAGATCTGCTGAACCGCGTAGATCTCCTCACGGAACGGGTGCCGCTGCGCGGTCACCTCGCCGCCAGGGACCTCGAGCTGCAGGTTCGAGCCGCCCGCAGGCTGCTCGGCCTGCGCGGGTTCGGCCGTCGGTGTGGCGGGCTGCTCGGGTTGGCTGAAGTCCATGTCGGACCCGCCCCCCGTAGCCGGTTGAGCCTGCGCGGCCGGTGCTGCCATCGGATCCGCCGCGGGCGCAGCCGCGGGCGTCTGTGCCTGGCTATGCCGACGGCGCTGCGCGTTTCCCGCGACGGGAAGGCTCAGCACCGCGGCTGTCAGCAGGAACCGGGCGATCGTTTTGCGACCCATCGTCACCCCTGTGCTCTCTCCCTGAAGCGCCTCGGGCGCTCTTCGCCACACGCGATCCGGTGACTTCCAAGTGCTTGAAATCACAGGACAATCAGCCAAATCGCCGCGGACTATATCACGCGCTTTAAAATCGCCTCAACAGAAATCCGGGCCGCAGCAGGCGCACCGCACCGAAGGACCCTCGCGTCACGCGTGGGTCTCCTCGTCGCCATCCCTCGCGAAGAGGGCGTCGACGAAGTCTCGGGGGTCGAACTCACGGAGGTCATCGGACTTCTCGCCCACTCCCACGAAGCGCACGGGGAGCTTGAATTCATCGGCGATCGCAAGGATCACGCCGCCCCTGGCCGTCCCATCGAGCTTGGTCAGCACCACGCCCGTGAGCTCCAGGGTCTCACGGAACTCCCTCGCCTGACTGATCGCGTTCTGGCCCGTCGTCGCGTCGAGCACGAGGAGCACCTCGTGGGGCGCCCCCGGAGAGGCCTTGCCGCACGCCTCACGGATCTTCCGGAGCTCTTCCATGAGCGGCGCCTTGGTCTGGAGGCGCCCCGCGGTGTCGGCGATGATCACGTCGACGCCCTCGGAGACGCCGCGCGCGACGGCCTCGTAGACCACCGCGCCGGGCTTGGCGCCCTCCCGGCCCTTGTGCACGGGCACGCCCACGCGCTTGCCCCACATCTCGAGCTGCGCGACCGCCGCCGCGCGGAAGGTGTCACCCGCCGCGAGGAGCACGGTCTTGCCCTGTTCCTTGTACCGCGTCGCGAGCTTGGCGATCGTGGTGGTCTTGCCCGCGCCGTTCACGCCGACCATCAAGATCACCAGGGGCTTCGACGTCGCCCGCCCCGCGAAGGGCGGCGCGCCGAGGTCGAGGAACGACAGCGCGTCGGCCTTGAGCGCCTCCCACACCTTGTCCGCGTCGCCGAGCTCCTTGCGCCCGAGGCGCTCCTTGAGCCCGTCGACGAAGCGCTTCGTGGTGGGCGCGCCGACGTCGCCCGTGAGCAGCGTCTCCTCGATCTCGTCGAGGAGCGCCGGGTCGATCTCCTTCTTGCCCGCGAACACCGACAGGAGCCGCGCCATCCAGCCCGTGCGCGTCTGCGCGAGGCCCTTCTTGAGCGCCGACACGTCGCGCGGCTTCTCGGGGGCCTTCTCGATCGGCTTGTCGAAGGTCGCCTCGATGGGCGACGGCGCCTGCGAGAACTTCAGCGGTGCCGCGGGCTCCGACGGACGCTCCGCCTCGGCCGCGGGGCTCGCCGCGGGCTCCGTGGTGGCCTTCGCCTCCGCGGGCTTCTCCGCGGGCTTCTCCGAGGACTTCTCCGAAGGCTTCGCCTCCTGCGGACGCTCCGAGGGCTTTCGCTCCGTGGGCCGCTCCGAGGCCTTCTCAGAAGGCCGCTCCGAGGGCTTCGCCTCGGCGGGCTTCTTCTCCGACGGCTTCGCCTCCGCGGGCGTCGCGCCCTTCGTCGACGGGGGGAGCTTCTCGGGCTCCTCGCCGGGGGGGAGGCGCGCTTGACCCCGGTTCCATAGGAGCAACGCGATCGCCGCGACTGCGACGAGCGCCAGCACGAGCCAGGCAATCGGTGTCATCGAGAAAGGTCCTGTGGTCCCATGCACCCGGCGGGAGCAGGGCGACGGCCGCCCCGTCCTCACCGCCGCGCGGAGGGGCGACTATACGTTGATGCCCTTCCCCGGTTCAATCCCGAGAATCACGCGGGTGGATCGACCACCGACGAGAGCTCCTCGGCCCTCTCCACGGCCTTCGCGTCGGGGTTCTCGGGCGCGTAGCAACCCGCCTCCACGAGCTCGACGAAGGCCACCGCGCGCGGCGTCGCGGGCCGCGTCTTGAGCGCCTCGCGCAGCGTCGGCAGCGCGCCCGCCGACGGACCCGCGCGACGCAGCCACGGCCGCGCGCGTTCGAAGAGCTCCTCCCGCCACGAGCGGAGCTGCACCCGCACGACGTACTCGCCGGGCCGCGAGAACTCTCCTGCCACCTTGCGCGGCGCGTAGCCCGACGCGCCCAGTTCGAACTCCACCCGACGCGCGCCCAGCACCGCCACGCTCTCGCTCGTCACGGCCTTCCACTCGGCGTCGCCGCCGAAGCGCACCATGGGCTCGCTCACCGGCCTCGTCGTCGCGCGGTCGAGCACCACGAAGCGCACGCGCAGCCCGCCCGTGACGGAGGGCGCCACGTGCTCGATCGCGTCGCCGAGCGCCGACGCGGGGTCGGGCTTCGGGGTCTCCTTCGAGCCCGACTGACCGCGCGCTCGCACGAGCACCGCCGCGAGCCCGAGCGCCGCGACGAAGGCCGGCGCGACCACCCACAGCCAGTGGATCTGCGGCGGCGGCGGCGTGGTGAGCTCCACCTGCGGGCTCTCGCTCGGACCGAACCAGGGCTCCGTCGGTTCGAAGACCGCGCGCACCGTCACCGCGCGCTCGGCGAGCACCTCGGGATCGACCGCGACCTGAAAGCGCCCCTGCGCGTCGGTGCGCACGCCCGCCAGCGTCACCGCGCCGCGCGCCACACGCACCGGCGCGTCACCGAGCGGAGCGCCCGACGAGAGCAGCAACGTCCCTTGCAGTCGCACCCCCGACGCGTCGCCCTCGCCGCCCACGCGCACGAGCGAGAGCGAGGTCTCCGCGCGCACGAGCACCGCGTGCTCGGGGCCCTCGACGCGCTCGCCCTGCGCCGAGGTCACCGCGCGGATCCGATGCACGCCCGCGCCGCCGAGCGACGACGGCGCGACCTGGAGCACCGCGCGCCCCGACGCGTCGGTCACGCCCGACGCGATCACGCGATCGTGCTCGCGCAGCTCGACGCCCTGCCCGCGCACGGGGAAGCTCACGACCTCACCGACGTGCATCGTCACCACGAAGGGCGCGTCGCCTGCGCCGAGCGTGACGCCTCCTGCGGGCGCGACGAGGTCGACGGTCACATACGGCGCGTCGAGGTTCACGTGGATCGTCGTGTGCCTCGGCGCCGTGGCCCCGTCGCCCGCGTAGTACGCCGTCACGTCGACGACGCCCTGCTCGCGCGCGATGGCGATCGTGTGCACGGCCTCGCCGTCGGCGCCGAGCGTGAGCGTCGCGCGCTCCTCCGCGAGGCCCGGTGACGTGATCGAGAGCGTCACCGCGCGACGCGCGAGCGGCGACGCACGATCGTCTTGCAGTCGCACGGCGAGCGTGAGCGACGAACGATCGGGGCTGAGCCTCGGCTCGACGCGCAGATCCGACGCCGCGAGCACGCGGAGCGTGAACGGTTGCACCTCGGCGGGCATCGATACGAGCGCGAGCGACGACGCCATCGCCGCCATCAGGCACCACGCGCGCGTCGTGTTCATCGCCGCGTACTCTGCCCCATGCGCGAACGCGTCGGCAACGGGCCTCGTGCAGCTTTCTTGCCCCCGAGCGCGGCGCCCGAGCAGGATCTACGTTGAGGCTCAGGAGCGGTCATGAAAGGCACATCGTCTCGCGGTTCTCGGCGCCACGCCCTCGCGGTCGCGACGGCGCTCGCGCTGTCGGGATCGGCCCTCCACGCCTCACCGTTGGTCGCCTCGCGCGTCGAGCCCGTGCGGGCGCGCGTGCCTCGCGGCGCGCGGTACCTCATCGACGTGGGTCGCTTCGCGGTGGGCGCTGAAGCCCCGCAGCTCGGGTCGCTCGCGCGCGACGCGGTGCTCGGTCGCCTCGCGCTCGAGGGCTCCGTGGTGCTCGGCGAGGGCGAGCGTGAGCGCGTCGAGGTCGAGCGCGTGCTGCGTCGGCACCACCTCCGCGGGTACTTCATCGACGGGCGCGTGCACGTCACCGAGGGCGCGAGCACGAGCCGCGTCGAGGTCTCGCTCGTGGTGCAGACCCACCCCGGGCGCGAGTACCGCTTCGAGTCGTCGGTGAGTGTCACGCTGAGCGGCGGCGACGTCGCGAGGCGGACGGCGAGCCTCGAGGCCGCCACGCGGCGCGCGGTGGTCTCGGCGACGACGCGGGCGCTCGGACAGATCGCCGAGCGCTGAGCGGTTCGCGGTGACGTGATCGCCGCGAGCGCCGTGGAGCGCGCTCGCGGCGGCGGTGACGTCAGCGGCCGGGGCGGGTGATGACGCCGTCGGCGTCCATCACGAAGGGGCCGTTGGGGAGGCGGTTGAGGAGCGCGCCGACCTTCTCGCGGTGCTCCTCGGTCACGGCCCACTTGAGGGCGACGAGGCCGTCGACCACGGTGGTGCGGATGCGCATGCTGTCGTCGCGGACGAGGAGCGCGGCGAGGGCCGACGCGGCGGAGGCGTCCTCCTGGGCGAGGAGCGTGCGCGCGGCGTAGAAGCGGGTGTCTTCGCTGGCGTCTTCGAGGAAGGGGATCACCGCGGGGGCGACGCGCGGGTCCTTGTCCTTCTCGAGCGCGATGATCGACTGGATCTTCCGCTCGGGGTTCTTCTGGTAGACGGTGTCTTCGCCCTTGAGAATGTCCACGAGCTCGGAGACGAAGTCCGCCGCGGGGAGGAGCTCCCGGAGCATCTTGATCGGCCAGTTGACCGACTGAGACTTGCGGAGGAACTCCTTCACGGGCTCCACCGCCGCCTCGCCGCCGCGCACCACGTTGTCGAAGATGTACTGCTTCTCTTCGCGGTCGGTGATCGACGGGTCGACGGTGAAGTTGTACCGCGGCAGGAGCGCGCGCCACGCGTCCTCCGTGCCGAGCTTGCAGAGGTACTCGATGGAGGCGAAGCGGTCGGGGCTGAGCGAGCGCTTGTCCATCACGCGCTCGACGTGGCGCGCGAGGAGCTTCTCCTGCTCGGCGGGGCCGCCGGGGCTCTTGCGGAAGAAATCGAACAATCCCATTGGGCTCTACGGGGTGTTGAAGGGGAGTACGGGGACGAAGCGGAGGGGCGGGACACTAACGCGGCGAGCGGTCAACTTCCACTTCCGCCCGAGGAGCCGTCGCCCTCGTCGACGCCGGTGAGCTCGGACACGAGCTGGTTCACCCGGTACACGATGCCGCCGAGCTCGGCGTGCTCGACGTTGATCCGGTGCTCGCGGTTGCCGTTGATGATCTGGAGCAGCCCGTCCTCGATCTGCTCGATGGGCTTCTCGAGGTACATCGCGACGTAGAGGTTCGACCCCACCACCACCACGAGCCCGAGGAGCATCACCAGCAGCACCGGGAAGGCCACGTCGTTCGCCGGGGCCTTCGCCGCCGTCATGCTGCGCATCACGATGGCGCCCGCGTTGTTCGACGAGTACGCGCCGGGCATCGGGATGCTGATCGCGAAGAACTCGTCGTCGCCGAGCGTGAGCTTCGCCGTCTGACGGCCGCGGAGGATGTTCCGAAGCTGGCGCTGGTTGCACCACGTGCGGAGCTCCTCCTTCTCGCGCTGCTGGCCCACCGAGAGCGACTGGACCATGCAGTTCTCGCCGTCGCGGAAGAGGTAGCCCACGTCGACGCCCACGCGCTGCGCGTCGCTGCGCGCGGCGCTGTCCGCCAGCACGAAGCCCACGAGGAGCCCGCCGCGGATCTGCTCGCCCACGATCACCGGCGCCACGGCGACCTCGAGCCAGCCCTGCTCGCCGTAACGGATGTAATCCCGCGTCACGTTCCCGCGCGGCGCCGAGAGCGCGTGCGCCACGGCGGGGAACTCCTGGCCCACGTTGCGGCCCGCGTCGAGCCTGCGGTCGGCGTTGCGGCCGATCACGCGGCCGTCGGCCGAGAGCACCGCGACGAGGTCCGCGGGGCGTCCGCGGCGGGGGATCTGCGCGCCGATCTGACGCGCCATCGACTCGCTGAACGTGAAGGCCGCGTCGCGCTTGGCGCTCTCGCTGTCGCTCGCGAGCACCGCGGCGAGGTCGGGCACGTGCGTGGCAGACTCCACCGCGTCGACGAGCTGGTCGCCGTCCTGCGCGCGCACCGCGTCGAGCAGCGACGTCGCGCGATCCACGGACGGCGCCACGTCGGTCTCCAGCTCCTCCGCGGCCTTGTTGCGGCTCAGGTACCAGCCCAGGATGCCCACCAGCAGCACCGCGACGACATTGCCCACCAGTAGCTTCCAGCGCATCGTGAGTCCCTCTCGGTATAGGCGCGCGAACCGGTCGGTGCTCTCACCGACGCTCTATCCAGACGACGTTCCGCCGGGTCCATCGCAGCCAGAGGGTGTTCCCCATTGGCGGCGACAGGTCAATAGCGGTACTCCATCGCGCAGGTAACACCCGCACCAAAGCGGGGTCAAGCACTGCGGAGCAGCCCCAATGCCCCCCGAGACGCCCGCCGACGCGAGCCTGGCGGTCCTGTCCCATCCCCGCTTCGCCGAGCACTCCCCGCCCGGCTTTCACCCCGAGCGTCCGCGGCGCGTCGAAGCCGCCGAGCTCGGCGCCCGTCGCGCCCTCGAAGCCATCGGCCGTCCGCCCGTCCACGTCGCCCTCCGCGAAGCCACCGAGACCGAGCTCGAGCGCGTCCACGACCCGACCTGGCTCGCGCGCCTCGAGCGCACCCTCAAGGGCCCCGCGGGCTACCTCGACGCCGACACGTATTTCAACGCCGCCACGCGCGACGCCGCGTGGCTCGCCGCGGGCTCGTCGTGCGCCCTCGTCGAAGCCCTCCTCGGCGGACAGGTCGACCTCGGGATGCTCCTCGCGCGCCCGCCCGGTCACCACGCCACGCGCACCCGCGCCATGGGCTACTGCGTGCTCAACAACGTCGCCGTCGCGGCCGCGCACGCGCTCTCCCTCGGCGCCCGCCGCGTCGCCATCGTCGACTGGGACGTGCACCACGGCAACGGCACGCAGGACATCTTCTACAACCACCCCGGGGTCCTGTTCTTCTCGCTCCACGAGTCGCCCGCGTACCCCGACACGGGGCACATCCACGAGACCGGCGGACCCGACGCGCAGGGGATGACCGTCAACCTCCCGCTCCCCTCGGGCTCCGACGGCGGCGCCTACGCCATGGCCTTCGAGCGCGTGATCGTGCCCATCCTCGCCGAGGCCGCGCCCGATCTCATCCTCGTCTCCGCCGGCTACGACGCGCACACGCGCGACCCCCTCGCCACGATGCTCCTCAAGCGCGGCGACTACCGCTGGATGGCCGCGCGCCTCCGCGACGCGGCGCTCGCCTCGGCGAAGGGGCGCGTGGGCGTGCTCCTCGAAGGCGGCTACGACCTCTCGGCGCTCGAAGAGAGCGTCGAAGACACGCTCCTCGGGCTCGACGACCCATCGTCGGCGCCGCGCCCCGAGGTGACGGCGCAGTCGCGCGCAGCGGAGTCGGTGATCCGTGCCATCGAGCGGGCGCAGCGCCCCTTCTGGCCGTCGCTACGGTGACGCGACGCGCTCGGTGCCGCCCACCGCGCGCTCGATGAAGTACGCCACCGCGGCGCCCACCACAAGGCCCGCGCCCGCGCCGAGAAAGATGTCCGAGCGGTTCGACGCGCGCACCTGATCCTGGCACGCGTCGCAGCTCTCGGAGACCGCGCGGATCGCGAAGTACCCCGCGACGCCCATCGACGCCGCCCCGAGCCCGAGGAGCACCGCGCTGGCGATGTGCGGACGGGGACGGGTGACGTAGCGGGTCGCGAGCGCGGGCGCGGCGAACACCGTGGCGGTCTCGCCCTGTCGCACGCGCACCCGCGCGGCCCAGTCTTGCGACGCGTCGGCCGTCACGCGCACGGCGTGATCGCCCGTGGGAACGCCCCGCGGATCGAGCGTCGCCGGGAGCTCCTGACCGTCGAGGAAGAAGCGCGTGTTGCGGGCGGTGCCTTCGAGCACGAGGCGGACGCGCGCGCTGTCGGCGGTCTGTCGGCTCGCGGCGGCCTGCGCGTCGATGCGCGCTTGAATCCCGCGGATCGCGCGCTGCACGTCTTCGCGGTCGGGCGCGTCGACCTTGTCGCGGAGGTACCGCTGATAGTCCGCGATGGCGCCGGGGAGGTCGCCCGAGAGCTCCCTCGCGCGGGCGAGGTTGTACCAGACGTCGGCGTCGGGGGCCGCGCGGTACGACGCTTCGAACTCTCGAATGGCCGTCGCGTAGCGGTGCGCGCGGAAGGCGTTCATCGCCGCGGTGATGTGCTCCTGCGCCTCGGCGACGCGCGTCCCGGGCTGCGTCGTCGGCGCCTGCGGGGACTGCGTCTGCGCGTTCGCGGTCGACGTGATCGCGAGCGTCGCGAGGAGCGAGAGCGCCGCGGTTGCGCGCTGCGTTGCCACGGGGCGAGACGGTATCACGGCGCGCTCACAGACCGCGGAGCAGGTTGCGGATCCAGACGATCTTCCACGAGCCCGCGAAGCCGGCCATGAGCCAGGGGTCGCGCTCCATGAGCGTGCGGGTGATCCAGCCCGCGCGGTTGTAGTCCGAGCCGCCCGTGAGCAGCACGTAGGAGCCTCCGTCGGGCGCCTCGAGCACGTCCCAGCGGTGCGAGCTGCCCGAGAGGTCGCCCGCGACGCCCTCGTGCCACACGACGTTGCCCCCCTCGACGCGCATCACCTGCTCGCCCTCGATGTGCGTGAGCGGCGTCTCGATCACCAGGCGGTACCGCACCGGCCCGTCGGGCGTGAGGTTCTGCCCGGGGAGCACCGTCACCTCGCGGATCGACCCCCACACGTTGTCGTAGTTGGCCACGTCGCGCAGGCGCGCCATCACCACGTTGGGCGGCGCGCTCGTCCACGACCCGACGGTCACCTGCCGGATGGCCCCGTCGGGCGTGAGCGCCATCGAGAGCACCGTCGCGTCGTGCGTGAGCGCCTGCCACGGTCCCGGCGGCGGCGGCGCGAGGTCGCCCGACGGCGCGATGCCCTGCGCGGGACGCACGGGGAGGTTCTGCCCCGCGTTGATCGCCGCGCGCCGCGCCGCGCCGAGCGCGAGCACCGTGTCGACGGAGATGTTCATCCCCGCGATGGCCGACGGAGAGCGCCGCGCGACCTGACGGAGGATCCAGTGGCCCTGCGAGGGGTCGCCCCAGGTGGTGAGCGAGACCAGCGAGGTCGTGTCGCTCTCGGGGGTGAGGTCCCACCGCGAGGCGCCGGGGCCCGTCTCGGACTGCGTGATGGCCACGTCGACGCGGCGCTCGCTCACGTCGTTCATCGCGCAGAGCGCGGTCACGTCGAAGAGGGGCGCGGCGACGTGAAAGCGAAACGCGGTGCGCGAGCCGTGCGACGAGAGCACGTCGACGCTCCGCAGGATGGGCATGAAGGTCCCGTACTCGCCGGGCGTGGTGATGACCCTGCGCATCTGCGCGGCCGAGGCGCTCGCACGCGCGAGGATGGTGATGCGCGCGTCGGCGCCGCCGTCGGGGTTGCGCACCACGAAGACCGGCCCGCGGTCGAGGAGGGGCCGCAGGGCGTCGAGCTCCGCCGCCGTGGGGGCCGTGAGCACCTGCGCGTGGGCGCGGTGGGTCTCGGGCGCGGCGCCCGCGTCGTCTGGCGGCGGTTCCGTGAGCTGCCTCCCCGCGAGGACGGTCGCCACGCGCACGCCTCCGCAGCCGAGCGAGAGCGCGGCGAAGAGCGCCACATGACGGAGGACCTTGACGGGAGATGCGTGGGTCATGGAAAGCATCGGCATGGTGATCGAGGCCGCGAAGGATGTCACGGGCTGGGCGCGGGTGGTCGGAAAGGTGCTCCTCGACTCGGGGACCGCCGCCACCTTCAGGCCCGCGGGGGCCGTCGTAGGCGCGAAGCTCCTCGCGCAGGGGCGCGCGGGGATGTCCACGATCTTCCGCGTGAGGGCGGCCAACGAGCCCCGCGACACGGCGTTCTTGTTCGAGGGGCGCAAGCTCACCTTCGGCGAGGTCGACCGGCGCATCGACCAGCTCGCGACGGGGCTCCGCCGCAGGGGCATCGGCAAGAAGAGCGCGGTGGCGCTGGTGATCCACAACCGGCCCGAGTTCTTCGAGATCGAGGCCGCGATGAGCCGCCTCGGGGGCTCCGCGGTGAGCGTCTCGTGGCGCTCGACGCCGCACGAGCTGGCCTATCTGCTCAACCACTCGGGGGCGCGCGCGGTGTTCTTCGAACACGACATCGCGAACGTGGTCGAGGCCGCGCAGCGCGAGTGTCCGAACCTCCCCGCGGCGAACCTCTTCGCGGTGGGCGGAGAGGCGAAGCCCCACCTCGGGTACGAGTCGCTGCTCGCGCGCTGGCCCGATCGCGCGCACGACGGCGAAGACGGCGCGGTGGTGATCTACACCTCGGGCACGACGGGGCGACCCAAGGGCGCGGTGCGCCGCTTCGGCGCGGGTCAGGTGCTCGGGTTCATGGCCTTCCTTGAGCGCGTGTCGCTGCGTCGCGGAGACGTGCACCTCTGCGTGTGTCCGCTCTATCACTCGACGGGCCTCGGCTTCGCGTCGATGTCGCTGATGATGGGCGGCGCGGTGGCGATCGAGCGGGACTTCAACCCCGCGCGCTTCTTCGCGGCGGTGAAGCGCGACGGCGTGACCACGACGGCGCTCGTTCCGACGATGCTCCACAGGCTCATGGCGCTGCCCGACGAGGCCTTCTCGCACGGCGAGCTCGCGTCGCTGCGGGTGCTGCTCTGCGGCGGCGCGCAGCTCCCCGCGACGCTGGCCGCGCGCACGATGGAGCGCCTCGGTCCGGTGCTCTACAACTTCTACGGCGCGACGGAGACGGGCCTCGTGACCACGGCGACGCCCGAGGACCTCCGCGCGCTCCCGGGCACCATCGGGACGTCCCTCTTCGGCGTGTCGATCCGCCTGCTCGACGAGTCGGGCCGCGAGGTGCGCACCGGCGAGGTGGGCGAGCTCTACGTGAAGAACCGCATGCTCGTGGAGGGCTACCACGGCGACGACGACGCCACGCGCTCGTCGGTGCGCGACGGACACTTCAGCGTCGGAGACCTCGCCACCGTCGACGCCGCGGGGCGCTACATGATCGTCGGCCGCCGCAGGGACATGGTGATCTCGGGCGGGATGAACATCTACCCCGCGGAGATCGAGGCGGCGATCGAGCAGCACCCCGACGTGGCGCAGGTGGCGGTGATCGGCGTGGCCGACGACGAGTGGGGCGAGCGGCTGCGGGCCTTCGTGGTGCTGCGCTGCGACCTCGACCACGCGACGACGCGGGCGGCGGAGCTCAAGTCGTGGTGCCGCGAGCGGATGTCGGGGCCGAAGGTTCCGCGCGAGTGGGTGTTCGTCGACGGGCTGCCGTCGAACCCGACGGGCAAGATCCTGAAGCGCGAGCTCAAGGACTACGACGGCGACGTCGTGCGGGTGTGACCGTCGCCTCGTCGGGGTGGGCGGTTCACGCGGGGTTCGCGGGGCGCTTGCGAGGGCCGTTGGCCATGAAGGCGACGACGCTGGCGAGCTCCTGCGCGATCTCGGGGTCGTGGTCGGCCATGCCCGAGAGCACGCCGTAGTAGGCGAGAAAGGCCTCCCAGGTCTCGGACTCGGCCTGACCTTCGGTGTCTTCGACGAGGGTGAGGCCCGCGCGGAACTCGTCGACGAAGGGCTTCATCGTGTTCGAGAGGTTGAGGTCGCCGAGCATCCCGTCGAGGGGGATCCCGCGGACCTTGACGCCGTGCTTCTCGGCGAGCTCGTAGACGCGGCGCACGTGGGGCTCCGCGCCGGTGCGCGCGTGGAGGAGGCGCCTGCGATCGCTCGCGTCGAGGGTGATGCCGAAGGCGCGGAGCTTCGCGATCACCTCGCGCAACTGTTCGAGGAGCTGCGCGATCGCCCTCGCCTGCGGGATGTTGTCGCCGACCTTGTTCGTCATTTCGGGTCCTCCGAGAGAAGCGTCCGCCCGGAGCGCCCCGAGACGTCGGGTCCCCAAGGAGACGTGTTCGGGGGGACGGGCCGAGGCATTCGGGTGCTCCCCCCGAAATACAAATGTCTCCAGAACGACTTTTTTCGGGTGAGCGTGTGAATTTCTTCTCCGCCCGCGCCCGATCGCATCGGGTGGTGGCGGGCGAAGCCTTCGGGCGGCGGCGCGCGGAGGTCTCGGGGCGCCGATGAGACCTTTCGGGTCGTCGTGAGGGAGGTTTCGGGTCGTCGTGAGGGAGGTTTCGGGTGGTCGCGAGGGAGGTTTCGGGTCGCGGTGTGGATGGCTCCGCGGCGTCCGGCGCGTGATCCCGGCGCACGCCCGACGCGCCTGTCAGAGGCGGAATCGCAGCCTTCGCGGAGGGTAGGGAGCGCTCGGCGTGGAAGGGCGTTAGATTCCCTACCCACCGGCGTCGTGAACTCGCCTTCACAGGCCGGGAGCGCCGCACGGGCGCACCGCGCTCCGCGGCGAGAAAAGCCCGACATTCACCGCATCGATCAAGGCTTTCGAGCGCGCACCGACTGGAAACCGTACGCTGGCCCCAAAGCTGCTTTATGTCCGAGCATCACTCCTCGAAAGGAGTGCTGGAGCTGCCATGAACAAGATCGCCCTCACGTCCCTCTGTTCCCTCTCTCTGCTCCTCACCTCTTCGAGCGTCTTCGCGCAGTCCATCGGTGGTTGGGTCGGCGTCGGCGGTGGCATCTCCGTCGGCGGCAGCCTCCAGGTCGGCGTGATGCCTCCTCCGCCTCCCCAGCAGCAGGTGATCGTCGTCCAGCAGCAGCCGGTCTACCAGCAGCCCGTGTACGTCCCGCCGCCCCCTCCTCCGCGGCGCGTGATCGTGACGACGGTGCCGACGTACACGTACACCACGACCCAGACGGTCACGTACATCGGCGCGACGCGCGGACGTGCGCTGGGTCTCGGCGGCTTCGCGGCGGGTCTGGGCTTCGGCTCCAACGGTGACGGCGCGCGCGGCATGGGCGGCGTCGGCGCGACGATGCGCTACCGGCAGCACCCCGTGTTCGCGACGGAGCTCTCGGTCGCGGGCATGGCCGGCACGGACTACAACGGCGACTCGCGCGCCGAGGTGCCCCTCACCCTGAGCGAGCTCATCTACTTCAACCCGCAGAACCGCTTTCAGGTCTACGGCGTGATCGGCTTCGGTGCTTCGTGGGCCTCGGTCACCTACGGCGACGCCTCGGCGCGCGCTCGCGGCGTCGACACGGGCTCGTACACCTACGTGGGCGGCCTCGCGGGCCTCGGCGTCGAGTGGCAGCTCACGCCGAACTTCTCGATCTTCGGCGACGCCCGCGCGTTCCTCCGCACCCGCGTCGACCCGAACGCCCGCGACAACCCCGAGTTCTCGCGCGTGAACGCCGACGGACGCACCGAGACCTCGAACGTCTCCACCGGCGTCATCGGCCAGCTCGGCGGCATCTTCTACTTCTGATCCCTCCGCGCGATCGCGCGTCGTCACCGCTCCGCCCCCTCCCGCATCCACGCCCCCCGCTCATTTCCTCAAATTCACGCACGGAGATGGCTTTTCCGGGGGCCACGCCGTGCACCCGGCCACGCACCGAGCCACCGTCACACCCCGACCAATCCCCGGTTAGATCGCGGTTTTCGAAGACTTCAAGGCCCTCCTTGCGGGGCATTCTGCCTGGTCTCCGCAATGCACCTCCTCGGATCGAAGCAGGAGGCGCCATGAACCCCCGTAAAAACAGCGCTTCGTGGTTCGCAGTCGTCGCCGCGTCGCTCGCGCTCTCGTGCGCGTCGTTCAGGCCCGAGCCTCCGCGCTACGGCCCGACGGAGGGCGCGCGTGAGGGGCAGACCTTCCCCACGTACCACACGCTCCGTGAGCGGGGCGGCTTCTTCAGGAACCTCGCCGACACGCTCCGCTACGGCGAGACGATGGAGATGGTGCCCGTGAGCACGTACCACCTCCGCTTCGCCTACCCGGCCGAGAAGATCGCGCGCTACACCGAGTGGCCGCTCGGCCTCGGCTTCGGACGCGCGCGCACCGACAGCCACGGCAACCGCCGCGAGGTCTTCGGCATCGTCTTCGAAGACTCCGCCGCGAGGCTTCAGTACAACCTCGGGTACATCTACCTCTGGACGCGCCCCATCGTGCCGTCGAACCCCACGGTCACGCTCGGCGCGGGCTACATCCTCATGCTCATGGGGCGCTGGGACTGGGACTACGTCCCCGTGCCGCTGGTCTTTCCGATGGCCTCGCTCACGGTCTCGCGCATCTCGCTCGAGACGGCCTTCGTCCCCGGCTGGATCGGCTACGGAAACGTCATCTTCACGTGGGTGCAGTTCCGTCTGTGACGGCGACTCAGCGCGGGCAGTACCACGACGGGAGGGGTATGGGGTCGATGTCTCTCGTCAGCAGCGAGAGCGAGTAGAACATCACGTCGAAGAGCAGCATCGTGCCGCCGAGGCGCGAGATGCCCACCACCACCGAGGGCCGCGAGAAGAGCGCCGCGGCGCGCGACCAGCCCCCGACTGCGTACGCGCAGAGCCCCGCGCAGAGCCCTCCGAGGAGCGACACGCCGGAGCGTCCGTACCAGTCCATTCCGATGCCCTGCACCGACGCGGCGAAGACCCAGCGGCGCTCGACGGGGAGGTACCACGGCATCGCCCAGTGCTGCGCCAGGCTCACGAGGAAGAGCAGGCCGAAGACGGCCCTCCCGATGGCGAAGCCGAGCATGGTGCGGGCGACGGGGCGCATCGGTCAGACGGCCTTGTACGAGGCGATGAGCACGCCGCTCACGACGTCGAACCACACCACCGCGGCCACGAAGAGGCTCATGGCCGCGTACACGGGGCGGAAGGGCTTGTCGGCGGGGTCGGTCATCCGTCCGCCGAGCGCGGCGAGCGCGAGTGCGAGGGGGAGCGCGATGGTGGCGAGGTTCTCCTTCACGTCGAAGAGGTTCGAGATCATCGGGTGGTGACGGTCGAGGAAGAGCGCGCGCACGTGGTAGCGGTACGTCGGGTAGAGCAGCGCGCCGAGCGCGTAGGTGAGCGCGTACGAGCACGCCACCACGAGGCCGTAGATGCGCTCGAGGCGCGCGCGGCTCTGGCCCCGTAGGAGCGCGGGCATCTGGAGGAGCAGGTGCGTCGACGATCCGATGAGCGCCACGGCCCCCGCGAAGTGCAGCACCAGCAGCAGCTTGCGCGCGCCGTAGAGGAAGGTCACCGCGCTCTGGGGGACGTCGCAGGGTGGCATCGCTCGCGTCGCTCCGTGGTCGCACCGCGGCGCGCGCGCGGTCAAGCGTCAACGCGTCCACCCACGTCGCTGCGCGCTCTGGAGCGGGGCCTTCGTCACGCCGCGGTGACGTCGTCGACGGGGCTCGACGCTTGTCGTCGCCTCACGACGCATCCGTCGTCACGCCTCGACAGCGCGCCGCGAGAGATGCGTCGATTCACCGTGAATCACAGTAATTTGCTGTGATCACGGGGCGCGGCACCGTCGTTGCTCAAGCGCCCTGTGTCGCGGTTCAGGGGATCCGCGACGGACAACACAGGAGTTCGACGACATGAGCAGGATCCGATCCTACGGTCGCCTCGCGCTGATCGCGTGCGGCGCCTTCGCGCTTCCCTCGACGGCGGCGGCGGTCGAGTACACCGAGGCGCAGGTCTACGGCATCGCCAACTTCGGCGGCGCGGGCGAGTGCGGCACCTCGGGGCAGACGCACACGGTCCACACGAGCACGGCGGCGGCGTTTCTCGGCACGTTCAGCGCGCTCCAGGCGCTCGGGCAGTGGGACCAGACGAGCACGCGCAACAACACCTCGGCGCGGGGGAGCTACTTCACCGACAGCACGAAGGCCGGCGCGTGCGTGTGCACGGCCGACGACCTCTCGACGGACTACGGCCTCGACGACGCCGACGTGGTGTACGTCCACACGCACGGCGGCCACACCGCCGACGCCGCGACGGGCGCGTATCGCACGTCGCTCACGACGGGCAACGCGAGCTACGACTGCAGCGTCCGCACCGACGACAACATGCTCTTCGGCAACACGTCGTCGGGCGGCGACCTCGGCATCGCGGTGATCAAGGCCTGCCAGAGCGGCGACTACGACGTGTGGCAGAACGGCGGCTACCGCCAGCGCTTCAGCGTCACCGACGGGTCGTTCCGCGTGTGGAACGCCTTTCACGGCGACTCGTCGTGCGGCAACCACGTGACCACCTACGTGGGCAGCTACTCGGGGGGATCGACCTACGAGGGCGTCGGCGAGAACTGGCTCGACGAGGCCTACGACGACGACGCGGGCGCCGACAACGACGACTGCCCCGTCTCGATCGTGATGGGCGCGTCGAGCGCGCAGCGCGACGACATGTACGAGCACGGCGGCTGGCTCGACCGCAAGGCCACCGGCGACAAGACCGGATCGACCTACTACTTCATGGCGAGCTGTGACCCGTCGCACGGCGTCGTTCTGCCCGCGAACTGAGACGAGAGGAGACACCCACACCATGATCCGTCACGCACTGCTCTCGCTCACCTTCGCGTCGCTCCTCGCGGGCTGCGCCGTCGACGACCAGACCCTCGCGGAGACCGGCTCCGGGGCCGAGGCCGCCAGCGCCGTCACCCTCGACACCACGGGCATCGCCACGCGCCCCGCGACGACCATCCCCGCGACGCGCCTCGCCCTCTCGGCCTTCGACGAGGGCGCCCTCGCCGGGCGCCTCATGCGCACCGCGGAGGTCTTCGACACGGTGAGCACCGTGGGCCCCCGCGTCGTGCGCGAGTCGACCACGTGGCACCTCGAGCGCGACGCCACGCACGGCCAGGCGCTCTTCGTCCGTCGCGGCGCGCCGGGCGCGGCCGTGGCGCTCACCGACGCGCAGCTCCAGCAGGCCGCGACGACGCGGCTCGCGGAGTGGGGCGTCCCCTCGGCGGAGATCCTCCGGGTGCTCCAGCGCCGCACGCTGCGGCAGAGCGAGGAGGCCGGCGTGCGCGGGGCGCCGCAGCTCCACCGCTACAAGACCTTCGTGCTCCGGGGGATCAACGGCGTGCCCGTGGAGGGGCACCGCGCGGTGGTCACGCACTCGCCCGACGGGGTGATCCACCGCGCGCTCGTGCGCTGGCCCGCGCTCGCCGCGAGCGGCCACCTGCTCCGCACGTCGCTCACGACGGCGCAGATCTCTCAGCGCGCCCTCGACGCCCTCGCCGCCGCGGGCGAGACCAGCGGGCGCGCCGTGCTCCGGTGGAAGTACGTCCCGACGCTCAACGCCGCCGGCGAGGCCGTGCTCACGCTCCGCGTCGGGGCGCGCATGGCCGCCGTGCAGTCGGGCGACACCGCCGAGGAGCCGCGCGAGGTCGACGTCGACGTCGCCGCGACGCGGTGACGCTCAGCGCTCGATCTTCACGACGCGCGCTGTGTGGCGCCCGCCTTCGAACTCCGTGGCGATGAAGGCCTCGACGATCTCTTCGGCGAGGCCGGGGCCCACCACGCGCGCGCCCATCGCGAGCACGTTCGCGTCGTTGTGGGCGCGCGACATCTTCGCCGTGTAGAGGTCGTTGCAGAGGGCCGCGCGCACGCCGCGGTGGCGGTTCGCGGCGATCGAGATGCCCACGCCGCTGCCGCACACGAGCACGCCGCGCTGGTACTCGCCCGAGGCGATCACCTCGCCGAGCGCGTGGCCCCAGTCGGGGTAGTCGGTGCGGTCGGTGTCGTGCGTGCCGAGGTCGGTCACGTCGAGGCCGCGCGCGCGCAGCAGCTTCTCGACGGCCTCCTTCAGTTCGAAGCCCGCGTGGTCGGCGGCGAGTACCCAGCGCATGAGCGACTTCTCTCCGTGAGGGTGTGGCGTTGAGCTACGGGTGACGGGCGAGGGCGAGGGTGACGTTCGTCCCGCCGAAGCCGAAGGAGTTCGACAGGGCCACGTCGACCTCGGCGCGCCGCGCCGCGTTGGGCACGTAGTCGAGGTCGCACGCGGGGTCGGGGTCGTCGAGGTTGATCGTGGGCGGCAAGACGTCGTGCTTGAGCGCGAGGGCCGTGAACGCGGCCTCGACGCCTCCCGCGGCGCCGAGGAGGTGCCCCGTCATGCTCTTGGTCGAGCTCACGGCGAGGCGCTCGGCGTGGGCGCCGAAGACCGACCTCACGGCGCGGCTCTCCTGCATGTCGCCCTGCACGGTGCTCGTGCCGTGGGCGTTGATGTAGCCCACGCGCGTCGCGTCGAGGGCGCCGTCGGCGAGGGCCTCTCGCATCGCGCGCTGGGCCCCTTCGCCCTCGGGCGCGGGCTGCGTGACGTGGTGCGCGTCGTCGGTGGCGCCGTAGCCCACGAGCTCCGCGTAGATCTTCGCGCCGCGCGCGAGGGCCCGCTCGCGCTCCTCGATGACGAGGATGCCCGCGCCTTCGCCCATGACGAAGCCGTCGCGGCCGCGGTCCCACGGGCGGCTGGCCTTCGTGGGCTCGTCGTTGCGGGTCGAGAGGGCGAGCATGGCGTTGAAGCCCGCGACGCCGAGGGGCGTGATGGCCGCCTCGGCGCCGCCGGCCACCATGATCTCCGCGGCGCCGCGCTGCACGAGGCGCATCGCTTCGCCGATGGCGTGGGCGCCCGACGCGCACGCGCTGGTGGTGCAGTAGTTGATGCCGCGCAGCCCGAGGCGCATCGCGACCTGCCCCGCGGCCATGTTCGAGATGGCGGCGGGGATGAAGTACGGCGACACGCGGTTGGGGCCCTTCTCGAGGAGCGTGCGGTGGTGGCGCTCGATGGTCTCGATGCCGCCGATGCCGACGCCGACGATGGTGCCGATGCGGTCGCGCTCGCGCTGCGGGAGCTCGTCGCCGAGGCCCGCGTCGGCCCAGGCCATCACCGCGGAGACCACGGCGAACTGGCTGTACCGGTCGAGCTCCTTGAGCTTGCGGTGGTTGATCCAGGGGTCGGGGGAGAAGCCCTTGACCTCCGCGGCGAAGCGCGTTCGATAGCCCGCGGCGTCGAAGAGGGTGATGGGTGCGGCGCCGCTCTGCCCCGCGAGGAGCGCCGACCACGAGGGGTCGACGCCCACGCCGAGGGGCGTCACGAGGCCGATGCCTGTGACCACGACGCGTCGCATGGGTCGGTGGGCTCTCGGGTTGGAGTTTCGAGGGGTCGAGCGGCGGGCGCCTCAGGCGCTCGCGGGGCGGCTCGGACCTACGCGCGACGAGATGTAGTCGATGGCGTTCTGCACGGTGCGGATGCGCTCGGTCTCCTCGTCGGGGATGTCGAGTTCGAACTCCTCTTCGAAGGCGAGCACGAGCTCGACGATGGCGAGCGAGTCGGCGCCGAGGTCGTCGATGAACGAGGCCTCGGGCTTCGCGTCGTTGAGGTCGATCTCGAGGTGCTTCGCGATGATCGCGCGCACGCGCTGGTCGATGTCACTGCTCATGGTCCACTACACCATCGCCTTTGAATCTTCTGGATGCCCCAATGGAAAGCGGTGCGCGTCTTACATCCCCGAGGCTCAGACGTAAAGCCCGCCGTTCACGTTGAGCACCTGACCCGTGACGTATCCCGCCTCGTCGGAGGCGAGATACACGGCCGCCGCGGCGATGTCGTCGGGGCGACCCAGACGCCCCAGGGGGACGCCTTCGAGGATCTTCGTTCGCATCGCCTCGGGGATGCGCGCGGTCATGTCGGTGTCGATGAAGCCCGGCGCGATGACGTTCGCCGTGACGCCCCGCGACGCGTACTCGCGCGCGATGGAGCGCGCGGCGCCTTCGAGGGCCGACTTGCTCGCGGCGTACACGGTCTGGCCCGCGTTGCCCGTCTGCCCCACCACGCTGGAGATGGCGATGAAGCGGCCCCAGCGGGCCTTCATCATCAAACGCACGGAGGCGCGGGCGAGGTAGAGCGCGCCGTTGACGTTGGTCGCGAAGGTTTGGGTGATCTCCTCGTCCTTCATGCGCAGGAGGAGGCCGTCGACGGCGACGCCCGCGTTCGCCACGGCGATGTGCAGGGCCTTCTTGCGCGCGAAGAGGTCGTCGATGGCGGCGCTCACGGCCTCGCCGTCGGTGACGTCGAAGCGCAGGAGCTCCCCGTCTCCGCCCGCGGCCTTGAGGGCGGCGAGGGTCTCGTTGGCGGCGTCCTCGTTGCGCGCGTAGTTCACGGCGACGTAGGCGCCCTGGCGCGCGAGTCCGACGGCGATGGCGCGGCCGATTCCGCGTGAGGCGCCGGTGACGACCGCGACGCGGCCCTGGAGGTTGAACATCACACCGCTCCCTTCGCTCGGAGGCTCTCGACCGTCGCGGCGAGGCCCGCGGGGTCGCTCACGTTCCAGAGGCTGGCGCCCTTGTGAATGCGCTTGATGAGCCCCGTGAGCACGCGCCCCGGTCCCACCTCGATGAAGCCCTCGACGCCCGAGGCCACCATCGCGCGCACGCTGTCGGCCCACCGCACGGCGCCCGCCACCTGCTGCACGAGAAGCGCCTTCGCGCGCGCCGGGTCGTCGTTCGAAGCCGCGTCGACGTTGGCCACCACGGGCGCGTCGAAGCCCCCGAAGGTCACCGCGTCGAGGGCGACCTTCAACCGCTCCGCCGCGGGGTTCATGAGGGCGCAGTGGAAGGGCGCGCTCACCTTGAGCGCCATCGCCTTGCCGCGGCGCGCGTCGGCGAGCTCGCTCACGCGGGCGACGGCGTCGGCGTGTCCGGCCACCACGACCTGCCCCGGGGCGTTGTAGTTCGCGGGCTGCACGACGCGTCCGGGCATCGCGGCCGAGACCTCTTCGCAGAGGGAGGCCACGACGGCGTCGTCGAGCATGAGGATCGCGGCCATGCTCCCCTCGCCCGGCGCGACGGCGTCTTGCATCGCCTCGCCACGGAGGCGCAGGAGGCGCGCGGCGGAGGTGAGGTCGAGCGCGCCCGCGGCCACGAGGGCGGAGTACTCACCGAGCGAGTGCCCGGCGTACACCGCGGGGCGGAGCTCGGGCAGGGCTGTTCGAAGCGCGGCCAGGCACGCGAGGCTCGTCGCGAGGATCGCGGGCTGCGTGTTGGCGGTGAGGGTGAGCGACTCCGCGGGGCCTTCGAAGCACAGCGTCGAGAGGCTGGTCGAGAGGGCGGCGTCGACGGTGTCGAAGACCTCCCTCGCGCGCGCGTCGGCGGCGGCCATCGCGCGGCCCATGCCGACCTCCTGCGCCCCCTGACCGGGGAACACGATCGCGACCTTCATCTGGGATTACGGCTCCGCGCTGTGAGTGCGAGGGTGTGACGTTGCGCCCGGCGATGGGAGGCACCGCCGCGCGGACGCGAACCACGGAGAAGGGAGACCGGAGACGTTACTCCGTGGGAGCGGTCTCGGCCTTCTCGATGACCTGCACGCCGGCGTAGAAGCCGCAGGCGCCGCAGACGCGGTGGGGCTTCGTGTTCTCGCCGCAGTTCGAGCAGCGGCCGAACGCGGGGACGTCGATGCGGTCGTGGTTGGCGCGACGCATGTCACGCTTGGTTCGCGAGGTTCGCCTCTTCGGTACGGCCACGGGGGTCCTATTCCTTCCTGGTCAGCTTCATGAGGGGCGCGAGGCGAGGGTCGATCTCGCGGGGCGTGCCCCCGTTCGTGGGAGCGTTGGGGATCAACGGCCTCGGGCAGTCGCCCTCGTGCCGCGGGTGCACCGGGGCCGCGAGCAGGATCTGCTCCCGAAGCCAGTGCGACAGCTTGATGGTGTCGTCTTCGTAGACGTCGGTGTCGAGCTCGTCGGACGTGAGCTCGACCTCCTCGTGAGGCTTGTGAGCCTTCTGCGACGACGCGGGCGAGAGCACCAGCGTGAACTCTCCCTCGACGGGGAAGGTCACCTCTTCGAGGCACGCGACGCACTCGGCCGCGAGCGTGGCCTTCACGCTCCCCGACACGATCACGTCCTTCTCGCTGAGGTCGAGCCGCACGCGCGCGGCGCCGCGGGTGCCGGGCGCGGGGCGCATCTCAGCGTCCGCGAGCACTTCGGTCAGCCACGACGCATCGAGCGAGAGCTCCAACTGGAGCCCCTCCTCGGGGATCGTCTCGACACGGATGGATGGGAGCGAGGTCATTGCGTAGGGAAAACGGCGTAACGTATGGGTGCTTCGAGCGGGCCGCGGAGACTATGGAGGGCCCCGCCCCGTGTCAAGCGCGCCGGAAGAGAAAGCTCGCGGCCCCGAAGCGCCCCCGACCGCGACTCCTATGGTTGCGGCGCGCGCGTCGCGCGGTCTATGACTGGAGCGACATGCGTCGCACGCTCGCCCTCTCGCTCGCGGCCTCACTCCTCACGCTCGGCGCGGCCGCGTCGGGCGACCCGTTGCCCGTTCACACCGCCACGACGCGGGTGGCGACGACCTCGCTCCAGCCCACCGATCGCATCGAGCTCGCGGACGCCGTCGCGCGCGTGCTCAGCGAGTCGGGCGCGCCCGAGGTGCTCACGGCCACGGAGACGCGCAACCGCCTGCAGGAGATCAGCCCCATCGGCGCGGCCTGCGACAACGCCTCGTGCGCCGCGTCGATCTTCAACCCCGTGCGCGGTCGCGCGCTCGTGCTCGTGCGCCAGAGCCGCACGCGGGGCCGCGCCACGATCGCCGTGGAGTTCATCAACCTCCACAGCGAGGTCGTGATGCGCGAGGAGCGCGACGAGGCCATCGCGCAGTGGAGCGAGGCCGTGATCCTCGCGCGCGTCGCGACGCAGCGGCTCATCGAGCGCCTGCGCGCCGACCCCCACGCGGCGGCGATGCTCAACCCCGCGACGGCGACCCCGAACCCCAATCCCAACCCGAACCCCAACCCGAACCCCAACCCGAACCCCAACCCGAACCCCAACCCCGATCCCAACCACGGGAATCAGGTCGTCACGCCGCCTCCGGTGGTGATGGTGCCCGTGGTGCGGTACTCGCGGCGGCCGTGGGAGATCGGCGTCGGCGCGGGGCTCATCGCGGGCGGGATCACGCTCGCGAGCGTGGGGCTCGCGGGCATCGCGTCGAACAACACGGTGAGCGACGGCGCGCCGGGCACGAACCAGGAGGTCGTTCACTGCGCGGTGGGCGCGTCGTGGACGGGCAGCACGTGCGACGGGATCGGCGTGGTGTCTCCGCTTCTCCTTGCGACGGGCGCCGTGGCCCTCGGCGCGGGGATCTTTCTGCTCTATGACGGCCTCCGTCGTCGCCCCGAGGTGATCGGGACGCGGCCCTCGACGGAGGTCCCCGCGACGCCGCAGCGCACGATGATGGTGGGGGCGTCACCGCTCGCGCAGGGCGGCGCGCTCACGCTCTCGGGCACGTTCTGATGCTCCCGCGGCTCGGCGTCGACGCGATCCTCGCGGCGCTCGCGGTCACGCCCGAGGGCTTTCACCGCGCGGTGGCCACCGATGCCGACGGCACGCTCTGGTCGACGGACGTGGGCGACGAGCTCTTTCTCGACCTCGGGGAGCGCAGCGATTTTCGAGGCTCCGCGGGCGAGGCGCTGCGGTCGCGCGCGGCGGCCATCGTGGGCGAGCTCCCCGCGACGGACCTCGCGCTCGCGCAGGCCGTGATGGCGAAGTATCGCGCGGGCGAGGTCGCCATCGGGCCCATGTGCGAGCTCCAGGCCGAGGCCGTGGGAGACCGCTCGGAGGCGGAGCTCTCGGCGCTCTACGATCGGGTCGCGGAGCGCGTCGCGCGCACGGTACGCCCCGAGGTGCGCGCGCTCTTGAAGGCGCTCTACGACCGGGGCTACGCGGTGCACGTCGTGTCGGGCTCGCTCGGCGACGCGGTGGAGCGCTGCCTCACGCGCGCGGAGATCCCGTTCACCACGGCGTCGGGCGCGTCGCTCGCGCGCGACGGAGATCGCGTGCTCCCGCGGTGCGCGAAGGAGATTCCGCTCTTCGAAGGCAAGGTGAAGGCGCTGCGCGCGGCGAGCGCGTGGCCCGCGAGCCTGGGCCTCGGCGACGGCGGGTGGGACGTGACCTTTCTGCGCGACGTGCACCTCCCGGTGCTGGTTCACCCGAAGCCCGCGCTCCTCGAAGCGATGCGCGAGCACCCGCGGGCGGTGGTCATCGATTGATCGGGTGAGGTAGCCTCCCGCGCGGAGAGACCCACCGATGCTTCACGCTCGCTCGCTTCTCGCTGTTGTTTCCGCGACGCTGGCCCTCTGCCCCGCGGTCGCCTCGGCTCAGGAGTCACGGATCGCGTCGCTGCGCGAGGCCGGTCACGACGGCGCCTCGACGCTCCAGCTCGGGCGCGCGATGCGCCGCGCGGGGCGCTTCGACGAGGCCGTGCGGACGCTCCAGGGCGTGCGCGACGCGGCGCTCCGCAACGACGCGCTCTGGGAGATCGCGCGCGTGCGCTTCGACCAGGGGGTGTTCCAGGCGGCGCGGGGGGCGTGCATGACCTTTCCGATGCCGCGCAACAACCCCGCCGCGGGCTTCATGCGCCACGTCTGCATGGGCCGCGCGTACCTCGTCTGGAACCGCGTCGCCCTCGCCGAGCGCGAGATCGCCGCGGCGCGCGCGATCAACCCCAACGACGGCGAGCTCCAGCTCGTGATCGCCGACTCTCGCAGGCTCGCGAGCGACCTCCCCGGCGCCGAGGCCGCCTACCACGCCGCGGCCACCGCGATGCCCGGACGCGACGACGCCCTCCTCGGACTCGGGCAGCTCTACGAGATGTTCCAGCAGCTCGATCGCGCGCAGGACCACTACACGCAAGCCCTCGCGGCGCAGCCTGACGACCCCGCCGCGCTCCTCGCCGTGGGGCGCTTTCTGCTGCGGCGCAGGGAGCGTCCCGCCGACGCCATTCCGCACCTCCGCAGCGCCGTGCAGAACCGCCCGCACTGGGCCGAGGCCCTCGCGCTCTACGGCGATGCGCTGCTCGCCACGGGCGCCCACGCCGAGGCCCTCACGGCGCTCCAGGAGGCCGCGCAGCTCTCGCCCACGCAGCCCGGCGTGCAGTCGGCGCTCGGCCGCACGCTCGTGGCCCTCGGTCGCTTTCAAGAGGCCGAGGTGCCCGTGCGGCGCGCCATTCAGCTCGTGAACACCGACGCGAGCGCGCACATGGCCCTCGCCGACCTGCTCGAGCACACGCAGCGCGAGACCGAGGCCATGGGCGCCTGGGACGCCGCCATCGACCGCGCGCCGAGCGACATGACCCCGCGCCTGCGCGCCGCCGAGCTCGCGCATCGCACGCACCAGAACGCCCTCGCGCGGGCCTACCTCGACCGCGTGCTCACCGACGACCCCAACTCGGCGCGCGCGCTCATGCTCCGCGGCACCATCGCGATGGAGGACGGCGACCGCGCGGCGGCGCGGCAGTTCCTCGATCAGTCGCTGCATGGGAACGGTGAGATCGACCGCGCCGCGGTGCAGCGCATGATCACCGAGCTCGACACGCCTCCGCGCACGCGGCGGCGGTAGTCACGCGCGGGCGTCGCGTCCGCCGAGGCCGAAGAGCACCGCCAGCGAGGGCAGCGCCACGAGGTTCAGGAACTTCGACAGCGCGATGCCGCCGAGCACCGCGAGCGCGAGCGGACGGAGCACGTCGGTGCCCTTGCCGATGCCGAGCGCGAGCGGGAGCACGCCGAAGAGCGTGGCCGTCGTCGTGAGCATGATCGGTCGGATGCGCCGGCGTCCCGCTTCGACCACCGCGCTCACCGCGTCGAGGCCGCGCGCCTCGTGCTCCTGCGCCACTTCGAGGAGGAGGATGCCCGACTTCACCTCGAGCCCCACGAGCAGCACGAAGCCCATGAGCGACGACACGTTGAGCGGCGTCTGCGTCGCCCACAGCGTCACGAGCGCGCCCGCGATCGCGAAGGGCGTCGTCGCGAGCACCGCCAGCGAAGGACGCACGCGGCGGAACTGCAGCGTCAACACCAGCAACGTGAGCAGCACGCCGCCGAACGCCACCGCCGCGAGGTTGCGAAAGGCCTCGCGCTGCGACGCCTGCTGACCGCCGAGCTCCACGCGATAGCCCGAGGGGACGCGCAGGCCCTGGAGCGCGCGGCGCACGTCGCGGTCGACGCTGCCGAGGTCGCGCCCTTCGAGCTCCGCGGTCACGGTCACCACGGGCTGGAGGTCTTCGTGAAAGACCTCGCTCGGCACGAGCGACTGACGCAGGGTCGCGACGGCGCCGAGGGCCACGCCGCCCGCCACGCCATCGACGGCGAGCGGCGTCGCGAGCAGGCGCTCGGGCTCGTAGCGGATCGCGTCGGCGTAGCGCACGCGGATGGGGACGAGGCGATCGAAGCGGCGGAGCGTCCCCGCGTGCTGGCCCGTGACCGCGAGGGTGAGCTCGTCGAGCACCTCCTGCGGCGTGCGGCGGAGCCTCGCGGCCGCGTCGCGGTTCACATCGAACACGTCGGCCCGAAGCGGAGGCTCGACGCCGCCGTAGAGATCCGCGAGTCCCTCGACGTGACCGAGCCGCGAGGTGACCTCTTCGGAGAGCGACGCGAGCACGGCGGGGTCTTCGCCGAAGAGCTTCACCTCGACGGGCATCGGCGCGCCCGAGAGGTCGTTGAGCACGTCCTGGAGCACGAGGATGAACTCGGTCCGCGCCTCGGGGACCTCCTCTTCGACGCGGTGACGCACGTCTTCGATGACCTCCTCGGTGGTGCGCGCGCGGTTGCGCTTCAGCCGCACCATGATGTCTCCGCTGTTGCCCACGGTGGCCGCCGCGGGGCCGAGCTCCGCGCCCGTGCGACGCGAGAACGAGGCCACCTCGGGCGTCGCGCGGAGCACGCGTTCGAGCGCGCGCGCGGTCTCCTCGGTCGCGTGCAGCGACGTGCCCGCGGGGCGGAAGTAGTCGAGCACGAAGGACCCCTCGTCCATCATCGGGAGGAAGCCGCTCGGCACGCGCGGCGCGATCACCACGCTCGCGGCCACCGAGAGCGCGAGGAGCCCCACGCCGACCCATCGACGGCGCGCGCCCCACGACGCGAGGCGACCGTAGAAGGCGTCGAGCTTCGAAGCCCTGTGCTCGCCGACGCGCTTCTTGAAGACGCGCTCGGCCACCGCGGGGACCGCCGTGAGCGACACGACGAGCGAGATCACCACGGCGGCCGAGAGCGTGCCCGCGAGGGCGCCGAAGAAGCTCCCCACGACGCCCTCGACGTACGCGAGGGGGACGAAGACCACCACGGTCGTCGCGGTGGTTCCGACCACGGCGGCGGCGAGCTCGTCGGTGCCTCTGCGCGCGGCCTCGTGGGCGTCGAGGCCCTCTTCGAGGTGACGCGCGATGGCCTCGACCACGATGATCGCGTCGTCGATCACGAGGCCCACGGCGACGGCCATTCCGCCGAGCGACATGATGTTGAGGCTCTGCCCGAAGGCGCGCATCACGAGGAAGGTCGACGCGAGCACCACGGGCACGACCGCCGCGGCCACCACGCCCGCGCGGACGTTTCGAAGCGACAGCCCGAGCACCACGAGGCACAGGAGCACCCCGAGCGCGATGGCGTCGCGCACGCTCGCCACGCTCTCTTCGACGAGCGTCGCCTGGTCGTACACGGCCGCCAGCGTCACGCCGCGCGGGAGCGATTTCGCCACGTCCCTCGCCGCCACGCGCACGGCCTCGACCACGGCCGCGGTGCTCGCGCCCTCGGCGCGCGAGACCGAGAGCAGCACGGTCTCTCCGCCGGGACCGCCCACGCGAGACTGGCGGTCGGTGTGTCCGTCGACCAGGGTCGCGACGCTGCCGAGCGCCACCGTCGCGCCGCCGACACCCATCGAAATAGGCACTTCGGCGATGTCCGCGAGGCTGTGCGGCTCGGCCGAGACCATCGCCGCCGCGGTCTGCTCGGGGAGCTCGAGGCGCCCCGCGGCGGTGAGCGTGAGGCGCTCTCGGAGCCGCGTGGCGACGTCGGTGGGGCGCAGCCGCAGGCTCGCGACGCGCTCGGGATCGAGCAGCACCTCGACCTCGCGGAGGTCTCCGCCGAGCACGCGCACCTGACCGACGCCCTGCACGCGAGAGAGCGCGGGCCGCACCACGAGGTCGGCCAGGTCGCGGAGCTCGCGCGGGTCGACGCGCCCCGTGAGGTTGAACGACACGACGGGAAAGGCCGTGGGCGTAAGCCTTTCGGCTTCGAACTCCAGGCCCGCGGGGAGCGCGTTGCGCGCCGTCGAGAGCTGCGACTGCACGAACTGGAGCGCGCGCCACATGTCGGTGCCCGGCGCGAAGGTGAGCGACACCTCGGCCGCGCCGCGGATGGTGCGAGAGCGGACGCGCTGGACGCCGAGCGTCGTCGCGAGGGCCTGCTCCAGCGGGCGCGTCACCGTGCTCTGAAAGACGTCGGGCGGCGTGTCACCGCCGCGCGCGACGACCACGATGCGAGGAAAGTCGACCTCGGGATAGATCCCCGCGGGGAGCCCCGTGGCCGCGTAGATCCCGCCCACGGCGGCGAGGAGCACCGCGAGGAGCACGAAGGCCCGCTGACGGATCGCCCACGCGCCGATGCTCACGACGGCTCCTTGAGCTCGGCGTCGTCTTCGAGTCCGACGGGGTGATCGGTCACGATCGCGTCGCCCGCGGAGAGACCTTCGAGCACGATCACGCGGCCGTCGTCCGTGGCGCCGACGCGCACCTCGCGGGCCTTCGCCTTGTGCTCCACGCAGAGCACCACTTCGGCGTGGTCTCCGTCGCGCTCGCGCAGCGCGCTCTCGGGGACGGTGATCGCGTCGGCGCGCTCGGACACGACCACCCGCGCGACGCCCGTCACGCCGAGGGGCGCGGGGTGCGGCGTGTCGAGGCGGAGCCACGCGGTGCCGATCCCCGTCGCGGGATCGAGCGCGATGGCGACACGCTCGACGTGAGCCTCCCACGGCGGCGCTTCGAAGGAGCCCACCGTGATCGTCGCGGATTGAGACGCTCGCAGCGCGGTGAGGTCGTCGGCCACGGCGTTGGCGGCGAACGACACCGCCGAGGGATCGCCCACTTCGACGACGGGGGTCGAAGGCGTTCCGTCGACGAGCTCTCCGGCGCCGCGGAGCACGCGGAGCACGACGCCCGCGATGGGCGCGACGAGGCGCGTGCGAGAGAGGTCGCGGCGGACCTGCGAGGCCGCGCCCACGCGCTGCGCGACGCTCGCGCGGGCCTGTGCAGCGCGGACGCGGGCGTCGTCGAGTTCCTGCTGGGAGGCCACGCCGCGCGCGACGAGGCCCGTGAGCCGGGTCACGGTGGCGTCGGCGGCGGAGAGCTCCATGCGCGCGGTCTCGAGCTCGCCGCGCGCGACGGTGGATTGATCGACGAGGGGCGACGCTTCGATCTCCGCGAGGAGCTGGCGCGCGGTCACCACGTCGCCCTCGCGCACCGCGAGACGGAGCACGCGACCGGGCACCTGCGCGGCCACGCGGGCGAGGCGCTCGGGCGGGAGCTGGAGGCTCCCTCGCAGCACGCGGGTCTCGCGGAAAGCCCTCGGACGAAGGGCTTCGCAGTGAACGACGGCCTCGGGCTCGTGCTCCTCCTCGGCCTCCGCGGCGTGGCGGTGGCAGGCGGCGAGCGAGAGCGTAAGCGAGAGCGCCAGGAGCGCGTGCGGCTTCATCGGGGACCTCCCATCGAACGTCGGAGCGCGGCGAGGGCGCGGGCGCGGTCGGCCACGGCCTGATCCGCGCGCTGGTGGGCGAGCAGTCTCCGCTGCTCGGCGGCGAGGAGGCCCGTGAGGTCGAGGCGTCCTGCGCGGTAGGCCTCTTGCGCGAGGTCGGCGGCCTCGTCGGCGGCGGGGACCACCTCGCGCGTGTGGATCTCTGCGCGCGAACGCTCGGCTTGAAAGAGCGCCCACGCGGCGCGGGTCTGCGCGCGGAGCTGCGCCTCGGTGGCGTCGGCGTCGGCGCGCGCGGTGAGCTCCCTGGCGCGGGCGCGCTCGATGAGGGGACCGCGCTGATTGAAGATCGGGAGCTCGAAGGTCAGGCCCACGTAGACGTCCGCGGGCGGGTTCGAAACGCGGAGCAGGTAGGCCCAGACCTGGAGCGACGGCGTCGGGATTCGCAGCCGCTGTTCGAGCGCCTCGTCGGCCCTCGCGCTGGCGGCGCGCGCGCGGAACACGTCGACCGCGGGATTGCCCGCGGCGGTCGCGACGGCGGTCGCGAGGGGCGTGTCGTCGTCGGCGCCTGGGGGGTCTCCCTCGATGTCGGGAGGGGCTTCATTGTCAGGGGTTCCGACGGCGGCGGCGAGGAGCGAGCGCGCGGCGGTGAGCGCGTGACGCGCGGCCTCTTCGTCGGCGCGCGCGGCGGCGAGCTCCCCCGTGGCGCTCACGAGGTCGAGGCGCGGTCGCTGCCCCTGCGCGTTGAGGTCACGCACGGCCTCGACGAGTCGACCGAGGCGCGCGGCGTTGGCCTCGGCGTCGTGGAGCCTCGCGTGCGCGGCCCACACCTCGACCCACGCGGCGAGCGCGGTGACACCCACGTCGAGCCGGGTGGCCCTGCGCTGCGCTTCGGCCTCGGCGGTGCGCGATCGGGCGGCGTCTCCCGCGAGCCCCACGGAGCCCCAGATGGGCAGCGGGACGAGCAGCGAGGCGTAGAGCCTCGAGGACTCGAAGTAGCTCCCGACGGCCACCGTGGGGTTGGGGAGCATGGTCGCGACGCCCTCTCCGTGGCGCGCCTCGTCGACGCGGGCCTGCTCTGCGAGGATGCGCGGCGCGTTGCGCTCGGCGCGCGCGACGGCGCCCGTCCATGTGAGGTTGTCCGCGAAGGCCGTCGCGGGCGCGAGGGCCGCGACGAGGGCCGCGAGAAGGGCTGAGGCGCGGAGTGGGGAGCTGGGCATCGACGGACCTCTGCGCGTGCGTGGAGCCGCAAGGAGGCCGACGATGGCACCGCCATCTGAACGGTCGCTTAACGCCGTCGCCGATGGCGCTTCGAGGCGCGTGGTAGCGTCGCGCCCCCGTCATGCGGAAGCTCGCCCTCCTCGCCGCGCTCGGCGCGTGCCACGCAACGACCCGAGCGCCACCCGCGCAGATCGCACCTGCGCCTGCGGTGATCGCGCTCCCCGCGGCGACGCCCGAGACCCCTCCCGTCGCGACGCCGACGACCGCTCCGACGCCCCCTCCTGCGCCGCCGTTCGGGCTCCTGTTCGCGCGTCACTGTGAGGGCTATCTCCGTCCGCTCACGGTGTCTCCGTCGGCGTCTCGGCTCCTCTCGTGCGATCGGATCTTCGACGACGAGGGGCGCTACCACGCGACGCCTCGACGCCCCGTCGCGGCGCTCCTCGATGACGGCGCCCTGCTCGTCTTCGCGCGCGACGCGCTCACGCGAACGAGCGCCGACGGCAGCGTTCAGGCGCGGTCGGCGCGGTCCTCCGTGGATGGACAGAGCGACCTCGTGACGCTCGGCCCCGGTGCGCGCACGGCTCTCTGGCTGCGCACGCGGACGCGCGACCTCGTCGAGCTCGACCTCGCCTCGATGCGCACGCTTCGAAGAGTGAGGCTCGCCGAAGGCGTGGGCGCCATCGCGTACGCCCACGACGGCACCCCCATCGTCACCGGAGGAACCTCGGAGCACCGCACGCTCGCCCGTTGGGAAGGCGCTGCCCTCGTCGACATTCCGCTCCCCGAGGGGACGCAGGAGGTCGCGCTCTCGGAGCTCGGCGCCGTCGCCCTCGCGATCGCCGACCGCACGCACATCACCACGATCTCGCTGCCCGACGGCGGTACTCGTGCGGCACACACGCTCGCGGTCGGTGACGAACCCGCGCTCCCCTCGCCCGACGCGCCGCTCGTGAGTCCTTCACCCGACGGGCATCGCGTCGTCGTGTGCGACGCGCGCGGGCTCTCGCTCCATCGCCTCGACGAGCGCGCTGCGCCGGTGGTGATCCATGACCGCTGCGGCGGCCCTCCGCGCTTCTCCGCCGATGGACGCTCGATCGTGACGAGCGAGTTCAGCGTGTCGCTCCTGCGCGAAGGAGCGCCCGCGAGGGTGAGCGCGCGTCGCGAGGCGGTGACCTTCGAACCCGGCGCGGTTCCTGAGGGTTTCGTCCCGTGGGTCCGCGCCAACGATCGCGGGCAGGACGTGCTCACGCCCGAAGGGAGTTCCCCCGACGACACGAGCCACATGGTGCCCGAGGGGTATGTTCGCGCGTGGCACCACACCACCGCGGGCGCGAACCTCTGGATCACGCACCACGAAGACGACGCGCTGCGACTCGATCAACCCCTCGGCGCGTGGGCTCTCGCGGCGCTCGACGTCTTCGGTGACCCGATGCTCCACGCCGACAGCCTCGTCGCGTGGCGCGACGCCGACGGCGCGCGCGTCGTCGAGGCGCGCTGGAGACAGGGCGGCTGCGACCCCGCCGACGTCATCCTTCGCGTGCAGGAGCGCGCCGGCGGCGTGATGGTGCTGAGGATGGAGGCGTGGTCGTCGCGCGAGCTCCGTCACCGCTGGTGGCGCGCGATGGTCACCCCCGTGCTCGGTGAAGCGCCCGCGAACGCGACCGCCGTCACGCCCCCGCGCGAGGAGACCGACTGATGCGCAGGAGAGCCTTTCTCACCGCGCTGGTGGCGCTCTCGGTGACGCCGCGGTCGTATGCGCAGCGACGTCGCGCGCCCGTGCTCCGCGCGGTGTTTCACCTCGGCGCGGCGACGCGGGCCGACGTGGTGCGGGGCTTGACCAACATGCGCAACGCGCTCGCGGCGCTCGGCGACGAGCCCGCGGACTTCGTGCTGGTCGTCCACGGCGCGGCCCTCGCGTACTTCATCCGAAGCTCCGATGACCCGGTGACCGATGAGCTCGCCACCGTGATGGCGACTGGAAGAGCCTCGTGGCGAGCCTGCGCGCGCACGATGGAGGAGCACCGCTGGCAGCCCCGCGACCTGCTCCCCGGAGGGACGACGGTGCCCTCGGGGACGCTCGAGGTGCTGCGCCTCCAGCAGCGCGGATACGCCTATTTTCGCCCGTAACGATCGACTCCCCCTCGCGCAACATTCGCCACCGCCGTGCGCGGCGCACTGAAGACGCCGAGGCCGCGGCGAGCCACCCTTCACAGTCACCTTTGAAACAAGCGCATCGAAGCGTTCCGAGGCCTCGCGCGAACGGGCACGCGCGCTGCTTGTTCACGCGCCATGATGCGATGGATGACCAGCCTCCCGGTGCTCGGTCTCGCCCTCGCGCTCGCGACTTCTGCGGAGGCGCAGCCCTACGCCAGCGGCGTGTCGTCGCCACCTCTCGCGGCGCCGCAGCAGGTCGATCAGAGGCCGTGGACGCGGCGCTTCGGATTTCATGTCGGGCTCGATTTCGGCATCGGCGGCGGCGAAAAGGTGGCGGGCGTCCTCTTCGGCGCGGAGGTGTTCGCCCACTACGGCCCCGTCGTGTTCGGTGGGCTCGTGAGCACGACGGGCCTCAGCAACGCGCGCTTCACAACGCTGGCGGCGGGGCTCGGCCTGCGGGTCCTGACCAGCAACGCGCCGACGCACGGGTCCTTCGAACTCATCGGGCTCCTCGGGCGCCACGCGTACGAGAACATCGGTAAGAGCTTGTTCGGAGTGCTCCTCGGCTCGGGCGGCAACCCTGGCGTCAGCGCCACGCTCCCGTTCGCGGGCGCGCGACTCAGCGCGGGCGTCGAGTGGGGGCGCAGCCCGAGGCTCTTCGCCGGCCTGTCGGTGACCGTCGACCGCGACCTCTCCACGCAGACGATCACGCACTCGTGGACCGAGACCCACAGACCCCTCCTCTGCTTCTCGGAGTGCACCACGACCTCCACGGAGACCGAGACGGTCACCCTCGGTCAGCTCAACGTGACCGTCACCCTGCTGAACGTGAGGATCGTCTTCAACTGAGGGTCAGCGCCCCGTCTCGGACACGCGTCGCATCGTGTCGAGGAGCGCGCTCGCGGCGCCGGGGTAGATCCCGTAGCGGATCTCGGGGTGGTGCTTGAGAAAGAACTTCGCGAGCCAGCCCACCGAGAACGCGTCGAAGCCGATCGTCGCGTAGAGCAGGCTCGTCTCCGGCGTCGACGCGGGGAGCACCTCGAGCTTGATGTGCAGGTCGCGCGGCTCGCCGTCGACGTAGCGGAGGTTCACCGCGCGGCCCTCGTCGAGCTCGCGCTCGACCTTGAACGAGAAGCGCGCGGAGAAGAGCGAGAGCCCGAAGCGCAGGTGCACCGTGGCGATGCGGCCGTCGACCTTCACGCTGTCCATCATCGGGATGCGCCCGGCGTAGCTCTGCACGTCGGAGATGGTCGACCACACGCGGCCCGGCGTGGCCCTCACGCGGCGCGCGGCCGTGGCCTCGACGGGACCTCCGTCAGACCCGTGTCGCACACGGATGAGCGGCGCGTCGGCGTGTTCGAGCTGCTCCAGCGAGAAGGGGAGTTCGAGGGTGCTCACGGCCGGTGCGTCTACCAACGTCACCGCGTCACTGTCTACCCCGCGAGGGCGTTGACGAAGCGCTTCGAGGTCGGTACTTGCCGCCGCGGTGAAGCCCTCGTGAGCACCCCGACGCGCAGCCTCCCTCCAAAGCGCCTCCTCGTCGCGGCGATCGTCCTCGCGGCGGGCGCGTGGATGCTCTTTCACCACGACGATCCGGCGCCCCCGCGGCCTCCGCCGCAACAGGTCACCGAAGCGCCCCCGCGCGACGCCGATGCGCCCACGCCCGCACCACCTCCCGCGCCGTCGCCCCCTCCCGCGTCGCCCGATGTCACGGTCGTCGACGCGGCCTCCGACGCTGGCGGCGAAGCGCGTTCAGAGGTGCTGCGAGGCCCCTGGGGGACGCGCCCCGGCGAGTTCGGACGCACCACGGAGTCCGAAGGCAACCCCGAGGGCCCCATGTCCTTCGCCGTCGCGCCCGATGGGACCCTCGCCGTGCTCGACCAGCGGAACCGACGCATCCAGCGCTTCTCGCAGGGCCGCCCCCTCGCACCCATCACGCTCGAGAACGAGGCCGCGCAGGACCTCGCGCTCACCCCCGACGGACGCGTCGTCGCGCTCGATCGACTGGGCGCCTCGACGCTCACCGTCTTCGGCCCCGACGGACGCGCGGGCTCGACCATCGCCCTCCGCGGAGGCCCTATTTCTGAGGGAGGCGCGGTGACCGGCGTCTTCGCCGACGCGCAGGGCGTCTACGTCGAGCGAGAGCACCGCGAGGTCGTGCGTGTCGCCGACGCCGAGGGCCACGAAGACACATCGCGACCGACGCTCTGGGGGAGGCCAACGCGCGATGGTGGGCAGCTCCTCCGGGCAGCGATCGAAGACCGCGCGCGGGGCGTGCTCCGCGTGAGCGTCGCGGCGCGCTCGAACGGCGCGATGGACTGGTCGACGGCCGTTCCAGCGGGCGCCCCGGTGCTCTACCTCGCGATGCTCGACAGCGACGCGCGGGGCCGCGTCTACGTCGCCGCGGAGACCGGCGTCGTGAGCGCCGAAGGGCCGCGCGACCTCGCGACCTTCGTGGCGCGGCTCGATCGCGCGGGCGTCGTCGAGGTGGCCGTGCGGCTCCCTCCGCTCGCGGGCGGCGACGAGGTGTTCCGCCCCATGAGCGTCGACGACGAGGGCGCGGTGTACGTGATGGACCCGTCGCGCGAGGGCCTCGTCATCGCGCGCTACGCCCTGCCGCAATAGGCCTTTCGCGCGTCAACGTGTGGCGAGGGGATGTTCGTTGACAAGGCCGCGCGCCGACAGTGATTCTCGCAGAATGGTCGTCACGAGACGTTCGCTCGCGCTCGGGTCTGCGATGCTCGCGCTCGGGTGTGTCGGGCAGGTGTCGCCGCCCGAAGGCGCGTCCGCTGTCGACGCGCGGGTCTTCGAAGCCGCCGTGGTCGACGCGCGTGCAGACAGCCCCGCGGCCGACGCGAGGCCCCTCGAAGACGCGGCGATTCCCGATGTGCCGGTGACGCCGCCGGGGCCGCCCGATCCGGGGCGCGTGACGCTCCATCGGCTCAACCGCGTCGAGTACAACAACACCGTGCGCGACCTCTTCGGCACGACGCGCACGCCCGCGGACGACTTTCCCGCCGACGACCGGGGCTACGGCTTCGACAACATCGCCGACGTGCTCACGATGTCGCCCGTGCAGCTCGAGCTCTACCAGAGCGCGGCGGAGACGCTGGTCAACGAGGCCCTTCGAAACCCCGTGGTCCCCTCAGTGCGACGGCAGTTCGAGGGCGAGTCGCTCACGGGCTCCGTCGGCGCCGCCACCAGCACCGCGTGGAACCTCTGGTCGAACGGCGAGCTCCCCGCGCGCCTCACGCCCACCGCGCCGGGGCGCTTTCACATCACCGTGCGCGCGTGGCAGTCGCGCGGCGGACCCGACGACGCGCACATGAACATCCTCGTCGACGGGCGCGCGATCATGGGCTTCGCGGTGCCCAACCTCTCGTCCTCGCCCGGCGAGTTCAGCGCCGACGTGACCCTCACCTCGACGACGTCTGTCACCGTGGCCGCGGAGTTCACCAACGACTTCTACGACCCCACGGCCATGCAGGACCGCAACCTCTACGTGGACTGGATCCGCGTCGACGGTCCCATCGACGCGTCGGGGCCGCCCAACCCCGTGCGCGCGCGCATCCTCTCGTGCGACCCGACGGCCGCCGCGGGTGAAGCGGCGTGCGCGCGACAGGTGATCGCGGCCTTCGCGCGCAAGGCCTGGCGGCGCCCCGTGACCGACGCAGAAGTCACCCGCCTCGCGGCCCTCCTCGACGTCGCGCACGCGCAGGGAGAGGGCTTCGAAGCGGGCATCCGGCTCGCGCTCCAGGCGGTGATCCTGTCGCCGCATTTCGTGTTCCGCGTGGAGCTCGACGCGGACCCGACGTCGACCGTGGCGCACCCGCTCAACGACCACGAGCTCGCCTCGCGGCTCTCGTACTTTCTCTGGAGCTCGATGCCCGACGACGCGCTCTTCGCGCTCGCCGACGCGGGGCGCCTCCGCGACCCGGCCACGCTGCGCGCCCAGGTCACGCGCATGCTTGCGGACCCGAAGGCCCGCGCGCTCACCGACAACTTCGCGGGCCAGTGGCTCTACACCCGCTCGCTCGCCGACCACGACGCAGACCCCGCGCGCTTCCCCGCGTACACGCCGACCCTGCGCGCGGCCTTCAAGGCCGAGACCGAGGCGTACTTCGAAGCCTTCCTCCGCGAAGACATCGGGATGGATCAGTTTCTCACGGCGCCCTTCACCTTCGTCGACGACGGACTCGCGCGCTTCTACGGCATCACCGCGCCGACGGGCACGGGCCTGCGCCGCGTCGCGCTCACGGGAGACCGTCGCGGAGGGCTCCTCACGCAGGCCTCGCTGCTCACGGTGAACAGCCACGCCGACCGCACCTCGCCCGTGCGCCGCGGCCAGTGGGTGCTCAATCAGCTCATGTGCGAGCCGCCTCCGCCGCCGCCCGGTGACGTGATGGGGTTGCCCCCCGAGACCATCCCCACGGGCTCGCTCCGTCAGCGCTTCGAAGCGCACCGCGCGGAGCCTCGCTGCGCCACCTGCCACGCCCTCATGGACCCCATCGGCTTCGCGTTCGAACACTTCGACGCCGTCGGCGCGTGGCGCGACCGCGACGAGGGCTTCGCCATCGACACCACCGGGACGCTCCCGGGTACGGGCGCGATGTTCGACGGCGCCACGGCCCTCGCGACGCTCCTCGCGCGTGATCCGCGGTACCCCCGCTGCGTCACGCGGCAGTGGTTCACCTACGCGCTCGGCCGCGGACCAGAGCCCTACGACGACGACGACCTCGACACGATCTCCCACGACTGGAGCGCCGCGGGCATGCGCCTGCGCGACCTCGTCGTGCGCATCGTGACGAGCGAGGCCTTCACGCAGCGCCGCGGCGAGCCCGTGGGAGGGATGCGATGACCACGAAGCTCACCCGACGCGCCCTCTTCGGCGCCGCTGGCGTCGCCCTCTCGATCCCCCTTCTGGAGAGCCTCTCGCCGCGAAGGAGCGCCGTGGCAGGCGTCCCCGCGCCGCCGCGGCGGCTCATCGTCTGGTACGTGCCCAACGGCATCAACGGCGCGACGGCCAACGCGTTTCGCCCCGTCGCCGCGGGCGCCAGCTACGCCCTCACGCCGATGCTCATGCCGCTCGCCCCGCTGCGCGCGGAGGTCTCGGTGCTCACGGGCCTCGCCAACCGCCCCGCGCAGGCGAGCTACATGGGCTCCAACGACGGCGCGGGCGATCACGCGCGAGGAACGGGCTCGTTCCTCACGGGCGCGCGCATCGTGAAGACCGAGGGCGCGGGCGTGCGCAACGGCGTGTCCTTCGACCAGGTGGCCGCCGCGGCGATCGGGTCGTCGACGCGGCTCCCTTCGCTCCAGCTCGGCGTCGACGGCGGGTCGTCGACGGGCGGCTGCGACTCGGGCTACTCGTGCGCCTACGCGCGCAACATCTCGTGGGCCGACGCCACGACGCCCGTGCCGAAGCTCACCAACCCGGTGGTCATCTTCGATCGCCTCTTCGCGAGCGGAGAGTCCGCGGCGCTGCGCGCGCGTCGACAGGCGTATCAGACCAGCGTGCTCGACTATGTGCGCGGTGATGCTGAACGGCTTCAGCCGAGGCTCGGGCAGACCGATCGGCAGAAGCTCGACGAGTACCTCACGGCGGTGCGCGAGCTCGAACGCAGGATCATGTCGTCGGCCGGCGCGATGACCTGCACGACGCCGCCGCGCCCCGTCGAAGGACTCGCCTACGCCGAGACCGTGACGGTGATGAACAACCTCATGGCGATGGCGCTGCGCTGCGACGTGACGCGGGTCATCACCTTCATGCTCGGCAACGCGGGGAGCTCGCGAGACTACAGCTTCGCGGGCGCGTCTGGCGCGCACCACGAGCTCAGTCATCACATGTCGGACCCCGAGAAGCTCGCGAAGCTCCAGACCATCGGGACGTGGGAGGTCCGTCAGTTCGCGGCGCTCCTCGCGCTGCTCGACGGGATGCGCGAGCCCGACGGGACCTCGCTCCTCGACAACAGCGCGGTGCTCTTTTCGAGCGAGATCGCCGACGGAAACGGCCACTGGCACTACAGCCTCCCGGTGATCCTCGCGGGCCGTTGTGGTGGTGACCTCGCGCCCGGTCGACACGTCGTCTACGGCGAGGAGCGCCCCATCGCGACGCTCTACCTCGCGCTCCTCCGCGCGCTCGGCGTCACGGCGACCTCCTTCGGACTCGAAGGGACGCGCGTGCTCGAGAACCTCGGTCCGGTGAGCATGACGTGAGGCTCCGCGCCTGCGCGCTCCTCCCGCTCGCGGCGCTCGTCTCCGCGTGCCCGGGGAGCATCGACGACCCCTCCCGCTTCGGCGACGGCAGCGTGCTCGACGCCACCGTCGCGCCCGACGCCACGGTCACCCCCGACGCGCCCACGTGCGTCGACTACGTGGAGCGCACGCTGCTCCCCACGACCTGCGCGACGGCGTACTGCCACGGCGCCACCGATCCCTCCGCGGGCCTCGACCTCGCGTCGCCGGGCCTCGCGCGCCGCCTCGTGAGCGTGCGCGGATCGATGTCGTGCCGCGGAGTTCTCCTCGTCGACCCGTCGCGCCCCGAGGCGAGCCTCATGGTGACCAAGCTCCGCGCGTCCCCCAACTGCGGCGGGCGCATGCCCCTCGGCCGCCCCGCGCTCACCGCGCAGCAGATCGAGTGCGTGCGCGTGTGGGCTTCGGGCCTCGTCGGAGGCGACCCGTGAGCGCCACGACATGGTGCCTCGCGCTCTCCCTCGCGGTCGTCACGTCGACGGCGCGCGCCGAGGAGCGACCGATGCTCGACGCGGAGCTCGGCGCCGAGGCGATGGGGCGTCACCTCTCGTACAACGACGACCTCTTTCACCAGATGAACACCTACGACCTCACGGCGGCGCCGGGGGTCTACGGTCGCGCGGCCTTCTATCCGGGCGTGCTCCTCGGAGGTCGCGTCGCGTCGATGTTCGGCGTCACGCTCGGCGGAGACTTCGTCGTCGCGCCCGACTCGCGCGACGTGCACGGCGCCGAGGTGCCCGTGCGCGCGTGGGGCTACACCGCGGGGCTGCGCGTGCGACTGCCCGAGGGCTTGCCCGACGTGGGCCTCGACGTCGCGTATGTGGCGCAGCGCTTCACGCTCGGTCGCAGCACGCCGTCGCTCGACGCGGGCGTGCCCAACGTGGGCGCGCAGAGCCTCCGCCTCGGCCTGAGCGGACGCTTCGCGATCACCGACCGCGTGGCCGTCACGGGGCGCGCCGCCTTTCTCGCGGTGCTCGACACGGGAGCCGCGCCATCGCTCTATTTTCCAAGGCTCTCGACGAACGCGGTCGAGGCCTCGGCGGGCGTCGCGGTGCGCGTCTGGCGCGGCGTCGAGCTGCGCGCGGCGATCGAGTACCGAAGATATTTCTCGTCGATGAACCCCGAGCCTGGCGACGCCCACGTCGTGGGCGGATCGCTCGACCAGTACCTCACCGGCACGCTCGGCGTGGGCTGGCGGCGTTGAGGTTCAGCGCGAGCAGCCGACGCGCGTGGGGTTGATCGCGACCTCGTCGATCCAGAGGTCGAAGTCCGACACGGCGTCGGGGCGGTAGAGCTGGAGCCCCACGTTGACGCGCACCCAATCGGGCGCGAACCACGTCGGGACGCGCGTCGGCAGCACGCTCATGTCGGTGAGCTCCACGCCGTCGAGCCAGAAGTGGAGCTCGTTCGTGTCGCCCTTGAAGTGCCACTCGAGGCGGCGTACTCCAGCGTCGTCGAGGGCATCGTTGGGCGTCGCGCGTGGAGCGTCGCGCGCGTCCGTGGCGGTCGCGGCGACGTCGTAGCTGGCCTCGAGCTGGTGGCCCGAGATGCTGAAGCGCTGCGAGACGTTGAGGCCGCCGTCGGGGAGCGAGCCGTCGAAGATCCCCGCGTCGACGATGCGCCCGCCCGATTCGAAGAGCGTGCTGTGCGTCGTCGGAGAGCGCGCGGCCATCCACACGAAGGCCCTTCCGAAATAGGTGTTTCGCGCGGGTGGAAAGCCCCTCACGGTGCGCAGCCCGACGTTGGCGCCGGCGCCTCCGTCGACGTCGGGCGCGTGCGTGTGGACGTGGAGCGCGTGGGTCCCTCGGGCGGCGCGCGTGGTCTCGATGGCGAGGGTGCCGTTCGAGGCGTACTGCGTCCAGACGTCGCGGTCGTAGCCCGCGTCGCCTTCGAAGTCCTCGCAGATCGCGAAGCCCGAGTCGGCGCAGCGGGGGTTGCCGAAGTACCCCACGTCGCTCGCGTCTCGCACGTCATTCGAAGCGTCTCTCGCGTCCATCGGGGCGTCGAGCGCGGCATCTCTCGCGTCCGTCGGGGCGTCGAGCGCGGCGTCTCTCGCGTCGAGCGCAACATCACCCGGCGCGTCGAGCACGGCGTCGCTCGGAGAATCGCTGGGGTTGTCGCTCGGAGAATCACCGGAGTTGTCGCCCGGCGTGTCGGTCGGCGTGTCGCTCGGGGAGTCTTTCGGTGTGTCTTCGTTGCGCACGTCACGCGAGGCGTCTGGGAGCGCCTCGATGGGGTCTTCGAGGCACCCCGCGAGCGCGACGGAGAGGACGTGAACACGGAGGTTCCAGGGCGTCGTACGGCGCATCGAAGCGGCGATCAGAGCACGAAGCCAGCGGACGCGTCAGCCTTCTGGTGAGGGCCCCGCGCGGTCGGGGCGCGCTGTCTTCGCGGCGCCTCCGCGTTGCCCATTCTCCCCACGATCGGGTAGGGTCTCGCCCGGAACGGAGGAGCGATGCTCGCGCGTAGTCGTTCGTGTGCCTCACTGGGTATCCTGGCGCTCTCGATCGGATGCGCCGCGGGCGACGACATCCCCCCCGCCCCCCTCGACGCGGCGACCGCCGCGGACGTGAGCGCACCGCCGCGTGATGTGTCTCCGGCCGACGTGCGCGCGAACGACGCGCAGGTGACCGACGCGGCTGCGCCCGACGTGGCGCGCGACGCGAACGACGCGACCGTCGACGACGACCTCTCAGACCTCACGCCCGACCTCACGCCCGACGGCTCCGCGCCGCGCGCCGACGCCGAGCCTCCGACGCCCACGATGGGGGCCACGATGCGCGTGACGGCCTCGTCGCTCAACCTCCGCGCGGGCGCAGGGACCACCAACTCGATCCTCACGTCGATGCCCTGCGGCGCGACGGTCACCGTGCTCGGCGGCCCCACGAGCGGCTGGTGGAACGTCCGCTACAACACCTTCACGGGGTGGGCCTCGGGCACGTACCTCGTCGCGGCCTCGGCCTTCGACGCCTCGATCTGCGGCGGCACGACCACCACGCCCACGCCCACGGGCGTCGCGCCCGAGGTCTCGCGCATCTTCGACATGGCCCGCTCCGCCGTGGGCTACTCGTACTACTGGGGCCACGGGTCGTGGGGCACCAACGGCCTCGACCACGGGTCGTGCTCGGGGAGCTGTCCGTCGTGCTCGCACTCGGGGCGTTATGGCGCCGACTGCTCGGGCTTCGTCGCGAAGGTGTGGCAGATCCCGTCGGCCTCGCCGGTCACCACCGACGCGCACCCCTACTCGACCTACGACTTCGTGAACAGCACGCGGCACTGGTCTCGCGTCGACCGACCGATGACCCACCCCGGCGACGCGATGGTCTACAACTCGGGCGGATCGGGGCACATCTTCCTCGTCGAGTCGGGGAGCGACCCGTGGGGCAGCGTGTGGGCCTTCGAAGCCCGCGGCTGCGCGACGGGGATCGTTCACAACCTCCGCACGGCCCCGACGAACTACACGACGATCCGTCGCGAAGGGCTGTAACAGGCGTCGCCCGCGACGGAAGCCATTGACGACCCTCCGGGGTGCCGTGTGAAGGTTCGGCCCCCGAACGGAGGCTACGCATGCGCGGAGCATCGAACGCGGGCGCGCTGCTCATCGCAGCGGCGCTCGCGTGGACAACGCCAGGATCAGCCGAGGAGCCCACGACGCGCGTGGTGCTCAACGGCGTTCCGACGCCCGTGTATTTCAACGACGGCGACAGCTTCAGGGTGCTCGCGGGTCCGCTCGCGGGCACCACCGCGCGCCTCGCCGGGTTCAACACCCTCGAGAGCTTCGGCCCCGTGCACCAGTGGGGCACGTGGCACGCCTACGAGCTCTACATCATGGCCAAGATGGCCACGCTCAACGCGCGCCGCGGGAGCTGGCACTGCAACTCCGACCTCAGCCGCGACGGCTACGGGCGCATCCTCTGGACCTGCCCCGACCTGGCCGTCGACCACCTGAGCAAGGGCCTCGCCCACACGATGAACGTCGACGACGAGCCCGCCCGCGCGGAGTACATCGCCGCGCAGCGCAGCGCCATCGCGTCGCACCGCGGGATGTGGGCCCACGGCGTCCCCGAGTTCGTGCTCACGTCGGCGCACTCGGCCGACGAGGACCCGAGCCGCGAGTTCGCCTACGACCGCAGGGTGAGCGTGCGCTACGGGCACTCCGAGAGCGTGCGCCACCAGACCACGTACCTCGAGTGCCAGATGGTCTGCCACGAGGAGAACGCCGTCGACCCCGAGCGCAGCGACGCCGCCGCGGGGCGGCTCCTCGAGACCCCGTCGCTCAACGCGCGCCTCGCGACCTTCGACACGATCCACCTCGGCCAGCTCACGTGGCGCTGGGCGCGCACGCACGAGCTCCCGTCGTGGCTCCCCGCGGACCTGCGCGACGCCGTCACGGCGCGGCTCACGGAGCTCGAGCGCGAGGGCGCCTTCGGCCCCGTGCGGACGCAGCCGGGGGCGTGCTTCCGGTACGTGTCGTTCACCCGTCGCTACGGCGCGTCGCGCGCGACCTGCCTCGACCAGCACTGAGGGCCACGACGCGATGAGGAACGTACGCATCTTCGCACTGCTCCTGGTCGCCGCGACGGCGCAGTGCTGGTCTGACCCGGGCCAGCCGCCGCTCGGGTACGAGCGCGGCGAGGGGCTCTGCACCGACGGCCGCGACAACGACCGCGACGGGCTCATCGACTGCGAAGACACCGACTGCCTGATGTCCTCGACGCACTGCGCGGAGTCGTTCCCGATCATCCCCCCGCGGACGCAGACCGAGAACAACTTCGAGCTCTGCACCGACGGCGTGGATAACGACCGCGACGGCCAGTTCGACTGCGGCGACCGCGGCTGCCAGAACATCGCCGAGGTGTGCTGCAACCGCGAGTTCAGCGACGCCCAGTGCAGCAACGGCGAAGACGACGACGGCAACGGCTACGCCGACTGCCAGGACTTCGCCTGCCGCAACGGGATCTACGTCACCGTCTGCGACCGCGAGACCAACTGCGGCGACCTCGAGGACAACGACGGCGACGGCCGCGTCGACTGCCTCGACCGCGACTGCGCGAGCATGGCCCGGTGCTGCACCCGCACGAGCATCGAGATCTGCAACGACGGCCGCGACAACGACTGCAACGGGTACACCGACTGCGAAGACCGCGCGTGCAACGCCGACCGCGCGTGCTGCGCCAACCCGCAGATGGAGAACACCCTCGCGGCGTGCACCGACGGGCGCGACAACGACTGCAACGGCTACGCGGACTGCGCGGACTTCTCGTGCACGCGCGCGGGCAACGCGGAGATCACGGCGCGCTGCGCGGCCTCGGCGGAGAACACCTACGACCGCTGCCGCGACGGCATCGACAACGACGGCAACGGGTACATCGACTGCGCCGATCGGTCGTGCTCCGAGGCGACGGACGTGGCCGTGCTCCGCGCGTGCCGCGAGAGCGCGGGCGACGCGGCGACGGCGTGCCACGACGGCAACGACAACGACAACGACGGCTTCGCGGACTGCGACGACTGGGACTGCTCGTGGAACCCCGAAGTGGTCAACCGCGGCATCTGCCCGGGCCTCCGCGTCTGCGCGGGCCGTGGCATCGGAACGGGTTACAGGGGAGCGCGATGAAGAGCATGCGATGGCTGTGGGGCGCGCTGGCCGCCCTCGTGGTGGTGACCTCCGCGGCGACGGCGGGGGCGCAGACGACTCCCGCGCAGACGGCTCCGACGGAGGCCGCGAGCTCGCAGTCGCGCCCCGAGCACGAGACCGTGTGCACGGGCCGCGTCGACGAAGACGGCGACGGGATGGTCGACTGCGCAGACGCGGACTGCTTCCACGACAGGGCGTGCGAGGCCGGCGGCGCGGGCGAGAACACCGACGCGCGCTGCAGCGACTGGATCGACAACGACGGCGACGGGATGATCGACTGCGACGACCAGGACTGCATGGGTCCTGGCGTCACGCGCTGCCGCGGCTCGTGGACGAACCCCAACGCCTCGACGGGCTCGGGCACGGAGCCCCAGGGCGCCGACGCGCCGCTCCCCGAGCTCGGCCCGAACCAGACCGCCGAAGACCTCATCGGCCGCAACGGCGACTCCGACGGCGAGCGCACCGACGAGACCTGCGCCGACGGCCTCGACAACGACGGCGACGGGCGGACCGACTGCGCCGACTTCGGCTGTCGCTTCGACCCCACGGTGACGGTGTGCCAGGGCTCCCCCTCGCTGCGCTTCTCGGCCGTGGTGGGCGCGGGCTACACGCACACGATCTCGCAGACCGGCGGCGACGTGCTCACGCTCAACGACGACGTGAGCTTCAACCGCATCCAGCTCCGCGGCCTCGGGCCCATCCCCGGGGTGCAGAACAGCTTCTTCCTCCTGAACCTCCGCGCGGAGAGGGGCGTGCGCCTCACCTTCGCGATGTTCCAGATCCCGATCTCGCGGCGCTGGTACCTGAACATCAACTCGGGCAGCGGCTCGCTCTCGACGGCGCTCATCACGTCGGCGGCGCGGCAACTCCTCCTCGACCCGGCGTTCTACGTGTACTCGGCCTTCGAGCAGGGGAGCGGCGCGGCCGTCGAGGTGGGCGGCGCCCTCGATGATCGCCGTCGGCTGCTCCTCCGCATGTTCGCGTCGGCGGGCAGCGGCGAGTTCAACGGCAACGTGGGCGGGCGCTTCTTCCGCAGCGACGAGCGGAACTTCTCGTACAACTTCGGCGCGCAGCTCGGCATCAACCTCATCGGCAACTACTCGCGCTTCGACTCGCCGCTCATGTACGTGCCCGTGCCCCTCACGCTGGCGTTCAACGTCGGCGTCAAGTGGGACCAGCGCCCCGACGAGCGCTTCGTCGCGTGGAACGCCTTCGGCGTCTTCCGCTGGAATCGTCTCTTTCTCAGCGTCGAGCACTACGGCAAGAACGAGTTCGCCTTCGGCTCGATGCAGGCCTCCGTGCTCGCGCAGCTCGCCGTGCTCGTGGTGCCGCGTCGCCTCCTCTTCGGCGCCGACGTGGGCGGATACTTCCCCGGCGCGATGAGCAACCCGCCGGCCGGCGGCTTCTCGTCGTCGCTCCCGCGGCCCCTGCAGGAGTTCCAGTACCGCGTCGCGGCGCACTTCTACTTCTACCGCCACGTGGGCCTGCTCTCGGCGGTCTTCTCCGATCACTTCATCGAGAAGAACCCCGACAACGCGCGCGACACGATCCGCGAGCAGCAGATCCGCCTCGAAGCGCAGTTCCGCTTCTAGATCCCGTCTCCCACGGGCATAGACTCCCGCTCCGTCATGGAGCCCGCCCGCGCCACCACCGTCCACCCCCGCACCCCCTTCGACCCGCCGCCGCGCTGGAACGTCCTCCCCTGGCTCGCGCTCGCCTTCGTCGCCGCGCTCGTCTGGTATTTCCGCGGGATCCTCATGCTCGTGGGCGCCGCCGTGGCGCTCGCGTGGGTGCTCTCTCCCGCCGTCGACTGGCTCCAGGCGCGACGCGTCCCGCGGCCCATCGCCATCGTGCTCGTGCTGCTCCTCGTGGGCGTGATCGCCACGGGGCTCCTCTGGGTCGCCGTGCCCGACATCGTCGAGCACCTCACCGAGCTCGTCGGCGTCATCCCCCAGCGCATGCAGCAGGACTGGCTCCCGCGCATCACCAACGGCCTCCTCTGGCTCCGCCGTCGATCCCATCTGCGCATCCCCGTCACCACCGACGCGTGGCTCGCGCAGCTCGCCTCGCGCGCGAGCTCCGTGGCGCAGGGCTCTCTCGCCGTCGTCGCCTCCGCCGCGGGCCTGAGCTACGTCATCGTCGAGAAGGCCATCGAGTCGCTCATCGTGCTGGCCCTGTCGTTCTACACGCTCTCGAGCTGGCACCCGCTCCTCGACACGCTGCGCGACCTCGTCCCCACGCGCGCCCGGCCCCGCGTCGTCGACGTGGTGAAGAAGGTCGACCACGCCCTCGGCCGCCTCGTGCGCGGGCAGTTCATCGTCATGGCCATCCTCGGGACCTTCTTCGCCGTGGGCCTCGACGCGCTCGGCCTCCCCGCGGGCTTCGGCCTCGGGATCTTCGCGGGCCTCATCGCCTTCGTCCCCTACCTGGGCTTTCTCATCGCGCTCGCCATCGCGGCCCTCCTCGCCGCGCTCGACAACTCGGGCCACTGCTCCGTCGGCGCCATCGTGGGCTACATGGTGGCCGTTCACCTCCTCGACATCCTGGTCATCACGCCGCGCGTGCTCGGCGGCAGCGTCGGCCTCTCGCCCGTGGTGATCATCGTGTCGCTGCTCGCGGGCGCGCAGGCCTTCGGCTTCGCGGGCCTGCTCGTCGCCGTGCCCATCGCCGCGGTGGTGCGCGTGCTGCTCACGGAGCTCGTCGACTGGTACAAATCCACGCGCTTCTACGGCCTCGCGCCGGTGCACACGCTCGACACGCAGAGCACCGTCGACACGAGCGCGCCCGCGCCGCGGCTCTCGATGCCGCCCTCGGAGGCGCCGTCGCTACCGCCCACGATGCCCACGCCGCCGCGCGACGGGACCCCGCCCTACACGCTGTAGGTTTCATCGCCGTGATGCCTGCGTTCATGCGCGCGGTGACCTCGCGCGAGAGCCCCTTCGGTCACCTCTGGGTGTTCCACGACACGGTCCACGACGCGCACATCCTCGTGAACGACACGACGTGGCACGGGTGGCAGTTCCGCGACGCCGCGCGCCTCGACGAGCCCACGGGCTACTACGTGCGAGGCTCGCCCGTCGCGTCGCTGATCGCATCGCTCGCGCCGTCGGCGAAGATCGCCGTGGCGGGACTCGGCGCGGGCGTGATGGCGACGCTCGCGTCGCGCGGACATTCCCTGACCTTCTACGAGATCGACCCCGCGGTGATCGAGCTCGCGCGCGACCCCGATTGCTTCTCGTTCCTCGCGCGCGCCTCCGCGGCGGTCACGGTGATCGAGGGCGACGCCATCGAGCGCGTGACGGACGCCCCCGCGGGCGCCTACGACTTCATCGCGATGGACGCCTTCTCGGGCGACCACGTCTCCGAAGGGATGCTCTCGGACCGCGCGATGGAGCGCTTCGTCTCGCGCCTCGCGCCGAACGGAATGGCCGCGTTTCACCTGACCTCGACGTCGCGGGGCCTCGATCACAGGCCCGAGCTCGCGCGCGTCTCCCGCGGCCTCGCGTGCGCCGTGAAGGACTACCGCTCGCCGCCGCTGCCGCGCGACCCCACGCTGGAGATCGACGAGGACCTCGATCTGTCGGCCCCCGTGGAGTGCCGCTGGGCCGTGGTCTCCCGCGACGCGGAGCGCGTGGCGCGGCTCATCGCGCGCGAGGGGTGGTCGCCGCTCGGGTGATCATCGAATCGCTGGCCGGCGACGGTCCCCGGGGTACACTCGCGCTTCGGCGCATCCAAACCGCGACGGGACATCGCGCGTCCCACACGTACAGCCTCCAACGCTCCCCCTCCCCCACCGATCGGTGAACCCACCCGATGGCGCCCCCCGACCCCGTGAACGACGCGCCCGACTCCCTCGTGATCGACCGTATGCGACGACGGATGCGCGCCCTCCGCGCCCTCCGCGGCTTCGTCGACCTCTCGGTCTGGGGCCTCGCGCTCGCCACCCTCACACTCCTCGGCGCCCGCCTCGGGATCCTCTCCGCCCACCGCGCCTGGGTGGGCCTCGGCCTCTCCGCCGCGCTGCCCTTCGTCGGCGCCGCGGTCGCTGCGGCGAGGCGCATCCCGACGCTCCTCGCGGCGCAGCTTCTCGACGCACACTACGGGCTCCACGATCGGCTCTCGTCGGCCCTCGAGTTTCGCGCGCAGCCCGCGGAATCGCGCACACCGTGGATGGAAGCCGCCATCGAAGACGCCGTCACGCAGGTCCGCACGCGCGCCCTCGATCCGAAGGAAGCCCTCGCGTGGACGTGGCCCACGGAGGCCCGCGTCGCCCTCGGCCTCTCGGCCGTACTCGCCCTCGTGGGCGTCGCGGAGTTTCGCGTCGCCAGGGTGATCGCCACGCGCCGCCCCGCGACGGCCCCGTCGCCCGACACGCTCGCCCTCGCCGACGATGACCTCCGCGCGTTCCGTGAGCTCTCGCGGGAGCTCGCGCGCGACGCCGCCACGCCCGCGGCGCGCGACACGCTGCGCGAGTTCGACCGCTTTCTCGACGACGTCGAGCACCGACGCCTCGACCGCAACGAGGCCTACCGACGCGTCGCCGCGATCCAGCGCTCGCTCGATGAGAGCGCGCGAGAAGACCGCGACGGACTTCGCGAGAGCCTCTCGGACATGGGTCGTCGCATGGGCGAGCAGAGCCCCGAAGCGCGCGCCCTCTCACAGGCGCTCCAACAGGGCGACACGCAGCGCGCGAGGGAGGAGATGCAGCGCCTCGCCGAGCAGCTCCGTCGCGAACAGCGGCTCTCGGAGCAGCAGCGGCAGGAGCTCGAGCGCGCCCTTCAGCGCGCAGGCGAGCAGCGCGCGGATCCGGAGCTTCAGCGCAGGCTCGAACAGGCCCGACGCGACGTCGAGGAGATGCAGCGGCGACAGCGCGAACACCCGCTCTCGCAGGGCGATCAGGACCTCCTCCACCGCAGGCAGCGCGAGGCCGAGCGGCTCGGTCACGAGAGCGAGGCCGAGGCGCAGCGACGGCGTCAGGTCGAGCACCTCCAGCGTGAGATCGCGCAGGCCGCGAGAGACCTCCAGAACGCCAACGGCGGACAGCAGCAGGCGGGACAGGACCTCCAGCGCGGCGCCGAGCACCTCTCGCGCATGGAGGACGAGCAGCGCTCGCAGCAGTCGCTCGAAGAGCTTCGTCAGCGCCTCGAAGAGCTGCGCGAGCAGATGCGACAGCAGAACGGTCAGAACGGCCAGCGTCAGCGTCAGCGCGTGAGCCGCTTCGCGCGCGCCGCCTCGGGACAGCGCGCGCAGGGCGCCGGTCAGCAGGGCGGACAGCAGGGCAACGGACAGCAGGGCAACGGGCAGCAGGGCGGCGGACAACAGAGCGGCGGACAATCCGGCAACGGGCAGCAGGGCGGACAGCAGGGCAACGGTCGCGGCGGGACGAACGGTCAGCCCGGCGGCGCCGCGGGATCGCAGCAGGGCGGCGCGGGTGATCCCGCCACGGCGCAGGGCGGCAACGAGCCCGGCGGAACGCAGCCCGGCGGCGCGCAGCCCGGCGGCGCCACGATGGCGAACGTCACGCAGGGTCAGCCCGCGAGCGTGCAGAGCTCGCAGGGCGGCGGCGCGGGCAGCGGGCACGAAGAGAACGCGCGCGGCGGCGCTGCGCAGACGGCGCAGACCAACCAGACGGTGCAGGTGCACGGGCAGCAGTCGGGCAACGGTCCGTCGAGGTCGCAGGTGATCCGCACGGCGGCGTCCGATGGCTTCGCGAGCGCGCCCTACCGCGCGGTCTACGCGCCCTATTGGGACCGCGCGAGAGAGGTGCTCCACCAGGGCGAGGTGCCCGCGGGATACCGCTCGTACGTGCGGCGATACTTTCAACTGATCCGACCGAGAGACGAGCAGTAGATGAGCGACAAGGCACAGATCCCCGCCGAGGCCGTGAAGGCGTTTCAGCGCGACCTCAAGGCCGTGAGAGACGAGGTGGGGCGCGTCATCGTGGGCCACCACGACGTGGTCGACGGCGTGCTCACGTGCCTGCTCGCGGGCGGTCACTGCCTGCTCGAAGGCGTTCCCGGCCTCGGCAAGACGATGCTCGTTCGGACGCTCGGGCGCGCGCTCGACCTGCCCTTCTCGCGCGTGCAGTTCACGCCCGACCTCATGCCCGCGGACATCCTCGGCACGCAGGTGCTCCTCGAAGACGACCACGGCGGCAAGCGCTTCGAGTTCCAGCGGGGCCCCATCTTCGCGAGCCTCGTGCTGGCCGACGAGATCAACCGCGCCACCCCGAAGACCCAGAGCGCGCTCCTCGAAGCCATGCAGGAGCAGTCGGTCACCGTCGCCAAGAAGACCTACAGCCTCGACCAGCCCTTCTTCGTCCTCGCGACGCAGAACCCCCTCGAAATGGAGGGGACCTATCCGCTCCCCGAGGCGCAGCTCGATCGGTTCTTCTTCAAGCTCAACGTGCCCTTCCCCAAGCGCGAGGAGCTTCACTCGATCCTCGATCGCACGACGGGCGGGGCCGAGGTCGAGGTGAAGCCCGTGCTCGCCCGCGCGCGCATCCTCGAGCTGCGCGTGCTGGCGCGCGAGGTCCCCGTGGCGCGGCACGTTCAAGACTTCGCCGTGCGCGTTCTCATGGCGACGCACCCCGACGGCGAGGGCGCCACCGCGGGCGTCAAGCGCTACGTCCGCGTCGGCGCGTCACCGCGCGGCGCCCAGTCCGTGCTCCTCGCCGCGAAGATCCGCGCGCTCATGGACGGACGCTTCGCCGCGAGCGCCGACGACGTGCGCGTCTCGACGCTCCCCGCGCTGCGCCATCGCATCATCCTCAACTTCGAGGGCGAGGCCGAGGGCGTGAAGACCGACGCGGTGCTCGAAGAGATCCTCGGCGCCGTGAAGCCCGCGAGCGCGTAGCACTCCGATGGGCCTGCTCGATCTCCTTCGACGCGCGAAGCCCGCGGCACCGAAGCGCGACGACGACCTCTTCGACGAGGCCTTTCAGCGCCGCCTCGAGTGGCTCGCCGTCGTGTCTCGCAGGGTCTTCGGCGGAAGGCTCCGCGCCGAGCGCCGCACGAAGAAATCAGGCTCGGGCCTCGAGTTCGTCGATCACCGCGAGTACAGCCCCGGCGACGACCTCCGCGCGCTCGACTGGGCGGTCTACGGCCGCACCGAGCGCATGCTCCTCAAGCTCTTCGAAGAGGAAGAAGACCTCGCGATCTACATCCTCCTCGACTGCTCGGCCTCGATGGCCTGGGGGTCTCCGTCGAAGTTCGACCACGCGCGCAAGCTCGCCGCGGCGATGGCCTACGTGGGCCTCGCGAGCCTCGACCGCGTCGCCCTCATCGCGTGGAGCAGCGCCGTCACGCGACGCATGCCCCCGGCGCGCGGCAAGGGGAGGATCTTCAAGGTCTTCGAGTTCCTCCGCGCGACGAGGCCCGAGGGGCAGACCGCGCTCGCCGACGCGGCCCGCGCGTTCGCCGCGGAGAACAAGCGCCGCGGCGTCGCCGTGATCATCTCGGACCTCTACGACCCCGCGGGCTTCGAACACGGCATCAACGCCATTCGCTACCTCAAGTTCGAGCCCATGGTGATCCACGTCGTCGATCCCCGCGAGGCCGACCCCGGCGCGAGCGGCGACGTGGCCCTCGTCGACGTCGAGACCTCCGAGACGCGCGAGGTGACGCTCACGCCCGCGCTCGTCGAGAAGTACCGCGAGGCCCACGCGGCGTGGCGCGCCGAGGTCGAGGGCTTCTGCAAGCAGCGGCAGATCCCCTACGTCGCCGCGAGCATCGCGGAGCCCTTCGAAGAGCAGGTGCTCGGCCTCCTGCGACGCGTCGGGATGGTGGGCTGAATGGACCTCCTCGGCCTGCCGCTCTCGACGCTCGGTCCGCTCTACGCGGCCGTGGCGGGCGCCGTGGTGGTGCTCTATCTCCTCAAGCTCCGGCGGCGCAGGGTGCCCGTTCCGTCGTCGCGGCTGTGGGCGCGCGTGCTCCAGCCGAAGCCCGCGTCGAACCTCTTTGCGATGCTCAAGCGGCTGCTCTCGCTGCTGCTCCAGCTCGTGCTCTTCGGGCTCATCATCGCCGCGCTCGGAGACCCGCGGCTCAAGGGCGCCGCCGCCGCGGGGCGCTCCATCGTGGTGCTCGTCGACGGCAGCGCGAGCATGAAGGCCACCGACGTTCCCGGGACGCGCGCGCGTCAGGGCCGCGACGCCGTGCTGCGCATGGTGCGAGAGATGGGCCCCGCCGACCGGATGCTCCTCGCGCAGATGGACGCCGAGGTCACCACGCTCACGCCGATGACCGATGACCCCGCGGAGCTCGAAGCGGCGCTCCGAAACTACGCCCCGAGAGACACGGGCGCGGACCTCGCGAAGGGGCTTCGCTTCGGGCTCGACGCGCTCCAGGGCGCGACCTCGCCGGAGCTCGTGGTGGTGGGCGACGGCGCGTATGACCCGCCGCGCGACGCGGGCGGCGAGGTGCGCCTCGGTCGCGTCCCGCTGCGCTTCGTGGGCGTCGGGCGGCGCGGTCGCAACGTGGGGATCACGGCCTTCGCGGCGCGGCGATATCCGCTCGACAAATCGCGCTACGAGGTGCTCGTCGAGCTTCGAAGCTGGAGCGATCGCACCGAGCGCGTGGAGCTCACCCTCTCGGCCGACGGCGCGCCCGTCGACGCCTCGCGGCTCACCCTCGAACCCGGCGCCTCGGTGCAGCGCGTGCTGCCCGACCGCACGGGCGCCGACGGAACCCTCGAAGCGAGCGTGCGCTTCGAAGACGGCTCACGCGACGACCTCCCCGCGGATGACAGGGCCTACGCGACGCTGCCCGAGCGCCGTCGCGCGCGCGTGCTCTCGGTCACAGAGGGGAACCGCTACCTCGAAGCCGCGCTGCTCCTCGATGACTACCTCGACGTGGTCGAGGCCACGCCCGCGGAGGCGACCGCGAGGCTCCAGAGCGAGCGCTTCGACGTGGTGATCTTTGACAAGGTGACGGCGCCCGTTCCACCGGGGACGGGGGTGATCTGGCTTCGTCCCGAGGGCCCCGACGCGCCGATGGAGCGCGCGCCGGGGTACGCGCAGGCCCCTGCGGGCACGGCGCTTCGCTTCGAACACGTCGCGCAGTCGCACCCCGTGGTGCGCTTCGCGAGCGACCTCGAAGAGGGACACGTCGGACGCATCGTGCGGTACACCCCGACGGCCGCCGATCGGGTGATCGCGTCGAGCGCCGCGGGGCCGATGCTCATCGCGGGAGAGCGCCGCGGCGGGCGCTTCGTGCTGATGTCCTTCGACGTGCGCGAGAGCGACGTGGCGCTGCTGATCTCGTGGCCCGTGATGATCCTCAACGCGATCGACTGGTTCACGGGAGAGGACCCGGCGTACCTCTCGTCATTCCGTACCGGGGAGGTCTGGAGGGTCCCCGTGGCGGCAGGCGTCGAGCGCGCCACGGTGGAGCCTCCCCACGGCCCGCGCTTCACGGCTTCGGTGTTCGAAGGGCGCGCGGTCTTCCTCGGAGCCGAGGCGGGCTTCTACCGCGTTCACTCCGGAGACGAGCACCGCCTCGCCGCGGGGAACCTCATCGACGCGCGCGAATCCGACTGCCGCCCGAGCGCCACGCTCACCGTGGGACCGACCCGCGCCACCGCGCCGATCCGCGGCCGCGCAGGCGTTCGGCGCGAGGTCTGGGTGTACCTCCTCGCCCTCGCGCTGTGCCTGCTCACGGTCGAGTGGGTCACCTGGCACCGGCGCATCACGGTCTGAAGACCCTCGGAGGTTCTTTCAGAGTTTTCTCCCCGGAGGGACCCAGAGCTCCAACCGGGGATCCGGTACGATCTCGCGCGCGCCTCGCGAAAGAAGACACATCGCGGGGATCGTCCTCGTTTGCACGGGTTGCCGTGACGGCGCGAGAAAACAGCAGCGTTGTGCGCGGCCCTGCCCCATGTTCCCAACGATTTCAACCTCGGGTTACAAGAGGCTCCATGCGACACAAGATCCTTCGAAGGTCGGGGCTGCTCGTGGGCGTTCCCACGGCGGCTGCGATCGTGCTGACAGCGTCGTCCGCGCTCGCGGTCACGTACAACGTCGGCCCGACGCGGAGCTCACGCTCCCCCTGCGCGCTGCTCACGGACAGCTCGATCACGCTGCGACCCGGAGACGTCATCCAGGTCGATCCCGGCACCTACCGCGAGGCGTGCCGCATCGAACAATCGGGCACGGTCGACGCCCCCATCACGATCCGCGGCGTCGGCGGACGCCCGGTGATGGACGGCACGGGCCTCGAGCTCGACGGCGACGCGGGCAGGCCCCGCGGCCTCTTTCAATTCAGCAGCCCTGACGGCCGCGTCGGGGCCAACAACTGGGTCGTGGAGAACATGGAGTTCACCCACGGCCGCAACTCCCTCGACAACGCGTCGGCGATCCGCGTGACGGAGCGCTCGACCAACGTGGTGCTGCGCGACATCGTCGTGCACGACAGCCAGAACGGCATCACGTCGGACACCGGCGCGTCGCTCAGCATCGAGAACAGCGAGATCTACGCGAACGGCACGGGCAGCTCGGCCTCGCGCGCGGGTCACAACGTCTTCCTCGCCGGCCTCACGTCGCGCATCGTGGGGAACGTCATCCGCGACTCCAACGGTGGTCAGAACGTCCGCGTTCACATGAACCACTCGTTCATCGCGTACAACCACATCCTCCGCGGCGGCGCCTACGACATCGACATCGAGCACAACTACAAGAACGAGTCGCCGGTCTCGCGGATCATCCTCCTCGCGAACGTGATCCAGCGCTCGCCGACGGCGACGAACCCCAGCGAGTCGATCGTCTTCGGCATCGACTCCAGCGCCGCGGGCACGCCCAACACCGCGGTCTACATGTACAGCAACACGGTGCTGCTCGCGGCATCGACGAATCGTCTGCTCAACGGCATCGGGCCGTCGCGCGGCACGATTCGCATGTATTTCTATAACAACCTGGTGAACTCGCCCGTCGCGGGCGGCGGCATCTCGCTCAACGCGGCGACCGATCCGCTCATCGAGGGATCCACGAACTTCACCCGCACGGGCGTGTTCGTCCCCTCGACGCTCACGCGCACCGTCGTTGCGGCGGATCCGCTCTTCACCTCGGCCACCGACCTCACGCCGCGCATGGGCGCGCCGCCCGTCGACCAGGGCTCCACGCCGCCGATGTTCCCCGACGTGACCGGCGCAATGGTGTCGGGCGTTCCTGCTTCGTCGCCGCGTCAGCCCTTCCCGACGATCGGCGTCCAGGCGCGCACCGTGATGAACGCGCTCGACATCGGCGCCTTCGAGGGCCTCTCGGGCACCGGCTGCCGCAGCAACGCCGACTGCGCCTCGACGCCCTCGACGCCCATCTGCGACACCACCACCGGGATGTGCCGCGCGTGCTCCCCGGTCGGCGCGGGCTCCGCGAGCTGCGCCTCGACGCCCTCGACGCCCTTCTGCTCGGGCACCGGCGCGACCGCGGGTCAGTGCGTCACCTCGCCGCCCACGATCACCAGCCCCACGATGGGCAGCACCACCCCCACGAACACCCCGACGGTGCGCGGAACGGGCCCCGCGAGCAGCACCGTGCAGGTCATCATCGACGGCACCCCCGCGGGCACCGCGATGACCGATCCCTCGGGCAACTTCTCGTTCACGCCGACCTCGCCCCTCTCGCCCGGCATGCACACGGTCACCGCGGCCAACGTGGGCCCTGGAACCACCGTCGGCCCCACGGGCACGCCGGTCTCGTTCAGCGTCCCCAGCGGCGGCTGCACCACCAACGCCGACTGCTCGGGCGCCACGCCCATCTGTGACACGACCACGCGCATGTGCCGCGCGTGCGGCGTCGCCACGCAGGCCACCGACTGCCCCAACCCCCCCGCCACGGCGTGCAACGTCACGACGGGCGCGTGCGTGACCCCGGCCGCCGCGATCACCTCGCCCATGGCGGGCGGACGCACCGGCTCGTCGCCCACCATCTCGGGCACCGCGACCCCCGGTCAGCGCGTGACCGTCAGCGTCGACGGGATGCCCATCGGCACCGTCACCGCCGACCCCTCGGGCAACTGGACCCTCCCGTGGCCCACGGGTCGTACGCCCCTCACGAGCGGCCCGCACATGGCCACCGCGAGCGTCCCCAACGGCGCGGGCACCACGACCAGCACGCCGGTGAGCTTCACCGTCGGCTGCACCACGAACCTCGACTGCCCCGCCTCGACGCCCTTCTGCAACACCGCGACGGGCGTGTGCCGCGGCTGCTCTCCGCCTGGCGCGGGCTCCGCCGACTGCGGCGGCGCGGTCCCCTACTGCTCGAGCACCGGTGAGACCGCCGGACGCTGCGTGGCGACGCCCCCGTCGATCACCAGCCCCATGAACGGCAGCACCACGCCGAGCGATCGCCCCGTGATCCGCGGCACCGGCCCGGCCAGCTCCACCGTCGAGGTCTTCATCGACGGCGCCGACGTGGGCCCCGCGATGACCGACGCGAGCGGCAACTTCGAGTTCACGCCGCCCATGTCGCTCTCGCCCGGCATGCACACCGTCAACGCCGCCAACGTCGGCCCCGGCACCACCCTCGGCCCGCGCGGCACGCCCGTGGGCTTCACCGTCGGCATGCCCGTCGGCTGCACCACCAACAGCGACTGCTCCGGCGCCACGCCCATCTGCGACACCACGATGCGCGTGTGCCGCGGCTGCGCCCCGGCCGGCGCGGGCTCCCCCGACTGCACCGCCACGCCCTCGACGCCGTACTGCTCCAGCACCGGCGCCACCTCGGGCCGCTGCGTCGCGACGCCCCCGTCGATCACCAGCCCCATGAACGGCGGCACCACGGGCGATCGCCCCGTCGTGCGCGGCACGGGCACCCCGAGCTCCACCGTCGAGATCTACATCGACGGAATGCGCGTGGGCACGGCCACCACGGACATGGCGGGCAACTTCGAGTTCACGCCCACGATGCCCCTCACCCCCGGCATGCACAACGTGACCGCGGCGAACGTCGGCCCCGGCACCACCGTCGGCCCCACGGGCATGCCCGTCGGCTTCACGGTCTCGATGGGGACCATGTGCACGAGCAACACCGACTGCTCGGGTCGCACGCCCATCTGCGACGGCACCACCCGCACCTGCCGCGCGTGCAGCCCCACGAGCGCCACCGACTGCGCCGCGCCGCGTCCGACCTGCTCGACCACGGGCGAGACGGCGGGCATGTGCATCGCCACGGTGCCCACGATCACCAGCCCCTCCGAAGGCGGCAGCACGCCCTCGCAGCGTCCCGAGATCCGCGGCGTCGGAACCCCCGGCACCACCGTCGTGATCATCATCGACGGCCGCGAGGTCGGACGCGTCACCGTCGATATGGACGGCAACTTCCGCTACACGCCCAACGCGGACCTCACGCGCGGCCCGCACACCGTCGCTGGCGCGCCCGTCACGGGTGACGCGGACGGCGGCGTCGACGGCGGCGTGGTCGGAACCCCCGGCCCGACGGTGCGCTTCAACGTCGCGCCCTGCACCTCGGACCTCGACTGCTCGGGCGCCACGCCCGTGTGCGATACGACCCGCGGCGTCTGCATCGCCCGCGGCGATGGCGGCACCGACGCGGGTGACGCCGGCGCCGACGCCAGCGACGGCGACGTCGACAGCGGCCTCCCCTACGACGGCGGCCCGACGCCGAACCTCAGCCTCACGGGCAACGGCTGCGGCTGCAGCACCGTCGGCGGCGACAGCGCCAACGACGCCGGCCTCGCGCTCGGCATGGGCCTCGTGGGCCTCGCCCTCGCGCGCCGCAACCGCCGCCGCCGCGCGGACTGACCTCCCGCCTCCCCGAGCGCCCGCGTAGAGCTCACCTCGCGCGGGCGCCTCGCCTCTCCTCCTCCTCCTCCGCCCCAATCGCAATCTCAACGCGTCGCCGCAAGGCGTTCACGCATCGCGTGCTCCCTCGCACCCGACGCGCGGAGGCCTTCGTCGCCTCGTGCGCGGACGCAGCGTGAAACCTCGCGTGGTCGAGGCGTTGCACTGGCGCTGCCCCCGAACTCGAACGGAGGGAGAGAGCTTATGCGTCTCGCACTGATCGGCGCCGACTTCGAAGAGAACCTGGGGATCGGGATGATCGCCGCCGCGGCCGAGGAGGCCGGTCACGCGGTCACCGTGGTGCCCTTCAACCAGCCCTCGGAGAGCGGCGACGTGGTCGCGAAGACCCTCGCCGCGAAGCCCGACGTCGTGGGGCTCGGGATCCAGTTTCAGCACAGGGCGCACGAGTTCCTCGCGCTCGCGGCGAGGCTGCGCGCGAGCGGGTTCGGGGGCCACATCACGGCGGGCGGGCAGTACCCCACCCTCGCGTGGAAGGAGTCGCTCTCAACCCGCTACGGCGTCGACACGGTGGTCCTCCACGACGGCGAGGAGACCATCGTGGAGCTCATGGCCGCGCTCCGTGACGGCCGCCCCCTCGCGCGCGTCGCGGGCCTCGCGCTCCGCGGCCCCGACGAGCTCCCGATGCGCACCGAGGGGAGGCGCCTCGTCGACGAGTTCGACACGCTGCCCTTCACCCGCCGCTACCGCCCCCACACGAAGCACATGGGCGTCGCGTTCGTGCCCATCATGGCGAGCCGCGGCTGCTGGGGCTCGTGCTCGTACTGCTCGATCACGTCGTTCTACCGCGACGCGCGCGACCACGGCGGCGGACGCACCGTGCGTACGCGCAGCCCCGCCAACGTCGCGCGCGAGATGGCCGCGCTGTGGCACGGCGCCGGAGGCGACTGCATCTTCTGCTTCCACGACGACAACTTCCTCCTGCCGAAGCCCGAGGCCACGCTGGAGCGCGTGCGCGCGATCCGCTCGGGCCTCGACGCGTACGGCGTCGGACGCGCGGCCATGATCGGCAAGTGCCGCCCCGAGACCGTCACCCCCGAGCTCGCGAAGGAGCTCCGCTCGCTCGGCGTGCTGCGGCTCTACGTGGGCGTCGAGAATGCCTCGGAGCACGGCGCCTGCGACCTCAACCGCGGCAAACAATGGAAGGCCGTCGACACCGCCCTCGACGCCTGCCGCGATGCGGGGATCTTCGTCTGTTACAACCTCCTGGTCTTCGAGCCCGACGCGACGCTCGCCGACGTGCGCGAGAACGTTCGCTTCATCCGCGACCACGCGGATCACCCCGTGAACTTCTGCCGCGCGGAGCCCTACCACGGCACGCCGCTTCACCTCGACCTCGCCACGCGCGGCACGCTCTCGGGCAGCCACCTCGGGTGGGACTATCACCTCGACGATCCCCGCGTGGAGCTGCTCTTCCGCATCACGTCGACGGCCTTCCGTCAGCGCAACTTCGACCCCGAGGGCGTGGCCAACCGGTACATGGGCCTCGGCTACTCGATGAAGCTCCTCGAGTTCTTCTACGACGACCCGACGCGTCGGCTCCCCGCGATGGCGCGTCGCGCGAGAGACCTCACCCGCGGCATCGCCACGGAGACCGCGGACTTCCTCGACGCGTGCATCGCGCTGGCCGAGCGCCTCGACCCGGCGGACCACGACGCCGTCGAGCGAGAGACCGCGCTCCTCGGGCTCCGCATCGCGTCCGCCGACCGCGCGTGGCACGTGCTCCTCGACGCGCTCTACGCCGACATGAGCGACCACGTTCGACGCGCGCAGCGCCCGGCGCGAAAGCTCCGCATGCCGCGCGGACTCGTGCAGCTCGCGCAGCAGATGACCCTCGGCGCCTCGCTCGCGATCTGGGCCACGGGCGTCACGGGATGCTCGTCGACCGTCGTCGACCCCGTCCCCGCCGACGTGGGACGCGACACCGCGATCGACACCGCGCCCGATCAGATGGTGGTCGATCCGCTGCCCATCGACGCGGGCGTCGACATCATCGCCGTCGACCCCGCGCCCGTCGACGCAGGACGCGACGTCAGCGTCGATCGCATGGTGGTCGATCCGCCGCCGCCCGACGCAGGTGTCGACGTGCCCATCGACCGCATGGTGGTCGATCCGGTGCCCGTCGACGCGGGCTTCGACGTGGGCGTCGACCGTCCCATCGTGGTCGATCCCCCGCCGCCCGACGCGGGCCGTGACGCGGGCGTCGATCGCCCCATCGTGGTCGATCCCCCGCCGCCCGACGCGGGTCGCCTCGACGCGCTGCGCATGCCTCACAACCGCGCGCTGCCGCTCATCGATCAGTGGCGCGACACGACGCCGAAGCGCGCGCGACGCAGCGAGACGGTGGCCCTCTACGCGCCGCCCGACGCCTCGCTCGCGGTCGAGCGTCGCGAAGGCTACGTGCGCGTTCAGGTGCGCGTGAGCGACGCCGCGAGCACGCGATGGGAAGGCGACGGACTCATCTCGGGCGAAGGCACCGAGGTGCGCTGGGAGCCTGGCGCCGCCGACGATCAGCTCCGCGTCGCGGTGCGCACGCGCGGCGGCGTGGCGGTGCTGGCGCTGCGTGCGAGCGACGTCGATCGCCGCGGACGCTCGATCGCAGAGATCCGCGACGAGGCGTAACCCCCTCCCCGTCCCTCCCCCGCGAAGCGGGGGAGGGTGCCTGTGCGTACTGCCATGCCCTCACCCCGCCCTCTCCCGGCAGAGCCGGGAGAGGGAGTCAACGTGCGTCGAGGCGATGCCCGTCGAGGCGATGCCCGTCGAGGCGATGCCCGTCGAGGCGATGGCGGCTGCGAGGTTCAATCGTTGGCAAGCGAGCGAAGCACACAGCGCGGCACCGCGGACTCCCTCTCCCGCCGCTGGCGGGAGAGGGCCGGGGTGAGGGCATGGCAGTACGCACAGGCACCCTCTCCCGCTTCGCGGGAGAGGGACGGGGAGAGGGCGGCTACTTGTTGATGATGTGCACGGCCTCGCCGATGGCGGCCTTGGCGGCCTCCATCATGGCCTCGCCGAGCGTCGGGTGCGGATGGATCGTGAGGCCCATGTCCTCGACGTAGGCGTCCATTTCGAGCGCGAGGGCGCCCTCGGAGATGAGGTCGCTCGCCTCGGGGCCCACGATGTGGACGCCGATGATCTTCGAGTCCTTCTTGTCCTTGCCGGTGCGCTCGGCGATGACCTTCACGAAGCCGTCGGTCTCGAGCACCGCCATCGCGCGCCCGCTCGCCGCGAAGGGGAACTTCCCGACGGTGATGTCGAGCCCCTTGGCCCTGGCCTCGTGTTCGAAGAGGCCCACCGAAGCGATCTCGGGGTGCGTGAACGTCGCCGCCGGAATGGCCTTCCAGTCGCGCGCGCTCTTGTGGCCTGCGATGACCTCGGCGGCGATCTCGCCCTCCTTGCTGGCCTTGTGCGCGAGGTACGGTCCGCCCGCCACGTCGCCGATGGCGTACACGCCCGCGACGTTGGTCTCGCACTTGTCGCCGATCACGAGGTGACCGCGCTTGTCGAGCGCCACGCCCGCGGCGTCGAGGCCGAGGTTCTCGGAGTTGGGGCGCATCCCCACGGCGACGAGCACCACGTCGGTGTCGACGGTCTGCGCGGCGCCGCCCACGTCGAGCGACACGCGGAGCGTCCCGTCGGGCTGCGTGGTGTACCCCATGGCCTTCGCGTTGGTGATGAACTTCACCCCGGCCTTCTCCATGGCCTTGGTGACGGGCTTCGTGAGGTCCTCGTCCATCGAGGCCAGCACCCGCGGCAGGAACTCGATCACCGTGACCTCGACGCCGAGCTTCGAGTACACGCCGCCGAGCTCCATCCCGATGATCCCGCCGCCGATGATGGCGAGGCGCTTCGGGAGCGGATCGAGGCTCACGGCCTCCTTCGCGGAGATGACCGTCTTGCCGTCGTACTTGAAGCCCGGGATCTCGACGGGGCGCGAGCCCGTGGCGACGATGATCCCCTTCGTGGCCGTGACGCGCTCGACGCCGTTGGCCGTGGTGACCTCGAGGGTCTTCGCGTCGACGAAGCGCGCCGTGCCGACGAGCGTCTCGGCCCCGTTGGCCTTGAGGAGCTGACCGACGCCGCCGGTGAGCTTCTTGACGATGCCGTTCTTCCACGCCTGCATCTTCGTGGAGTCGACGGCGACGCCCGAGACGGTGATGCCCATCGTGGCCGCGCCGTGCTTGGCCCTCTCGACGAAGTTTGCCGCCGCGATGAGGGCCTTCGACGGGATGCAGCCCCAGTTGAGGCACACGCCGCCGAGGGTCTCCTTCTCGATGACGAGGGTCTTCTGCTTGAGCTGCCCGAGGCGGATTCCCGCGACATAGCCGCCGGGTCCTCCGCCGATGACGATCGCGTCGTAGGTCTTCGTGGTGCTCATTTCGAGTGTGATTCCTTCCGTGAGAGCGGGCGCGGACCCTCTATCACGGGAGCGCGGGGGCGCCGCAAGGGCGTCCTGGCGCGGCCGTCACGGTCGCCCACGGCGCACGGTCATGGGGCCGCCCCTTCACGTCGTCCAGCGTTGCACCCTCATGCGGTACGATCGCCGCGAGGAGACCGCATGCACCGACCGGTGTCACGCCCCGCCGCCATCCTTCTGCTCGCCTCCCTCGCCACCGCGTGCTTCGACGGCCCTCCGGGCTCGTCGCCGCCGCCGAAGCCGACCCCCGACGCCTCCCCCGACCTGCCGACCTCCGACGCGAAGGCCCCCGACGTCACCGACCTCGACGCCCCCGATGTCACCACCGACCTCGACGCCCCCGATGTCGCCACCGACCTCGACGCCCCCGATGTCGCCACCGACGCGCAGCCCGACGCAGCCGCCGACGCGGCGCCCCCCTGCGCGAGCGACCGCGAGTGCACCGACCCGTCGCTCCCCCGCTGCGTGATGGGCCGCTGCGCGCGCTGCGCGTCGAGCGACGACTGCCCGCGCGGACAGCACTGCGACGCCACGCGGAACACCTGCGACACCGGCTGCGCCACCGACACCGACTGTCGACGCGGCGCCGATGACGCGGGAACGGGCCCCGTCTCCCGCTGCGACACCGCGCGCGGACAGTGCGTCGAGTGCAGCACCGACGACGAGTGCCCCGTGCGGACCATCTGCTCCGAGGGCGCGTGCGTGCCCGGCTGCAACGAGCGCCGCGGATGCTCCGTGGGCGAGAGCTGCTGCCGCAACGCGTGCTCCGACCTCACGCGCGACACCGCGAACTGCGGGGCGTGCGGGACGCGCTGCGACGCCCCCAACGCGACCACCTCATGCGCCGCCGGGCGCTGCGCCCTCGACACGTGCAGCGCGGGCTACGCCGACTGCGACGGCACCATCGCCACGGGCTGCGAGGTGCGCCTCGACAGCGACGCGCGCAACTGCGGACGCTGCGGCAGCGCGTGCCCCGACGTTTCGAACGCCACCGTCGCCTGCGCCGCGGGGCGCTGCGGGTTCTCGTGCAACGCGGGCTACGCCGACTGCGACGGCAACGGCGCCAACGGCTGCGAACGCAACCTCGACGCCGACCCCGGCGCATGCGGACGCTGCGGCAACGCCTGCCCCACGCCCGCGGGCGCGCAGTCGATCCTCTGCGGCTCGGGCGCGTGCGGCTTCTCGTGCAGGCCGGGCCTCGGCAACTGCGACGGCGACGCTTCGAACGGCTGCGAGGCCGACGTGCAGACCTCGGTCGCGCACTGCGGCGCGTGTGACAACGCCTGCCCCGCGCGGCCCAACACCACGCCCACCTGCGCCGCGGGGCGCTGCGGCTTCCGCTGCGCCGCGGGCTGGGGAGACTGCGACGGCGACGCTTCGAACGGCTGCGAGGTCGACCTCACCGCGTCGGTCGAGCACTGCGGCCGCTGCGGCAACCTCTGCGTCGTCTCCGGCGGCACCGCCGCGTGCGCCGCGGGCGCGTGCACCGTGGCCTCGTGCGGCGGAGATTTCGCCGACTGCGACGGCAACGCCGCCAACGGCTGCGAGACCGACCTCCGCGCGTCGGCCTCGCACTGCGGGCGGTGCAACAACCCCTGCCCGCTGCGCCCCCACACGGTCTCGACCTGCGACGCGCGGGTCTGCGGCGCGCGCTGCGAGAGCGGCTTCGCTGACTGCGACGGCAATCCCTCGAACGGCTGCGAGGTCGACACGCGGAGCGCCGTCGGCAACTGCGGCGCGTGCGGGCGCGCGTGCTCGGTCGCCAACGGCACCGCGGGATGCAGCGCGGGAGCCTGTACGCTCGCGACCTGCAACACGGGCTTCGGCGACTGCGACCGCCTGGCGTCGAACGGCTGCGAGACCGACCTCACGCGCAGCGCCGCGAACTGCGGCGCCTGCGGCGTGCGCGGCACCGAGGTCTGCGACGGACGCGACAACACCTGCGACGGACGCGTCGACGAGGGGTGCCCCACGGGCCTCGCGGGCCTCGACGCGATCAGCGCCACGTCGCCCACGTACGGCAGCGGCGCGGGCACCACCTACGACCTCTCGTGCCCCGCGGGCACCTTCGCGTCGGGCGTCACGGGGCGCCTCTACAGCGGGTACTACCAGAGCCAGTGGGAGTTCCGCTGCGTGCGTCCGCGCCTCGTCGAGAACACCAGCGCCACGCCGTACGCGTACTCCATCGCGTGGGACGCGGCGGGCACCGCGGGCCCCGCGGGCGTCGCCACGGGCACCACGTACACCTTCGACTGCCCCGCGGGCTCGGTGATCCACCGGGTGTCGCCGTACTGGTTCGCGTCGCTCATCGGCCAGGTGACGTGGGAGTGCGCGTCGTGGTCGGTCACGGGCTCCGCGGCCTCGGGCTGGCGCGTCACCCGCACCGTCACGCGCACGGCGAGCTACGGCCGCGCCCTCGGGTCGCTCGCGAACTACGTGTGCCCCGACTCCTCGGGCGGCAACGCGTCGGCCGTCCGCAGCGCCTTCGGGCGCGTGAACAGCCCGTACATCTCCGCCGTCGCGCTGCGCTGCGCGTCGCCGAGCGTCACCGTGCGGTGACCTTCGTCCCGGTGGTATCGTCGCGCCATGCTCTCGGTCTCCGACACGGCCTGGTCCATCGCGCAGATCCGCGCCGACGAGGCGCTCCTCCCTGAGAGCGAGCGCATCTTCGTCGACCCCTACGCCCCCATCTTCGCCGCCGCTGGCGCGCACGCCGCAGAGGGGACCGCGCGCTTCCTCTCGCTCCCCTTCTTCCGCGACGGAATCCGTCTGCGCACGCGCGCCATCGACGACGTCACGCGCGACGCGCTCTCCGCCGGAATCACCCAGATCGTGCTCCTCGGCGCGGGCCTCGACGCGCGCGGGATGCGACTCCCCGAGATCGCCGCGCACTGCGCCACGGTCTTCGAAGTCGACTTCGCGGAGCTCCTCGACACGAAGCGCGCGCTCCTCACCGCGGCGGGCGTCTCGATCCCCGCGCACGTCTCGTACGTCGCGTGCGACCTCGCCTCGCCCGACCTCGACGCGGCCCTGCTCGCGCCCCTCGTCGCGAAGGGCTTTCGCCCTCACGAGGGCGCCCTCTTCATCTGGGAGGGCGTCGTCTCGTACCTCGACCGCGCGTCCATCGACCGCAGCCTCGCGCTGATGGCCCGCGCGGGCGGCGTCGGCACGCGCGTCGTCTTCGACTACGGCGCGTTCTACTTCGACGCGGAGTCAGGCGAAGACTGCGTCCGCCGCGCGGGCTTCGATCGCTTCGAAGAGGTCGCCTACGACGCGCTCTGGCGGCGCTACCTCCCCGGCGACGCCCACGAGAACGCGTGGGTCTGTCGCCTCGGCGTCGCGAGCGTCTCGCCGCGCGCGTGACGCGTTACCATCGCGCGCGTGAGTCACGCGTCCATCGAGAGCCACGTCCCGCGCGGCGTCACCGTCCGCTGGGGTGACGCGTACGCGACGGAGGTCTACCGCGCCGCGGCGTCGCGACGTCCCTCGGTGATCACCGTGATGCCTTCGCGCAAGGGCCTCGGCACCGCGGGCGGCGCGAGTGTCGGCGGCGCGACCGGCGCGGCGCTCCTCGTCGAGTACGGCCTCACGCACGCGCGGGGGCTCGCGACGCTCGCGGGCGTCTCGCTCGCGGTGATCGCGGGCGTGCTCGCAGACCGCATCGCGCCGCGCCTCCTCACGCGAACGGAAGTGCGCTTCACGCACGACGCGCTCGAGATCCGTCACCGCCCCTTCGGCGACGCGCGCCCCACGCGCATCCCGTACAGCGAGCTCGCATCGTTCGAAGTCGAGGTGGTCGTCGATCCGGTCGCCACGCCGCCCGTGCTCGTGCACCACATCAACGCGCGATTGACCAACGGAACCGTCGAGCCCGTGATCGCGTCCGTCGTCGAGGCAGAGACCGCGGCGTGGCTCCGTCGCGCGCTCACCACCCACGCGCTGCCGGGCTGACCGCGACGTCGGAGGTCACCGCCGCGGCACCGCGTGGCACACCGTGCCCCGGGAGCACAACACGCGGCGCACGGAGCAGCGCGAAGGCCTCAGATTTACGGCATTTCGAGCGTGGTACGCGTCTCGCTGAGAGTTCCCCTCGAAGGAGCTCGAAGACGCCATGAGAAGCTCGAATGCTTGGAAGCTCATCTCCCTCGTGGCCGCGTTCGCTGCGGGATGCGGTGACGACGCCCCCGCGACGCCCTCCACGACCTCCGAGGTCCGCTCGACGCACGCGCGGGTCACCACCGCGCCCGACGCCACGGACCTCTCCGCGGTGCTCCACACGAACACCGTCTTCGCCGTCGACCTGCACCGCGCCGTCGCCACCGAGGGACGCAACCTCGTCCTCTCGCCCTACAGCGTCTCGACGGCACTCGCGATGACCTGGATCGGCGCGCGCACCGCGACGGAGACCCGCATGCGCACGGCCATGCGCCTCCCCGCCGCGATGGAGCAGAGCCGCGTACACGCAGCCTTCAACGCCATCGACCGCGCCTTCGCCGCGCAGTCGACGCAGCCCACGTCCGAGGAGAACCCCAGGCCCGCGCGCATCAAGCTCGCCAACGCGCTCTGGGCGCAGCGGGGATATCCCTTTCAGACGCCCTTCCTCGACACGCTCGCGGAGCAGTACGGCGCGGGCGTGCGCGTCACCGATTTCGCGACCGCGCCCGACCCCTCGCGCCTCGCCATCAACGCGTGGGTGAGCGACCGCACGAACGGGCGCATCACCGACCTCCTCGCGCAGGGGACGATCACCGTCGACACGGTCTTCGTGCTCACCAACGCGATCCACTTCTCCGCCGGGTGGCGCAGGAGCTTCGACCCGACGCGCACGGCCCCCGCAGACTTCCACGTCACCGACGCGATGACGGTCCGCGTGCCCACGATGAACATCCTCGCGCGGCTCCCCTACGCCGAGGGCGACGGGTGGAAGGCCGTCTCGCTCGCCTACCAGGGCAGCGACCTCTCGATGCTCGTCGTGGTGCCCGACGCGGGACGCTTCGCGGGCTTCGAACGCGACCTCACGGCCGAGCGCCTCGAAGGCATCGCGAGCGCCGCGACGGATCACATGGTCACGTTGGCCTTTCCTCGCTTCTCGTTCCGCAGCGAGACCTCGCTCGCGCCCGCCCTCGGCGCGATGGGAATGGCCGACGAGTTCCGCGCCGGATCCCCTGATTTCTCGGGCATCGACGGCACGCGACGCATCTCCCTCAAAGACGTCATCCACCAGGGCTTCATCGCCGTCGACGAGAACGGCACCGAGGCCGCCGCGGCCACCGCGGTGATCGGCGAGGTCGTCAGCCTCCCGCCGCCCGCGGCGCTCTCCGTCGACCGCCCGTTCTTCTTCGTGATCCGCTCGGTCTCGGGCGGCGTGCTCTTCTTCGGCCGCGTGATGAACCCCTCCGCGAGCTGACCGACCGCGCATAGGCGTTCGCGAAGCACTGAACAGTTCCAGCGTGACCGCGCTCGCGATACGGTGCGCGCATCTCCTGGAGGTGCTTCGCGATGAGACCTGGGCTCCATTCCTTGCTGTGGGCGGCGATGCTCACGGCGCTCGTGGGTTGCAGCGGCGAGGCGGTCATCGGCGGCCGCCCCGACGCGACGATCGACACCGGCGCCGACGCGCCACCCGACGTCCCGATCACGCCCGACGTCCCGGTCACACCCGACGTCCCGGTCACACCCGACGTGATCAACCTCGAAGACGTCGCCGACGTGAGCGACATCACCGACGTGCCCGCCGACGACGGCCCGAGCGGCTGCGCGAGCGACGCCGACTGCGTCGGATCGTCGACGGGCCCCGTGTGCGACCGCATCACCGGGCGCTGCGTGGGTTGCCTCCCCGCGAGCGACACGTGCCCCGCGGCGCAGCACTGCGACCCCGCGAGCAACACCTGCGTCGCCGGGTGCCGCAACGACGACGGCTGCGCCATGGCCTCGGGCGACGGCGGAACCCCTCGCACGCGATGCGACACCACGCTCCACGCTTGCGTCGAGTGCGCCGACGACGACCAGTGCCCGAGCGGACGCCTCTGCCGCGGCAACGTCTGCGTCCCCGCGTGCACGGTCACCGGCTGCCCCACGGGGCAGCAGTGCTGCGCGGGCGCGTGCGTCGACGTGACGAGCAACGTCGCGAGCTGCGGCGCCTGCGAGACCACCTGCGCCACCCCCAACGCGACGCCCGCGTGCCGCGCGGGCGCGTGCGCCGTGAGCGCCTGCGCCGAGGGATACGCCGACTGCGACGGCGCCGCGAGCAACGGCTGCGAGGTCGACACGCGCGCGAGCGCTGACAACTGCGGCGGCTGCGGACGCGCCTGCGCCCCCGTCGCCAACGCGTCGACGACCTGCGCCGCGGGACGCTGCGGATACACCTGCGCGGCGGGCTTCGGCGACTGCGACGGCGACACGACCAACGGCTGCGAAACCGACCTGCGCTCGCAGACCGGCAACTGCGGCGCGTGCGGAAACCTCTGCCCCACGCCCACGCACGGCACCGCGGCCTGCGTCGGCGGGATGTGCGGCGTCGGAACCTGCGCGGCGGGCTGGGGCAACTGCGATCGCAGCGCGGAGAACGGCTGCGAGACCGACGTCACCGCGAGCGAGAACAACTGCGGCGCGTGCGGAACGGCCTGCGCCACGGGCCTCGTGTGCGACGCCGGACGCTGCGTCCCGCCGTGCCCCTCGGGCTTCACCCGCTGCGGCGGAACCTGCGCGTCGCTCCAGTACGACCCGGCCAACTGCGGCGCGTGCGGAAACCGCTGCGCCACCGGGTCGCTCTGCGGCGCGGGCGTGTGCGTGGCGGCGTGCTCCGCGGGTCAGGTCACCTGCGCGGGCGGGTGCACCAGCACGCAGACCGACGCCGAGAACTGCGGCGCGTGCGGAAACCGCTGTCCCGCGGGCAACGGCTGCGTCGCGGGCGTGTGCCGCGTGGTCTGCGTCACGGGCCAGGTGGTGTGCGGCGGCGCCTGCGTCGACACGGCGTCGAACCTCATGAACTGCGGCGCGTGCGGCAACACCTGCGGCGCCGGAGAGCAGTGCATGGCCGGCCGCTGCGTGCTCACGTGCCGCGCGCCGCAGGTCGTGTGCGGCGCCGAGTGCGCCGAGCTCTCGCGCGACCCCAACCACTGCGGGAGCTGCGACCGCGTGTGCCCCACGGGCTGCTTCGACAGCGCCTGCGCGCGCGTCGACACCATCGACTCGGGCACCTACAACAACTGCGTCCGGTACACGAGCGGACGCGCGTACTGCTGGGGCCTCCACTCGGCCAACACGTCCTTCGCGCAGGGGATGCTCACCGCGTCGGGCGGCGCCTACGGACACCGCGGCGCGCCCGCGCAGATCCTCGAGCCCGCGGGCACGGCGCTCGAAGGCGTCGAGCAGGTGGCGATGGGCGCCAACCGCGCGTGCGCGAGGCTCACCGGCGGCGTCGTTCGCTGCTGGGGTTACGGCACCGCGATGGGGGCCGTGTCGGGCCTCCCCTCGGTGACGCAGCTCGCGGCGCGCGAGGCGAACTTCTGCGCCCTCGGCGCCGACCGCAGGGTCTACTGCTGGGACGGCCTCCCGAGGGCCTCCACCGCGCCCGCGCTCACGCCCGCCGTGACGCTCGCGATGGGCGCCGTCGAGGTCGCCGCAGGCGCGAGCTTCGTGTGCGCCCGCCTCGCTGACAACACCGTGCAGTGCTGGGGAACGGGCACCTCGGGCCAGCTCGGCGGCGGTGCCTCGACCACCAGCGCGACGCCCGTCACCGTGCGCGGACTCACCGACGCCGAAGAGATCACCGCGGGCCAGAACTTCGCCTGCGCGCGCCGCAGCGGCGGCACCGTCGTGTGCTGGGGCCTCAACTCCGACGGGCAGCTCGGCGACGGCACCGTCACGCTCCGCAACGCGCCCGTCACGGTGATGGGCCTCACGGGCGTCTCGACGGTGCGCGCGGGCCTCCGCCACGCGTGCGCCATCCGCGTCGACGGGACGCTCCTCTGCTGGGGCGACAACACGCAGGCGCAGCTCGGCGACGGAACCACCACCGACCGCACGTCCCCCGTGGCCGTGATGGGCCTCACGGGCCCGCAGCGCCGCGTGTCAGCCTATGACCACCACACCTGCGCGGTGAGCACCGAGCGCCGCGTCTTCTGCTGGGGCTACAACCCCTTCGGCGAGGCGGGCGGAGACACCGAGCTCGTCGCGTCGCCGCGCGCCGTGCAGTACATGGGCGCCGACCTCACGAACCTCACCGACGTGCAGTCGGGCGCCGCGGCGAACTCGGCGCTCATGGCATCGTCGAGCTGGCACTGCGCGCTGCACGCCGACGGGCGCGTGTTCTGCTGGGGCTCGTACAACAACGGCAACCAGGCCGGGCAGCTCGGCGACGGCACCACCACGCAGCGCGCGACGCCCGCCCCCGTGACGGGCCTCACCGACGCGACGCAGATCGCGGTGGGCTGGCTCCACGCCTGCGCGCTGCGCCGCGGAGGCTCCGTGGTGTGCTGGGGATCGAACGCGCAGAACCAGATCGGCGACGGCACCACGACCAACCGCACGACCCCCGTGGCGGTGGCGGGCCTCAACGCCGTGGTCGAGATCCGCTCGGGCTACTACCACACGTGCGCGCGGCGGGCCGACGGCTCCGTGTGGTGCTGGGGCTACAACTATTACGGCGAGCTCGGCAACTCGACGATGATCAACAACGGCACCGCCGCGCCCGTGATGAACATCTCGACGGCGGTGCAGATCGACGCGGGCGCCGACCACACCTGCGCGCGTCTGCGCGACTCCACGGTGTGGTGCTGGGGTCGCAACATCGAGCTGGAGCTCGGCGACGGCTTCCGCACGAACCGCTCGGTGCCGTACCCGGTGCAGTCGCCCACGGCGACGACGTCGGCGCCGCTCTCGCAGGCGAGCTTCACCGACGTGCAGTGCGACCTCTACCGCTGCTACGGCGCGCTCACGAGCGGCACGGTGATGGGCTGGGGCTGGACGTATCCGATCCGCGCGTCGGCGCGCCCGGAGCTGTCTGGCGTGCTCCGCAACCGCCGCACGCAGGTGTTCAGCGAGCCCATTGATACCGAGTGCGAGACCCGCTCCGACGGGATCACGTACTGCCGCGGCCGCAACGAGTTCGGTCAGGTGGGCGTCGGCCGCGCGAGCTTCACCGAGGCGGCCTTCGCGGCGCTCACGCCGCGCTTCACGACGATCGACGTCGGGCGCGGGTACGGCTCTCCGTGCGGCATCGAGCGCACGACGGGCCGCGCGCTCTGCTGGGGCTGGGCGGGCTTCGGCAACCTCGTGGCGACGGGCGCCAACGCGCTCACCATGCGGCCCTTCGAAGTGTTCATGCCCTGAGGCTCGACGGTCACTCGCAGGCGTCCGACGCGGGCGCCTCGGGTGACTGGCCGCACGCCGCGGCGCGCTCCCTCCCCCGCCTCCCCCTGCGCGTGCAGGGAAACTCCCTCGCCAGACGCACCCACACCGCGCACGCGCTCCCATCGGCGAGGCGCTCGCGCGCGATGGCCTCGCCCTCGAGCGCGTCGTCCCTCAGCCTCGACGAGGGGAACATCTCATACGTCCACCGGAACGCCTCCGCCGCGCGCGCGAGCTCGCGCAGGTCATCGCGCAGAATCTCTCCGCGGAGGATTCCCCCCTCCTGCAGCTCCGGCGCGTTGCAGGTTCCGCCGGTGCACGTCGGGTCGGCGACGGCGAGCATCTCATCGAGGGCCTCGACGGCGCCGCGCGAATCTCCCGCCGCCCTCAGCAGCGCGGCGAGCGCCATGTGACCGTCGTCCCACCGGCTGTTCTGCGGGTGCGGACTGTCGACGAAGAGCGACCTCCACGCCGCCACGGCGTCCGCGCGTCGCCCCGCGCGCGCGAGCCTGATCGCGCGCTCGGCCCGGAGCGAAGCGCGCAGCGAGAGGGCCGTGAGCCTCGTGTCCGCGAGGGCCTCGTCGATCCACGCGAGCGAGCGCGCCATCGACGGATCTCCCTCATCGAGCGCATGGAGCACGCGCTCGACGGCGACGCGCGCGGGCCCCGTCTCCGAGCGTGCCCGCACGAGCGCGTCGAGGTCACGCGACGCCCGCGCGCGCTCCTCGGCGCTCCCCTCGCGACGGATCATCGCGGCCTCATAGGCAGCGCGCGCCCCGCGTTCGAAGTCGGGCGACGAGGCGGCCACGCGATCGAGCCGCGCGAGCGCCCCCGCGCGATCACCGGTCCTCGCGAGCGACATGGCGGCGCGGAACTCGGCCTCGTTGCGATCGTGCGGGCGCGAGGCTTCACGCGCGGCCTGGTCGTAGCCCGCCGCGGCTTCGGCCTCGCGGCCCGCGTGGTGCGCGCGGTCGGCCGCGGCCATCGCGTCGTGCCACGCCGGCGGAAGCGTCGGCGCGCACGCCCCGAGCGCGCAGATCACGGCGACAGATCGGAGGCCGCGCCACATCTCGGATCACCCGCCCGCGAGCGCGACGAGAACGTCGGCGGCGCGCGCGCAGTCGTCTTCGGAGACGTCGAGGTGCGTGACCGCGCGGAGCCGCTTCGGACCGAAGACCGAGAGCAGCACGCCCTTCTCCTTCGCGCGCGCGGCGAGCGACTCGGCGGGCTTCGCGGAGGCGTCTCCGTCGAGGTCGACCATGACGATGTTGGTGTCGGGCGCGAGCACGCGCAGCGAGCGGCCCTTCGAAACCCTGTCGGCGAAGGTCTTCGCGTTGCGGTGATCGTCGGCGAGGCGGTCGACGTGGTGGTGCAGCGCGTGGAGTCCGGCCGCGGCGAGCACGCCGACCTGACGCATTCCCCCGCCGAGCATCTTGCGAAAGCGGTGTGCGGCGGTGATGCGCGCGGCGTCGCCCGCGAGGAGCGACCCGACGGGCGCGCCGAGTCCCTTCGAGAGGCACACGGAGACGGTGTCGAAGGGCGCGGCGAGCTCCTTGAGCGAGCGGCCCGACGCGACGGACGCGTTGAAGAGCCTCGCCCCGTCGAGGTGCAGCGAGAGCTCGTGCGCGCGCGCCCGCTCGGCCACGGCGACGACGGCGTCTTGCGGAAGGACCTTTCCCCCGCCGCGGTTGTGCGTGTTCTCGAGCGCGACGAGGCGCGTGCGGGGGTAGTAGTACACGCGCGGTCTGACGGCCTCGTCGAGCGCTTCGGGCGAGAAGATCGGGCCGCTCCCTGCGAAGACGCACTGCACGCCGGCCCAGGCCGCGGCGGCGCCGGACTCGTACCATGCGCAATGGGCGCCCTCGCTGACGACGACCTCATCGCCGGGCCTCGTGTGGACGAGCAGCGCGATCTGATTGGCCATGGTGCCCGAGGGGACGAAGAGCGCGGCCTCCTTGCCGACGAGGGCAGCGACCTCGCGCTGGAGGCGCTGCGCGGTGGGGTCTTCGTCGAAGACGTCGTCGCCGACCTCGGCGTCGGCCATGGCGCGGCGCATCTCGGGGGTGGGGCGGGTGACGGTATCGGAGCGCAGGTCGATCATTTCGCGGGGAACGCTATACGCTCCGAGATCGCACACAAGGTACTTGCGCCGTGGAGTGACTGTGTTAGAAGTCCGTCTCCCTTCGCCACCCTAGCTCAGTGGCAGAGCAGCGGTTTCGTAAACCGCAGGTCGTCGGTTCAAGCCCGATGGGTGGCTCCAGAAACAACGGCTCGATCATCACGATCGGGCCGTTGGTCATTTCAGGCTCCGTCAACCGCGAAGTCCGCGGGACGCGCCGCGGGGTGCCCCCAACAGGCCATCCCCGGCGCCCTTCGCACGCGTCTCGACCCGCGCCCTCGCCGAAACGCGCGGCCTCACGCGCGGGCCATTGCTGATCGCCTCGCGCGGCAGCAGGTTGCTCCGCCATGTGGTGGAAAGACCCCCGATCCATGACCGTCCCCGCTGCGTCCGAGGCCCTGCCCGGACGTGATCGACCCATCGAACCCGCCGAGCGCCACGTCGTGCTCGGCTCCCTCGTGCGACCGCCCTTCGACGGGCTCGAGACCGTGCTCCTCGGCATGGGCTGCTTCTGGGGCGCCGAGCGCCGCTTCTGGAAGCTCCCGGGCGTCAAGGTGACCAGCGTGGGGTACGCGGGCGGACACACCCGAAACCCCACCTACCACGAGGTCTGCAGCGGCCAGACCGGGCACACCGAGGTCGTCCGCGTGGCCTTCGATCTGCGCGAGGTGAGCTTCGAGACCGTGCTCAAGACCTTCTGGGAGAGCCACGACCCCACCCAGGGGATGCGTCAGGGCAACGACGTCGGAACCCAGTACCGCTCGGCCATCTACTGCGAGTCCGAGGCGCAGCGACTGGCCGCCGAACGCTCGAAGCTCGCCTACCAGCAGAGCCTCTCGGCCGGCGGCTTCGGACGCATCACCACCGAGATCTCAGGCCCCATGCCCTTCTACTTCGCCGAGGACTACCACCAGCAGTACCTCTCGAAGAACCCCGACGGCTACTGCGGCATCGGCGGCACCGGGGTCAGCTGCCCCGTCGGACTCACCTCGTAGCGAGACGCCCACCGACCTCAGCAGATGCCCCTCACAGCGTGATCTGCGCTGCTTGAAGCGCATTCCGTCGTCCCCTGAGGCAGAGCCTCGGCGAGCCTCTCTGCGCGAGGTCGCGCCGTGCCGCTTTCGGTCACCCGCACCTGACCAATTCCGTCACACGGCCGAGGCGCGATGTCGTCCTGGGCGGAGCGCCCTCCGAGAGCGACCACGCGCAGACAATTTGTGATGTCTGCAATTCCAAGGGAATTCAACGATTCGGGAGTGTTCGCTCCCCTTCGAGCACCCCTGGAGCGAGAGGTAATTCCAGTTTATTCGAGGACATTTCGGCGCGGCACGCGACGTGCTCAACAGGTTTTCGCTGCGCGCATACGGCGACACATCGGGTGTCTCCGAAGCTTCGCAGCGAATCACCCACTGAGAACCAAGGAGACTCCCATGAAGCGTTCGCTGAAGCGCCTGGCCGCCGGTTTCACCCTCGTCGAGCTGATGATCGTCGTCGTCATCCTCGGCATCCTCGCGGCCGTCGCCATCCCCGCCTTCACCCGTTACGTCAAGCGCTCGAAGACGGCTGAAGCCACGGGCAACATCACGAAGGTCTACCAGGGCCAGCTCACGTACTTCCAGGCCGCCCTGGAGCGTGGAACCCAGACCTACGTGAACGCCTCGACGGCGCTCCCGACGGCCAACCCGACCGCCGCCAAGTACGCCGCGAACGTGTCCCAGTGGGCCGCGGACGCCAACTGGACCGCGATCGGCTTCTCGCTCGATGCCGCGCACTACTACCAGTACATCTCGCCCGGCGACACCTCGGCCTTCACCGCCCGCGCGGTGGGCAACCTCGATGGCGACTCGACCTACTCGACCTTCCAGCGCACCGGCGTGATCACCTCGGGCGAGCTCCAGGGCTCGAACCTCGCGATCACCAACGAGCTCGACTGAGCCTCCCCCGAGACCGACCGCGGTCTCACAAGTCGTCGGCCCCTCGAACGGAACCCGTTCGCGGGGCCGATGCGTTTCGAAGCCTCGCGCCGCCCGAACGCCCCTCCGAGACACGCCGCAAGGACGCGACGAAGCCCCGCGCCCGAAGCGCGAGGCCCGTGACCCGTGTTGTGAATGTGGCGCGCGGTGCGCGCGGTCAGCGCGGTTGCGCGAGGAGTCCGTCGACGAGGCTGAGACCCTCTTCGATGGCGTCGAGGCCGTACCCGAGGTCGTCGCGCGAGATCACGAGCGGCGGGCAGACCCACAGCATGTTGAAGCGCGAGAACGCGTAGATGTGCTTCGACTTGAGGAGACCCGCGAGCTTCGTCATCTCGGGCGAGGTGCCGTTGAAGGGCGCGAGGGGCTCCTTGGTGGCCTTGTCGCGCACGAGCTCGATCACGCTGAAGAGCCCGATCGCGCGCACGTCACCGACGCAGGCGTACGCGCTCTTCATCGCCGCGAGGCGGTCGGCGAGGTAGGCGCCCTGCGCCTTCACGTTCTCGAAGATGCCCTCTTCTTCGTAGATCGAGAGGTTCGCCACGGCGGCGGCGCAGCACACCGGGTGACCCGAGTACGTGAGGCCGCCCCAGAGCATGTTCTTTTCGAAGTACTCCGCGATCTTCTCGGAGACGATCACCGCGCCGAGGGGCATGTACCCGCTGGTGAGGCCCTTCGCGCAGGTGACGATGTCGGGCTTGATCCCGTAGTGCTGCGTCGCGAGCCAGGTGCCCGTGCGACCGAAGCCCGCCATCACCTCGTCGTCGATCAGCAGGATGCCGTACTTGTCGCAGAGCGCGCGGAGCTTCGGGTAGTAGTCGTCGGGCGGGATGAGCAGGCCGTTGGAGCCCGTGATGCCCTCGACCATGATCGCCGCGATGTTGTTCGGCCCCTCGAACTGGATGATCTCCTCGATGTGGGAGACGCACTCGCGGTGGCAGCTCTCGACCTTCTGCCCGAAGGGGCAGCGGTAGCAGTACGGGTCGAACACGCGGACGATGTTCGGGATGCCGGGCTCCACAGGCAGGCGCCGCGGGTCGCCCGAGGCCGTCATCGCCCCCATCGTGGCGCCGTGATACGAGCGGTAGCGGGTGATGATCTTGTCACGGCCCGTGATGAGCCGCGCGATCTTCATGGCGTTCTCGTTGGCCTCGGCGCCGCCGAGCGTGAAGAACGACTTCTTGAGCCCCGTGACCTCCGCGAGCTTCTTGCCGAGGGCGCCGCGCGGCTCCGTCGCGAAGCTGGGGCCGGCGAAGCAGAGCTCGTCGACCTGCTTCTTGATCGCCGCGAGCATCTTCGGATGCTGGTGGCCCACGTTCAGGTTGATGAGCTGCGCGCTGAAGTCGAGCCACTTGTGGCCCTCTCCGTCGGTGAACCACGACCCGCTCCCGCCGGTCATGTGGATCGGGTCGAGCGCGCCCTGCACCGACCACGAGAAGAGGGTGTAGTCGCGGTTCTCCCGCACGATGTCCTTCGAAGTTCGCTCCGCCGTCATGGGCGGCCAAATACCACCGAGGCGCATCCCCTGTCGACGGACAGCGCCGCGCCAGGGGGGCGCATCCCGTTTCGTGCACGAAGGTGCTCCCAACACAGCGCGATTCGTGGCATTCCGAAGGGGCTCCGATGTCCCGTCGCACGCTCACGGCCACCGTCGCCTCGCTGGCGCTCCTCGCGCTCGCGGCGTCGGCTGTTACCGCGTGCCGAAAGGAGCCCACGGTGACCCTCCGCGTCGCCGCGGGGGCCGACCTCTCGCCCGCGTTCGAAGCCCTCGGCGGCGAGTTCACCCGCAGCGAATCCGTCGGCGTCGCGTGGGAGTTCGGCGCGTCGACGACCCTCGCCTCGCAGCTCGCGGAGTCGTCTCCGTCTCGCTACGACGTCTTCGTCACCACCGACACCTCGTTGGTCGGTCGCCTCGTCTCGCTCGGGCGCTGCGAAGACCTCTCGCGCACCTTCGCGGGCTTCGCGACGCTCGTGCTCGTCACGGCGCCGAGCGCGCCTCGCGTCGACGCGGTGCAGAGCATCGCCGACGCGCGCTTCACCCGCATCGCCCTGATGCACCCGGAGCACAGCCCCTTCGGCCGCGCGTCGGTGCAGGTGCTCACGAGCCTCGGGATCTACGAGTCCGTCGCGCCGAGGCTCGTCTTCGAAGACTCCGCGCGCGTCGTCCTCGATCGCGTGCGCGCGGGCACCGTGCAGGCCGCCATCGTGCCGCGCGGGATCGTCACCGAGGGAGACAGCCTCGCGATCCCCGCGGACCTCTACCGCGCCATCGAGCAGGTGGCCGTGTCGTGCACGCGCGACGCGGTTCGACACGAGGCCGCGGCGAGGCTGCTTCAGTACCTCCACGAGGGCGAGGGCAAGGCCCTTCTCGAAGGCTACGGGTTCGTGTTCCCGTAGCGTCGGGTGGGGCGCTGGTCTAGGCTCGACGCCCGATGCCAAAGGCCCCCTGGGAGCGTCCGCGCGGGGTCGACGCGGTGCTCCGACAGTGGCAGCTCGACCCCTCCGCGCGCGCCGCGCTCACCCTCGTCGACCGCGTTCCGGCGAAGACGGGCGACACCGTCGCGCTCCCCGACGACCTCGCGCCCGGTCTCGTGAACGCCCTTCAGCGAAGGGGAATCACGCGCCTCTACGCCCACCAGTCCGAGGTCTACCGCCGCGCGCGCGAGGGGCGTCACGTCGTCGTCGCCACGCCCACCGCGTCGGGCAAGTCGCTCTGTTATCACCTCCCCGTGGCGCAGCGCATCGCGCTCGAACCCGGGGCGCGCGCGCTCTATCTCTTTCCGACAAGGGCCCTCGCGCGAGACCAGGAGCACGGGCTCGCGGAGCTTCTCAGCGCGTCGGGGCTCGGCGCCGTCGTCGCCACCTACGACGGAGACACCCCCGCGGACACGCGTCGCGCCGTGCGTGAGCGCGCGTCGGTCATCATCTCGAACCCCGACATGCTCCACGCGGGGATCCTCCCGCATCACGCGTCGTGGGCGAGGCTCTTCGCGTCGCTGCGCTACGTCGTCGTCGACGAGCTCCACGCGTACACGGGGGTCTTCGGGTCGCACGTCGCGAACCTCCTCCGCAGGCTCGCGCGCGTGGCGCAGTTTCACGGCGCGTCGCCGGTGTTCATCTGCGCGTCGGCCACCGTGGGCAACCCCGAGGCCCACGCGCGGAGGCTCACGGGACTCGCGGTCGAAGCGGTCACCACGTCGGGCGCTCCGTCGGGCGCGCGCAGCGTGGCGATCTTCAATCCGCCGCCGATCAACCCCGACCTCGGGATTCGAACGAGCTTCCTCAAGACCGCGGTGCGGGTCGCGGCGGATCTCGTGCGGGCCGACGTGCGCACGCTGGTCTTCGGCCCGTCGAGGGCGTCCGTCGAGACGATGCTCCGCTACCTCCGCGACCGCCTCGTGCCCGAGGGAATCCCCGAAGAGACCCTCCAGGCCTACCGCGGCGGATACCTCGCGAACACGCGCCGCCGCGTCGAGGAATCACTCCGCGCGGGCGACCTCCGCTGCGTCGTCGCGACGAGCGCGCTGGAGCTCGGCATCGACGTGGGCGACCTCGACGCGGTCGTGTGCGCGTCGTATCCGGGCACGCTCGCCGCGACGTGGCAGCGCTTCGGCCGCGCAGGACGCCGCGGCGCATCGAGCCTCGCCGTGCTCGTCCCCTCGGCGTCGCCCGTCGATCAGTACCTCGCGCGCTCGCCGTCGTACCTTGTGGGCGCGCCCATCGAAGAGGCCCGCATCGACCCCGACAACGTCGAGGTGCTCCTGCAACACCTCCGCTGCGCGGCGTTCGAGCTCCCCTTCACCACGCGCGAGGGCTTCGGCACGGTCGACGCGGCGCCCATCGGAGACGCGCTCGAACTGCTTGAATCCGAGGGCCTCGTGCACAAGGGCGCGACGCGGTGGCACTGGGTCGCGGGGCAGTATCCCGCGCAAGACGTCTCGCTGCGCGCCGTGGGACGCGACGGCGCCCTCGTCATCGACGCGGCGAGAGACGTCACGCTCGCCGAGGTCGACGGACGCGCGGCGAGGCTCCAGCTCCACGTGGGCGCGATCTATCAGCACGAGGGGATGACCTGGCTCGTGGAGCGCGTCGACGAGGCGAACCACAAGGTGATGGTCACGCAGTCGCCGCACGACTGGTTCACCGATCCGGTCACGCGCGTCGATGTCGCGGTGCTCGAGACCTCGCGCGAAGCGTCGCTCCACACCGACGAGGGGAACACCTGCGGCTACGGCGAGGTGAACGTCACGACGCGCCTCGTGGGCTTCAAGAAGGTGCGCTTTCACACGCACGAGAACCTCGGCTACGGAGAGCTCGAAGGCGCGCCCATCGAGATGCAGACGAGCGCGTTCTGGATGGTGCTCACCGACGACCTCGTCGAAGCGCTCTCGGCCACGCCCGATGACCTGGGGTCTCCCGCGGGGCGGCCGCGCGTGCTCGACGCGCTGCGCGGCGTAGCCTACGCGCTGCGCACGATGGCGAGCCTCGCGCTCATGTGCTCCACGCAGGACCTCGACACCACCCTCGGCGGACGCAACGACGACGAGGCTCCCTCGCGCGACGAGCGCACGGGCGCGACGCTCGCGCCGACGGTGTTCCTCTTCGACGCGGTGTCGGGCGGCGTGGGGCTCGCCGAGAGAGCCTTCGAACGACGCCACGAGCTCATGGCGCGCGCCCTCGAAGCGGTGCGCTCGTGCCCGTGCGAAGACGGCTGCCCGGCGTGCGTGTCTCCGGGGATCGACACGGGCTCCGCGGGTCGCAAGCGCCTCGCCTTCGAGATCTTTCGCGTGCTCGGGGTGACCGCCGCCCCCGGAGTGCGTTAGCGTCTCGCTCCCGTTCCCATGGACCTGCGGCGAAAGATCGCCCGACTGCGCGGCGTCACCCCCAACGACGCCGCAGAAGCGCCCACGGTCGAAGCGCCTGTCGTCGAGACGCCCGTGATCGAAGCGCCGGTGATCGAGGCGGTCGTCGAGCGCGCGCCCGATGACCTCCGCGCTCGCCTGCGCGCCGCGGCCGCGAAGACGAAGCGAAAGCGCGCGAAGGCCGACGCCGCGCGCCCCGTCGTCGAAGAGGCCGCGTGGCCCTTCGTCACCGAGGAGTCTGAGGGCGCCGTCACGCAGGTCGCGACGCGCACCTACGACGGCGACGCGAAGCACGGCGCGGTGCCGCTCAAGCGATGCCTCGACGTCGCGGGAGACCACGCCGCCACGCTCGCGCTCGATCCCGCGCTCTCGGCCTTCGACGCGCGCCGCGCGCTCTTTCTCGACACCGAGACGACGGGCCTCTCGGGCGGCACGGGGACCCTCGCCTTCCTCGTCGGAATGGCCTGGTTTGAAGGCGATTCGCTGCGCGTCGAGCAGCTCCTCCTCGCGGACCTCGAGGCCGAGGAGGCGATGCTCTCGCGCGTCGCCGCGCGCATCGCCGCCGCGGGATCGCTCGTGACCTTCAACGGCCGCACCTTCGACCTGCCGCTGCTCCGGTCGCGCTTCGTCATGGCGCGCGTGAAGCCGCCCGTGGAGCCGCCGCACCTCGACCTCCTCCACGCCGCGCGGAGGATCTACGGCGCCCGCGTCGAGCGCTGCGCCCTCACCACCATCGAGCGCGACGTGCTCGGCTTCGAACGCGTCGGAGACGTCGATGGCGGAGAGATCCCGGCGCTCTTTCAGCGCTTCTTGCGGCAGGGGGCGCGCGCGCGTCACGGGCTCCTCCCCGTGATCGAGCACAACGCGTGGGACCTCGCCGCCCTCGCCGCGCTCACGGGAGAGCTCGGCGCCCGCCTCGCGCGCACCGACGCCGAAGGGCGCTTCGAAGCCCCCGACCTCGTCGGCCTCGCCCGCACCACGCAGCGCGCGGGAGACGCCGACCGCGCCGTGCTCCTCGCCACCGAGGCCGCCGCGATGGGAGCCGCCCGCGGCGACGACGGCGTGGCGCGCGACGCGCACGTGCTCGCGGCGCGCATCCACAAGCGCGCGCGCGACGCGGGGGCCATGTGCGCGAGGCTCCTCGACGCGCTCTCGCACGCGCCTGACGACAAGTCGATCCACCTCGAGCTCGCGCGCTGCTACGAGCGCTCGCTCGGCGACGCGAAGCGCGCCCTCGAACACGCGCTCCTCGCGACGGGCGCGGAGGATCCGCTGCCCCACGCGCGGCGCATCGCGAGGCTGCGAAAGAAGATCAAGACGCGCCCCCCCGAGCAGTTGAGGCTTCCGGGGATGTAGCCCTCACCCCGTCCCTCTCCCGCGAAGCGGGAGAGGGTGCCCGTTGGTGGCTGGAATGCCCTCACCCCGGCCCTCTCCCACCAGAGGTGGGAGAGGGTGCCGATGCGCGACGTCGAGCTTCGAAGCACCCTTTCAACAGGACCACACGTGTAGCTCGCGGGCTGGTTCACGCGCGCCTCGCGGGCTGGTTCACACGCGCCTCGCGGGCTGGTTCACGCGCGCCTCGCGGGCTGGTTCACGCGCGCCCCGGCGCAGCTCCCTCTCCCGGCGCTGCCGGGAGAGGGCTGGGGTGAGGGCATGGCAGCTACCAACGGGCACCCTCTCCCGCTTCGCGGAGAGGGACGGGGTGAGGGCGCCTTGACCAGACCGACGCCTCCGCGGTACCGACACGCGCCCTCGTGAAGAAGCGCGCCACGATTCTCTCCGCCCTCGCCGCGACGCTCGCATCGCTGGTCTCTGCGCCCTCCGCGAGCGCCCAGACCGCCGCGCCGCGGTACTACACCGTCGTCAACGGCGACACGCTCTGGGAGATCGCGCAGCGCTTCCACGTGCGCGCCTCGGAGATCGCCGACCGGAGCCACCTCACGGCGCCCTACGCGCTCCGTCGGGGGATGCAGCTCCGTCTGCCCTCGCGCGCCGTCGCCGTGCCCGACCCGTCGCCCAACGCGCCGCCCGCGACCGCGACCGCGCCCAACGCGCACCCCGCCGCGCATCCGGCGACGACCGCGGCGCACGCTGCGACAACGCGTCCGACGGCGCCCGCGACGGCGACGCAGAACAACAACCGCCGCCCCGGTGGTCGTTGGGGGCGTCCTTCGCACCCTGGCGTGGTGCACCCTCAAGCGCGTCGCGGACGATGAAGCGATCGTGGTCGACCTGCGACGCATCGGCCCCGTCACGCGCGGTCGGATGCGCTCGTTCCTCCGCGCTCTGAATGGCGCGACGCACGCGATCGATCCGCGGCTGCTCCGTCAGGTCGCGCTCGTGAGCGATCACTTCGGCGGACGCACGCTGGAGGTCATCTCGAGCTTCCGCCCGCGTCGTCGCCGTCAGTCTCACCGCGCACTCGCGGCACAACGTCGGTCACGCCATCGATTTTCGCGCGTCGAGGGCGTTCTGAACCGCGCGCTGCGAGACTACTGCCGCACGCTCGCGGCCACCGGCTCCGCGGCTTCTATCCGCGCTCGGTCTTCGTGCACATGGACACGCGCGACGAGTCGGCCTACTGGGTCGACTGGTCGCGTCCTGGCGAGCGTCCGCGCTACGGCTCTGGAGTCGGCGCCGCCGCCGGAACGCCCGCGCCACACGGCGAATCCGATCGACACGCCCGACCCGTCGGTGCCGCCCGCGGGGGCCGATCCCGAGGAGATGGACGAGGTGGCCGACGACACGCCGCGCGTGCGGACCGATCAGCCCGCGCCCGAGCGCCCCGGAAGAGAACGCCACCGAGGGGATGCCTACGACGCCATAGCGGAGAGAGAACGCAGCGCCGCGGGTGACGAACCATCACCCGCGGCCGTTGCGCGAGCGATCACTGCCCCGGCGGGCGGAGCTGAAAATCAGGCTCGGGGAGCTGGTCGGGCGACGAGGGCGTCGGAGGAACCATGAGTCCCGGTCCGCGCGGGCCCGGTCCGCCCTGACGTCGCGCGGCCTGCATCGCCTGCATCGCGCGCTGCTGCGCCTCCTGCTGCTGCTGCATCGCCTGCGCTTGCTGCGCCTGGAGCTGCGCCACGATGTCGCGCGCCTGGTTGAGCGACACGATGGGCGCGTCGATCGAGAGTTCAGAAGTGCGCGCCCGCGTCGCCCACGCGCCGCGCCGTGAGCGTGCCGTCCATGGGCTCGCCGCTCGCCTGACGCTGAATCTCTTCCGTCGCGGGGACGCCGAGGAGCATGAGCAGCGCCATCGGAGAGAGGTGCGCGAGGCCCGCGCGCGTCTCGGGGACCGTCACCGCGAGGCGCTGTCCGGTCTGCATCGCGTTCCAGCGCGCGACCGGGTCCTGCGCTTCGATGAGGTAGAGCTTGTCGCCCTCGGGCACGAGCAGCGTCGTGCGCGAATAGATCCGACGCATCTCCGCGGGCGCGTTGGGCGGCAGGCGCGCGGGGTCGGGGTTGAGCCGCAGACGGAGCGTTCCCGCAGGGAGCCCCGCGGGGTTCGGCAGGATCGCGAACTGCTCGCCGGGGTTCACGCCCGACGCCCTCGGCGTGCGCGGAACCGCGGCGGCCGCCGTGCGAATCGCGGTGAGCTGCGCGACGGCGTCGGGGGCGCGCATCACTTCGATCTTCGTCCCGCCCTCTTCGACCATGAAGCCGATGGCGCGCTCGCCGGCGCGACGCACCGACGTGAGGTCACGCAAGAGCCGCTGGAAGCGCATGAACTCCGGGCCCACGGCCTGCGCCATGCGGGGATCGTCCTCGTCCTCGGCGCCGAGGAGCGGGCCCGCGGCGCTGCCGTCGAGGCTCATCGCGAGGTACGAGCTCGCCGTCGTGGGAGGCGTCCGAGGAGCTCGACGGCCGCGTGGCGTCCCACCGTCGACGCGAGGAGCGCGCGGGTGTTGGCGCCCGTCGCGTTGGCGAACTCGGCCTCGGCGCGGAGGTGATAGTTCGACTCGTCGATCGTGAGCGACGCGTGCAGCGTGCGGAGGTCGTCGGCCACCTCTTTGTAGGTCATCGCCGTGCGGTGAATCTGGTCGTACTGACCGAGGATCATCGCCGTCATGGCGCCCGCGTCGAGGCCCGCGCGCCGCGGATCCTGCGCTTCGAGCCCTGCGATCTGCGTGGCGAGCACGGGCCGCGCGGCCTCGGGGCGCAGCGTCACGTCGAGCACGGGGTCGCCTTCGGGCGCGCGCGATCCAGCGCGCACGAGGAAGTTCGCCGTCGACCGGAGCATGTCGCGGGGACCGCACACGAGCATCCAGCCCACGGGCTGCTTGCGCGCCACCCAGCACGGGTTCTCGGCCGCGACGGCGCCGGCATCACCAGCCTGGGCGCCGCCGTCGACTCGTAGATCCCTTGGAGCACCTCGCGGTAACCGCGTCCGGCCTGGGCGTCCTGCGCGATCTGCATGCCCGAGCGGAGGGGCCACGCCACGAGGATCTGGAGCCTCCCGCGCTCGCCGACGGTGTGCGGCATCGCGATGGCGGCGGCGCGTCGGGGTCACGTCGACGCCGTGCTCACCGATTCCAGGGCTGTACGAGGGGCGATCGACCGAGCGCGAGCCGCGTGAGCGCCCGGCGCGATGATGTTCAGCACCTCGCGCCGCTCTAATTCGCTTTGATGACTCCGCCCGACCTCGCGCTCCTCCACGCCTTCGCCGTCTTCGCCGCGCACCGCAACCTCACGCGCGCCGCGCGGGCCCTCCACGTCTCGCAGCCCGCCCTGCACGCGCAGCTCGCGCGGCTCTCCGACGCGCTCGGCGTCTCGCTCTACGAGCGCCGCGGGCGAGCGCTCCAGCTCACCGCCGACGGAGAGCGCGTGGCCGCGTTCGCCCGCGACGTGACCGAGCGCGCCGAGCGCTTCGTCGCCGAGCTCCACGGCGCCGCGCCCGGACAGCCGCTCGTGCTGTGCGCGGGCGCCGGGTCGTACCTCTACCTCCTCGGGTCGCCGCTGCGGGTCTGGCTCGCCGCGCCGCCTGCGCCCTTGCGGCTCCTCACGCGCGACCGTGAGCAGACCGTCGCCGCGGTGCGCTCGGGCGAGGCGCAGCTCGGCGTCGCGCCGCTCGACGAGGTCCCCGCGGAGCTCGCTGTCGAGACCCTCGCCGTGGTTCCGCAGGTGCTGGCGATGCCGTCGACGCACCCCCTCGCGTCGCGCGCGAAGGTGAAGCTCGGCGACCTCGACGGCGCGCGCATGGTGTTGCCCACGCCCGACCGACCGCACCGACAGATCATCGACGCCGCGCTGCGGGCCACGGGCGCCCGCCACGAGGTCGCCGTCGAGGCGAACGGCTGGGAGCTCGCGCTGCGCTTCGTCGAGATGGGCGTCGGCGTGTCGGTGGTGAGCGGGTTCTGCCGCATGCCCGCGGGCGTCGTCGCGAGGCCGGTGAGCGACCTGCCCGCGAAGACCTACCACCTCATCCGCAGGCGAGAGGGTGACCGCGGTGGGGCCCGCGCCGCGCTGCGAAGGGCGCTGCTCGAAGGCTGCGCGAGCTGGCGCTGACCCTTCGCGCGTCGTTCAGAAGATCATCGCGCAGAAGCGCTGCCTGACTCACGACGAGCGCGAGCAACATCAGCCGCGTGTTGAAACACGCGGCAACGAAGGCATTTCGTGATCGAACGGAACGAAGTCCCGCTGCGCGGGACTCGCGTGCACGAGGCGCTGAATGGGAGTCCTGCGAAGCAGGACTTTTCGCAGGATGCCCACGAACTGCCTTCGTTGCCGCGTGTTTCAACACGCGGCGAGAGCGATGCCGCTCAACTTTCTGAGACAGCCACTTCAACACGCGGCGACCGCTGGGGCGAAAAACTCGCACATCGCGCGGTGTTGCCATCGCGCGCCCTTCTCTGCGATAGGGAGCGCCGCCGCAAATGAGCTCCACCGCCGACGGCCTCTCGCTCGTGGTCTTCGCCTTCAACGAAGAGGAGAGCGTGCCCCACGTGCTCCCCGAGATCCTCGCGTGGCTGCGCGCGCGGACGCACCCCTGGGAACTCGTCTTCGTCGACGACGGGAGCGCCGACCGCACCCTCGAGCTCGCGCGCACGGTCGTGGGCGACGATCCCCGCTGCAAGGTCTTCTCGCTCGGCGCCAACCGCGGCATCGGCGGAGCCTTGAAGGCCGGTGTTCGCAGCGCCTCGATGCCGTGGGTGACCTTCCTCCCCTGCGACGGGCAGATCCCTGTTGGCGAGCTCGACGTGCTGCTTCGCGCGGCCGACGCGCGCGGCGTCGACGTGGTGTTCTCGGTCTACCGCGACCGCGACGACGGGATGCTCCGCAAGGTGCTCTCGGCGGGCGTGCGCGGGCTGATCCGCGCGGTGCACGGAGTGACGATGCGCTCCGACGGGCCGTACCTCTTTCGCCGCGCGCTCTTCAACGCGAGGGAGCTCGCGCCCGACACGTTCTTCTTGAACTTCGAGTTCCCGATCCGGGTGCTTCGCCGGGGGGTCTCGTACGCGGTCGAGACGATCGAGTGCGTCCCCCGTCAGCGCGGCGTGAGCAAGAGCGCGCGGCTCAAGGTCGTGGGGCGCGTCGCCCGAGACCTCGTCGACCTGCGCCTCCGCCTCGCGAGGGAGTAGCGCGTCGCCGCCAACACCCTTTTTCGTGGTATGTGCGCGGCGCCCTCATGGCTACCGAACCGAAATCCACTGGCCCGCGCGGACCTCAGAAGAAGGTCGACGTGGTCGTCCCGCCCTCCGACGCGACGAAGTACCTCCCCTACGGACTGATCGCCGTGGTGGTGATCGCGCTCATCGCGACGATCATCCGATCGCCGACGTGGGCCGTACACGCCGCCGCGGGGCTCCTCTCGCTCGGCGCGCTCGCGCTCGGCTACGTGGCGTATCAAGACACGCACGCGCTGCCGCCCGAGGACAGCTTCCGCAAGGTCGTCGGCGCGGCCACGGCGGCGGTGCTGCTCGCGCTGATCGCGACGGTGGCGCTCACGCTCTTCCCCTCGGCGCCCTACGGAACGGTGACGCTCGCGCGCGCCGGAGACTCGGGCACGGTGACCGTCTCGGGCGGAGCGGCCAACCTCTTCGTCGAGACGCAGGGGACCTTCGAAGCCGACGTGGGCGCCTCGGCGCAGGCCAAGTACCAGCTCCACGTCACGCGCGAAAACGCCGACGAGGACCTCGAAGGCACCTTCGAACGCAGCGCCGGACAGAGCCCCCTCGCAGGCGGAAACATGGCCGCCGCGGCGGCCACCGAGGCCACGGCGAGCCGTCACTGGCTGAAGTCTCTGCGCGGACCGGGGCGCTACGTGATCACGCTCGACCGCATGCCCGACAACCTGCGTCCTCCGATGCGCGCGGCGATTCGCGGCGAGCCCTTCGCGCCGTGGATGTTCACCCTCGCGATGGGCCTCCTCGCGCTGATGGTGCTGGTGGTCGACGCGGGCATCGCCCGCCGCGGGATCGAGCCCACCTACGCGCCCGCGCTGCTCCTCGCGCTCGTGGTGGCGTACTACTTTCACGGCCACTACGCGGGGGCCAACGTGAGCGAGGCGCTCTTCGCGTCGTGCCTCGTGGGCCTGCTCGGCGGCGGACTCGGCGGCGAGGTGCTCGCGCGCCTCTCTCGCAAGGTCGGGGCGTGAACGCTGCGACCGGGGTCGTGATCCTGGGCGCGGGCCCCTCGGGTCTCGCGGCGGGCGCGTGCCTCCGATCGCGCGGTGTCCCCTTCGTCATCTTCGATCGCGCAGACACCGTCGGGAGCGCGTGGCGCTCGCACTACGACCGGCTCCACCTGCACACGGTGAAGCAGTTCTCGTCGCTGCCTGGAATGCCCTGGGGCGCGCACGTTCCGACGTACCCCTCGCGGCAGGACGTGGTCGACTACCTCGACGCCTACACGCTTCACCACAAGCTCTCGCCGCGCCTCGGAGAGACCGTGACCCGCGTCGCGCGCGACGGGGGAGCCTGGTCTGTCACGCACACCTCGGGCGTCACCACGGCGCATTCGGTGATCGTGGCGACGGGCTACAACCGCGTCCCCCACGAGCCCTCGTGGCCCGGACGAGAGACCTTCACGGGCGAGGTCATCCACAGTTCGAAGTACCGCAACGGACGCGCGTGGAAGGGCCGCGACGCGCTGGTGATCGGCGCGGGCAACTCGGGCGCCGAGATCGCGCTGGACCTCTGGGAGTCGGGCGCGCGCACCTCGCTCTGCATCCGAAGCCCGCTGCACGTGGTCCCTCGCGACGTGTTCGGGATCCCCGCGCAGGTCAACTCGCTCAAGGTGATGAGCCGCCTGCCGCCGTGGCTCGCCGACCGGCTCTCGCTCCTGATGCTCGACCGCGTGGTGGGCGACCTCTCGCCGTGGGGAATCCGTCGCCCCGCGATCGGCCCCGTGTCGCAAGTGCTCGTCGAGAAGCAGATTCCGCTGATCGACGTGGGCACGGTGGCGCTCATCAAGCAGGGGCAGGTGAAGGTCGTCCCCGGGGTGGATCGCTTCAACGCGCGCTCGGTCACGCTCGACGACGGACGCGAGTTCCCGGTCGACGTGGTGGTGCTCGCGACGGGCTACCGCACGGGCCTCGCGGAGCTCATCGACGGCGTCGCTCCGCAGCTCGACGCGCGGGGATATCCGCGGCGGTTCGGCGGCGACGCGCTGCTCGAAGACCTCTACTGCATCGGGTATCGCAACCCGCTGACGGGCGCGCTCCACGACATCGCGGCGGAGGCCGAGCGCGTCGCGTCGCAGATCGCGGGGGCGCGATGAAGGAGCTCGATCACTGGCATCCGGTGCTGCTCTCTCGCGAGCTCGGAGATCGCCCGCGGGCGGTCACGCTCTGCGCGCAGAAGCTCGTCGTGTGGCGCTCGGAGGCGGGTGTCGCGGCGCTCGATGACGCGTGTCCGCACAGGGGCTTTCCCTTGAGCGAGGGGCGCGTCGTGGGAGGCTGCGTCGAGTGCCCCTATCACGGCTGGCGCTGGGATTCCGAAGGCCGCGGAGAGAGCCCTGGGAACCCCCGCTCGAAGCCCTGTGCGACGCGGTACGAGTGCGTCGAGCGACTCGGCGCGGTGTGGGTGCGACGCGCGGGCGCGGAGACCGCGTTCCCCTTCATCGACGTGGGCGGACACGCGCTCATGGGGACGGCGCGGGTGCGCGCATCGGCGCCGCTCGAGGTGGTGCTCGACAACTTCATCGAGGTCGAGCACACGCCCGAGGTTCACATGTTCCTCGGGTATCGACGCGATGACATGGCGCGCGTCGACACAGAGACCACCGCCACCGACGACAGCGTGCGCGTGTGGAACCACGGTCCGCAGCGTCCGCTCCCGTGGGCGGTACGAAAGCTCTTCGAGATCCCCGAGGGGGCGTACTTCGTCGACGACTGGACGACGCGCTTCTCGCCCGTTCACTCGGTGTACGAGCAGTATTTTCTCGACGGTCCGCGCGGTCGGAGGGTGAGCGACGCGCTGCGCATCGCGGTGTTCTTCACGCCGATCACCGCGCGCGAGACCGACCTGATCGTGATGGCGTACACCTCCGCGTCGCCGTGGGCGCAGCCGCTTCTCTCGGCGCTGCGGCTCCCGTCGATGATGGCGATGGTGCGCATCGAGGTGGAGCGCGACCGGAGGTTGCTCGCGTCGATGCGCGACGCGCCGACGTCGCTCAGGCACCGCGCGCTCGGTCGCTTCGATCAGGGCCTCGTGGCCGCGCGAAAGCTCCTCGAGCGCGTGTACCGCGGACGCGACGAGAAGAAGCTCCCCGTCACGGAGTAGCGCAGGGTCACGCCTCGGGAACGAAGAGCTCGTCGCCCGATCGCGCGTCGAAGACCCGCGTCGACCACAGCGTGAGGAGGTTCGCGTCAGTCTCGGACACCACCCTCGCGTGCTGCGCGGGTGTGAGCTCGACGCCGCGCAGCGCGCAGGCGTCCACGATCATGCGCGCGAAGGCGACCTGGAGCTTCTCCATGCGATCGACGACGTCGGCGCGCTGCTGCTCGGCCTCCGCGCGCTTCGCCTCGGCCTCGTCGAGCGCGCCGAGGCGCTCATCCGCGATGGATTGCAGCCGCGCCACGAGCTCCGCCGCGTCGGGCACGATGGAGCCGTTGACGAAGAAGCGCAGCCTGCGATTGACGACGAGCAGTTCGAGGCCGAGCGCCTGAGAGCGCAGGTAGCCGCCTTGCGGCACGATGGGCTGATACGTCGTTGCGCCGGGCGAAGGGAGCCGCCAGCCGCGCAGCACGCCGCGTCGGCAGTCGTAGCTGAAGTACTCGGGGATGTGCAGGCGCGCGTAGTCGGTGACGTTCTCGACGAGGTCCTTGTGCTTCTTGCCGAGGTTGCGCACCTCGATCACGAGGTCGATGCCGCGCTTCTGGTCGGCGACGCCCCAGCTCTCGGGCTCGATGTCGGGGTCGCAGTCGAGCACGACCGAGACGTCAGGGACGATGGTCGCCTCGCCGGGGTAGAGCACGGCCATCTCGCACGCCACGAAGACCTGACGCCCCGCGCGACGGAAGTACGCGTCGAGGTCCGCGCCGATCCCCGCCTTGCGGCGAAAGTGGCGCACGCCCTCGGACATCGCCACGACGTACTCGGCGAACACCTCGCGGATCCGCTCGACCGCGGCGTCGCGCTCGTCGGGCGTCATCGCGGCCCAGGTGGCCTCGTCGGGCACCACGATCCGGGGATCGTCCCATACGCGTCGAGGCCGCGGCGTTTGAGAGGGCATCGTCATCGCGGGGCGAAGGATATCACCCGCGGAGTGGACGGCGAGAGGCTGCGTCAGCCCGCGCGACGGGCGCGGACGATCGACTGGACGTTGGCGGGCAGCGTCGCGACGAACTCGTCTGCGAGCCCGCGGAGGATCGCGTCGGGCAGCGCGAGCACCTGATCGCCCTCCGACAGCGCGTGGAACGCCTGCGGCACGACGGGCCTGTTGACCGGCTCGGGCGCCTTCTCGGCCGTCTTCTTCGGCGCCGAGGGCGCGGCGAAGAACGCGGCGGCGTAGTCACGCGGGAGGTCGTTCTTGTTGGCGTAGTCGTCGAGCGCCGTCTCGGCGGCGCGGCGCACGCGGTTGGCGTCCTCGCGCCACACGATCTGCTTGCGCGCCACGGCGGCCACGACGAGCTGCGCGGCCTCGCGGGTCTTCACCGCGGCGGCGCCGCGCTCCATCGCGTCGAGCACCAGTTGGAGCAGCGCCCGCGTCGGCTTCTTGAGCGTCTCGCTCTTCGCGAGCAGGGGGAACTTCTGCATCGTGTCGAGCTGGCTCTCGAGCGCCTGCTTCGTCACCTGCGCGGGCGCGATGGGAAAGAACGCCGTGAACAGCGAGTGCTCGCGGTTCCCATCACAGTCGGCGTGGAGCTGCGTGCCGAAGCGCTTCGTGCAGCGGTCGAGCACGCCGTCGCACCACGCGACGCCCGCGTTGGCGCGCACCACGCCGAGCTCGGCGGCCTGCCGCTCCGCGTCGATCTGCGCCCACGTCGCCGCGTGCTCCACCAGGGGCGGCGCCAGCTCGGCGTGCGTCACGCTCACCTGGAGCATGCAGGTCGTGAAGTTCATGTCGTCGAGGACGACCGCCCACCCATCGTTCGCTCTATACAGCTTCATTGTTTGCCTCGTGCCAGGAGTAACGGCGCGGGCACCGAGGAGCTTGAGCGCGCTTCACGCGGGAGCCGACGGAAGGTCGTCGGGCGCCTCCCGCGCGCCGAGGAGCCGACGGAAGGGTCGTCGGGCGCCTCCCGCGCGCAGCGGAGCCGACGGAAGGGTCGTCGGGTGGCTCCCGCGCGCCGAGGGAGGCGGCAGATGAGACGTCGGGTGCCTCCCGCACGCCGAGGGAGCCGGCGGACGGGGCGGCGGGTGCCACGAAGCGCCTCGCGGCGATCACCCCATCGGATCACGTCACGCGGGCAACCCACATGTCCGGGCGCGGCACGGCGAGGCGGTTCCCCCGGTAACAACATCGCAATGCTCGCCCACGCGGGGTGCGGCTCTTTCGCGGCGGTGCGCGTGGTGACCCCTGTACCCCGCTTCCGCGCGCCCTTTCCCCGCCAGTTGAGTCTGACCGCTATTCGGGGGTTGACGCGTGGCGCCTGGGGTTCGGCCCGCGACGTGGCGGCGAAGATTGACGTCGCCGATGGCGCCATTGCGCAGGGTGCAGTCGCGCCCTCACCCCAGTCTACAAAAGGAGTGACCTCGCCTTCGCGAGGTCGCAGCGCATCGGATCCGCGTTCGGCGCTCGACGAGGTGCGTTCGCCCGCTGTCTTCTCACCGCCGAGGTCGCGCGTCGTCGGTCGCGCAGGGTAGCGCAGCGCACGGTCCTAGGCGACGGGCTGCGACCTCGCGAGGCGAGGTCACTCCTTTGTAGACTGGGGTGAGGGCGCGACGCCCTGCGCAGTGGCGCCATCGGCGACGTCAATCTTCGCCGCCACGTCGCGGGCCGAACCTGGCGCCACGCGTCAATCCCCGAATGCCGGTCGAGACTCAACTGGCGGGGAAAGGGCGCGCGGAAGCGGGGTACAGGGGTCACCACCCGCACCGCCGCGAAAGAGCCGCACCCACCCACACGTCGGGCGGCGCGAGATGGGCTGTCCGAACACGACGCGTGCGGCCGACATCGATGAGTTCGTCTGAAAATGTTCCCATGATGTCCTCCGATCTTCCTACTGAATCTCTATGCTGATTGGCCCCAGGATCATCAACCGAGGCCGCTCCCACCACCGCCCCACGCCTCCCGAATACAGATAGAGTCTCGGAACGAGTCCTAATGTGGCTCCGATCGCGACATCGTTGAAGCCATCCCCGTCAACATCACCCACGATCGCGGGCACAGAGAACCCCTGACGAGATCCTGTTGGGCCTGGGATCTCCTGACTCCACATCAGCGAGAGGCCACTCGTATGATGAGGAAAGAGGTAGACCTGACCGTCATCGGAGCGCGCTGCCTCCGCACCGGCGAGCAGCTCCGCGTGGCCGTCGCCATCAAGATCTGCTGGCATGCTCATTCCGATACCGAAGGAGGGCCCGCCCGTACCTCCCCCGGTATCAGGAGGGGTGTTCAGCCGCCAGAAGCCACGGACCCCTTCCGAAGAGCCAGGGAACACGCAAATGCGACCGTTGAAGCTGATGACGGCGTCCGCGTACCCATCCTCGTTGACGTCGCCCCACCGCATGATCCAGTCGAAGAGGGGGGAACGGAACGGAAGCTCAAAGTATTGAGTGTGGAAGTCGAGCCGCCCTTCAGGGTTTCCAGAGAGGATGACGATGGCGAAGTCATTCAGCCCAGCCTCCTGGTAGTTGCGTGTTCTCGCGATGACATCTGCGAAGCCATCGCCGTTCAAGTCACCGACGAACTGAGCGGTCTGCGTTCCTAGCGAGTAGGCGCTGGCGGGTGTTTCCGATGGACCAGCAGGACCTCCGAGATAGAGTTTCATCTCCTCTGCGTAGCCGCTGTCGCCTCGCGCTGTCGCCAGCATGTCGGCATAGCCATCACCGTTGAAGTCTCCAACGCTCACGTCGCGCCCGAAACTGAACGGCCGACCTCTTTCCGAGGGACGATATGAGGTCTCGGCAAGGGTGACGGTGCAGGTTCTAGAGCCAAGGAATAGATAGACGCGGCCATCGCCAGCCGGCTGAGCTGGGTCGAAGGGAAGCTCACGATACGATGCGCTGCCGGCGATCACGTCCGAGAGCCCGTCACCATTGAGATCCCCCACCGAGAAGAGCGGCCCGAAGCCGCCGTTCCCGTCCCTGTGGGTCTCCCAAGACGGAGGCTCGGGTGGGTTCAGGACACGGACTCGCTCTCCCGATACGCCGTCCGGCCCGCCGGGGAAGATACGAATCCCGCCGAACGGGCGGGTGTAACTCGACTGGGTCACGATGTCGTCGTAGCCGTCGCCGTTGAAGTCCTTGAGCACCCCGTAGCTGGTGTCGACAGGACTGTCACGACGAGGCACACCGAACTCCCATGTCGCGCTCGTCCACGTGACCCCACCTGCCTCGCCGAGCGCACGGACGCGCCAGAACACTACGCCATGCGCCAGCGGTTCGGAGGGGCGCCACGAAGCGCCCGTGACCTCCTGTTGTGTCAGCATCCGGGTGCAGGCGCGGTCTTCGTAGAGCTCGACGCGAGCGCGCGTGACTCCATCGGGCAGCCTCCAGCGAAGGGTCGGGCGCTGCGTGGTCACGCGAGACCCCGATTGAGGCGCGAGCAATCGCGGACCGGGGATCGTGGGGATGGGCTCGAAAACGTCAGGCGACACGCGGTCAATGATGACCCCACCGTCGAAGTCGAACGGCCCCCACAAGGGACACTGGCAGGCGCTCCAGGTGAGATCCTCCAAGCAGATGCGATTCCCCGTCGGGCCCGCCGCGCAGGCGCAGGGCGCCGAGCTGTCCAGCATGCAGGAAGGCGCCGCATCCGAGGCATCGAAGCGGGAGCCGCAGTCTCCGAAGAAGTCGGAGCCAGTCTCCATCGTGCGTACATCTGCGAAGGGGTCGCGCGGCTCCGAGGATGCGTCGACCCGGTCGATGGCCGCGTCGAAGGGGACGGGGCCGTCGAAGGGGGGGCTCTCGTCGGAAGGGACTGGCGCGTCGGAGACGTCGAGCACGTCCGAGGCGATGTCGAAGGGGACGTCCTTCGCGTCTCGCGGCGATGCGGCGTCGGAGGTGGCGATCGTGGTCCGATCGCAGCCGGTGCCGACGAAGAAGATCGCCAGGAGGGAGAGCAAGGCGCAGAGGCGCGTGGCGCGCTGAAAGGCGGCGGTCATGCGTGTCACCTTCGAGGGACGTCGATCGACGGGAGCTGGTGAACGTTGGTGGGCATGATGGCTGCGTCGAACGACCGGATGAAGCCGGGGAGTGACTCTTCTGCGTCTGCGCCCCCACGCCGGTGAATGAATTCACCGGCATGGAAGCGAAAGCCCTTCGGGCTCGGGATCATGAGTCCGCGCTGCGCGGACTTTCCCCTCTCTGCCGGTGAATTCATTCACCGGCGTGCGGACGCCGACGAAGAAGAGCCGCACCTGGCCCCTGTCACGGAGTCGCGCCTCACGCGTCGGGCGTCGCAGCCCTCGCGCCCGCATCCTCGCTCGCGCTCGTCGGAATCACGCCCGCGTCGGGCACCTCCGTCACCGGCCCCGTGGTCGGCTCCACCGCGGTCGCGTCGGCGCTGCCGTCACGCGCGCCCGCGTCGCGCACCCTCGGCTGCGCCGCGGCCTCGGCCGCTTGAATCATCGGCAGCCGAGCGCGCGCTCCTTCGAGAAAGCGCGGCGCGTCGAGGATGTCGTACACGGGCCGTCCCTCATCGCGGCGCTCGCGGTTGGTCTCGTCGAGCCAGTGCAGGATCTTCGGCACCGCGGCGACGCTCCACGCGTGCGTGTCGTGGAGGAGCACCGTGCCGCCCGCGTGGTTGGCGATGCCCACGATGACCCGCTGCGCGACGGCCTCGGCGTCGCCCACGACGAGGTAGTCGTGCGGATCGATGGACCACAGCCACATCTCGTTGTGCAGGCTCGTGATGTGGCGCCGCACGTCCTCGCTGTACGCGCCGTAGGGCGGTCGCAGGAGGTGCGGACGCTCGCCGAGCACCTCCTCGATGAGGTCGGCGTTGTGGTCGATCTCGTACGCGATCTGCGCGGGCGTGAGCTGCGGCAGCACGCGGTGATGCACCGTGTGATTGCCGATGATGTGCCCCGCGGCGGCCGTGTCCTGAAGGATCTTTCGCGCGCGAGAGCGCAGGGGCTCTTCCGCCTCCATGCGCCAGCCGCAGACGAAGAAGACCGCGTGGACCCGGGCCTGCTCCAGGATGCGAAGGAGGCGATCGGTGGTGCCGGGGTTCGGTCCGTCGTCGAAGCTGAAGAGCACCTCGTGAGAGCCCGGACGCCCCATCGAGAGGTCCCACGCGGTGCGCAGGTGCGCCTCGGGGTTGAGCAGCGGCGGCGGCCACGCGATCTCGTCCGCGGGAGGCACCACCATGCCCACGGGCTCGGCGCCGCCGCCGTCGGTCTGCGCGACGATGAGCCTCGGCCGCGCGCCCCTCGGGCGGTGCGCGCCCATACGCATCGCCCTCAGCGCGGCGGCGTCGGTGCGGCGCGTGTTCGAGAGCGCCATCAGCGCGCCGGTGACCATCGCGGTCACGACGGCGAGCATCGCAACTGCGCGGAACACGAGCACCTGTGCGCGAGACCGTGACATCGGCGACGCGACCCATTACCCGCTTCGCGCCGCGCGCGCCAGTTCAGGGCGAGCCGCTGATCACCCGCAACACCGGCGGAGGACGAAACAGAAAGTACGCGCCCACGCCGATTCCGACCGCGGCGACGCTCGCGCCCGCGATCACCCAGGGCCACGGAAACGGCGCCCGCGCGGGGTGCACGAGCTCGGTCCCGTTGCGCAGCGAGACGATCACGCGCTCGACCTGATACTCGCGCTCGATGCGCGCGAGCGTCGCCGCGTCGGGGACGTCCCTCAGCCCCGCGGGGTCGCTCACCTGCGCACGAAGGTCGCGCCCCGTGGCCTCCGCGAGCACGATCTCGAGCGCATCGGCCGAGGGCCCGCTGGTCTGGAGCGGCCCCATCCACGTGCGATAGCCCGCGCGTTCGAGGCGCAGCGCGTGAACGCCCGGCGAGAGCCGCAGGGTGACGGGGGTGACGCCCTCGTCGTGTCCGTCGACCTCGATGCGCGCGCCCGACGGCGTGCTTCGAATGGTGCGCACGGTCGGTCCCGCGAGGGCCATCGCGCGTCGTACCTCGTCGTAGAACGCGTCGACCTCGGGGGGAAACACCCCATCGGGCAGCCGCGCGTCGGCCGCGATCGAGAGCGCTCTTCGAAACGCGTCGCGGGCTCCGTCGCGATCGCTCGCGAGCACGGCGCACGCGCCCTCCCAGTGCAGCAACTCGATGGCGAGCGCGCGGTCGCTTCGAAGCAGATGCTCGACGTGGTCGCCCGCGGCGATGTGCAGCGACGTCGCCGCGTCGCTGAAGGCCGACGCGAGAAAGAGCTCGCGCGCCCTCGCGATGGCCGCACGCGCGCGCTCCGCGTGAGGCTCCGCGGCGGGCGCGATCACGGGCGGAACGATCACATCGGACGGCGGCGTTCGCGTGGCGCCCTCCTCGCGGAGCCACAGCGGTCGGTCGTCGGCGCGCGCCACGAGCGGCGCGAGCGAGAGCGCCACCGAGAGCGTCACGCGGATCAGCGAGGCGCCGGACACGTCGTGCCTCCGCTCGGGCCGAGGGAGCACACGGCGACCGCAGGGGTGTCCGCGCGCAGGCACGCTTCGAAGGGCCCCGCGATGACCGAGCGTGCGCTCTGGGCGCGCGCGCAGTTGAACCACGGGAAGCACGTCGCCACGGGCCACGCGCCGTCGCCGCCGCGCTGGAGGTTCTGCACCGCGAGGGGGACGCCCTGGATTCCATCGAGCCCGTCGGTGTCGAGCACCATGAGCCGCAGGGTGTAGTTCGTCTCGGGGAGGTCATCGAAGAGCGTCTCTCCGCGCGACCCCAGGCACGGCGGGACGGTCGGCGACGGCGGCGCGATGCGCCTCGCGCGCACGGCGTGATAGCGCGGGAGCACGTCGCCCGTGTCGGCGCTCACGCTGAGCACGACGCAGCGCTCGCGGCCCGTGTCGCGATAGAACTCATCGAGGATCGCCTCGCCCGAGGTCTCGGGCTCCTCGCGGCAGCGCGGCGGCGCGGCCCCGTCGGCGCGCGCGCCCGCGTCGTCTCTCAGAGGCTCGGCGACGAGCAGCGTGACGACCGACGCGCGCTCGCAACCGACCGAGCAGATGCCTCCACCGAGCATCATCGCTGTGAGCGCGCGCCTCATCGTGAGCCACGCGCGGTTGTACCCGATCCCCTCGCCCCGATGCCACGGCGACGCGCGGCGCCCCGTGTGGTCCTCACGCGACGCACTGTCGACGCGAGGCCGCACGGGCGCCTCTCCGTTCTTTCGCTGGGAGGCGTGACAAGCACCCACGGGATCCGGCACGATTCACGAAAGGAACCGTCGCGTCCGTCATGCGCAGCGCCGCCCCGATCACGGCCCTCGTCGCCCTGCTGCCGCTCGTCGGCTGCGGTCCGGCTGACCCCGTGGTGCCCGCGAACGTGGCGCTCACGGCCGACGCGATCGAGGCGGCCTCGCACGAGAGCGGGCTGTTCCTCTCGGTGATCCGCGGGCTCGACGCGGCGCGCACGGGCGGGGAGCGCCTCGTCGACGCGATCAACAGCGCCGACACGCAGCTCGGAGACTTCTACGGCCGCTGCGCCACCACCGTGCGCCTCGCGCCCGGCGTGCTTCGCGTGGTGCTCCGAAACTGCCCCGGCCGCCTCGGCCTCCGCAACGTCACGGGCGAGCTGCTCTACAACATCGACCTCGTGGGCGCGGCGGAGCTTCGGGTGCGCGTGCGGGTGACCAGCGCGACGCTCCGGGTGAACCTCGCGCGCATCACCGACCTCGACGCCACGGCGCTCTTCCGCCGCCGCGCCCTCGCCGACGGGAGCTTCGAGTACAGCACCACCGTCGAGCAGAGCACCTACGCCGCCGTGGGGACCTTCGGTCAGTACGTCCAACGCGAGGTCTCGGCGGCCACCGACACGCCCGTCACGTCGACCTACAACTTCCACACGAACAGCTACACGCTCTCGGGCGCGTGGCGCGTCACGATGGGCCCCACGCAGGCCAGGGCGCGCTCGTACCGCGTGTCGGTCACCGACTTCCGACGCTTCTTCGCGCAGTGCCCGCAGCCCGCCGAAGACGCCGTGACCCTCACCGACCTCACCGCGGGCGACGGCGGACTCAGCACCTTCGTGGTCTCGTTCCTCGGGGGCAGCACCGCGTCGTGGCGGAGCACCAACCCCAACGCGAGCGGGGTGCTCACGCTCTCGTGTTCGAACTGAGATGAGCGCACCGGCCGACGACGCGAAGGCCCTTGAGATCCCGCCGCCCGCGGGGATGCGCGTCCTCCGCGGTCTGGGCCACGGCGGCATGGGCGCCGTGTGGCTCGTCGAGCGCGCGCTCCACGGCGGACTCACGCAGCGCGTGGTCATCAAGCGCCCCCGCGTCGATGTGATCGACGGCGTCGCGCGCACCACCGACTCGCTCGCGCAGCGCTTTCGAAACGAGGGGCGCGCGCTCGCGCGGGTGAGCCACGGCAACGTCGTGCGGCTCCTCGACGCCGGCGCCGACGCGCACGGCCCGTGGCTCGCGATCGAGCACGTCGACGGCCTCGACGGCCACGCGCTCCTCGAAGCGCTGCGAAAGTGTGACGCGCGGATCACCGCCGACGAGGTCGCCTGGATCGCCCACGAGGCCGCGCGCGGGATGGCCGCGGCGCACGCGCTCCTCGACGCCGACGGTGAGCCCTCGCCGATCCTGCACCGCGACCTGTCACCGCAGAACCTGCTCCTGTCGCGCGCGGGCGAGGTGAAGGTCACCGACTTCGGCATCGCGTGGGCCGTCGACCGCGACGCGCGAACGACCACCGGCGTCGTGGTGGGCAACCTCCGCTACATCGCGCCCGAGCAGCTCGAAGGACGCAGCGTCGGCCCGACCACCGACGTCTACGGCCTCGGACGCGTCGTCGAGGAGTACCTCGAACTCACCGAAGACTCTCCCGCGCGCGCCTCGCTCCGCGCGGTCGCACAGCGCGCGACGCGGCGCGACCCCGACGAGCGCCACGGCTCGATGGACGCGCTCTCCGAAGCGCTCCTCGACGCGGTTCCGACGCTCTGTCACGGACGCGCTCGCCTCGCCGCGCGCGTGTGCGACGCGACCCGCGCGCGCGATCGCGTACACCACGCGCTCGCGGGCCTGCTCGCCGCCGAGCGCCCCGACAACGACCGCGTGAGCCTCCCCGTCGCAGCGTCGGGAGCGACGCCTTCGCCCGCGCCACCGTCGCCCGCGCCTCGCCCGCTCGAAGCGCCGCCCGAGGTCCCTGTCTCCGTCGCACCGGCCGCGGTGACGGCTGCGCGCGCGGAGACGTCTCGCGCGCGACGTCCGACCGCACTCGCGCTCTCGCTCACGGGTGGCGCGGCGCTGGCCCTCTGGATCGCGCTCGTACCACGTCAAACACAGCGCGCGCCTCGCGTGGAACCGCCACCGTCACCGACGACCTCGCAGGGCGCACCGCAGCCTCCGCCGACGCCGGTGATCGCCCCGCCGACGACGCCCCCGAGCGTTCCCCCGGCGCCGACTGCGACGTCGATCGAGCGCGCGCCTGGACCCGCGGCGACGCGTGAGGAGCTCCATCACGCCGTCGTGAGGCACGGCCGCACGGTGCCCGTCGAACTCGACGCGAGCGCGCAGATCGAGGCGCCCGCGAGCGCGACGCTGCGGGTCAACGCGCTCCCCTTCGCGCGCGTCTCCATCGACGGGAGCGACCCCGTCGGGACGCCGCACGCCTTCACGCTGCGCGCGGGCGTTCACCACCTTCGCGCGCGCTTCACCGTGGATGGGGGAATCGTCGAGCTCGCCCAGGACGTCGAGCTCGCAGCGGGAGAGACGCGCACCCTCGGGCTCGTGCCCCGGTAGCGCGCCGACCGGAAAACGCCCGCCGTGCTGCGAAGAGCCGCGAGCACTGCAAGGCGCGGCTTCGATGCAAGGCTGTTGGCCTTGCGAGAAGACGCAACGAAGCAGGGCGAAGCGGATCTGAAGCAGAACGGCGCGGCGCTTTTGCGGTCGGCGCTCTGGCGCGTTCGATCGATCAGTGACGGCGGGTGCGAATCACCACGCGCCCCGGGCCCGGCGGATTGATCACCACGCGATTGGGAGGCGGCGGGGTCACGACCACGCGCCCCGGGCCCGGCGGGTTCACCACCACGCGACCGGGGCCCGGCGGGTTCACCACCACGGTCGTGTGGGGATGCCTCGCCCCGTGGACCACCACGCGACCGGGGCCCGGCGGGTTCACCACGACGCGCTGCGCGCTCGCGGCCATCGGAACAGTGAGTACAGCCATCAGGGCCAGCACGGCGCTCAGCGCGATCGATCGACGGTTCATGCTTCCTCCACTCGCCTCGTTGGATAACACCCAATGAGGCAGCACGGAACACGCCACGCTCACGCCGCGACAATTCGCGGCGCCGGGCGGGCGCTACATCGCCATCACGGTGAGGACAGCGCGCAACACATCGCGGCGCGCAGTCTTCAGCACGCCGAGGGCGTCGTCGACGGGCCACCAGCGGACGTCGGTGAGCTCGCCCCGCGCGGGGATCAGCGTGGGCTCCGGGTCGGTGAGGGTCGCGGGGAGGTATCGGACGGCGAGGTTGCCCTTGTCCGAGCGCTCGTCGAACCAGAGGTCTTCACGGAGCGAGAGCTGGAGGCGCATGAGCCCCGTCTCTTCGAAGAGCTCGCGCAGCGCGTTGTCGACCACGGCCTCGCCGCGGTTCCGCTTGCCCTTGGGAAAGCCCCACTGCCCCGTCGGCGTCTGCACGAGCAGGCACTCGACGACGAGCGCGCGACGACGCAGCACGACGACGCCCGCGCACGGCGGAGGAGGGAGCTCGGAGCGGGTCACAGCCATCGAGAGGCGCTCACGCACGCACCGTAGCGCGCCGCAGGGGGATCCCCAATTGTTTCGACGAAACCGCGCGCGTCCGCAGACGCAACACACCCGCGTGGGGCGTCGCGAGCGTCGGTGTGAGCGGTCGGGGTGACGTGCGTGATGCGGAGGAGGCGACGGATCGCAGCCGGGCGTGCGTCCCGCCTGTCGGTGCTCGCCGGGGCTTCGCTACAGGGTCGCGCGGAGACGCGACGGTGCGGCGAGCGGAGGCGTGCTTCGACAGACGGGAACGCAGCGACGGACGATCACTTCTTGCCGGTGCCCTTGCCAGGCGCGGCCTTGCCCTTGCGGTCGCCCGAGTGCCCGTGGAACGTGCGCGTCGGGGCGAACTCGCCGTACTTGTGGCCGACCATGTTCTCGGTCACGTACACGGGCACGAACTTGCGACCGTTGTGGACCGAGATGGTGAGACCCACTGCGTCGGGGGTGATGGTGCTCCGACGCGACCAGGTCTTGATGACCTTCTTCGACTTGTCCTGAACCGCGGCCGACACCTTCTCCTGGAGGTGCAGGTCGATGAACGGACCCTTCTTCAGCGAACGAGGCATTGGTTGCTCCTCAGCCCTTGGCGCCGCGGCGCTGGATGATCATCGCCTGGGTGCGCTTGTTGTGCCTGGTCTTCTTGCCCTTGGTGAGCCAGCCCCACGGGGAGCAGGGCTGACGCCCGCCCGACGTGCGGCCTTCGCCGCCACCCATGGGGTGGTCGACGGGGTTCATCGAGACGCCGCGGTTGTGCGGGCGGCGTCCGAGCCAGCGCGAGCGGCCGGCCTTGCCGATCGTCACGTTGGCGTGGTCGGCGTTGCTCACCTGACCGATGGTCGCGCGGCAGTCGAGGTGCACCTTGCGAATCTCGCCCGAGGGGAGACGCACCTGGGCCCACTCGTCGCCCTTGGCGATGAGCTGCGCGGCCGAACCCGCGGAGCGCACCATCTGGGCGCCCTTGCCGATCTTGAGCTCCACGTTGTGGATCACCGTGCCGAGGGGGATGAAGCGCAGGGGGAGCGCGTTGCCCGGCTTGATGTCCGCGTTGCGGCTCGAGATCACGACGTCGCCCACCTTCACGCCGTCGGGCGCGAGGATGTACGTCTTCACGCCGTCCACGTAGTGGAGGAGCGCGAGGCGCGCGGTGCGGTTGGGATCGTACTCGAGGGAGGCGATGCGCGCGGGGATGCCCACGCGGTTACGCTTCCAGTCGACGATGCGGTACCGCTGCTTGTGACCACCGCCGCGGAAGCGGCTGGTGATGCGGCCGTAGTGGTTACGACCTCCGGTGGAGGTCTGGTGCTCCGTGAGCTTCTTCTCCGGAGCCTTCTTGGTGAGGTCGGCGAACGAGGTGACCGTGTAGTACCTGCGCGCGGGCGTCCTCGGGCGGAACGTCTTGATGGCCATTGGGTCTCTCTCTACCTCACGAGGCCTCGAAGGCCGCGATCTTGTCGCCGTCACGGAGCGTGACGATGGCCTTCTTCCAGTTCTGGGTCTTGGCGTACTTCCAGTTCTGGGTCTTGGCGTAGCCGCGGCCCATGCGCTTCATCTTGCCGCGAACGACCATCGTGCGGACGTTCGTGACCTTGACGTTGAAGGCGGCTTCGACGGCCGCGCGGATCTGGTGCTTGGTCGCCTCGCGCGAGACCTCGAAGAGCACCTGGTTGAGCTCTTCCTTGAGGTTGGTGCCCTTCTCGGTCAGCACCAGCGGGCGGCGGAGGATGTTGGGGATCGAAGACATCGCTGTGACTCCTCTACGCGCTCAGCCTGGTCTCGAGGGCCTTCGCCGCTTCCTTCGTCAGGATGAGCGTGTCGTGCCGCAGGAGGTCATAGACGTTCACGCCCTCGGGGGGCAGAAAGGTCGCGTTGGCGAGGTTGCGCGTCGAGAGCCGGAGCTTCTCGTTCGTGGCCGTGTCGACCACCACCGCCGAGCCCGCCGTGGCGAGCGCGCCGAGGGTGTTCTCCACGGAGCGGGTCTTGATCGCCTCGAGGCTCCAGCTGTCGAGCACCTTCACCCTGCCCTCCTTCACGAAGAGCGAGAGCGCGTGGCACAGGGCGCCGGCGCGGACCTTCCGCGGCGGGCGGTAGCCGTAGTCGCGGGGCGACGGGACGTGAACCTTGCCGCCCTTGGCGAAGATGGGCGCGCGGATGTTGCCGTGACGGGCGTTGCCGGTGCCCTTCTGCTTGTAGATCTTCTTCTTCGAACCAGCGACCGCGGAGCGGCCCTTGGCGGCGTGCGTGCCGGCGCGGCGAGACGCGAGCTGCGCCTTCACCACCTCGTAGAAGAGGTCCTGGTTGATCTCGGTGATGCCGAAGACGGAGTCAGAGAGCTCGATCTCTCCGGTCTGCTCGCCCGCGGTGTTGACGACATTGAGCCTGGCCATTGCAGTAACTACCTCTCAGCTCTTGATCTCGACGTCGACGCCGGCGCTGAGGTCGAGCTTCATGAGCGCGTCGAGGGTCTGCTGGGTGGGGTTGACGATATCGAGGAGGCGCTTGTGCGTGCGGATCTCGAACTGCTCGCGCGACTTCTTGTCGACGTGCGGTCCGCGCAGCACCGTGTAACGGTTGATCTTCGTGGGCAGGGGAATGGGCCCCGCCACGTCGGCGCCCGTACCACGAGCGGTCTCGACGATCTCCTTGGCGGCCTGGTCGAGCAGGTTGTGATCGTACGCCTTGAGGCGGATGCGGATCTTGGTAGCGGCCATCGAACGTGTTCCTTCGGTTGTATCTCGTAGCGTTGTCGCTTGGAGCTTCGAGGGAGCGGAGGGCGCCGCGCTGGCAGCGCACCTCCGCTACACCTCTCGGCGCAGCGCCGACTACTCGAGGATCTTGGTGACGACGCCCGCGCCGACGGTCTTGCCGCCCTCACGGATGGCGAAGCGCATCTGCTCCTCGAGGGCGACGGGGGTGATGAGCTCGACCTCCATCGCGACGTTGTCACCCGGCATCACCATCTTGACGTCTTCGGCGAGCTTGCAGGTGCCCGTGACGTCGGTGGTGCGGATGTAGAACTGCGGGCGGTAGTTGGTGAAGAACGGGGTGTGACGCCCGCCCTCTTCCTTCTTCAGCACGTAGACCTGCGCGTTGAACTTCTTGTGCGGGAACAGCGACCCGGGCTTCGCCAGAACCTGGCCGCGCTCGATGTCGTTCTTCTCCACGCCGCGGAGCAGCACGCCCACGTTGTCACCCGCCTGCCCCTGGTCGAGGAGCTTGCGGAACATCTCGACGCCCGTCACCACCGTCTTGCGGGTCGGCGCGAAGCCGATGATCTCGACCTCCTCGTTGACCTTGATGATGCCGCGCTCGATACGGCCCGTCGCCACCGTGCCGCGGCCCTTGATCGAGAACACGTCCTCGATCGCGAGCAGGAACGGCTTGTCGATCTCGCGCTGGGGCTCGGGGATGAAGCTGTCGAGGGCCTGGCCGAGCTCGACGATCTTCTCTTCCCACTTCGCGTCGCCGTTGAGCGCCGGGAGGGCCGCGCCGCGGATCACGGGCGTGTCGTCGCCCGGGTAGTCGTACTTCGAGAGGAGCTCGCGCACTTCCATCTCGACGAGGTCGAGGATCTCGACATCGTCCACGGCGTCGCACTTGTTGAGGAAGACGACGATGCGGGGCACGCCGACCTGACGTCCGAGCAGCACGTGCTCGCGCGTCTGGGGCATGACGGAGTCGAGCGCGCTGACCACGAGGATGGCGCCGTCCATCTGCGCCGCGCCGGTGATCATGTTCTTGATGTAGTCGGCGTGGCCGGGGCAGTCGACGTGCGCGTAGTGGCGCTTCTCGGTCTCGTACTCGACGTGCGCCGCCGCGATGGTCACGGTCTTCGTCGCGTCGCGCTCGATGCCGCCCTTGGCGATGTCCTTGTACGAGATCGCCTTGATCTTGCCGCCCGAGCGACGCGCCAGCACCGCCGAGATCGCCGCCGTGAGCGTCGTCTTGCCGTGGTCGATGTGACCGATCGTGCCGACGTTCATGTGCGGCTTGGTGCGAGTGAATTTCTCCTTGCCCATGTTCCTGATCTCCTGATCTTCAGTTCGTCTTGGTGGTTCGGTCGGTCACTTGCCGCGGCTCTTCGCGACGATCTCTTCCTGGACGGCGTTCGGCACCGGGTCGTAGTGCGAGAACTGCATCGTCGAGACCGCGCGGCCCTGCGTCTTGGAGCGCAGGTCGGTCACGTAGCCGAACATGTTGGCGAGGGGCACGTAGGCCTCGATCACCTGCACGCCCTTGCCGCGAGCGTTCATGCCGCGGACCTGACCGCGGCGAGAGTTGAGGTCGCCGATCACGTCGCCCATGAACTGGTCAGGGGTCACGACCTCGACGTTCATGATGGGCTCGAGCAGCGCGATGCCCGCGCGCTTCGCGGCTTCCTGGAAGCCCATCGAGCCCGCGATCTCGAACGCCTGCGCGCTCGAGTCGACGTCGTGGTAGCTGCCGAAGTGGAGGCGCGCCTTCACGTCGACCACGGGGTAGCCCGCGAGCACGCCGCGGCCGAGGGCCTCACGGATGCCCTTCTCCACCGCGGGGATGAACTCGCGGGGGATGACGCCGCCCTTGATGTCGTCGACGAACTCGAAGCCCTTGCCGCGCTCGGAGGGCTCGAGGTCGATCACGACGTGACCGTACTGACCGCGACCGCCCGACTGCTTGATGTACTTCGACTCGACGTTGAGCGCGGCCTTCTTCACCGACTCGCGGTAGGCCACCTCGGGCTTGCCCGTGTTGGCCTCGACCTTGTGCTCGCGCTTCAGGCGGTCGACGATGATCTCGAGGTGGAGCTCGCCCATGCCCTCGATGATGGTCTGGCCGCTCTCCTCGTCGGTGTGGACGCGGAACGAGGGGTCCTCCATCGCGAGCTTCTGGAGCCCGATGCCCATCTTGTCCTGGTCGGCCTTCGTCTTGGGCTCGATGGCGATCGAGATGACGGGGTCCGGAAAGGTCATCTTCTCGAGGACGATGGGGTGCTTCTCGTCGCAGAGGGTGTCGCCCGTGCGCGTGTCGCGCAGGCCCACCACGGCGGCGATCATGCCCGCGCACACGTCCGGGATGTCCTCGCGGTTGTTCGCGTGCATGAGGAGGAGGCGACCCACGCGCTCGCTCTTGTCGCGCACGGAGTTGTAGACCGACGAGCCCGACGAGAGGCTGCCCGAGTACACGCGGACGAAGGTCAGGTTGCCCACGAACTTGTCGTTCATGAGCTTGAACCCGAGCGCGCTGAAGGGCGCGTCGTCCTGCGGCGGGAAGGAGACCTCGACGTCGGCCTTGTGCGGGTGCTTGCCGATCTTGACGGGGATGTCCACCGGCGCGGGGAGGTACGTGACCACCGCGTCGAGGAGCTGCTGGACGCCCTTGTTCTTGAACGCCGAGCCGCAGACCACGGGGACGAGCTGGAACGACAGCGTGCCCTTGCGGAGCGCGCTGTGGATCTCCTCCTCGGTGATCGACGCGATGTCGTCGTTAAGGAACTTCTCGCCGACCACGTCATCGACGTCGGCCACGGCCTCGATGAGGGCCTGGCGCGCGGTGTCGGCCGCGTCCTTGAAGTCCGCGGGGATGTCCGTGACGTCGTAGCGCTGACCCTTGCTGGCCTCGTCGAACACGATGGCCTTCATGCGGATCAGGTCGATCACGCCGCGGTGCTTGTCCTCTTCGCCGAGCGGCAGCTGGATCGGCACCGGGTTGGTGCCGAGGCGGTCGCGCATCGACTGGACGCACATGCCGAAGTCCGCGCCGATCTTGTCCATCTTGTTCATGAACGCGATGCGGGGGACCTTGTAGCGGTCGGCCTGGCGCCACACGGTCTCGCTCTGGGGCTCGACGCCGTTGCCGCCGTCGAACACGCAGACCGCGCCGTCGAGCACGCGGAGCGAGCGCTCCACCTCGATGGTGAAGTCCACGTGGCCGGGCGTGTCGATGATGTTCACGCGGTGCTTGATGCCCTTGTGCGTGCCCGTCTCGGGGACCCAGAACGCCGTCGTCGCGGCCGACGTGATCGTGATGCCGCGCTCCTGCTCCTGCTCCATCCAGTCCATCGTGGCGGCGCCCTCATGGACCTCGCCGATACGGTGGATCTTGCCGGTGTAGTACAGCACGCGCTCGGTGCAGGTCGTCTTGCCTGCATCGATGTGCGCCATGATGCCGATGTTGCGATAGCGTTCGATCGGGATGTCGCGAGGCACGTTAGCTCTTCTCCGTCTGGCGCCTCATCAGCTCGTGAGCGGCGCGCGTTGGTCTTCGAGTCGGCGAATCTCTTCGAGCGGTGCGTACTGACTCCGGGGCGCAGAACAGACGAAACCCTCCCAGGCACCGACTCTCTCGCCCTCGGAGAGAGTTCTACCGGCCCGGGAGGGTCACGACCTGAGCTCCACACGCTCGCGCCTGAGATGTTCTCTCGGAGGCGCTCTGTATCGATCCATCGTGGGATCGCGCGGCTCTGGTCGTCTTATGTCGTCGTCGGCATCGAAGCCTTCGGTACCTCTCGTCGTTCCTGCTTCGGGGCGGTTCGGCGCCGCTCGCATCGACGGTGAGGTCGACGCGAGGGGAGCGCGTCAGCGCCTACCAGCGGTAGTGGGCGAACGCCTTGTTGGCGTCGGCCATCTTGTGCGTGTCTTCCTTCTTCTTCACGGCGTTGCCCCGGCCCTGCGCGGCCTCGACGAGCTCCGCCGCGAGGCGCTCGGCCATGCTCTTCTCACCGCGCGAGCGGGAGTAGAGCACCAGCCAGCGCATCGCCAGCGACACGCGGCGGTCCTGACGGACCTCCACGGGCACCTGGTACGTCGCGCCGCCGACGCGCCGAGACTTGACCTCGACCTTCGGCTTCACGTTGTCGATCGCCTTGCGGAAGACCTCCAGCGGGTCCTCCTTGTGGCGAGCCTGGATGACGTCGAAAGCACCGTACACGATGCCCTCTGCGATCGACTTCTCGCCCGAGAGCATCACGGTGTTCGTGAGCTTCGCCACGAGGCGATCCTTGTACTTCGGGTCCGCCGTCAGCTTGCGCTTCGGCACTTCTCCACGACGCGGCATCGATCAACCCTTCTTGCGCTTGACGCCGTACTTGGAGCGGCCCTGCGAGCGCTCCTTCTTGTTGGTATTCGAGGGACCCGCCGCGCCCACCGCGTCGAGCGTACCGCGGATGATGTGGTAACGGACGCCGGGGAGGTCCTTCACGCGGCCTCCGCGGATCAGAACCACCGAGTGCTCCTGGAGGTTGTGACCCTCTCCAGGGATGTACGCCGTGACTTCCATCCCATTCGTGAGGCGCACACGAGCGACCTTGCGGAGCGCCGAGTTCGGCTTCTTGGGGGTCGTGGTGTACACGCGAACGCAGACCCCACGCTTCTGGGGACACGCGCGAAGTGCGGGTGAGGGCGTCTTCCACGGACTGGAACGGCGGCCCTTCCGTACGAGCTGATTGATCGTCGGCATCGTGGGACTCTTGACTATCCGGCTAAACGTTGCAGGTCTCCGCGAGCGCGGACAGTGAGTTGGGGCTCGCGAGGGCGGCGACTCTTACCTCCGCCACAAAAACTGTCAAGACCCCTTCGCGGCTTCGTACCGATCCCGTGAAAACATCATGGAATCACGGGTCCGGCGTCGACGACAGGGGGCTGGAGAGGTCGGATCTGCTCCGCGGGGAGCGGCGTGATCGAGAAGTTCTGCGTCGTGGTCTCGCCCGCGCGCACCGTCACGGACACATTCACAGGCGTCGTGCCGGGGAACCACGCGTGCGCCGTGTACGTGCCCACGGGCACGCGCTCGATGCGGTAGTGCCCCTCGCGATCGGTCTGATCGTAGAAGTTGTTGGGCGTCACCACGAGCGGCGTCTGCATCCAGTTGGGGAAGTTCACCGAGTGCAGGATGTACCGCCCCGGGCGCAGCACGAACTTCTGCTGATCCTCGCCGCGGTTGAGGAGCTGCGCGATCGTCGCGCCGAGCCCGTCGACCTTCGGGAGGTGATGCTCCGCGGTCTCCGCGCGGAGGAAGAGCTCGTCACCGAGCGCCATCGCGAGGATGCGCGGCGCGATGTGGCAGTCGCGAAAGAACGCGTAGCGCCGCCGCGGCGCGGGCGTCACCGTCGTGTGCGCGTCGACGGTCACGATCGCCTCGGGCATCACGCCGGGCTGCGTGACGCCGAACACGTTGGCGTAGTAGTTCCTCGCGGCCTCGGCGCAGCCGGTCCGCGCGAGCGTCTCCGCCGTGTCGGTGATGGGCCGCGGCGGAGGGATCGGCGCGGTGATCGACACCACGCCCTCGAGCGTCCCCGTGGGGCCTTCGGTGACGGCCTGCGCGGCGTCTCGTGGCGCAGGAGCTCCCGCGTCGTGCGTCGCCGCAGGCGGCGGCGCGGGCTCGCGGACGCGCTGACAACCGGCGAACAGGCAGAGGCCAACCAGCGGCGACAGGGTCGTTGCGGTGCGCTTCATGAGTTGTCTGTTGAACACGACCCGTGCCACGACGGGTCCGAGAAGGGAAGCGGCGAGAACGTCAGGGCGTCGGCGCGGGAGTGCCACCGGCGTTGTCAGCGGCGGGCGCCGCAGCGGTGGCAGGCGTCACGGCCTCGCGGGCGAGGTCGAGCCAGCGCTCGGGCATCACGCCCATCCACACGACGAACGCGGCCGCGGCGAGGAGCGCGAAGGTGACGTAGCCCGAGCGCATCGGGGTCGCGGTGGCGGCGCCCGGCGCGGGGTCGCGCATGTACATCTTCACGAGCACGCCGAGGTAGTAGTAGGCCGACACGGCGCTGTTGATCACCGCGATGATCGCGAGCGCGGTGTAGCCCGCGTCGAGCGTCGCGCGGATGACGTAGAACTTCGCGAAGAAGCCCACCGTCGGCGGAACGCCCGTGAGCGACAGGAGGAAGAGCGTCATCGCGAAGCCCGCCGCGGGGTGGCGGCGCGCGTAGCCCGCGAGGTCGTCGTACGACACCGACTCGGCGCCGCGGCGGCCCGCGAGGATGAGCGCGCCGATCGCGCCGAGGTTCGAGACCGTGTACGCGAGGAGGTAGAAGAGCACCGAGGCGTAGGCCGTGGTGCCCGTCCCCTCGCGCGGCGCGGCGATCACGCCGAGGAGCACGTAGCCCGCGTGCGCGATGGAGCTGTACGCGAGCATGCGCTTGACGCTCGTCTGCGTGAGCGCGACGAGGTTGCCGAGGGTCATCGTCGCGACGGCGATCCACGCGAGCATCGCGGGCCAGCCCGCGGCCGAGCCCGAGCTCGCCGCGTCGCCGTAGACCGTGAGCATCACGCGCGCGAAGGCGCCGAACGCGGCGGCCTTCACGACGGCGCTCATGTACGCCATCGACGACGTGGGCGCGCCCTCGTAGGCGTCGGGCGTCCACATGTGGAAGGGCACCGCGCCGACCTTGAAGGCCATCGAGACGAGGATGAGCAGCATCGCGAGGATGCTGATGCGCACCTTGGTGCTCGCCTGGAGCGCGGCCGCAGCGACCGCCGCGGGCTCGTTGCTCGACGCGGCCGCGGCGGGCTCGTGGAGCGCCGTCGCGATGCCCGCGAAGTCGGTGTGCCCGGTGATCGCGTAGAGCAGCGCGGCGCCGAAGAGCATCAGCGCGGCGGCGAAGGAGCCGAGGAGGAAGTACTTGAGCGCGGCCTCGGCGGAGCGCGGTGACGCGCGGCGGAAGCCCGTCATCGCGTACACGCCGAGCGACATGGTCTCGAGCCCGAGGAAGAGCATGAGCATGTCGCTCGCGCCCACGAGCAGCATCGCGCCCGCGGACGAGAACGCGATGAGGGGGTAGTACTCGCCGCGGTCGATCTTGTACTCGGCGAGGTAGCCGCCCGCGAGGAGCGACGCGATGCCGCCGCCGAGGGCGATCGTCGCGTCGAGGAAGAGCGCGGTCTTGTCGACGGCGAGGAAGCCGTGGAGCGCCGAGGTGTCCGCGGGGATGCCGCGCTTCCACAGCGCGAAGGCCATCGCCGCCGCGGTGAAGTGCAGGAGCGCCGTGGGCATCGCCAGGCCGCCTTCTTCCTTCTGGAAGGCGTCGAGGAGCATGAGCACGAGCGCGCCCAGCGTGGGGATGAGGATCGGGGAGAGAAGCAGGACGAGGTTCACGGCTCAGTCTCCCAGGGCGACGAGGGTGCCCGCGCGGCGGGTGTTGGTGGTCGGGATACGCATCGCGGTGGGGTGCGCCTCTCCCGCGGCGGGCGCGGGGTCACGCTCGGGCGCGCGCACGACCGACTCCTCGAGGAGGTACGGCGCCTCTTCTCCGCGTCGCATCCCGAGCGCCTCGCGCTTCGAGTTGTAGACCGAGAGGAACGCGCGCACCGAGGGGTCGATCCGGTCGCGGAAGAACATCGGGAAGAGGCCGATCACGAAGATCGCGCCGACGAGCGGGAGCACCGCGCGCCACTCGCGACCGTTGAGGTCTTCGAGGTGCGCGTTGCGCGGGTTGGTGCTCGGGCCGAAGAACACCTTCTGCGTCACGTCGAGCATGTAGACCGCGCCGAGGATCACGCCGCTCACCGCGAGGAGCGCGAACATGGGCCCGATCTGCGAGTTCACGCACTGCCGCTCGGCGCCGAGGCCCGAGCAGTTGTGCGACCAGTTGAGCAGGTCCGACGAGAAGCTCCCGGTGATCACCAGGAACTCGCCGATGAAGCCGTTGGTGCCCGGCAGGCCCACGGAGCTCATCGTCACGATCACGAAGATCGCGGCGTACCAGGGCATCACCTTCGCGAGGCCGCCGAACTCCGCGACGTCGCGCGTGTGGCGGCGGTCGTAGATCACGCCCACGAGGAGGAAGAGCGCGCCCGTCGACACACCGTGGTTCACCATCTGGAGCACGGCGCCCGAGACGCCCGCGTCGGTGCGCGAGATGAGCCCGAGCATCACGAAGCCGAGGTGGCTCACCGACGAGTACGCGATGAGCTTCTTGAAGTCGTACTGACGCCACGCGGCGAGCGCGCCGAGGATGATCCCGAGGCACGAGAGCAGCGCGATCGTCGGCCCGATCCAGTGCGCCGCGAGGGGGAAGAGCCCCATCCCGAAGCGCAGGAAGCCGTAGGTGCCGAGCTTCAGCATGATGGCCGCGAGGATCATCGAGCCGCCCGTGGGGGCCTCGGTGTGGGCGTCGGGCAACCACGTGTGCACGGGCCACATCGGGACCTTGATCGCGAAGGCGAGCGCGAAGGCCGCGAAGAGCAGGCGCTCGGTGCTCACGGGGAACCCGAGGCGCATGAGGTCGACGTAGTCGAAGCTGTAGTGCCCCGTGAGGGCCTTGTACTTCGCCACCATGTACAGGATGGCGATGAGCATGAAGACCGAGCCCGCGAACGTGTAGAGGAAGAACTTCACCGCGGCGTACACGCGGTTCTGCCCGCCGAAGACGCCGATGATGAGGAACATCGGCACGAGCATCAGCTCCCAGAACACATAGAACAGGAACAGGTCGAGGGAGACGAACGCGCCGATCATCGCCGACTCGAGGATCAGCATCGCGGCGATGTACTCCTTCTGGCGATTGCGGATCGCGCCGAAGGAGACGAAGAGCGTGAGCGGCGTGAGGAACGTCGTGAGGATGATCAGCCAGAGCGAGATGCCGTCGACGCCGAGGTGGTAGCGGATCCCGAGCGAGGGGATCCACTCCACGTTCTCGACGTAGCGGAACTGGCGGCTCTCGATGGAGTGCGTCGCGCCGATGAGGAGCTGCAGCGACTGGCCGAAGAGGAAGAGCCCCGCGGCCACGGCGTAGGCGCGCAGCAGCTTCGGCGACTGCCTCGGCAGAAAGAGCGCCAGCACGCCCGCGATCGCGGGGAACCAGATGAGGACCGAGAGGAGATGTCGAGCGGAGTTCACGGTCGCGTCCTCGATCAGTTGTTCCCCGGGACCACGACGGTGCCCGGAGCGTTGGAGATGATCAGCGCGCGGGCGTAGGCGCGGCGCCCGAAGGCGTTGCGCGCCTCGACCACCACGCAGCGACCCGTCGCGGTCTGGAGCGCCTCGTCGTGGCGCGCCTCCGCGCTCGGCTCACCCGCGGTCGACAGCGCCGCCGCGGCCACGCTGTTGAGCGGGCAGCGCGCGGCGAGCGTGTCGTCGGCGGCCTCGCGGTTCGCCTCGAACGTCGCCCAGCGGTACGTGTACCCGGGTCCGCCCGAAGCCTCGAGGTGCGCCTGTCCGTTCTCGACCTTCTGCGAGATGGCCACGGCGGGCATCCCGACGGCCCACACCACGACGGCGAGGGCGCCGATGCCGATGAACGCGCCGTACACCTGCACCGCGCCGGTCTGGAGCGGCTTGAGCGCCTTGCCCAGACCGATCGCGATGAGGCCCACGAGGTTCACCGCGCCGTCGATGATGAAGCGATCGACGATCGCGACCAGCGACGCGAAGCCGCGCAGCGGGCGCACGATGATGAGGTCGTAGAGCTCGTCGATGCGCCACTTGTCGACCACGAGCTTGTAGAGCCCGGGGAGCGCCTGCGCGGCAGCGTCCGCGGGCGCGCCCTTCTGCGCGATGTAGACCCAGTACGCGAGGCCCGCGCCGATGGCCCACGCGGCGATGCCGCCGACCATCGCGGGGATCTCGAGGCCGTGCAGGCGCTCGAGCGTCGCGGGCGCGAGCACCTGAAAGCCGTCGGCCACGGGGTGCTCGAGGAACGCCGCGATCGTGCCCTCGCGATGCGTCATCCAGTGGGGCAGGCCGAGCACGCTCGCGAGGATCGCCATCGCGGCGAGCACCCACAGCGGCGCGACCATGAGCTTCATGTCGATGCCGTCCTCCGAGGGGACGGGGTTCGGATCGTGGTGGCCGTGACCGTGGTCGTCGTGCCCGTGCGCATCACCGTGGTCATCGTGACCGTGGCCGTGCGCGCCGAGCTCGTCGACGGCCGCGCCCTGACGCGCCTTCACGAGGTACTTCGGGTCCTCGTCGCCGAGGAAGGTGAGGATGAACACGCGCGACATGTAGAACGACGTCAGCGTCGCGCTGAGCACGCCCATCGCGTAGATCACCTTGCCGAGCCCCGGCGCCCAGGTGTGGGCGAAGGCGCGGAAGAGGATCTCGTCCTTCGAGTAGAAGCCCGAGAAGAAGAACGGGGTCCCGATGATCGCGAGCGTCGCGACGAGGAAGGTCCAGTAGGTGCCCGGGAGGTACTTCTTCAAGCCGCCGAGCTCGCGGATGTCCTGACGGTCGCCGCAGGCGTGCATCACGGCGCCCGCGCCGAGGAAGAGGCACGCCTTGAAGAACGCGTGGGTGAACACGTGGAAGAAGCCCGCGCTGAACGCGCCCACGCCGCAGCCGATGAACATGAACCCGAGCTGCGACACGGTGGAGTACGCGAGGACCTTCTTGAGCTCCACCTGCGTGACCGCGATGGTGGCCGCGAAGAGGGCCGTGAAGGCGCCCACGATGGCGATGACGTTCATCACCGTCGTGAAGTGGATGTAGAGGAACGACAGGCGGCAGAGCAGGTAGATGCCCGCGGTCACCATCGTCGCGGCGTGGATGAGCGCCGAGACCGGCGTGGGGCCCGCCATCGCGTCGGGGAGCCACACGTAGAGCGGGAACTGCGCGCTCTTACCGCACGCGCCGACGAAGAGGAGCAGGCACGCGAGGCCGCCCCAGGTCGGGTTGACCGCCTCGAGCTTCGCCGCGACCGACGGGATCGAGCTCGCGAAGGGCAGCGCGTCGACGAGGAAGTTGCCGAGGCCCGTGTGCTCCGTGAGCGCCGTCCACGCAGCGCCGCCCTCGGCGACCTGGCTGCGGAGCGTCTCGAAGTGATAGGTCCCGCCCTTCCACGCGATGATCGACATGCCCATGAGCAGGCCGGCGTCGCCGATGCGGTTGACGATGAAGGCCTTGCGGCCCGCGAAGGCGTAGTTGGCGTTGTGGTACCAGAACCCGATGAGGAGGTACGACGCGAGGCCCACGCCCTCCCACCCGAGGAAGAGCAGCACGAGGCTGTCTCCGAGGATGAGGTTGAGCATCGCGAAGATGAAGAGGTTCAGGTACGCGAAGAAGCGCGCGTAGCCCTCGTCGTGAGACATGTACCCCGCGGAGTACACGTGGATCAGCGTGCCGACGCCCGTGACCACGAGGAGCATCACGCCCGACAGCGGGTCGACGACGTACCGCATGCGGATCATCTCGCCCGTGTGCGGCCCCGTCGGCGCGAGGAACCAGTCCCACGGCGCCCACGAGATCTTCACGCCGTCGATCACCTGCTGGATCGAGGGCGCGCGCGCCACGTACGAGAGCATGTGGTGGGCCGCGTTGGCGGCCTCTCCCGCGGCTCCCTCGGCGCCCGCAGCGGCCTCGGCGGGCGCGTGGCCCGACTTGAGGAGCGTGAAGAACGCGAGGATCGAGAGGAGGAACGACGCGCCCACCGCGCCGATGCCGGCGATGTAGACGCCCTGGCGGCCGAGCTTCTTGCCCCAGATGCCGTTGATGAGCGCGCCGATGACGGGCAGCCACACGATCCACCCGAGCACGGAGTACGTGTCGGGCGCCGAGTCGGTGAGGTTGCCGAAGTTGATCCGCAGACCGAGGACCGAGATCTGATCCGCGGCGAGGCCGAGGAGCTGAGGGCTGATGTCCGGGAGGTTCATTGGGGTGCTTCTCAGCCTCGGAGCATGTCGGCCGCGTCGGTGCGGACCGTCTTGCGAAGGCGGTAGAACGACAGGACGATCGCGAGCCCGACCGCGGCCTCAGCCGCGGCGACGGCGATGACGAAGAACGCGAAGACGTGACCCGTGGGGGCCGCGGGCGACACGGTGCCGCCGTCGCCGGTGACCGCGGGCATCCAGCGGTTGGCGGCGACGAGGGTGAGGTTCACCGCGTTGAGCATGAGCTCGATGCTCATGAGCGCGATGAGGGCGTTGCGCCGGTAGAGAAAGCCCGCCGCGCCGATGGTGAAGAGCACCGACGAGAGGGCGAGGTAGTGGCCGAGCGTGATGATCATCCGTGGTCTCCCTGCGACTCGGAGCCTTCGGCGATGCGCTCGCGCAGCGTGGTGGGGTTGGTCTCGGTCGACATCTTCACCTTGTGCTGGTTGGCCCTGGCGACGGCGAACGCGCCCACCATCGCGGCGGTGAGCAGCACCGACGCGACTTCGAAGGGCAGCACCGCGGGGCCGAAGAGGGCCTCGCCCACGTGGCGCAGCGTGCCGAACTCCGCGACGCGGTCGGGTCGCGGCGGCGCGAACGTGCGGACCGTGCTCGCGAGCACGAGGCCGACGGCGGCCACCGCGGCGGCGCCAAGCATCCTGGGCACGCGGCCCGTGGCGTCGGTGGTGGTCTCGCTGCCCGCGCCGAGGAGCATGATCACGAACACGAAGAGCACCACGACGGCGCCGACGTACACGATGAGCTGCACGGCCACGAGGAAGTGCGCCGCGAGGGTGATGTAGAGCCCCGCGAGCGAGAGGATGTGCACGAAGAGCCCCACCGCGTTGCGGATGGGGTTGCGGAGCGTCACCGTCGCGAGCGCGCTCACGAGCGCGAGCGCAGCGAAGAACGAGAAGGCGACGAGCTCCTGGGTCGACGACGGGTTCACGCGTTCACTCCTCCCCACGAGGGCTGCTCGTGGCCGATCGCCGCCTCGAACTCGTGGCGGAACAGCTTGAGGATCCCGAGCATCGGCATCGCGGCTCCGTCCCCGAGCGCGCAGATCGTGTTGCCCATGATGTTGTTCGCCACGTCGAGCAGCGTGTCGAGGTCCTGCCTGGTCGCCTTGCCGTCGGCGAACTTCGTACAGAGCCGGGCCATCCACGCGCAGCCTTCGCGACAGGGCGTGCACTGGCCGCACGACTCATGCGCGTAGAAGAGCATGAGGTTCTCGGCCGCGCGCACCATCGAGGTGGTCTCGTCCATCACGATCGCGCAGCACGTCCCGAGCATCGTGCCGAGGGCGCGCATCGTGTCGACGCCCATGGGCACGTCGAGGTGGCTCATCCCGTGCCACTTGTGGAGCGGGTGCTTGGGGTCCGGCGCGTTGACGAGGTCCTCCTCGCGGAGCACCGGCGTCGAGCTGCCGCCGGGGATCACGGCCTTGAGCTTGCGGCCCTTTCGAATCCCTCCGCCGAGGTCGTAGATGAGCTCGCGGAGGGTGATGCCCACGGGGGCCTCGTAGACGCCGGGCTTGTTCACGTGCCCCGACACGCCGTAGAGGCGCACGCCGCCGTCCTTCATGTCGTGGAGGCGCGAGAGCTTCGAGAAGTTGTCGCCGCCCATCTCGATGATGGTGGGCACCGTCGCGAGCGTCTCGAGGTTGTTCACGATCGTCGGCGCGCCGAACGCGCCCACCACCGCGGGGAACGGCGGCTTGAGCCTCGGCTCGCCGCGCAGCCCCTCGAGGGAGTTGAGCAGCGACGTCTCCTCGCCGCAGATGTACGCCCCGGCGCCCGAGTGGATCACGATGTCGAGCTTGAAGTCCTTCGTGAGGACCTTGTCGCCGAGGTAGCCCTTGCGACGCGCCTCGCGGACGGCCTCCTCCATCCGGCGGATCGCGAGGATCAGCTCGCCGCGGATGTAGCAGTAGACCGTGTGCACATCGAGGGCGAGGGCCGAGATGATGAAGCCCTCGACGCAGCGGTGCGGGTCCTTCTCCATCAGCGTGCGGTCTTTGATGGTGCCCGGCTCGCCCTCGTCGGCGTTCACCGCGATGTAGTTCGGCTTGCCCGCGACGGGCTTGAGAAAGCCCCACTTCACGCCCGCGGGAAAGCCCGCGCCGCCGCGCCCGCGGAGGTTCGCGGCCTTGACCTCCTCGATGAGCTTCGCGGGCTCCATCGTGAGGGCCTTGCGCAGCGACTGGTACCCGCCGGCGCGCTCGTACGCGTCGAGGGTCCAGCTCTCGGCGTTGCCGTAGTTCTTCGTAAGGATGCGAGGATTCTCGACGGCCATGACGCTCACCTGCCCCCGGGGTTGGCGTTGATGCCCACGGGCGAGAACGCTCCCTTGACCTTGTCGTCGCGGCGCTTGCGCGCCTCGTCGAGGATGGCGTCGAGCTTCTCGGGCGTGAGGTCTTCGTAGTAACGGTCGTTGAGCTGGATCATCGGCGCGCCGGCGCAGGCCGCGAGGCACTCGGCCTTGAGGAGCGTGAACTCCCCGTCCTTCGTGGTCTCGCCGCAGTGGATGCCGAGCTTCTTCTCGAGGCAGTGCGTGATCTCACGCGCGCCGCCGAGCTCGCACGAGAGCGTGCGACACACCCAGATCACGTTGCGCCCGACCTTCTTCTGCATGAAGAGGGTGTAGAAGGTGACGACGCCCTGCACGTCCGCCGTCGAGAGACCGAGGGTCTTCGCCACGTACGCGATCACGTCTTCGCTGATGTGACCGTTCTGCTCCTGGCAGATGTGCAGGAGGGGGATCGTCAACGCCTGCTTCGTGGGGTAGCGCGGGAGCAGTTCGTCGAGGATCGCCTTGCGGTCGGGGGTGAGCTCGAACGCCATGATGGGATGCTGTTGCTTTCCGGCGCGCGTCTCGGGGGTTCCGAGCTCGCTGCGCCCTCTGTAACTGCCGCGAAATCACGTAGGGAGGGTGCCGCGGCGCGCGCGACGCTAGTCAGTCACCCCCGCGGGTGTCAATACACCGCTCTCTCCGCCGGGGAAGTTGACGCCCTCGGCGGCCGCTTGAACCTCTTCGAATCCCCTCGCAACAGGTGTTCGTGAGGCTCATGTTCCCGCGCTGCGCCGCCGTTCTACCCCGGTGAGACGGACGAGTCGCAGGCCCAGAGACCGCAGGCGCACGCTCCGTGAACCCCCGCGCGGGCCTCCACGCACCGCGCACGAGGCGTGCTTCGCGCCCGATAGACCCATCGGCGGCGCCCGTCTCCGCCATCTCGATCAGGGAGCAACACGGTCATGAAACTTCGCAACGCTCTCCCACTCCTCGCCCTGGCCTTCGCGACGCTCGACGGCTGCGCGACCGCGCCGCCGCAGGGGAGCGCCGCGACCACGACCCCGCGACGCAGGCGTCACCGGGCGGCACAGCCCGCCAACTCCGTGGCACAGGCCCCAGCACCCGAGGTGGCCACCGTCCCCTCGGGCCTCGCCCTCGTCCCCGCCACCGCGCGCGCCACCGACCGCCACGCCGACGGCGGCGCCATGGAGGCCCGCACGGCCCCGCGCTCCATCGGCACCCCCGTCGTTCACGGCACCCACGACCTCGGCGAGCTGCACCCGCAGATCGCGATGGTCGACGGACAGACCCGCATCCGCTGCGACGGCACGCAGCCCTCGCTCGTGCCGAGCACGCAGTCGCCCTACGAGCCGGGCAGCGCCGCGATCGTGCGCTCGTACCTCCCCGTCGAGCACGGGGTGCTCGCGTGCAGGCCCCCGGCGAACGCGCGCGGTCGCTTCCCGACGCACGCGATCTACGCGAGCAACGGCGCGCCGACGGAGTTCACCTTCCCCGGCGTCTCGCTCACGCGCGAGCAGGCGACCTGCGTCGGCGAGGCCCTCTGCGCGACGCGCATGCCCACGTTCCGCGCGCCCACCGCGACGGTCGACTACGAGGTGTTGGTGTACATCACGCCGAGCCAGTGACCTCGCCCGCGGCGCCTCACCCGAGCTTCGCCGTAAGCCTCGAAAGAAAGGCATCCGACGCGGCCCTCGTCCCGAGCGAGCCGCCCACGTCGCGGGTGCACTCCCCCGCGGCGACGCACTCCCGAACGCTCCCCTCGATGAGCCCTTCGAGCCCCGCGTGCCCGAGGTGCGACATCATCAACCCCACGGTCAGAAACGACGCGAAGGGGTTCGCGAGGTCCTTGCCCGCGAGCGGCGGCGCGCTGCCGTGCACGGGCTCGAAGAGGGCCAGCGTGCGGCCCGGATGGACGTTCGCGCTGCACGCCATCCCGAGCCCCCCCTGGAGCGCCGCGCCGATGTCCGTGAGGATGTCGCCGAAGAGGTTGCACGTCACGATGACCTGGAGCTGCGACGGGTCCTGCACCATGAACATGGCGAGCGCGTCGACGTAGGCGTGCACGGCCTCGATGCCGGGGTACTCCTTCGAGACCTCGCGGAACACCCTGAGCCAGAGCTCGTGCGCGTGGCGCATGGCGTTGCTCTTGTCGGCCATGTGCACGCGCGTGCGCCCGTGGGCCTTCGCGTACTCGAAGGCCGCGCGGATGATCCGCTCGACGCCCTTGCGGGTGTTGATGTCCTCGTTGATGGCGATCTCGTCGGGGGTGCCGCGGCGCATCTGGCCGCCGACGTTGACGTAGAGGCCCTCGGTGTTCTCGCGAAAGACCACGAAGTCGATCTTGTCGGCCCCGTAGCGCTTGAGGGGCGAGAGGTGGTCCGCGAGGCAGCGCACGGGGCGGATGTTCGCGTAGAGCTCCAGCCCGAAGCGGAAGCCGAAGAGGATGTCGGCCGCGTGCTGGTTCGACGGCACCCGCGGGTCACCGACGGCGCCGAGGAGGATCGCCGAGCAGGTGTCGCGGATCTCTTCGAAGACCGCCGGGGGCATGGTGCTCCCGTCGCGGAGAAAGCGCTCCGCGCCGAGGTCGAGCTGCCAGAGTTCGAGGTCGAGCCCACGGCGCTCCGAGAGCAGGGTGAGGAGCCGCGAGGCCTCTCGAACCACGTCGACGCCGATGCCATCACCCGGGATCACCGCGATACGCTGCGACATGGCCGCGATCTATCACAGACCGCGACGGCGCAGCGATGGGGAAGCATCCGGCGCCTCCGCGCGCGGGCCATTGGATCGGCGCACGATCGGCGGTAGGGTCCGCGCGCCATGACCGATGCGAAGGGACCTACGCACCTCGACGCCGACGGAGAGGTCCACATGGTGGACGTCGGAGACAAGGCCGTGACGGCCCGACGCGCCGTGGCGCGCGCGACGGTTCGCATGAGCCCCGACACGGTGGCGAGGCTCCGCGCGCACGACGCGCCCAAGGGTGACGTCGGCGCCTCCGTGCGCATCGCGGGGATCATGGGCGCCAAGCGCACGCCGGACCTCATCCCGCTCTGCCACTCGCTCGCCCTCACGCGCGTGACCGTCGACGTCGAGTGGACCGACGCCGGCGCGGAGATCACCGCCGCGACGGAGACGCGCGACCGCACCGGCGTCGAGATGGAGGCCATGACGGCGGTCACCGTGGCGGCCCTCACGCTCTACGACATGGTCAAGGGCATGGAGCGCGGCGTGACGATCGAGCGCGTGGAGCTCATCGAGAAGTCCGGCGGACGTTCGGGACACTGGACGCGCGAAGGAGCGAGGTAGCGATGTTCGAGGTCCGCGCGGAGCCCCTGTCGGTCGAGTCCGTCGTCGCCGCCGTGTCGCACCCCGGCGCGGGAGGCATCGACGTGTTCCTCGGCGCGGTGCGCGATTCGAATGAAGGCCGCGCCGTCGCGAAGCTCGAATACGAGGCCTACGCGACGATGGCCGTGCGAGAGATGGAGCGCATCGGAGAGGAGCTCTCCGCGGCCTTTCCGGGCGTCCGCCTCGCGGCCGTGCACCGCGTGGGGTCGCTCTCGGTGGGCGACCTCGCGGTGGTGTGCGCCGCGAGCGCGCCCCACAGGGGCGAGGCCTTCGAAGCGTGTCGACGGCTCATCGACGAGATCAAGGCGCGCGTCCCCGTGTGGAAGCGCGAGTGGGGCCCCGACGGCCCCTACTGGATCAACTGGGTCGACGCCCGCTGCTCGCCCGACGGGCACGACCACGCACACGAGCACCACGAGCACGACGCGCACGACGCGAGCGAGCCGCACGAGCACCACGCGCACGAGCACCACCGCCGCTGAGCCCCGCCTCACGCGGCCGACGACCCCGAGGACCCGCCCCATGCGCATGTTCTTCACCGATCGGAACATCCGACGCGTCTTCGTGCTCGGCCTGTTCCTCGCGATCCTCTTCGTGTTCCGGCACCTCGCCGTGCTGCTCGTGTTCTTCGTGCTCTTCGAACGCGGGCTCGGCACCGGCGCGCGCCTCCTCCGCGACCGGCTCCGCGTGCCCCTCATGGTCGGCGTGGTGCTCCAGATCCTGCTCGTGCTCGGGGGAATCTCGCTGCTCGTCTACGTGGGCATCACGCGGATCATCCCCGCGGTGCCGCAGATCCGCGCCGACGTCGAGGGGCAGTTCCTCCAGCTCAAGGGCTGGATGCACCTGCGCGGCTTCGACCAGATGGAGTCGCTCCAGAGCGAGCACCTCATCGAGAAGGCCCAGGGCTACGCGGGCAGCGTGGTGGGCTTCCTCGGGTCCGTCGGCAAGAGCGCGGTCTACGTGCTCATGGGGCTCATCCTCGCGGTGGTCTTCCTCGCCGAGGGCGCGAAGCTCGAGGCCTGGCGCGAGTCGATGGACGAGGACGGCGTCCCCCGCATCCTCCTCCGCTACTTCTCATACCTCTGCGACGCCGTGTCGATCACCGCGCAGCTCCAGGTGATCGTGGCCGTGGTCAACACCCTCATCACCCTGCCCGTGCTGCTGGTGATGGGCCTGCCGAGCGTCCCGACGCTCATGGCCTTCCTCTTCTCGATGGGCCTGATCCCCGTGGTGGGCGGCGTCGTGTCGGGCATCGTGATGGGCACCATCGCCTACGTGCACAAGGGCCTCGTGGGCGTGGCGGTGTTCTTCGTGAGCACCTTCCTCCTCCACAAGATCGAGTCGTACTACCTCTCGCCGCGGCTCACCGCGCGGCACGTGAACCTCCCGGGCTTCGTCATCATCACGTCGCTGGTGCTCTTCGAACACGCCTTCGGGCTCGTGGGGCTCTTCCTGTCGTTCCCCGCCCTCTACGTGGCGGCGAGGGTGCGGGAGTCCTGGCGCGACGCCGCCCACGAGCACGCCGACGAGCGCGCAATCACCCGAGAAATGGAGCCTCCCCCGGCCCGGACTCCCCCTCCCTGAGAAGAATCGTCCGTGACGTGTCGATCCTGAGTGAGAAGGCTTTGATTTCTTCAGCGAGCGTCTGTAGTCTTCGGGCGCTCTTCGCGTTCGGGTCTGCGCTCTCCCCAGGCATTCGTCACTGATTGCTCGCCGGAAACTCTGCTCAACACGAGGTGCCCCGCGGTGTGGTCCACCGCGCGGCCATAGGTTCGATCCCCCAACGGTGCCCGTGAATGTCACGGCATCTCGAAGGGTTCGAGGAACGACCCGCGACAGACCGGTCGCGCTGGCGAGAAGGATTCACGCATCATGGGAACCAGGCTCTACGTAGGCAACCTCACCTTCAGCACCACCGAGGAAGAGCTCCGCACGCTCTTCGAGCGCAACGGCGCGCAGGTCACCAGCATCCACATGGTGACCGACCGCGAGACCGGCCGCCCGCGTGGCTTCTCGTTCGTCGAAGTGGCGAACGCGCAGCAGGCGGCGGACGCGATCCAGGCGCTCAACGGCGCCAACGTCGGTGGCCGCACCCTCACCGTCAACGAAGCGCGTGAGCGCGAGGGCGGTCGTGGCGGTGGCGGCGGCGGCGGCGGCGGCGGCGGTGGCTACCGCGGCGGTGGCGGCGGCGGCCGTGGCGGTGGCGGCGGACGCGACCGTTACTGATCGCACGCACGTCTTCTAAACAGAGACGTTGATCTCCGGCGTACAGGGCCCCGCGAACGCGGCGGCGCTGTGCGCCGGAAGTCATTTTGGGGTCCGCGAGAACGCTCGCCGCGTGGTGTACGCGCGGTGATCGGCGCTTCCCGCCGGGAGCGAAACTCCCTACACTCCGTCGCTCTTCGGTCGCCTCGAAAACCGCAGCAGGAGCGATATCTCCGATGGCCCAGATGATCGAGCGGATCGCCGCCCTCCAGGACTACGACCAGTACCGAGACCTCCACTGGGAGGGCTCGTTCGAGGAGTACCTCCAGATCGTTCGGGAGCGTCCCCAGGTCGCGCGCAACGCCTTCCAACGCCTCTACGACATGGTCATCGGCGCGGGCCAGGAGGAGTACATCGACAACAAGAAGAAGATCATCCGATACAACTTCTTCCGAGACAGTATCGGCAGCGGTCGTGACGCGGTCTTCGGCCTCGACATCCAGCTCATGCGCCTCGTCACCGTGCTCCGCGCGGCCGCCGAAGGCTACGGCCCCGAGCGCAGGGTGATCCTCCTCCACGGCCCCGTCGGGTCGTCGAAGAGCACCATCGCGAGGCTGCTCAAGAAGGGCGTCGAGGACTACTCCCGCACCCCCGACGGCGCCCTCTACACCTTCTCGTGGACGAACCTCGAAGGCACCGGGCTCGTGCCCGAGAAGGGCGACAACGCCAACGGCGTCTTCCCCTGCCCCATGCACGAGGAGCCCCTGCGGCTCATCCCCCTCGAGTGGCGCGACAGGGCCGTGAAGGAGCTCGGCCTCGGCAACGAGCGCGTCGCAGTCCGCGTCGACGGCGACCTCGACCCGGCGTGCAGGTTCATCTTCAAGAACCTCCTCGAGCGCTACAAGGGCGACTGGTCGCGGATGGTCTCGAACCACATCCGCGTGCGACGGATCCTCCTCTCGGAGAAGGACCGCGTGGGCGTCGGCACCTTCCAGCCCAAGGACGAGAAGAACCAGGACTCGACGGAGCTCACGGGCGACATCAACTACCGCAAGATCGCCGAGTACGGCTCCGACTCCGATCCCCGCGCGTTCAACTTCGACGGCGAGTTCAACATCGCCAACCGCGGCATCGTCGAGTTCGTCGAGGTGCTCAAGCTCGACGTGGCCTTCCTCTACGACCTCCTCGGCGCGTCGCAGGAGCACCGCATCAAGCCGAAGAAGTTCGCGCAGACCGACATCGACGAGGTCATCCTCGGCCACACCAACGAGGCCGAGTACAAGAAGCTCCTCGCCAACGAGTTCATGGAGGCCCTCCGCGACCGCACGATCAAGATCGACGTGCCGTACATCACGCGGCTCTCGGAGGAGGTGCGCATCTACGAGAAGGACTTCTCGCAGGGCAAGGTCCGCGGCAAGCACGTGGCCCCGCACACCCTCGAGATGGCCGCGATGTGGGGCATTCTCACGCGCCTCGAGGACCCGAAGAAGCACAACCTCACGCTGCTCCAGAAGCTCAAGCTCTACGACGGCAAGGTGCTCCCCGGGTACACGCAGGACACCGTCAAGGAGCTCCGCAAGGACTCGCGCCGCGAGGGCATGGACGGCATCTCGCCCCGCTACGTGCAGGACAAGATCTCCAACGCGCTCGTGCGCGACGAGGAGGGCTGCCTCAACCCGTTCATGGTGATGAACGAGCTCGAGAAGGGCCTGCGCGCCCACTCGCTCATCAACAGCGACGAGCAGCGCAAGCGCTACGCCGACCTCATCTCCGTGGTGAAGCGCGAGTACGAGGACGTCGTGAAGAACGAGGTCCAGCGCGCCATCAGCGCCGACGAGGGCGAGATCACCAAGCTCGCCGCGAACTACGTCGACAACGTGCGCGCCCACACCCTCAAGGAGAAGGTCAAGAACCGCTACACGGGCCGCGACGAGGAGCCCGACGAGCGGCTCATGCGCTCCATCGAGGAGAAGATCGACATCGCCGAGTCGCGCAAGGACGACTTCCGCCGCGAGATCATGAACTTCATCGGCGCCCTCGCCCTCGAGGGCAAGAAGTTCAACTACGACACCAACGACCGCCTCCGCCGCGCCCTCGAGCTCAAGCTCTTCGAGGACAAGAAGGACACCATCAAGTTCACCTCGGTGGTCTCCAACGTCGTCGACCGCGAGACGCAGGAGAAGATCGACGCCGTGAAGACCCGCATGATCCGCAACTACGGCTACTGCGAGATCTGCGCGAAGAACGTCCTCGACTTCGTCTCCTCGATCTTCGCCCGCGGCGACGTGAAGGCTTGATCGATCGGGGGGTAACGCCCCCGTCCCCTCCCCCGCGCTCCTCCGCGGCGCTATCGTCGCCCGCATGGACAACGAAGCTCCCTCCGCTCCGAAGCGCCCCCGGCGTCACGGGTGGCGCCGCACGCTCCTCAAGTGCGCGATCCTCATCGTGAGCCTCGGCGCGTTCGGCGCGGGCGGCCTCTGGTGGCTCGTGCATCACGTCGGCGCGCCGTGGTTCATCCCGCGCTTCATCTTCGATTGGCTCGTCGCCAACGCCGCGCCCTACGCCCTGTGGATCGGCGGCGTCCTCGGCGCCGTCGTGGGCTTCTTCGGCAGCATCCTCGTCATCCTCATCGACGCCGCGCGAGGACGCCTCTCGAAGGTCCCCTGATCGCTGTGACGGGATACGTCACGCCCTTCGAGCGTTCTGGCGCGGCTGACGTTGCGCGTTCGAGCGCGCGCGGATACGACGCTCCACCGTGAAGGACACCACCTACGTCTGCCAGGCGTGCGGCGCCAACTTCTCCAAGTGGGAGGGCAAGTGCCGCGGCTGCAACGGCTGGAACACGCTCGTCGAAGAGCGCGCACCGCGCGGCGGAAGGGGCTCGCGCAACATCGCCGTGAGCCGCACGGGCTCCAAGGCCGTCGCGCTCAGCGAGGCGATGCTCGACGAGGCGCCGCGAACGCCCACGGGCATGGCCGAGATCGACCGCGTGCTCGGCGGCGGCTTCGTCGAGGGCAGCGTCGTGCTCATCGGCGGCGAGCCCGGCGTGGGCAAGAGCACGCTCATGCTCCAGCTCGTCGCGGAGCTCACCAAGGGCAAGCGCCGTCGCGGCGGCGTGCTCTACGCGAGCGGCGAAGAGTCGGCCGCGCAGGTCGCGGGACGCGCGAAGCGCCTCGGCGTCGGCGAGACCGACGCGCTCAAGCTCGTCGCGAGCGGAGAGCTCGAAGACATCGAGGCGGCCATCGCGCAGCACGACCCCTCGGTCATCGCCATCGACTCCGTGCAGACCATGCGAGTGAGCGACCTCGAGAGCGCCGCGGGGAGCGTCTCGCAGCTCCGTGAGGTCACCTCGCGCCTCGTCACCATCGCCAAGCAGCAGGGCCGCACGATGGTGCTCATCGGCCACGTCACCAAGGACGGCTCGCTCGCGGGCCCCAAGGTGCTCGAACACCTCGTCGACGTGGTGCTCAGCTTCGACGGTCAGCGCTCGGGTGGACCTCGCATCTTGCGTACGGTGAAGAACCGCTTCGGCGCCTCGGGCGAGCTCGCCGTGATGGAGATGTCACGCGACGGGCTGCGCGAGGTGACCGATCCCTCGGCCCTCTTTCTCGCCGAGCGACCGAAGGATGTCCCGGGCTCCGTGGTGGTCTCGTCGGCCGACGGGGCGCGACCGCTCCTCCTCGAGGTGCAGGCCCTCGTCACGCCGAGCGCGATGCCCTCTCCGCGCCGCGTCGCCACGGGGATCGATCCCACGAGACTCGCCATCCTCGCGGCCGTGCTCGGGCAGCGCGCCAACCTCGCCGTGCGAGACCGCGACGTGTTCGTCTCCGTCGCGGGCGGAGCCTCGATCGAAGAGCCCGCGGCGGACCTCGCCGTGGCCTGCGCCATCGCGTCGAGCGTCGTGGAGCTGAGCCTCCCGGCGGACATGGTGGTCTTCGGCGAGATCGGCCTGGCGGGCGAGATCCGCGCGGTGCCGCGGGCGACGCCGAGGCTCGACGAGGCCGTGAAGCTCGGGTTCAAGCGCGCCCTCGTGCCCAAGGCCAACGTCGAGCGCGGAGAGATTCCCCCTGGAATCAAGGCCCACGGCGTCTCTCACGCCCGCGAGGTCGCCGCCTGGATCGAGCGCAAATCCCGCGAGGGTTGACCCCCTTCGCGTTGGAGCTCCGGCACTGAGCGCGCGCGCAGCCGTTGATGCGTCACGGAGATTGTTGGTATCCGTACGATCATGACCGACAAGCTCGCCCAGACGCTGCGCGACAACCCGATCTTCCTCACGCAGCGCGCCGCGCTGGCGCTGAACGCTCGGTGCCGCAAGGCGCTGCGCGCGAAGGGCATCGACGACGTCAACCCGGCGCAGCTCACGATCCTCGCGGCCCTCGAGGCCGCCGACGGCGCCACGGCGACGGAGCTCTCGCGCCTGGTGATGTACGAGAAGTCGACCCTCACGCCCCTGCTCGACAAGCTCGAGGCCGCCGGACACCTTCTGCGCGCGAGGGATCCGAAGGACGGCCGCGTGCAGCGGCTCTACCTCACGAAGAAGGGGCGCAAGCGCCGCCGCGACGCCGAGGCCGTGCTCAACGAGCTCACCGGCGCCGTCGTCGACGTGCTCCCCAAGAAGGTGCTCAAGCACCACCTGGAGTTCTGCGAGGCCGTGCTCGCGTCGGAGGGAGAGTCCCCGGCGGCGACGTCGCCGGGGACTCTCCCCGCGCGCTCGGGGCTTGCCCGCGCGGAGCGAAAGTAAGATCGTTCGTAGCCGAACCATCCAACGCTGGAGAGACCGTGAAGAGATACCGCTGCGCCGTCTGCGAGCACATCTACGACCCCGCCGAGGGCGACCCCGACTCGGGCATCGCCCCCGGGACGTCCTTCGAGAGCCTCCCCGAGAACTGGGTGTGCCCCGACTGCGGCGCGACGAAGGCCGACTTCGAACCCCTCGACTGATGGCGTAGCGCCCCCCAACCGCTCCGCTCAGCCTCGCACCGTCACCTCCCACGCCCGCTCGCTCAACTGCTTCGTCGCGATCTCGACCGGGAGAAAGCGCCCGATCACCTGCGCGTTCGTGACCGTGTGCGCCGACGGTTCGACCGTCACGAAGCGCCCCCCGCCGACCAGCGCCATCGGCACGAGGAGCTGGTCGGCGAGGTGCTCGCCCACGGGCACGTCCGCGTCGAGCCACGCGAGCGCCTCTCGCGCGACGCGCTCGGCCACGCGCTCCGCCTGCACGCCGCGCTCACCCACGGCCACGAAGAGCTCGCGCGTGTGCTCGAAGCCGAGCTCGATCATCACCACGTTGCCGGGCCCCTGATCCTTCGGGAGCACCTCGGGCGAGAGGCGCTCGGGCTCCCACCCGAGGAGCTCGTTCACGACCTTGACCTCGCGCTCCGCGATGGCCCGCGGGAGCCCCGCCACGCGCGCCACGACGCGCTTCTCGAGGAGCGCCCCGCGCGCGCCTGCCTCGACCTGCGCACGCTTCGCGAAGGGCGTGATCGACACGCGAAAGCGACCGCCGCCCGCGGGGTAGAACCCCGAGCGATCGAGGGTCGCCGTCACGCGCGCCCCCATGCGATCGACCCACGGGAGGAACACCCGCTCGATGAACTCGAAGGGAGGCGCCATGGGGTTGTGCGTCCCCCCTTCGAGCGTCACCGTCGAAGGCCCGTCGGCCGTGAGCAGCGCGGGGAGCACGGTCTGCAGCACCAGCGTCGCGCTGCCCGCGGTGCCGATGCGAAACACGTACTCCCCCGCGCGCACGGCGCCCGGTTCGAAGCGCACGCGCGACGACCCCACCGCGTCGCCCTCGACGCGCGCGCCCGACACCTCGGCCGCCGCGCGCACGGCCGTGAGGTGCTGCCGCTGAAGCCCCGGCTTCGCGCGTCGCGCGCGCACGCGGTCGAGCGTGAAGGGGCGACCCGTGATGATCGAGAGCGCGAGCGAGGAGCGCAGCACCTGCCCCCCGCCCTCGCCCTCGGACCCGTCGATGAAGACCTCGTCGCGCATCACATCACCCCTTCACGCAGACCACCTGACGGAGCGTGTACACCACGTCGACGAGCGCGCGCTGCGCGTTCATCACGGCGTCGATGGGCTTGTAGGCGCCGGGCGTCTCGTCGATCACCTCGGCGTCCTTGCGGCACTCGATGCCCTCCGTCGCGCGGGCGTGGTCCTCGAGCGAGAACACCGCGCGCGCCTTCGTGCGCGTCATCGCGCGACCCGCGCCGTGCGAGCACGAGCAGAAGCTCTCGGGCTCGCCGCGACCGCGGACGATGTACGACCGCGCGCCCATGCTGCCCGGGATGATCCCGAGCTCACCCTCGCGCGCCCGCACCGCGCCCTTGCGCGTCACCCACACGTTCTTGCCGTAGTGGTGCTCGCGCTCGACGTAGTTGTGGTGACAGTTCACCGCCTCGAGGCGCGCCTCGAACGCGGGGACCGCACCCGACGCCCGCACCGCGTCGACCACCGCGTGCATCATCAGCTCGCGGTTGATGCGCGCGTAGTCCTGCGCCCAGCCCACGGCCTGCACGTAGTCGTTGAAGCCCTGCGTCCCCTCGGGCAGATACCCGAGGTTCTCGTCGGGCAGGTGCACGAACCAGCGCTTCATCTCCTCGCGCGCACGCTCGATGAAGTACGAGCCGATGCGGTTCCCGACGCCGCGCGAGCCCGAGTGCAGCATGAACCACACGCGGTCGCTCTCATCGAGGCACACCTCGATGAAGTGGTTCCCCGTGCCGAGCGTGCCGAGGTGCTGACGCTCCACGCCGCGGCCGATCTTGGGGTGCTTCTCGACGATCGCGTCGTAGCGCGGCGCCAGCGTCGCCCACTGCTCACTCACGGCCGCGGGCAGGTCGTGCCACGCGCCGCGGTCGTTGCTCCCGCCGTTGTCCGTGCGGCCGTGGGGAACCGCGGCCTCGATCGCGTCGCGCATCGCGCGCAGCGACTCGGGCAGGTCGTTCGCCGTCAGGCTCGTGCGCACGGCCATCATCCCGCAGCCGATGTCGACGCCCACCGCCGCGGGGATCACCGCGCCGAACGTGGGCACCACGCTCCCGACCGTCGCGCCGACGCCCACGTGCACGTCGGGCATCGCCGCGACCCACTTGTGAACGAAGGGCAGCGACGCGAGCCGCAGGAGCTGCGCGCGGGCCTCGTCCTCGACCTGGACGCCGCGCGTCCACGCCTTCACCACAGCCCCGCCCTCGTTGAAGACCTCGTACGTGCGCTCAGACATGGCTCATTCCCCTCGAAGCATTCACGGCCTCTCTGCGCGACACTCGCCGCGGCAGATCCGTCGTGTGACGGGCGACATCATCGCAGCACCCGTGCCACCGTCGCAGGGCATCGCCGACGCTTGAATCTATCTCCTGCGATACAAAACCGATCAATTGAGATAGAAAGCGATCGTGACGGAGAAGAAGCGGCCGCTGGTGGTGATCGGTCTGCTCGGTCCGACGCTCGACGTCGGGGCCAACGACGAGCGCTGGACGCGGTGGCGTCCGACGGTGGCGGTGTGTCAGCACGACGACCTGCTCGTGTCGCGCTTCGAGCTGATCTACCAGCCGACCTTCGTGGCCCTCGCGCGCGTGCTCGAGCGCGACATCGCGAAGGTCTCGCCCGAGACCGAGGTGAAGCTCCACGCGATGCCCCTCGCAGACCCGTGGGACCTCGAGGAGGTCTACAGCGCGCTCCACGATTTCGCCCGCGCGTATCCCTTCGACACGGAGCGCGAGGACTACCTCGTTCACATCACCACGGGCACCCACGTCGCGCAGATCTGCCTGTTCCTCCTCACGGAGTCGAGGCACATGCCCGCGAGGCTGCTCCAGACCTCGCCGCCGCGACGCGGAGAGGGCCCGCGACCGCAGACCCGCGCCGAGCGAACGGCGGGGACGTGGCGCGCCTTCGACCTCGACCTCTCGCGCTACGACCGCCTCGCGTCGCGCTTCGACGCCGAGGCGAGGGAGCGCACGGGGCTCCTCAAGGCGGGCATCGAGACGCGCAACGCGGCCTTCAACGCGCTCATCGCGCGGGTCGAGCGCGTGGCCCTCGCGTCGCGCGCGCCGATGCTCCTCACGGGGCCCACGGGCGCGGGCAAGACGCAGCTCGCGGGGCGCATCTACGCGCTCAAGCGCGCGGGGCGGCAGATCGAGGGAGCCTTCGTCGAGGTGAACTGCGCCACGCTCCGCGGCGACGGCGCCATGTCGACGCTCTTCGGCCACGCGAAGGGCGCGTTCACGGGCGCCATCTCGGAGCGCGACGGGCTTCTGCGAAAGGCCGATCGGGGGATGCTCTTCCTCGACGAGATCGGCGAGCTCGGGCTCGACGAGCAGGCGATGCTGCTTCGCGCCGTCGAGGAGAAGACCTTTCGCCCGATGGGCAGCGACCGCGAGGTGAAGAGCGATTTCCTCCTGCTCGCGGGCACCAACCGCGACCTCGCCGCGCGGGCCCGTGAAGGACGCTTTCGCGACGACCTCCTCGCGCGCATCGAGCTCTGGACCTTTCGGCTCCCGGGGCTGCGTGAGCGCCCCGAGGACATCGAGCCCAACCTCGATTTCGAACTCGAGCAGGCCACGCGCTCGCTCGGCGTGCGGGTCACCATGAGCCGCGAGGCGCGCCAGCGCTTCGTCGCCTTCGCGGTCTCGCCCGAAGCCCTCTGGAGCGGGAACTTTCGAGACTTCAACGCCGCCGTCACGCGCATGGCGACGCTCGCCCAGGGCGGCCGCATCGACATCGCCGCGGTCGAAGACGAGCTCGAACGACTCCGCGCGCGGTGGCGCCTCGACGCCGAGATTCACCGAGAGAAACCCGATCGTTCGGTACCGAACGACCCCGGCGACGACGCCCTCCTCGACGAGGTGCTCGGCGCGAAGGGCGTCGAGGGCATCGACCGCTTCGATCGGGCGCAGCTCGCCGACGTGATCCGCGCGTGCAGGGCGGCGCCGACGCTCTCGGCGGCAGGCCGAGACCTCTTCGCGGTGTCGCGCAGCGGCAAGACCAGCGTGAACGACGCCGACCGCCTGCGGAAATATCTCGCGCGGCACGGGCTTTCGTGGGAGTCAGTGCGCGGTCACGGGTGACGGAATCGCGAGGGGCTTGCGCTCCGGGTGGGTTTCATGCAGTCTCCCGCGCCCCTGCCGGGCATCGATGGCCCGGTACATCCAGGAGTGATGCTGTCTTGTCGAACACTACGAACACCACGCCCGTGACTGCGCCTGTCACGGTGACCCCGGGCGACGCCGTCGTCTGCAAGCCTCTCGAAGTCCCCGTCGGTGACAAGGGCATCGAGCGCGCGATCAAGAACCTCAAGCGCAAGATGGCCGCCGAGGGCGTTCTGCGCGAGCTCAAGCGCCGCCGTCACTACATGAAGCCCTCGGTCAAGCGCCGCAAGAAGGCCAGCGAGGCCGCGCGTCGTCGTCGCAAGCGCTCGCGCGTCGAAGCCGGCACGCCCTGAGCGTTCCCCGCCTCGTCCGCGGAGCCTCCGACGATTCTGTTCGGCGACGCGCAACCTGACTCGCATCCCCTCCGATGACCGCCCTCACCGACTCAACGAGGGAGGTCACCGAACGATGTATCTGCTCACCGTCCTGGATGGAACGGGTCGCACGCTCGTGCGCCCGATCGACGGCCCCACCAGCATCGATCCTTCCGCGCTCCGTGGCGCGACGAACGCCCGCGGGCCCTGGCTGATCCAGCCCGACCTCGTGCGCGGTTGCGCGCTCGTCTACGCGAACGACTTCGAGGTCCTCGCGGAGCTCCGCCCCGGACAGCGCGCCACGATTGGTGACGTGACGGCGCTCCTCACGCGCGCGGAGGCGTCTCGCACCGACCGCGTGGTGCTCGCGCCGAAGTCTGGCCCCATCGAGCTGAGAATCCCGGGGAGGCGCCCCGTGACGCTCGGGGAGCGTCCGCTGCTCGTGGGCTCGTGGCACGGCTGCGACGTGGTGATCGAAGACCCCTCGGTGAGCCACCGCCACTGCGAGATCACGCCCTTCGGCGACGCGTGGGCCGTGTGGGATCTCGGTAGCACCAACGGGTTGCGCGTCGGCGGCGCGAGAGTCCCCTACGCGATGCTCGACGCGGGCGCCGCGGTCACGCTCGGCCGCACCGTGATCGAGTGCGCGCCCTGCGAGTCACTCCCCGAGGAGCGCTCGGCCATCGTGGGGAGCTCGACCGCGGTGATGAGGCTCCGCGCGCGCATCGCGGCGGTGGCCGACGCGCCCTACGCCGTGCTCATCGAGGGCGAGAGCGGCGTCGGCAAGGAGCTCGTCGCGCGCGAGATCCACACGCGGAGTTCGAAGCGCTCGGGCTCGCTCGTGTCGGTGAACTGCGGCGCCATCGCGCCCGAGCTCATCGAGAGCGAGCTCTTCGGCCACGAGCGCGGCGCGTTCTCGGGCGCCGCGGGGCGACGTCGCGGGCTCTTCGAAGAGGCCCACGAGGGGACGCTCTTCCTCGACGAGATCGGTGAGCTCCCGATGGCGTTGCAGCCCAAGCTCCTGCGCGTGCTCGAGACGGGCGAGATCCGGCGCGTGGGCGGCGAAGGCAAGATCGACGTGCGCGTGCGGGTGGTGAGCGCCACGCTGCGCGACCTCGAACAGCGCGTGCGCGACGGGCACTTTCGCGACGACCTCTTCTTTCGCCTCCAGGACATGCGCGTGAAGGTCCCGCCGTTGCGGGAGCGCGTGAGCGACATCCCGATGCTCGCCGACGCGCTGCTCCGACGCATCGCCGACGAGACCGGGCGGCGCCGCGCGCTCGAAGACCGCGCCGTCGGACGGCTCATGCTCTGGCACTGGCCCGGCAACGTGCGTGAGCTCTTCGCGACGCTCAAGCGGGCCGTGTTCGCCACGCGAAACACCGTGATCGGCGCGGCGGACATCGAGCTCCCCGACGCGCTCCCCTACCTCGACGAGGAGCCCGCGGGCGTGCGAGACAGCAGCGCGCCCCGCCCCGCGGAGATCCCCCACGGCGACCTCGCCGCCCTGCACTCGTACTGCAACGGGAACCTCACGCGCGTGGCCTCCCTCGCGGGCATCGCGCGATCGACCGTGCGCGCCCGCCTCGCGAAGGCCCGCGCCGCCGGTTGGAGCGAGGCCCGCTGAGGCTTTACACGCCCCGCGCTCGCGTGGTGAAGATCCCGGCGTGACCCTCGCCAACGCAGTCGTGCTGCACGCTCACGGCGCCTTCGACGCCCCCGGCGTGCTCGAACCCGCCACCCTCGACGTCGCCGATCCCGCGCCCGGCCAGGTGCGCGTGCGCGTGCGCGCCGTCGCGCTCAACCACCTCGACGTGTGGGTGCGACGCGGGCTCCCCAACCTCAAGCTCGCGTATCCCCATCGCCTCGGGAGCGACATCGCGGGCGAGGTCGACGCCGTCGGCGCGGGCGTCACCAACGCCGTCATCGGTCAGCGCGTGCTCGTCGCGCCGGGCGTCTCGTGCGGCGTCTGCGAGCGCTGCCTCGACGGCGACGACAACCTCTGCCCGCAGTACCGCATCCTGGGCGAGAACACGCAGGGCGGCTACGTCGAGCTCCTCAACGTCCCCGCGGCCAACGTGCTGCCGTACCCGGGATCGCTGCCCTTCACCGAGGCCGCGGCGATTCCGCTGACCTTTCTCACCGCGTGGCAGATGGTCGTCGATCGCGCGAAGGTGAAGCCCGGCGAGATCGTGCTCGTGCAGGGCGCGGGCTCCGGCGTGGGCGTGGCGGCCATTCAGATCGCGCGGCTCTTCGGGGCGCGCGTGTGGGCCACCGCGGGCACCGACGCCAAGTGCGAGCGCGCGCGCTCGCTCGGCGCCGAGGCCGCGATCAACTACACCACAAGCGATTTCGTGACGGAGGTGCGCAAGCGCACCGACAAGCGCGGCGTCGACGTGGTGATCGAGCACGTGGGCGGCGAGACCTTCACCAAGAGCGTGCTCGCCGCGGGCCGCGGAGGGCGCGTCGTCACCTGCGGCGCCACGAGCGGCTTCAAGCCCGAGCTCGACCTGCGTCAGATCTTCTTCCGCAACGTGCAGGTGCTCGGGAGCACGATGGGTCGACGCGCGACGCTCTTCGACATCGTGCGCCACGTCGAGCGCGGCGCGCTGCGGCCCATCGTCGACCGCGTGCTCCCGCTCTCGTCGGCGCGCGAGGCGCATCGGGCGCTCGAAGGTCGCGAGGCCTTCGGCAAGATCGTGCTCGAGGTCTGACATGCGACCGCTCGTCTCCTTCGAAGGCGACACGATGGTGCTGCCGGGCCTCGTCACGGCGCACTCGCACGCGTTTCAGCGCGCGCTCCGAGGCTCGACGCAGCGCGCCCCGCGCGACACGGGGAGCTTCTGGTCGTGGCGCGAGGCCATGTACCGCGTCGCCGACGGGCTCACGCCGGAGTCCATCGGCGCCATCTCGCGCAGGGCCTTCGAAGAGCTCCGCCGCGCGGGCGTCGTGGCCGTGGGCGAGTTTCACTACGTGCACCACCAGCCGGGGGGAGCGCCCTACGAAGACCGCACCGTCCTCGCCGACGCGGTGATTCAAGCCGCACTCGACGCGGGGCTGCGCATCACCCTGCTTCGAACGGCCTACGCCCGCGCGGGCGCAGGGCGCGAGCCCGAGGGGGCGCAGCGGCGCTTCTGCGACGCGTCGGTGAGCCGCGTGCTCGACGACCTCGACGCGCTCCGTTCGAAGTGGTCGCGCGATGCGCGCGTGCGGATCGGCGTCGCGCCGCACTCGGTCCGCGCGGTGCCCGCGTCGTGGATCAGGGCGCTCCACGACTACGCGACGAAGCACGCGATGCCCTTTCACATGCACGTCGCCGAGGTCGAGGGAGAGATCACCGAGTGCCTCGCGGAGCACAAGCGCCGCCCTGTAGAACTGCTCTCGGAGCTCGGCGTGCTCGACGCGCGCTTCGTCGCCGTGCACGCCACCAACCTCCTCGCGCACGAGGCCCGGCTGCTCGGTGAGGCGCGCTCGTTCGCGTGCGTGTGCCCCACGACGGAGCGCGACCTCGGAGACGGCCTCGCGGACCTCTCGGCCCTGCGCGCCGCGGGCGTGCGGCTCTGCACGGGCATCGACTCGCACGTCATCACGGACCCCATCGAAGAGGCACGCGCCCTCGAGTCGCACGAGAGACTGCGGCTCCGTCGCAGGGTCACCTTCGCGCCCGAGGGAGACCGCACGCCCGCGGAGCAGCTCCTCCTCGACGCGAGCGTTCACGGCGCGCTCGCGTGCGGGTGGGACGCCGACCTCGACGCGCACGCCACGTCGTGGACGCCAGACACGCTCGTCGACACGCGCGCGATGGCGCTCGCGGACGTTCCCCGCGAGGGCCTTCTCGATGCGCTGTTTTTCTCGGGGAGCGCGGCCTGTGTGTCGGGCGCGCGAGGGGTCTGAAGCGGGCGCGCGTCAGCGCAGCTCGACGCTCTGCACGATGCGAATGGTCTCCTGCGCGGGGAGGTCGCTCGCGATGGCGTAGGCCACGCCCTGCTGCTCGGTCATCGTGACGGTGTACCCGTGCGACGACGCGGTCACGTAGTGGTGCCCGCGGAGCTCCTGCTCGTTCATGTCGGCGCGCACGAGGTTGCCGTCGAAGACGAAGAGGGTCATCCGTCGGCCGCCGACCTCGTAGTAGAGGGCCGCGGCCATCTGGTTCTGCACGTTCGAGATGCGCGCGCCGAGGAGCCGCGCGGGCACGCCGCGGAACTGCACCGGCCGCACGGGCACGTCGATCTTGCCGCGGAACCACTGCGCCACCTGCGTGGGATCGCTCGCGGCGACCTCCGCGGGCAGCTCCCGCGCGTGGCGCTGCGCCACGTCTTCGACCACCGGGAGCACGCCCGCCTCGAGGGCCGGCGAGGTCGTGCGGTGCCCCGTGGCGAGCACCGCGCCCGCGAGGGCCGCGCCGGTGATGGCGAAGCCCAGGGCGTGCTTCTTTCTCCGCTGCGCGCTCTGTTCGACCTCCTGCGCGTGATCGCAGGCCTCGAGGGCCGCTGAGATCTTGAACCGAAGCGCCGTCGGCGCGCACTCCTCGCGGAGCCCCGCGAGCGCGCGCTTGAGCGCCTTGAGGTCATCAGCCTCGGCGCGGCATGAGCCGCATCGCGCGAGGTGAGCCTCGACGTGCACGGCGGCGCTCGGATCGAGCTCGTGGTCTACCCACGCGTCGAGCCACCGCCTCGCCTCGTCGCACCCGAACGTCATCCCAGACACTCCTTGCGGCGCCGCCACGCGTCGAGAGAGACGACGCTCTCCTCGGCATCGGACGCCTTCTCGTGATGGATCCCGAGCTTTTGGGCGACGGCCTTGCGAGCCCGGTGGAGGCGCGACATCACGGTCCCGATCGGGCACCCCATCGCGTCTGCGACCTCGCGGTACGTCATCCCTTCGACATCTACGAGAACCATCACCGTGCGAAAATCTTCCGGGATGTCTTCGAGCGCGCGCGCCACGGCGGCCTCGATGAGCGGCTTCTCGACCATGCGCTCGGGCTCGCGGCTCGGGTTCACCGACGCGGCGCTCATCCACCCGTCGGAGACCGGGTCCGTCGCGCCCATCGCGGCCACGCTGCCTTCGAGCGAGGTCCGACGGTGCTTCGAGAAGAAGAGGTTCGTGAGGATCTTGAGCAGCCACGCCCGCACGTTCGTCCCCGTCTCGTAGGAGTCGAAGAAGCGGTAGGCCTTGATGACGCTGTCCTGCACGAGGTCGTCAGCGTCGCTTGGGTTGCGCGTGAGCCTCATCGCGGTGCGGTACATCGCGTCGAGGTGGGGGAGCACTTCGGCTTCGAAGCGACGTCTACGTTGGGGATCGGCTGCGTTCATTGGACCTCAGGTGACGCCGTAGAGAAGCATCATGAGGAACTCGCGCAAGGGCCCGACCTATTCCGCGTTGCCCGACGGAGCGGGTCGCTCGGGCTTCGGGGCGCGCCCGGAGGTCTCTTCTTCGAGCACTTCGATCCGCGCCTCGAGCGCCTCGACGCGTTGCTGCAACCTCCGCATCTCGGTCTGGAGCGCCTGGATCTGGCTCGTGGGGTTGATCCCCTCCCAGAAGGTCTTCATGCGCTTGTCGGCCTCGTGCTGCCACTGGTCGAACGCCACGCGAGACCCTTCGAAGAACTGCTGGACCCTCCCGGGCTCCTTCGCCGCGGCGTGCTCCTCCGCCGCGACCGGCTCGGGCGCCGGCGGCGGCTCCGGGGGCGCCTCCTCGGGGGGCGCCTCGTCGGTCTTCTCGGCGTCGCGGTTCATGAACCGCGCGACCGGAGGCAGCGTCGACATCACCCGCTCGCGCGCCGTGTTGAGCAGGTCTTTGAGCGTCGTGAGCGGCAGCGTGCTGCTCTGCTTGCGCTCCTCCTCGTAGAGGATCTGCGCGAGCGTGACGCTCGTGAGGTCCTCCTTGGTGTTGTTGTCGATGATGCGCACGTCCTCGCCCTTGCGAACGAGCTCGGCGATCTGCGGCAGCGTCACGTAGCGGCTCTCGACCGTGTCGTAGAGCTTCCGGTTGCTGTACCTCTTGACGATCCGGGCTTCGGGCTGTGCGGGCGTCTGGCCGTTGCTGCTCATCGTGTGCGACGCGACCTTCGAGAGTCGTTGTGGGGATCGTGTGCCTTCAAAGCGCTTTGCCGCTACGGGTATCTCCCCCTCCGCGCCGTCGGTCAAGGGTGTTGCCTCGCGCGACGACGCCCCCGTTCGTGCCACACTCCACGCCTCGCGATGACGTCCTCGCTCGCCGAACGGCTCTGCCGCCACGCCGCCACCCTGACGGACCCCGCGATGCGCGCGACCCTCTTCCGCTCGCTCATCGCCCCGGTCTCCGACGACGAGCTCCGAGAGGCCCTCGACGCCCTCACCGCCCGCTCCTCCGCGGGGGACCTCAGCGCCCGCGTCGCGCTCCTGTCGCTCCAGGTCGCGCTCACGGCCACGCCCGATCGCCAGCGCGCCGTGCTCGACGGGATGAGTTCTGTCGACGACACCGCCGAGGAGCCTCGCGTCCCCGACTACGGCCGCGGGAGACCCCTCACCCTCGGCGAGCGCAAGAGCCTCGCGCGCAAGCCCGACCGACGGATGTTCGACCGCGTGCTCCGCGATCCCCACCCCGACGTGATCGCGCTCCTGCTCCAGAACCCCAGGCTCACGGAGCCCGACGTGGTGCGCCTCTGCACCCGTCGACCGGGCGTGCCCGAGGTGCTCTCGAAGGTCTTCGCCAACCCGCGCTGGTCGCTGCGACCCGCCGTGCGACGCGCCCTCGCGATGAACCCCACGGCGCCGCCCTCCGTGGTGGCCGCGGTGCTGCCGCTCCTCGGCCCCGACGAGCTCAAGGCGCTCCTCGACGACGAGCGGACCCCGATGCAGGTGGTCCGACGCTGTGAGGAACTCCTCGCGCTCGCCCGGCCCGAGGGCGGCACCTCGGGCTGAGACCGTGTCATCCCGTCGTCCCACCAGACCCGGGCGATTGCGTGGATGCGCCGGGGTTCGGCGTGGGGGGTCGATGTGGGGTCTGGCCGCGCCGATGGGCCGGGGTTCGGCGTGGAGGTCGATGTAGTCCAAGGCGCCGATGGGCCGGGGTTCGGCGTGGGGAGGTCGATGCGGGGTCTGCCGCGCCGATGGGCCGGGGTTCGGCGTGGGAGGTCGATGTGGGGTCTGGCGCAGCGCCGATGGCGAAGCGCCGGTGGCGGATGCTCGATGCGCCTCACCCCGGGCAACTGAAGGGTGGTCGCTCCCTTCGAGCTGCACGACGCGCAGAGGCCGTTGCTGCTTGGACGATCTGAAACGACATTCGCGCTGTTGCAGGCGCAAGCGTGTGACCTGAGAGGTTGCGACGCACGCAAGAGCCCCGTTCGCTTGCGGATCACCTGTAGCTCCCGAAGGGAGCGACCACCCTTCAGTTGCCCGGGGTGAGGCGCATCGAGCATCCGCCACCGGCGCTTCGCCATCGGCGCTGCCAGACCCCACATCGACCTCCCACGCCGAACCCCGGCGCATCCGCGCTGCCAACCAAACTTCGACCTCCCACGCCGAACCCCGGCGCATCCACGCAATCGCCCGGGTCTGGTGGGACGGCGGTATCAGCCCTGCGCTTCGAGCGCCTCGCCGAGACGCTGGAGGAGCTTGTCTTCGAAGAGCGTCTTCTCTGCGATGGCCGCGGCCTGCTTGCCCGCCTCGCGCGCTTCGAGCGTGAGGTCGCCGAGCCACTTCTTGGGCTTCACGCCCGCCACGCCGACGGCTTCGAGGCCGTGCGTGACGGTCTCGGTCCATTGGGCGCGGTCTTTCAGCGCACCGAGCTCCGCGATCGTCCAGCTCAGGGCGTAGAAGAGCGGCGCGGGCAGGAGCACGGGCTTGATGCTCCCGTCGCCCTTCGGGAGGTCGTTGAAGGGGTTGTTGACCACCGCGGGCGTGAGGTAGCGGTTCCAGTTGCGCGGGGGCTTGGCGGCGTGATCGAGCTGCACGGCGCCGTCGAGCGCGGCGGCGTAGATGCTCAGCCAGCGGAGCCGTCGGCGAAGCTCGTGAAGGCCGTGCTCGACGTCGCTGAGGTCGAGCTCGTGGGCGATCTTCTCCGTCGCGCGGACCTTCTCGTGGAGGAACTCCGCGACGAGCTTTCGCTCCTTGCGCGGCGACGGCCACGAGACGTCGGCGAGGGTGCGCCCCATGCGGTGCACCCGGAGCTTCACGTCTCCCTCCTCGGGGAGATAGCGGTGATCGACCCAGGCGCGCGCTTCGAGCCAGCCCATGAGCCGACCGCACGCGACCTGGTGGTGATCCCGCGCGTACGCGAGGAACTCCGCGGGGAGTTCCCACGCGGTGCCCTTCTCGAGCACCACCCACCAGAAGTCCACCTCGCCGAGCACGTCCTCGATGATCTTCACGTCGTGGAGGAGCTCTTCGAACACCTCCTCGTCGCCGCCGATGCCCAGCATCACGCGCGAGAGCCCTTCGAGCATGAAGAGGGGCGTGCGCAGGTTGGCCTTGTAGAGGCAGTGACCGCGCAGCGCGTCCGCGCCCTTCGCCTCGACCGCGGGCCTCGCCAGGAGGGCCTTGCGCGCACGATCGAGCTGCACGCCGAAGAGCCGCTGGAGCCGCGGGAGCTTCGCGTCCGAGGGGTCGAAGGGCAGCGCGTCGAGGATGACCCGTGACGGCTTCTCGGGCGCGGCCGGAGCGCGGCGCTTCTGGGTGCTCATGGACGTTCCTTTCACGACGGACGTGATTCGCAGTGCCGCCCGTCGACGGCGCATCGTAGACGAGATCGCAGCCCGAACGCCCCGAGATTCGCACCGCGGAGGGTGCGCACCCGGCGCGTCGTCAGCCCGTCATCCGACCTGAACGAAAGACGTGGTCCATGAGCTGATCGAGCTCCGTGAGGGCGCGCCGCGCGGGGTCCGTCGCGAGCGACTGGAGCGCGGCCTTGATCTCACCGAGGGCCCGCATGTGCGCGAAGAGCTGAAGGTCGCTGATGGGCGCGCCCGAGGTGAGCACCCCTTTGATCCGCTGCACCTCCGCGAGGAGCGCGTCGAGGCCGACCTCCATGCCGCCCGCGCGGCGCGCCTCGGGGTGCTGGCGGAACCAGCCGTCGAGAACAGGGGCCACGATCCCGTCGAGGATCTCGGCCTGCTCCAGCGTGTTCCACGTGTGCTTGAGGATGAAGAGGTCGGAGATGTCCGCGGCGGGGCGGCCGTCGAAGTACGCGCTCGCGGCCATGAGCTTCAGGAGCTTCACCACGCGACGGTCGGAGAGCGACACGCCCTCGGCCCTGATCTGAAAGACCAGGGACTTGTACGTCGCCATGAGCTCGTCGCTGATGGTCATGCGGGCCGCGATGTCGGCGCGCGCGCCGAGGATGTCCTTCGTCGAGAGGAAGGGCTCCTGCGGCGGGCGATCGGCGAAGCGCTCGAGCTCGAGCTGCACGCCGCGGTTGATGAGCTCCTGAAAGTGGTACGCGTCGAGGTGCTCGCTGCGCACCCGCAGGAGGAAGCGGTCGAAGATCGCCTGGAGGCTCTCGTCGGCGGGGACTTCATTCGAAGCGCCGAAGACCGAGAGCAGGGGCACGTCGACCACCGTGCCGCCGTTGTTGAACTTCCGCTCGTTCAAGATCGTGAGCAGCGAGTTGAGGATCGCGCTGTTCGACTTGAAGATCTCGTCGAGGAAGACCACCTCGGCCTCGGGCATCATCCCCTCGGTGCGTCGGCGGTACGTGCCCTGACGGAACGCGGGGATGTCCACGGGCCCGAAGAGCTCGTTGGGCTCGGTGAAGCGCGTGAGCAGGTACTCGAAGTACGTGCTGTCGATGGAGCGCGCGAAGGTGCGCACCAGGGCGCTCTTCGCCGTGCCGGGCGGACCGATGAGCGCGATGTGCTCTCCCGCGAGCACCGAGAGCACCATCAGCCGCACGGTCTCCTGCTTGCCGAGGAACTGTGCTTCGAGCGCGCGGGCCATCGCCCGGAGCCTCTGGACGAGGGCAGTAGTCACGAGCGGACCTCCAAGGCCCCGGCGCACTTCAGGAGCGGCGCCGAGGGCGGATCTTTCGGTAGCGGACGGTTGGGATCGAGCGGCAGCGCGCGCTGCACCACCGCGGGCGAGAGCCCCGTGATCTCAGCGACGCGCGCATATCCGAGACGCGCGTACGCGTCGAAGGCCAGAGGCTGCGACGCCAGCGACGACGACGGCTGCGACGGCCCCGACGACCCCTGGGCGCCCTGCGCGCGAGGCTCCTGCGTCGAGGGCCGCGACGACATCGCCTCGGTCAGCGCGAGCTCCAGGTGAAAGCGCAGGAGCAGCTTCGCCGCGCGCTCGGGGAGCTCGCCCTTCGCCGCGGTCAGCGTGGCCTGCTCCACCGCGCGCAGCGCCGCTGTTCCGCGCGAGAGCAGCATGCGTTGCGCCGCGCCGCGGAGCGCGCGATCGGCGAGCGCGTTGACGCCCGGCTGCCCCCACGCGAAGGCCATCGAGGGCGGGCGATCGGCGAGCGAGAGGTCCGTGAGCGGCGAGAGCGCCAGGGCCGCGCGCGCGACGCCGAGGAGGTCCGTCGCCTCGTCGTGGTCGTCGCTCTCCAGCGCGCCGAGGAGGTCCATGATGGGCACCGAGGTCTTGTCCTCGCGCACGCGGCGGAGCTTCGGCCACGCCACCAGCGCAGAGGGCGGAGACACGCCCACGAAGTCCGCGTAGCCCGCCCAGAACGTGACGTGCGTATCGATCCGTCGAAGCCTCGCGAGCCCGCCCAGCACGCCGTGTCGGAGCGTGACCTCGGCGCGCGTGTGGGCGACCCCGGCCCAGTCGAGCATCGTGATGCTCCACTGTCGGGCCTTCTTGCGCATCGCCGTGCGACCCTTCGCTTCGGGGTGCGTCATCGAGAGGAGGTTGTGCCACACGGCCGCGAGCGCGAGCGCATCGAGGGGGAGGCCCGTGATGGTGCCCACGGGGCCCTGCTTGGCGAGCTGAGAACGCAGCGTGTCGACGATCTTCGTCACGAGCGTCGCGTCGAGGTCCGGCGGACGCATCCAGACGTTGAGCACGCCGGGGCCGATGAGGTCTCGCACCTCGACGCGGCCTCCCATCACGAGCGGGCCGACGAAGCGCGACACGAACTCGTGATAGGAGCCGAAGTCAGCCACCCGGCGCCGCCCCTCCCTGCTCGGGGTCGTTCGTCGCGTCGAGCTGCGCGGGAGACGTGCGAGCCGGAGGGAGCTCGCCGCGCGCGCCCGGCGCCATCAGCGCCGAGAGCACCCCGGGCGGCGTGGGCCACAGGTCGGGCAGCGGGAGGTCGGCGTCGAGCGGCGGCGCGATGAGCGCGTCTTCGAAGACCGGCACCTCACCGAGCAGCACCCGCGTCGCAGGCACAAACGCACTCTGCGGGATCGACGTGATCGGCGTTCGATCGCCCGTCACGAAGAGCCGCGCGTCTCCCGGCGCCCGCGAGAGCTGGCGCAACACGTCGGGCGGAATGGGCGGAGACAGGCCCCACCCGAGCGGCACGAGCACGTTGTCGCCGAGGTCTTCGTAGAGCACCCCGAGCGGAACCACCGAAGCGGCATCGTGGCCGTAGAGGTAGATCGTCGACTCGGTGAAGGCCACGTGCACGCGGTTGAGCATCGCGGGCGGGAGCACCGAGAGCATGCGCCCGAGCGTGTCCTGCTCCGCCAGCGGGATCACCGCGGCGGCCACGCGCCTCGGCGCAGACCCCGTGGGGACGAGCTTCAGCGGCAGCGAGAAGCTCCCGATCACACCCGTGGTCTTGACGTTCTCGACCGTGGCGGGCGACGTCGCCACGAGGCTCGTCACCGTCTGCACGTCGACGAAGGGAGGCCGCGACGGGAGCGTGACGGCGCCGTCTCCGCCCGCGCGAAAGAGCACCATCTCTTCGCTGCCGAAGAGGGGCGCGCACGACGACAGCGGGATCGGGTGGCGGTAGCCGAACTCCACCACGGCGCGGTCTCCGTCGGGCACGAACAGTCGAATCCCCGGGAGCGAGCGGAGGAGGTTCGTGAACCGCTGCGCGGGCTGCGTGAGCTGCAACAGCCACGCGCGCTCGACCACGTCGGAGGTTCCTCCCCGTTGCCACTCGACGACGGCGACGCGGGCGGGGCAGGCCCAGCGCGCGAGGTAGCCCACCACGGCGTCACCGAGGCCCGTGCGCACGAGCGCGTAGAGCGTGCGAGGGCTCTCCATCCGGGCGCGCGGAACGGCCACCGGCGCGAGCCTCAGGAGGAGGTCACGGAGGCCGATCTCCTTGTCGATGCGGTAGGGCTGCGCGAAGCGGTCGTGGTAGAGCCCGAGGTCGCCGGGGTCATCAAGGAGCTGCGCGATGTCGTAGCCGAAGGGCGCCTGCGCGTCGCGGTACTTCACGAAGTGCCGCCCCGAGCCCGTGAACACCATCGCGCCGACGAGGCGCGCGATGGCGGCGAGGCGATCCATTCGGTGCGACGAGCTCGCCTGCACCTCGACGACCATCTCGCGGGTACGCAGCGGCGAGATCACCTGCACGATGCGCAGCGAGTCGAGGAGCTCGTCGAGCGCGCCCTCCTCTCCCGCGGCCCGCAGGAACGCCACGAGGCGCTCGAGGCTGGGCACGAGCACGATCCCGAGGGGACCGAGCGCGACGCCGCGGGTGTCGGGCCCGAGGCCCGGCGTGCGAAAGCGACTCTGGTGCTGCGCGACGCGCTCGATCACGGGAAGGGCCGCGACCGTACCCCCTCGCGGGGTCGCTTTTCAACGACAGACCACGCGACCCGGCGCGTCGCTCCGTGGCCGTTGACGGCGCGCGACGGCCAGCGCAAGGTGCCGCCCCACCGATGCACCGCCTCTCGAAGAGCCTCCGCGCCGCAGCGTTCGCGGCGTTCGCCGTGTGCGCCGTGGCCCCCGCCCTCGCGCAGAGCCGCCGCCCGACGCCCCGCGAGGCCATCGAGCGGAACATCACCCCCGTGACCGCCGCCGCGCGTGAGCTCACCCTCACCGACGCCGAGCGCGCCGCGGTGGCCGACATCACCGACCGCGCCGAGACCTGGGCCGCCGAGATGGTCGAGGCAGAGCATCACCGCGACCCCGGCGCCGTTCGCGCCCGCGCCCGACGCATCGAGCTCCTCGCCAGGGTGCTCCGCGCGCGTGTCGAGGCGCTGCGCGCGAACGCCACGGCCGCGGAGCGAGAGCGCGCCGTGGTGGCCTCCACCGAGCGACGCACGCAGGCCCGCGCCGCACTGGAGCATGCCGAGGAGCGCCTCCCTGTGCCGAACGCGGCGACGAGGCCGCCGACCTACGCGCTCCCTCCCGCCCGACGCAGATGCTCGGCCGCGCGTGTCTCCGATGCCGCCGCGGAGGCTGCGCGATGAAAGCGCCTCATCTCACTGGTGCTGGTGTTCGGCTGTGCGGGTCAGCAGCCCGTGCGTCCCTCGATCGCGGCGCTCGACCGGATGATGTCGTCGCCCGCGGCGCGCGAGGTGGCCCGTGACGCGCCCGACGCGTTCGCGTGAGGATCGACGCGGTGCAGCGCGCGAGAGAGGCTGCGACCGACGCGGAGCGCGACGACCTCTCGGCCGAGGCGAGGCTGGTGTTCGAACGCGCCGAGGCCGTGGCCGACGCAGCCCGGGCGAGGCGTCGCGTCGAGGAGTCGGAGCGTCAGCGCGTCGAGATCGACGCCGACGTGGCCCGCGCCGAACAGGAGAGCCACGACATCGAGGCCGAGGTCACGCGCATGATCGAGGCGCGGAGGGCGACCGCGAGGGCCCGCCAGGCCGCGACCGCGCCCAACGGCGTCGCCGCGCCCGAACGCCGCAACGCCGCGGCGGAGCTTCGTCAGCAGGCGGAGCTCTTCGTGGCGGCGGCGGTGATGCTCGGGGCGGAGGCTCCACGCGTGGCGGAGGTGCGGCAGCGCATCGAGGCGGCGGAGCGCGCTTCGAACGCCCCCGACGCGAGCCAGACGCTCTCGGCCGCGGGCGCCGCGTACGCGAGCGCCGAACGTCTGCTCCAGGGAACGCGAGACGCGCATCCCGCGGAGGGAGGCACCGACGGCGCCGCGCTCCAGGCTCTGCTCGGAGGCTGGCGGGCTCGACCCGAGGCGTGACGCGCGCGGCGTGATCGCGGTGCTGCGCGGGCTCTTCGCGGGACCGCGGCTGGCGCCCACGTCACGCACGCGTCGAGACGCTGGCCCGTGTGCTCGCCGCGCATCGCGACGCGAGGGTGCGCGTCGAGGTCTACGTGGGAGGTCCGCAGCGGGCGCCCGCCGAGACGCTCGCCACGGCGCAGGCCACTGCGCTTGCGGACGCGCTTCGCCACGCCGGGATCGCGACCGAGAGACTGCAATCGCAGGGTCTCCACGCGATCGAGACGGGCGGCACGCGCGACGACAGAGTCGAAGTGGTGCTCGTGCTGCCGTCGGCTCCCTGAGCGCAGACTCGCGCCCCCATCGAGATCCCCCCCACAGGCGGCGAAATCGGGTCAAAACCCCTTGTCGAAGCGCTGCTGTTGCGGCCGCGGGCTGAAAGCCCGCGGCAGGGAGAACGCCCGCAGCCCCGGCTCAAGCGGCTTCGCGGACTCCCAGTCGAGAGCTCCGCGAAGCGGGACTTCAAGGGCGGGCACCGGCGTTGCCCTGGTGCCGCGGGCTTTCAGCCCGCCGCGACGCAAAGCGCGCGTCGAAAAGTCGCTTCAGCTCTATCTCGCGACCCCATCGAGATACCCCCCGGGAGTCTGAACGAGACGCACGGCGCGGGCTCCGATGCGCGTCCGGTCTGTGACCGAGACTCGCGCGGAGGATCGCGGAGCCTCGCGCGGGTGTGCACCACAGTCGGTGAGCGCGTTCCGATGCGCCGGGCGTGTGTGCGTCACAGACGGGCCGCGTGTTCGATCCCTCGCGCCCTGTGTTCGGAACAGACCGCGACGGGGTCTGAACGCGATTCGAAGTGTGCGCTCATACTCTTCGAGGGGGACGCCGTTGAAAGGAGCAGGAGGGCGGCACAGCGCTGCCCGGAATGGAGGCCGACGATGAAGAGAAAGAGCGCCACGGCGGCGAAGCCGGATGAGAAGAAGAAGACCAGCGGGTCGATGCGCCCGATGGCGGTGAAGACCGAGGAGCCCGTGATCGAGGAGGGCGCCGACGGTGAAGACCTCGCGGGCGGTGAGGCCGCGCTCGCGGAGTTCACCGCGGAGGCCGAGGCCGTCGACGAGCGCGACGTGAAGCCCTTCAGCGGGAGCGCCACGCTGGTGGTTCACAACGTCCGCGAGGGCATCGCCGCGCTGATGAAGGAGCGCGCTGCGATCGAGGGCGACCCGAGCGCGCCGAAGGTCGACTTCTCACGCATCGAGCGCTGCACCGAGTCGGCGAAGGCGCTGGCCTTCGTGGCGCGACGCGTGGAGCAGGTGGTCATCAAGCGTCCTGACCTGCGGACGAAGTTCGCCCTGTCGTCGAAGATCCGTCGCGTGCTGCTCAAGGCCGCCGATGCGCTGGTCGACGCGGGCGTGTTCGACGCCGCCGAAGTGGCGAGCATCAAGGCCGGACGCGGCTGGTTCGACATCGCGCAGGACTGCGTCGACCTCGCGTCGCTCTTTCGTCGCAACGCTGTGAAGGTCCGCGGCAAGACCGCCGTGACCGCCGCGCAGATCAAGGAAGCCGCCGCGCTCGGAGAGGAACTCCTCGACGCGCTCACGCCCACGGGCGGACGTCCTCGGGGAGAGAAGGCCGAGGCCCTCGCGAAGCTCACGGCGCTCCGTGATCGCATGGCCGTGGTCGTGGCGCGACGCTATCAAGAAGCCGAGCGCGTGGCGGGCTGGCGCTGGGGAAGGTCGCTCGGAGAGCACGTCCCCTCGATGCTCTCGCGCGTGCGGTCGAAGCGCGCGGCGGACGAGAACGGCGACGCGCCGAAGCCCGCGCCCACACCCTGACGATCACCTACTCGGGATCTCTCACGCCGTCGACGCGCCACGCGTCTCCTTCGAAGACCACCACCAGCCACCTCGCGTCGGGGAGCCGAAAGCGAACCATCGCGGGGGCGCTGGTGTATTCGAGCGCCGTGGGGTCTTCGGTGGCCTCGATGAGGGCGGCCACCTCGGCGGTGACGTTTCCCCTCGCCCGCGCAGAGAGCGATCGCACCCACGCGCCCGGTCCGTGCCGAAGGAGCGCCACATGGAGCGCACGCACCGCCGCGCGCGCACCGACGATCCCCTGCGCGCCGATCGCCGCGGTCGGGGTGATCCCCGGATCTTCGAGGCGCCACCCCGACTCATCATCGAGCACGGGGACCGACACGCGATCACGCAGCGCCACGTCGACCCTGATCGCGCCGCGCTGTTCGAGGGTCTGCGTCACCGAGCGTCCGAGCGCCGCGAGCTCGACGCGATCGCCCGAGAGCCGCGCGGAGAAAGCCTCTGCGCGCTCCGCGGTTCTCACACGCGCGGGGAGCATCTGGTGGAGCGCCGCGGTGTCACCCCGCTCCGCGGCGGCGGCGAACGCGAGGGCCGCGGCCCGAGGCGCGGAGACGCTCCCGCCCGTGGCGCAAGAGGTCAGCGCGAGGAGAAACACACCGGGTACAACCTTCACGACGTCGGGGATCGTATCCCGGCGCGCGCGCCGATGTCGCGGTTCACGAGCGCGCTGTGAAGCCACGTTCACGAGAGATTCCCGCGATGGCCTCGCGAAGCGCGCGGGTGCGCTGGCGGGTGGCTGGACACTCGTGGCACGGTTCTGTCATAGAGGATCGCGAAATGACCAAGGCGGAGGCGATGACCATGCGCACTCGTTCGATCTCCTACACCACGAAGGCCCTCGCGTTTCTGTCCCTGGCGTTTGCGGCGGGCGCGTTGGGATGCTCGAGCGACGACTACTACTGCGACGCCAACGGCTGTTACTACTGCGACGGCGTCGGATGCCGCGCCGTGCCTCCGCCCGCGCGCAACACCTGTGGCGCGGGCAGCCAGTGCGCCGCGTCACAGACCTGCACGAGCGCGGGCTGCGTGACGGGCTGCGCCACCGACGCCGACTGCCTCCAGGGCTGGGTGTGCCGCGGCGCCACCGCCACCGTCCGCGGGATGTGCCTCGCCCCCACGGAGACCACGCCCACGCCGGTCTCGACCGCGTGCCGCGCGAACACCGACTGCGCCAGCGGGACCGAGTGCATCAACGGCGCCTGCGTGCGCCCCGTCTGCTCGGGCGTCTCCGCGACGTGTCCCTGCACGGCGAGCTCGCAGTGCACGGGCGGGCAGCTCTGCGTCGGCGGACTCTGCACGGCGCCCTCGGACACCTGCCGCTTCAGCTCGCAGTGCGGCGCCGGTCGCGTCTGCGTGAACCAGCAGTGCCGCGCGGCCTGCTCGGCGACGTCGCCCTGCCCCACCGGACAGCGCTGCGGAGCCGACGGCGTCTGCGTCGATGCGCCTGCGGGCGAGTGCGTGCACGACGCCGACTGCGGCGCCTCTCGCACCTGCGTGAACTCGACCTGCTACGCGCGCTGCGCCACCAACGCCGAGTGCGGCGCCGGTCGCTTCTGCAGCGCGGGCCTCTGCGTGGTCGACACGCGCCGCCAGCCCTTCTGCACCACCGACGCGCAGTGCGCCTCGGGGAGCCGCTGCCTCGACGGCGTCTGCCGCCGCCCCTGCGCCTCGGCGGATGAGTGCCTGCGCACCGACGTGCAGTACCGCAACTGCGCGCCGATCCGGTACCTCGGCACGAGCCAGAGCTTCTGCCAGACCAACAACGAGGTGCTCTCGAACTGCGGCAGCGCCTCGGAGTGCGCCGCGGGTCAGGCCTGCGTCGACGGCGTCTGCCGCAGCGGCTGATCGACGCAGCCCGCGCCTCGCACCGCCCGCCAGCGACACCCCTCCTCGCCTCTCAATCCCCGTAGATACACCGCACTTCGGAGCTGACGTTCAGGGCTCGCGCCGGTCGGCGAAACCCTGTATCGTCCGCGCCCCCGTCGTTACCACACACGGATTGGAGATGTTTTCGATGGCTGAGACCGTTGATTCCGCGGCCGTCCGCAGGTCCCTCGACAGCGCGCGCGGCCAGCGTACGCAGATCACCCGCGGCGCCCCGCTCCCGATCGATACCGCTCACGTGGTCGGCGCCTGCCCGAAGTGCGGGCTCCTCGGCGCGACGATCCTCGGGTTCCCTGATCCTCCGTACGCGGGCCCTCAGGGCCAGCCTCGCTACCGCAACGCGAGCGAGCTCCAGCGCTTCGTCGAAGAGATCTTCAAGAACCCTCCGCCGCTCCCCGCCGCCGAGGATCCGAGCGAGAACCGCCGCGATCCGCAGGACCCTCGCCGCACCGTCCCCACGTGGAAGGGCCTCTGCCGCTGCGGCGCGAAGGTGCTCCCTCCGCAGCCCGATCAGCGCACGGGCAAGGTGACCCCCGACCCCGAGGCGACGCCGCGCCGCGTGTGTGCGGTCCGCTTCATCAAGGCCATGCCGGGTTCGGGCGCGGAGCTCGTGGTCGAGGCGCTCTCGCCCGACGCGGGCGCGGTGCCCTTCACCGACGGCGCGACGATCTCGTTCCGCGTGCTCAAGGCGCCCCTCGACGGGGTCGAGTCGGAGTCCGTGGCGCTCGAAGAGTCCGCGGTGCAGCAGCAGTTCGGCAGGCACCTCACGCTCGCGGAGACGTGGCGTGACATCCTCTCGCGCGCCGCGGCGGGCGAAGAGGTCGTCGTCGAGGCCGAGAAGGGCTACTGGCTCTGGGCCGGTCCGAAGGACAACGTCGGGCTCAACGAGAAGATCGCCGAAGTGGGCGCCGTGGAAGCTCTCGAGCTGCCCCCCGAGGCGGCCGTGGGCAAGAAGGGCATTCCGCTGACGCTTCTGCCGCAGATCGCGCCGATGCCGCAGGGGCCGTCGTTCCCCGCGTGGGCGTACGAGCACGCGGAGAAGATCGCGAAGGGAGAGCTCCGCGCCGGCGTGGTGCTCGACCGCGCGGTGGTGCGCAAGCTCGTCGAGGCTCAGCTCGAGCGCAACGCGCTCCAGTGGCAGGAGCAGCAGGGCGGCGGGGTGGTCATCGCGACGGCGGGCGAGTTCCGCTGGCCCGTCGAGATGGCGATCGTGGCGCTCGGCGCGGCGCACCTCGGGTGGTTCCTCACGGAGACCACGGCCGCTGCGGTGGGCGAGGCCATGGCGCGCGTCTCGGAGATCAAGCGCTACGTCGACGCGGCGCGCTCCGAGCGGCCTGACATCACCTTCCAGATGAACGGGCTCCAGCTCAACCCCAAGCGCGCCGACGGCTCGATGGGTCGCCCGATCAACCTCATGGAGATGCCCTTCCGCGCGCCGCCCGGGTCGCCCGACTTCAAGCGCGAGCTGAAGTTCGTGTGCGACGACATCCCGAAGGGCGCGAACCCCACGCGGCTCTGCCCCTGCGGCGACCGCGCGTGGGTGGCCGCGAGGATCTTCCCCGACCGCGTGCTCGAAGAGTTCAAGCGCGCCACGAACGACAAGCAGCCCCTCGTCATCGAGCAGTGGAAGAGCGCCGCGCTCCTCGCCACGATCTCGTGCGACCGCCACGTGCGCATCCCCATGTCGGAGGAGCTCGAAGGCGCGGGTCTCAAGGGCCCCGCGTTCGAGAAGCGCATGGCCGAAGACCTGCCCAACAGCATCTTCGCCGTCGACGTGTCGCTCCACCAGGACAAGGCCGGCAAGCGCGCGCTCCTCGCGTACGGCCCCCTCGTCGCGAGCGTGGTCATCAACGACCACCTCGTCGCGGCGCTCCATCAAGCGTGCAGGATGCAGGACAACTCGCTCCCCCTTCGCGGTGACGAAGCGGCGGCGATCGTGTCGTCGCCGAACATCCTCGTGCTCCACGAGTTCGGCTTCGACGACGAGCAGCTCGATCAGGTGCTCGACATGGGCGCCGCGATGGACGGCATCCCCGCCAACGTCGATCCGCCCTTCGACCTCTCGTGGGACGTGTCGCTCAAGGCCGCCCCCATCGGCCGCTTCGTGAACCTCACGCAGCAGCCCGGACAGCCCGGACAGCAGCCCCCGCCGCCCGGCGGCACCTCGCCCGCGGCGCCCAACGGCCGCGCCCGCGCGACCTGATCCGATCTCTTCGCCCACCTGAAGACCATCCGCACCGCGGCGAGCATCGTACTCGCGGCGCGCGTTCTGAAACCGCGTGTGAGAACGGTTGAATCTCTGTTCCCTCGGGGCGGTCGATGGCCCATCATGCGCCCCGGTTACGGCCGCGACGGGGTGTCTTGATCCGATGAGCTCTCCGCGCGCGACCGATGATTCTTCACCAGGAGGAACTCGAGCAATGTCGAACGATGAACTTTCAAGGCGCGAGACGCTGAGCGGAGGCGCCGCCCTCCTCGCCGGCGTTGGCGCGGCGCTGGCCGTCTCCGCGGTCACGCGCGACGCCGAGGCGCAGAGCGCCGCCGACGTCATGGTGCTCAACGCGCTGCTGCGCGCCGAGTACGAGGCGCAGCAGGCCTACGACAGCGCCATCGGCTACTTCGGCAGCCCCGCGATGGACGACCCCGCGCGCAGTCTCGGCGCCGCCGCGGGCCTCGTCGCGACGCACTACCGCTCGCAGCACCTCGACCACGGGATGCGCCTCGCGCGGCTCATCACGAGCCTCCAGGGCACGCCCATCTCGCAGTCGTCGGTGATCTTCACGCCGCCCACGGCGATGGGCTTCACCCGCACGGTGCAGAACTACCTCCGCCTCGCGTGCAACGCCGAGAAGGCCGCGGCCATCGCGTACACCAACGCGCTCAAGTCGCTCACGAACGTGACCGCCGCGGAGCTCGCCGCGGCCATCGGCGGCGTCGAGACGCAGCACTTCATCGTGATCTATCTGCTCCTCAAGAACGTCGCGACGCCGGGGATGGCCGCCGCCACGATGGCGAGCGAGTTGTCGCCTCGCTCGTTCGTCGCCATCACGGGCGAGACCACCGACCTTTCATCCGTGCCCGACTTCGCCTTCGTCGCCCTGCCCATGGCCTGATCGAGAGGAGCAAGCACCATGTCCAACCTTCCGAACCTCACCCGACGCGGACTCCTCGGCGCCTTCGCCGCCACCAGCACCGTCACCCTCGCTGCCTGCGGCGACGACGCGGCCCCCGCGGGCCCCAACCCCGACATCATTCCCCTCAACAACCTCCTCACCGCAGAGTACCAGGCCATCAAGGCCTACGCGGCGGCGCTCCCGACGCTCAGCATGCCTCCCATGGGTGACCCGGGGACTATGGATGCCACGGTGCTCTCGGTCATCGCCATGTCCTGGCAAAGTCACCACCACCTGCACGCTGCGCAGCTCGCCACCACGATCAGCGCGATCGGTGGGACGCCCGTCTCTGAGGCATCGGTGGCGTTCACCCCCCGTCGACCTACACCCCTTCCGTCGCCAACGTACTCAAACTCGCGTGCAACGCTGAGAAGGCCGCGGCCATCGCTTACAACCGCGCGGTGAAAGCCCTCCAGTCCGCAAACAACCGCTTCCTTGCGGGCAATATCGAGGGTGACGAGACGCAGCATTTCATCGTGCTCTATTCGCTTCTCAAGGGCGTGGTCAGTCCCGATCGCACGGGGATCATCACGGGGTACATGGACGTCGTGCCGAAGGCTTTCGTCGCGCGCGCCAACGCATCCGACATGAACAGTCTTCAGTCCATCGCCGACCTTCCCTACTCCTCCGCCTGAGCGTCGATCCGCGAAAGCGCCGCCCCGACACCGCTCGCCCACACTGATTCTCTCGCGACCATGCGACGGGATGGGGTTCCCTCCCTCACGCACGGTCGCGCCCCTTGTCGATGGAAGGCCGGGCGGCAAACGCGAGGCGGCGCCCCGATGCGGTGTGATCCCGCGTGGGTCTTCGAGGCGATCCTCTGCGTTGCGCAAGGGTTCCCTTCGTCTGCACAAACAAGCACTTCGCTCGCGGCAACCGAACTCTCGATCCATGCGAGTCTGTTGAATCACCATTTTCTTTCGGCGATCGGTGGCCCATCGTAAGCTCGGTTCGTGCTTCTGTCGGGGGTACCTCTGTTCTGGTCTCCCACGCCCCGCGGCTCTCTTCTCCACGAGGAAACCGAACAATGCCGACCGACGAACTCTCACGGCGCGAGACGCTTGGGGGAAGCGCCGTCCTCCTCGCCAACGCTGGGGCGGCTCTCGCGGCTCCCGCGCTCACCGGCGACACAGGGGTTCAGGCGGCCTCGGAGGTGCCTGCTGCGCTGATTCCCTGCGGTGTGCTCGGGGCTTGCGCGGCGATCGTGGGTGGCTGTGAGTATCCGCATGAGCCAGGTTGGGGATATCGCGGTCCTCCAGACGGCAACCTGGTCGCCAACGTCATGGCCCTCAACACCCTGCTCCGCTCGGAGTACGAAGCGCAGCGGGCGTACGACAGGGCCATCGAATACTTCGGAGCACCCGCGATGGACGACCCGGCTCGCAGCACCGCCGCCACCGTCAGGCTCGTCGCGACGCACTACCGCTCGCAGCACATCGACCACGGCAGGCGCCTAGCGCAGCTCATCATGCTCCTCCGGGGCACCCCCGTCTCGCAGTCGTCGGTGCTCTTCACCCCGCCCGCTTCGATGGGTTTCACCCAGACGGTGCAGAACTGGCTCCGCCTCATGTGCAACGTCGAGAAGGCCGCGGCCATCGCGTACGTCAACGCGCTCAAGAACCTCTCGAACGTCACCGCCGCGGAGCTCGCCGCAGCCATCGGCGGCGTCGAGACGCAACACTTCATCGTGATCTATCTGCTCCTCAAGGGCGTCGCCACGCCCGGCACGGCCGCCACCACGATGGTGAGCGAGATCTGCCCTCGCTCGGTGGTAGCGATCGCTGGCGAGACCACGGACCTTTCGACGGTCCCCGACCTCGTCTTCGCTCCCCTCGGGACGAGCTGACCGAGAGGACCACCCCCATGACCGACACGAACAAGCTCACGCGCCGCGTGCTCCTCGGCACCTTCGCCGCCACCAGCGCCGTCACGCTCGCCGCATGCGGTGAGGACGCGGCTCCCGCGGAGCCCGACCCTGACATCATCCCGCTCAACAACCTCCTCACCAAGGAGTACGAGGCCATCAAGGCCTACGCGGCGGCGCTCCCCACGCTCAACACGCCCCCCACGGGCGACCCGCAGGCCGCCTGGGGCCCGGCGCTCTCGGTCATCGCGACGACCTGGCAGGGGCACCACCGCGCCCACGCCACGCAGCTCGCCGCGGCGATCAACGCCATCGGCGGCACGCCCGTGGTCGAAACTTCGGTGGTGTTCACTCCACCGCCCTCGTTCAGCGCCACGGTCACCAACGTGCTCAAGCTCGTGTGCAACACCGAGCGCGCAGTGGCCGTCGCACACAACCGTGCGATCAAGGTCCTCACGACGACGGGCAACCGCTTCCTCGCGGGCACCATCGAGGGCGACGAGACGCAGCACTTCGTGGTGCTCTACGCGCTCCTCGCGAACGTCGTGAGCATGGTCCCCGCGGGCCTCATCACCAACATCACGGAGGTGGTGCCGAAGGCCTTCGTCGAGCGCGTGAGCACCAGCGACATGAACAGCCTCCAGTCCGTCGCCGACTTCACCTACACGGCCTGATCGCCAGCGCTTGACACGCGCCTCTCGCGCGGTGTGCAACGGTCCCATGAAGACCGCGCCGCGCACCGTGCGAGAGATCATGTCAGACACCCTCGTCGTCCTCGGCGAGGACGAGACCCTCACCGACCTCGCCGAGAACATGGAGCGCTTCAGCCTCCGTCACCTACCCGTCGTGGCAGGCGACAGGCTCGTGGGGCTCATCACGCACCGCGACGTGCTCCGCGCCGCCGTGCTCGGCGGTCAGCGCCGCGCCGACGACCCGCCGCTCCGCGTGCGAGAGATCATGTCGCGCGACGTGATCACGGTGTCGCCGTCGCTGCACCTCACGCTCGCCGCCGACATGCTCATCGAGCGCAAGGTCGGGTGCCTCCTCGTCGTCGACGAGGGCGGCGCGCTCGTGGGCATCGTGACCGAGAACGACTTTCTCAAGCTCGCGAGGACGCTCCTCGCGAGCTAGCGCTGTTTCAGCGCGCGACCGCGGGAGAGGGCTGCGTGGGCTCTCTCGCCGCCGTCGCCGACGTCGGCGTGGTCTCTGTCGAAGCCGTCGGCGCGTGCAGGTGCCGCTCGAGCATCTCCCACGACATCTCGTACTCCCAGAAGCGCATCACGTCGGTGGCGAGCACGGCGCGGAGGTCTTCTTCAGCCCCCGTCGCGTCGCCGCCCGAGAGCTTGAGCATCCCGTCGTAGAAGAGCGCCTCGGCGCGCTGACCCGTGGTGCGCGCGTAGCTCGTGAGCCGCGTGCGGTCGATGGCGCCCGTGTACCGCTGCGCGAGGCGCGCCGTCCACGACGCCTGCCCGTCGGCGTTCGCCGCGATGCCATCGAGCGCGCGCTGCGCCCCGCCGTCGTCGGTGAGGTGCCCCATGCGCGCCGCGATGGAGCCCCACAGCGCGAAGTACACCTGCCACGTGCGGTCGAGCGTGAGCGTCGCGCGCGCCGTGCGATAGAAATCTCGCGCGTCAGACCAGCGGCTGCGAGAGAGCGAGAAGGTGATCGCGCGCGCGGCCACGTCGCGGCCGTCGGAGTCGGCGTCGAGGGCCGCCACGAGCGCGCGGTGCACGCCGTCGGAGTCGCCGAGCGCGTCGGCCACGACGGCGCGCTGGAGCATCGCCGTGGCGAGCTCGTGCCCCGTGAGGCTGCGCGCGAGCGCGTCGAGCGCGGCGGCGGACTCTTCGAAGAGCCTGCGGGCCTCGGCCGCGTCGCCCGCGACCTGCGCGGCCTGCGCGAGGCGCACGGTGTACTGCGGACGAAAGAGCGAGTCGCTCTCGTCGGGGCGCAGCGGCAGGGCGAGCCCCGCGCGGAGCCGTCGCGCGGCCTCGGCGCCGTCGCGGTGACGCCACGAGATCTCGGCCAGGAGGTAGAACGCGTCGCGCGAGGGGGCGTCGCCCTGCGTGGCGCGCGTGAGGTGCTCCTCGGCCTCGCGGAGGTTGCCCGCGGAGAGCTCGAGGTCGGCGGCGAGGGTCTCGAGGTCGGCGTCGGCGACGGGCGCGAGCTGCCCCTGGTACTGCGATCGCCAGCGCTCGAGGAGGGCGCGCGTGCGGTCGTAGGCGCGGCGTCCGGGGGCGAGGTCGTCGCCGCCGATGGAGAGGCCGAGCGCGCTGCGGCTGGCCTCGATGGCGGCCCGGAGCGCGCGCTGGTCTGCGTTGCCGAGGGAGGCGGCGCGTTCGAGGTGGGCGCTCGCGAGGCCGAGGTCGCGCTCGTGCTCGGCGGAGACGGCGAGGCACCCGGCGAAGCGCATGTCGTTGGCGAAGCTCTGCCTGCCGACGCGGCACACGCCCGCGGCCGCGGCGCCGTCGATCTGGGCGAGGCGCTGCGCGAGCTCCCACAGGGGGTCGGCGCCGCCCTCGCCCTGGGCGATGGAGCCGAGCGCCGAGGCGAGCCCCGACGACTCGCTCGCGCTGCCGAGGGAGGTGAGCCTGTTGGCGGCCTCTCGCACGTCGCCCACGCGGAGGAAGAGGATCGCGAGGTCTGCCGCGGCGACGCGCATCCCCGCGCGGAGCTGCTGCACCTCGTCGAAGTTGAGGCGCGGTCCGTCGCGGCCCGTGAGCAGCGCGCGCGCGTCGAGCACGGCGCGGCGGCGGGCGACCATGTGCTCCGCGGCGCCGTCGAGGACGTCTTGCGCGGGCACGATGCGGGCGATCTCTTGGTAGATGTCCGAGAGCTCGCCCTCGACGACCCAGGGGCGCTGGAACTCCGTGCGGTTGCGGCTCCCCCACTCGCGGATGCGGTCCCACTGGGCGCGCGCGTCGGGGTCGACGGTGCGCAGGGCCATGAGCACGCGCGCCGCCGCGAGGCTGTGGGCCTCGTCACCGCGCGACGACGCCACGTCGAAGACGCCGCGCGCGAGGGGCGCGAGCTCGTCGGGGAGGCCGCCGTGGGCGATCTCCGCGGGGCTGTAGTGCACGAGCGCCTGACGGAGCCGCGCGACGGCGGCCGCGAAATCGCCTGTCTGGAGCGCCTCGACGCCGCGCGCGGCCATGTACCGCGCGACGCCGTCACGGATCGCGTCGCGGCTGTTGTCACCGGGCGGCGTCTCGTCGAGGTCGCGCTGGAGGTCTGCGATGGAGCTCCCGTCGACGTCGCCGCGGGGTGCTTGCGAGACCGCGCGGGGTCTGACGGACTGGTGCGTCCCCGAGCACCCTTGAGCGAGCAGGGTGGCGAGCGCGGCGGCGAGGAGTCGTCGAGGGTGCTTCATGGGTTGTTTCGTCGGGCCATCGTTCGGGGAGCGCACGGTAGCGTTGTCTCCGCGACGGGGGCAAGGAGGGTCTTTCCACGGCCTCTCCGTCGGCGCCACGCTGCGTACGAACGCCCCGCCTCGCCCTCTCGTCGGCCGTCACGAGACGGGCGAGATCGTTCGACTACGTACGATCCGCGGCGATGCGAGCGCGCGCCCGCATGAGGGCGAAGCCGAGGAGGTTCAGCCCCTTCCATCGACGGGGGTCGAGGGCGTCGGGGTGCTCCGCGGCGAGGCCGATGCCCCAGATGCGATCGAGCGGAGAGGCCTCGACGAGCACCGCGTCGCCGGTCGCCACGAGGTGCGCGCGGAGGTCGGCGCGCTGCGAGAACTTCGCGACGTTCCCTTCGGTCACCAGGTCGAGTCGGCGCTGCTTCCACGCGGCCTCGTCGAAGCCGCGCACCTTGCGTCCGAGCTTCTTCACCGTCGACGGGTCGTGCGTCGCGAGGATCTCTCCGAGGGTCTCGTCGTCGCCGAAGAGCCGCGCCTTGCCCGCCATCATCCACTGCTCCGCGGTGGAGTAGGTCACGCCCCCGATCACGAACTCGCTCTCCCACCACTGCGAGAAGCACGCGTCGGTGACGCGCCCGTCGGGGGCGACCAGGGGCTTCCAGAAGCAGCGGTACTCGAAGCGGGCGCCGCGCTCGATCGCGGCGCAGAGCGCGTGGACGTCGTCGATCATAGGGGCGCGATCTATACCGCACGGGCCCCCACCGCGCAGGCACGGATCGTGTGTTGCCCCCCAGCACATCGACGCGCGGCGCGGAGCCTGTGCCACCGTGAGCCGAGCGCGTCGCAAGAAGACCACAAGGAGCGCCCCGATGACCTCACTTCGATCCGTGCTGATGGCTGCCGCGACGCTCACCCTCGTCGGTTGCGGCGGGGACATCGTGGGCCCCACGGGCGACGCCGCGACCGACGTCGCGCCCATCGACGCGCCGCCCGTCGACGTGGCGCGCGTGTGCGTGACGAGCGCCGACTGCGCCAACGGCGAGGAGTGCTACGTCCAGGAGGGGTGCGGCACGCCGAGCTATTGCGGGCCCCGCCTCGGGCGCGCGTGCACCGACGACATCGCGTTCTACTGCGGCTGCGACTTCATGACCTTCACGGCGAGCTCGACCTGCCCGACGCGCTCGTTCGCGTACCGCGGACGCTGTGAGGGCTCCGACTCGGGTCCGCCTCCGCCGCCGCCCCCTCCGCCGGGCTGCGAGCTGCTCGACGGAACGATCTGCCCGGTGGGCGCGCGCTGCCCTGCTGGCGACGGCTGCAACACCTGCGTGTGCGATCGCTTCGGCAACCTCGCGTGCACCGAGATCGGCTGCGTCGACGCCGCGCCGCCGCCGGGCTGCGCGCTCGCCGACGGACCGTTCTGCCCCGTGGGCCAGACGGGTCCGCTGGGCGCCTGCGCGTCGTGCTACTGCGCGGGTCCCGACCGCGCGCTCTGCACGGGCGGCGGCTGCGTCGACGCGGGGCCGCCCGTCGATGTGTCCGTCGATGCGTCCGTCGATGCGTCCGTCGATGCGTCGGTCGACATCCCCCTGCCGCGCTCGTGCACGTCGTCGAGCGACTGCCCGCCCTCGATGATCTGCGACGGCCCGCAGGGCTGCGCCACGATCTGGAGCTGCGTGGCGGCGCGGCCCTGCACGGCGGACCTCGCGCCCTTCTGCGGCTGCGACGGGAGGACCTTCATGTCGAGCTCGTCGTGCCCCGGTCAGAAGTACGAGCACCGCGGCGCGTGCCCGTGATCAGCCGTTGCGCGGCGCGAGGAGCGCGGCGAGCTCGCCCGCGTTGAAGGGCTTCTGGAGCCACGCGTCGGGCTGCACGTCGCGGCGCTCCTTTCGAATGCGGGCGAGGTCGTAGCCGCTCGCCACCACCACGTACACGTCAGGGCGTCGACGGCGCAGCTCCGCGAGCACCTCCCAGCCGTCCATTCCCGGCATGCTGAGGTCGAGCACGACGCAGCCGATGGCGGCTTCGTGCTCGGCGAAGACCTCGACGGCCTCGGCGCCGCTCGATGCGACCAGCACCTCGCGCTCCATGCGTCGGAGCATCCGCTGCCCCGCGCGGAGCACCGCGTTGTCATCGTCGACGAGGAGCACGGCGCCGTGCCTGGGCGCCGCCACGGCCGCGGCGTGGAACGAATCAACAGCCATCGCGGGCCTGAGGGAGACGAGCTCCGCGGGGGAGCTCTCGGGGAGGTAGACCCTGGCGACGGTGCCGCGCATCGGCGTGCTCTCGACCTCGATCACGCCGCCGCTCGCGTGGACGATGCCCTGCGCGACGGGGAGCCCGAGGCCGCGCCCCGTGAATTTGGTGCTGAAGAAGGGGTCGAAGATCCGCTCCTTCGTCTCGGCGTCGAAGCCCGGACCGTCGTCGCTGACCTCGAGGCACGACCACGGTCCGGCGCGCAGCACGGGGGCCTGGTCGGGGTCTTCGGTGGCAGAGATCGACGCCTCGCGGCGCACGGCGACGCGCACCACGCCGCCTCGTTCGGCGACGGCCTCCCAGGCGTTGGTCACGAGGTTGAGCGTGACCACGCGGAGCTCGGCGGGGTCGATGGTGCACCACGGGAGGTCGTCGGCGATGTCGACCTCGAGGCGCACGTTGGTGGGGAGCGCCGCGCGGATGAAGGGCAGCAGGTCGGTGGTGTCGCGGGCCACGTTGCGCGGCTCGCGGTGGTGCGCGCTCTGCCCGAGGTAGCTGAGCATGCTGTGGCTGATCGCGGAGGCGCGCTGCACGGCGGCCTCGGCGTCGGCGAGGAGCGCGTCGAGGGCGGGGTTGCCCCCCTCGCGGGCGAGCTCGAGGTTGCCCTGGATGATGGTCAGCAGGTTGTTGAACTGGTGGGCGATGCCGCCCGCCATGACGCCGAGGCTGTCCTTCTTCTGCGCGTGGAGGAGCTGGCGTTCGAGGGCGCGGCGCTGCTCTTCGGCGCGCTCTCGGTCCGTGATGTCGATGGTGTAGCCCGCGACGAGCCGACGCGCGCCGAGCGCGATGGGGAACTTCACCGTGGCGTAGCTCCGGCCCGAGAGTTCCTCTTCGATGCGCAGCACCTTCTCGCCGCGCGCGACGTCGAGGTCCGCGGCGCTCATCGACGCGGCGAGCGCCGGGGGAAAGAGCTCGCGCATGGTCCTCCCGTGCATCTTCGAGCCGGGCACGCCGATCATCTCGACGAAGTTCTCGCTCGCGTGGAGGACGCGGCTCTCGTGCTCGTCGACCTCCTTGATGTACGCGTAGATCGGCGACCTGCTGATGAAGCTCGAGTACATCTCGTTGTTCTCTCGCAGCGCCTCCTCCGCGCGCTTGATCGCCGTGATGTCCGTGTGCCCCACGAGCACGGCGCCCTCGCGCCCTTCGAGCGGCGAGACGCGCATCGAGTACCAGCGCCGCGCGCCGTCGGCGCCCTCGCAGGGGTACTCCATCGAGAAGGCCGTCAGCTCGCCGCGCTGCACCTGACGGATCCCTTCGAAGGCCTGCGACGCCACCGGGGCGCTCCCCCACGCGTCGTCGAAGGGCGCGAAGAGGCTCGCGCCGACGCCCCACGCGCCCTCCTCGCGGCGCGCGCACGCGTCGACGAAGCGGCTCCACGCGGCGTTGACCTTCAAGATGACCCCGTCGGCGCCGACCACCGCGAGGCGCGCGTCGAGCGAGTTGAACACGCGCTCGTTGAGGTCGGCCTCTCGCGCGTGCGCGTCCGCGGATGCGCCCCGGCGCGCCTCGCCCCGCTCGCTCGCGGCGCGCTCTCGCGCGGGTCCCTCGTCGCCGGGCTGGCGGCGCGCGACGACGTCGGGCACCACCGCGGAGTCATGGATTGCAGGCATGTACGACGGATGCTCCTGCGGCCCGCGCGGTTCCGAGCGCGAGCTCGGGACGCGCAGTTCAGAGGCCGTCGATTCCTCGGGGCGAAGCGGTGTTCGTTCGGATCCTGCCATCTCGCGCCCTCGCGACATCCTCACCCGACGCGTCGGGTGAATCAGCGTTCATCTGTCTACCCTGTTGTTCCACCGGCGATCGTCAGAGGTTCACATCGCAAATCCAATGTAGGCATCGCGCGTCAGCGCCGCACCGGCCACGCGCCTTCCGCGGCTCGCGCGGCGCGCGCTTGAGGACCTCACCGGAGGGCGCGAGTCGCTCGTCGGTGCGGGTCTCTCGCAGTCCCTTCGCTGCGTCACGCCACGCCCCTCGGGTTCAAACACCGAACGCGCCGCGCGGCACGGAACACACAAGAATCGAAGCACCACTGTCAAGCGCAATCCGGTCGACGCGCGCACATCGCGGCCTCGTCGACGCGCGTCGCGCGCAACGTCGACGCGCGTGCCCCGACGTCGGTACGCCATTGTACCGACCTCCGTACGTCGATGTGCCGACGTCCGTACGCCGATGCGCCCACGTCCGCACATGACCGTGATCACCGCGCGGCGCACGGGGAGCTTGATGGCGACGCGCGTCGGACGTCGGATCGGGGACGGATCGACGCGTCGCCGGACAATACGCTCGTGTGCTTCGCGCCGACGCGACGCCCCGACGCGCGCGGAGCACCTCCCTCGTCACCGCGAAAGGTTGAAGCCAGATCATGCCCCGGACCCTGACGCGCTCGCTCGTGGTCCTGCTGTCGCTCGGGTGCGGTTCGAAGACGCCCTTGCGCGTCGAGGCCGACGCGGCTTCGGCGCCGACCGACGTCGCGCCGGTGCCCTGCGTCACAAGACCCTCGATCGCATCGGTCGACCTGCTCGTCGCGATCGACAACTCCAACTCGATGGCCGCCAACCAGGCCACGCTCGGGACGCAGTTCGGCGCGCTCATCGACCAGCTCGTGAACCCGCCTGTCGATCCCGCGACGGGACTCCCGCGCTACGCGGCGGCGCGCAGCGTCCACGTGGGCGTCGTCTCGTCGGACCTCGGGACGCCGGGCGCGCTCGTGCCCTCGTGCGCGAGCAGCGACACCGGCGACGACGGCCTGCTCAACCCCATCCGCTACGGCCTCGCGATGCGCGAGCACGAGCCGTGGACCTCGGCCCCCGCAGGGCAACGTCCGGCGCGCTGCACCGAAGACCCGAGCCAGTACCCGCCCTTCCTGGTGTTCTCGGCGAGCACGAGCGACGTGAGGGCCTTTCGTGAGGACTTCGTCTGCAACGCGTACCTCTCGACCCGCGGGTGCGGCCTGGAGCAGCAGCTCGAGTCGGCGTACCGCGCGCTGGTCGTCCACAACCCTCGCGAGCAGGCGGGCAACACCGACCCGAACGCGGGCTTCGTGCGCGACGACGCCGTGCTCGGCATCTTGATGGTGACCGACGAGGAGGACGGCTCGACGCGCGACTGCCGCTACGCCGAAGCCGGCGTGCCCTGCACCGACGCGATCAGCGTGTTCGACATCACGTCGCCCGACTGGTCGTCGTCGAGCCTGAACCTCCGGTTCTACATGTACACCCCGGGTTCGAGGCAGGATCCCACCTGGCCCATCGACCGCTACGTCGACCCGCTTCGCCCGCTGCGCGGCTTCACCTCGCTCAAGCCGGGACACCCCGAGCGCGTGGTCTTCTCGGCCATCGCGGGCGTCCCCCTCCAGCTCCCGACGCGCGCCGGACGCACCGACTGGGACGCGCTCCTCGGTCGCCGCTCCGACGGCGCCGACGGCTACGTGGCGACGAGCGCCGAGGGGCCCGTCTCGATGCGACAGCGCAACCCCGACCCCGCGTGCGACCACGTGGTCCCCGCGTGTCGGCGCGAGGGCTCGGCGCCCACGTCGTCGTGCGACTCCGCCGTGCAGTACAGGGCCTGGCCGTCGCGGCGCATCGCGCAGGTCGCGCGCCGCTTCGACGACGCGTGGGGCAACGGCGCCGTCAGCTCGATCTGCCGCAACAGCTACGGCGACGCGCTGGACGCGCTCGTGCGGCGCATCCAGACGCGGCTCTGCGAGTGAGCGCCGCGCGGTCGTCGTAGAGGCCTTGTTTCAAGGCGCTTCTGGCGGAAGCACAGAGGAATCGAACCTCCCGCGCGATGCGTAACACCGCGCCACCGGTTTTGAAGACCGGGCCCGTCACCAGAGCGAGGCGTGCTTCCGCGCGCGACGGTACACCAGCCGCCGCGGATTTGCCTACAGCCTCGCGAGCGTCGTAACCGCATCCAAGGGACACCACCGATGCGACCACGGCGCCTCCGCACTCCGCTCGCAGCACGCGCGGCCCTCGGGCTCCTCGTCGTCGCCTGCACCCACAGCACCACGCTGCGCCCGACGGAGCCTCCCGCAGCCGCGCATCCGACGCGGAGGTTTCGTACGGCGCGCGTTCCGTGTGAAGCGCCCGCGTTTCCGACGCTCGTCGACCCGTGGGTGGTCGTCGGGTGGCCCACGGCGCCGCGCTTCACCTCCGTCGAGGCCGAGGGGGCGATCCTCTACGCCACCACGTCGAGCACCGTGTGTCGCAGCGTCGACGGCGGGCGTCGCTGGCAGCCCGTGCTCACCGACCTCGACGCGCCGATCCTCGCGGCGGTCGAGGGCGGGCGCATCGTCGTGCGATCGGAGGAAGCCTGGGAGGGTCGCGACGACGTCACCGCCGTGTGGTGGGTCACCGACAACGGGACGAGCGATTGGAGCCGTCACGAGCGTCCGCCCGAGGTGGGCCAGGGGCGCGTGGAGCACATCGCGGTGCACACCCGCGGCGTCGACGGAGACTTCACCGCGGTGTCGTGCGGCGACGCGCTCTTCACCGTGGTTCCCTCGCCGCGAGGGCGCGCGCCGCTCGCGCTGCGAAGCCAGGACGGCGGGCTCACCTGGGCGCGGATGAACATCCCGCCGCGGCTCCGCGAGCTCGGGATGACCTTTCGCTGCATCGGTCACGACGCCGTGGCCCTGGAGCGCGGCGGCGCGGTGCCCCTCGTGACCGCGTTCAGCCGCGACCGCGGCGAGCGGTGGGAGACCCTCGTGCGGCTCCCCGCCGTGGCGCGCACGCCCAACGAGGTGACGCCGGGCGATGACATCATCCCGTCGAGCGGGTGCTCGCCCCTCGCGGGGCAGGGCGTGTTCTGCGAGGTGCAGGGGCAGAGCTGGGCCACGAGCGACCTCGGGCGACAGTGGCGGCGCGCGAACTCTCCCGTCGGCGGGCGCACGCTCCCGATGCACGGAGAGTTTCTTCTCGGCGTCGGGGGCGGCGTCGCGCGGAGCACCGACGCGGGGCGACGGTGGGAGATCGTCACGGTCGCGCCGGGGAGCGCGAACCTCGGCATCCGCGGGGCCGTGCTCACGCCCGCGTCGTACTGGCTCGCGGGCACCGCGCTCTGGTGGACCGACGACAGCGGCGAGCACTGGACCGCGTCGCCGCTCCCCTGGGAGCTCGTGGCGGTGCTCGCGCGTCGCCGCTGGATCGGCCTGCGCCCCTCGGACGACGCGGGCTCCGACTGCGGCGCGACGGTGATGCTCACGGTCAACGCGGGACGCTCGTGGCGCCCCGTGCTCGGCCCGCGGGTCAAGCGCGTGATCGCGCGCGGCACGTCGCTCCGCGCGGTGCTCTGCGGCCAGGCTCCGCGCGTGCTCGAGAGCGCCGACGGCGCGCGCTGGAGCCCCGCCGATCCGCGCTCCGACGACGACGAAGAGGACGACGACGACGTCCCGGTGATCGCCGACGACCTGCGCATCGAGCTCGTCGACGGCACGCTCCGCGCGGTGCGCCACAGCGGCGAGGCCGACGTGATCGCGACCTCGTGGCCCCACGACATCACCCCCGTCGCGGCCGCGGCATCGAACGGCCACGCGACCGCCGTGGTCTTCGGCAACGGGACCGTGCTCCGGCGCCCCTGAGCGCCCTCGCGCGATCCCTCGTCGCGCGGCGCGGATTCTATTCGGTGCCGCGGGGGCGCTATGGCACCCTCTGCGGCCCCTACGATGGCGCCCCGACGACGCACGGAGCTGCTCCTCTACGCCCTACTCTTCGCGCTCATCGTGTGGCTCTACCGCGACGGGATCGCGGACGTCCCGCGCGGCGACGAGATCGCCTACCGACGCGAGCGCGACTTCGTCGCGCCGGGCTGGGCGTGGCTCGCGCACGTCGCGTCGTTCAGCCGCACGCGCCTCCTCAGCGGCGAGAGCCGCACGCTCTTTCGCCCCGTCACCGAGCTGCTCCTCGGCGCCACGGCGGCGATGCCCTCGTTCGACGGGCTCTTCGCGCGGGGGCTCCTCGGGCTCGCGATGCACTTCGGCGTCTCCGTGGCGCTCATCGAGCTGCTTCGAAAGCGCCTCCCGCCCGTCGCGGCGGGGCTCCTCGGCCTGACCTTCGCGGCGCAGTACACGGGCGTCGAGATGGTGCTCTGGCGCTCGATCCACGGGTACCTCTTCGCGGTCTTGATGGTGCTCGTCGGGCTCTCGTGCGCGGTGCGCGCCTCGCGCGCGTCGGGCTACGTCGCCGGGGCCGCGCTCACGCTCGGGCTCCTGAGCTACGAGCCCACGGCGGGCGCGTGCGCGGCGGTGCTCGCGCTCGGCGTCGCGCGCAGAGACCGGCGCCTCCTGTGGATCGGCGCGGCCCCGCTCGCGATCTTCGCCCTCGTCGACGCGGTCGACCTGGGGCTCATCCACCGCACGGTGAACACCGCAGACCCCTATCCCTCGCGGCCGCGGGGCTTCGCGCTCTCGCTGCCGGGGATGCTCGCGGACCTGTGGGGCGTGAGCGTCGTGGGGTGGCTCGCGCCGTCGGCCGTCAACCTCACGCTCGCGACGCCGTGGCACCGCCTCGAGTGGGATTTCTCGCGCATCCCGATGGGCCTCTTTCGCGCGGCGGGCGTCGGCGTGTGGGCGGTGGTGATCGCGGGCGTGGCCTCGGCCGCGCGCGCGCTGCGGCGCGATCGCACGGCGCGCGACGACCTCGCGGTGGTCGGCGTGGCGGGCTTCGCGGTGACCATCGCGGCGCTCTTCTCGTGGGGGCGCACGGGCCCGCGCGGCCTCGCGGCCTACCTCGGCGTCTCGACGTACTACTTCTATTTCACGTCGCTCGCGTTCCTGCTCGTGACCGCGTGGACGCTGGGGCCCCTCATCGCGCGGCTGAAGCGCCCGATCCCCGAGCTCGCGCTCGCGCTCTTCTGCGTGAGCCAGCTCGCGACGAGCGCGCCGGCCATCGTGCGACACCTCGAGGCGCGCGCCCCGGCGCTGACCCTCGTGACCGACAGCTTCGGCGGCGTGGCGAGCGCGCTCCCTCGCGTCGAGGGCTGCTACGCGGGCACCGTCGACGACCTCCTGCGGCGCATCGAGCCCATGTACGCGCCCGCGATGATCGCCGATGGGAGGAGCTGTTCGAACCGCTTCAACCCCGCGCGCGAGACGCGCTGGGTGGTGGCCTCGCGGGGCCCCGAGTACGCGCTCGTTCCGCTGCGAAACCCGTCGTGGACGCGGGTCCCCTTTCCGGGCCCCGACCCCGAGCAGACGATCGGGATGGGCCCGCACGCGCGCTTCGTGAGCCCCGACGGCGTGCGCCCCTCGGCGGTGCGGGTCCGCGTGCGCGACCAGGACGAGGGCGGCCTCCTCGCGGGCGTCACGCCCGAACACACGATCGCGTTCGTGTTCCGCGGTTCGAACTTCAGGGCGTGGGAGATGCGCGCCGACGGGTCGAGCGTCGACGTCATGGCCAACCGACAGCTCTACACCTGGGACCGCGCGAGCGTCCCCGTGGAGCTGCGTCGCATCGAGGGCCGCTGGTGGGCCCTCCACGACGACGTGATCGCGGGGAGCCTCGAGGGCGTGACGGCGCTCGACGGCCGCGTGGGCGTCGCGCACAGGGCGAGCGGCGCGCGGCCTCAGCGCTTCGAACGCCTCGAGTACGCGACCGACGACGGCGGCCTCGACTGGGGCCGCGCGGTGCGCATCGAGCTCCCGATCCTGAGCGCGCTGCGGGCGCAGGCCGCGCAGCGCTGAGCGCTCAGAGCGCGGTGATCGACATCGGGAAGCGCGCCGTCGTGAACTGGTTGTCGAGCTCTCCGTCGGCGATGCGGTTGGGGTCGTGCGCGGTCTCCCACGGCAGGTCGACGCGCATGTCGGTGAGGATGTCGCGGTAGTTCTTGAAGCGGCCGTCGAGGAGCGCGAGGACGAAGCGCGCGGACGAGAGCCCCGCGCCTTCGAGGTACACCTCGATGCCGTTGGTGATGGTGTCGAGGTTCGCGGTGCCGCCGGGGTGCAGCCTGAAGAACTGGTTGTAGTAGTTGAACGACACGCAGCTGTTCACCATCATGAGCTGGTATCGGTTGGGGAAGACCGCCGCCGCGTAGTTCTGCGGGTCGAGCGGGCCGAAGCCGAGGTGCGAGTGCCCCGTGTACTGGAACACGTCGGCATCGCGGAAGGCCGCGGTGTAGCGCCGGACCGCGGCGGCCTGGTCCACCTCCTCGTCGCCGTACCAGGTGCGGAGCTCGATGGGCACGGTGCGCGCGCGGCCCTGCGTGGTGACGCGGGCGCTCATCGTGAGGTGCACGTAGTGGTTGCGCCACTGGCGCAGCACCTGGAGGCGGAAGGCCCTGCGGTCGGTGACCTCGGCGGGGTAGTTCGCGTCGTCGAGCACCCAGCCCGCCACGCGGTCGAAGGTCACGTTCGAGACGTCGCGGCCGTTCACCTGCACGCGCATGAGGTCGGTGCCGTCGGGCACCGAGAGGCGCAGCGAGGGCATCGCGCGGGTCACCGTGCGGAGCCACGTGAAGTAGTTCTTGCCGCCGTAGTCGTAGGGGTCGTCCTCGCGGTCGAGGCCGAAGTACGAGTACGCGACGAAGCGGTCGTCTTCGTAGAGCCGGTGGTACTCGGGCGACGCCGTCGCGTTGCCTTCGAGCGGCGAGAAGGCCATCACCACGGGGAGGTACAGCCGCGAGGCCTCGCTCTCGGTGATCTGCCGATCGGGCGTCGAGAGCGTCCTGCGGTCGGCCTCGATGCGCGCGCGCTCGGCCTCGATGGCCTGCGCGCACGACGAGAGCGAGGGGTGAAAGTGATACCAGATCGACCCCGCCGAGACGCTCTGCGCGTCAGCGTCGTGGCAGCGCGAGATGATCTCCGCCGCGCGCGCGGAGTACGTCGTCGGAAAGAGCGTCGCCGTCGGCACCGTGCTCGCCGTCTCGAGCGCGCGAGGCACCACGGCGCGCGTGCGGTACGTGTAGCGGACCCGCTTGAGCGTGCGCGTCGCCGTGGGCCGCGCGGGGTCGACCACCGTCACCGTGTCGACGCGGAACGACGCCGTGTTGATCACCGGCTGACGCTCCGACAGGCCGATGTCCGCCGTCCTCGCGGCGCCGAAGAGCACGCGCATCTGCGAGGTCACCGCCGACACGATCGCGGACTGCGTCGCCGTCGTGGGCACGTACACGAAGCCGTCGACCGCCATGCGGCGACCCACGGAGTTCGAACCCACGATCTGGTCGGCGCCCCACTCGTCTTCGGGGTTCGTCGCGTCCTCTTCGGGCGCGCACGACGCCAGCGAGAGCGCCAGCAACGAACTCCACACGCGACAGTTCTTCGAAGAGAGTTTCATGGCGAGGTGGGGATTACACCTACACCCTTCATCCGTCAACGACTGCGATGGTTCAGCGCTGGTCAAGGGATTTGTTGCAGGGCTCGCGTCAGCGTGTGCGCGCCGCTGTGCGCACTCATGCATGAGGTGCACATAACTCGATGAGGATCTCTTCAATTATGGGGTGGAGGTCTTCTTGCACAGATGACCGTTCATGACTCCCTCCCTGTCGATCCCGTTCGAGCTGGCGCGCGAGGCGTCGTCGGGCGCGGGGACCATGCTGCACGGGGCGATCGTCTTCTCGCCCTGCGCGCGGGGTCGCGTGCTTCGCATCGACGCGTCACGCGCGAGCGCGGCCCGAGGCGTCGTGGCGGTTGCGCTCGCGAGCGACGTGCCTGGCGAGCGGTGGCACGGGGTGATCGAGCGAGACCGCCCCGGGCTTGTGAACGTGGGCGAAGAGGTCCGCTGCGACGCCGACGCGCTCGCCCTCATCGCCGCCGAGCGCGAGGAGGACGCGTGGCGCGCGGCCGCCCTCGTCGAGGTGACCTGCGAGCCGCTCACGCCCGTGCTCGCCACGCACGACGCCCTCGCCAACGGGGCGCCGCGCGTGAACCCCATGCATTCGAACCTCCTCGCGCGCTCGGTGCTCACGCGCGGCAACGTCGCCTCCGCGCTCGCGATGAGCGCCTACATCGTGCGTGACGCGCGGCGCTCCGCGGGCCTCTCGTCGCCGCCCCCCGTGTCGGCCCTCGCGGTGCCCTCGCTCAACCGCATGGAGATCGTCACCCACGACGCCTTCGACGAGGCCCGCGCCGACGTGGCGCGCTTCCTCGCGCTGCCCGATTTCGCGGTGCGCCTCGTGTCGCCCGACAACACGCCCGCGCCGCGCGACCACGGCCTCTCGGTGCACGAGCACGCCGCCCTCCTCGCGCGCGTCACGCGGCGCCCCGTGACCCTCACGCTCGACGGCGCGTACGCGGCGCGCCTGCGCCCCGCGACCAACCCCGTCGACATCGAGTACGAGATGGGCTGCGACTCCGACGGCCGCCTCACGGCGCTGCGCGCGCGCTTCGTCGGCGACAGCGGCGCCTACGCCTCGATCGCGCAGGCGACCCTCGACCGCGCCGTCCGCGCCGCCTGCGGCCCGTACCGCGTCTCGTGCGTCGACGTCGAGGCCTACGCCGTGTGCACCAACCACCCGCCGAGCGGCGGCGCCCTCGGCTTCGACGAGGCGCAGGTCTCGAGCGCCCTCGAGCGCTGCATCGACCTCCTCGCGCACAAGGCCCACCTCGACCCGCTGTTCCTCCGGGAGCGCAACTCGCCAGAGGCCAACGCGGCCTGAGCGCAACGCGCGTGCGACGTGATAGAAACGTCGCCCTTTGAACCCCCGCCGCCCCGCTCCACCCCCCCGCGAAGCGATGCCCGCGCGCGAGCCCACGGAGGTCGTCTTCGGCCTCCGCGCCGGCCTCGCCGTCTTCGCCCGCCGACGCGAGGACATCACCCGCGTCTCCTACGACGCCGACGCGCGCGCCGAGCTCGGCGAGCTCCTGCGCTGGTGCGCGACGCGCAAGGTCCCCTGCGAGGAGCTCGCGCCGCCGCGCCTCGACCGCGTCGCCGACTCGTCGCACCACGAGGGCCTCTGCGTCACCGCCCGCGCGCGCAAATGGACGCCCGCGGCCGCGCTCGGCGAGCTCCTCGCGCAGCGCCGCGGCGTGGCCGTGGCCCTCGACCGCGTGCGCAACCCCTACAACATCGGCGCGATCCTCCGGAGCGCCGCGTTCTTCGGCGTCGACGCGGCCCTCCTCGGCTCGCCCGCGCCGCACCCCGCGCTCCCGCCCGACGCCGTGCGCGTGGCCGAGGGCGGCGTCGAGCACCTCGCGTGCGCCCGCACCACGGACCTCGCAGACACCCTCGCGAGGCTTCGTTCCAAGGGGGTTCGCGTGATCGGCGCCGACGGGGCTTCGAAGGTGAGCGTCGTGGGCTACGGCTTCGAACGCCCCGCGGTGCTCGTGCTCGGACACGAGCGCGAGGGCATGTCAGACCGCGTGCGCGCCCAGTGCGACGCCATCGTGGCGATCCCCGGCAGCGGCGCCGTGGAGTCGCTCAACGTGGCCGTCGCCGCGGGCGTGATGATCTCCGAGCTCGTGCGCGCGAGGCCCGCTCAGCGCGCGTAGATCCAGCGCTCGCGCTCGGTCTCGCGCCACGCCTTCATGCGGTCTTCGCCGACGCGCATCACGTCGTCGAAGTCGGCGCCCGCGTCGATGGCGCGGCGCACGTCGCCGTCGCCCGTGAGCAGGTCGATCGCCGGGCGGTCGTCGACGAACTCGTATTTCTCCGTGCGCCAGCGGAAGCCCTCCATGCGGCGCGCGGCGGCGATGAGCGCGAGGTAGGCGCGGTAGGGCGCGAAGGTCGAGGCATCGGTGACGTGCACCTGCACGCCCCGGCACGTCGCGCCCGCGTGCTTCTGGAACATCGGGCGGAAGGTCGTCACGCGGGGGTGGCAGCCCTCGTGCGCGTGCTCTCGAAGGGCCTTCGCGAGCGCGAGCGCGTCGACCCAAGGCGCCCCGAGGAGCTCGAAGGGACGCGTCGTTCCGCGGCCTTCGGAGAGGTTGGTGCCTTCGAGGAGGCACCCGCCGGGGTACACCGTCGCGGTCTCGTCGGTGGGCATGTTGGGCGACGGGAGCACCCACGGGAGCCCCGTGTCGCGCCACCGCATCGCGCGGCGCCAGCCCTCCATCTCGATGACCGTGACGTTGGTGAGCCCCTCGTCGCGCGCGGCGTCTCGCACGAGCTCGCCCACCGTGAGCGCGTGCCGCACCGGGACGCTTCGAAGTCCCACGAAGGACCGCTCCGCGGCGAGCTGCGGCGCGCCCTCGGTGATGACCCCACCGAGGGGGTTGGGCCTGTCGCACACGATCACCTCGACGCCCTTCGCCGCGCACGCGCGGGCCACGAGCAGGGCCGTCCACACGAAGGTGTAGTAGCGCGAGCCGACGTCTTGAAGGTCGACCACGACGGCGTCGAGGCCGTCGAGCCACTCGGGGCGCGGAGAGAGCGACTCGAAGGTCGCGCCGTAGAGCGACCGCGTGGGGACCTCGCCCGCGCGGCCCGTGGTGTCTCCGTCGGTGACCCCTTCCATGTCTTGCGCCTCGCCGCCGATGCCGTGTTCGGGGCCGAAGAGGGCGCACACGTCGGCGCCCGCGTCGCGGAGCGCGTCGACGGCGTGACGGAGCGAGGCGGTCACGCTCGCCGGGTGCGCGACGACGCCGATGCGACGCCCCCGCACCATGGCCTGGTCGTCGTCGAGGAGGCGTTCGAGGCCGGTGCGTACGTGGGTCATGGGTGGCGCCGACGACGATTCGCAGAGAGGCCCCGAGGGAGGCAAGAAAGCGTCATCCGTTCTGGCATTGTCAGCGCCGGGGGGTTCAGGGTAACGCCTTGAGCACAGCGCCCATGACCACGATCGACCACGAGACCTCGCCGTTTCGCCCCGGGCTCCTCGCGGGCCGCGTCGCCCTCATCACGGGAGGCGGCACCGGCATCGGCCGCGCCGTGGCCGAGCAGTACGCCTCGCTCGGCGCGCGCGTCGCCCTGTGCGGCAGGCGTCTGGAGCCCGTCGCCGAGGCCGCCGAGGCCATCAACGCCCGCGGCGGCGGAGAGGCCATCGCGGCCTCGGTGGACATTCGCAACCCCGAGGTGATCGACGGCTTCGTGCGGCAGGTGCTCGACCGCTGGGGCTCCGTCGACGTGCTGGTGAACAACGCGGGGGGGCAGTTCCCCTCGCCCGCGCAGTTCATCTCGCCGAAGGGCTTCGAAGCGGTGGTGCGCAACAACCTCCTCGGGACCTTCAACGTCACGCACGCGGTCGCCAACGCCGCGATGATCCCGCAGAAGCGCGGCGCCATCGTGAACATCATCGCCAACGTGTTCCGGGGCTTCCCCGGCATGGCGCACACGGGCGCGGCGCGGGCCGGCGTCGAGAACCTCACGCGCACGCTCGCCGTCGAGTGGTCGACGTTCAACATCCGCGTCAACGCCATCGCGCCGGGGACCATCCGCTCGACGGGCACCGAGCGGTATCCGCCCGAGCTCCTCGCCAAGGCCGAGAAGGAGACCCCCGCGGGGCGCCTCGGCACCGTGAACGAGGTCGCCCACGCGGCCACGTACCTCGCCTCCGACGCCGCGGACTACGTCACCGGCGCGACCCTCTACATCGACGGCGGGGCCTCGCTCCACGGTGACATCTGGGTCCTCCCGAGAGACTGACGGAAGCCCCCGATGGACGCGCCCGCCGCCGATCGCGTCGCCCTCCTCCGCGACGGCGTCGAAGCCTTTCCCGCGATGCTCGACGCGGTGGTTTCGGCGCGCCACGAGGTGCTCGTCGAGATGTACTGGTTCGACGACTCGCCGGTCTCTCGCCGCTTCATCGCCGCGCTCGTCGAGCGGGCCCGCGCGGGCGTCGCCGTGCGCGTGAGCTACGACTCCATCGGCTCCATCGGGTCTGACCGCGGGCGCTTCGACGCGCTCCTCGCCGCCGGGGGGCGGGTCATCGAGTACAACCCCATCGCCCCGTGGCGCAGGCGCTTTCGCTTCGGCTGGGTCTCGCAGCGAGACCACCGGAAGATCATCGTGATCGACGGCCGCGTGGCCTTCATCGGCGGGCTCAACATCGGCGCGCCGTGGGCCCCCGTCGAAGAGGGCGGCGGCGGCTGGCGAGACGACGTCGCGCGCGTCGAGGGGACCGGCGCGCAGCGCCTCCGCGGGCTCTTCTACGACACCTGGTGCAGGCAGAGCGGCGACCGCCCGGCGGACGTCACCCCCGCGTCGAACTGGGGCCGGCTCCAGGCCGCGCGCAAGGCCTCGGGGCTCGCCCTCGCCGCGAGCACCGACGTGACCGTGCTCGGCCACGACGCGTGGGGCGCGCGCAGGGTCATCCGTCGGGTGTACCTCCAGCGAATCCGCGGCGCCGAGCGGCGGATCATCATCGCCAACTCGTATTTCATCCCCGACATCGCGACGTGCAGGGCGCTCGAACAGGCCGCGCGCAGGGGCGTCGAGGTGCGGGTGATCCTCCCGCGGGTGAGCGACGTGCCCGTGGTGACGTGGGCCGCGCGGCACCTCTACACGCGGCTCATGAAGGCCGGGGTGCACGTGCACGAGTACCTCGGCCGGGTGCTCCACGCGAAGACCGCGCTCGTCGACGAGTGGGTCACCACCGGGAGCTACAACCTCGACTCGCTCTCGTGGCGGGTGAACCTCGAGGCCAACATGGCCACCACGGAGCCCGCGTTCGTGCGGGCGGTGGCGGCCTCCCTGGCGCGCGACCTCGCGGACTGTGAAGAGGTCGACCCCGTCGCCTGGACGCGGCGGCCGTGGGCCGACAAGGTGCGCGCGTGGGGGTGGTATCTGTTCCGAAAGTTCCTGTGATCGGGAGTATAAGGGCGGTGGCTTCGGGTTGAGCGTCGTCGCGTCTCGCGGCGACAGAAGGTGAGAGCGTTCGGTGAAGTATTCAGCGTCGGCCCTCGCGTGGGCCCTCTGTCTCGCGGGCGTCGGCGCCTGCACCTCGTCGGGTGGCGTGCAGGGGCGCTTCACCGCCGTTCACAACACCATGGTGACCCTCGGGCTCAACCAGCTCGGGCACATCTCCGAAGGGTCCCTCGGCGAGGGCGCCGCGGTGAACCTCCCGATGGAGCTCGAGGCGCGCTGCTACACCTTCGTCGCCTTCGGCGGCGACGGCGCGCGCGACGTCGACGTGAGCCTCCTCGACGGCAACAGCCAGCGCCTCGGCGGCGACGTCACGCACGACGCCCACGCGGCGTTTCACTACTGCCCCCGCACGCGCGGGCGCTACGTGCTCTCGCTGCGCATGACCGCGGGCAGCGGCAGCTACCTCGTGGGCACCTGGCAGGGCGGCACCGCCACGGGCGCCGCCGGCGGCGGCGCGAGCGAGGTGGTCGAAGGGACCTGCGCGGCGCCCATCGCCATCCAGCCCGGACAGACCGTGACGGGCAACACGGCGGAGCACCCCGCGCGCTTCACGGGGCGCTGCCTCCACGGAGAGAACCAGCCCGACGGAGACGAGGCCGCGCCGCGCGGCACGGCCCCCGAGGTGGTCTACGCGCTCTCGCTCGAGCGCAGGCAGCAGGTCACCGTCGCGATGGAGACCAGCGGCAACTTCGACGGCGCGCTCTACATCCGCCAGGGGAGCTGCGAGGACGACGGCGCCGAGGTCGCGTGCAACGACGACGAGGGCGACACGAGCCACTCGCGCGTCTCGATGGCGCTCGACCCGGGGCAGTACTTCATCTTCGCCGACGGCTTCGGCGCGGCCCGCGGGAGCTACTCGCTCACGGTCACCGCGCAGGACGTCCCCTCGGCCGCGGAGGTGTGCCAGAACGCCGCCGCGCTCGCGCCCAACACGCCCGTCACGGGTCAGCTCTCGGCGCAGGACTTCAACATCTTCACGGCCCGCTGCGGCAACAACGCGCGCGGCCCCGACCGCGCGTACCGCCTCGAGGTGCCGCAGGAGTCGCGGCTCCAGCTCCACGAGGAGAGCGACTTCGACGGGGTGATCTACTTCCGCCGCGCGTGCGGCGACGCGAACACCGAGGTCGAGTGCAACGACGACGCGGAGGACACGCAGCACGCGCGCATCAACGCCGTCGTGCCCGCGGGCACCTACTACGTCTACAGCGACTCGTACCGCCCCAACGCGACGGGCAACTACACCATCGAGGCCGACCTCGCGCCGCTCGCGGGCGGCTCCACGCCGGGCGACACCTGCGCCGACGCCGTGCCCCTCACGCCGGGCACGCCCGTCGAGGGGAACACCTTCCAGGCCCACGACGACCTCCTGTCTCCGTGCGCCGTGGCCGAGGGCTACGACGTGGTGTACCGCCTCACGCTCCCGAGCCGCTCGCGCGTGAAGCTCTGGTTCGAACAGTCGGACCTCAACAACCAGGGCACCATCACGGTCACGCGCAACTGCGCGCAGATCGCGCAGGCGACGTGCCGCGCGGGCAACGTGGGCAACGCCCAGGCGTACGACCAGACCCTCGACGCGGGCACGTACTTCGTCATCGTCGACAGCGCGGCGGCGCGGCGCTTCGGGCGCTTCCGCCTCAACTCCAGCGTCGAGGACCCGCAGGCCGCCGAGCGCGCGTGCAGGGCCGCGCCGCTCCTCGCCTCGGGCCGCACGGTCAACGGCACCACCGCGGGCGGCACCGACCGCTTTCAGGCCACGTGCGCGGGTGGCGCGCGCAGCCCCGAGAACCTCTACCGCCTCAACCTCACGCGCCGCTCCCGCGTGCGCCTCACGCTGAGCGCGCAGTTCGACGGCGCGCTCTACATCCGACAGCAGTGCACGCTCCAGACGAGCGAGCGCGCCTGCAACGACGACTCGACGGACCCGCAGCACTCGCTCATCGAGACGGTGCTCCCCGCGGGTCAGTACACGGTCTTCGTCGACGGCTTCGGCCAGAACAACAGCGGCACGTACACCCTCGAGACCGAGGTCACGCCGCAGTAGCCTCCCGTCGACGCCACCAAAAAGCCCATCACAGGAGACATCGCCGCCATGCTCGAAGAGATCCTCGCGGAGCTTCACGCCGCGACCGCAAAGGCACACGACGCACTCAAGCGCGAGCTCTCGCGGCTCCGCACCGGACGCGCCAACCCGTCGATGCTCGACGGCGTGCGCGTCGACTACTACGGCACACCGACGCCCATCGCGAACATGGCCACGGTGTCGGTCCCCGAGCCCCGGCTCATCCAGATCAAGGTCTGGGAGCGCGGGCAGTCGAAGGCCGTCGAGAAGGCCATCCGCGAGGCCAACCTCAACCTCAACCCGCAGGTCGAGGGAGACATCCTCCGCATCCCCCTCGCGCCCCTCACCGAGGAGCGCCGCAAGGAGATCGCCAAGCAGGCCAAGAAGCACGGCGAGGAGACCAAGATCGCGATCCGTCACGCCCGCAAGGAGGCGAAGGACATGATCGACGAGATGGTCAAGGGCGGCGACGCCTCGGAGGACGACGGCGACGCCGCGCTCAAGAAGCTCGAGGACCACATCCTCCACGCGGTGAAGACCGTCGACGAGATCGTGGCCCACAAAGAGAAGGACATCATGACGGTGTGATGAGCCCTCGCGTGCGACCCGTCTCCAGCACCGCAGCCCTCGCCCTCGCGCTCTCGCTCGCGCTGTCGACCACGGCGGCGCGCGCGCAGACGTCGCCGCGGAGCGTCCCGGAGTACACCCGCAGGCCCCTCACGCTCGGGCCGGGCCAGCTCGTCGGGCGCATCGGGATCGGCCTCGCGGGCTCGACCGCGTCGAGCGCGTCGGCGAGCCCCACGAGCGCCTTCGGCGTGGGGATCCACCTCGACATGCAGGTGGGCCTCTGGCGCTCGCTGGAGCTCACGGGCGGCGTGGGCTTCCGCCTCCCCGACGACGGCGAGCGCCTCGCGGCGGACCGCTACGCGCGCGTCGACCGCGAGGACGTCTTTCAGGTCGGCACGCGCTTCATCGGCAACCCCTACCTCCGCCTCCGCTACGGGATCATGGAGCCGTCGGAGCGCGTCGCGCACGTCGGCGTCGAGCTCACCGCGGTGCTCCCCGTCGCGTCGCAGACCGTGTGGTCCATCGGCCTGGGCGTGCCCGTGCTCCTCACCGTCCCGGCGGCGCGCATGCGCATCGAGACGGGGCTCTTCTGGCAGTTCATGCTGAGCAGCGCGGCGCAGGTGCGGCACGTGGTGAACATCCCCGTGCGGGTGATGTTCCAGCTCGGGGGCTCCGTGGCGGCGGGGGTCGTGACGGGCCTCTACGCGGCCAACGTGGGCGCCTCGGACGTGAGCGATCCGCGCGTGCCCTTCGGGCTCCAGGCCGCGTTCCGGCTCTCGCCGAGCACCGACGTGCTCTTTCAATGGCTCTACCCCACGATGTCTCCGTTCGGCACCGACGCGGGGGGCATCGGGCTCACCGTCGCGGGCCGGCTCCGCTGACCAATGCTGAATCGCGCGCTCGTCGCCGTCGCCGCGCTCGCCGCCGTCGCCCTCATCGTGTGGCTCCTCGCGCGGGGCACCTCCGCCGATCCCCCGTCGAACATGCCCGTGCGCAGCGCCGGTGAGCGCGCCCGCGAGGTCCCCCGCGAGGAGGCCGTCGAGCGGCTGCGGCTCCTCCAGCGCGAGTCTGCGTCGCTCATGCCCGACGACGTGCGCGGGGTGTTCATCGGCCTCTCGCGCGCGGAGCTCACGCGGCTGCGCCCGAGCGCCGTTCAGGGCCGCGGCGCGGCGCCCGGTCAGACGCTCTACCAGGAGGCCCTCGGCAACGGCGCGGTGGTCGCGTACCTCATCGCGACGCGCCTCGATCGCGTGGCGCAGGTGCAGTTCCTCTCGCGCCTCGCGGACCCGACGCGCCTCGTCGATCACTACCGCGCGCTGCGCGACCGCTACGGCGACCCGACGGCCTTCTTCGACTGCCCGCGCAACGGCGACACGGCGCCCACGCGGCGCATCGTGTGGGCGAGCCGCGAGGTCGCCGTGATGGAGGCCGTGCTCGCGCACCCCGGCGGCGTGTCGCTCACCCTCGCCGTCGCGGGCAAGAGCGACATCGCGGGCGCGATGCGTTCGAACGGGTGCGTCCCGGTGACGCGCGAGCGCTTCGCCGAGTGGCCCGTCGCGACGGAGCTGCGCGGCGAGCGCGTGCCCGTCCCGCAGCCGCGGTGACTACTTCTTCAGGAGCTTGTTGAAGAGCCCGCCGAGGGAGTTCTGCGAGGCCCGCTCCTCGCGGCGCTGCTGGATGCGCATGTCGATGAGCCGCAGCTCGCGCGAGGCCTCGATGTTGTTCGGGTTGTACTCGAGCGCCTGCTTGAAGCACGCCCTCGCCCGCGCGATGTCGTTCTTGGCCTTGAGCGCGAGGCCGAGGTAGAGGCGCGCGCGGTCGTTGTTCTCCGTCGCGTTGGCCACCTTGGCCATGAGCGCGATGACCTCCTCGGCGTGGCGCACGGGGTCGGTCTCGAGGAGCACCTGCGCGAGGAGGAGCATCGAGGTGATGTCGTCGTCGCTCGCCGCGAGCACGCGGCGCAGGAGCTTCTCGGCCTCGGCGTGGTCGCGTCGGCGCAGGGCCACCTCGGCGCGGTGGACGTCTTGCACCGTGTCGAGCACCGCGGCGACCTTCTTCTGCGCGGCGGGGGTGCCGCCGCCGCCGTGGAGGGTCTCCTCGTACGCGGCGCGGGCCTTCTTGTCGGTGAGCGTCGCGAAGGCCGTGTTGTAGTGCGAGAAGATCTGGTCGTAGAGCGAGCTGAGCTCGGGCGAGGGCGCGCGATCGGGGTGCCACGCCGCCGCGATCTTGGGGAACGCGGCCTTCACGTCGTCGACGGAGGCCCCGTCGGCGAGCTCGAGCATCTCGAAGTAGTTCTTGTGCTCGAGGCGCGTGAGGTGGTTGCGCGCCTCCTTCCATTTCGGGTGCGCGGTGGCGTCGGGGGCCTCGGGCGAGAGCGACGGGGTCGCGAGCGGCGGCGCCGTGGGAACCGCGGCGACCTCGGGCGACGAGGGCCTCGCGAGGGGCACGGGCGGAGGCTTCGGCGCGTCGGGCATCGACGCGCGCGCGGCCGCCTGGGGGATGGGCGGAGGCTTCGCGGGCGAGGCGCCCACGCCGGGCGTCGTGGCGACGGCGGAGGTCACGGGCGGCGCGGCGACGGGCACGGGCGCGACCTCGACCTGCTTGGTCAGCGCGAGGAGGTACACCATGCTGCGCACGCGCGCGGCGTCGGGCGCGAGCCCTTCGAGCTGATCGAGCGCCGAGGGCGCCGTGCGGAGCTGCGTGGGCGCGAGGCCGAGCTCCTCGCCGAATTCGAAGCGGTCGAACTCGTTGCCCTCGCGGAGCCGCAGGGCGCGCGTGCCGAGCTTGCCGATGATGCCCGCGACGGCGGCCTCGTCGGGCGGGTGCGCGGTGAAGGCCCGCCACGCGATGGCGAAGACGTCTTCGGGGGCGCGCAGGCGGTCGGATCCGCCGAGCAGGTCGACGCCCGAGTAGTACGCGTAGTGGCCCTTCGGGAAGCCGAAGAGCCCGAGCACCTTGCGGCGCCCGAGCTCGCGCAGGGCGCTCTCGATGGTGGCCATGTCGGTCGCGCGGAGGCGCAGGAGCGTCGAGACCTCGTCGGTGCTGTTGGGCTTCGTGAGCGCCTCCTGCACCTTGCCGTAGGTCTCTTCGGAGATGGCCCCGAGGTCGAAGAGCACGCCCGTGAGGGTGTCGGTGTGCGAGGGCGTCTGCGCGGCGACGATGGCGCCGTTCTCGAGCACGAGCGTCGAGAGGCCGGCGACGTCGAGCGTGGCCATCTGCTCGGGGCTGTCGGGCTGGATCGTGATGGCCAGAGAGCCGGTCATCTTCCGCTCGCGCGAGTACAGGAGCACGTTCGCGAGCGGGGTCTTCTGGAAGTTCCCTTCGGCCGTGGGCTTCATCGCGGTGGACATCGTGGCAGCGCTTCCCTGCTGTCTTTATGGGACCGTTGCGTGCGGGGGGGTCCGGACTATACAGCGCGCCACGCCGTAGCCGAAGCGCCGTCTCTCAGTTCGATCCCGCGCGCGGTGAGCTCCGCGCGGATCGCGTCGGCCCTCGCGAAGTCTCTCCCATTTCGCGCCGCGGTCCGCTCGGCCACGAGGGCGTCGATGTCCGCGGGGTTGATCCCCCGGACCTTCACCCTCCGCGCGGTGATGCGCGCGAAGAACGCGTCGGGGTCGCCCTCACCCACCCCCGTGACGCGCGTCACGTGGCGCACGGCGTCGAGGGCGAGCTCGAGCTCCTCGCGGCTGGTCTTCTTCGCGTCGCAGAGCTCGTTGACCCGCGCGAAGATGCGGTTCATCGGGTCGAGCGCGCCGGCGGTGTTGAGGTCGTCGTCGAGGGCCGCGTCGAAGGCCTTGATGGCGTCGGCGAAGAACTGCGACGTCTTGAGCGTCGTGGGCTTCGCCGTGGCGAGCTTCGCCGTGAGCTTCTGCCGCGTGTCGTAGAAGTACTCGAGGCGCTTCTCGGCCTGCTCGATGGAGGGGAATCGCAGCGTCCCGTCGGGGTCTTCCCCGAGGTCGAAGGAGAGGGGCGAGCGGTAGTGCGTCCCGAGGATCCACAGCCGGATGGCCTCGCCGTCGAGCCGCTCGCGGAGCTTGCGGAGCTGGAACCACTCGCCGAACGCGACCTTGCGCGCGTAGATCTTCGCGAGGGATCTCTCCGTCGGGGTGAGCTCCGCCGCGCGGGCCTCGAGGGCGTCGAGCTTCGTGCGGTCGCTCTTCGAGATCTTGCGCAGCTCGGGGTCGGCGCGGAGCACCTCGAGCACCTCGTCGCTGAAGTTCGCGTTGCGCTCGATGTCCATCTCGATGAACCCGTGGTGCATCCACGCGCGGGCCATCGGGGCCCCGTACACCGGCTCGCTCTGCGCGATCTCGTTCTCGTGGTGGGGGAACTTCAGGTCAGGCCCGCCGCCGTGGATGTCGAAGCCGTCGCCGAGGTACGCGTGCGTCATCGCAGAGCACTCGATGTGCCACCCGGGACGCCCCTCGCTCCACGGAGAGGGCCAGCGCGCGCCCGCGGGCTCGTGGGGCTTGGCCGACTTCCACAGGGCGAAGTCGTGCTCGGCGCGCTTGCCCTCGCCCGAGCGCCCGCGGCCGTGCTCGGCGCTCTGCGCTTCGAAGCGGCGCTTCGAGAGCTTGCCGTAGTCCTTGAAGCTCGCGACGTCGTAGTACACGTCGCCGTCGGGGGTGACGTACGCCGCCCCCTTCGCGATGAGGGCCTCGATGAGCGCGACGATCTCGGGGATCGTCTCCGACACGCGCGGCTCGATCGTGGGCGGGCGGCACCCGAGGGCCGCGACGTCGTCTTTGTAGGCCGCGATGAAGCGCTCCGCGACGGCGCGCGGGTCTTCGTTGCCCCTGATCGCCGTGTCGATGATCTTGTCGTCGACGTCGGTGTAGTTGCGGGCGTAGCGGACCTTGCGGCCCTGCGCCTCGAGGTGTCGCGCGAGCACGTCGAAGACCACGGGGCCGCGGCCGTTGCCGACGTGGATGTACCCGTAGACGGTCGGGCCGCACACGTACACCGAGGTCTCGCCGGGCGTGCGCTCGGGCAGCGGGATCATCGCATCGGACAGGCTGTCGTGGAGTCTGAATGGCATGGCAGGGGACGAAGGAGGTACCGCTTGCGCGGCGTCGGATCAACAACCTCCGTCGTTCTCATGCGGCTCCCGTTGCGTTACAGAAGCGCCCGCCATGCGACTGGTCGAGCGCCACACCCCCGAGTACGACTCCCTCCTCCGACGCATCGAGACCCGCGGAGACGACGACCTCGCGCGCGTCGAAGCGGCCGTCCGAGAGATCCTCGCGGCCGTCGAGGCCCGCGGCGACGAGGCCCTCGCGGACTACGCCCGACGCTTCGACGGGGGCGCCCCCGCGCGCTTCGAATACGACCGCGCGGCGTGCGCCGAGGCCCTCGCGCGCGTCGAGCACGACGACCCGACGCTCGCGGGGGTGCTGCGAGACGCGGCCGCGCGCATCGAGTCGTTTCACATCAAACAGCGCGACGAGAGCTTTCGCTACGTCGACGGAGACGGCGTCTCGCTGGGGTGGCGCGTGCGCCCCATGGCCCGCGTCGGGGTCTACGCGCCCGGCGGAAAGGCCCGCTACCCGTCGAGCGTGCTGATGTCCGCGATCCCCGCGCGCGTGGCGGGGGTGGGCGAGGTCATCCTCGCGACGCCGCGGCCCACCGACGACCTCCTCGCGGCGGCGGCGCTCTCGGGCGTGTCGCGCGTGTTCGACATGGGCGGCGCGCAGGCCATCGCCGCGATGGCGTACGGGACGGCGACCGTTCCCCGCGTCGACAAGGTCGTGGGCCCGGGCAACATCTACGTCGCCTGCGCGAAGCGCCTGGTCTTCGGCCGCGTCGCCATCGACGGCATCGCCGGTCCCTCGGAGATCCTCGTGGTGGCCGACGACGGCGCCGATCCGCGCGTGGTCGCGGCGGATCTTCTCTCGCAGGCCGAGCACGACGAGCTCGCGTATCCGCTGCTGGTGACGCTCTCTCGCGCGCAGGCCGAGGCCGTGTCCGCGGAGGTGTCCCGACAGCTCGAAGCGCTGCCGCGCAGGTCCATCGCGGAGGCGTCGGTGCGCGATCACGGCTTCGCCTTCGTCGCGGGCGACCTCGCGGAGGCCGCGCGCGTGGCGACGGTGATCGCGGCGGAGCACCTGTCGCTCCAGGTCCGCGACGCCGAGGCGCTCGTGCACCGCGTGGGCGCGGCGGGCGCGATCTTCATCGGAGACCACACGCCCGAGGCCGCGGGCGACTACCTCGCGGGCCCGTCGCACGTGCTGCCGACGGGCGGCGCCGTGCGCTTCAGCTCGCCGCTCGGCGTGTATGACTTCACCGTGCGCACGTCGCTGATCCGCTACGACGCGGCGTCGCTCGCGAAGCACGCGGCGGCGATCACGCGCTTCGCGAGGGCCGAGGGGCTCGAGGCGCACGCGCGCGCCGTCGACGTGCGCACGAAGAAGTAGCGAACGCTCAGTTGAGCTGCTCGCAGGGCAGCTTCACGCGCACGACCCAGCCGTCATCGGCGCGTCGGAGTTCCGCGCTCCCGCCGAGCGGCGCGACGCGCCCGCGAAGCGCGGGGAGCGCGCGGCGAGAGCGCACGGCCTCGCCCTCGCTCCCGTCGTCGAGCACCTCGAGCAGGAGCCCTCCGTCACCGCGTCGGAGCGTGATCGCGATGGAGCGCGGGGCCGTGTCTCGCAGCGCGTGGTTGGCGGCCTCCTGCGCGATCTTGAGCACGTTCTGCCGCATGCGGCTGTTGGGCGGGCAGAGCCCCTTCACCTCGGCGTGGACGCTCGCGAGCACGCCGACGGGCTCGCACAGCGTGGTCACGGCGCTGCGCACGCGCTCGGCGAGGCCGTCCCACCCGTGCTCATCGGTCGACGCGCGCGGCGCGGTCTCGTCGGTCTTCGGGTCGGCCGCGGGCGGCGCGCTGAGCCGCAGCCTCGGCGGACGGATCGACGGCGACGAGGCCGTGGTGACCTCGGTCTCGCGGGCCCGGTCGCGGGGCGTCTCGCGGGGCCTCGCGAGGGCCCTGCGCTCGGCCAGGAGCGTCTCGCGCTCGGCGAGCACATAGGCCAGCGCGTGCGTGGCGCGGGCGAGCATCACGTGGGCGAGGAGCACCAGCGTGCTCACGAGGATCGCCGCTTGAACGAGCGTCACCGACGCGCCCGAGGCGAGGCGCGCGAGGGGCGTGAGCGGCGCGCTGAGCGCGGCCACGAGCACGAGCCGCGTCGGCGGAACGCGCACCGCGAGGAGGATCGACGCGGCGCCGTAGACCAGCATCCCGAGGGTGACGGGGGCTGCGCCGAGGCCGCCGAGCACGGCGAACGAAGCGAGCGCGGTGGACCACGCGATGTCATCCGCGAGGGTCCAGTGCGCCTCGCGTCCGGCCCACGCGGCGGCGGCGGTCGACGACACGACGGCGAGCGCGCCGAGCACCACGGGGAACACGTCGGCGGGCGCGAGCACCGGCGCGAGGCGCGGCGCCATCCACGCCGCGAAGGGCAGCGCGAGGGCGCAGGCCGCGAGGGCCACCAGGGTCAGGCGACGTTGCCGCGCGCGTCGCACATCGAGGAGGACCGAGAGCATCGGGTCTCCGGAGACTAACCCCGCGCCGCGCCGAGCGGTAGCGCCCGCGACGCGTCTGTCAATCGGGCTGAAACATGCCCTGCGAGTCGTTATCGCCCTGGTAGATGTTGTTCGCCCGGTCGAAGGTCGCCGCGCCGAAGGCGTTGATCCCGATCGCGAGGAGGAGCACGGCGATCCAGGTCTTGCCGACCCTGCGCCCCGTGAGGGCGATGAGGGCCACGAGAAAGAGCGCGTAGTCGTTGCTGAAGCGGTAGCCGAACTGCACCCAGCCCGAGTTCTGATAGAGCAGGTCGATGACGGCGATCACCGCGGCCGTCACGCCGAAGGACCACGCGAGGCCGTGCTGCCGCGCGGGCCGCATGAGCTCGAGGTAGTGCGGCGAGGTGAACCACAGCGCGAGGCCGTGCCGCGAGATCTGCACGAAGGGCGAGATGCGCGTGGCCCACGGGAGCAGGGCCAGCGCCACGCCGAGGTTGCGCGAGAGGTAGTGGTAGTTGAAGAGCCCCCAGCGGTTGATGCGCGCCTGCCAGCGGATCTGGAGGTAGCGGTAGCCGGGGTCCGTCCACGAGTCGAAGCGGCGCTTGTTGAGCACCATGTAGAGCGCGATGAAGGCCAGCACGGGGAGCGAGAAGAGCGCGATCTTGCGCAGCGCCGCGGGCCAGTCGACGCCGCCGAGCCAGCGCCAGAGGCGCGTCGCGGGCGAGAGGTCGGCGTCGCGCACGGAGGCTTCTTCCGTGGGCTTTCGGTGGACGCGCAGGGCTTCCATGCCGAAGAAGAGCGCGGCGAAGAGCATCGAGGTGCGCGTGTGGAACATCAGCCCGAGGAGCACGCCCGCGAGGAGGGGACGCTCGCACTCGAGGGCCGCGAGGAGGTACGCCGCGCCGAGCGCGCAGCCGACGACGTGCGCGAAGAACCACACGGAGCCCTGCACCGACGTGTAGAAATAGACGGTGCCGAAGGCGAAGAGGGCCGAGAGGGCGACGTTCTCCATCCACGAGCGGACGGAGACGCCCTTCTTCGAGAGCTTCTCGAGGAAGAGGTAGAGCAGCGCCGGGGCGAGGCCCGCGAGGAGCACGTCGACGACGCGGTTGCGAAAGTTCCGCCCGAGCGCCGCGACGAAGGGCATGTAGACCACCGCGGGGAACGACGGGAACGCCACGAACCAGCGGTCGTTGTAGTGGGCCCAGTCGTTGCCGCCGCCGCCGGGAGGGCAGGTCTCGCCCGCGGGCACCACCGACGGATCGCAGCGCACCGAGAGGGTGCCGTGCAGGTACGCGTCGGCGAGGTAGGCGAAGTGGTTGTCGGGCGAGTGCGTCTTGAGCCTGTCGCCCGCGAAGATCGCGTAGACCACCACGGCCACCACGTACACGATCGACGCCACGCGCCGCGCGTCGGGCCTCGGCGTCGGGGGCGCCTCGGGGACCTCTCGGTACGGCGTCGCCTCGCTGCTCTTCGTCATGGCGCGCGTGTATACCGGCGCTCCCCCGCGCGAGGCAATCACCACGCACCTTGACGTCTCGGCCGTAGCACCTTACACGGCGGCGGCGATGACAATCACCCGCGAAGCCCTGCTCGAAGCCGTCTCCAAGGTCGTCGATCCCGTCGTCAACAGGTCCCTCAAGGACCTCAACGCCGTGCGCGACCTCACCGTCGAGGGCGACGGGGCGAAGCTCACCATCGAGCTCCTCTCGCCCGCCTCGGGGGCCAACGAGAAGATCCTCGGCGACGTGCGCGCCGCGGCCGAGGCGCTCGGCGTGAAGGACCTCCAGATCCAGACGGGCAGCGCGGTTCGCACCCGTCAGGTCGCGGGCGACGACCCCTGCCCCGAGGTGCGCAACGTCATCCCCGTGATGTCGGGCAAAGGCGGCGTGGGCAAGAGCACCGTGGCGGCCAACCTCGCGCTGGCCCTGCACCGCGCGGGCGCTCGCGTGGGCCTCCTCGACGCGGACATCTACGGCCCGAGCGTCCCCACGATGATGGGGATCATGGGCAGGCCCATCTCGCGCGACGGCAAGGCCATCGAGCCCCTCGAGCGCTTCGGCATGAAGATCATGTCGATCGGCTTCCTCCTCGACGACCCGCGCACGGCCGTGGTGTGGCGCGGACCGATGATCCAGGGCGCCCTCCAGCAGTTCTTGAAGGACGTCACCTGGGGCAAGCTCGACTACCTCATCCTCGACCTCCCCCCCGGGACGGGCGACGTCACGCTGACCCTGTTTCAACGGCTCAAGGTCACCGGCGCGGTGATCGTCACGACGCCGCAGGACGTGGCCCTCATGGACGTCTACAAGTCCGTGAGCATGTGCCAGAAGATGAACGTGAACATCCTCGGCGTGGTCGAGAACATGAGCTTCTTCCTCGACTCCGCGGGGGTGCGTCACGAGATCTTCGGCCGCGGCGGCGGCGCGCGCATCGCCGAGTTCGCCAAGGCCCCGCTGCTCGGTCAGATCCCCATCGACTCGCTCGTGCGCGAGTGGGGCGACAACGGGACGCCCATCGTCCAGGCCGCGCCGACGAGCGCGCCCGCGAAGGCCTTCCGCGAGATCGCCGAGCGCCTCGCCGACCGGGTCACCACCGAGCTCTTCGACCAGTACGGCGGCGTCGCGCCCACCGAGGGCCCGCGGCGCCTGCCCATCCTCCGATAGCGAGCGCGTCCCGCGCGGGATTCCGTCGGCGATTTCCGTCGCCGACGCTGATATCTTGTCGCCCCCGACGACGATGCCGACGCTGCGACGCCCCACCGTCACGCTGCACTACGACGACCTCGGCCCGCGAGACGCGCCCGCGGTGCTGCTCTCGCACTCGCTCCTCTGCGACCGGACGATGTTCTCGCACCTCGCGAGCGACCTCGCGACGACCCACCGCGTGCTCAACCTCGACACGCGCGGCCACGGGCTCTCGTCGCCCTCGGTGCGCGGCTGGTCGCTCGACGAGGCGTGCGACGACCTCGCCGCCGTGCTCGACCACGCGGGCGTTCAGCGCGCGACCTTCGTGGGCCTCTCGATGGGGGCGATGCTCTCGATGCGCGCCGCGGTGTTTCACCCGACGCGCGTCGCGGCCCTGTGCCTCCTCGACACGAGCGCCGAGCCCGAGTCGCCCTTCAACCGCGCGCAGTACATGGCCATGGCGGGGGCCTTTCTGGCCGTGGGGATGCCCGCCTCCGTCGAGGGGCGCATCAAGCCGCTCATGTTCTCCGACGGCTTCATGGCGCGCTCGCCCGAGTCCGTGGAGCGCTTCTTCAGCGCGATTCGAGGGTGGCGCCGCGAGGGGCTCTTTCAGGCCGTGCAGGCCGTGGCGATGCGCGGAGACTTCAGCGGCGAGCTGCGCGCGATCACGGCGCCCACGATGGTGCTCGTCGGCGATCAGGACCGCGCGACGCCGATGTTCCGCGCGCAGCGCATCGTCGACGGGATTCGCGGCGCCTCGCTCGACGTGGTGCGCCAGGCCGGGCACCTCAGCACCATCGAGCAGCCCGAGCTCACCACCCAGGCCGTGCGCGCCTTTCTGGAGCGCGTCGCGGAAGGGGTGTAATCGTCGGCCATGCCGTACGTGTTGACGCTGCTCGCGGGGGCTTCGACCCTGTGGCTGCTCTACGTGTGGCGCGTCGCGCGGTCGTTGCCGCAGGGGGCCTCGGCCAACTCGCCCGCGGCCCTCGCGGAGCCCCTCGTGTGGTGCGACGGAGACCTCTCGCCCAACGGTCGCAGGGTGCTCTGGGTCGAGCCCGCGACGACGCCGATGATGTCGATGGTGCGCGAGCCCGGCGGCGCCGAGTGGTTCGCCGCGGGGTGTCCCCTCGACACCGACGCGCTGCCGTCGAAGCTGCCCGACGAGCACGTGAAGGAGAAGGTCTCGTGGCCCATGACGCCCGACGAGATCTCGCGCGTGCGAGAGGGCTTCAAGCCCGAGGCCGCCGAGGACAAGTGGCGCATCGTCACGATGCCCGTCGAGAAGGGCGAGCGGGTGTACCTCCTGCGTAGCTGGACGGGCGCGCTGGTGTACGTGCTCGACCTCGGAGAACACGGGGTGCGCTGGGTGTGGCGCGGGGCGCGCGATCCGCTCGGGGTGGTGATCGCGAAGTCCATCGTCGACGGGTACCTCCTCGGCCGCGCGTGCGTCGTGCCTGCGCCGCGGGAGTTCGGCGAAGACAAGGCCAAGCTCCTCGCGTGGGGCGTGAAGATCGCGGGCCGCCGGTGCAAGGCCGTGGAGCCCGGCGCGAGCTGAGTCGAGGCGACACCCGCCTTCGCGGCGACTGCGATACATTCGGCGCCGTGAACAACCTCCTCGGCGCGACGGTCAAGCTCAAGGACGCTCACTACACCATCGAGAGCTTTCGCATCGAGGTGATCGCGGGTCCCAACGCGGGCACCTGGGCCGAGGCGATCGAGGGGCGCGCCACCGTGGGCACCGCCGACGACGTGACCCTGCGCCTCACGGACCCCACCGTGAGCCGCTATCACATCGAGTTCGAGGCCACTCCCGAGGGCGTCGTGATGCGCGACCTCGGGAGCACCAACGGGATCTTCTTCGGCCACGTCGCGCTTCGCGAAGCGCGCACCGCCGCGTCGACGGACCTGCGCATCGGGCAGTCCGTGCTGCGGCTCATCATCGACGGGAGCCGCACGCAGGTGTCGCTCTCGACGCAGCGCTCGTTCGGCGCGCTCCTCGGGGCCTCGGCGGCGATGCGGCGGGTCTACGCGACGCTCGAACGCGCGGCGCCCACGACGGTGCCGGTGCTCGTGCTCGGCGAGTCGGGCACGGGCAAGGAGCTCGCGGCGCGCGCCGTCCACGCGGCCTCGTCGAGGGCGGGGCGAGCGCTGGAGGTGGTCGACTGCGGAGGGCTTCCCCCGACGCTGATCGAGAGCGAGCTCTTCGGTCACGAGCGCGGCGCCTTCACGGGCGCGGTGGGCGAGAAGGAAGGGGCGTTCGAACGCGCCGACGGGGGAACGATCTTTCTCGACGAGCTCGGTGAGATGCCGCTCGAGGTGCAGCCCAAGCTCCTGCGCGCGCTCGGCGAGGGAGAGATCCGTCGCCTCGGCGGGCGCAAGTCGCGCAAGGTCGACGTGCGCGTCATCGCGGCCACGAACCGCGACCTCCGTCGCGAGGTGAACGCGGGGAGGTTTCGCGCGGACCTCTACTACCGCCTCGCGGTGATCCAGGTGCGGATGCCGCCGCTGCGGGAGCGCATGGAGGACCTCCCGCTCATCGTGCCGTCGATGATCGAGCGGATCCGTCGCGAGCGGCGCGTTCCCGGCGCGCTCGACGCCGACGCGGAGCTCATGGAGCTGCTCTCGCGCCACACGTGGCCCGGCAACGTGCGCGAGCTCAGGAACTTTCTCGAACAGTACGTGGTGCTCAAGGAGGCTCCGCCCTTCGAGGGCGGCGAGGGCTTCGACGCGAGCGCGGGCGGAGAGGGCGCCGACGGTGACACCGCGCTGCTCTCGGGCCTCGACGCGCTCCCGCTGCGGGCCGCGAAGACCGAGCTCACGGAGCGCTTCGAACGGCGCTACCTCGCGCGGCTCCTCGCGGAGACGGGCGGCAACGTGGCCGAGGCCGCGCGCAGGGCGGGCGTCGACCGCGGCACGGTGTTTCGCACGCTGCGCCGCACCGGGATGCGCGACGAGAAGGACAGCTGAGCGCTCAGAGCGCGGGGACGGGGCATGACATCGTAGGGTCGGGGCACGCGCCGACGCGCTGCGTGGCGTGCCCTGCGCCGATGGCGCACCACGTGGGCGCGCTCACGGGGAGCCCCGTCGCGAGGTACGGAGACTCGCCGCGCGCGAGCCAGTAGGGGTGATCGAGCGCGAACTGCCAGATGGCGCCGATGCCGTACATCGGGTCGACGGGGGGCACCGTGTGTCCGCAGTTGTGGAGGCACTCTTCGATGAAGTGCCCCGCGCGTCCCGCGGCGTTCTCGATGTTGCGCGAGGCGACGTTGAAGTTGAGCGCGCACTGATCGATGAGCCCGCCCCAGAGCACCATCATGGGCATGGCGTGAGGGGGGTTGGTCCATCCGCGCGCGTCGACGATGCCCGCGCCGAGGGTGGTCGCGGGGCCGATTCCGCCCGAGAGCACGATGACGCTCGCGAGGCGCTGGCTGCGCACCTGCGCGAGCTGCGCGGTCCAGAGGGCCCCCGCGCTCACGCCCGCGGTCGAGACGCAGTCGAGGTCGACGGGGTACTGCGCGGCGATGCACGCGAGCATGTCGTCGAAGAACGCGGCCTCCTCCTCGACGCGCGCGGCCGTGTGATACGTGAGGTAGGGCCACACGGGGTCGAAGCGCACGCTGCCGATGCCGATCTGGAGGTCTCCCTTCTTCTCGGGGAGCGCCGCGATGAAGCGCATGCGATCGGCGTTGGCCTGCACCCGACCGTGATCGAGAAAGCCGCTCGCGGAGCCTCCGAGCCAGTGCCAGCCGAAGAGCAGCGGCATCGGTGTGGTGCCCGCGTCCATCGCCGAGGGCACCACGAGGATGAAGCTCCGATCGCCGTGCGACGTGCGGATCGTGTTGCGCCCCGGCACGAGTCGCGGGCACGTCCCGCCGGAGAAGCGCGGCGCGGGGAGGGCGTGCGGCGCGCCTTCGGGCGCGGGTGATCCGCAGCGGACGCCGAAGAGCCCCGCCACGTCGCGCGGCGGAGGCGCGACGTCGACCACGGGCACATCGTCGGGCGGGGCCGTGTCGTCGGGCGGGGCGATGTCGTCGGGCGCGGCGATGTCGTCGGGCGGTTGCGTGACGTCGAGGGGCGCGGCGATGTCAGCGCGCGCGTCGAGGGGCGCGGACACATCGGGGATGTCTTCGCGCGGCGTCGCGGAGTCGGCGCTCCCGGCGTCGGCGGTGTTGCCTGTGACCTGATCCTGGCCGCACGCGGCGAGCGCCACGGCGAAGCTCAACGCGAGTCGTGTCCTCGTACGCATCGGGGTGACCGCCTCCACGCCCGTGGCCTCGCGCCGCGCACCTCGCGCCACGGAGGCCACCGTCGGACGATGCCAGATCGTCGCGCCCGATGAAATACGGGAGAAGCCAGGACGACGCCCCGCGAGGCTCAACGCGGCCCTGAGGGCTCACCGCAGCACGCGCTCGTACACCTCGGCCATCGCGTCGACGAGCGCCTCGGGCCTCGGCAGGATCGCGTACCTCCCCTTGCCGAACATCTCCGAGAAGGCGTTGCGCGACTGTGCGTCGATCGTCAGCGCGAAGGGCTGAACCCCCACGTCCGACGCCTCGCGCACGGCCATCGACACGTCGGCCACGCCGTAGCGCCCCTCGTAGCGGTCGTAGTCGGTGGGGCGTCCGTCGCTCACCATGAGCAGCAGCCGACGGCGCGCGCGGGCCTTCGAGAGCAGCCACGTCGCGTGGCGCAGCGCGGGGCCGATGCGCGTGTACCCCGCGGGCTCCACGGAGGCCAGGCGACGCCACGCGCGGCCCCAGGGCTCCGTCGTGCCCTTCACGACGCCGAAGCGGCAGTCGCGTCGCGTGTGGCTCCAGAAGGTCGCGACGCCGAGCTCGTCGTGGAGCCCGTCGAGCGCCTCGCCGAGCACGATCACCGAGTCGCGCGCGACGTCGAGCACGCGCCGTCCCGCGACCCATCCGTCGGTCGAGAGGCTCGCGTCGAGGAGGATCACCGTCGCCACGTCGCGCTCGCAGCGCCGCCGCGAGACGTGCAGCCGGTCGGGCGGAGAGTGCCCCGCGCGAAGGCACGCGTAGCGGTCGATCATCGCGTCGGTGTCGACGTCGGGGCCGTCGGGCTGACGCGTGCGCCACGAGCGTCCGTGCTCGATGCGTTCGAACTCGGCGCGGAGGGCGCGCACCTCGGCGCGGTGCTTTCGAAGGACGGCCCGCACGTGCTCGTTCGAGCGCGCGGCGGGGACCCGCTCGGGCACCACGGCGGAGCGCAGCGCGCACCACTCCTTGCGCCACGTGCGGCTGCGCTGGTCCCACTCGTCGTAGAGGAAGACGTCGCCGCCCGAGGCGTCGTCGTCTTCGAGGTCGCCCGCGGCGCCCTCCATCATCACGTCGGCGCGGTAGAGCGAGCGCGTGGTCTCCGTCGAGCGCACGACCTCGCGCATGTCGAGCTCGTCGAGCGCGTCGCCGTGCGAGGCCATCTCGTCGGAGCCGTCGGCCTGCTTGCGTCCGCCCTTGTACTCCTCGGCCGTGTGCACCTTCTCGAAGGAGTGCGTGAGGGGGTTCTCGTCGATGCGGTCCTTGCCCATCTCGACGCGGCGCACGTGGTCGCGGTTCTTGCCCTTGCGCTCCGTGCCGCCGGGGAGCGCCGTCGCGGGCATCGCGCCCTTCGTCACCGACACGGTGCGCGACATCGACGGCGGGAGCAGCGTCCCCCACGCGCGCACGGGCAGAACCGACCGCGCATCGCGTCTTTCGATGCGCTCGACCTCCGACGCGCCGCACGCGCGGAGCGTCTCTTGAACGAGCGTCTCCAGCGCGGCCTCTTTCAACGCGAGGCTCGCGGGATCGGGGCGCGACGCGAGCTCCCACGCGAAGACCTCCGCGGCGAGCGCGTCGACGCCGAACACCATCGCCCGCGCCTCGCGCATCACCGCAGGAATCGCCCGCGCCATCGCCGCGAGCGCGTCGTCCGCAGAGGCTTCTCCTTCGAGCCGGAGCCCGAGCTTCCGCGAGGCCACGTGAAGCACCACGCGGAGCAGGTACGCGCGCTCGTTGCCCGCGCGATCGGGCGCGAGGTCCATGCGCGCGGGCAGGAGCAGCGTGTCGCCCGCGCAGCCGCCGACGCCCTCCGACGCGCGCACCTCGATGCGTTCGCCCGCGAGCGCCGAGGCGACGATGGCGAGGCGCGCGCGCTCGTCGTCGAGGAGCGACGAGCGCGCGATCTCCTCCGCGGTGGGGGCCTTGCGCGTGACGTCGCGCGCCTTGCGGTAGAGCCAGCCGAAGAGGGCCTCGTCCCAGCTCATGGTCAGAACGCGAGGTCCGCGAGGTCTTGGAGCGCGCGCGCCGTGGTGGGGTCGTCGGTGAGCGGCTGCACGATCGCAGCGGCGCACGCCACGCGAGGCGGGAGGCCCGCCTTCACGAGCCTCGCGGCGCCCACGAGCAGGCGCGTCGAGGCGGTCTCTGCGAGGCCCGGCTCGTCGAGCGCGCGGACCTTCGTCGCGAGCGACACGAAGCGCTTCGCCACGGGGGCCTCGACGCCCGCCTCGGTGCGCACGATCTCGGCCTCGACCTCGGGGTCGGGGTATCCGAACTGGAGCGCCACGAAGCGCTGGCGCGTCGAGGGCTTGAGCTCCTTGAGGCCGCGGCGGTAGCCCGGGTTGAAGCTCACGACGAGCATGAACTCGGGCGGCGCTTCGAGGGTCTCGTCGCGGCGGTCGACGAAGAGCTGTCGGCGGTGATCGCTCAGCGGGTGAACGACCACGATCACGTCTTCGCGCGCCTCGGCCACCTCGTCGAGGTAGAGCACCGCGCCCTGACGGACGGCGCGGGTGACGGGGCCGTCGTTCCACTCGGTCTCGCCGCCGCGGACGACCCACCGGCCGAGGAGGTCGGCCGCCGACGTCTCGTCGTTGCATGCGACGGTGACGAGCGGTCGACCGAGCTCCGCGGCCATGTGCTCGACGAAGCGCGATTTGCCGCAGCCCGTAGGCCCCTTGAGCATCACCGGGAGGCGGCACTCATACGCGCGCTTGAACACTTCGACCTCGCGGCCGACGGGGCGGTAGTACGGGGCGGGGCGTGCGGCGCTCATCACGCGCCCGCTGCCGCGCGGGCGTTGTCCGCGGACTCCTCGGGGGTCTCGTCGCTCGCGCCGACGGCGAGCACCTCACCCACGGGCATGCCGTGCTTGATGAAGTTGTAGATGAAGGCCGCGATGCCCAGGGTGAAGAGCGACGCCGCGAGGATGAGCCCCACGAAGTGCACCTCGATCTCGCGCTGCACGGCGAGGAAGTCCATGCCGACGCGGCGCTCGAGGTAGACCTGCGTGACGCCCGCGACGGCGAAGGCGAGGGTCATCGCGATCATGCCGACGTTCGAGGTCCAGAAGGCGATCTGCGCCGAGGGGGCGTCGTGGAGGCGGCGCCCCGTGAGGTTGGGCAGCGCGAAGGAGATGATCGCGAGCACGATCATCGCGTAGGCGCCCCAGAAGGCCATGTGGCCGTGCATCGCGGTGATGAGCGTGCCGTGGGTGTAGAGGTTCACCTGCGGGATCGTGTGCGCGAAGCCGAGAAAGCCCGCGCCGACGAAGGACATCACCGAGCACCCGACGGTCCACTGGAGCGCGGTGCGGTTGGGGTGCGCGCGGCCGCCCTTGCGCGCCATCGTGATGCCGTAGATGGCCATGCCGAGGAAGGCCAGGGGCTCCATCGCGCTGAAGATTCCGCCGACCCACTTCCAGTAGTTGGGCGTGCCGATGAAGTAGTAGTGGTGCCCCGTGCCGAGGATGCCCGAGAGGAACGTGAAGCCCACGATGACGTAGAGCCACTTCTCGATCACCTCGCGGTCGACGCCCGTGAGCTTGATGAGCAGGAACGAGAGGATCCCGCCCATGATGAGCTCCCACACGCCCTCGACCCAGAGGTGAACCACCCACCAGCGCCAGAACGAGTCGTGGGTCTGGTTCTCCGTGGGGATCATCCCCGGGAGGTAGAGCAGCGCCGCGGCGAAGAGGCCGAAGAAGAGCACGAGGCTCGTCGTGGTGAAGCGACGGCCGTTCTTCACGGTCATGCCGATGTTGAAGATGAACATCAGCACGTCGATGACGACGAGGAAGTCGAGGGGCCTCGGGATCTCGAGGAACTTACGCCCCTCCCACCAGTTGAGGTGAAAGCCGATGATGGCCGTGACGCCCGTCGCGACGAGCGCGCCGAGCTGGAGCTTCGCGAGCGGCACCGAGTGGAGCTCGCGGTCGGCCTCCTCGGGGATGATGTAGTACGCCGCGCCCATGAAGCCGCAGAGGAGCCACATCACCAGGAGGTTGGTGTGCGTGGCGCGCGCCGCGTGGAAGGGGATCACCGCGTGGAGCGAGTCGTAGCCCGCGTGCGCGAAGGCCATGATGAAGCCGTAGACGATCTGCAGGCTGAACAGCAGCATGCAGGTGGCGAAGAACCACCACGAGACCCGTTGAGATTCGTACTTCACGGCCGCACCTCGGAGCGCTGATGAGAGAGGAAGGCGACGAGCTCGCTGATCTGCGCGTCGGTGAGCGGGAGGCGCGGCATCAGCGTGCCGGGCTTGACGCTCGGCGGGTCGCGCAGCCACCGCTCGAGGTAGTCGGGCTGGAGGCGATCGCCGACGCGGTCGAGCGCGGGGCCCACCGCGCCGCCGCTGCCGCCGAGGGCGTGGCACGCGACGCAGATCTGGTTGAACACCTGCGGCCGTGACGCGGCCGCGGCGCTCGACGCGGGCGACGCGCTCGCGAGGTTCGGCGCCGCGGGGAAGCCGTTGAGGTCCATCCCGTCGATCCAGCGGAGGAAGGCCACGAGGTCGTCGATCTGCGCCGCGCTGAAGTGATAGTTCTGCATCCGGCGCTGGCCGGGGTACATGGCCTCGGGGTCGCGGAGCATCGCGCGGATGAAGTCCTCGCCGCGCCGTCGGTACACGCGCGTGAGCTCCGGCGCGTAGTAGGCGCCCTCGCCGAGCAGGGTGTGGCAGCCCATGCAGTTGTTGTGATCCCAGAGGTCCTTGCCGCGGCGGACGGCGGGGGTGATCTGCGCGGCGCGCGTCTGCGCGGGGATGCGGCCGAACGTGTCGACCGTGAGCCCCACGAAGACGAGCGAGCACACCGCCGTCCCTGCGAGAAAGAACGCCCGGGCGGCCTTCTTCGAAAGCATCGCGTCGGTCCTTGTCTGGAGTGGCGCGCGCGTCGCGCGTCGTTACGCGAGCAGCGCCGCCCTCACGAGACGGGTTGTCGACCCTCCGACCGACGCGCGCGATGACGGAAGTCATCCGTGCAGAGCGCGTTCGCCCGATGCGCGCGCGAGGCATGACAACTGTCATGCGCGTACGGCGACGGCCCTCCGAGACTCCTCCGCGCAACGTCACCCGCAGATCGCCCGAAGGAGCGTCACGCCCAATGAGACCGTCGACCGCGTCACTCGTCTTCGCCGTGGCAACCGCCGCATGCTCGCAGCCGCAAGCGCCCGCGACACCGCCCGCGACACCGCCCGCGACCGCGACCGCAGCGCCCGCTGCCCTCGCGCCGCTCACGCAGGCTGAAGAGGCCGCGCTCCCGGTGATTCAAGAGGCGCTCGTGCGACCGCCCGCGGTGCCGCCGCCCGTGAACCGCACGCACGCGGCGAAGGTCGTCGTGCACCTCGAGGTGCGCGAGGTGACGCTCCCCCTCGCCGACGGCGCGACCTACACGTTCTGGACGTACGGCGGCTCCGTGCCCGGCCCGATGATCCGCGTGCGGCGCGGCGACGTGGTGGAGCTGCACCTCATGAATCACCCGTCGAGCACGATGCCGCACAACATCGACCTGCACGCGGTCACGGGCCCCGGCGGCGGCGCGACGAGCACCTTCACCGCGCCCGGTCACCAGACGCAGTTCACCTTCCGCGCGCTCAACGAGGGCGTGTACGTCTACCACTGCGCGACGGCCCCCGTGGGCATGCACATCGCCAACGGCATGTACGGCCTCATCGCCGTCGAGCCCGAGGGCGGCTGGGACCACGCCGACCGCGAGTACTACGTGATGCAGGGCGAGGTCTACACCGCGGGCAACTACCGCGAGCCCGGCCAGCAGCCCTTCGACATGCGCAGGGCCATCAACGAAGACCCCGCCTACGTGGTGTTCAACGGGCGCGACGGCGCGCTCACGGGCGCCAACGCGCTCACGGGCAACGTCGGCGAGCGCGTGCGCCTCTTCGTCGGCAACGGAGGGCCCAACCTCGTGAGCTCCTTCCACGTCATCGGCGAGATCTTCGATCACGTCTACGCCGAGGGCGGATCGCGCGCGAACACCAACGTGCAGACCACCGTCGTGCCCGCGGGCGGATCGGCCATCGTCGACTTCGGCCTCGAGGCGCCGGGCACGTACATCCTCGTCGACCACTCGATCTTCCGCACCTTCCACAAGGGCACGCTCGGACAGCTCCGCGTCGCGGGCCCCGAGAACCACATCGTGTACTCGGGCCGCGAGATCGATCAGGCGTACCTCGGCGACCAGGCCCCGCAGGTCACGGGGCTCCAGGGCGGCGCCGACGGCGGCGCGCTCGCGCCCGGCGAGGCCACCTTCCTCGGCGTGTGCTCGGCCTGTCACCAGCGCACCGCCGCGGGCATCCCCGGCGTGTTCCCGCCCCTCGCGTCGAGCGACTACCTCATGGGCGACAAGATCCGCGCGATCCGCGGCGTGCTCGCGGGCCAGAGCGGACCGATGACCGTCAACGGCCAGCTCTTCAACGGCGCGATGCCCCCGCTCGCGAACCTCACCGACCACGAGATCGCCGACGTGCTCACCTACGTGCGCAGCCACTTCGGCAACAACGGCGACGCGGTCACCGTCGCCGAGGTCGCCGCCGTGCGCGCCCAGCTCGCCACGCCGCAGCCCACGGGTCACCCGTGAGGTCCGCCGCGCGCCAACTCCTCGCGCTCCTCATCGCGCTCCTCTGCGCAGGGGCCGCGTGGGGTCAGCGCGCCCCTCGCGTCGCGGATGACCTCCGGGTCATCCGCGGCGGCGAGTACCAGCCCTTCTACCGCCTCGCGGGGCGCAACCGCGTCACCGTGCGCGCCTTCGCGATGGAGGTCACGCCCGTCACCAACGCGCGCTACCTCGCCTTCGTGCAGGCCAATCCGGCGTGGCAGCGGTCGCGCGTGCGGCGGCTCTTCGCCGACGCCGACTACCTCGCGCACTGGCGCGCGGACACCGAGCTCGGACCCGACGCGCGACCCTCGCAGCCCGTCACGCGCGTCTCGTGGTTCGCCGCGAGGGCGTACTGCCGCGCGCAGGGTCGCAGACTCCCCACGGAGGCCGAGTGGGAGTACGTCGCGCGCGCGTCGGAGCGCTCGCCCGAGGCCCCGAGCGACCCGGTCACCACCGCGCGCATCCTCGCGTGGTACGGCCATCCCCAGGCGCCCCTCTCCGATGTGGGACTCGGCCGCGCGGACTACTGGGGGCTGCGAGACATCCACGGCCTCGTGTGGGAGTGGGTCGACGATTTCAACTCCGCGCTCGTCGTCACCGACAGCCGCGACAACCAGGGGCCCGGCGTCGGGCGCTTCTGCGGCGCGGCGAGCGCCGGGGCGCGCGACGTGGGCGACTACGTGGCCTTCATGCGCTACGCGTTCCGCCAGAGCCTGCGCGGCGCGTACACGGTTCGAAACCTGGGCTTCCGCTGCGCGACGGACATCGCGCAGGAGCGATGACCATGCGCCTCCACCGATGCCTCCTCGCGCTCGCGCTCACGGCGATGACCGCGTGCGGACGCAACACGCCAACGCCCGCGCGCGACGCAGGGCACCGCGACGGCGCCCCGTGTCACTGCCACCACGACGCGCGCGCCACGCCCGCCGCGCAGCCGCTCCCCGACACGTCGGTCTACACCCTCGACCTCCCGTGGACCGACCAGGACGGACGCGCCTTTCGCTTCGCCTCCCTCGCGGGCGCGCCCACCGTGGTGCTGATGTTCTACGGCACGTGTCGCAGCGCGTGCCCCGTGCTCGTGCGCGACGTCCAGCGCGTCGAGGCCGCGCTCACTCCCGCGGCGCGCGCTCGCACCCGCTTCGTGCTCGTGACCTTCGACCCGGCCACCGACACGCCCGAGCGACTCCGCGCGCTCGCGGCAGAGCGCCACATCGACACCGCGCGATGGAAGCTCCTCCGAGGCAGCGACGACGACGTGCGCACCTTCGCCACGGTGCTCGGGGTCCAGTACAGCCGCGTGGGCCCCGCGGAGTTCACGCACTCGAACATCCTCACGCTGCTCGACGCGCGCGGCGTCGTCGCGGCGCAGCTCGAAGGGCTCCAGCAGCCCGTCGAAGATTTCGCGCGCAGGGTCGAAACGGCTGCGCGCTGAGCCGTATTTCCAGCATGTTTTGCGCGCCCCGCGCGAGCTCTGCGCGCCCCATGACAGGAGTCATGGGATGCGCGCGGAGCCCCTTCCCAAACGCGCCGCAAGGGCCTAAACGCCAACGACACGAAGGAGTTCCAAGATGAGACCGACGATCGTGCTGTTGACTCTCGCGCTCGCGGCGGCCACGGGTTGCAAGCCTCCGCCCTCGACGCCCGCCACCACCACCGAGCCCGCGATGGCGCCCACCACGCCCGCGACGCCCGAAGCCGAAGCGCAGCAGATCTTCTCGGGCCGCTGCTCCCCCTGCCACGGCGCGACGGGCAGCGGCGACGGCGCGGCCGCGGCAGCGCTCAACCCGCACCCGCGCAACTTCCACGACGCGACCTGGCAGGCGTCGGTCACCGACGATCACATCGAGAACATCATCCGCGTCGGCGGCGCGGCCGTGGGCAAGAGCGCCGCGATGCCCCCGAACCCCGACCTCGTCGCCAAGCCCGCCGTCGTCACCGCGCTCCGCGGAATCATCCGCGGCTTCCGCTGAGCCGACCGTCTCCCGCGCGACCGTAGAAGGCGCCTTCCACTCCAACGGCAGGCGCCTTCCACTCGCTCCATCCCGCTACGACGTCACGCCCTCTTCGAGCAGCGCCTCGAGCGCGCCGAGCTCCAGAATCCGCGGAATCACGAAGCGGAACACCTCGCAGTACGGGCTCCTCCCGTCGACGTGTCCGTCGCGACGAAAGAGCAGCAGCGGACATCCTCCGGCGCACGAGTTCTTCCAGGCGCAGCGCGCGCACTCGTCGACGGGCGCCCTGCGGCGAAAGTCTCCGAGCTGCGTGAGCGACGGCGCCACCTCGACGAGCGACGCGCCCGCCGCGAGCGGACGCGCGCCCTCCTCGTGCAGCGCGGCGTGGCAGGGCGACACGCGACCGCGATCCGACACCGCGACGTAGCGCTCTCCCGCGCCGCACGCGCGCGCGATGGGACGCGTGAGCTCCAGGTCGCAGAAGCGATGCGTGCGACGGAACGACGGCGCCACGGGCATCCGCCGCGCGACGCGCGCGTAGCACTCCGCGAACACCGCCTGCACCCGCGCGAGGGCCTCGCCTTCGAGCATCGGCGCGCGCGCCGCCGTCACGTTCGGCGCGCGCCGCAGCGACACCACGGAGGACCGCTCGCTCCACCCCGCGCCGCGGTGATCGAGGAGCGCCGCGCCGCCGTCGAGGTCGCGCACGAGCGAGTAGCGAAACCCGAGCGCGCGATCGAGAAAGAAGTCCGTGAGCGACGGCATCTGATCGAGGTTCGCCGCGGCCACGGTGGCGAGCATGTACGGCGACACGCCGCCCGCGACGAGTCTCTCGATGCCCGCGATCACGCGCGCGAAGGAGCCTCCGCCGCCGACCGCGGGGCGCATCGCGTCCTGCGCCTCGCCGACGCCGTCGAGCGAGATCGAGACCGAGACGTTGTTCGCGACCATCCACGCCGCGGCGTCGTCGGGCACCACCGTGCCGTTCGTGATGATCGCCGCGGTGAGCGTCGCGCCCTCGCGCGCGAGCGCGTCGCGCGTCTCGTCGAAGAACCTTCGCACGAAGGCGAAGCGCAGCATCGGCTCGCCGCCCGCGAAGCGGAGGTGGATGCGCTCCACGGCGCCCGATCGCGCCGTCGCCACGAGCGAGTCACGGAGCGCGCGCGCGGTGTCCTCCGAGAGGCCGTGCGCGTCCTTCTCGATGTAGCAGTAGGGGCAGTCAAGGTTGCACGCGTTGGTGACGTGAACCCAGACGTTGAAGCGCTTCTCCTCCGCGCGCGGCGGGAGCGGCACCGCGTCGCTCGTCACGATCCCGCGTGCGTGAAGCGTCGCGAGCTCGCCTTCGAGCGCCTCGACCGCGTCGCCCGTCGAGGCCGCGATCGCATCGAGGGCGCGCCCGTCGGCCGCATCGAGGAGCCTCGCCGCGCGCGCCGTGAGCAGCGTGAGCGAGTCGTGGCCCGCGGGGTTGAACACGTAGCGTCGACCGCGCACGGAGCCCTCATGGAGCCCCGCGGCGCGGGTCCATCGCGTGTCTCGTGCGAAGGCATCGGTGCGGGCGGTCACGTCAGTCTCGCGGCGCTCAACGCGCGGGGCGCCCCCGATGCGGCGGCGGCCCCTCGACGCGCTCGGGCGGGTTCGCGGGGACGATCGTGAGGCGACGGTGCTCCGCGTTGCGCGCGTAGGTGGTGCGCACCACGTCGGCCATGAGGTCCGCGAAGAGGGGGTGATCGTTGACGGCCTTCGCGCGCGCCACGGGGAGCCCGAGCGCGTTGCAGGTGTCGACGGCCTCGCGGTCGAGGTCCCAGAGCACCTCGACGTGGTCGCAGAGAAAGCCGATGGGGCACAGCACCACCGCGCGCAGCTCGCCCTTCGCGTGCTCGGCCTTCAAGAAGTCGTTCACGTCGGGCGTGAGCCACGGGTCTTCGGGCCTGCCGCTGCGAGACTGATACGTGAGCGCCCAGTCGCTCGGTCGACGCAGGAGCGCCATCACCGCGCGCGCGGCGTCTTCGAAGTTGCGCTCGTAGACGCTCGCCGTGGCCATCGACGTCGGGATGCTGTGCGCCGTGAACACCACCGTGGCCGCGTCGCGCACCTCCGCGGGGAGCTTCGCGAGCGCGTCGGCCACGCGCGCGGCGTTGGCGGCGATGAAGCCCGCGTGCGTGTTCCAGTCGTCGACGAAGGTGACCTCGACGTCGGCGAGGCCGCGGCGGGCGAGCTCCTTGCGGGCGTCGGCGACGTTCTGCTTGTACTGCCCGCAGCTCGAGTAGGTCTTCTGCGCGGCGGTGATGAGCCCGATGGCCCGGCGCACGCCCGCGGCGCTCATCTCCGCCAGGGTGTCCGCGAGAAAGGGCTTCCAGTTCCGCATCCCCACGTAGACCGGGAGCGCGGGCCCGAAGCGCTGGAGCCGCTCCGAGAGCGCCGCCGCCTGGCGCATCGTGAGCTCGGTGATGGGCGACACGCCGCCGAAGAACTCGTAGTGGTGCGCGACCTCCTCGAGGCGCTCGGGCGACACGCGGCGACCGCGCAGCACGTTGGCGAGAAAGGGGCGGATGTCATCGAGGCCCTGCGGCCCCCCGAAGGAGACCACGAGCACGGCGTCAAACGGCTTCTGCATGGCGAATCCCTACGATGCCTCCGAGGGCGCATCCGTCGCGGGCGCTTCGGTCACCGACGCATCCGTCGCGGGCGCGGGCGCGGCGTGAGCCTTCGTCCACCACGCTTCGAAGCCCGGCGTGCGCACGAGGTCGCGCAGGCCCGGCAGCGCGTGGTGGTGGAGCGCGTCGCGCATCTGGTCGCGCAGCCCGAGCTGGTCGAGGATCGAGCCGAGGGTCTCGTTCGAGAGCTCGGCGAGCGCGGCGTCGAGCTCGGCGCGCACGGCCTCACGCACCTCGGCGCGCGCGAGGTTGTGGTGCGCGAGGCGCGGGGTCACGGCGTCGAGCTCGTCCCACGGGGTCTTCGAAGCGTTCTTCACCGCCTCGGCCTCCGTGGTCTTCAGGAACTTCTCGAAGATCTTGAGCCGGCGCTGACCGATGGCGCGCGCGGTCTCCTCGCTGCGGAGGCGCTCGGCGATGCGCGTCTGCACGTTCGCCACGGCTCCGTCGACGTAGTCCTTCACGCGGTCCTGAAGACGCCCCTGGATCTCCTCGCCGATGCCGCCGAGCACCGAGCCCGCCGCGCGCGCGCCCCATCCGAGCGCGCCGCGGATGCCGCCCGAGCCCGCGGCCTTGTTCTCCGTCAGCGTGGCGCTGGCCTTCTGGATGAACGTGCTCAGCGACTCGCTCAGCATCGCGCGCACGGCGTCGCGCACGCGCTCGTTCGCGACCATTTCATCGATCCACGCGCGGGGGATGGGCGCGGGCTTGCCGAGTCGCGCGCGCAGCGTCTCGACGGCGTCGGCGGGGAGCCACTGCCCCATCGTCACGGCGCTCTTCGAAGCGCGGTCGAGGAGCCGCGCGCGCATGGGCTTGAGGAGCCGCGCGTGCCACTGCGCCGAGCGCTCGGGCTCGGTCACCGCGTCGAGGGCGGCGAGCACGCGCTCGGCGTCGATGAGCTGCGAGACAGGCCGCGCGCACGCGTGATCGAAGCCGAGGTCGAGGAGCTCGCGGAGAAGGTCGTCGTGGAGGTCAGGCATCGCGCGGCGACGGTATCACCGGTTGCGCCCGCGATGCGCCACTGTCGTCGCGCTACGCCTGCGCGGGGTCGCGGCGCACGCTCACGCGGGCCACGCGGCGGCGGCGCACGGTCTCGACCTGCACCACCCAGTCGCCGAAGCGCACGCGGTCGCCCACCCGCGCGAGGCGCGCGAGGCGTTCGAGCACGGCCCCGCCCACGGTGTCGGCGTCGGTGCCCGCGAAGTCGGCGCCGTGCGCGCGGAGGTCGTCGAGGGCGACCATGCCGTCGGCGACGAGGGTCCCGTCGGCGCGGGTCTCGACCTTGGGGGCCTCGTCGTCGTGCTCGTCGCGGATCTCTCCGACGATCTCTTCGAGCACGTCTTCGAGGGTGACGATCCCGCTCGTGCCGCCGTACTCGTCGACGACGATGGCGAAGGGGAGCTGGCGCCGCTGCATGTTGCGCATGAGGTCGAAGAGCCCCGTGGTCTCGGGCACGAGCGAGGCCTCGCGCATGGCCTCGCGGAGGGTCTTCGGGCGCTCCGCGGCGGAGAGCACGTCCTTCATGTTGATGTAGCCCGCGATGCGGTCGAGGCTGCCGCCCTCGCAGAGCGGAAAGCGCGTGAAGCCCGAGGCGCGCGCGCGCACCAGGGCCTCCTCCATCGGCGTGTCGGCGTCGAGGAAGGTCACGTCGACGCGGGGCACCATCACCTGCCGCGCCGTGCGCTCGGTGAAGCGCACCACGCGCTCGAGGAGCTGGCGCTTCGCTTGAGAGAGCCTCCCCTTCGCGTAGGCCTGCGTGAGCATCCCGAGGATCTCCTCTTCGGAGAGCGCCCCTTCGGCGTCGTGGAGCGACGGGAACCCGAGCGCCCTCAAGAGGATCGACGAGGCCCCGTTGAGCACGATGAGCCCGGGGAAGACCATCCAGTAGAAGATCCTGAGGGGCTGCGCGACGGCGAGGGCCACGCGCTCGGCCGAGCGGATCGCGATGAGCTTCGGCACGAGCTCGCCGAAGACGATGTGCGCCCCCGTGAGCACCGAGAACCCGATCACCAGCGAGATCGAGTGGATCGCGGGCGGGTGCGCGATGCCGAGGGGGTTGAGCGTGGCCTCGAGGCCGTGCGTGATCGCGGGCTCGCCCACGGAGCCGAGGCCGAGGGAGGCCAGGGTGATCCCGAGCTGCGTGGCCGAGAGGTAGCGGTCGAGGCGCTGCGAGATGTCGACGATCGCGCGCGACGCCGCGTCGCTCCGACGCGAGAGCTGCTCGAGCTGCGTGGCCCGGAGCTTGACGAGGGCGAACTCGGCGGCGACGAAGAAGCCGTTGAGCAGGACGAAGACGGCGACGAGGCCGAGGGCGAACACGAGGGTGCGGGCGATCTTAGTACAGCGGGGTCGGCGTTCGTGCGCAGAACGCCAGGGGGTGCGCGCAAAGGCTTTGCGCGCAGGAGATTTCGCTCAGCTCGCGGCGGAGGCCGCGGGCGCCGCGGGGTCGGGGTAGATCTCTTTGAGGGCCTTGCGGAGCCGGTCGAGGCCGATCTCTTCGGCGGCCTCGCGCTGAAAGATCTTCACGATCTTCACGAGGTCGATGGCCTGCACGCGGCCGATGCCGAGCTCCTTCTCGACCTCGCGCTCGACGAAGGACTCCCACGAGCCGTAGCCCTTCGCTTGATAGAGCTCGGGGGCCGAGAGCTCGTGGAGGATCACCGCGGCGTCCCAGAACTGCCGCTGGATGTTGCGCTTGAGGGTCTTGAGGCGCTGGAGCGCGTTGATGGCGCGCGTGAGGTTGGCCTTGAGCTTCTCGGCCCCCTCGGGCGCGCGCGCCGGGGCGTGGAGCGAGCCGGGGGTCTGGGGCTTGGGCGGAGGCGGCGCTTCACCGGCCTCGCGCGGAGGCAGGGGCTTTCGCGGGATCCTCCTGGGGAGCATCGGCGGGGCGCCGCGCTTCACCTTCTTCTTCTTGATGATCAACCCCTCGCCAGAGGGGGGCGCCGCTTCGACCACGGGCGCTTCGACCTTCGGCGCGGGCGCCGGAGGCTTCGACGGCGTGGGCTTCGCGGGCGCTGCCTTCGCGGGCACCGCCTTGGGAGCGGGCTTCGCGGGCGCGGCCTTCGCGGGGGTCGCCTTGGGGGCGGCCTTCGCGGGTGCGGCCTTCGGTGCGGGCTTCGCGGGCGCTGCCTTCGCGGGCGCCGCCTTCGGTGCGGGCTTCGCGACCTTGCGGGTGGGCTTCGCTGCTGCCTTCGTCCCCTTCGCCTTCGTCATGGAACTCTCCAGACCAGAGAAATTGTGCTGCTAATCAGCGGACGCATAACATTCACACCGCGGCGCGTCCATCTATTCGAGGGAAAGTCAAGCCCTTCTCTGGGTTCTGTCACCCGGCATCGCGCGAACCGCTTGGAGTTCCAGTGAAACACGCGTGTGCGAGGGCCGCGGAGCCGTGGTAGCAAGGGCTTCCCTCGCGTTTCACCCCCCTCCATCGCCGTGACCACCGCAGACCCAGAGATCTCCGTCGGGTTCACCGTCCCTCGCACCGAAGCCGAGGGGCCCGGCTGGCGCTTCGCGCTCTGGGTCCAGGGCTGCCCCTTCCGCTGCGCGGGCTGCTGCAACCCCGAGCTCCTCTCGTTCACCCCGCGCGTCGCCGCGCCCGTGATGCGCGCGAGCGCGCTCGCGGCGGAGTGCCTCTCGCACGACGTCGAGGGCGTGAGCCTCCTCGGCGGCGAGCCCTTCGCGCAGGCCGCGGGCCTCGCCGCGCTCGCGCGCGCGGTGAAGTCCGCGGGGCGCTCCGTGATGGTCTTCACGGGCTACACCCTCGACGAGATCCGCGCGATGGAGTCTCCTGCCGCGGCCGAGCTCCTCTCGCTCACCGACCTCCTCGTCGACGGCCGCTACGAGGCTTCGCTGCGCACCACGGCGCGCCGCTGGGTCGGCTCGGAGAACCAGGTGATGCACTTTCTCACGGACCGATACAGCCCCCTCGACGCGCGCTTCCACGAGGGCAACTCCGTCGAGATCCGCATGACGCGAGGCGGAGAGATCACCCTCAACGGCTGGCCCGTCGACGGCGCCCTCACGCGCATCGGGAGGCCGCGATGACCGCGCGCCTCGGCCCCATCGCCGCGCCGCGCGTGGGCGGCAACGTGACCTTCGACGTGGTCGAGGGGCGCGCCCTCGACGTGCTCGCGGTGCTCCTCGGACGCGGTCGCCCCGCGCTCGTGACGACGCCCGCGAAGTTCGACGCCCCGCGCCGCGCGCTCCTCGAGGCGGGCGCGCGACGCATCGCCCGCGCCGTCGCGCAGTTCCTCTGCCTCGACGGCGGATCCCGCGATCGCACGGTGCTGCGCGACGGTCGCCGCGTGAGCGGGCGCGTGTGGACCCCGTCGCTCGGCGCGGGCTTCGTGCCGAGGTACACGGCCGCGTCGCGGTCTCTCTGGCTCAACGCCGCGGCGACGATCCCGACGCTCGCGGGCCTCGACGCGTCGCCCGAGGCCGCGCGCAAGGCCGCGAGGCTCGCCGAGAACCTCGTCGAGACGACAGCGACGGCCTCGGGAGACTGGGTGCTCTACGCGCTCGCGCACGCCTCGGTCCGCGGGTTCCGGCTCACGACCTTCGACGAGCAGACGCTCCAGCGGAGGCTCCGTGAGGGCTCTCCCCTCGCCGCGCTGCTCTACGCGGAGGACGCCGCGACGCGCGAGTCGCAGCGCGATCGCTTCCGTCGGCTGCTCGCGCCCGAGAACGCGCGCATCGTCGAGTGCGTCGAGGGCCGCCTCACGCGCACGTGGACGCGCCGCGCCGCGCAGAGCTGGGAGGCGCGCCTCGCCCCCGAGGAGCTCTCGCGCCGTTGGGGCAACCTCGGCGTGACGCTGCACGCCTGGCTCGACGCGCTCGACCTCGCGCGCCGCATGGACCTCGCGCGCCCGCTCCTGCGCTTCGCCGATCTGCTCGTGACGGGCCCGCTCTCGGCGGGCGGAGAGTCCGTCCGCGACACGCTCACGCGGGCCCCCGGGCTGCGGAGCATCCGCGAGCGCGACGCGCTGCTCGCCGCGGTGGCCTCCGTGGCCGACGTGGGCGCGAGGCTGCTGCGCCGCCGCGAGGAGCTCGCGGGCGAGCGCTACGGCGACGAGCGCTACGAGGAGGCGCAGGTGTACCTCCGCGACGCCGACGCGACGCTGACGCCGTCGCGGCGCAGGGTCGAGGGCGTCGCCCGCGCGCTCTCGGGCGTGCTGGGGTAGTCACCGCGAGACTCGATCGACGCCGTTCGAACACGCAACTCTCCGTTTGCGCTGCGCGCGCGGTCCGCTACCGTTGCGCCTCCGCCCGCAACCTCGAAAGGTCTCCACTACTCCCATGAGCCGCGCGTACCGAGTGACCTGGGTGAACGTCTCGGGCTCCGTCACCACGAGCGACACGCTCACCATGCCCGTCGAGCTCCTCCCCATCCTCGCGCCAGCCAGGATGGCCGACCTCCTGCGCGACGAGCTCACCATCGAGAACAAGGAGTGGACCCGCAACAGCGACGGGTCCATGAGCCTCCGCGTGAACGACACCACCGCCACGCTCGACCCCGAGACCGCGAAGGTGACCATCACCGCCGACGCGAAGGGCGACGTCGCCGAGCGCGGCGTCAACGCGGCCGACGCGGAGCAGAACCTCGAGCGCGGCAAGGTCAAGCTCAAGGAGCACCTCACCGGCGAGCTCGCCAAACAGCTCACCGACGCCGAGGCCACCGTGCGCACGCTCCTCCAGGCGGCCATTCAGCGCGCGTACGTGAGGGCGCTCAAGGAGAAGGCCGCGTCGATGGGCACCGTCACCAGCGTCGACGAGGGACCCGAGAGCGGCGGTGACTACGTGGTCACCATCAAGGTCCGCGTCTGAGCCGCGCGAAGCGCGCCCTCCGACACCCACGAAGCAACACCGAGACGAAGCCGTGAACCGCACGATCCCCATCGCATCGCTCCCGTCTGCGCTGCGCGTCGAAGACGCCGTCGAGGCCGCGTGCGCGCAGGACATCGCCTTCATCGAGGAGCGCCTCCGCCGCGGCACCTCCGTGCTCGTCGAGTGCGACAAGGAGCTCTCGCTCTACCTCTACCTCGCCGTGCGCGCGCGGCTGCGACGCACCAAAGATGGGCCCAAGCTCGTCGTCGTCGACGGGCGCCCGGCCCCCGACACGCCCTCGCGCGGCAACCTCCCGCGCATGCTCGAACAGCTCACCGAGGCCATCCGAGGGAGCGTCGAGCGCACCGTCATCGTGCTCCTGCACCTCGACGTGCTGACCACGACGCACACGGGCCTCACGCTCGAGGCGCGCGAGTCGATCCCGCTGCTCTACGAGAACCCCGAGGCCGTGCTCCTGGGCTTCCGCGACCCGAGCTTCGAGATCCCGAAGGTCATCCAAGGGGTCTTCGGCGCGAAGCGCGAGATCACGGGGATCCCGCGCGAGGCGCTCCCGAAGATCGTCACGCAGCGCGAGGCGAAGTCGATGCACGCCACCGACTTCGACCCCTTCGGGCTCTACAAATACGTCTCGGGGCTCAACCCCGTGCGCTGCCGTCGGCTCTTCTCAGACCTCGGCGCGCGCCGCGAGGCCACCGCCGGTCGCCCCGTGCTGCAAGAGGTCTATCAGGAGATCCGCAAGCAGACGGTGAGCGACGACATCGAGCTGCCCAACGTCGACCTCGAGAAGGACATCGGCGGCTACGACGAGGTGAAGACGCGGCTCCGCGAGGAGCTCATCGAGCTCGTGCGCCGCAAGGACTCCCTCGCGAGCGACGGAGACATTCAGGCGCTCGAAGGGCTGCTCCCGCGCGGCGTGATCTTTCACGGCCCGCCGGGCACGGGAAAGACCTTCTTCGCGAAGGCCGTCGCGACGGCGCTCAACGCCACGGTGATCGTCGTGTCGGGCCCGGAGCTCAAATCGAAGTGGGTCGGCGAGAGCGAAGAGAACCTTCGAAGGGTCTTCCGTCAGGCGCGGCAGTCGGCGCCCTCGGTGATCGTCTTCGACGAGATCGACGCCTTCGCGCATCAACGCGGCACCTACGTGGGGTCCGGCGTCGAGCACTCGATGGTCAACCAGCTCCTCACGGAGATGGACGGCTTTCGCAAGAACGAGATGATCTTCGTCGTGGGGACGACCAACTACCTCGAGTCGCTCGACGGCGCGCTCATGCGACCGGGGCGCTTCGAGTTCATGATCGAGATCCCCGCGCCGAGCGCCGAAGACCGCACGCTCATCGTGAAGATCTACGACAAGAAGTTCTCGCTCGGGCTCTCCGACGCGCTCGTCGCCCACCTCGTGCGACGCACCGAGGGGATGGCCGATCGCGAGAAGGGGATCCCCTTCTCGGGCGACCATCTCTACTCGGTGTGCAGGGCGCTCAAGCGCCAGCAGCTCCGCACCGGCGCGACGGAGTTCACCACCGACGACATCGACAAGGCCCTGCAGCGCAAGACCCGCCGCACCGTCGTGCTCTCGCCCGAGGAAGAGCGCGTCATCGCGATCCACGAGGCGGGCCACGCGCTCGTCGCGATGCTGCTCCCGAAGGCCACGCCGCCCGAGCGCATCTGCATCTCTCAGGATCAAGAGGGCGCCCTCGGGTACGTGCTCCGCGCGGCGCGCACGAAGCCGTATGTGACCACCGAGGACGAGATGCGCGCGGACATCTGCGTGGGCCTCGGGGGACAGTGCGCCGAGCGCATGGTGCTCGGCGAGGTCTCCGTGGGCGCGTGGTCGGACCTCCAGCAGGCCAACACCATCGCCCGCGCGATGGTGGAGCAGTACGGCATGGGGCGCTCGCTCGGCCCGCGCGTGCTGCTCGAAGACGAGATGCGCCGCGAAGACCGCGGCGGCGCCGTGGGCGAGGTGCGTCGGCAGCGCGTCGACGACGAGATCGACGCGGTGCTCCGCGAGGAGCTCACGCGGTGCAAGGCGCTGCTCGAAGACAACCGCGCGCTGCACGAGACGCTGTACAAGCTCCTGCTTGAGCGCAAGGTGCTCGACGCGGCGACGATCCGCACGTTCGTGGCGAAGGAAGGGTGACCGCGATGGCCGAGGTGACGATCAGGTTCCGCCACAACCCCGCCACGGGGAAGCGCGAGCTCATCATCGGGTACGAGAGCGACAGCGACGCGCTCCCCCACGAGCACGAGAAGGATCACCGCGCGCTCGCCGAGAAGCTCCTCGGCGTTCCGCTCGGCCCCGATGTCGAGGGCGTCCGCGTCGAGCGCGCCGCGACGAAGAGCGCCCCCGAGGAGTGCGGCTGCGACGACGAGCCCGAGCCTCAGCGCGAAGCCGTGAAGACGAAGGGCTGACGCGAGAACCACCATCTCCCCCCTGCGACGATGAAGTACGCCATCCGACTCACAGGCACCGAGCGCGACCTCGCGACGCTGCACACGCTCTCGAACGAGATGCCGAAGCTCGTCGTGGGGCCGTGGACCGTGCTCGCCGACGCGTCGTCCCCACGCACGGCCCTCACCAGCGAGCGCCTCGATCTGTCGGCGGCGCAGGGCCTCCACGCGCGCGGCGTCGACGTCGTGCGCGTCACGGAGCGCGACGGCGCGTGCGAGCTCGCGGCCTCCGGTGACGCCGGCGAGGTCGAGCGATGGGGTGCGTTCACGACGCGTGACGCGCCGTCGCTCGTCGAGGCCGTGACGCCCGTGCGGCTCCGCGGAGACCCCGCCGTCGAGGAGGTGATCTTCCGCGTGACGCTCGGCGGAGACGGGGCGCAGCGCACGATCGAGCGGCTCCTCGCGCTCGGCCGCGACGACGTGTCGATCGCCGAGGTCGACGCGCGCGAAGACAACGCCCGCGTGATGATGGTGCGGGTCTCGTCGCCGCCGATGTACATGCTCATGCGCGCGCGCGACGAGCGCGCCGAGGGCGTGACGGCCTTCGCGCGCGTCGGCGACGGGAGCCTCTGGGTCGAGTGGAGCTGGGGCCACCCCCTCGCCGCCGTGGTGGCGCGGCTGCTCAAGGGGAGCGCGCGCGCGGGCCTCGTCGACCGCGACGGGCGCTGGCGCTTCTTCGACCCGTCGCTGCCGTGGCGGAGCGTCTACGACGCGCTCGTCCCGCGCTTCGACGCGCCGCGCCTCGACTTCAGCCCCGCGGAGGGCGCGACGCGCTTCACGGTGCGCCTGCGGCTCGGGCCCGCGGCGCTCGCGGAGCCCGAGCTGTGGGTGCTCGACCCCGACGAGTTCCTCGCGCTCGAAGGGCTCGTCGAGGCGCTCTCGCCCGAGGAGATCGCGCGCTTCACCGTCGCGCGGCTCACGGGCCCCGAGGGGACGCGCTACGTGCTTCAGGAGATCGTCCGCCCCGGCGTGTCGCGCATGGGGACGCGCGTCTCGGACATCTCGGGGGCGCAGGGCTTCGCGCGCGCGCCGGGCACCGACAACCTGTACCTCCCGCCGGGCAGGCAGCTCCTCCCGAAGATGCGCCGCGAGGAGCTCCGCGCGCTGCTGGAGCTCGACCGCGCGCGCCTCGTGATCGTCGCGGAAGACGGCGACGGCCCGAAGGTCTCCCTCGTGCGCGCGGCCGACGAGGTGTCGCTCTCGCGCTGGGTCGACTACGTGGTCACCGACCGCCGCACGGAGCTCGAGCGCCTCGAAGAGGAGAGCGTGTTCGAGTGGCCCGAGCTCGACGTCGAGGCGCCGCCGAAGACGCGAGACCGCGTGGAGCAGCGCCCGTCGAGCAACGCCGCCCCGCCCCCGAGCAGGCAGCGCAGGCCCGAGGTGAAGCCCGACCCGCAGGCGCACGAGCCCGTGCCCGAGACGATCGTCTCGCCCGACGACGCCGCGATGCGAGAGGAGATCCGCGCCATCGAGAAGACCCTCGCCGAGGGCGGCTGCGACGAGGGCGAGACGTGGTCGAGGCTCGGCGCGCTCAAGGGCCGCGTGAACGAGCTCGACGACGCCGCGGCGTGCTTCGAAGCGGGGATGTTCCACGGCGCGGCGACGGCGGAGCTCGCGGCGGCGGCGGCGGCGCAGCGCGCGAAGCTCATCGGCGCCACGGGGAGCCGCGACGAGCTCGTGGGCCTCGTGACGCGCGCGAGGCTCTCCCCGGGCGAGGCCTCGTTCCTCGGGGCGCGCGTGATCGAGATGGCGCTGCGCGGCGAGACGCTCGTCGACGACGCGTTCTATCAGCAGGCCGAGCGCGTGTTCACCGACCCCGAGACGGCCGTGTCTCGCAGGCTCGCGTGGGCCGTCGCGCGCACCCTCCACGCCCGCAGCGGCGACCGCCTCGGCGCCACGCGCGCGCGGGAGCGCGTCCTCGGCGGCATGAACGACCGCGGCCTCTCGGACTCCATGGACATGCCCCGCTTCGTGCGCTTCGCCATCGCCATCGAGTCGGGCGACGGCGCGAGCGGCTCGGCGGCGCGCGGCGAGCACCTGGCCGTGCTCGAAGACCTCTGGAGCATCGCGCAGCGCGACCACGTGCGCGAGCTCACGCCCCTCGGCGCCTACCTCCGGCTCATCTTCGCGATCGGCTTCGCGCGCCTCGGGAGCGCCGCGCGCGGGCGCGACGTGATGGAGCCCCTCGACGCCGAGGAGTCGGTGCACGAGCTCCCCAACCGGATTCTCTACAAGCTCTACCGCGCGCGCTACGCGCACGTCGTCACGCAGGGCGACCCCGAGGCGTGGAAGGCCGAGGTCGACGGCCTCCTGAGCACCGTCAAGGAGCCCCGCGTGAAGGACCGCGTCGAGTGGATCCGCACGCGCTCCGAGTGGCTCCGCACGCGCGTCACGGAGCCCGCCGGGGCGCTCCTCAAGCCCGCCGTCGAGCGGGCGCTCGGCGACCTCGACGCCTCGCCCGCGTCGGCGCCGACGCTCATCGCCGACGTGCTCGACGACCGCGACGTGTTCGCCTACGAGAAGCAGCTCTCCGTCGAGCGGACCCTGCGCGTCGTGCTGCGCACGGGCAACGACGACCTCCTCGAAGACGTGCTCCGGGTGATCACCGGGAGGCTCCCGAAGATCAACCTCCCGGGCCAGCGCGCCGCCGTGATCGGCCAGTGCGTGCGCGCCGCCGCGACGCTCGGCGACCGCGACATGGTCGAGCGCCTCCTCGACGAGGTCGCCACGCTCGCGAGCGCCCCCGACGCGCCCCAACCGCGCGACCTCCTCGCGGCGGTGATGCCCGGCCTCGCGGCGCTCCGAAAGCTCGGCGCGGGCACCTCCGCGCGGCGGCTCCTCACGGCCCTCGAGCCCGTCGGTCAGCGCGGCCAGCGCGAGGGCGTGAAGGTCCGCGCGGCGCTCTCCGACGGCTACCTCCAGCTCCGCGACACGGCGCACGCCGCCGACCTCGTGAGCCAGTGCGTCGACGACGTGCTCGAAGGCGCCCTCGACCACCCGGGCCGCTACGACGCCGCCGTGGCCGTGCTCGCGACGCTGCGGCACTGGCCCATCGCGGCGCGGGCGCCCCACTGCGCGCGCATGGTGACGGGCCTCGGACGCTTCACCGACACCTTCTCGGCCAGCATCCAGAAGATCTACGAGACGCACAAGATCCTGGTGGCCGAGCGCATCATCGACGCCGTCGCCGACGACGTCACGTTCCGGGGCGACCGCGTGCGGCAGTTCCTCGACGAGGAGGAGCTGGTGATCCGTCGGCGGATCCTCGCAGACTGGAGAGAGCTATGTGGACGCTGAACGAGCTCGAGCGTGAGATCGACGACATCCGGTCGCGGATCAACCAGCACCGCCGCGAGCTGCGCGAGTACTTCGTCAACCGCGACGAGGAGATCGACCTCGCGACGATCTGCGCGTGCGCGCAGGAGCCGCTGCTCTTCGTCGGGCCCCCGGGCACGGCCAAGAGCGACCTCGTGGTGAAGTTCGTCGAGAGCCTCGGCCTCGGCGAAGACGACTACTTCGAGTACATGCTCACGAAGTTCACGGAGCCGAGCGAGATCCTCGGCCCCATCGACATCGACCTCCTGAAGCAGGGACGCTTCGTGCGGCGCACGAAGGCCAAGCTCCCCGAGGCGCGCGTGGCCTTCCTCGACGAGATCTTCAAGTCGAACAGCGCCATCCTGAACACGCTCCTCACCATCGTGAACGAGCGGAAGTTCTATCAAGACGGCGAGCCCGCGCCGGTGGCCCTCCGCATGCTCTTCGCGGCCACCAACGACATCCCCGAGCAGTCGGAGCTCGACGCGCTCGCCGACCGCTTCGTGCTCAAGATCGAGACGCGCCCCGTGAAGGACACGCACTTCACCGAGCTCATCGACGCGGGGATCATGAACGAGGTGTACCGCGCCACCGAGCAGCGCCCCTGGGCCCGCGGCACCGCGAGCTTCGACGACTTCTTGAAGCTCAAGCGCTACATGGACCTCACCTTCGGCGCGCAGGGCACCGGCGGCGCGGACCGCGAGCAGTGGTTCCCCACGGGGGCCTTCGCGGAGTTCCGCCGCGTGGTGCGCACGCTCGAGACCGAGGACAAGGTGCTCGTGAGCGACCGCAAGCTCGTGAAGCTCTACAAGGTCATCCGCACGCGGGCCTTCCTCTTTCACGGCGGCGCCGTGCAGACGCCCGACCTGGGCCTCCTCGCGTACGCGGGCAACCGCCGCCACGAGCTCCCCGCGGTGGCCGAGAAGGTGCGCGCGCTCCTCGGGCTCGGGGCCTCTTCGTAGCGAGAGACGGCGCGCTGATGGCCCACGACCTGACCCGCGAAGAGCTCTCCCGCGCGCTGCCCGCGTGGTGCTGCCTCACGGGCTTCGGCGAGGCGCTCTCCGAGACGCTCCCGGCCTCGCTCTCGTGGCTCCGCGCGCGCTGGGACGCGGGCGACGATCACCTCCCGCTCACCCTCGTCCACGACCTCGGGTACCTCCTCCTTCGCGGTCGCGACTTTCGCTTCGCCTCGGCGCGCGACCTCGAGCACTGGCCCGAGTCCGAGCGCGCGCAGCGCCTCGCCTACGAAGACCGCGTCATCGGCCGGTGGGCCCTCGACCCCACCGTCGTCGACGCCCACGTCGTCATCGCCGGCATGGACCCGGTGCACCGCGAGGCCGCCGTCGCGCACGCCGTGGGCCTCGCGCTCGCGCGCCCGCTGCGCGGCTCGGAGTCCGTCGTACACGGCAACCCCGCGCACCTGAGGGCGCTCTCCGAGTCGCTCCTCGCGTCGCTCCCCGCGAGCTTCGAAGGGTGGACCGAGCTCCTCGATCCCTCGTGGCGCGCGTGGGCGCTCGAGCAGTCCGCCGACCTCACGCCGCTCATCCCCTCGGGCCGCCTCTTCGCGGCCGAGGACCTCTGGGAGATCGCGCACCTCCCGCAGCTCCCGAGCGAGAGCGCGCGCCTCGCGCTGCGAGAGGTCAACGGCATCGCGGGGCGCATCGGGCACGTCCCCGCGTCCATCGCGCTGAGCGTGCGGCAGACGGCGCGCGAGGTCCCCGTGGAGGCCGAAGACGCGGATCACTATCCCGCAGGCGGCTTCGACGCGATCTCGACGCGGGGCGCATTTGAAAACCTCGTGCGCTCCGAGGTGGCCTACGTGGGCGAAGGGTCGAACGAGACGGGCGGCGTCGACCTCTTCGACGTGCGCTTCGCCGAGAGCGAGCTGCTCTACTACACCCGCGACGAGAGCCCGCTCCTCGACGCGCGCCGCGACCTCACCGTGGTGCTCGATCGCCCCGCGGAGCAGCGCTACAAGCAGCCCGCGCTCGAAGCGCAGACGCTCGTGCTCGCCGAGGCCGTGGCCATCGCGCTCCAGTCTGACCTCTTGCGCGTGTTCGGCCCCGCGGGCTCGCGCGTGCGCGTCGTGTGGCGCTGCGAGACGCCCGAAGACGTCGCCGTGGCCGACGAGGAGCGCGCCCTCCTCTCGCTCCCGCTGGCCTCGGAGCTCGCGCATCGGCGCGTCGAGCTCTCGAGCGTGGCGTCGTGGGCCGACGTGCCCGATCCGGGCAGGGTGATCTTCTCGCCGCGCGCGGCTTCGACCGAGCTCTTTCACGTCGCGTGGGTGCGCGTCGGCGAGGAGTCGTGGAGCGCCCTCGACGCGACCTGGCCGCTCAGCGAAGGCCCCGCGGTGATGCGGGCGCTCGCCGACGCGCTGCTGGTCTCGGTGGCTCGGAGGAGGGTGCGCAGGGCCCGTAGAAACAAGCCCATCGCGCGGTGACGGGCGTCAGGCGATCTTGTTCTCGACGGGCTGCGCGACGGGCTGCGCCACGGGCTCGGCGCCGACCTTGAGCGCGTCGACGAGGGCGTTCGCGGGGAGCGCCGCGGGGTCCGCCGGGGCGGCGCCGGGCTGGCCCTGGAGGTACATCACGGCGACCTGACGGAGCGGGCCCATGAGCACGTCGGCGATGACGTCGCCCGTGGCGGCCATCGAGCGCACGCGGAGCTCGCGCGAGAGGCGCTGCGAGATGTCGTTCGCGGGGAGCGGCATCGCAGAGAGGCCCGCCGAGAGCACGCCCGAGAGGATCGCGGTGCCGAGCTCGGTGTCGAGGAAGGCCGCGATGCGACCGCGGAGCGACTCGTCGCCGGGGCCGAGGTGCCGCGAGAGGAGCGCGATGATGGGCTCCTTGGCGAGCTTGACGAACTGCGAGCCGGCCATCCTCCAGGCGGCCTCGGTGGCGTCGACTTCGAGCGTCTTGAGAACGGGGTTGAGCTTCGTGTCCATCTTCTTCTCCGTGGTCTTCGGTGCAGAAACGGCCTCGGTCGAGGCGGAGGTTACGGCGGCGATCGCGGGCGCGACGGGCGCGGCCACGGGCGCGGGCGCCGGCAGCGCGGCGTCGGCCTCGGTGGTGGGCACCCAGGCCTCGACGCGGTCGATGCGGGCCATGAGCTGACAGGCCACGCGCGCGAGCCAGAGGCAGATGTCTCGGGAGTTGTCGTTGCGGCCCTGCTCCCTGGCGACCTGCGAGGCGAGCGCCCAGGCGGCCTCGGCGAGCCCGCGCTGCATCCACGTCTGGCGCTGCGCGAGGGGCGCGTCGATCCACGCGGCGAGTCCGTCGCGGCGCACGGCGCGGTCGGTGCGGGTGACGGCGCCGCGCACGAGGCTGTCGACGGAGTGTCCGCCCACGGCGAGGAGCGACGCGATGTGCTTGAGCTGGTGCACGTACGCGTTGAGAAAGACCTTCTCGTCGGCGGAGACGGGGAGCGCCTCGCGCGTGCGGTTGAAGGCCTCGCGCGCCGCGTCGACCATCTGTTCGAAGGGGAGCTGCGCGGTGGCGACGGAGCCGTCGACGGAGGAGAGCTGCGCGGTCGCGGCGGCGAGCTCCGAGGCGAGGCGCAGGAGGTCTTCGCGGACGGCGAGGTCGCTCTCGCCGTGGGCGGCGCGCACGAGCTCGCGCACGGCCCACACCATGACGGCGCGCGACCAGGTCTCGTGAAAGACCGCGGAGGCCAGCGGGAGCTCGCCGCGCGCGGCGTTGCAGGCCGCGCTCACGGCGGTCATGGGCTGGAGCGTCGCGAGCGACTCGCGCAGCGACGTGAGGAGCGCGCTGCCGAAACGGCGAGAGCGCTCGTCCCACGGGGTCTCGCGCCAGGGTCCGTTGCGGAGGGTCTGGTCGGCGATGGCGAGCGCGCGGGCGTGAGTCTTCGAGTGCATCGGTGACGCCTCCGTTGGCGCGCCGGAACGGTGCTGCTGCGGGGGTTGTGAAGGGGGTTACGCTGCGAAGTGCCGAAGCGGGTGACGCGGCAGGAGCCTAACGGCAGGTCGGCGATCGCGCAAACCAGCGGCGCCCCGACGGCGGACGTTGTCCGTCCGCGCCGCGCGGCGCTTCTCAAGGCCGCGGAGACGTGAAACAACGCTCCCAGAGTCGAATGGACGAAGCGCTCAGGTGGCTCCACGCGCAGCGGACCGAGGTGCTGCGATTGCTCCGCGCGCTGGTCGAGGCGTCGTCGCACACGGGCGACAAGGCCGGGGTCGACGCGGCGGGCGCGCTGCTCCGCGAGGCCGTGGCCCTCGACTGCGAGGTCGCGCGGAGCGAGCGCTTCGGCGACCACCTCTTCTTCCACAACGAGCGGGCGGCGGGCGCCCCCGGCGTGGTGATCGTGGGCCACGTCGACACGGTGTTTCCGCGCGAGGTCTTCGCGGGGTTCTCCGTGGAGGGAGAGGTCGCGCGGGGCCCCGGCGTGCTCGACATGAAGGGCGGCCTCGTGGTGGTGGCCTTCGCGCTCGAAGCGCTCCGCCGCGCGGGCTTGCTCGAAGGGCTCCCCGTGACCTTCGCGGTGGTGAGCGACGAGGAGGTGGGCTCGCCCGAGAGCGCGGCCCTCCTCCGCAACGTGGCGCGCGGCGCGGCCTGCGCGCTGGTCTTCGAAGCGGGGCGCAAGGGCGACGCGATCATCACGCGGCGCAAGGGGACGGGCTCGGTCACCATCGACGCGCGCGGTCGCGCGGCGCACGCGGGCCTCGCGCACCACGAGGGGGCCAACGCGCTGTGGTCGCTCGCGCGCTGGATCGACCGCGTCCAGTCGCTCACGGACTACGCCCACGGGGTCACGGTGAACGTGGGCCGCGTCGAGGGCGGGATCGGCAAGAACACGGTGCCCGACCGCGCCCGCGCGGAGGCTGATTTTCGCTACGTGCGACGGGTCGACGGCGCGTCGATCGAAGACGCGATGCGCTGCCTCGCGCGCGAGTCGGCGGTCGAGGGCACGACGCTCACGATGTCGGGCGGCGTGGCGCGCGCGCCGTTGGAGCGCACCCCCGAGAGCGCCTCACTCTGCGCGCGGTACGCGCTGTGTCAGCGCGCGGCGGGGCTCGGAGACGGCGAGGCGGGGCTCCAGGGAGGCGGCAGCGACGCGTCGACGACGGCCGCGGTGGGGGTGCCTTCGATCGACGGCCTCGGGCCGCGCGGAGAGGGCTTTCACACGACGCAGGAGTACGTGGAGATCGGAAGCTTCGCGCCGAAGGCCGAGGCGCTCGTGCGCTTTCTGTGCGGGCTGAGAGAGACCTACGCCGCGGAGGGGTGAGCGACGCCCGCGCGGGTGTTTACGGGGTTGCTGGCGCGGCGCGAAGGGTGTTCCATCGCGGGCGTTCGATGAGCGCGAGCGGAGAGAAGGAAGCGTCGACGCAGCGCACGGTGCGCGGTCACGACGAGCCCACGCGGTGGATCTCCGCGGTGGGCGCGCTCGGGGCGCTGCTGGTGCTGATGTTCCACGCGTGGCTCGGGGTGCGCTACCGCACCGAGGACCCGGCGGGAGACCTCTTCTCGAATCAGCTCTCGATCATCGTGGGGCTCACGGTGGCGTCGTTCCTGACGACGGCGCCCGAGAAGCGTCGCGCGGTGTACCTCGCGGTGTTCCCTGCGACGATCTGCGGCGTGGTGTTCCCGTGGCTCCACGCGCTCGCGGCCGAGGGCTCGACGACGTGGAGGATGCTGAGCGCGCTCAGCCCCGTGGGGATGGCCATGCTCTCGTTCGGCGTGACGTGGGCGCTGCGCGTGACCGCGGCCGAAGACGCGGCGCGCATCGCGGCCCGCAACGCCGAGCGCGAACGCGGCGCGAGAAACTCATCGGCGCCGCGCGATCGGGGCGGTTGATCGGTCTGTTCGTTGAGGGGGATGAAGGCGAGGAGGGAGCTTCGATCAGCAGTGGTCGGGCGTCACGCAGGTGCCGCTCTGCGAGGTGCACTCGGCGTTGGGGCGCCAGGAGTACTGCCACCCGTGCGACCAGACGCGGCAGCAGCAGATCGCGGGCGGCGTGGTCGGCGGCGTCGGCGGCGTGGGGTTGGTCTGCAGCGGGACGTCGCTGGCGTCGGCCGCGTGGACCCTCGCGGGCTGCGTCGCGGGCTGCGCGGTGCGAACGGGGTTTCGCGCAGGGCGAGCGCCGTTGTTCTGGGCCGCGGCGGGAACGGTGACGACGAGGAGCGCGAGGAGTGCGAGGGCGGAGCGCTTCATGGTGGTGGTTCCCTTCTCTGAGGCGACGAAAGCTCTCGCAGACCATAAGCACACGCGGCGAGAGAAGTCATGGTTCCGGGGGGATTTGCTGACGTCTGCCGTGCGGTGTTGTACGTGCCCCCGCTGATGACGCTTCATCGCGCGATGGACGACGAGGTGGCCGCGCAGATCCGCGCGTTCTTCAACGAGGGGATCCCCTTCAACCGCTTTCTCGGCATGGAGCTTCTGACGCTCGGCGCGGGCACGGCCCGGATGCGCCTCCCGTTTCGGCCCGAGCTCGTGGGCGATCCGTTTCGCCCGGCGCTGCACGGCGGCGTGATCGCGACGCTGCTCGACGCGACGGGCGGCGCCGCGGTGTGGTCGATGCTCGGCCTCTCGGACCGCGTCTCGACGATCGACATCCGCGTCGACTACCTGCGCCCCGCGCGCCTCGACGAGCTCATCGCCGAGGGCGCCGTTCGCCGCGTGGGGAACCGCGTCGGCGTCGCGTCGATCAGGGCCTTTCACCCCTCGCACGAGGCCGAGACCGTGGCCGAGGCGATGGGCGTGTTCAGCATCCGGCGAGAGGCCGACGCGCGGTGAGCGACAACGCCGCGATCGACTACGGGCCCTTCATGGACGAGGCGCTCACGGAGGCCCGCGTGGCGGCGCTGCGCGGCGAGGTCCCCGTGGGCTGCGTGCTGATCGACGGGGCTTCGAACGTGATCGCGCGGGCGCACAACCTCAGGGAGCTCTTCGAAGACCCGACGGCGCACGCGGAGGTGCTCGCGATGCGTCAGGCCGCGCGCGACCGCGGGAGCTGGCGCCTCGAAGGCGTGACCGCGGTGGTGACGCTGGAGCCCTGCCCGATGTGTGCGGGCGCGTTCATCAACGCGCGCATCGAGCGGGTGGTGTACGGCTGCGACGATCCCCGCGCGGGCGCGGTGAGGTCGCTCTACCAGCTCGGCGCCGACGCGCGCTTCAACCACCGCTACGAGGTGATCGCCGGGGTGCGCGCGGAGGCGTGCGCCGAGGTGCTCCGCGCGTTCTTCAGGGCGCGCCGCGAGGAGAAGAAACGAAGTCGTTGACACGGGGGCCGTGCTCGATAGGTTCGCCGCTGACGGAGAGCTGTCCGAGTGGTCGATGGTGCCTGACTCGAAATCAGGTGTACCGAAAGGTACCATGGTTCCGAATCCCTTGCTCTCCGCCAGAAAACACAGACCGACCGCGCGAAGAGATCCCCGCCGAGATCGTTCAGACCGGGGAAACGCGCGGGTACCACCAGAGAGGTGGCCGAGTGGTCGAAGGCGCCGCACTGGAATGCGGTGTACCCCGAAAGGGTACCGCGGGTCTCGAATCCCGCCCTCCGCTTCCTGAAGGGATGGCCCGGTGCGCGCAGCCGCGCTGCGCTCTTCACGAACCTCACGCGGACGCGCCGCCGTGAGGCGCGACGCGGGCGTCGCGATGCGCTGACGCCGCGCTGGCGAGCCTCCCTCGTTCGACCTCCCGTCGGGTACCCTCCCGCGCCGATGACCAGCACCTGACCCTCGTCGATCGATCTCCCGCCACGAGCCTCGCGCGCCTCGCCCAGCGGCTGCGTCCGGGCATGCTCCTCGCGGGCACCTACGCCCTCGAGGCGCAGGTCGCACAGGGCGCCGTCGACCTCACCTGGAACGCCCAGACCGCGGCTCCTCGACGCGCCCCCGAGCGTGCGCCTCGTGCCCGACGACGCCGCCCACGCCGAGCGCTGCTCGCGCAGTACCGCCGCGAGGTCTGGTTCGCGCGGCACATCGAGCACCCGGCCCTGCCGCGCGCGCTCACCGTGGGCTCCGACGCGGGCGTCCACTTCGTCACCATGGAGCGCGCGTCGAGGGCACCCCTCCGCGACGCGCTGAAGGCGCGCGGGCGCTTCCGCCGGGCGAGGTCGTGCGGCTCGGCGTCGAGCTCGCCGACGTGCTCGCGCACCTCCACGATCACCGCGTCGTGCACGGGGCGCTCATGCCGTCGACGGTGCCCTCGGCGGCGAGGGCCGCGCGAGGCCACGGCATCGGCACCGCGTACACCTCGACGAGACGCGTGGGCGTGCAGCACGCGCCCCCGGCGCGGGCGCTACCTGCGCCCGAGCAGATCGCCGGAGCCGGCGGCGACGCGCGCGTCGACCTCTACGCCCTCGGGCCTTGCCCGAATTTCACGGGCCGCCCTCCCTTCGACGACGCGAGCGACGTCGCCGCCTCGGTGCGGCGGCTGCGTGAGGACGCGCCCGACCCCGCGCGCCTCGCCCCCGTGCCCGCGCCCCGCGGCGACCGTGCGGCGGGGTGCCCCCGCGCGGATCCCTCCCGTCGCTTCGCTGACGCCCGCGCGCTCTCCGCGGCGCTGCGCTCGCAGACTGCGCCGGCGGAGCCCCGCCGCGCGACGCGGGGGCGCCCGCGCAGGTGGTCGTGGCGCCTCTGAAGCCCACGGCTCGCCCGAGACCGAGGCCCTCGCCGCGCGGTGCCCGAGGAGCTCGCGGCGGCCTGTCACAGCGGCCCGCTGCGCGCGCACGGGGTCGCTCGCGCACACGCGGCTCTCGGCCGCGGCGCGCCGCCTGTCGTCGATGGGCGCGTGTCGCGTCCGCCGAGCGCGCGACGGTGAAGGTGCGGCTGCGCGACGGCGCCACGGGGGTCGCGCGCTGGTCCGAGGACTGGATGCTCCGCCTCGACCTGTCGCGGGGGCCCGAGGGCGCGCTCGCGTGGCGCCTCTCGGAGCCGCTGCGCGTGGCGGCGCAGAGCGTCGCCGAGGGCGGCGACCTCCCGCAGGCCGTGTTGGAGAAATACTTCGTCGCCCGGAGGCTCGTTCGCGAGGGGGGCCTCAACGACCCCGACGACGCCGTCACGCTGCTCGACGAGGTGCTCTCCGTCGCGCCCGCCTTCGGGCCGGCGCACACGGCGAGGGCCATGGCCGCCGTGCGGGGCTGGACGATGCTCCGCGCCGCCCCGGGGCCGAGGGACTGGTACGACGAGGCGCAGACCTCCATCGCGCGGAGCGTGGAGCTCGCCCCCGACGCGGCGGAGACGCACTTCGCGAGGGCGCACCTCGCGTCGCATCTCGGCCGCTACCGCGACGCCGTGGCGGCCATCCGCGAGGCCCTCGCGCGCGCGCCGATGATGCCCGAGGCCCACCAGGTGCTCGGCTCGCTCCAGCTCGAAGCGGGGCGCTCGCAGCTCGGCCTGGAGCGCCTCGACCTCGCGCTCGCGCTCGACGCGCACCTCCCTCGGGCGCTGTTCGAGCAGGCCCGGTGGCGTGCGCTCTACGGCGACCCCGACGCGGCCGAGGCCACGCTCGCGCGCCTCGCGCGGATGCCCGCCACGGAGCACCTCGTGGGGCACCTGCGGGCGCGCGCGGGCGTGTGGCGCCGCGACCCCGAGCTGGTGCGCCAGGGGCTGCGGGCGTTCGAGCGCGCGAAGCTCGCCGTGGTGCCGCTGATGCTCGTGTACGCGCGGGCCGCGGCGGGCGCGACCGAGACCGAGGCCGCGGTGGCGGCGTTCACCGACGCGATGGGGTCGCACGCGTCGCCCAAGCAGCGCGCGCAGCTCCGTCAGCTCTGCTGCGAGGTGCTCTGCGCCCGAGGCGCGTGGGAGCGCGCGATGGAGCACCTCCGCGAGGGCGCCGCGGGGACCCTCGTCGACCTCGAGTGGGTCGACTGGTGCCCGCTGCTCCACGGGCTCCGCGCGCACGCGGACTTCGCGCGGTGCAGGGCGCAGGTCGCAGCGCGCAGCGCCGAGATCTGGCAGCTCTGACGCACCGGACGCGGGCGGCTCAGGCCACGGCGGCGTCGGCCGGGTCCGCGATCACGCGTGAGAGCCCCTCCCAGAGCGCGAGCGCGCGGCGTCGGCGGTGCGGTGACCGACCACGGGCCCACGCTGCTCGACCTCGCCCTCGCGGGGGTCGGGGTCACGCCGGTGCTCGACTACATGGCCGACGAGCACCTGCGCGCCGGGCGCCTCGTGAGCGTGCTCGACGAGGCGCGCGCCGGAGGCCCGACCTCCGCGCGGTGTGCGCCCCGGGGCAGCGCGCGTCGCAGCGGGTGAGGGCGGCGTTCACGGCCTTCGCCGACGCGTTCGGGCGCTGAGGTCGCCGCGTCGCGCGGAGCGGGTCCCGCCGGGGCGAAGGGCGTGAGACAACCGTCGTCTCGCCATGACCAGCACCTTCACCGCGGCGTGTCTCTGCCGCGGCGTGTCTCTGTCGCGGCGTGGCCTGGGAGGTCGACGCGCCGGTGCGCCCCCTCGACGGCCCGCTCGCGGCGCTCACGGTCTCGCACTGCCACTGCGCGCGCTGCCGCAAGGCCGCGTCGGCGGCGTACTTCTCGGCGCTGGTCACGGCGCTTGACGGCGTGCGCTTCACGCGCGGCGAGGCGCGGCTGGTCACCTACAAGGTGCCCGAGGCGCGGTTCTTCGAGCATCGCTTCTGCGCGACCTGCGGGTCGAGCATGCCGCGGCGGAGCGCCGAGCGCGGCATCACGATCGTCCCCATGGGCTCCCTCGACGACGACCCCGGCGCGCACCCCGGCGCCCACATGTTCGTGGCTTCGAAGGCGCCGTGGGACGTCATCACCGACGACCTGCCGCAGCACGACGAGTATCCCCGGCGTGAGCCGCGCCCGAGGTCGCCTCGCGCCGTCGCGAGCGGTCAGTAGTACGTCCAGGTCTTCGCGGTGTCTTCGACGATGGCTCGCCACTTCGGGATCTCCTCCGCGAAGCCCGCGCGCTCGAGGAAGGCGCGGTCGAGGCGCTCCTCGGGAGCGCCGCACGTGACGATGTCGACGAGCGCGTCGGCGGCGTGCACCGCCGCGAGCACGTGGCCGCCGTCGCCCGCGACCGCGCTCGGCGTGTGGTGAAACGCGACGCACTCCACCACCGAGAACGGGATCCCCCACGAGGCCAGCAGGCACGCGCCGGCCTCCGCGTGGTTGGCCCCGAGCAGCTCCGCCTCGACGTCGCACTGGCGCTCGCCGCCCTCGGTCACGCGCTGCATCACCCGCGAGAACTCCTGCGGGCGACGGAGCGCGAAGATCAGCTCGCCGATGTCGTGGAGGATGCCCGACGTGAGCGCCTCGTCCTCGAGGCGACGGCTGCCCGCGAAGCGGTGCGCGAGCCGCGCGACGCGCATCGAGTAGAGCTGAAAGCGCTCCGCGGAGAAGCCCTTGACCTCGACCTTCTCGAACGCGCTCATCACGTGGGCCGCCAGCAGGAGGCTCTTCAAGAGCTCGAGGCCGAGCAGCGAGAGCGCGCCGGCCACCGTCGGAACGCGGCGCATGAGCCCGAAGAACGCCGAGTTCACGAGCTGCAACACCTTGAGCGTCATCACCGGGTCGGACTCCACGATCTCGGCGATCTCGCGGATGCTCGTGTCGGGGTTCGACGCCACCTGGAGCAGCCTGCGGTACGTGCTCGGCAGCGGCGGGAGGCGGTCGATGCCGCCCACGAGCCCGAGCACGGCGTCGCGGGTGATCAGCGTGTGCAGCGACGTCGCGCGGTCGAGCTGCGATTGAACCTCCGCGGCGGTGGCCTTCTTCGAGATCGTCCCGAGCACGATGGTGGTGGTCCAGCCCCGGCCGTCGACGGGCTCGGCGCCGTCGGAGAACGAGAACCGGGCGATCCTCGGGAAGCGTTCTCGGACCTCGCTCAAGAACGCGCCGCCGTCGACGCCGCGGAGGCTCGTGTCGAGCGCCACCGCGTGGATCGGCGGCCCCTCGTCGAGCGCCGCGAAGGCGGAGGCGGCGTCCGTCGCGTGCACCGGTCGCCACCGGCTCGCGCCCTCGGGGAGCAGGCGGTGGATGAGCCCGACGTCGCTCCGATCGCCCGTCACGAATAACACCCGGTTGATCCCGTCGCTCATCTGCGTCGCTGGTCTCATGCCATCACCTCCAGCGGGTGCCTGGGCGGCAAGAAGCCGCGCAGCCGCTCGATCATGTTCAGGGAGAGCCGGGTGCCGCCGCTCACCACGAGCACGCCCTTCATGTTGAAGACGTCGTGCGCGAGCACCATCCCCTCGACGAGGCTGCCGGTCGAGACCTTGAGCCTCGCCTGCGAGCCGACGCCGAGGTGGACGATCAGCCTCGCGCCCTCGACGTTGAGCGCGAACGCGTTCTGGAGGCGGAAGATCGTCGCGGGGTGGAGCGCCTGCGCGGCGTCGATGAGGCCCGGCACGCCGCTGCTGAAGGCCAGCGACTCGGCGCCGAAGGCCGTCTTCATCGTGCCCATGAAGATGTTCGTGATCTCGTTGAGGAGGTCCGCCGTGAGGTCGTCGCCCTCGGGGCCGAACATGTGGGCCGCGAGGCACTTCGCGCTCTCCTCGCTGGCGCCGACCGCCACGCGGAGCTCGAGCTCCTGCTTGACGTTCGACATGGTGATCGCGCAAGCGAGGTCGAGCTTCGCGTCGACGGGCGCCTCGGAGAGGAAGACCGGCAGCGTCAAGAACTGCCCCGTCGCGTTCTTGAGGCTCTCTGGCGCAGCGCTCCAGGCCATGGCGCGGCTCACGAGGTCGAGCGCGCTGCCGAGGGTCACCACGGGGCGCGCCGGCGGGCGGTTGGTCTCCATCGGCGGCGGCGGCCTTCGATCGGGCTCGACGCGCCGTCGGATGACGTCGACGCGCGCGTTCAGGTACGCGCCGCTGTAGGGCCTCCGCAGGTCGCTCTCGGCGCCACTCTCGTACGCGCGCCGCAGGAACTGCTCCGTCGGGTCGCGCGCGACGACCACGACGTGCGGCGCGGGCGAGCCCGTGTAGCGCACGAGGTGGAGCAGCAGGCTCGGGGGCTCCTCCACGCTGTCGCTCAGCACGAAGGCCGCGTCGGGGGCCTTCTGCTGAAGGATCGGCATGAGGGTGCGGCTGTCTTCAGCCACGAGGACGGTGTGACCGCTCGCCTGGAGGGTTGTGAGCATCTCGAGCCGCTCGGCGTGCTCGCCGCCGGTCACCAGGATCTTCATGGCGTCGGCGCCTCTCTCAACGCTTCATCGCCGCCGCCATGAGCGAGTCGCGCGAGCGGCGCACCTCGAGGACGCGCACCGAGATGAACGCGTGCGCGCACTCGAAGAGCACCTCGCGGCGGCCGATCTCACCGGCCACGCGCACCTTGCCGTTGGTCACGACGGGGAGCCCCATGCGGCACGTCTCGCCGACGGCGGCCGAGATTAACGACTTGATGTTGCCGCCGACGACGTTGGTGAACTCCGCGAGGGCCTCGCGCACGTCCTCCTCGGAGACGCTCCCCGGCGGCGTGTCGAACATCTTGCCGCCGACGCGGATGGCGAAGTCTCGCGGGCAGGCGACGATCACGGCGCCGCGGAAGGGGCCGTCGACGGTGACGCAGCCGCTCCAGATGTCGTCGCTCTCGCGCGCCGCCGTCGGGGCCACGGGCAGCGCGGGTTCGTCGAGGAAGGTCGACGTGATCTGATCGACGAGCGCTGCGATGTCGTCGGTCTGCGGGAGGCAACGGAGGGATGTGTTCATGATCGCACCCGGTAGTAGGAAGACTTCTCGCGCGTGACGCACTCCCATGCCTCATCGATGCCGAAGGTCGTCTCCGACGCGCCTAGGAGCAGCGCGCCGTCGGGGGCGATGACCTGTCGGATCCGGCTCAGGATCGAGCGCTTGCTCGCGACGTCGAAGTAGATGAGCACGTTCCTGATGAGCACCAGGTCCGGGCGGAGGGGGCCCCACGGGTCGAGGAGGTTGAGCTTGCGAAACTCGATGAGGTCTCGCAGGGCGGGCTTCGCGCGCCAGTTGACCCCGTCGCGGTCGAAGTACTTCACCAACATCGGCGCGGGCAGGCCGCGGTTCAGGTCCATCTGCGAGAAGTGGCCCTCGCGCGCCTTCGCCACGACCTTCTCGGAGATGTCCGTGGCGACGATGCGCACGGGCCACTGCGCCAGCGCGGGGAAGTGCTCGCGCACGATCATCGCGAGGCTGTACGCCTCCTGCCCCGTCGAGCACGCGGCGGACCAGATCGTGAGCGAGCGCGTTCGCTCGCGCGCCGCGATGAGCGTCGGGAGCACGTGATCGCGCACCATGTTGAAGGGGTGCAGGTCGCGGAAGAACGACGTCTCGTGCGTCGTGATGGCCTCCACGATCGCGGTGTCGAGCGTGGGCGCCGCGCTCCTCGCCGTCGACATCAGCGTCGAGATGTTCTCGAAGCCGCGGTCGCGGGCGAGCTGTTCGAGGCGCATCTCGAGCAGGTACTGCTTGCTCTGGTCGAGCTGGATCGCCGCGCGGCGAAAGACCAGATCACGGACGAAATCAGCGTCGCACTGCGTGAGGTTATCCGACACGACGACCTTCCTGATTCAGGCGCGATGCGCCGAAGGCTGGGGAGCTGCCGACGCGGCGTGTGACGTCGTCGGCGATCTCTTGGAGCGGCAACACGGAGCCCGCGAGGCCCGCGCGGACGACGGCGCCCGGCATCCCCCACACGACGGAGCTCGCCTCGTCCTGCGCGATGATCCGCCCGCCGCGCGCGTGGATGGCCTCGGCGCCGCGGAGCCCGTCCTGGCCCATCCCCGTGAGCACGAGCGCGAGGGCGCGCTCGCCGTAGACCTCTGCGACGGAGCGGAAGAGCACGTCGACGGCGGGGCGGCAGGAGTTCTCGGGGGGCCCCTTGTCGAGCGCGATCACCGTCGAGAGCCCCTGCCTCTCGACGCGCATGTGAAAGTCTCCGGGCGCGATCCAGACGCCCCCGGGCGTGAGCACGTCGCCGTGGCTCGCCTCGCGGACGCGCAGCGGGCCGCTCGCGCCGAGGCGGTCGGCGAGCATGCGCGTGAAGAGCGGCGGCATGTGCTGGACGATCAGCACCGGCGCCGCGAGCGCGCACGACAGCCGACCGAAGATCTCGGCGAGCGCGTTGGGCCCGCCGGTGGAGCACCCCACCGCGAGGACGCTCACCCGCTGCGTCTCACCGAAGGAGACGCGCTCGCGGCGCTGCGCGGCGTTGAGCCGTTCCATGCCCGGCGGCGCTCGTGGCGCGAGCACGCGGAGCTTTGGGACGAGCTGCGTTCGGACCTGTTCGAGCGCCGCCTCCCGGCTGGACGCTCCCGTCGGCTTCGTCACGTAGTCCGTCGCGCCCAGGGCGAGGGCGTCGAGGGTGGTGGCGGCGCCGCGCTGCGTGAGCGAGCTGAACATGATCACCGGGAGCTTCGGCGCCCGCTTGCGGATCTCGGCCAGGAGCTCGAGGCCGCTCATGTCGGGCATCTCGATGTCGAGCGTGACCACGTCGGGCGAGAGCGTCTCGATCCTGCTCAGCGCGATGGCGGCGTTCGAAGCGGTGCCGACGACCTCGATGTCCTGCTCCGAGGAGAGGACCTCCTGCAGCAGACGCCGGACGAGCGCGGAGTCGTCGACGATGAGGACGCGCACGCGGCCCATGACGGTCAGTCCTTCGCCAGGCCGAGCAGGAGCAGCTTCTCGCGCAGCACGTCGTCGGAGAAGGGCTTCATCACGTACTCGTTCGCGCCGGCGTCGAGCGCGCGCTGCACCTGAGACGCCTCGGTCTCCGTGGTGACCATCATGATGGCCATGCCGTTCATGCTCGGCTGCGAGCGCACCTCCTGGATGAGCTCGTACCCGGTCATCACGGGCATGTTCCAGTCGACCAGGGCGAGCTCGAAGGGGCCGGTCTTCTGGAGCTCGGCGAGCGCCTGGCGTCCGTCGCCCGCCTCAAAGACTTCGAAGCCCTCGCGCACGAGCGCCCGCTTCACGATCATGCGCATCGCGCGGGAGTCATCGACGATCAACGCTCTCATCACTCTCCTCCTTCTTCCCTCTCGGTGTTCGGGTCCTACGCCGCGCCGTCGGCGCCGAAGGTCGCGGCGATCTTCTCGAGCTCCGCGGCCATCGTCGCCAGCGACCCCGCGGCCTCGAGGGACCGGGCGACGCCGCGCGAGGTGTCCTGCGCGGCGCGCGCCACGCCGGTGATGCTCCGCGCGATCTCCTCGGTGCCGCGCGCGCCCTCGGCGATGTTGCGGCTCATCTCGTTGGTGGTCGCGGTCTGCTGCTCGACGGCGCTCGCGATCGTCCCCTGGATGTCGTTGATCCGGTTGATGATGCTGCTGATCTGACCGATGGCCGTGACGGCGCCGCGCGTGTCCGACTGGATCGCCTCGATCTTCTGGCTGATGTCCTCGGTGGCCTTGGCGGTCTCCTTGGCGAGCTCCTTGACCTCGTTGGCCACGACGGCGAAGCCCTTGCCTGCCTCGCCGGCGCGCGCCGCCTCGATCGTGGCGTTGAGCGCCAGGAGCTTGGTCTGCTGCGCGATCGACGTGATCACCTTGATGACCTTGCCCACCTCGGCGCTGCTCTCGCCGAGCTTCGCGATGGTGTCGTTGGTCGACGAGGCGACGCTCACGGCCGACGCTGCGACGCGCGCGGCCTCGGCGGTGTTCCGCGCGATCTCGCGGATGCTCGCGGACATCTCTTCGGTGCCCGTCGCCACGGTCTGCACGTTGCGGCTCACCTCTTCAGAGGCCGCCGAGACGGTGTTCGCCTGCGCCGAGGTCTCTTCGGCGTTGGCGCCGATCTGCTGGCTGAGCGACGAGAGCTCACCCGACGAGGCCGAGAGCGCCTTCGCGTTGCGCGCCACGCCTTCGAGCACCTCGACCATCTTCATTCGCATCGCGACCGCGGCGGTCACGTCGGTGGCGTACTTCACGACCTTGAAGGGCCTCCCGTTGAGGTCGAAGATGGGGTTGTAGGAGGCCTGGATCCACACCTCCTTGCCGCCGCGGCCGATGCGCTTGAACTCTTCGGCCACGTACTCGCCGCGGTTGAGGCGCGCCCAGAACTCCCGGTAGTCATTGCTGCTCCGGTAGCTCTCTTCGACGAACATGCTGTGGTGCTTGCCCTTGATCTCGTTGAGCGAGTACCCGAGCGTGCGGAGAAAGTTCTCGTTGGCCGTTCGAATGGTGCCATCGAGGTCGAACTCGATGACCGCCTGCGACTTGCCGATGGCCGCGAGCTGACCGGCGGCGTCGGCGTCGCGGAGCTTGCCGGCGGTGATGTCCGCGGCGATCTTCACGACGCGCACGGGCTTGCCGTTGCGGTCGAGCACGGGGTTGTACGACGCCTGGAGCCACACCTCCTTGCCGCCGCGTCCGATGCGCTTGAACTCACCGGCGACGAACTCGCCGCGGTTGAGGCGCGCCCAGAACTCCCGGTACTCGTGGCTGTTCCGGTAGCTCTCTTCGACGAAGATGCTGTGGTGCTTGCCCTTCACGTCGTCGAGCGAGTACCCGAGCACGCGGAGAAAGTTGTCGTTGGCCGCGTGGATCGTCCCGTCCATCGCGAACTCGATCACGGCCTGCGAGCGGTCGATCGCGGCGAGCTGACCGGCCTGCGCCATGGCCTGCTGCTCGATCGCGAGCTGCGCGGTGACGACCTCCCAGGTCATCAACACGCCGGTGTGATTGCCGCGATCGTCGAAGACCGCCGTCGTCACGACCTTGACGCGCTCGGGGCCCACGCTCGCGAGCGACTCCTGCGGCAGATTGCGGGGGTTCGCGATGAGGCGGCGCTGCTGCCACTGGTCTTCGAAGAGAAAATCGAAGCTCCGCCCCGTGACGTCTGCGGGCTTGAAGGGCAGGTGCTGCGCGAGCGTGCTCAGCGTCTTGAGCGAGGCCTGATTGGCGTACGTGATCACGCCCTCGAGGTCGGCGTAGAGGACGTTGAAGGGCGCGCGGTCGAGCATCTCGCGCACCTCGCCCCCGCCTGGTCCGGCGGGTCCGCGGTCGTTCGCGGGACGCTCGACGTTCTTGCCACTCGCCGCGCCGCGGACGACGCCCTTCGCGTGGGTCTTGTCGCCGTTGGCGGCGGCGTTGGCGTGGTTGTCTGACATCGAAGGCTCCCTCTGCGCGTGCGCGCTTCTGCATCGAGACAGGGTTGTTGTTGGGTGCTGCGTGCGCGGGGCGTCACTGCAAACGATCAGCCGCACGTTTCTCGCGCAAATAGCGCTCGATCTGTCCCGTCAACGGTGGTGTGTGACGACGCTGCGCGCAGCCCGACTTCGCGTCACCCCATTGGCGGTGACGTCAACGCGTTGTCGTGTGTGACAGCGCACATCGGAGCCGGGACAAGCTTCAAACTGCGTAACGGCGCGCGGGTCATCGCGCCCACCCTTCTGCGATGAGGCCCGCCGCGTGCGGCGATGGAGGGAGCGTGCACCGGTTTGTGCGAGCGCTCTGCCACGCTCGACGCGCGGATCTCGACGCGCGGAAGGCGCCGGCTACGAGGGGAGCGAGGCGGGCTCGACGTCGCGGGCGTCGTCGGTCACGGGCGCGGCGCGGAGGCGCTGAAACTCCGCGTACATTCCGGCGCGCCACCGCGCGATCATCCCGAAGGCGAGGAGAAAGAAGATCGACCCCGTCTGGAGCGGGCTGATGACCGTCTCGAGGTAGCTCCGCGCGGCGAAGCGAACGACCACGAGCCCCACGAGGATCCCGAGGAACGCGCGCGACCGCACCATGCGGATCTCGTCGCCCACGCGCGTCAGCTTCGACGAGCGCGCGAGGGGCCACGAGAGCACCAGCGCGCCCGTGAGCAACGCCGCCGCCGCCCAGCTCCACGGCACCCGCGTCTGAGGCGCCAGGAACATGAAGAACCCGGTGCTCATCGCGAGCGGCGGGATCACGATCTTGCGCGCGGTGACCGCAGCGTTGGTCTCGCGCATCCGCCACGACATCACCACGATCGCGCCTGCGATCGACGTCACGAGGAGCAGCAGCTTGAAGTGCGGGATGGCGTCCATCTGCGAGGGATGACCGCGCGACGCCGCGGGGCGTGACGCGCTCGCACGAAGGGGTAAAGCCCGCGCCGCGCGATCGCAATGCGCGATCGTGGGCGCGCGCGATTTCGTGTGCGCCGGGTCGCGGCGTCGTGACCCGCGTCGCGCCCGGGGAGGGCGCTCACGCTTGCAAGCGGCGCGCGGTCGTTGTGCACTCGCGGCCATGACAGGGAGCAGCACGGATGCGTCTCCGCGCTCGCGCGAGGTGGCGCGCGTACGGGCCCACCTCGAACGCGCTGAGCGCGAGGTGCTCGCCAACGACCGCGGTGACCTCGGCGACGAGGCGCTCGGTCGTCGTCGCGCGGCGCTGG
>JAXLYG010000012.1:0-249437 GCA_046351535.1 Polyangiales bacterium
TCGCGTCACGCGCAGAGGAGCTTTGCCTCGACGCCCTCTGGGTGAAGCGCGATGACCAGCTCGGCGCCGCGGCGGGCTTCCACGGAGGCACGAAGATCCGCAAGCTCGACGTCGTGCTCGCGGCGCCTCCGTGGCGCGACGCGCCGTCGTGGGTCTCCGTAGGCGCCATCGGATCGGGCAACCTCGTGGCCCTCACCGCGGCCGCGCTGAAGCTCGATCGGAGGCTGCGCGCGCACGTCTTCTGGGAGCCTCCTCAGCCCGATCACATCGAGAACCTGGCCTTCGTGGCCTCGGGGCCCACCGAGCTCGTCTTCAGCGAGTCGCGCGTGTCGATGGCCCTCCGCCACCCGCGCGCGCTGCTCTCGAAGCGCATCGGACACGCCGCCGTGGTGCCGGCGGGGACGACCTGCCTCGAAGGTGAGATGGGCGTGGCCCTCGGCGCGATCGAGCTCGCGTCGCAGATCACGGCGGGGCTCTGTCCCGCGCCCGCGCACGTCTTCGCGCCCGTGGGCTCGATGGGCACCGTCGCGGGGCTCATGGTGGGCCTCGCGCTCGCGGGGATTCGTTGCACGGTGCACGGCGTCGCCGTCGTCGAGCACGTCTTCGCCCCCGACGCGGCGGTGCGCGCGCACGCGAAGAGGCTCCTCGCGGCCCTCGGCGCCGACGACGTGGCGCTGCCCGAGCTCCGCGTTCACCGCGATCAGCTCGGCCGCGGCTACGGGATCGCCACGAAGGCGTCGCTCGCCGAGTGTGAGCGATCGAAGCGCGACGACCTCGGCCTCGAAGCGGTGTACTCGGGCAAGGCGATGGCGGGCCTCCGCGCGTCCGCGGGCGCGCTGAAGGGGCCGGTGCTCTTCTGGCTCACGCCGCGAAGGCCCGGCGCGCTCCCGGCGTCACCCGCGTGGCGAGAGAAGCTCCCGCGCGCGCTGCAGCGCAGGCTCGACGCGCACGACGAGGGGCGCGCGCCGTCGCGGCGACGCTTCGTGCTCGGCTCCATCGGCGCGGTCGCGGCCGTCGGACTGATTCGAACGTCGGGCTACCCCGATCGTCCGCGCGGCGTGACCACGCTCGGACGGAGCGCCGCGGCGTCGCTGCGCGCCGTGATCGAGGTCGCCATCGCGCCGCCGCTCTCGCGCGCTTCGATCGACGACGCGATCGTGCGCGTCGACCGCTACGTCGCGACGCAGCCGCGCTTCATTCGCATGCAGATCGACGGCGCGTTCACGCTGATCGAGCAGGCGCCCTCGCTGATCCTCGGGCGTTGGGCGCGCTTCTCCGAGCTGCCGCGCGCGGAGCGGGTTCGCGTGCTCGACGCGCTCGTCGGAACGCCCGCGGCCGAGGCCGGACGCGCGGTGCGAGACCTCGCGATGCTCGGTCACTACCAGCGCGAGGAGAGCTGGTCCCGGCTCGACTACCGCGGGCCCTGGGTGGGTCGCGAGGCGAGGCCCGACGCGTACGCGCGCTATCGCAGCGACGGGGTTCCATCGGGATTCGAGGCGACGACGTGATCTACGACGCGAGGGCGCTCAAGGGCGGAGGCACGCTGCGCTGCGACCTCTGCGTGATCGGCAGCGGACCGGGCGGCGCGCACGCGGCCACCGTCGCGGCCGAGGCGGGGATGCGCGTCGTGGTGATCGAGTCGGGCGAGTTCGTCACGCCCGCGCAGATGAGCCAGCGCGAAGACGAGATGATCCCGCGGCTGCTCTGGCAGTCGGGCGCGCGCATGACCCGCGATCACGGCATCCACGTGCATCAGGGCAAGGGCGTGGGCGGCTCGTCGCTGCACAACATCAACCTCTGCAAGCGCATCCCCGACGCGGTGCTGCGGCAGTGGCACGCGTCGCGCGGCCTCGAGCACCTCCCGCTCTCCGCGTGGAGCGCGCTCTACGACGAGGTCGAGACCCTCCTCTCGGTGAGCGCCGTCCCCGAGAGCGCGTGGAACCGTCACAACAAGATCCTCCGCGACGGATGCGACGCGCTCGGCTGGCGCGGCGGCGGCTTGAAGCACAACCGCACGGGCTGTCTCGGCAGCGGCTTCTGCGAGCTCGGCTGCGCCTACGACGCGAAGAACAACGTCACCAAGGTGCTCCTCCCGCGGCTCATGGCGGCGGGCGCGATCGTGCTCACCCACGCCCACGCGCTGCGCGTGAACGCCTCGGGCGGACGCGTGAAGGGCGTGACCGTGGGCGCCCTCGACGGCCCCGATCCGAGCGTCGCGGGGCGCTTCGAAATCGAGGCCGCGAAGGTCTGCGTGTCGGCCTCGGCGACGGGCACACCGGCGCTGCTCCTGCGCTCGGGGTTGCGTGATCCGGGCGGCGAGACGGGGCGCTCGCTGCGGCTTCATCCCGCGGTGATCGCGGCGGGCGACTTCGAAGAGCCCGTGCGCGCGTGGGAGGGAATCCCCCAGACCTACGAGTGCTCCGAGCACCTCGATTTCGAAGCGGGCTCCGACCGTCGGCTCTGGATCATCCCCGCCTTCGGTCACCCGATGGGTGTCGCGACGATGCTCCCCGGTCACGGCGAGGCCCACGCCGAGCTCATGGGGCGCTTCGCGCACATGGCCGTGCTCGCGGCGATGCTCCACGACCAGACGCCGGGCGTGGTCGACCCCGACGGTGAGGTCGGCGTCTCGATGCGCTACGAGCCCATCGCGAGCGACCGCGCGCAGCTCGCGAAGGGGATGGTGCACTGCGCGAGGCTCCTCTTCGCCGCGGGCGCGAAGCGGGTGATCATCCCCACGCACCGGGTCCGCATCCTCCGCTCGATCTCCGAGGTCGACGCGCTCGCAGACATCCCCATCGAGGCCGCATCACTGAGCCTCACCGCGGTGCATCCGATGGGGAGCGTTCCGATGGGCGATGACCCCGCGCGCGCGGCCGTCGACAGCCGCGGAAAGCACCACCACGTCGCGGGCCTCTACGTCGCCGACGGGTCGCTCTTTCCGTCCTCGATCGGCGTTCCGCCGCAGCTCTCGATCTACGCGATGGGGCTGCACGTCGGCCGCGCCATCGTCGCCGATCGCTGACCGCGCTCAGCGCGGGAGGCAGCCGCGCGCTTCGTACGTGATCCCCGACACGGGGCGATAGAGCGACACCGCGCGGCACGCGAGCGCGAGCGGGCAGTCGGCGTCGACCTGACACGGCGCCATGCACACCGACGAGGTGCCGAGGTTCACGCAGAGGCCCGACTGGCAGGTGCTCCCCGCGGTGCAGGGCGCGCCCGCGGCGCCGGTGCGCGAGGTCGTCTGGCAGACGAAATCGATGCGGTCGTCGATGAGGTTCGCGCTCGCGACGCAGACGCGACCGTCGGTGCAGTCGGTGGCGCGCACGCAGCCGCGCGCGCAGTAGCCGAGCGTGATCCAGCGGCCCGGCGCGCCGGCCTCGTTGAGGTTGATGCCGTAATAGAACGCCGCGCAGCGCGCCCCCGCGGCGACGCGCGCGCACTCGTCGTCACCGGCCGCGCCGAGGGAGCACGCGGTGGTGCAGCGCCCCCGCTGACACACGCCGGAGTTGCAGTCGCGGCCGCCCATGTCGGGGTTGCACGCGAGGTCGAAGGCCAGCGCGCCGGGCATCTGACACGAGTAGCACCACCGCTCGCCGCAGCCCGTGGGACCGCCGCACACGCGCCCCGCGGTGCACCCCGCGGTGGTCACGCACTCGCCCGGAGAGCGCGTCACCTCGACGCAGGTGCCGCGCGACGTGGCGTTGCAGACGAGCCCGTCACGGCACGCCGTCTCGCTGCCCGCGATGCCGCAGCAGGGCTGTCCTGCGCCGCCGCAGGGAGGGCGCACGTACACGTCCATGGGCCCGGTGTCGGTCGCGTCGACGACGTCGGTCGCGTCGCGCGCGGCGTCCGAAGCGTCGGTCATCGACGGCATGTCGGTGGGCGGCGTGGTGTCCATCGACGGCATGTCGGTCGGCGTCACCGTATCCATCGGCACGGTGAGGTCGGGCGGCGGCACGTCGACGGGCACGGTGACCTCCGGCAGCGTGGTCGTGTCGGAGGGCGGCGTCGTCATGTCCGCGGGCGTGGGGTTGTCGATCGGCGGGGGCGTGTCCGTCGGCGCCGCGCCGTCGGGCGGCAACGGGTTGTCGCTCGGAGGATTGTCGGTCGAAAGGTCGTTCTCGACGTCGCGAACGCCTGCGTCGAGGCCCACGCAGGTGGTCGCGCCTCCCATCACGATGCACTGCTGCCCCGAGGCGCAGGGGGGATTGCAGCGCACCGTGCACACGCCGAAGTTGCAGACCTCACCGGCGCCGCACGCGGGCTCGCAGGGCGTCGAGGTCGAGGTGTCGCTGCAAGCGCCGCAGAGCGCGGCAAGGACGAGGGCGAGCGAAGGGAGGTGCTTCACGCCGCGCATCATACCCGCGAGGCGGCGGTGACCGTGAGGGCTCTCAGACCGCGATGTGCTCCGCGAAGAAGCGGTTGTAGCGCGGGTCGTTGTAGCGCTCGTACTCGATGACGAAGGGCGTGATCTGGCTCACGCCGTCGCGGTGACGAATGGTGAGGGCCATCGGCGTCACGTCGCGGTAGTTGCTCGTCGGCGGCAGGTCGGCGTTGGTCTTGCCGCCCGCGGAGAAGAGGCTGAGGAGGCGCGCGTCGGGGCTGTCGTAGATGCGACGGAAGCCCTCGATCACGCGCTCGTGTCCGCGCACCATGGTGTTGAGCCCGAGGCGCGACATGAAGCTGTGAAACTGCTTTCGGCCGAAGGGGAAGCGCGCCGTCGACTTCTGCAGGTCGTGGGGCACCACGTCGGCCTCGCTCGGATCGCTCCAGAGCATCTCGAAGCGGATCTCGGGGTCGTTGAGGGACTCGAGTCCCTTCCACTTGTCCGCGAGGGTCTGCTCGCGGGGGATGCCGCCGTGCACGAACATCGTCCGATCGAAGATGAGCGTGTTGGGGAGCGCCTCGAAGAGCTTCATGAACGTCGAGAAGACGGCCTTGGGGGCGATGTCTTCGAGCGAGGTCATGGCCTCGGCGGGGCGCACGGGGGCCATCACGCGCCCGCGGAGCTCGATGTAGTACTCGTGGTTGCCGCGCAGGAGATGGACGTACTCGGGCGCCACGAGAAAGAGCTGCATCGCGGCGCGGAGCACGCCGTTGTAGCTGAAGCGTCCGCGGTCGATGTAATCGCCGAGGAGCACCAGGCGCATCGCGGGGTGGCGCGTCGGGTCTTGATGGTACCGCTCGACCTTGCCGAAGAAATCAGCCTGGAGGAGCGCGGCCTTGAGGCACGAGTAGCAGCCGTGGAGGTCACCGATCACGAGCAGCTCGGTCTCGGCGCCGGGCTTCGGCGGCGACACGTGGACGTGCCCGTCGAGAAAGGGCTCCGCGCCGTCGAAGGCGCTGAAATCGCGGGCGTTGGCGAGCTTCCCTTCGCCCTTCGCGCGGAGCTCGCCGAGGCGCTCGATGACCTTGTTGGCGAGAAAGATGTCGCGGTCGGCGCGGCGCGCGAACTCCTCGGGGTCGCGGGGGTAGTGCGACTCGCCGCTCGCGAGGAACTCGTGATCCCCCTCGGGCGCCGGGAGCCGCACCGCCGCGCCGATCTCGACGATGCCCGACGTGACGGGCTCGATCTCGCTGTCGTCGAGCGTGATGGGCGCGTCGAGGAGCGCGTGCACCTCGTCGCGGAACTGAAGCTCCGCGGGGTGCGCCACGCCGTCGGCCATGATGAGGGCCTCGGCAGACTCCAGCAGCCGCCGACGGCTCGCCTCGTCGAAGCGGTTGAAGAGCTCGAAGCAGCGGAGCTTCACGCGCGTCATCATGAACGCGCCGCTGGCCTCACCTTCGGCGACGGGCTCCGTGGCGGTGAAGGCGATCTCGGCGGCGACCTCGTCGATGACCTCGTCGAAGTGCTTCGCCCAGCGCTCGACGGCGGCGGCGCGCAGATCGGGCGAGAGCGTCATGGCCGTGGCCGCGCGCGCGTCGACGAGCTCGCGCACGTAGCGACGGATGAAGCCTCGCTCGCTCGCGTCGAAGTCTCCGTCGACGAAGCCGAAGGCGGTCAGGTAGTAGATCACCGCCCGCATCTCCTGCTCGGCGACGATCGGATCTGTGCTGAAGGTCAACATCGTTGGCCCGCGAGGGTACACCCCATCGCCGCGCCCCGTCGCTACCCGATGCGCGCCGCGAACGAGGCCGCCCCGAGGAGCCCCACGCGCTCGTCGGTGACCACCCGCACGGGCATCGCGCGGAGCAGGTCCGACATCCTCCCCTTGGCGTGAAGTGACGCGAGGAAGGGGCTCTTCAAGAGCCTCGGGAGCACCTTCGCCGCGATGCCTCCCGCGATGTAGATCCCCCCGCGGGGGAGGCATTTGAGCGCGAGGTTCCCCGCTTCGGCGCCGTAGAGGGCCGCGAAGAGGTCGAAGGCCCGGCCCGAGAGCGCGTCGTCACCCGCGACCGCGTGCGTGCCGATCACCGCCGCGGGGTCGTCGCGCAGCATCTCGCCTCGCACCGCGGGAGACTCGGCTTCAACCCCTCGCTCGCGCAGACACTCATAGGTCGCGACGAGCCCCGCGCCCGACACCACGCGCTCGTACGACACGCGCTCGTGCCGCTTCAAGAGCCACTGGAGCAGGGCCATCTCGTCGTCGTTGCGCGGCGCGAGGTCCGTGTGTCCCCCCTCGGTCGCGAGCACGTCGTAGTGCGTCCCCGACCAGTACGCGATGGCCTCTCCGAGGCCCGTTCCAGCCCCCAGAACAGCGCGCGGCGCGTGGGGAACCTCGACGCCCTCGTGGATCGTGACGATCGCGTCGGTGGTGACGTTGGTGATGCCGTACGCGGTGGCCTGAAAGTCGTTGAGGAGCCGCGCGGGCTTGCGCGTGACGCCCTCGATGGCGCGCGCATCGACGACCCACGGGAGGTTGGTCACCTTGCACACGCCGTCGGTCACCGGCCCCGCGACGCCGAGGCACGTCGGCAGCGAGACCTCGCCGACCTCCGCGACGAAGCTCCGGAGGATGTCTTCGAAGCTCGCGAAGGCGCCGCTCGCGTAGCGTCGCTCGGTGAGGATCTTCACGGTGGGTCCGTCGACGTCGGCCACGGCGAGGAGGGTCTTGGTGCCTCCGATGTCACCTGCGATCACGTGCATGGCGCGCGACGCTCCCACAGGAGGCCACGCGCGTTCAAGAACGACGCGAAACGTTGACCTCGCGCGCCTCTGTCGCGGAGATTCCGCGCCATGAGCCACGACTGGTACGACGCGCTCCTGCGGCCCGAGCTCGCTTCGATGAAGGCCTACGTCCCGGTGCCCGCGGGCGACGCCATCCGGCTCGACGCCAACGAGTCTCCGCACGGGCTCTCGGCCGAAGCGACGGCGCTCGTGGCGCGCGAGCTCTCGTCGATCGACCTCAACCGCTACCCCGACGTGCGCGCGACGCGGCTCCGCGAGCGCATCGCAGAGCGCGCCGGCGCGCACCCCGACGAGCTCGTGATCGGCTGCGGGAGCGACGAGGTCATCGCGATGATCCTCACGGCCCTCGCGCGTCCCCGCGATGGGAAGACGCGCGCGGCGACGCTCTTCCCCGATCCGAGCTTCGTGATGTTCCGCGTGAGCGCGATGTCGCAGGGGTGGGAGCCCGTCGCCGTCGCCCTCGACGACGCGTGGGACCTCGACGTGGATGTCACCCTCCGCGCCATCGACGAGAAGCGCCCCAACGTCATCTTTCTCCCCTCGCCCAACAACCCCACGGGCAACCTCTTCTCGCGCGACCGCATCGAGAAGGTCATCGCCGCCGCGCCCGACGCGCTCGTCATCCTCGACGAGGCCTACGGGCCCTTCACGGCCACGAGCTACCGCGATCTGCGCCTCGCGAACGCCCACGTCGGACAGCTCCAGACGCTCTCGAAGCTCGGGCTCGCGGCGGCGCGCGTGGGGTGGGCCGTGCTCCCGAAGCCCGTCGCGGCGGCCGTCGACAAGGTGCGCCAGCCCTACAACCTCAACGCCCTCTCGCAGCGCGCCGCGGAGCTGTGCCTCGGCGAGCTCGCCCCCGAGTTCGCGCGCTCCGTCGCGGAGATCATTCGTGAGCGTACGAAGCTCTCCGAGGCGCTCGCCGCGATCGACGGGGTGAAGGTCACGCCCTCGGAGTCGAACTTTCTCTGGGTCGAGGTTCCCGTCGACGCGGGGCAGCTCCACGCGGCGCTGCTGTCGAAGGGGATCGTGGTGCGGTCGTTCCACGCCTCGGGTGGGAGGCTCTCTCGGCGGCTGCGCATCACCGTGGGAACTGCGCGCGAGAACGACGCGCTGCTCACGGCCCTGCGCGCGAGCCTATGAAGCTCTGCGTCCGAGCGAGAGCGTCGCGCCGAGGAGCGCGCACGAGACCGCGGCGGGGATGAGGCTGAAGGCGATGAGAGCGATCATGACGGTCGCGCATCGCAGCCCGCGTGCCGCTCGGAAATCGCTTGGATGATGGTGTTTCGTCGTGTGTGCGCGCGGCCACGGGGCCGTGTCACGGCGGGGCCGATCAGCCCTTGCGACGGCGAGAGATCGCGAGGCCCACCATCGCGGCCAGACCCGCGAGGAGCCCTACGGTCTGCGGCGTGTGACCGTTCGACGCGTGGGGCCTGCCGCGCGGTCGACGCGGAGGCGTCGCGGGCGGCGTCGTGACAGCGGGCTGCGGCGCGATGGGTGCGGCCGTGGGCGGCGTGACCGGCGAGGTCGAGTACGTGAGCGCGGGAATGGGCGAGCGGATCACGCGCGAGAGGTTCACGCCCTGACGGTTCACCTCGGCGAGGTCGCGCGCGGCGACGGTGCTGGTCTGGTGTCCGTCGGGGGGCCCTCCCCAACGACCGCGCACGGGATGGGCGCAGCGCATGGGACCCGTCCACGGGTGGCGGATCGCGTAGCGCGCCTGAAACTGGTTGCCGCCGTACTGCGCGGGCACGGCGCCCTGCTCGGGGCGTCCGCTCTGGTCGGTGATGAACTCGCGTCCGCCCTGCACCGCGGGCGCCTCGCGAAAGACGAGGTCCTCCGTGAGCGTCGCGCGGCTGTAGCGCGTGTGCATACGCGTCACGGTCATGTTGTAGACGTGATAGCTCTGGTCGAAGCCGGGCCGCCCCTGACCGAGCACGTCGGCGCCGAGCGTCGCGAGGTCGCTCTGTTCGAGCGGAGGCGTCGGGCACGGGTCGCACGAGTTGGTGCTCCACGCGTACTCGGTGACCACCGCGCGTCCGCCAGCCTGCTCCATCGTGTAGTCGAAGAGCCGCGCGTAGAGCGGACCGAAGGCGTCGCGCGCGCTGTTGGCGACGTCGAGGTTCGTGGGGATGAAGACGTTGCGGTAGTTGGCGACTTCGAAGCGCGAGCTCGGATGGAGGATGTAGACGATGAGGTCCTGCGCGGCGCCCGCGTTGAGGAGCCCGAGACGCACGGGCAGACGGAAGTCCTGCGCGTCGTAGTGGAAGCGCAGCGGAGAGAGCCTCGCGCCGCCGCCGGGACGGTGCTGCACGCGCGCGATGTCGACCTTGGCGACGAAGAACTTCCACTGCTCGCGGACGTACGGGGCCATGTACTCCGCGGCGCCCGTGGGGATGTTGTAGTGGTTGAGGTGGAGCCACGTCTCGAGGCCCGTCGACTGCGTGGCCGAGAGCACCACGACGTCGTACTCGCCCACCGTGAACTGGGCTTCGATGCGCACGCCGAGGTCGGCGCGTTCCGCAGAGCCGCGCGGCATTGCGGCCGTCGTCGGCACCGCCATCGCGGCGGCTTCCGCCTCGGGGTACTGCGGCGCGCAGGGGTCCTGCTCCCAGTACTCGACGAGGCGCGGCGCGGTGAGCCCTTCGAGGTGCTGAAACACGTCGTGGGGCAGCGTCCGCACGTTCTCGCGCTGAAGCACGATGGGCACCGGAACCACCATCGCGAAGTCCTGCGCGGGGCCGTCGTAGTCGTTGCTCATCGAGAGCACGGTGCGGGTGCCCTCGCGCATGAGGGCCACGCGCGTGGCCTTGTTGGTGAGCTGCTCGCTCGACCCCGACACGTAGAAGCCGCAGAAGGCGCCCGCGGGGGCCGGGGTCATCACGGCGCCCGCCACCGTGAGCCCAAGGGCCATCATCGCCGCGTGTCTCGGAGGCATGACTCTCATCATCAACACCGCTCCTCTTCTCCAGGCGACCGTCGACGGTGCCGCCGTCGCGTCGCGCACGTCAACGCAATCCGACCCGCAGCGCGCGCCTCCCGTTGGGCGTCGCCCCGATTCTCCCTTGACGCGAGCGCGCCGCGGCGACTCCAATGCGCGCGCCATGACGAACCGCCTGATCGCGCTGTGCCTCTTCGCGTCGGTCGCGTGTCAGCGCACGACGAACACGCCGCCCCCGCCCCCGCCCCCGCCGCCGAGCGCCGACCACCCCGCGCCGCCGCCCGTGGTCGCGCAGGCCCCGTCGGCCGACGCGCTGGTGCTCACGCCCGGCGAGGGGCTCGGACCGTACTCGCTCGGGATGTCACGCGAGGCCGTTCGCGCGCTCGCGGGTGACCCCGCCGCGACGGCTGCGGGCTCCATCGAGGTCGACGGCGTGCTGCTCAGCTTCGAGGGCGCGGACAACGCGCTGACCTCGGCGCGCGTGGCGCTCGGTCGCGCGTCGGGCGGCGTGCGCATCGGGGCCGCGGTGCTCCAGAACACGGCGACGTACACCGAGGTGGTGAGCCTCGTGGGGCCCTGCGAAGCCCCGCAGCAGAACCGCGGCGGGAGCGTCACGCGGTGCCAGAACGGCAGCGTGATGGTCTACCAGGCGGGGCCCACGCAGGAGGTCTCGATCGGCGTCGCGCGCGCGCAGTAACGCGCGCCCGAGGTGGCGAGGGATCAGTCGCGAGACGGTCCCTCGCGCGGATCGGCGAGGGCTTCGAGGGGGGCGGGCGCGGGCTTCGCGGCCTTGCGCTTGCGGTAGCGCATCGAGAGCAGCTCGACGGTGAGCGAGAAGCACATCGCGAAGTAGATGTACCCCTTGTCGATGTGAGACCCGAGGCCCTCGGCCAGCAGCATCACGCCGATGAGCGTGAGGAACGACAGCGCGAGGAGCTTCACCGAGGGGTGCTCCTCGACGAACTCGCCGACGGCCTTCGAGAAGAAGCCCATCACGCTCACGGCGATGAGCATGGCCGTGATCATCGCGCGGATGTCGCGGGCCATGCCCACGGCGGTGACCACTGAGTCGAGCGAGAAGATGAGGTCGACCACGATGATCTGGAGGATCGTGCCGACGACGTTGAAGCGCTTGCGGTGCTCGTCGTCGGGGCCTTCGAACTCGTCCTCGTCGCGCTCGACCTTGTCGTGAATCTCCTTGGCGCTCTTGGCCATGAGAAAGAGCCCGCCGCCGAGGAGGATGAGGTCGCGCGCCGAGAAGCCGCGCTCGCCGACGTGAAAGATCGGTCGGATGAGCCCCATCATCCACTGGAGCGTGAGGAGGAGTCCGACGCGCGCGAGGAGGGCGAGGGCGAGGCCGATCTTGCGGATCGACTCGCGGCGGTCGGGCGGCACCTTCGCGATGAGGATCGCGAGGAAGACCACGTTGTCGATGCCGAGCACCACCTCCATCGCGGCGAGGGTCACGAGCGAGACCCAGAAATCGAGGGAGAGCATCGTGGGGGAACAACCTCCTGCGGCGACGCGCCGGGGATCACCGCCGCGCCTTGGGGCCGCATTGTGTTGTACGAAATCGCCGCGCCCGCCAGTGGAAAGCGCGCGCTTCCCAGGTTTCAGCCTCGCGTCACGGCGGACACACCGGGGCCGGGGGACGGCGTCGGCGCGCGGCGGAGGTCGACGTGAAAGGTCGTCCCCTGCCCCACGACGCTCTCGACCGACACGGTGGCCCGCATGGCCTCGCACATGTGCTTGACGATCGCGAGGCCGAGGCCCGTGCCCCCGAGCGACCGCGAGCGGCTCGTGTCGACGCGGTAGAAGCGCTCGAAGAGCCGCGGCAGGTGCCTCGCCTCGATGCCCGGACCGTTGTCCTCGACGCTCACCCGCACGGCCCCGTCGAGCGCCCTCGCCCGCACCGTCACGCGCGCGCCCTCGGGCGAGTACTTGATCGCGTTGTCGATGAGGTTGGTGAGCACGTGCTCGAGCCCCCGGCGGTCGGCCTCGACGGCGGGCACGTCGGGCGAGACCTCGGCGGTGACGCGGGTCCTGCGCGCCTTGGCCGCGAGCGCCAGGAGCTCGATCGAGTGCGTGATGCTGTCTTCGATACCGAGGGCTTCGGGCTTGAGCGCGAGCTCGCGCGACTCGAGCTTCGAGAGCTCGAGGAGGTCTTCGACGAGCAGGTGCAGCCGCTCGGCGTGCCGGTCGACGATGGCGACGAACTCGCGCGCCGCGTCGGGTCGCTGGAGCGCGCCGAGGAGCAGCGTCTCGACGGCGGCGCGGATGGCCGCCACGGGCGTTCGCAGCTCGTGCGACACGTTGGCGACGAAGTCCCGGCGCATGGTCTCGAGCCGTCGCAGGTCGGTGACGTCCGAGAGCACGGCCACCACGCCTCCGCCGGGGCTCTCGACGGGCGCGACGCGCACGGTGACCCTCCGCGGGCGCACGCCCTCGACGGCGAGCTCCCGCGTGATCGTCGCGCGGTCGCGCAGCGCGTCGTCGAAGAGCGTGTGCAGGTCGTCGTTGCGCAGCGCCTCGATGGGCCGCTCGCCCACCACGTCGTGCCCCACGAGGAACATCTCACGCACCGCGCGGTTCGCGAGGGCGATGGTGCCGTCGGCGCCCGTCACGAGCACGCCCTCGACCATCCCTTCGAGGATCGCACCGAGCCGATCGCGCTCGCGTTCGAGGCTCGCGAGCGAGGCCGTGAGGTTGTCGGCGAGCTCGTCGAGCGCGCCCGCGAGCGCGCCCACCTCGTCGTGTTGATGGAGCCTCGCGCGCACCTTGAGGTCGCCCACCATCGCGCGCGCGGTCTCGGTGAGCATCCGCAGCGGGCGCGAGGCGAGCGTGGCCGCGAACCATGACATCCCCGCGGCGGCCACGAGCCCGAGGAGCGCCCCGATCGCGAGCAGGCGCCACGTCGCGGCGCGCTCGTAGCGCACGAGCTCTGGTGACACCGCGGCCCGTACGACCCAGGCGCCGCCGGGTCCCCAGAGCCTCGTCGCCGCGTAGAGGAGCGGGCGTTGCAGCGTCCCGCTCTCGCGTCGCGCGATGCCCGCGCCGTCGCGGATCGCGTCGCGAACCTCGGGGCGCGTGCGGTGGTTGTCGAGCTCCGAGAGCCGTGACGGCGCGACGGAGGAGTCCGCGACGACGCGCCCCGTCGGGTCGATCAGCGTGAGCCGCGCCGCCGAGCGCCGCGCGAGCTCGCGCAGGAGCGCGTCGGCGTGCTGCGTGTCGTAGAAGCTGCCCGACGAGACGGCCGCGGCGGTCATCGCGGCGCGGACGGTGAGCTCCTCGCGGCTGCGGCCTTCGAGCGCGCGACCGAGCGCGGCGGAGAGGTACCACTGCGCCCCCGCGAGGCCGAAGAGCACGAGCGCGAGCGAGACGACGAAGAGCCGCACGCGCAGCCCCATGACGCCCGAGGCGGTGCGCGCGACGTGGGGCGGCGAGGTCATCCGGGGTCGTCGGGGTTCGAGGCGAAGCGGTAGCCGACGCCGCGCACCGTGTGGATGTAGTCACCCGCGGCGCCGAGCTTCTCGCGCAGCCTCTTGATGTGCGTGTCGACGGTGCGCGTCTCGACGTGGAGCTGGAGCCCCCACACATCGGAGAGGAGCAGGTCGCGGCTCTGCACGCGGTTCCGCCGCTCGATGAGCGTCGTGAGGAGCCGGAACTCCAGCGCGGTGAGCACGACCTCGTCGTCGTCGACGTAGACGCGGTGGGCGGTGCGGTCGACGCGCAGTCGGCCGAAGGTCACCACGTCGGCGGCCTCGCCGGCGCCCGCGGGCTCGTTGTCGCTGCGTCGCAGGATCGCGCGGATCCGCAGGATGAGCTCGCGCACGCTGAAGGGCTTGACCACGTAGTCGTCGGCGCCGAGTTCGAAGCCCACGACGCGGTCGATCTCCTCGCCGCGCGCGGTCACCATGATGACGGGGATGTGACGGGTGGAGGCGCCGGACTTGAGCGCGCGGCACACGTCGGTGCCCGAGCCGTCGGGGAGCATGAGGTCGAGCAGGATCACGTCGGGCGTCTCGGCGACGGCGACGCGGAGGGCCTCGCCCGCGCGGCCGACGGAGCGCGTTTCGAATCCCGCGTTCTGGAGGTTGTATTCGAGCACGCGCACGAGGTCGGGCTCGTCTTCGACGATCATCACGCGAGGCAGTGTCGATCGGGCATTCACGGTGCTCCGAGGAGTATCCCACGGAGGTGACGGGCGCGTGACGGGCGTATCGCCGCGAGGCAACCCTTCGGCACCTCCGCGACGCCTCGATTGAGCATGGACCGTGCCGCCAGAGCGCCAGGAGCGTCCCGATCGCCGCCCTTGACTTCGCGGCCGAGTGGCGTGAACTCAGCGCCGAGATGCACATCTTCGATCGGTTTCCCGCGCGCTACATGGCCCCGAACGCGGTGACGTGCACGGGCCTCGTGATCGGCCTCGCGTCGATCCACACGTCGCTCACCTCGACGACGTGCGAGGGCTTCATCGCCGCGGCCTGGCTGATCCTCTACGCGGTGCTCCTCGACAAGCTCGATGGCACCGTGGCCCGCACCCTCAAGGCCAGCAGCGAGTTCGGCGTCCAGCTCGACTCCTTCAGCGATTTCGTCACCTTCGGCATGGCCCCCGCGGCGCTCGTCACGCACGCGGTCCCGTGGGCCGTGCCCGCGTGGGGGCAGGGCGTCCAGAACGCGGTGCTGCTCGGCCTCGGCGCCGTCTACACGCTCGCGGCGGCGCTGCGGCTCGCGAAGTTCAACGTGACCACGGCCACCATCGGCCCGCGCTTCTTTCTCGGCCTCCCCTCGACGAGCTCGGGCGGGCTCATCGCGTCGGGCTTTCTCGCGAAGCACGAGCTCGGGTTGAGCGACGAGCTCCTCCAGGTCTTCGTGGGCGTGCTGCTCCTCAACGCCGTGCTGATGGTGTCGAACCTGCCGCAGCCCAAGCTCCACATCTCGAAGAACCCCGTGTATCGCCTCGGGCAGATCTTCGTGGTGGTGAGCGTCTACGTGCTCGTGCCGCTGCACCGCTTCCCCACGTACATCGTGGCCGTGTCGACGATCTACACCCTCGGCGGCTTCATCTACGGCCTCACCGCGGGCCGCGAGGTGCTCATGGCCCGCGAGGAGGAAGACGACGCGCCCACCGACGAGGCCCACGCGGCGCGCTGATTCAGCGCTTCGCGAAGCGGTCCGTGGCGTCGACGAGCGCGCGCGTGATGCCGGGCTCGAGCGCCGAGTGCCCCGCGTCGGGGACCACCACGAGGTCGGCCTCGGGCCACGCGCGGTGCAGCGCCCACGCGCTCTCCATCGGGCACACCACGTCGTAGCGACCCTGCACGATCACGCCGGGGATGTGCCGGATGCGCCCCACGTCTTCGAGGAGCTGCGCGTCGCTGCGCATGAAGCCCTTGTTGACGAAGTAGTGGCACTCGATGCGCGCGAAGGCGTCGGCGAAGGCGTCTTGCGAGACGCGGCGCACCATGTCGGGGTCGACGAAGAGCTTGCTGGTCGAGCCCTCCCACGCGCTCCACGCGACGGCCGCGCGGCGGCGGGCCTCGGGGTCCGCGCCCGTGAGCCGACGGTGAAACGCGTGGAGCAGATCCGCCCGCTCGGCCTCGGGGATCGGCGCGAGGTACTGCTCCCACGCGTCGGGGAAGATCGCGCTCGCGCCGCGCTGATAGAACCAGTCGATCTCCTGCTTGCGGAGCAGAAAGATCCCGCGGAGCACGAGCTCGGTCACGCGCCCGGGGTGGGTCTCTGCGTAGGCGAGCGCGAGCGTCGAGCCCCACGATCCGCCGAAGACCTGCCAGCGCTCGATGCCGAGCATCACACGAATGGCCTCAATGTCGGCCACGAGATCCCACGTGGAGTTCTCTTCGAGGCACGCGTAGGGCGTGCTCTGCCCGCAGCCGCGCTGGTCGAACTGCACGATGCGGTACTTCGTCGGGTCGAAGAAGCGCCGGTACTTCGCGTCGCTCCCGCCGCCCGGTCCGCCGTGAAGAAAGACCACGGGCTTGCCCTCGGGGTTGCCCGACTCCTCCCAGTAGATCTCGTGCAGCGACGACACCGCGAGCCGCCCCGTGCGCCTCGCGTCGAGCTCGGGGTACAGGCCGTCGTGTCCTCGTGCGGGTCTCGCTTCGCTCATGGCGACGAAGCGATCGCACGGCGCCGCCCCGCGGGTCAACGACCGAGCACGTCGTAGCGCCGCACCGTCACGCACGTCGCGGCGCGGTCGATCACCGACGCGCGGCAGCGGGTGAACGAGGCGCCGAAGGTGCCCGCGGGTCGCCCCGTCGCGGTCACCTCGTCGGTCACATAGACCGCGCCCGGGAGGCGATCGAGGCGACCGAGCGTCACGTCGACCTCGCCCATGTACACCACGGTCTTCGCGGGCTGTCCGGCCCACCCGGTGAGGCGCGCGCTGCGTCCGCCGAAGACCAGCGCGTCGCGGCGCGGGTGCTGCGCGAGGACCTCACGCGCGATCGCGACGCCCGGTGGCATCACGCGCCGCTGCGTCGTGACCGCGATGAACGAGGGCCACGCGAGGAGCGCTCCCAGCGCGGCGAGCAGGCCCGCGCGCAGCGTCGATGCGCGGACCGCGGAGGCGAGCGATGCGGCGCCGTTCGCGGCGAGCGCGGCGATCGCGAGCGTGACGGGGAGCATGTGGCGCGAACCCGCGGAGACGTTCTGCGTGAAGTACGCGACGAGCGCGTAGGGAGCGATCACCGCCGCGAGCGTCCATCGCAGGCGCGGCGTGAGCGCGCGCAGCCCCAGCGCGGCGAGCGTCAGCCATGCGAGCGCGCGGATCGCGCCGTGCGGCGTCGCGTCGAGGCCGAGGCCCGCGGTGATCGAGCGGGCCGTGTCTCGCAGGCGCTCCGCGGTGTCGGGCCGCGTGAGCGCGCTGCCGCCCCACTCGCCGAAGTGACCCTCGACGTGGGCCCTCGTGAGCGCGACGTAGCGCGCGACGCCGCCCGACGCGAGGGCCAGCCACGCGGCCCAGCCCGCGGTGACGACGGTGAACGTCGAGAGCATCGCGAGGCGACCGCGACGATCGAAGGACGCGGCGAGCGCCACGGCGATCGAGGCGACGAGCACCGCGTACGCGGGCCGCGCGCCGAGGGCCAGCGAGAGGAGCGCGCCCGCGGCGAAGGGATCACGCGAGGCGCACGCGAGGGCTGCGAGCCCGAGGCCTGGCGCGTCGGAGCGCGCCGACGTGCCTGCGAGCGCGAGCGCGGGAGACGCGAGCGCGAGGAGGGCCGCCCAGGGACGCGACGGGATGCTGCGCGCGAGGGCGAGGACGGCGAGCGCGGCGCCGAGGGCCGAGGCGAGGCCGCACGCGATCACCGGGCTCCGCGCGACGACGTTGAGCGCGCGAGAGAGCAACACGTAGACGGGGTATCCCGGCGGGTGCGGAGAGAACGCGGAGAGGTCGAAGCGCGTGACGGCGGACGCGAAGCCCACGGCGTCCCAGTCGCCGGGCCACGGGGTGACCGCGAGCGCGAGGAGCCCGAAGGAGACGAGCGCGGGGTGCCACGGACGCATCGTGGCCGCGGCGTCGTCAGCGCCAGTTGAAGAAGAGCTGGAGCAGCGTCGTGTGGCCCACGATGTCGGCCTTGTCGACGCGGTGGACATACTGGTTCATGTACCCGAGCTCGACGCGAAGCAGCGACGGGACGGCCTGAAACGCGAGGCCGAGGAAGGCGCGGTTCTGGTCGAGGCCCGCGTACTCCCACTGGGGCGTGAAGGTCTGCGCGCCCATCGCGTTGACGCCCGCGCTCTCGTGGCCGCTGTTCGTGAGGTTGATGAAGACCTCGTCCCACGCGACCACGGAGAGGCGGCGCGAGAGCGCGAAGGGCATCAGCACGCGCACGAGCTGGCGCGCGCGGAGCCCGAACTCGACGTCGCTCTGCGGGTGACGGAGGCGCTGCTCGAGGCGCGTGCGGAGCTGGAGCTGCATCCCCGTGTCGGCGTGCGTGTACGTGTACTGAAAGGTCTCGAAGATGCGGTGCTCATCGACGAAGTCGACGAGCTCGGCCTTGTTCCACGCGGGCTGCCACATGTACCCGACGCCGATGAACATGCCGTCCATCAGCCGGTAGTAGAGCGAGTTGCGGACGATGATCGCCTGCGGGGTGAAGTCGTCCCACGCGCGGTACTGCGCGTCGCCCACGAGCTGGAGGCGCCCGCCGAGGGCCACGGGGCCCTGGTAGTTCACCGCGAGCCAGCTCTGATAGCGCGAGTCCTGCGCCGCGGCCGTGCCGGTGAGCGACGCCGTCGCCGCGAACGCCAGCGCCGATGCGAAGAGAAGCGATCCCTTGCGGTTCATCTGAGAACTCCTCGATCCCGCGCGACGCCGCGGGGGCGATCCGCGCGCCGTGTGGATGTGGGAGAGATCGCGTTCGCGTCAAGAAAAAGTTTCGAGAAAGCCACTGCGCCGTCACGTTGAGATGCCTCCTCTGCGGCGCCTCGCGAGGCCGCCGAGACGGCGCGGTCTTCGGTGGTAGAGTCGCGCGCGTTTCGAAGGGCCTCGCATGGCAAACACGAAGACCATCCTCTTGATCGAAGACGAGCCGGCGATGGTGCTCGGCCTCACCGACGCGCTGTCGTTCGAGGGCTACCGCACCCTCGCCGCGGGGACGGGCCGTCAGGGCATCGACCTCGCGCGCGCCGAGAAGCCCGACCTCGTCATCCTCGACCTGATGCTCCCCGACACCAACGGCTACGAGGTCTGCTCGCAGCTGCGTCGCACGTCGCGCACGCTGCCGATCATGATCCTCTCGGCGCGCAGCCAGGACTCCGACAAGATCCGCGGCCTCGACGCGGGCGCCGACGACTACGTCACCAAGCCCTTCTCCGTGGGCGAGCTCGTGGCGCGCGTGCGGGCCGTCTTGCGCAGGGTCGAGCGCGCCAACAACGCCCCCGCCTCGGTGCGCATCGGCAAGGCCGACGTGAACCTCGCGGGGCACATCGCCACCTGCGAGGGCCACGAGGAGCCGCTGAGCTCCTACGAGGTCGCGCTCCTCACGCTGCTCCTCGAGCGCGTGAACGAGGCCGTGTCGCGCGACGAGATCCTCGACAAGGTGTGGGGCGTGCAGGCCATCAACAACCGCGCGGTCGACAACTTCATCGTCAAGCTCCGACGCAAGGTCGAGCCCTCGCCCGACAAGCCGCAGCACATCCTCACGGTCTACGGCCACGGGTACAAGCTCGTGCTCTGAACGCTGTCTCGCCCCGCGCGCGTTGAGATACGATCCGCGCACCTATGGGAGAGCGTCGCCTCGCACCGCTTGCCTTCGCACTTCTCACCGCGGGCGCCGTCGGCTCCTGCGCGCCCCCGGCCGACGACGCCGCGCCGCTGCCCACGATGCGCCTGCTCGGCGGCGCGCTCCTCAGCGAGCTCGGACCGTTTCACCTGCGCGTCTTCGCGAAGACCGGCGCCACGCGCTGCGACGCCGCGCTCGGCCAGGTGCTCATCAACGGGCGCCGCGACCTCGCCGCGCTCCCCGGCCGCAACGTGCAGCCCGCGGATCGGTGCGGGGCGCAGTGGGCCTCGCTTCAGTCGATGTACGGCACGGCCTCGCCCGTCGACGAGTGCATGCGCTCGCAGACGCAGACCGCGAGCGTCGCGCCGGGCACCTACGTGGTGCTCGTGCACGGCCAGGGGCAGTTCCGCACGCCCACGGGCGAGATGCGCTCGGGCATCCGGGGATCGGGATGCGCGGAGGTCACCCTCGGCGCGGGCGCCACCAACGGGATCACGGTGGCCATGGTCGAGCAGGCCGACGATCGCGCGGTGTGCGGCGACGGGCGCCTCGATTCGAACGAGAGCTGCGACCTCGGGATGGACATGAACGGCGCCGCGGGCTCGGAGTGCTCCGCGCAGTGTCAGACCGTGCCGAGGCTCGCGAGCAACAACGACGGGCCGCTCGCCGCGGGAGACCGCCATCACGCGTCGGTGTCGTGGGCGCCGGGCGTCCCCCTGGTGGTCGCGTTCGACGTCGTCTCGCGCACGTTCACCGACGTGCGGGCCCGGTACTTCACGGTGGACGGAGGCACGCCCACCGCGGGCGCGCTCGCCACCGACGTGGCCCTCGACGACGGGATGGGCGTGCAGCAGTACCCCTCGGTCGCGCCCGTGGCCACGCCCGCGGGCTTCGTCGGCGCGTGGGAGTCGGGCAGCGGCGCGGTGCGCAACGTCGTCGCAGAAGCCTTTGAAAATAGGGCTCCGCCGACGACGATGGACTCGCACTACGTGAGCGTCCCCGTGGCCGCGGCGGCGACGCTGCGGCAGCAGCCCTCGGTCGCGGTGGCTGGCAACCGCGCGCTCGTCGTGTGGCGCGAGGGGACCGACGCGTCGGCCGTGCTCCGCGCGGTCACGTACGGGCTGGGCCTCCCGCTGAGCGCGCCGTCGACGCCGGTGCAGATCACGCCCGTGTCGGTGGGGCTCCCCCGCGCGGTGGCGCTCCGCGACGGGAGCTTCGCGGTGGTGTGGTCCGCGACGGGCGACATCTTCGCGCGCAAGGTCTCGTCGGCGGGCGCACTGGCGGGCGAGGCCGTGCAGGTGAATCCGACGAGCGCGCAGATTCAAGATCAGCCCGCGGCCGCGGCGCTCGAAGACGGCATCGCGGTGGCGTGGCACGACGAGGCCGCCGACGCGATGGGCTCGCCGACGGTGCGGTGGGCGAGGACCGGGGCCAACCTCCAGCGCGCGGGCGACGCCCACGAGGCGCCGACGACGCTCGCGGGAGACCAGCTTCACCCGACGATCGCGGTGGGCACGACGAACCCGCCGAACGTGCTCGTCGCGTGGGAAGACGCCGCGACGCACCACATCCGGGGGAGGCTCTCGACGGCGCTCGGCGCCGCGGCGTTCTCGCGCGTGGGCGCGTCGACGAGCGACTTTCAGATCAGCGTCGGCGACGACGTCGCGCGCAGCGACCCGTCGGCCGCGGCGGGCGGCACGACGCTCCCGCAGTTCGCCGTCGCGTGGGAGGACGTCGACACCTCGACGACGACCCCGCGCCGCGGGATCGCCGTGCGGCTCTTTCCGCAGTAGCGGGTTCTCTCAGGGCGCGACGCAGCGGTTCGACACGCATCGGCCCGCGCAGCAGTCGATGTCCTGCTCGCACGACTGATCGCGGTTGCGGCACGCGCAGCGACCGGCGACGCAGAGCATCGCGCCGCAGCAGTCGATCGACGAGCGGCACGCGCTGCCGGGGCCCGTGCAGCATCGCTGGTTGCCGAGGAGCCGCGCGCATCGCAAGCCTCCGCAGCACTGGGTGTCGGCGGTGCACGCGCGCATGTCGCCGGGGCCGAAGCACGTGGTCGTCGAAGCGGTGCAGCGGCCCGAGGTGCAGAGCGTCCCGGGGCAGCAGTCGAAGTTCGAAGCGCAGGTCTCTCCGCTGCCGCGGCAGATGCAGTAGCTGCCCGGCGCGCCGCCGGAGGGCGCGCAGGTCATCGTCCCGCAGCAGGGGTTCGAGAGCGGCGTTCCCGCGTCGGTGGCGGCGTCCATCGCGGCGTCACGCGCGCCCGCGTCGCTCACGCCCGCGTCGCCGGTCGTCGCGGCGGCGCACTGGGTCCCCGCGGGCATGCAGCAGCGCCTGCCCGCGCCGCCCGCGGGCGTGCAGAGGAGGCTCGCGCAGCAGTCGGAGTTCACGCTGCACCCGAGGTCTCCCGCGGGGCGGCACGTGACCGCGCGACGGCACACGCCCGACTCGCAGGTGGTGCCCGCGCAGCACTCGGTGCTGTCGACGCAGCTCTCTCCCTCGGCCTGGCACACGCAGCGTCCGCCCTCGCAGAGCATGTCGCCGCAGCACTCGAGGCTGTTCGAGCAGGTGCCGCCCTGACGGTGGCAGCAGCGCAGCTCGACGGGCGCGGCGCGACAGTCGTAATCGGTGCCGCAGCAGTCGGCGGCGCGCGCGCAGATCGAACCCGGAGACGTGCACGCGCGGCAGGTTCCGGCGGTGCATCCGAGGCCGCTCGAGCACGCGTTGCCGGTGCAGCACGCCTGCCCCGAGGCGCCGCAGGTGCTCATCGGCGCGACGCAGCGGCCCGACTGGCACACGGCCGTTCCGGTGCAGACGTTGCCGGTGCAGCACGCCTGTCCGACGGCGCCGCAGGTGGTCGACACGCGGCACGTGCCGCTCACGCACTCGGCGCCGCGCTCGCACGCCGTTCCGTTGCAGCACGCCTGGCCCGCGGCGCCGCAGGCCACGGGGCGACGGCAGAGGCCGCTCGTGCACGCGAGGCCCGAGTCGCAGGTCTGCCCCGGGCAGCAGGGGCCGTCGATGGCGCCACACGCGGTGCACATCGACGACACGCAGGCGTTGCCCGCCGTGCAGATGTCGCCCGTGCAGCAGCGCTGACCGCGCGCGCCGCAGTCCTCGACGCGCGCGCACACGCCGTCGGTGCACACGGCGCCCGCGCAGCACTCGTTGGCGCTCTCGCACACGCCGCCGACGTCGACGCAGCACCGACCGCCGTTGCAACCGTAGTTGGAGCAGCAGTCGAGCTGATCCTGGCAGGTGGCGCTCGGGCCGCCGCAGCACACGCCCTGCTCGCACTCGAGGGTGCGGTTGCACGCGCGGCCGCCGCAGCACGGCGAGCGATTGCTCCCGCAGCGAGGCTCGTTGCCGATGTCGATCACGGGCACGTCGTCGCCGGCCGCGTCGTCGGGGATGTCGGGGATCGAACCCTTCGTACAAGCCGCGAGGACGACGAGCAGTGCGAGGAGCGCGCGCATTGTTCGGCGTTCTACCACGACTCTCGTCAGCGGCGGGGACGCACCACGAACACCCACGGCGTCGGACCGACGGGCGCGTGACGCACGCCGCCGGGCGCGCTCGGAACGCCCGCGTAGACGCCCGTCGAGGGGCCTCCGTCGAGGTTGAGCGCGACCTCGCAGGGGCCGTCGTCTCCCGTCGGCGAAGGGCCCGCGAGGATCGTCGCGAGGTCGTGGAGCTCGGGGCCTCTGCGCGGCTCGCGCGCGTCCCACGTGGCGATGAGGTCGAGCGTGCGACCGGCGTCTCGAACGCAGGCGACGGTGCGCGCGGCGTAGCGTCCGTCGTGTCGGTAGATGCCCGCGACGCCGCCGGCCTCGACGACGCGCGGTCCGCTCTGGAGCGCGAGCGAGACGCCGGGCGGCGGCGTGTACGTTCCGCCGTCGCGCGCGTCGATCGAGACGACGGCGACCCTGTCTCCCTCGACGGTGAGGATCCCCGATCCGCCGCGGGGACCGACGGGCGCGCGCATCGCGCCGCCCGAGAACACGAGGCCCGAGGGGCTGTGATCGGGCTCGAAGTACGCGCCGTTGACCATCGCGACGGCCATCGAGTCACGCTCCCAGAGCGCGGTGATCGAGTCGTCGGGAGGCCGCTCGACGTTGAGGTTCGCGCGCGCCACATCGACGCGAATCACGACCCACTGGAGCACGTCGGGCGGCGGCGACGCGCGCTCGACCGCGGGGGTCACGGCGAGCACGCGAAGCTCTGCGCGACGCCACCGAACGCCGGGCGCGACCTCAGCCCACGCAGTGAGATCTCGGACGTCGAGCGAGACGCGGCGAGGCTCCGTCGTGGCGTCGGTGGAGGGCGCTGCGACGTCGGCGGCGCGCGGTCGCTGCGAGGCGTCGCGCGGCTGCGGACCTCTGCGGCACGCGGCCAGCGCGAACACACACGCGAGCGTGAGGTGCTTCATGCGATGCGACGCGATCGGGGGAACGGGGTGAACGGCGCGGATCAGGCGCTGCCGATGGGCATCGGGATGCCCGCGATGCCTTCGAAGGGCTGCTCCCAGACCTGCGCGCGGAGGCGCTCGACGCGCTCGCGGAGCTCCACCTGCGTGGCGATGAGGGCGTCGACTTCGAAGACCGACGGCGCGGCGCCGGCGCTGGCGTCGGCGAGCGCGCGGCGCGTGGCCGAGAGCACCTCGAGCATCGAGCGGCGGAGCTCCTCGTTGGCGTGGCCGACGAACTCCGTGAGCTTGAGGCCGAAGCTGTCGATGGTGCCCGTGAGCTCGGGGCCGATCTTCGCGGCGCAGGCGCGCACCGCGGCGGGGGCAGCGTCCATCGCCTTGCGCTTGATCTCGGCGTCGACGCGCTCCTTGAAGAACATCGCGAGCACCGGGGCCGCGAGCGTGAGGATGCCGCCGAGGAGGAGGTTGATGGTGATCGCCACGCCCATGCCGAACGCGCCGAGCGCGAACACGCTCACGTCGTAGGCCAGCGTGTCGACCTTCACGTCGAGGTTGCCGGTGCCCGGCCCGAGGAACTCCTGGAGCGACTTGCCCGACTCGCGCGCGTCTTCGTTCACGATCGCGACGATCTGCTCGGCGAGGGCTTCGAGGCGCTCGCCGAGGGTCTTGGCCTCGCCTTCGAGCCACTTGCGCCAGGTCTCTTCGATGAAGCCCGGCATGTACTTCTGGATGTCACCCGCGGAGGACTTCTCGACCTCGAGGCGGACGGCCGCCGCGAACTCGTCGGTGAAGGCTTCGAGGTCGCGCAGCGCGACGGCGCGGATCGCGGAGATCTCCTCGTCGATGCGGGCCTTGCGCTTGTCGACGAGGCCGCGCGCGTTCTCGATGTCGGCCTCGATGGACTTCATCCTCCGCTCGATCTCGTCGGAGGTCATGGTGAGGGCGCGGCGGCGGACGGCGAGCGCGCGACCGAGGATGTCGCTCACGCGCAGGCCCTCGTCGGCGGCGTAGTCCACGAGCATGCGGAGCCGATCGCTGCCGAGGAGCGACGAGAGCTTGCCGAGGAGCGCCTCGAGGCCCGACCCCTCGCGGTCGCCGCGGAGGGCGCGCGTGGCCGAGAGGAACATCACGGGCGCGCCCGGGACGAGGTGTTCGAGCTGACGGCGGGCGTACTCCATCACCTCGGTCTTCTCGGTCTCGGAGAGGAGGTCGGCCTTGTTGATCGCGAAGACGATGCGGTCGCGCCCCGCGCCGAGGAGCCTGTCTCGCAGGAACTTCCGCTCGGACTCCTTGAGGATCTGACCCGCGTCGAGGAGAAAGACCACGGCGTCGGCGCGCGGGACGTACCCGTAGGTGATCTCCGCGCGCTGGAGGTTGAGGTCGTTGACGCCGGGCGTGTCGACGAGGGTGACCTTGTCTCGAAGAATCTCCGCGGGGTACTCGAGCTCGACGCGCAGCACCTCGTCGGGGTTCACCCTCGCGCTCGCCACGAGCTCGTGGAGGCGTTCGAAGGGCAGCGCCTCCTTCGCGCCGCCGACGGGCCGCGACCGGTCGTCGAGGGCGCCGTCGCCGCGCTTGATGATCGACGCCTTCGGCGTGTCGCCGTGACGCACCTCGTGGATGAGCGCCGTGGTGGGCGTGATGCCCGTCGGGAGCACGTCGCCGCCGAGGAGCGCGTTCACGAAGGTCGTCTTGCCGTGGTTGAACTCCCCGAGCACGACGAGCACGGCGCGCTCCTCTTGAAGCCGCGGGAGTCGATCGGCGAAGAGCCGCTCGCGGAGCGTCGTGGCGCCGGCCTTCTGCGCGAGGTCGGCGAGGGAGGTCAGCGCGGCGACGAGCTCCTGCTTGGTCTCATTGAGGTTGCGTGCGTTCATGGCGGCGTGTTGCCTCCCCGTCGGTGTCGAGTGCGTTGTCGTGTGCGGTCGGTTCGAGAGCTCGGTCGGCGGGCGGTCACATCACCCTGACGATCTCTTCGGTGCGGCGTTCGAGCTCGGCGCGGTCGGTGCCGCCCTCGAGACCCGCGGCGCTGCGGTAGAGGGCGCTCTCGGCGAAGGCGCGCAGCGCCTCGATGCGCCGCGTGAGGTAGGGGTGCGAGCGCTGGAGCTCACCCATGCGGCCGTAGCCGTCTTTGGCCTCCTTGAGCTGGTCGAGGTAGGCGTCGACGTTCATCTGTTCGAAGAGCCTCCGGCTGCCGATGGCGAGCTTGACGAACGAGTGCGTGGCCACCGTGGGGTTCTTGCAGCAGAGGAGCCCCGCGCGGTCGCAGGTGACCTCGGCGGCGCGCGCCCAGCTCTGGAGCGCGAGCGTCGCGGGCATGAGCACCGGCGCGAGGAGCACCCCCGCGGCGGCGGCCTGGAGCACGAGGCGCAGCATGTGGAGCGTCGTGAGGTAGACCACGTGGCTGTTCTGGATGTGCCCGCACTCGTGGCCGATGACGAAGCGCAGCTCCTCGTCGCTGAGGGCGTCGACGGTGGCCGCGTGCACCATGATGAACGAGTCGCTGTCGACGCCGTAGGTGGCGGCGTTGATCGAGCCGATCTCGGGGACGATGTAGACCTGCGGCGTGGCGATGCCGAGCGTGGCGGCGCACTCCGAGGCGATGCGGTGGATGCGCGGGAACTGCCGGGGCCCCACCTTCACCGCGTTGCCGAGGAGGTCGTGCGTGAGGAACTCCTTGGAGAGCTTCACCGTCTGCGCGACGGCGATCTCGACGGGCTTGAGCGTTCGCATCGCGCGGAGCACCCGGAGGTCGCCCTCGTACGCGTAGCCCTCGCCGCGCTCGCCGCTCGGGCCGTTCTTTCGTTCACTGACGTACGACGCGAAATCGAGCTGCATCGCCATGAAAACTCCCGGTCGAAGGGGCGTCGGATCGCGGGGCGAACGTAGCACCGGGCTCTACATGGCGCGACACGAAGTTCCTGCCTGAACTCCCGAGGGGCGAAGGGTTGTTCCCGCGGCGCGCGCGGCCCGTTCGAAGGGAAGCGAAGGGGCCGATTGACGAGACCGCTCCCAGCGTTGCAGGGTGCGCGCGCTTATGGACGGCAGCGCCCCGACGGTCCCCTCACGCGCCCGCACCGCGCTCGCGGTCGCGCTCCTCGCGGTCCTGTATTTGTGGGTGTTTCCGTATCACGCGCCGGTGAACAACCCGAACGAGAACGTGCGGGTCTACATGACCGTCGCCATCGTCGACGACGGCACCTTCGCCGTGAACCGCATCGAGCGCGACTGGGGCTACGTCAACGACAAGTCCGTGCGAGACACGCCCCTCGACGAGGCCATCACCACCCGTCACATCTCCGACGAGGTGCTCCGCGCCGCGGGCGTCCCCGAAGACACGCTCGCGCGCTTTCGCCTCGGCCGCCCCACGCGCGAAGACCGCCGCATCCGCGTGAACCTCCTCTACAGCTCCAAGGCCCCGGGCACGAGCTACCTCGGCGTGCCCGCGTACTGGCTCCTCACGCGCCTCACGCACCGCGACTCGCACCTCCCTCCCCCGACGCCCGCCGTGGTGGCGCCCGAGGCGCCGCCGTCGGGCGCGCCGAAGCCGCCCGACGCTCACCCCGCGCGCCGCCCCGAGGTGCGCGCGCCCATCGAGCGGGAGAAGGTCGTGTACGCGATCAGGCTCTTCGCGAACGTGCTCCCGGGCCTCGTCTTCGCGTGGTTCTGGTACCGCTTTCTCGGCGCCCGCACGCGCTCTCGCGCGCTCTGCGACGCGGTGTTCTTCAGCACCATGGCGGGGTCGTCGCTCTTCGCCTACAACGAGGTCTTCACGAGCCACTCGCACAACGCGATGTGCCTCGGCGCGGCCATCATGGCGATGAGCTCGCTCCGTGAGCGTGACGAGCTCGCGCGCACGCGCGGCGAGCGCCCCCCGGTGCAGGGCGGTTTGATGTTCCTCGCGGGGCTCTTCGGCGCCGGGTGCTCGCTCTTCGAGTACCCCGCGGGCGTCGCGTCGGCGGCCGTCGCCGCGTGGATCCTCGCGCGCAACGCAGAGCGTCGCCCCTTCGCGCTCCAGCTCTCGATGTCGGCGGTGCTCTTCGGCGCGGCCTCGTATCACAAGTGGCACAGCGCGAAGGTCGCGGCGGTCTTCGCGCTCGCGGCCGTGGTCGCCTACGCCCTCACGCTCGGCCCGCGCAACGTCGCGCGCCTCGCGTGGGCGGGCGTCGGCGGCTCGATCCCCGTGGCGCTCCTGATGCTCTATCACAAGCGCTGCTTCGGCGACGCGCTCAAGCCCGGGTACAGCTACCTCGAGAATCAGCAGTTCCGCTCGGAGATCTCGCAGGGCTTCTTCGGCGCGACCTCGTTCTCGTGGGACGCGGGCCTGCGCCTCTGGTTCGACCCGGCCTTCGGCCTCGTGCCCTCGACCTTTCTGTTCGCCCTCTCTGCGGTGGGGATCGGCGCGATGCTGTCGTGGCGTCCGCGCCCCCACACGCTCTTCGACCTCGGCGGGCTGCGCGTCACGACGCTCTCGATCGTCCGCGCGCTCCTCGGCGCGCTGCTCGTCTTCACGATGGTGAAGCTCGGCGGCGCCATCAAGGCCCACGCGGGCGCGCTCGCGCACGTCGACGTCGGGCACTGGCTCGTGGCCTTCACCGTCGCGATGGGGCTCTGCCTCAGCGCCATGCTCCCGCCCGCGGAGCGCCGTGATCGGGCCGTCGCCGCGGTGGTCGTCGCGTCCTGCGTGGGGCTCACCTTCCTCATCGGCATGATGAACAACTGGCGCGGCGGCTGGCAGGTCGGCCCGCGCTACCTCGTCACGCTGGTGCCCGCGCTCTCCATCGCGTCGCTCGCGGGCCTCGACGCGCTCCACCGCAGCTTTCACACCTCGCCCGCGATGCAGCGCGCGATTACGGTCTTCGCCGCGGGCGCCACGGCGACGGCGTTCCTCGTCACGGGCCTCCCCTCGGCGACGTTCCCGCACATCCCGACGGAGTACACCTCGCCCTTCTTCGAGATGGTGATCCCCGTGCTTCGCGACGGCTTCGTGCCGCACAACGCCGGGCACCTCCTCGAGATGAAGGGGGCCGCCTCGATGTGGGGCTTCGCCATCGCCGCCGTGCTCGCGATCGCGCTCGTGCTCCGCGGCGATGAGCGCCGCCCGACCGCCGCCGTCGCGCACGCGCTCTCGTCGCTCGCCGTCTGTGCGCTGCTCCTCGCGCCCTTCGCCATCGCCGCGCGGCCCGAAGCGGCCCCTGTGACGAGATATGTCAAGTCTGCGTGGGAGCCGCGTCCCCCCGACGCGCCGACGCCGGTGGCGCTCCCTCGCGCGCACGAGACCTCCGCCGAGGCCGCGTCGCGGGCGCGTCGCTACGGTGAGGCGGGCGACACGGCCCTCGCGATGGAGGCGTGGCTCCGGGCGATCCGCGCGCCGCGATGACGGACTCCACCGCGCCGCTGCTGATCCTGGGTTGCGGCTTCACGGGCATGGCCGCCGCGAGGATCGCGCTCGCGCACGGCCGCCCGGTGATCGCGACCACGCGTCGCCCCGAGCACGCCGCGGAGCTCACGCGCGCGGGGATCGTCGCCCACACCTCGGAGACGATCGGCGAGGACTTCGTTCGCGATCGAGCGCGCGAGGGCGCGCAGGTGCTCGTGACCTTTCCGCCCGATGGCGAGACCGACGCGCGCGTCGCCGCGGCGCTGCCCGACGGGTGCCGCTGCGTGTACGTCTCGACCACCGGCGTCTACGGCAATCGCAGCGGCCGCATCGACGCGAGCACCCCCGTCGACCTCGCCTCCGAGCGGGCCGCGCAGCGCTTCGCCGCCGAGGAATCGTGGCGCGCGCGCGGCGCCGTCGTGCTGCGCGCCGCGGGGATCTACGGCCCGTGGCGGGGGCTCCATCGGCGCGTGGCCGCGGGCACGTTCCGGCTCACCGAAGACGGTCGCAGCGTCGTGTCGCGCATCCACGTAGACGACCTGGCGGCGCTGTGCCTCGCGGCGCTCGATCGCGGCGTCGCGGGGTCGACCTTTCCCGTGGCCGACGACGAGCCCGTGCCGCAGGTGGAGGTCGTGCGCTGGCTCGTCGCGAAGCTCGGCGTCGCGATGCCCGCGTCGGCGTCGCGTGAGGACGTGCACGAGACCCTGCGTCACGATCGCTCCATCGACGGGCGCGAGGTGCAGCGCGCGCTCGGGGTGACGCTGCGATTCCCCTCCTGGCGCGAGGGATACGATCAGTGCTTCGCGGTCGAGGGCGGCGCGCTCAGCGCCTGAAGCGACGCGCCGCGAGGGCCGCGGCGAGGCCGAGCGCGCCCACGAGCGTCGTCACGGTGACCGCGTTGGCGACGTGCTGTCGCGTCGACATCGCGAAGGCGAAGGGGCGGCGCGAGGCGAAGCGCAGGAGCGCGTCTCGCTGCGAGAGCTGAAAGTGGTCGCCGGGGGCGCAGCGGTTCTCGCGCGGCCACACGTAGCACGCGGGGTTCTTGAGGTTGAACACCCCGAGGCGCGCGTCGTCGACGGGACCGACGTGGAGCGCGCCGCGCGGAAAGCGCTCGAGCCGATAGCCGAAGGTGGGCTCGTAGCAGAGCTGATGCGACGCGCCCTCGACGAGGAGTCCCTCGTCTTCGAGCGCGTTTCGTCGCGCGGACGAGACCGTCGCGATCGGAGGGAAGACGCCGAGGTCGTGGGAGATGTGCCACGCGAGCACGACGCGCGACGGGTCATACGCGTCGGCGGCCTCGGTGGGGCGCGCCTTCAAGAGCGCCGCGAGCAGCGTGATCGCCACCCCCGCGATCACCACGGTGCGACGCGCGCGCGGCGCGAAGCGCTCGAAGCCGAGGAGGCCGAGCGGCGCCACGAACACGTACGCGATCCACCAGCGGAAGAGCACGCTGCTCGACGAGAGCACCGGGAGGCGCTTCAGGAACGCGTTCCACATCGGGGTGTAGACGTTGATCGCGAAGGGGATCGCGACGACGAGGCCGAGCGCGAGCAGCGTCGCGCGCTGCGCCTGCGTGTAGTGCGGGCGGGGCTTCGCGCGCGCCCACGCGAGCGCCGCGGCGACGAGGCCGAGCGCGGGCAGCGGGCCGACGCCGTAGGTGAGCTCGTGCGCCTCGATGACCCACTGCGCGTTGGCGATGTGCGCGCCCGACGGCGCCCAGAAGCCGAAGACCGCGCGCGCCGTCACGCTGATCGCCGCGAGCACGCCGTCGGCGCCAGGGAGCGGATAGAAATCGCGCCGGAACTGCCCGTAGTAGCTCGCGAAGGCCGCGAGCTTCGCGGCGCTCAGCGCGAGCGCGACGACGCTCCCCGCGGCGAGCCTGATCGCGGCGTCACGGAGCGACCGCTTCAGCGCGGCGCCGCTGTGGAGCGCGTGAATCAACGCCACCGCGACCACCGCGAGGCCGAGCGGAGCCGCCAGGTTGAGGAGCCCCGCGGACACCACGTACGCGAGCGCGACGCCCGCGAGGAGGACGTCGGCCGAGAGCCGCCAGCGTCGCGCGGTGGCCTCCTCGGGCAGCGGATCGACGACGGCGAGGCACGCCCACGGGATGAGCATCATGCCGTGGTAGGCGAGGTGTCCTGCGAGCGCGCGGGCCTCGTGCGCGGCGTTGAAGGCCATCACCGCGACGCCGAGCGTCGCGACCTCGGGCGACGCGCCGAAGCCCCGTCGGAGGAGCCTCGCGAAGCCCGCCGCGCCCGTGAGCGCCATGACCACCGCCGTCGCGACGACCGCGTCGCGCGGGTCGAGCCAGCGCACGAGGAGCTGCGGCAGCGCGTAGGAGAGGTCCTGCCCGTCGGGGACGCGCGCGACGCCGCCGCAGAACGAGGGCGAGAACCACTGCACCGCGAGGGGGCCGTTCTGCATGCGCCACCACTCGCCGTCGAGCAGGCGCGGAAAGAAGTACCGGTAGTCGATGCCGATGCGCGGGCCGCGCACGAAGCCCTTCATCACGGTGATCGACGTGACCGCGATGGCGAGCCACGCGGCCGTCATCGCGAGGCGCTCGGTGCGGCGCCGCGGGGGCTCCGTGGGTGGGGGCGGCGCCTCGGGATTCGTCACGGGGCGCGATGCTAATGCAACTCGCCGCGCGGTCGCTTCATGAAGCGTTTCGCGAAGCGCCGCGAAGCCGCGGCTCGGTCGGGTCGAGGAGCGCGTCGTCGATCGCGTTGCGCACGTCGTCGTCGGTCTCGCGCTTGAGGCGGTCGGTGAGCACCGTGCGCATCGACGACGAGCGGCCCGAGAGCGCGCGCACCGCGGCCACACGTACCTGCGCAGACGCGTGCGTGAGGAGCACCGCGGCGCGCCCCGTCGCGGCCTGCGCGTCGCGCTCGCGGAGCCGCGCGAGGGCCTCGATCACCACGGCGGTGTCCGCGTGCGTGGTCGCCTCGACGAGCGCCGCGATCGGGGCGTCGGCGTCAAACGCGCGGATGCCCTCGAGCACCACCTCGCCGTCGGGGTCTGAGAACGCCGCGTCGAGGAGCGAGGCGTCTCGGCTCCCGCGCGCGGTGAGCGACGCGAGCGCGGCGGCGCGCAACGCGGGCTCCGCGCTTCGATCGAAGACCAGCGAGGTGAGCGTCTCGCGCTGCGCCTGTCCGAGGCGCACGGCGTCGACGAGGGCCGCGCGCACCTCGGCGCTCGGGTCTCTGCGCGCGCGGTCGATGACGTCGCCGTCGGGCCCCTCGCCCGCGACGCCGAGTGCGCGCAGGGCCGCCGCGCGCACCAACGGATCCGGCGCGTCGAGGCCCTCGGCGACGTGCGCCCGGTCGAGCGAGAGCCCCGCGCGAACGAGCGCGAGCGCCACGAGCATCCCCGCCCTCGTGGGCGCCACGAACGATCGGAGGAGCGGCTCGACCTCGGCGCGGTGCAGCCGCAGCGCGCGATCGATCGCGGGGAGCAGCTCGCCGATGTCGACGTCGGAGCTCGACAGCGAGCGCCCCAGACGTTCCGCGAGGAGGCGCGCGTCGTCGGGGCCGCCGAAGCGGGCGACCACCTCCCACGCGGTCACGGGGCCCGACGGGTTCTCGAGTGAAGCCCACGCCAGCGCGGTGAGCGCGGCGGCGTCTTCGTCGCGGCCGCAGCGCAGCGCCCACGCCATCAGGGCCGCGGCGAGCGAGTGCGCGCCGTGAAGCCCCCGGCCGAGCGCGGCGGGGATCGACTCGGGGGGAAAGCCGTCGAGGGCCGCCTCTGCCGCCGTGGCGACCTCGGGGTCGCGCGAGCCGCACCCGCGGAGCACCACCTCGAGCGTCGAGGGATCGCCCGCGAGCGCGAGGCTCTCGATGGCCGCGACGCGCTCCGCGACGGCGCCGAGCTCCGCGCGCGAGGCCAGGGCGAACAGGACCTTCGACGACGAGAGCGCGCGCGCGAGCCAGGCCACGCGGCCGTCGGCGGACCTCGCGACGCGCGCGCAGGCCGTGAGCGCCGCGAGGGCCACGCGGCGGTGCGGGCTCGCGAGCGCCTCGGCGACGCGCGCGATCGAGGGCTCGTCGCGGAGGGCGGCGAGGGCGCGCACGGCGTGGGCGCCGCACACCGGGTCGTCGACGAGCGCAGACACGGTCTGCCAGTGCGCGACCTCGCGGCGGGCTTCGAACGCGATGAGCGCGGCGAGGCGCACCACCGGGTCGCGGCGCTCGAGCGCGTCGCCGAGCGCGTCGAGGGCCTCGGGGCCTTCGATCACGCCGAGCACCTCCGTCGCGGCGGGCGGGACGTTGCCGTCGGGGTCGTCGAGGAGCGCGCGGAGCGTCGGGACGCAGCGCGCGTCGGCGCCTTCGAGGAGCGCCTCGACGAGGAAGCGCCGCGCCGGACCCACCGCGGTCGAGAGGCACGCGAGCACCGGGTCGACCACCGCGGAGCCCATGTTTCGCAGGGCTTCGAGCGCGGCGTTGCGGGCGAGCACGTCGTCGGAGCAGACCTCCGTGAGCAGCGACCGCACCGCCGTCGAGGGGTCTCGGACCCTCGCCACCGCGAGCGCGGCCTCGCGTCGCACGCGCCAGTTGCGGTCGCGGAGCAGGTCGATGAGCGCGTCGAGGTGCTCCTCGATGGCCAGCGGCGGCAGGGCTGCGATGGCGTGGCAGCGCGCGTCGGCGGTCTCATCGACGGACCAGCCCGGGGGCAGCGAGGGCCGCGATTCGCGGTCGCTCATGCGCGGTCACCCGAGGCGCCGAGGGCCGTGGCGATGACGTCGAGGTCGAGCTCGAGGGCCGTCCCGCGCGCCGTCGCGAGGCCCACGCGAACGAGCGCGCCCGCCGCGGTGAGGGTCACCGGACGCTCGTCGTCGAGGGTCGCTTCGAACACCCCCGAGACCTCGTCGGCCGCGATGCCGAAGGGGCCCGAGGCGCCCCGCACGAGGAGCCAGCGGGGGCGCGTCGAGACCGCGGCGACGCCCGTGGCGAAGCCCGCCCAGCGCCGGAGGTCGACGATGGGCACCAGCGCGCCGGCGTGCTCCACGAGCCCGACCACGAGGGCCGAGGGGTGGGCGCCCGCGAGGAGCGCGCCGTCAGCGCCCAGCACCCCGAGCACCGAGGCCGTCTCGACCGCGCAGTGCGTGGCGCCGATGCGCAGCCCGACGAGGCTCCTGGCGGGCGCAGACGTTCGTTGCAAGCGCACCATCGAACCCAACGCTTTTGCCACGAATCGCCGTTTCTTCGCTCAGGAAAATCTCTCGGACTCGCCGAGCACCGCGCGGACGAGCGCCCCCACGTCGAGGATCACCACGAAGCCGTCGGCCGACGGGGCCACCGCGCGCGCCACCCCGACCACGTGCGCCCCCGCGGCGTAGGGGAGCTCGTGGGCGAGCTCCACGGCCGTGTGCGCGATGAGCATGATGCGCGCGACCTCGTCGACGCGCAGCGCGAGGCGCTCGCCCTCGTGATCGACGGTGAGGGCGCGGGCGTGGTCGTCGACGCCGTCGTCGGCTTCGTGCAGCAGGGGCCGCGGGTCGAGGAGCGTCAGCACCGCGCCGTGGATCAGCACCACCCCCCGCACCCCGACGCCCGCGCCGGGGACCTCGGTGACGGGCGGGAGCTTCACGATCTCGCGCACCTCGGAGACCGGCGCGGCGCACCACTGCGCGCCGACCCGCACCACGCCTTAGCGCTCTCCCTCGTCGGGCTGCGAAGTGCGATCGCTGCGCAGTGTGAGCTCGCTCATAGGAGCGCCTCGTGCCGCTGGAGCGACGGGCGCCCGAGGGTCTCGTCGAGGAGCGCGACGACGTCGAGCACGAGGCCCGCGCGCTGCTCGCCGAGGTCCGCGGCGCCCGAGAACCAGTGCGCGTGGCGGAGGCTCCGCCCGAGGGGCTTCACGACGACGTCGTGCGGATCGACGAGGGCGTCGACGGCGAGCGCGGCGCGGTGTCCGCCGAGCGCGATGATCACGGCGTAGAAGCGCTCCGCGGCGCGCGACGAGGCGAGGTCGGCGTGGCCGAAGAGCGCGTCGAGGCGACAGAGCGGGAGCGTTCGACCGTCGCGCGTGATGACCTCGCGGCCGTCGAGCCGCTGCACCGCGTCGCGCCCCACGAGCAGCGCCTCGGAGACCGCCGACATGGGGAGCGCGTAGCGTCGCCCGCGCACGCCCACGAGCAGCACCGAGAGGATCGCGAGCGTGATCGGGAGCGTGATGGTCACCTTGGTGAACACGCCGGGCTCGGAGGTGAGCTCCACGACGCCGCCGAGGCGCGCGAGCGAGGCCCGCACCACGTCGAGCCCGACGCCGCGGCCGCTCGTGTCGCTCACCTCGTCGCGCGTCGTGAGGCCGGGGCGAAACAGGAGGTCGAAGGCCCCGCGTCGGTCGAGCGAGCGCGAGGCCTGCTCGGTGATGACCCCGAGCGAGACGGCCCTGCGGATCACGGCCGTCGGATCGACCCCGGCGCCGTCGTCTTCGACCTCGACGACCACGCGGCTGCCCGCCTGCCAGGCGTTGATCGCGAGGGTCCCCTCGGGGGCCTTCTCGCGCGAGGCGCGCACCTCGGTCGGCTCGATGCCGTGGTCGATCGCGTTGCGGACGATGTGCATGAGCGGCGCGCCGAGCTCCTCGACGATGAGCTTGTCGACGGCGGTGTCGGCGCCGGTGACCACGAGCCTGATCGCGCGCGAGAGGCGCCGCGAGAGCTTTCTCACCTCGCTCGACACGCGCTCGAAGATCTGACCGAGGGGCACCATGCGCGCCTCGAGGAGCTCGCGCTGCATCGCGTCGACGTTGCGCGCGAAGTCGCGCTGAAGCCGCGTGAGCTCGGCGTAGAGGGCCCTCGCGTCGCCGGCCTTCGAGCGCTCGGCGGCGCGCTGGAGCGCGACCTTCATGAGCGAGAACTCGCCGAGTTGCGAGAGGAGGCCGTCGAGGCGGCCGATGTCGACGCGCACCGAGCGGAGCGTCCGCGCGGGCACGGCGTCGAGGGCCGAGGGCTCCGGCGCGACGACGAGCTCGGCCGCGGGGGGCGCGTCGGACTGCGCGCGCTCGACCGATCGGCTCGCGTCGGCGAAGACGCTGCGCATCGTCGCCTCGTCGGCCGTCGAGACCACGAGCACCGAGAGCTCCAGGCTCGCGCCGTCGTCGGCGAGGCCGCCGGGGACGAAGGTGATGACCTCGCCCACGGAGCGCGCGAGGCCGCGGACGTCTTCGAGCACGCGGTCGATCGCGTCGATGGGCGCCGTCGCGCGCACGCGCCAGAGGGTCGCGCCGCCCGCGAGCCCGACGCGCAGGCGATGCTCCTCGTACTCGGTGAGGACGGCGAGCACCGCGGGGTCGACGGCGATGGGCGCGGGGGCGTTCGAAGCGCTCTCTCCGCGGAGCTCTCGGGTGATCCGCGCCGTGCGCACGCCGTCGTCGGGGGCGCCCGCGCGCGCGCGGTCGAGGAGCTCGCCGACGTGCTCGAGGCCCTGCGAGAGCCGCTCGAGGAGCGGCGCGTCGAGGGGCGTGCGGTCGAGCCGCACGCGGTCGAGGGCGTCTTCGAGGGCGTGCGTGACGCGCGCCACCGCGTCGAAGCCGAAGGTGCCCGCGAGGCCCTTGAGCGTGTGCACCGAGCGAAAGAGCGCGTGGACGCGGTCGGGCTCGCCGCGGCCGTGAAGCGAGAAGTGGTCCTCGAGCGCGCTGAGGTCACGCCGCGCGTCGTCGAGGATCTCCTGCGCCTCCGCGAGGAACTCCTCCGCCGCGCGCCCCGCGGCGTTGGCGTCTGTCGGGAGCACGGCGCGCCGCTACGCCACGCGGCGGTGCGGGCGGAGCGCGTCGAGCAGCGCCTCTGCGCTGAAGGGCTTGACCACGTAGCCGCTCGCGCCGAGGTTGATCGCGCGCTGCCGGTCGGTCTCGCGCCCCTCGGTGGTCACCATGACCAGGGGCACGTCGCGCATCGAGGGGAGCCTCCGCGCGAAGGACACGAGCTCGAGGCCCGAGAGGTCGGGCATGTTCACGTCGAGCAGCACGAGCGAGAAACCCCCGCGAGAGAGGAGCTTCAACGCCTCGGCGCCGGTGCCCGCCTCCACGACCTCCACGCCATCGGACTCCAGGGCGATGCGCACGTACGCGCGCATCGCGGGTGAGTCCTCCACCACGAGTATCCTCTCCACGGGCGAGAGAGTACCCGATTCGCGCTGGGGTGGAAGAGGTCGCGAAGGGGCATTGCGCGCTTCGAGCGCGGCGCGCGGTCTCTAGGTGAGCGAGCGGGGGATCGCGGCGCGCGACGCGGCGAGGCTCGACGCCGAGCAGGCCGCGCACGCGCACAGCCGACGGAGGTAGCGGAACGTGAAGATCCCCGACGCGTGGCCGTCGCCCCAGGTGATCTGGAGCGCGTAGGAGCCGACCTCTTCGAGGCCGTCGATCACGGCGTTTCCGCCCGGGAGATAGCGGATCTCGCCCGAGTGTCCCTGGCACCCCGCGCAGGGGCAGTAGGCCCGCAGCAGCGCGTTGGGGAGCACCCCGAGGTGTCCGTCGGCCCAGTCGATCTCGACGGTGTCACCGCCGATGGGGGCTCGCACGGCGAGGGGGCTCCACTGCTTCGAATCTTCGTCGTTCATGGGGTGACTCCCTGCGCGGGTCGCTGTCGCTTCGAGAAAGCTTCGATGACCGACGCGGGCCACGGGGCTCGCACGCCCGCGGTGGCGCCCATGCGGGTGACGGCCATCGCGCCGAGCGCGCACCCCACGTCGACGGCGTCGCGCACGAGGGCGAGGTCTCCACGAAGCGTGTCGACGGTCGCGCCGCGCGCGTCGAGGAGCGAGAGAAAGCCCGCGATGAACGCGTCTCCCGCGCCCGTCGAGTCGACCACCGCGGCGGCGTCGAGGGCGACGGCGGGTCGTTCGAACGCGCCTCCCGCGAGCCTGAACGTGGCGCCGCGCTCCGCGAGGGTGAGCAGCGGAAGGGCGTCGGGCGCGAGCGTCGCGAGCGCGTCGAGGGTGGCGTCGAGCCCGAGCGCGGCGAGGTCTTCTTCGCTGGCCTTCACGACGGCGGCGCCCGCGACGATGTCGCGCACCGCGGCGCGCATCGCGCCGTGATCAGACCAGAGGTGCGGCCGCACGTTGAGGTCGACGACGCGCGCGACGCCGCGGTCCTTCGCCGCCCGCACGAGCGCCCGGTACGCGCTGGCGATGGGCTCCGCGACGAGCGCGCTCGTGCCCGTGAGGAGCCACGTCGCGCCGTCGAGCGGGTGCGCGCTCATCGCGTCGAGTAGCACGGGCGACATCGCGTGGTCGGCCGTCTTCGTGCGGTAGAAGAGGAACGACCGCGCCCCGTCGTCGCGCACTCGCACGAAGGTCACCGCGGTGCGCTCCGCGACGCGCGCGATGCAGCGCGTGTCGACCCCCGCCGCGCCGAGCTCGCGCAGCACCCTGTCGCCGTGCGCGTCGCGGCCCACGGCGCCGATGAAGCGCGTCTCGACGCCGAGGCGGCCGCAGGTGAGCGCCGCGTTGGCGAGCGCGCCGCCCGTGTGCGGGACGAAGTACTCGGCCTCGTCGACCGTCGCGCCGCGAGGGTGACCGAAGAGGTCGATGAGCGCCTCGCCGAACGAGACGATCATCCCTTCGGCTCCGCCGTCGCGGGCGCCGCGGCAGGGACGACGGGGTCGCGCTTGTGCGTGATGCCCGCGAGAAAGATCTCGACGCTCTCCCGGCGGCTCGCCTCGGGCTTGAGGATGCGGACGGTCTCGAAGCGCTCGCGGAGCAGCGCGCGCACCTCTTCGAAGCCGTCGCCCTGAAAGATCTTCGCGAGAAAGGTCCCGCCCTTCTTCAGCGTCGCGTCGGAGATGGCGATGGCGCGCTCGACGAGCTCCACGCTCCGCGCGGCGTCGGCTTCGCGAACGCCCGAGGTGTGCGGCGCCATGTCAGACACGACGGCGTCGAAGGGCCCGTGCTCCGCGATGGCCGAGAGCGGACACGCGAGCACGTCGAGCTCCGCGGCGCGGACGTGCTTGGGGACTGCGACGCGGAGGGGGTTGAGGTCGAGCGCGACGACGAGGCCGCGCGGACCGACCTTGTTGGCGAGGTACTGCGTCCAGCTGCCGGGGGCGGCGCCGAGGTCGAGCACGCGGAGGCCCGCGCGCGTCAACCGGATGCGCCGGTCCATCTCTTCGAGCTTGTAGACAGACCTCGCCGCGAAGCCTTCTTGATGGGCCTTCGCGGTGAACGGGTCGGGCTTGTTGCCGGGCTTCACGGGGCGCGTCGCGCCCGGTCACCCGAGCGCGGGGCAGCTCAGGCCTTGCCGCGCTTCTTGACGGCGCCGCGCACGGTCACGATGCCGTTCTCGCCGCCGGGGGCCGAGCCCTCGATGAGCACGAGGTTCTGCTCGGGGATCACCTTCACGACCTTGATGTTCTGCACGGTCGCGCGGGCGTTGCCGAGCTGACCGGGCATGCGCAGGCCAGGGAGCGTGCGGCCGGGGGTCATGTTGGTGCCGATCGAGCCGCCGTGGCGGAAGTACTCGTGGGTACCGTGCGAGCTCACGAAGCCCGCGAAGTGGTGGCGCTTGATGACGCCGCCGAAGCCGCGACCCTTCGAGGTCCCCGTCACGTCGACGAGCTGACCTTCCTTGAAGACGTCGCCGACGGAGATGGTCTTGCCGACCTCGAAGCGCTCCGCGTCGGCCGCCGAGAGCCTGAGCTCCTTCAGGTGACGGGGGAAGACCTCGACGTCCTTGCCCTTCTTGCCCTTCACGGAGCGGGCGGCGACGTTGTTCTTCTCGAAGTTGCCGCGCGTGGGCTTGTCGAGGAGCCGCGCGGGCTTCTCACCAAACGCGACCTGGACGGCGACGTATCCGTCGTTCTCGACGGTGCGCTTGCGGACGACGAGGCAGGGCCCTGCTTCGATCACGGTGACGCGCGCAACGTTGCCATTCGCGTCAAAGATCTGCGTGCAGCCGAGCTTCTTGCCGATGAGACCGAGATTGCTGTTCATTTCTGCCTCTGGATGGGAGGGCCGCGGATATTACGGAGACTTCTCGCGCCGTCAAGCGCCCATCTCGCGAACCTGCATTCGGTGTCGCCACCGCGCCGCTCGGAGCTTCTGGAGCTCCTGCGCGAGACCGCTTCGAGTGATTTCGTCGACCGGGTCACCACCGCGCTCGCGGCGTCGGCGCCGTTGATGACCCGTCGCGGGGCGTGTGAGATACAGTGAATTCGGTCGCAGTCACACCCCCCAACCCCCGAATGTCGCCCGTGTCCGAAGGTCCTGCCCGCCCGATGCCCGAGTCCATGATCGTCGGTCGATACCGGCTCCTCCGCGTGATCGGCGTCGGCGGCATGGGGTCGGTCTACGAGGCCACGCACACGAGCCTCGGGATGCGCGTCGCGGTGAAGACCCTCAAGCCCGCGCTCGCGGACAACACCATCACGAGCACGCGCTTTCTCCGCGAGGGCGTGGTCGCCGCGAAGATCCGCCACCCCAACGCGGTCTCGGTCTACGACGTCATCGAGGAGCGCGGCGTCTCGTACCTCGTGATGGAGTACCTCGAAGGCGAGACCCTGAAGGACCTCCTCGACCGCGAGGCGCCGCTCACGCCCTCGCGCGCCGCGGACCTCATGCTCCCCGTGGCGAGCGCCGTCTCGGCCGCGCACGACGAGGGCATCGTGCACCGCGACCTCAAGCCGTCGAACATCATCCTGGCCCTGGAGCGCACGGGGATGGTGACCCCCAAGGTGCTCGACTTCGGCCTCTCGTGGGCCGCCGACGAAGACCGCCCCGCGGGCGACATCACGCGCTCGGGCGTCGTGCTCGGGACGCTGCTCTACATGGCCCCCGAGCAGGTCCGCAACGCGCGCCAGGCTAGCGCGGCGAGCGACCAGTACGCCCTCGCGGTGATCCTCTATCAAGCGGTGACGGGCGTGCGACCGTTCCTCCGCGAGACGCAGTTCGACATGATGAACGCCGTGGTCTCGGGTCAACACGCGCCGCTGCGCGCCGTTCGCCCGGAGCTCTCGGCGGAGCTCGAGGCCGTGATCGAGCGCGCGATGCACGTCGACCCGAGCCTGCGGTACCCGAGCGTCCACGCGTTCTCTCGCGCGCTCCTCGCCTTCGCGAGCCCCCACGTGCAGGCGCTTTGGGCGCCGGTGTTCGACCTTCCCCCGCCGCAGGTCGCGGCGCCCGTCTCGTCGCTCGTCGCCGTCACGCCGTCGCCCTCGCCGCCTCCGCAGGCGCCTCCGCCCGCCGCGGCGCAGCACCCCGAGACGCCCGCGTCGTGGCTCGCGAAATCGCCGTCGCGCGCGGTGCTCATCGGCGGCGTCGCGTGTGTGACCTGCCTCGCCGTCGGCCTCCTCATCGGCGCCTCGGCGTCCCACGCGCCGCCGCCCGACGCGCCCGCGCACCAGGGCGCCAGCAACGCCGTCGCGCAGAGCCCTCAAGCGCCCGCGCCGCCCCCCTCGCCCGCGCCGCAAGCGCCCGCGCAGCAGCCTCCGTCGACCGCGCAGGCCGCGCCCCCGCCCGCGGCCAACGGCGCCGCCAGGACGCCCGTGGTGCAGCAGCTCAGGCTCGACCCCGCGCTGCCCGTCGCGCTCCCTGCGACGGACGCGGGCGTGACCGTGCCGCGGTACGCGAGCCCGCAGTTCCTCGATCGCACGCGGCAGCAGCTGCTACAGCAGCCCGCGCCGCCCGACGAGCACCATCACGGCGATCACAGCGGCGAGCGCTGACCGACGCCCGACCGCGCGAGGATGGTCTTCACGCGCGCCACGAGCTGCAGGTCGCGGTGAAACCCGAGGCGCTGATCGGCCGCGAGCACGAGCGCGTAGAGGTCGACGATGGCCTCGCGCGCCGCCACCACGAGGGGGTCGTTGGTGGGGTAGATCTGGTTCCACTCGTTGGCGAGGCGGTGCTTGAACCACTCGCGCTGCGTGGCGTCCGAGAGCTGCGGGTCCACGGCGGCGCGGGGCGTCGTGAGCATGAGGTAGAAGCGCAGCCGCGCGTCGGCGTCGAGGGCCGCGTCGTTGGTGGGCGCCGCGTTCGAGTTGATGTTCCGCTCGGAGAAGGCCATGAGCGCGCGGTAGTTGCGCTCGACGGCGCCGGCGCTCACCTCGCGGTAGATCAGCGCCGCGTACACCGTCGCCGTGCGGCTCTGCACGTCGGAGCCCGCGTAGAGGCCCATGCGCATGTGGAGCGGCGGGCCGTTGAGCTCCAGCAGCCGGATGCGGTCGACGCGCGCGCGCAGCACGTCGAGGCTCGTGAGCGGAATGGGCGGCTGCACCTTCACGCAGTCGTTCATCGCCTCGCGGAACTCGTCGAGCATCGCGGTGTTCTCGGTGTACGAGTGGTATCCGAGCACCGGCGCCACGAGGGCGATGCCGAGGAGCGGCGCCGAGATCGCGAGCTTGCGATGGAGCCGTCGCTGAAGCTCCGAGGGTGACCGCCGCGCGAGGTTGCGGTCGGGGAGCATCACCGTGTTCATCAGGTCGCGGACGAACATCCCGCGCTCGCCCGACGGCGCGCTCGCGTAGGGCGCGTCGGAGGCCGCCACGGTCATCACGTCGGTCGCGGTGGTGAAGTACACGCCGCGCGCGGTGATCTGGTCCATGTAGAGGTTCGACGCGAAGAGCCGCTGCGCGAAGGCCAGCACGCCCGATCGCAGCCCCGCGAACCACTGCGGGAACATGTACGACGCGCTCCGCACCTCGACGTGCGCCCGCGGGAGCACGCGCGAATACACGCGGCGCTCGATGCCCGCGGCGAGCTCGTCGAAGAGCGTCGCGATCTTCGCGGTGGCGGGCTCCTTGCCGCGGACGGGCAGCGTGAAGCCGAGGATCTGACCGCGCTCGGAGCCGCGGAGGTCGGCGAAGTACTCCATGAATCCAGGGAGGACGTCGCAGCGCGTGACGACGAGGTACACCGGCAGGTCGACCCCGAGGTAGCCCATCACCTCGTCGAGTCGCTCGCGGATGCGCTTGCCGAGCGCGTCGACGTCCTCGGGCCGCGACTGCATCGCGGTGTCCGCGGGGAGCGCCACCACGACGCCGTGGAGCGGCTGCTCGGGGCGCGTGATCTCGAGCTCGCGCAGAAAGGCGAGCCACTCGGCGTAGGCGGCCTCGCCGGTCATGTACTCGCCCGTCGTGTCGATGTACGCGGCGTGGGGCGCGAGCCAGAAGCGCGCGCCGCGGCTCCCCTGCGCGCCCGACGCGGGCGTGACGAAGCCGAACTGCTCGCCCGAGGCCGCGAGCAGCGCGCTCTTGCCCGACTGCGGAGGGCCGATCACGAGGTACCAGGGCAGCGCGTCGACGGCGTGCCGCGCGGAGTGTCCCGGCATGGCGCCCGTGAGCTTCGAAACGGCGTCGCGGAGGTCTTCGCGCATCGTCGCGATGCCCGTCTGCTGCGAGCCGCCGAGGGCCTTCAGGCGCTCCGACAGCGCGCTCTCGAGCGAGCGCTTGCGCGACTCGGAGTGGCCCGCGCTCGTGCGCCGCTCATAGAGCACCAGCGCCGCGATCACGCCGACCGTGAGCGCCGCCGGGAGCACGTAGACCCACCCGTCGACCGGGAGAATCAAGACCGGGACCCACACCACCGCGAGGATGGTGGCCGCGATGAACCAGGTGGCTCGCATGAATGATCGGGCGCCAGTGTACCCTCAACACCCCGCGCGACCGTGACGAGAAATCACGGCGATCGCGTGCGCCCCGCCGGGACCCGCGCCACACTCGCGCCCCCGCCATGAAAACCCTCACCCTCGATGACGACACCTGGCTGCTGGTGCTCACGGGCGCCGGCGTCTCCGCCGAGAGCGGCATCCCCACCTTCCGCGACGCCAACGGGCTCTGGGAGAACCACGCCGTCGAGGACGTCGCCTCGCCGGGCGGCTTCGCGCGCGATCCGAAGCTCGTGTGGCGCTTCTACTCCGAGCGCCGCGCCGCCGCGAAGCCCTGCGTGCCCAACCCCGGTCACCGCGCCCTCGTCGAGGTCGAGCGCCGCATGGGCGACCGCTTCCTCCTCGCGACGCAGAACATCGACGGCCTCCACCGCGCCGCGGGGAGCGAGCGCGTGGTCGAGATGCACGGCAACCTCTACACGACGCGCTGCGCCCGCTGCGACGCCCCGCCCTTTCACGACGAGGCCCGCTACGTCGACGGAGCCCTCCCGCGCTGTCCGCGCTGCGCGCAGGAGGGCCGCGCCGCGCTCCTCCGGCCGCACATCGTGTGGTTCGGCGAGGCCCTCGACCCCCGCGACCTCGACCGCATCGACGCGTTCATGCGCGAGGGCGCGCGGCACAAGCTCGCCTTCCTCGCGGCCGGAACGTCGGGCGTCGTGTACCCCGCCGCGGGCCTCGTCGACGTCGCGAAGCGCCGCGGCGCCGTGACCTGGCTGGTGAACTTCGAAGCCCCCGAGAACCACCACCGCTTCTCGAACTTCGTGCAGGGCCGCAGCGGCGAGGTGCTCCCCTCGCTCTTCGAGTGGCGCTGAGCGATCACCGCCGCCATCCCCCGCCCGTTGACCGCCACGGCGCTCCGCCCTTAGAAGTGGCGCCGCCATGCAGAACCTCTCGCTCAAGGGCAAGCACACGCTCATCACCGGCGCCTCGTCGGGGCTCGGCCTCGAGATGGCCCGCCACGTCGCGCGCGACCACAAGGGCAACCTCGTGCTCGTCGCCCGCCGCCTCGACCGCCTCGAAGCGCTCGCCGGGGAGCTCCGCGCCCACGGCGTCGAGGTCGCCTGCGTCCAGGCCGACATGACCCGCCGCGAAGACGTCACGCGCACCTTCGAAGAGGCCACGAAGGGGCGGCCCATCCACGCGGCGATCCTCAACGCGGGCGTGACCTACTTCGGCCGCGCCATCGAGCACGACTTCGAAGACTTCGAACGCATGCTCGCCACCAACGTGACGAGCGTCGTGTGGCTCGCGCAGCGCTTCGCGCAGCACATCCTCGAGGCGTCGCCCGGCGGCGGCATCATGATCGTGTCGAGCGTCGCGGGCACCACGCCCACGACCTATCAAGCCGCGTACTCGGGCACGAAGGCCTTTCTCAACAACTTCGGGATGGCCTTCGCGCAGGAGCTCGCCGACCACGAGATGTCGCTCACGATGTTCGTCCCCGGCGGCATCGCCACCGAGATGGGCGAGAAGTCGGGCACGGGCCGCAAGTTCAAGAAGGGTGACGTGGGGATGATGGACGCCGACGAGTGCGCCCGCATCGCCGTCGAGGGCCTCACGCGCCGCCGCCGCTTCGTGGTGCCCGGCGCGCTCAACCAGCTCAACGACCTGCTCCTGCGCTTCGCGCCGCGCTCGGTGGCCGCGGCCATGACCGCGAAGCTCTACCAGGACGCGCTCGCGAAGCGCTAAGGCCGCTCTCTCAGAACTCGTCGGGCTCGACGGCCATCACGTGCCGCTTGCCCTCGCGCGCGATGCGCGCCAGCACGTCGATCTCGGGCATCACGTGGTGCACGTAGTACCGCGCGGACTTCGCCTTCACCGCCGCGTGCGCCGTCGTGCGACCGCGCGCCGAGACCGCCTGAAGTCCCCACATGTACCCGAGCGCCGTGAGCGCGAAGGCGTTGAGGTAGCTCGACGCCGCGGCCCCGACGGACTCTCCGTCGGCCTCTCCCGACGCGAGCCACTTCGTGAGGCCGTCGAGCGTCTCGATCGCGTGCTTGAGGGGTGTGACGATCTCCGCGAGCGTCGCGTCGCCCTCGTGCGCCGCGCAGAAGCCACGGATGCGCTTCGACCACGCGCGGTAGCCGCGTCCGCCGTCGGCGGGCACCTTGCGGCCCACGAGGTCGAGGGCCTGAATGTGGTTGGTGCCCTCGTAGATCATCGCGATGCGCAGGTCGCGGAGGTACTGCTCGATGGACCAGTCGACGGTGAAGCCCGAGCCGCCGCAGACCTGCATCGCGAGGCTCACGTTGAAGAAGCCGCGCTCGGTGCAGTAGCTCTTCACCACGGGGGTGAGGAGCGCCGCGAGGTCCGCCGCGGACTCGCGCTCGGCGGGGTCTTCGTGGCGCATCGCGACGTCGATCTGGAGCGAGGTCCAGAGCGCGAGCGCGCGCATCGCCTCGTTGGTCGACTTGATCTCGAGGAGCATCCTGCGCACGTCGGGGTGCACGAGGATGTTGTCGGCCGACGCGCTGCGGTCGCGCTTCTCGGGGTCGGGCGCGCGGCCCTGGCGGCGATCGCGCGCGAAGGCCACGGCGGTCTGGTACGCGATGTCGCCGAGGGCGATGCCTTCGAGGCCCACGTTGAGCCGCGCGACGTTCATCATGGTGAACATCGCCCGCATGCCGCGGTGGGGCTCGCCGATGAGCTCGCCGAGCGCGCCGTCGAGGGTCATCACGCAGGTGGGCGACGCGTGGATGCCCATCTTGTGCTCGACGCCGCTGCACGAGATGGCGTTCTGCGTCCCGTCGGGGAGCATCTTCGGCACGGCGAAGACGCTGATTCCCTTGATGCCGGGCGGCGCGTCGGGGAGGCGCGCGAGCACGAGGTGGATGATGTTCTCGGCGAGGTCGTGCTCGCCGAAGGTGATCCAGATCTTGGTGCCCGTGAGGCGGTAGAGATCGCCCTCGGGAACGGCGCGCGTCGAGAGGAGCCCGAGGTCCGTTCCGCACTGGGGCTCGGTGAGGCACATGGTGCCCGTCCACTCGCCCGCGATGAGCTTCGGGAGGTAGCGCTGTCGCTGGTCGTCGGTGCCGTGATGGCTGATGGCTTCGATGAGTCCCTGCGAGAGTCCGGGGCACATCGAGAAGCTCTTGTTGGTGGCGGTGACCATCTCGTTGACGAGCACGGCGACGGTGTGGGGCGCGCCTCCGCCGCCGAACGCGGGGTCGTGACCGAGCGACGCGAAGCCGCCCTCGACGTAGCGCTCATAGAGCGAGCGGAAGCCCGCGGGGAGCTTCACCGTCTGCGTCGCGGGGTCGTACTTGATGCCGTCGCGGTCGCCGACGCGGTTGAGCGGAAGGGCGACCTCACGGCAGAACGTGTCGCCCGCCGCGAGGAGCGACATGACCGTGTCGAGGTCGTAGTCCTGATAGCCGGGGAGCTTCTGCACCGACGCGTAGTCGAGCGTTTCGAGCAGGAAGCGATAGTCTTCGAGGGGGGCGTTGTAGATCTGCACGGCGTGATCTCCGCCCCGCTCAGGCATCGGGGCGCTTGAGGGTGATGCGCCGCGCAACACGACGCGGCGGCGGCGTTTGTAATACACACCGCGCACCACGGGCAGAGAACTCGCGCGCGCGGGCGAAGGCTTCAGAAGCCGTGAAGGTCGCGCAGATGTTCGTTCGCCTCGCCACGTACAGCGTGCAGCGAGGTGCGCGCGCGATGCGCAGTGGGCAGTGAAGCTACTTCTTTCCGAGGGCCTTGAGGGCGTCCTGCGCCTCGCGGAGCTTCTTGAGCGCTTCTGCGCGCGCGGCGGTCTTGCGCTCGGCCTCGGCCTTCTTCGCGGCCTTCGCGGCGGCCTTCGCCTGTCGATCGCTGTCGTTGGGCGACGCTCGCTTCGTCGACATGAAGAAGGTGTTGGGCCAGTCGCTCGTGAGGCCGTCGTCGGGATGCGCGAGTCGATGCGCTTCGAGCTTGTTGTGAAGGGCGTCGCGCGCGTTCAACAGCGACCGAACGAAGTCCGCGAGCGGACCCTTCTCGCGAAAGATCCGGTTGGCTGCGTCGGCCTCGGACGCCTCCTTCGTCGCGGCCTCTGCGTCGGCGAGGTCGGCCGAGAACACGGGGCCCCAGGCGCGCAGGGTCTTCGACTTCTCCTTCGCGATGGAGGCGATCCACTCGGCGACGATGGCGACCTCGGGGCCGAGCACCGTGCGCTTGATCTCCGTGACGGTGCGCCCGCGGAGGTAGTGCTGCACGCCCGCGGCGCTACGATCGCCGTACGCGTGCGTGAGGTCGCTCACGAAGCCGTCGACGTGCGCGTCGAGGCGGCGGTCGGCGCGGCGGACTTTCAAGCCCGCGAGGGTCTGCGCGTCCCAGCAAGCGTGCTGGCCTTGCACCACGGCGGGGTGCTGATCGAGGAGCGCCTTGAAGGGCGTCGAGAGGGTCTTCACCGAGTCTTCGAGCGCGAGCGCGAAGCCGGTGTGCACGACATGCTTCCGCAGGTCGTCGAGCGAGAGAACAGGGGTAGCGCGGGTGCAGACATGATGCGCAATTTCGTCGAAGCGTCGTCCGCGTCGCAAGAGATTTTCGCGAGAGCTTGCAGCGCGCGTCGGTGACGACGTGTCGGATGCGGTTTGCCTCGCAGAGTGCGTCCGTGACGGCGTGACGGACGCGGTTTGCAGCGCGAAGTGCGTCGGTGACGGCGTGACGGACGGGGTTTGCAGCGCGGGGTGCGTCCGTGACGGCGCGACGGACGGGGTTTGCGCGCCGAAGGCTTGACGGCATGCGGAGTCGCTCCAGTCCGCGTGATCGGTCGACCGCCGCTGCGCGTTACAACCGAACGAGATCCACCGTTCGCCCGTTCTCCGTCGTGAGGCGCTCCCGGCGCAGACGCTCGGGCAGCGGAGCGGCCTTTTTTCGCTGGTCGAAGAGCACGAGCCAGCCGCGCGTGACGTTGAGGCGCGCGAGGTAGCCGTCGAGCTGCGTGATGCCCTCGATCGTCGGGTCAACGGTCTTGTCGGAGTCGCGCCACGTCTTGACCTCGATGCCGAGCGCATCGCCGCGGAAGTCGACGCACAGGTCGAGGCGCTTCGATCCGATCGCGTACTCGCGGTCGATACGCCCGCCCCCGTTCACGATGCGCTGAAGGAACGCCATCAGCACGAGGTGAGCGGCTGCCTCGTTGTACGGCGTGCTCCCGAGGAGCGCCTCGCCGTGCCGAAGCCAGAAGTCGACGAAGGCGTCGAGGAGCTTGTCGAAGTCGACGCGTCCGCTCGCGTCGAGCCACGTCGGCGTGATCGTCGGGAGCGAGGCCCGCACGATCACCGTGAGCTGACGCGCGATGATCTCGCGGTAGATCGGGTTCGCCACCTCGACGGCGCCCGTCGCGGTCTGGCGCACGAGGCCCAGGTCGAGCACGAATCGCAGGTCGTCGGGCGGCATTGGCGACAGCGTCTCACCGAGGATCATCGGCTCGATGACGGCGCGCACGCGCGGGTCTCTCAGCCGTTCTGCGAGGCTGTCGAGGTGCGTGTCCTGTCGCTCGATCAGGATCTCCCTCGCGCGGTCGATGTCGGCGACGGTGATCGTGACGGCGCGGTCGCGTGAGAGCTCGCCGGTCACGACGTAGGCGAGCGCGTTGACGAGCCACGGTTGGCCCCGTGTGAGCTCGAATGCGCGTGCGAGCGCGGCGGCTTCGAAGCGCTGGCCCGTCTCCGCCGTGTGCTGCGCGTAAAGGTCGGCGACCTCATCCGCCGTGAACTCCCGCATCGTGAGGGAGCGCACCTTGATGTTGAACGGCGAGGCCGTGTTCAAGTGATCGGAGCCGCCCGACGCGACCTTGTAGTCGCGCACGTCGCGGAGCCCCACCAGCCCGAGCGCCCACGGGAAGGCCGTCGGACGGTATTTGTGTCCCGCTCGCAACTGTCGCAGCACAGAGATGAGCACGTCGTCTCGGAGCGCGTCGATCTCGTCGAGAAAGATCACCAGCGGCCGTGTCGACGTGCTCGCCCATGCCTCCAGTGCGGCGCCGATGCGCGCGCCCGGCGCCGCGTCCGGCCACGGAGGCGGCTGCAGCGACGGCGGGAGCTGATGCCTTGCGGCCATGCGCCACTCCGCGAGCATCGCGAGCTCCGCGGCGCCGACGTCGTCTGGGAAGGCTGCCCCCGTCTCCATCGATACGAGCACCGCAGCGTAGCGATCTTCTGCGGAGAGTTCCTTCGCGAGCGAGAACAGCGCGGTGGTCTTGCCGATCTGTCGCGGGGCGTGCAGGACGAAATACGACTGCTGCTCGACCAGCCCGCGAACGTCGGGCAGGCGCCGGTCGGGCGGAAGCATGTAGTGAAGATCCGGCTTGCAAGGCCCGGCCGTGTTGAAGTGGCGCGTCATCGCGGGCGAAGCATACCGCCGCGACACGCCGTGTCGGAGATACTTCCGCGGCCGCTCAGCGCGCGATGCCGAGCATGTGGCGCGCGATGATCATGCGCTGCACCTCGCTGGTGCCCTCGCCGATCTCGCAGAGCTTCGCGTCGCGCAGGTGACGCTCCACGGGGAACTCGCGGGTGTAGCCGTAGCCGCCGTGGACCTGCAGCGCGCGGTTGCACGCGCGGGAGCCCGCCTCCGACGCGTAGAGCTTGCCCATCGAGGCCTCCGCGGAGTAGCGCGCGCCCGAGTCGGCCATCACCGCGGCCCTGTACACGAGCAGCTTCGCGGCTTCGAGCTCCGTGCGGCTGTCGGCGAGCATCCACTGGATCGCCTGGAAGTTCGCGATGGCCTGGCCGAACTGCTTGCGGTCCTTCGAGTACGCGATGGCCGCGTCGAGGGCGCCCTCGCCGAGGCCGAGCGCGAGCGCGCCGATGGAGACACGGCCGCGGTCGAGGATCTTCATCGTGTCGATGAACCCGTTGTCGACCTCGCCCACCCGCTGCTCGTCGGAGACGTAGCAGTCTTCGAAGGTCAGCTCGCAGGTGTCGCTCGAGCGCATCCCCATCTTCTCGAGGTGACGGCTCGCGCGGAAGCCCGGCGTCCCGTGCTCGACGACGAAGGCCGTGATGCCGCGCTGCTTCGCGGGCGCGTTGGTGAGCGCGAGCACCACGCAGAAGCCGCCGACGGAGCCCTGCGTGATGAACATCTTCGAGCCGTTGATGACCCAGCCGTCGCCGCGGCGCGTGGCCGTGGTGCGCATCCCCGACGCGTCGCTGCCCGACTCGGGCTCGGTGAGCGCCCAGGCCGCGAGCCACTCGCCCGAGGCCGCCTTGGGGAGGTACTTCTTCTTCTGCGCCTCGGTGCCGAACGCGAGGATGTGCCCCGTGCCGAGGCCGTTGTGCGAGGCCACGGTGAGGCCGAGGGAGCCGTCGAACTTCGAGATCTCCTCGATGATGATGGCGTAGGCGAGCGTGTCGAGGCCGCTGCCGCCGTACTCCTCGGGGATGCGGATCCCCAGGAGCCCGTGCTCGGCCAGGATGGGGACGATCTCTTTGGGGAAGCGCTCCTCCTCGTCCCACTTGCGCGCGTTGGGCGCGACGTGGCGGAGGCAGAGTTCCCGCACCATGCGCTGGATCTCGCGGTGGCTCTCGGGCAGGTCGAAGTTCATGGCGTCGATGCTCCGGTCGAAGTCGCGGCCTGCGCCGCGGGTGTGTTCTGCGTCGTCTCGCCGCGTCGCGCGAGCGCTCGGAATCTCTGCTCGGGCCCTGCGGGCGCGTACACCTGCACGGCGATGAGCGGGTGCGTCCCGTCGGGGTGCCACGCGTGCCGAACGCCCGAGGGAACATACGCGATCGTGCCGTCGGTCACCGTGCGGTCTCGCTCGGGGAGCGCGCGTCCCGCGACGGTCTGCGCGGGCAGGTTGAGCCGCCCCGAGGCCGAGAGCGTCGAGAGCACCTCCCAGCTCGTCGGGTGGTCGTGCTCGGCCACGCGCGCGTCATCGCTCGCGATCAGGAGCCCCAGGCTCGCGCGCGTCGACGCCGGCGCTTCGAACGCGATGCGCGCGTGCATCGCGCCGCCCGCCCACGAGAGGTCTTCGAGCGTGGAGAGGTCGCGCAGCACGACGCTCCGAAGCGGTGGAGACTCGGTCATCTCCGCGGCGCCCTCCGCGGTGACCAGCAGCACCGCCGCGGCGTCGCGCCCGAAGGGACGAATCGCGAGGTCGCCCTCCCCCGCGTAGAACGCCGTCCAGCGGCCCGCGTGGGGCGGCGTCGCAGCCGTCGCGCGCGTCTCGCGGTTGATCGAGACGTCGCCCACGAGCACGACGCCGAGCACGTCGACGCCCGGCCTCCGCGGGAGGATCACCGAAGCGCCAGGTCGGATGATCTCAACCCACGCCATCGCCGGAGGCAGCGTCGTGGCGCCGTCCTCGACGGCCACGTCTGCGGGCGCGAAGGGCGAGCGTCCCTCGATGCGGCACGCGCCGCGCGCGCACTCCGAGACCTCGCGAAAGCGCAGGTTCTCGAGGCTCAGCGTGGGGAGGATCGGCGTGATGGGGCGCGCGACCGCCTGCTGCGGCGCAGCGTCCGCGACCTCGACGTGCGCGACCGCGGCGTCGGCGTCTGCGGCGGGCGCGTGCGTCCACACGACCTGTCGCGGCGGATCGGGCTGACGAGCCGAACACGCGAGCGCGAACGCCGCTCCCAGCGTGGCGAGCCGCGCGGGGAGGATCACGCGGCCCGCGGGGTGATGTTGTCGTGCACCCACTGGACGATCTCGGAGAGCGGCGTCCCCGGGGTGAACACGCGCGAGACGCCCGCGGCCGTGAGTCGCTCGCGGTCGTCGTCGGGGATGATTCCCCCGCCGAAGACCTTCACGTCGTCGGCGCCGCGGCCGCGCAGGGCCTCGATCACCGCGGGGAACAGCGTGTTGTGCGCCCCCGACATGATCGACAGGCCGACGCCGTCGACGTCCTCTTGAACCGCCGCCGCGGCGATCATCTCGGGGGTCTGATGAAGGCCCGTGTAGATCACCTCGAAGCCCGCGTCGCGGAGGGCGCGCGCAACAACCTTCGCGCCGCGGTCATGGCCGTCGAGGCCGGGCTTCGCTACCAGGATGCGTGCCTTGCGTTCGCTCATCGCAGTGGCCGGGGATCTACAGACGTCCGCCTCGCGCGGTCAAGGCCCGCGATGCGTGGCATCGGCTCCGATTCGTCGAAGCCGCCGCGGTCGTGTACTAGGATCTCCGCCGCCCATGAGCCCGACGCCCCCCGTTCCGACGAAGCAGGCGCTACGCGATGAGCTTCTGGCAAGACTCCAGGCCGATCTTGACCGGCAGGAGCAGGCCCACCGCGCGGCCATCGAGGGGGCCACGCACGAAGAGGCGCGCCCCGAGAACAGCAAGGACACGCGCGCGCTGGAGCAGTCGTACCTCGCCCGCGGTCAGGCGCTGCGCATCGAGGAGCTCCGTCGGGCCGTGATCGAGGTCGCGAGGATGCCCCTGCGCCGCGCGGAGCCGGGCGCGCGCGTCTCGCTCGGATCGCTGGTGACGGCCGACGAAGACGGCGCCGGGCGGATGCTCTTCGTGGCCCCGTGGGGCGGCGGGAGCTCGCTCGCGGAGGGGAGCGTTCAGGTCGTGACGCCGACGTCTCCGCTCGGTCAGGCCCTCGTGGGACGCGAGGTCGGCGACGTGTGCGAGGTCTCCGCCGGGGGCCGCGCGAGGTCGCTGGAACTCCTCGATGTGGCGTGAGAACGTGGTGAAATGGCGCAACGGGGCGGCGCATCCATGACGACACCTGGCATCACGCGAGAGACCCTCTTCGAGGAGAGCCTCGACTGGATCCTCGAGGCGACCTTTCTCTCGCGGCTCGAGCGCGCGGATCAGGTGACCCTCCTCGGCGCGATGTCGTGGCGTCGCTACGCGGCGGGTCAGGTGATCGTGGCCGAGGGCGCGCCGAGCCCGGGGGTCGACCTCCTCGTCGAGGGCCGCGCCACCGTGGAGCGCGGCAATCCCCCGACGACGCTGCACGCGCTCGGGCCGGGGCAGATCGTGGGGGAGCGCGCGCTCCTTCGGGGTGAGCGACCGATGGCGACGGTGCGCGCGATCGGAAACGTGCGCACGCTGCACCTCGACCCCGACGCCTACGTCGACCTCCTCGCGCGCATGACGCAGCTGCGCGCCGAGTTCGAAGCGCTCGCCGCGCGGAGGGAGCGCGAGCGGGAGCTCATCGACCTGATGCTCCAGAACCCGGTGCTGCGCTTCCTCGGTCGCGAGGGGCTCGAGCGCCTCCTCGACGCCTCGACGCTGGAGCGCGCCGAAGCGGGTCAGCGCCTCGTCTCCGCGGGAGACCGCGGCCGCGACGTGTTCGTGCTCATCTCGGGCCGCCTCGCCGTGTACGCCCCGGCCGTCGAGGGGTCGCACCGCGAGCTGCTCGCCATCGAGCGCCCCGGCGCCATGCTCGGCCACGCGGCGGCGCTGCTCGAGTCGCCTCGCACGGCGGACATCGAGCCCCTCGAGCCCTGCGAGATCCTCGTGGTGCCCGCGCGGGCCTTCATGGACCTCGTCTCGCAGAACCCCTCGCTCCAGCGACGGCTCTACCAGCAGCTCGCGGCGCTCGACCTTCGCGCCGAAGACGCCCGCCGCACGCGCGGCGACGGGATGCTCGTGTCGGTCTTCGGCACGCGCGGATCCGTCGGCGCCACCACGCTCGGCTACGGCCTCGCGGCGGAGCTCTCGCGCGCCTCGGAGACGTGGCTCGTCGACCTCGGCGGCCCCTCGACGGCCTCGATGCTTCGAATGAGTTCCCGACCGGGAGAGGTCCAGGGCATCGCGTACGCCTCGATGGTCACGCCCGCGTCGTGGCGCTTCAAGGTGTGCTGGCCCGCCGACCGCGCGCGCACCCACGACCTCCTCGAAGCCCTGCGCGCCGAGCACCCCGACGCCCACGTGATCGCCGTGGCCGCGTCGAGAGACGCCCTCGACGTCGCCACGATGGAGGCCTGCGAGGCCGTGGTCTTCGTGCGTCCCGCGGATGACTCGTCGGGGCAGGTCGGGCGCCACGCGCAGTTTCGCGTCGAGGCCCTGCGCGTGCGCGAGGGGCTCACGTCGCTGCCCTACAGCGGTCCGTCGGCGGTGCGCGTCCCCGACGACGTCGAGGGCGCGAGGATCTTCTGGCGACGTGGGGCGATCACGACGCCCTCATCGACGAGTCGCGCGCCATCGGCAGGGCAAGCCGTCGCGTCGCGCGGGTGCTCCTCGGTCGAGCCTGTGGGCTTCGCGCCTGGCGGCGGCGCGCGCTCGGCTTCGCGCACATCGGCCTCATGCGCACGCTTAGAGCGGGCATCGCGATCGACTACGTGGCCGGGTCGTCGTTCGGCGCGATGGTCGCGGGGTCTACGCCGCGGGCGGCCTCGACGCGCTCGACGAGCTCATCCGTCAGCGCAGGAGGCTCCAGCTCCACACCTGGGCGGGGATGCTCTCGTCCGCGGCGGTCGAGCGCTTCGTCGACACGCTCGTGGGCTGCAAGCAGATGACCGAGGTCGAGGTCCCCTTCTGCCCGTCGCGATGGACCTCTTCACGGGGCGTCAGGTCGTTCGGCAGCGCGGCACGATCGGCGAGGCGCGTGCTCGTCGGTGTGCTCCCGGGCCCTTCTCGGCGTGGCGTCGCGGCTCGTGGCGCCTCGCCGACGGAGGGATCATCAACAACGTCCCCGCGTCGGTGGTGTGGGAAGTGGGCGCGCACTTCATCGTGGTTCTGAACACGATCCCGAGGGCGATGTCGCCCGGACTGCGCTTTCCCCGTCGTCGGCTCGCTGGAGTCGCAGCTCCGTCGCTTCGACGACATGCGGCCGCGGCGATGCGTACTTCCTCATGTCGGCGGCGGGGGCGCGACCGCGCGACGCTCGCCGACTACGCCTCGACCTCGACCTCCCGATGTACTCCGTGCAGACCTCGCATGGCGCCGTGATCGCCGAGTCGGCGGCGGTGTGTCGAGCGCGGAGTTTGAAGACATCCTCGACGCGTGGCGCAACGACGCCTGCGCGCACCCGCGCGCTGCTCACGCCGCACCGCTGAACGCGCTCAGCCGATGGCCTCGACGCGCGCCCTCGGAATGGGATCGCCCGACATGAAGGCCCTGCGGGAGCCGTCGATTCCAGCGGAATCGTAGGTGCGACTGCAGACCTCGAAGGCTTCGCCGAGGAGCCGCGTTCGGCGCGCGAGCTGCCCGTCGATGATCGAGGTTGCCGCGCGAGCACGCGCAGCGTCACCGTCTGCTCGTGCGGCGCGAGCGCCTGAGCGCGTCGAGAAAGCGCCGCGAGTCGTCGAAGCCCTCGGCGTCGCGCGACCGAGCCTGTTTCAGCGTCTGAAGCAGCGCGACGTGGTTGGGGTGGAGGTCCTGCGTGCGGACGATCGAGGCCCTACCGGCGCGCAGCGCGCAGTCGGCGAGCGCGTCGGAGCGCGTGTCGGGGATGAGCATCGCGACGAACTCCATCGTCGCCGACGGTCCGATCACGCGGAGCCGCGCCTCGCGCACGATGAGCCAGCACACGGCGGCGGTCCCCAGATCGCGGTCACGGGCGCCGCGACGAGCTCGAGCACGGCGCGCGTCGCGGCCCGCCCGAGGGCCCTTCGCACAAGGGCTTTCATGACGAAGCCCGTGAGCGCCACCTTGAGCTTGTAGACCGTCGACGCGAGCACGAGCTTGAGCTTCGACGCCTCGGGCAGCATCGGGTCGAGGCCCGCCACGCCGTCGGGCGGATTGGGAAGCTCCAGCGCCGCGCGCGCGAGGGCCCACACGACGCCCGTGGGGTCCTCTCCGTTGGGATCCTCCGCGAGGTCGAGGCCCGCGGCGTGCGCGAGCGCGTGAACGGCGCGCAGGCCGTCCCAGTAGAGCCACGCGATCTCGAGCACCGACGCGACGACGGTGACGCCCCCGACGATGCCCCAATAGTGCGCGTACGCCGCGAAGGGAGCGCCCGACGGAACGGGCGTGAGTACGATCGCGGGCACGGCGCACACGAGCCCCGAGAGGGCGCCCGCGATGGCCGCGCGTCACCGCGCCACGCCCGATCGAGCAGCTCGCCGGCGCGCTCGGACTCGTTGAGGATGTGCACCGCGTCGGCGGCGACGGCCTTGCGACGCGACGCGAGGGCGCGGAGGTAGCGCGCGCCGAGGGCCTCGATGCGCGACGCGCTCGGGGCGGTGGTGGAGGCCGCGGTGCGCGGGGGCGGCATCGATGCGGAGCGCGACGATACTACGGCGCGACGTGCGAGCGCGCGTCGGTGAGATCGCCCGCGTCGCGCATCGCGGCGAGGAGCTCGCGGGCCCGCTCGACCTTCACCTGACGCGCGTCGACGAGCTTCGCGGCGAGGCGCTCGATGTCGCCGCCGCGCGCGCCCGCGGTCACCGCCACGCAGCGCGCGTGCAGCGCCATGTGGCCCTCTTGAATCCCCACGGTGCCGAGGGCGCGCAGGGCCGGCGAAGTTCTGCGCGAGGCCGACGGCGGCCATCACCTCGGCGAGCCCCTGCGCCCGAGACGCGCAGGATCTTGAGCGCGATCTTCGTCATCGGGTGCACCCGGATGGGCCCGCCCACGGTGCCCACTTCGAGCGGCAGCTCGAGGGTGCCGGATGAGCTTGTCTCCTCGCGCCTCCAGACGCTGAGCGGGTTGCAGCGCCCGCTGCGCGCGGCCCACGCGTGAGCGCCGGCCCCCGATGGCGCGCCAGTCGCCGCTCGTGGCGATCACTGCGATGGCGTCGATGCCGTTCATGATCCCCTTGTTGTGCGTGGCGGCACGGTACGGGTCGGCCTCCGCGAAGCGCGACGCCTGGAGCACGCCCGCACACCGACTCGCCGTCGTGGCCGTCGACGGAGCGACGACACCGGGAGCTCGCAGCGCGCGCGGGCGAGGCGTCGGTCAGCGAGGTTCGAGAGGAGGCGCAGCACGACGGTGCCGCCGGTGAGGTCTTCGAGGAGGGCTGCGACGCCTTCGGCCACGGTGTTCACGAGGTTGGCGCCCATCGCGTCGAGCACGTCGATGAGCACCTGCGCGACGAGCACGGGCTCGCCCTGCGGCCCCTCGGGCGCGTCGAGCACGCGCACCTCGACCTCGCGCGCGCCGCCGCCGCGACGGATGAGCGACGGGTGAAAGCTGTCCGCGAGCGCGAGGATCTCCTCGCGCGCCGCGAGGATCTTCGCGCGGGCCACGGCGGGGTCTCCGTAGCGCGTGAGCTGGATCTGCGCGGCCATGAGCTGCGGATCGGCGGAGGCGAGGAAGCCCCCCGAGGCGCGCGCGAGGCGCGCCGCGAAGGAGACCGCCGCGAGCACCGAGGGCTCCTCGATGGCCATGGGGACGAGGTGATCGCGGCTGTTGACGCGCACGTTGAGGCCGATGCCGAGGGGGATCTCGACGGTGCCGACGGCGTTCTCGATCATGCGGTCGGCGACCTCGCGAGGGAGCGCGCCGCTCGCCGAGAGGGCCGTGACCTCGTGCTCGTCGAGGTCCGCGAGCTCGGCGATGCGGCGCACGCGCTCCTCGATGGGGAGCTTGTAGAAGCCTGGGATTCGCGATCCTTCGGCCTCGGAGCCCGTCGCCCTGCCAGCGCGCTTCGTCATCGCAGTCTCTTCGCGGGTCGCGGGGGCGTTGTCAACGCTCCCGACGGTGATGGGAGCTTACTGAAAACACAGTAAGCAAAGGGGTTTTCGTGCGTCGTGCGGGGGCGCTGGCGCGACGGGGTTCCCTTCGGCGCGGAGGCGTAGTACCAACGCGCGCATGGCAAATCCCCGCGTGTTTTTCGACATCACCATCGGTGGCCGCCCGACCGGTCGCGTCGTCTTCGAGCTCTTCGCCGACGTCGTGCCGCGCACGGCCGAGAACTTCCGCGCGCTCTGCACGGGCGAGAAGGGCGTCGGTCGCTCGGGCAAGGCCCTTCACTACAAGGGCTCGAAGTTCCACCGCGTGATCCAGCAGTTCATGTGTCAGGGCGGCGACTTCACCCGCGGCAACGGCACGGGCGGCGAGTCGATCTACGGCGAGAAGTTCGCCGACGAGAACTTCCAGCTCAAGCACACGACCCCGGGCCTCCTCTCGATGGCGAACGCGGGCCCGAACACCAACGGCTCGCAGTTCTTCATCACCACCGTCGTGACCTCGTGGCTCGACGGCAAGCACGTCGTCTTCGGCAAGGTCGTCGAGGGCATGAACGTCGTCCAGGCGATGGAGGCCGCGGGCTCGCGCTCGGGCACCACCTCCGCCGACGTCGTCATCGCCGACTGCGGCCAGCTCTCCTGATCGTCGCGCGCGCCCTTCCTCGGAGCGCGAGTCCATCCCTCAACCCGTCGGTTCGATCCACCGCGTGAGCACGTCGGCGGCGCCGCCCGACTGCGCCCACACCGCGCGCAGGTCGTCGGGCAGCGGCGCCTCGATCACCCGCTTCGCGCCGGGCACCCTCACCCGCCACGCGTGCAGCATCGCGCGCTGCGCCGACACCACCGCGCCGTCGTCGAGCGTCACGCGTCGCGCGCCTCCGTACGCGAGGTCGCCGATGAGCGGCGCGCCCGCGGCCTTCGCGTGCACGCGGATCTGGTGCGTCCGACCCGTGACGGGGATGAACACCACGAAGGCCACGGCGCCCGTCGCCGAGAGCACCTCGTAGCGCGTCTCGGCGTCGCGGGTCTCGTCGCCTGCGTCTGTCGTGCGCCGCGTGCGATCGCTGCGGTCGATGGAGATGGGCCACGACCACGCGCCCTTCGGCTGCGACGGCGCGGGCGACGTGATCCCCACGTAGCGACGCACGTAGGTCCCGTCTTCGCGCGCGCAGACGGCCTCGTCGACGGCCTCCTGCGTGAGCGCGAAGAGCACGACGCCCGAGACGTCGGCGTCGAGGCGCGAGAGCGGATGGTGGTGCGACGACTTCGGGGCGAGCTCCTTCGCGATGTCGACGAGCGTGCGCGCGCCCCGCCGCGTGGGAGGCGTGGTGACGATGCCTGCGGGCTTGTCGAGCGCGAGCCAGTGCCCGTCGCGGTAGAGAGCTTTCATCGCGTTGTGTCGTTGCTCAGTTGGCGGTGGAGTGCGGAGGCTTCGAGACCACCTCGGCGGAGGCTTCGCGCTCGACGATCCCGCGGTCGCCGTCGACGCGCACGCGGTCTCCGTTGCGGAGCGCGCGGGTGATGCCCGGGACGTTGACCACCGCGGGCACGCCGTACTCTCGCGCGACGAGCGCGGCGTGAGAGAGCGCGCCGCCGAGCTCGGTCACCACGGCGGCGGCCATGAGAAAGAGCGGCGTCCACCCGACGTCAGCGACGGCCGTGACGAGCACCTCGCCAGGCTGAAGCGAGGCTCCGTCGGCGGGGTCGCGGAGCACGCGAACGACGCCAGTCACCACGCCCGGTGATGCGCCCACGCCGCTCCACCGATCGCCCGACGGAATCGTCGTCGGCGAGGTCGTCGGCGGAAAGCCCACGAAGGTCGGCGGCGGGTCGGGACGGGCAATGTCACGCGCCACCTGCGCGCGGCGCACTGCGACGACGGACGCGGGGTCTTCGAGCGAGCCCGCGAGCCACGCGCGAAGCTCCGCGATGTGGAGGTAGAACGCGGCGTCGGGGCCCGCCGTCGGACACGCCCGCTCGATGCGCTTCGAGGCTTCGAGCGCGGCGATGCGAAAGAACCCGAGCACCTCGGTCACGCGCGCCCGGAGGCGCTCACGGAGCCGCGAGAAGCGCCACGTCCGCTGCACGAGGTGACGCACGACGGAGCGCGCCACGGGAGGCACCCTTCGAATGAGCTCGGCCTCGGCCTCGGCGCGGATCGCGTTCTGGCGCTCGGCCCGTCGGATCGACGTGTCGTCGCCCTGGAGCAGATACGCGCGCAGCGCCGCGAAGAGCGTCGCGGGAGACTCGCGCCAGCGCGGCGTCGAGAGCTCGGCCTCGCGCGGACACCGATAGCCGTAGGCGTGCAGAAAGCCCGCGAACGCGCGCCTGGTCGGCCCCGCGGGGAGCGCGTCGAGGGAGAGCGTCGCGGGGTCGCGCTCGGTGAGCATCGCCCTCGCAGGGGGGTCATTGCGCGCGATCTCGGCGATGTGAAAGAGCGAGATGCCCGGCGCCGCGCTCTCGAGGTCCGTCACGCCCGAGAGCAGGTCGCGTTCGAAGCGGTCGGCGTCGTCGCCGAGCGCGATGCGGAGCACCGTGCGAATGCCCACGACGCTCGACAGGTAGCCCGAGGCGCAGGTGAGCATCACGGCGCCCGTGCGGTCGAGGAGCGCGAGCAGCTCTTCGAAGAGCGCGTCGAGGCCGCGCGACGTGATGGCGCCCATGTCGAGGCCCATGATGCGATCGCGCGTCGCGCGAAACTCCGCGTCGAAGCGGTCGACGCGCAGGTCGAGCCCCGCGTTCTCGGCCACGTAGCGCGCCCCCGTCACCGGGAGCTTCAAGAGGAACGGCCCCCACTGCCCCGGCTCCACCTGACGCTCGATCACGTCGAGGCCGCCGCCGCCGCCGAACTCCAGCAGCATCTTCGCGTTGAGCACGGGCACCTGCCGCGCGATCCGCATGAAGTTCGTGAGGTTGAGGTAGATGCGACCGTGAAAGCTCCCCACGAGCTCGATGCGCTCGGGCACCACGCAGCCGAGCGCGCCGAAGGCCCTGCGAAAGCCGAGGTCGCTGAAGGCCGCGGCCACCGACCACGTGAGCGGCGTCGCGACGCCGGGCAGCGCCTCGCCCACGTTGACGTTGCTCCACACCCACGTCGACGGGTCGTCGATGCCGCCCTTCGCGTCCGCGCCCCCCGTCGAGAAGCCCACGATGGGCCGCGATTGCAGCGCCCAGAGCACGCCGTCTTCGAAGGCCCACTCGATGTCTCGCGCGCCGCCGACGTGGCGCTCCACCGACTCGCCGAGCGCACAGAGGGATTTGATCTCCGCGTCGCTCACGGCGGCCGCGCGGCGCATCGACTCGTCGACGGGCTCGCGCCAGGTTCCGCCGTCGTCGCGCACGCGCACGGCGGCGGGCTTGTCGCCGAGGTTGCGCGAGAGCACGCGGCCGCTCGGGCGCTCGACGCGAAACACGTCGGGCGAGATGCCCCCGTCGACCACCGAGCACCCGAGGCCGTGCGCGGCTTCGACCACCATCACGCCGCGCTCGCGGCTCACGGGATCGACGGTGAAGAGCACGCCCGCCGCGTCGGCCCGCACCATGCGCTGCACCACCACGGCGACCGACACCTGACGGCGCGCCGAGGCGGGGCGACGCGCGAGGTACGTCATCGCGCGCTCTTGATAGATCGACGCGAAGCAGCGGAGCACCGCGGCGTACACGGCGTCGACGCCCGCCACGCCGAGGACGGTGTCTTGAAGCCCCGCGGCGCTCGCGTCGTGCTGGTCTTCGTGCAGGGCGCTCGAGCGCACCGCGACGAGGGCGCCGCCGAGGGCGCTGTAGGCCGCCGCGATCTCGCCGCGAATGGCGGGCGGCATCGAGGCCGAGAGCACGCGCTGACGGATGGCTTCGAGGCGCATCGCCTGGCGCACGTCGCCCTTCGCCGAGAGCAGCTCCGCGGGCCACTGCGAGCGCGGGAGCGTCGCGGCGAGCGTGTCTTCGAAGGCCCTCGCCTCGATCGCGAAGCCCTCGGGAACGCGCGCGCCGGGAACATCACCGAGCGCCGCGAGCTGCGCCGCCTTGGGGCCGAAGCGACCCGCGTCTCGAGCGCTCGCAAGCGGGACGACGTAGTCCATCGCGCGCGATCATACTCGCATCGCAACGCCGTCGATTGGAGTTCTCGTGGCCCCGGTGGTACTCGTCGAGCCCCAAACAGGCATGCACGATCTCACCGACCTCGACGCGTCGCCCGACGACGACCACTTTCACGACGAGTGCGGCGTCGTCGCGGTGTACGGCCACGCCGAGGCTGCGAACCTCACGTACCTCGGCCTCCACGCGCTCCAGCACCGGGGCCAGGAGTCCGCCGGCATCGCCACGATCGACGAGGGCGGCGCGATGCACCTGCACCGCGAGATGGGCCTCGTGCAAGACGTCTTCACGCCGTCGGTGCTCGCGGGCCTGCCCGGTCGCATCGCCATCGGCCACGTGCGCTACTCCACCGCGGGCGGCTCGCACGTGCGCAACGCGCAGCCCCTCGGCGTCGAGCACGGCGGCGCGCCCCTCGCCTGCGCGCACAACGGCAACCTCACCAACACCGACGCCCTCAAGCGCGAGCTCGACGCCGTCGGCGCGATCTTTCAGACCACGACCGACACCGAGGTCTTTCTCCACCTCATCGCGCGCGCCCCCGCGGGCTCCGTTACCGACCGCGTGATCCACGCGCTGCGCCAGGTGCGCGGAGCGTTCTCGGTGGTCTTTCTCGTGGGCGAGACGCTCATCGCCGCGCGCGACCCGCACGGCTTCAGACCGCTCTCGCTCGGCATCCTCGAGCGCGCGCACGTCTTCGCGAGCGAGCCCACGGCCTTCGACCTCATCGCGGCGCAGTTCGTCCGCGACGTCGAGCCCGGCGAGGTGCTCATCATCGACCGCGCGGGCGTGCGCTCGCTGCGCCCTTCGACCCCGCCCCCTCGCGCTTCTGCGTGTTCGAACACGTCTACTTCGCGCCCCGACAGCGTGCTCGGCGGACGCAGCGTGTACGCGACGCGCAAGCGCCTCGGCGTGGTGCTCTCGAAGGTGCTGCCCGTCGAGGCCGACGTGGTGATCCCCGTGCCCGACTCCGGCGTGGCCTCGGCCATCGGCTACGCCGAGGCTTCGAAGACGCCCTTCGAAATGGGGATGATCCGCTCGCACTACGTCGGCCGCACGTTCATCGAGCCGTCGCAGTCGATCCGTCACTTCGGCGTGCGGCTCAAGCTCAACCCCGTGCGCGAGGTGCTCCAGGGGCGGCGCGTGGTGGTGGTCGACGACTCCATCGTGCGGGGCACCACCTCGCGCAAGATCGTGAAGATGGTGCGAGACGCGGGCGCTCGCGAGGTGCACCTGCGCATCTCGTCGCCGCCGACGCGGTGGCCGTGCTTCTACGGCATCGACACGCCCAACCGCAGGGAGCTCATCGCCGCGAGCCACACCGTCGACGAGATCGCGCGCTACGTGACCTCCGACACGCTCGCGTACCTGCCCATCGAGGGGCTGCGCGAGGCCGTGGGCTACCCCGAGGGCGAGGGCTTCTGCGAGGCGTGCTTCACGGGCGACTACCCTGTCGACGTCATCGTGCCCGCGGAGCGCCTCTCGCGCGGTCCAGAACGCTTCACGTGAGGCCGTTCCACTGCGCGATCGCCGTGACGCGGGGGTCGCCGGGCATGTCTCTCCGCAGCCGTCGGATGACGTCGTCGGCGGAGCGCGAGTCGCCGCGGTCGAGAAAGAGCGCGACGAGCGTGCCGTAGCGCTGGAGCGCGAGCTCGCGATCGACGCGGGCCATCTCGAACTCCGCGACGCGCAGGTGCGCCGAGAGGTCATCGGGGTGCGACGTGGCCCAGAGCTCGAGCTCCTGCGCGGCCTGCGCGGCGTGGCCGTACTTCACGAGCACGGCCATCTCCTGAAGCAGCGTGTCGAGCGCGTTCTGCACCATCGCGGCGATCGAGGGGCCGACGCCGAGCGCGCCGTCGCGTGACATCTCGGGCGACGTGAGCGAGTCGTCGTCGATGATGATCGACCGCTCCTCGTGCGGAGACGCCGCCTGCTGCGGCGCCGGAGGGAGGTTCACCGTGAGGTCGGTGCGCTCCTCGGGCGAAGACTTCGACGGCCCGGCGCTCTCCTCGGTGCGATCGTCCCACGAGGGGAGCTCGCTCTGCGGCCTCGTCGGCGCGTGCACGACGCGGGTGATCTCGCTGTCGAGCGACTCCGGCGGCGGATCCTCGACGCGGTGAACCCTCGGCGCGGGCACCTTCTCGTCGCCCCTCGCGTGTCGGAGGAACGCCTCGAAGATGCTCAGCGCGCGCTCGTTCGCGGAGGTCTGCACCACGTCGCGCGGATCATCGCACGGGGGCGCCACCGTCGGACACCGACTCTTGACGGCGCGGGCCCACGAGGCACCGCGAGGCGCACCATCGCTCGGGCGCGCCGGGCGGGTCCCAGCGGTCGATGTCGTAGTCCTCGTCGTCGTCGTAGCCCGCGCGTGACGGAGCTCCGGGCACGGGGAAGCGCCAGCTCTCGAAGTACCCGTCGCCGTCGCGGTCGAAGCCCTCTTTTTTCAGGCTCCCGTCGGGGTGATAGAGCGTGATGTGGTCCCTCACGCCGTCGCCGTCGGAGTCGTCGTTCGACGACCGCAGCACGCCGTTCACCGAGTAGCTCTCGCGGCGCTCGTAGACCCCGTCGCGGTCGTCGTCGCGCTCCAGGCGGAGCGGCGGGCTCCCCGGCGGCCAGCGCGTGTTGAACGTGCGGGTGATCTCGTAGAGACCGTCTCCGTCGCTGTCGACGCCCTCTTCGGTGAGCCTCCCCGCGGCGTCGAACGAGCGGTAGCGATCGGGCGCCGAGTCCTCGTTCTCGTCGACCCACTCGCTGCTGACCTGTCCTCGCGCGTTGAGCTGCACCCAGCGCTCGGGCACGGTGTTCCAGTTGCGGTCGGTCATCACGAAGAGCACGCGGCCGTCGCTGCCGAGCTGATCGGTGGTGTCGTACCGCCGGTCGCCGTTGGCGTCGTAGTCCACGCGGTTGAGCCGCCCGTCGACGTAGATCTCCGTGCGCTCGGGGAAGCCGTCGAAGTCGCGGTCCTCGCGCACGCGCGAGATCCGTCCGCGCTCGTCTCGCTCGACCCATCGGTCGGGCCTGCGGTCGCGGTTGCGGTCCTCGCTGGTCTCCCGTTGCGCGGGGGCGCGTGCGATCGGCGCGCGCTTCATCGCGACGCGCCAGCCGCCCGCGAAGCCCGCGCCCGCGCAGAGCGCGCCGACGACGACCCCGATGACGATGTGGCGCGCGGGGGGCATCTCAGTCCTCGATCTCGTCAGGGTCGATGGGGCGACGCATGCCGAAGAGCTCTTCGAGCAGGTCCATCCCCGCGCCCGCGCGCACGAGCCGCGGCTCCTCCGCGGTGAGGTCGATCACCGTGCTCGGATGCGCGCCGCCCCAACCGCCGTCGAGCACCATCGACAGCATTGGAAAGCGATCGTCGATGACGTCGGGGTCCTGAATCGCCTCGGGTCCCTCGGCGGGGTGCGACGCCGTCGTCGAGATGAAGGGCGCGCCGAGCTCCTCCGCGATGGCCAGCGGGATCGGGTGCGCGGGCACACGGATGCCGATGGTCTTTCGCTTCATCATCAGGAGCTTGGGCACCTCGCGCGTCGCTTCGAGGATGAACACGTAGGGGCCTGGCACCAGGCGCTTGATGAAGCGGTAGTGAAAGTCCTGCACGACGGCGACGTGCGCGATGCCCGAGAGGTCGGGCACCACGATGGCGAGCGACTGCGTGCGAGGCATCTGCTTCATGAGGTAGAGCGATTCGACGGCGCGCTTCGCATCGATCGCGCAGCCGAGGCCGTACACGGTGTCGGTCGGGTACGCGATGCTCTCTCCGTTGCGGAGCGCTTGAACGGCGCGCGCGATCTTGCGCGGCTCGGGGTGTTCGGGGTTGATCTCGATACGCATCGGTGACTCTTCGGGGGCGCGGAGACTACACGGAACCGCGAACTCCCGACGATCGATTCAGAGGATGCGCACCCCGAGCGCCACGATCGCCGAGAGGTTCGGCCCTTCGAGCCACGCGGTCGGAAAGGCCCACCCCCCGCGCGCGTGCACCTGCCACCGCCCGAAGCGGAGGTCGGTGAAGACCGCGGCGCCGCCCGCGAAATCGAAGTCCATCAGCGCGCCGACGCGACGCACGTCGTTGAAGGCTCCGCCGCTCACCGCGACGCCGAGCTCGTGCGCCGCGCGCATCGACGGACGCACGTGCACGGCGACCTGCGCCGCGACGAGCCGCTCGCAGAGGAGCGCAGGCCAGGGGAGCCCCGGGATCGGGACGACGTAGGGGTTCATCCCTCCGACGCGGACGCGCGTGAGGTCGTCTTCGCCATCGCCCCACGAGGCCTGTTCGTCGATCTGGACGCGCACGCGCGCGCCGAGCTTGACCCCCGCACGCAGCCACTGACGCGCCATGAGCACGGGCGATCCCGGTCGATTGCGCCCGTCGTCGACGCCGCGAAAGGTCCCCCACGCGCCGCGCTCGGAGCGGAGATCGGCGCCGAGCTCGACGCCCGCCGCGAGGCCCGCCACGCGCGGCGCGAAGGTGCTCGGACGCCACTCGTCACCGTCCGCCGAGAGCCGCCAGAACGTGTACCGGAGCCGCGGTTCGAAGACCCACATATCCGAGGGCAGGAGGAGGTCATCGCGGTTCGTGTCGGGGCGCGCGAAGAGCCACGCGCGACCGCCGACCACGAGCTCCAGCGAGTGCGACTCCGCGGGGAGCCACTTCACCGAGCCCATGAGCTGCGCGTAGCTCGCGTTGAAGCCGCGCTCTCGGTGCGAGACGGCGCCCTGAAACCAGTCGGGGAGCACGCCCGCGTAGATGCCTTCGAGCCGCGCCGCGAGCCCGAGCTCCACGCGATCGGTGCCCGGATGCACGCGCTCGAGGCCGACGTACAGCGTCTCGGTGTTGAAGTTGATGTGGAGGTCTCCGCCGCCCGCGAGGTTCGCGCGGCGAAGGTCGAAGAGGCCGTAGCCGTGCCCCGCGACCTCGGGCGAGAACCACATGTCCATGCCGACGGCGGCCGACGCGGACCAGTCGTTCGCCGCGGCGATCGACGGCGTGAGGAGCGCGACGAGCGCGAAGGAGCAGGCGCGAGTTCTCATCAGGGATGTGTCGTGGGCGTGGCGTTGGTGGGGGTGCGCGGCGCGAGGCGCCATCGTATCAGCGCGCGGCCTCGCAGCGGCCATCGCCGGACAGGGCTTGTGCGATATCCTCGGCGCCATGCGATGCCTGCCTTCGATCCCTCGCGTCACCCTCGCGCGCGCCGCGCTGCTCTCGACCGCGCTCACCGGATGCATCGGCGCGGGGCTCACGCCCATCGCGGACGGCTCGCTCCCTGACGCCACCGACGAGGCGCTTGACGCAGGGCTCGACGCATCGACCGACGCGCTCGACGTGACGACCGACGCGCCAATCGACGCGCCGCCCGACGTTCGCCTCCCTCCCACACCGCTCATGGTTCAGCCCGTTCGATGGAACTCCGCGGGCGCGGACCTCGGCATGGTGTCCGCCGTCGCCGAGCCCGAGAACCTCATCGCGCTCTTCGGTCAGCGAGGGCTCCAGGTGCTCGCGGGCGGATCCGTCTCGGCCACCGACAACGCCGTCACCGCGTGGACCGCCGCCGCGCTCGTTCCCGCGGGCGATGGCACCGCGACGCCGTGGGCGCTCGGCGTGGCCGCCGACGGACACCTCTGGCGCGTTCGCGATCGCGCGCAGCTCGAGGAGGTCACCGCGCGCTACGCCCTCACGACGCACCCCGTCCGTTCGCTCGCCGCGCTCGCGGGCAACCGCGTGGCCTTCGGGTACGAGGGAGGCTTCGCCGTCGCCGACGGGATGCGCGTCTCGCTCTGGTCCGACCCCGCCTTCGCCGACCTCGTGGGCGCCGCAGGGAGGCTCGCCGCGTCGACGCCCGCCGGCGTGCGCGTGTTCGACGTCGCCACGACGATGGCCTCGATGTACGCGCTCACCGGCGTCACGAGCGTCACCTTCGACGCCGATGACAGACTCGTCGTCGCCGCGGGCAACGACCTCTACGTCGAGAGCGCTTCGGGGACGCTCGTTCCGCGCGTGGTCGACGGCGCTCCGATGCGCAGCGCGGTGCGCTCCGGCGAGCGCGTGTGGATGATCGCAGGCGCGCAGCTCGCGCTCTGGGACGGCCGCGAGCTCCACGCCTCGCCCGACGTCCGCGTCGCGGCGGGCGCGAGGTTGCTGCCCTCACCGAGCGGAGACGTCTGGGTGCTCTCGGGCGGCGCGCTCACCCGGTACGGCTTCGTGGTCTCGCCCGAGCTTCGCCAGTGGGAAGACACCGTGCGCCCAGTCTTCGCCCGACGCTGCGTCCCGTGTCACCTCCCCGGAGGCACGGGCAACCTCGACCTCTCGGTCTACGACGCGTGGCTCATGCGTCGCGCCGACATTCGAACGCAGGTGGTCGCACGGCGCACCATGCCGCCGCCGCCCGCGACCCTCACCGCCGACGAGCGCGCCGCGATCACGCAGTGGCTCGACGCCGACGGCGGTGTCCGCGACGCATCGACCGACGCGCCTCGCACCGACGCGACGACCGACGCGCCTCGCGCCGACGCTTCCGTCGACGTTCGAGACGCATCGGTCGACACGCGCGGGTGACGCCCGCGCGGGCGATCAGCGGGTGAAGCGGCGGTAGTAGATGTCGCCCGTCACGTTGTCCGCGCGACGATCGACCCAGGTGACGTGGAGGATGGGCGCGCCCGACTCGGTCGTGGCGTAGACGGCGGGCGTGCTGCTCGCGCTGGAGCCCGGCGACGAGGCGTCGAAGCGGAGGTCCGTGGGCTGGAAGATCCCGCCGCCGTCGAGCGAGTAGTTCGACCAGATGTCGAGCGCGCCCGAGCGGTCGTCGGCCCAGACCGCGAAGACCGTACTCCCCACGGCGGTGGCCGTGAGGTCGTACGCGCGGAACTGGCCGGGGCGTCCGCCCACGACGGGCACGTCGCTGCGGCCCCACGAGGCGCCCGCGTCGGTGCTGCGGTTCGCGTAGGGCGTCGGGAGGCCCCAGCGTCGATCCTCCCACACGACGGCCACGGAGCGCGCGGGGAGCGCCATGACGGTCGGACGGATCGAGTCCTGGTTGAACATCTCGGTGTCGACGCGCACGTCGGCCGGGAGCCACGTGGCGCCGTGGTCCGTCGAGCGATTCGAATAGATGTCGTACGAGGTGCCCGTGCGGACGTCCTGCCAGGCGACGTAGACGTTGCCGTCTGCGTCGGCGGAGACCGAGGGCTCCTCGCTCGCGTGAGCGCCCGCGGTGTCGGTGTCGAGCCTGACGTCGCGCCCGCTCCAGCTCGCGCCGCCGTCCGTCGAGAAGCGGAGGTAGATGTCGGGGCTCCCGTTGCGGTTGTCGCGCCAGACGACGAACACGCGGCTCCCTGCGCCGAGGGCGACGTCGGGCGTCGAGGCCACCGCGCCCGTCGGACCGCTGTCGACCTGAAGCACCGTGCCCCACGTCGCCCCTCGATCGCGCGAGAGCGACGACCAGATGTGACGACCGCGGAGGGTGTTGTAGATCGCCTCCCACACGGCGACGACGCCCGCGGGCGTGACCCGAAGGCTGAGGTTGAACGAGTCGTCGTCCTGGCCGGGGTTCACGCGACGATCGGCCGCGTTCCACGTGAGCCCGCTCGACGTCGACGTGTTCGTGTAGATCTGACGGAACTCCGTCGGATCGACGGGGCCGCGGAAGTCACCCCACGCCGAGAAGACGTCGGTGCCCGACCACGCGAGGGCCGGCTGCACGCTGTCGAACGCGCCCGCCGCGCCGGTATCGAGCCGCACGTCGCTCGACCACGACGCGCCCGCGTCGAGCGAGCGCGTGAAGTAGATGTCCGCGTTGCCGTTGCGCCGGTCGAGGTAGGCCACGCCCACGTTGCGACCGGAGCCCGTGATCGTCGGCTGAATCGAGTTCGCCGCCGCGAGACGGTCGAGCCGGACCTCGGATCCGAAGGAGCGCAGGCAGCCCTCGTCGACGACGCCGTCGCAGTTGTTGTCGAGCCCGTCGCAGAGCGCCTCGAGGTCGAGGTCGCGGTACGTGGGCGGATACTCGCACTGCCAGCCGGGCGTGCCGCCGCAGAACGGACGGAGCCCCGTGCCGGTGCCGCAGACGCCCGTCGTCTCGCTGCCGCGACGGTTGCAACGGAAGCCCGCGGGCGGCGTGACGAGGTCCTCGTCGACGCGACCGTCGCAGTCGTTGTCGATGCCGTCGCAGACCTCCGTCGAGGGGCCCGTCTCGCCCGTGCACACGATCGCGCCGCGCACGCAGTCGAAGTGGCCGAAGCCGCAGGCGCCCACGTTGTTGCCGCACAGCGTCGCGGGCCCGGTGCCCGGCAGCGGGCGCCCCACGGCGGCGTTGTCGACCACGCCGTCGCAGTCGTCGTCGAGGTTGTTGCAGAACTCCGTGCCCGGCATCGTCGCGCCGACGCAGCGAAGCACGCCGCGCTCGCAGACCTGCGCGCCGCGGCGACAGACGCCCATCGTCGACGGGCCGCACGCGTCGCCCACGCCCGCCACGGTGCCGTCGTCGATGAGGCCGTTGCAGTCGTCGTCGCGCGCGTTGCACTGCTCGGGGCCCGTGCGCCCGGTGGTCGGGTCGCCGCAGCGCCACTCGCACCCGTCGGCGGGGTCGCGGTTGATGTCCGCGTAGCCCGGCAGGCACGCCCCCGCGGGGATCGTGCACGCGCCGGCGACGCAGGTCGGACGCGCGCCCATCGTGCTGCACGACCGGCCGCAGGACCCGCAGTTGAGCGGGTCGGTCATGGTGTTGAAGCCGTCGTCGACGCGGCCGTTGCAGTCGTTGTCGCGGCCGTCGCAGACCTCGGGCCCCGACGGCGTGCACGCGTACTCGCAGCCGTTGTCGGGGCTCATGTCGAGGTTCACCGCGCCCGGTCGGCACGCGCCCATGCGGCACACGCCCGAGACGCACGCGGCCTCGGCCTGCGCGAAGACGCAGCCGTTGCCGCAGCGGCCGCAGTTCGCGCGGTCGCTCATGAGGTCGAAGCCCTCGTCGACGAGGCCGTTGCAGTCGTTGTCGCGACCGTCGCAGAGCTCGCGCGTCCCCGTGGGCGTGCAGCCGTACTCGCAGCCGTTGTCGGCGTTCATGTCGAGGTCGTACCAGCCCGAGTCGCACTGGCGGACGCGGCAGGTGCCCGTCACGCACGACGGGATGCTGTGCGCGCGTCGGCAGTCGTTCCCGCAGCGGCCGCAGTTGAGCGGGTCCGTCGCGGTTTCGAAGCCCTCGTCGACGCGGCCGTTGCAGTTGTTGTCACGGCCGTCGCAGACCTCCATCCCCGAAGGGGTGCAGGTCTCGGGGCCGTTCACGTCGCGCGGGAGCACGTCACGCGAGGCGTCGACGCGCGACGCGTCGAAGTCGCAGTTGAGGCAGTACGGGTCAGCCTCGCACCCGAGCGAGAGCGCCACGAGCGAGAGGGCGGCGAGCAGCGCGCGCTTCATCGCACACCTCCCGCCGTGCGAAGGCCCCGCCTGCGTCGCGCCCTCGTGAGCGCGACGGCGGCCGCCAGGAGCGCGAACGCGAGCTCGCCGCGCGAGCGATCACCGGGGCGCGCGGCGCACGAGCCGCCCGACCCCACGACGCGATCGCGCTGCACCGGGACGATGAGCGGATCGACGCACTGACCATTGCGGCACACGATCGCCGGCGCGCCGGGGCAGGTCACGCCGGTGCACGGGTCGTCGACGACGCGTCCGTTCGAACAGACGCGCCCCGCGGGCACGCCCACGTTCGCGCAGGGGTCGATCTCGCGGCGCGGCCGCGCCTCGACGACGCGACCGACCTGGCCCGACATGCACGCGCCGCCCGCGCAGGGATCGGCGTTGCAACGCCCGTCGAGGCACGACTCGCCGGGGCCGCAGCGCACGTCGCCGCAGCTCGGCACGCACACCCCGCGACCGGTCGCGTCGGGACGGCAGAACTGCCCCGTCGCGCAGCGCGTGGTGGCGCAGCCGTTGTTCACGCACGCGCCGTTGCGGCAGATCTGGAGCCCCGCGCAGGGGTTCTCGTAGCAGTTGTTCGCGACGCAGCGCGCGGCGCCGCCGTCGCGACGGCACACGCGGCCCGAGGCCTCGCAGTTGAGCGCCGTGCACTGGTCGACGCAGCGATCGCTCACGCAGGTCTGCGTCTCGGTGCAGAGCACGCCGCCGCAGAGCGGAGGCACGCAGAAGTTGTCGGCGTTGCACACGAGGCCGAGCGAGCAGCGCGAGAGCTCGTCGTTGAGGCACGGGCTCCGGCAGCCGCACCCGATGCAGCGGCCGCCGCCGGGGCACAGCCCGCCTGCGCCGGGGAGGTCTTCATCGATCATCCCGTCGCAGTCGTCGTCCATGCAGTTGCAGACCTCGGTGCGCGAGACGGTGCCGCCCTCGCAGCGCAGGCGGCCGTCGCGGCAGTGCTGCGTCCCTGCGGCGCAGAGGCGCTCGCCCCCTTCGGCCGTCATGCACGTGCCGCCGCCGCCGGGGTCACCCTCGTCGACGAGGCCGTTGCAGTTGTCGTCCATGCCGTTGCAGGTCTCGGTGCCGCCCGTCGTGGCGCCCTCGCACACGTAGCGACCCATGCGGCACACGAAGCGGCCCTGACGGCAGGTCCCCTGCGACGAGCCGCACGGTCCGCCGTCGGGCACGCCGTCGTCGATCATGCCGTCGCAGTCGTTGTCGACGCCGTCGCAGATCTCCGTGCGCCCCGCGGGCGCGTCGCAGACGAAGGCGCCGCCGATGCAGCGGGCCGTGCCGGTGCCGCAGCGCCCGACGAGCTCGCTCGCGGTGCACGGACGCGTCGCGACGCGGTCGTCGACGAGGCCGTTGCAGTCGTCGTCGATGGCGTTGCAGATCTCGGTGGTGGGCGTCGGCGCGGTGCATCCGCCCCACGCGCCCGCGGTGCAGGTCTCGACGCCGGTGCCACACCCCGTTCGGCAGGTGCGCGTGAGGCCGTCGTCGATCATGCCGTTGCAGTCGTTGTCGACGTTGTCGCAGACCTCCGCCGTGGGGATCGTGCGGCCGACGCAGTCGCCCCACGCGCCCATGGAGCAGTACTGCGTGCCCGCGCCGCACGACGTGGTGCAGGCCCGCGAGACGCCCTCGTCGATGGAGCCGTTGCAGTTGTTGTCGATGCCGTCGCAGAGCTCGGCGGTCGCGGTGCCCGGCGTGCACGACTGCGTCCGGCCGCCCGAGCAGACGGGCACCGTGCGCATGCACGCGCCGACGCCGCAGGTCGAGGTGCCGAGGCCCTCGTCAATGGAGCCGTTGCAGTTGTTGTCGCGCCCGTCGCAGACCTCGGGGACGGGGATGCACGTGGGCACGAGGCCGATGGCGCGCACGAGGATGTCCTCGAAGTCGTTGTCGCCGCCGCGGAAGAGGTCCTCCCAGCCCATGTAGTAGCCGTTGGTGAAGGCGCGCGAGCGGTAGATGAGAAAGTGGACGTAGTCGCCGTCGTCGTTGACCGAGTTGTCGGTCGAGTAGACGCGGTTGCGCGTGGAGTTCACCTCGGCGCAGTTGTTGTCCTGCCCGCCCGCGACGAGCTCCGGGGTCATCATGTAGAAGGCCACGGGGCCCCCGCGCCACCGGCCCATGCGCTGAAAGCAGTCGAAATCGAGCTCGGTGATGTTCGCGTTCACCCACGTCGTGCACGCGCTCGCGGCGGGCACCGCCGTCCTCGGCCCCGTGGGGCACGGGCACGCGCAGCCCACGCCGAGATAGGCGTCGCGGCACGAGAAGATCTCGTAGCGGCTCGCGGCGACGTAGGGCGAGTCGCCCACGTTGTACCAGCCGAAGCGGTCGCGATACCCGGCGCCCTCACCCACCATGGTGAACTGCGCGATGCGCCGTCCATCGCTCGCGCGGGGCGCGGGCACGAAGGTCTGCGGCGAGGTCGCGGCGTCGGCCACGGAGTCGAGGAGCCCGACGCCCTCTCCTGGCGCTGGGTTCGACGTGCTCGGGGTCGCGGCCTTGTTGAGGCAGCTCTGGAGCGCGAGGTCCGTCGGGACGATCTGTCCGTCGACCTGATTGATGATGGCGCGGGCGTCCGTCGCGGCGAGCGCAGCGGCGACCAGCGTGGCGAGGGGCGCGAGGCCTGTCTTGCGGTAAAGCATTGGGTCTCACGCGGACTGTCGCAGTTCCGCCTCGCGACCACAAGCGCCTCACGCGGGGCAGAGACCGCGGCCGGTGGGAGGAGAAACCTTCACCCCGAAGGCGTCTGCGTGGCGGTCTCGGGGCGCCGACGCATCGAATCTCCTCCCGTGAGACCGGGCGTCGGGTAGATACTCCCGCGCCGTGTCTCCCGAGGGGCCCGACCACGGACCGGAATCGATCGACGACCCTCCGCGCGAGGGCCACGCCACGGCGACGGCCGACACGGGGTCCCGTCTCGGCAGCAAGAGCGTCGAGCTCCGACGCTCGTCGCGGGTGTGGCTCCAGCCGCTCTCGGCCCTCGCCACGGCGTCGCTCGGGCTGCTCCTCTTCTCGTGGCGCCTCGACGCGCGAGACGGCTCCCCGGGGATCTTCTACCTCCTGACGCACTTCACGCAGGAGCGCGCCGAGCAGGCGCTCTCGGATGTCGGCCAGGTGGTCACGTCCATCCTCGGCGTGGCGATCTCCGTCGTGGCGATCATCGTCGAGCTCGCATCGAACCGCTACACGCACCGCATCACGGAGCTCTTCTTCCGCGCGCGGGTGAACTTCGCGGTGATGGGGCTCTTCGTGCTCTCGGGCATCAACAGCATGCTCGTGGCCCTCACGTGGCAGCCGACGCACCACCCGGTCAACGCCACGATCCTGTCGCTCGTGCTCATGGCCGTGAGCATGCTGCTCCTCCTGCCCTACTTCGCGTTCGTGTTCGACTTCGTGAACCCGATGAACATCGTGTCGCGCATCCGTCGCGAGACGATGTCCGCGGTCTCCGGGGCGCCCGCGAAGGTCACGCAGGCGCGCGCCAACACCGAGGGCATCCAGCACACGGCCTCTGACGGGACGGAGCAGCTCTCGGACGTGGCGCTCAACGCGATGGCCAACCACGACGGCGCCATCGCGATGGCCTCGGTCAACGCCCTCGGCGAGCTCGCGCGGGAGTACCTCGGCGAGAAGTCGGGCCTGCCGCTCGACTGGTTTCAGATCAGCGACCACGTGGCCCACGACCCCGACTTCGTGTCGATGTCGCGCGACGTGCTCGACCAGCTCGCGCGCGACCGCTCGTGGTTCGAGTTCAAGGTCCTGCGGCAGCTCCAGACGGTCTACCAGGCCGCGCTCGGGTCGAACCGCGAGATCTGCTACGTCGTCTCGATCCATACGAGGGAGCTGGCCGAGCGCGCGATGGACGCGCACGACCCCCGCGTCGTCGAGCTCTGCGTGAAGTTCTTCAACACGTACCTCCGCTCGACGGTGAACGCCCGCGACGTGCGCACCGCCTACAACGTGCTGAACCAGTACCGCCTCCTGGCCGAGGCCGCGCTCAAGCGCCGCGAGGGGCGCTACGCGATCGAGATGGCGCGGTACTTCAAGTACTACGGCCAGCTCGCGTTTCACATGGACCTCGGCTTCGTGCTCGAGACCGCCGCGTATGACCTCAGCGCGCTCAACGAGCTCGCCTTCGACCTCCGCGTGACCGAGCGCCACGAGCTGCTTCGGATCTTTCTCCAGGTCGACAAGGAGGGCGAGGGAGCCTCGCGCGAGGCCTCCCTCCGCGGCGTGCGCAAGGCCCAGGTGCGGCTCGCGACCTACTACCTCCTCCACGGCGACGAGGGCGCGGCGCGCGAGGTCTTCGTCGACATGCGGAACGAGAAGCCCGCCCGCCTCGCGAGCATCCGCGATGAGATGCTCGCGATCTCGTCGCGCGACTTCTGGGAGGTCACCGACCGCGGCTCGAACTTCGACTACATCCCCCCCGACCGGAAGCGCCGCCTCCTCGAGTTCTTCGCCTGGTTCGGCGACACGCTCGCCCCCACCCGCGTGAGCCTCATCCCCGCCTCCGACCTCGACGGCGGATCGGCCAACACGAGCGGTCCCCTCGCCCCGCCCCCCTCCGGCGCGGCGACCATCTCGTCGACGACGTCCGCACCGCCCCTCTCCTCGGGGCCGAGCTCGGCCGCGACGCCCACGGTCTCGTCCCCCTCCGTCGCCCCCGAACCGCGCTGACGACCGCTCTATCGGCCGATCGCCTCGCGTCATCGAGCGCGAGAGCGTCAAAACCGTCGCTTGTCGAGCGAACCGCCAATCCCTTGACATGAACATCTGAGCGGGTTTTCTGTGACCCGTCGCAGGGGGTCTTGAAGTACCCTCCATCAATCATCGGTAATTTTAGCTATTTTGAACGTAATGGGTTGTTTTGGACCCATGTCATCCGGCTGGGGTGAGGGCCGGCTGGCACGTCACGAAGCTGATCGTTGGCGGTCAAATTCGTGGCACGTCCGGTGCTTTAAGCCCAGCCCGGAGAGACGACGATGACGCACCCCACCCCCGTGACTTCGCGCAAGCCCGCCCGTGCCGTTCGCGCCCCTCGCGCCCCTCGCGCCAACACGACTCTCACCAACGAAATGGCCGAGAAGTATCTGCCTCGCGTGCAGCGCCACGCGGCTCGCATCGCGCGCAAGCTCCCGCGCCACGTCAACGTCGGCGACCTCGTCAGCGCCGGGTGCTGCGGTCTCCTCGACGCCTTCCTCAAGTTCGACCCGACGCGCATGGAGAGCTTCGACGCCTACGTCGACCACCGCATCCGCGGCGCCATCCTCGACGAGCTCCGCGCCCACGACCCCCTGACGCGCGACCAGCGCACCTTCGCGAAGCGCGCCGCCGTCGCCCGCACCGAGCTCCAGAACCGCACGGGCTACGTGCCCGAGGAGCGCGAGATCGCCGCCGAGATGGGGCTCACGCTCTCGCAGTATCGGCACCAGGTCGACCGCCTCCACGCCACCGCGTCGCGCAGCGAAGCCTCGCCCTTCAACGAGGACGAGGACCCGCTCTCGGAGCCCGCCAACGACGCCCCCGAGACCCTCTACTCTTCGAAGGAAGACCGCGCGCGCATCGACACCGCGATGGCGCAGCTCACGGCGCGTCACCGCGAGGTGCTCCACCTCCACTACGACGACGGCCGCACGCTCCGCGAGATCGGCATCGCCATCGGCGTCACCGAGTCGCGCGTCTCGCAGATCCACGCCGAGGCCCTCACCCGCCTGCGCGAGGTGCTCGCCACGATGGAGGAGTGACCCTCCGACCGCGTCGGGGCCTCCGCCCGTCAACCCGCCGACTTCGCCGCCGCCCGCTTCGCCACCTCTCCCCCCTCCTCGTGCTCGTGACCGTGGTCGTGATCGCCGCCCTCGGGGTGCGCGTGACCCGCGCGCCGGAGGTTCACGGTCACATCCTCGGGCAGCGACCCGAGCGGGAGCCCGAGCACCTCCTCGGCCATCTCGCGAAGCTCCTGCCGATGCTCGTGCGGCATCTCGTCTTCGGGAACGTCGACGTCGATGACCAGCGTCGTGCGCCCCGAGACGCCGTCGTGGCGATACCGCATGGTGACCCTTCGACGGTCTGTGCGCGCCTCTTTCATGCCTTCACCACCACGGTCACTTCGTAGCTGCCGCCCTGCTGGCCGCGCTCGTCGATCGACTCGACCTCGCCCATCTGCCGCGCGCGCTCTTCGAGGGCCTTGCGGTACGTCCGATTGAGGGCCCGCTGCACCTCGGCCCGCACCGCGGGCTCCTGTGCCGTGAGCGTCTTCACGTTCGCCGCGGCGAGCCGCTCTCGCTCGCGTCGCGCGAGCTCCTTCACGCGCTCCTTCGCCTGAAGCTCGGCGGCGCGCTCGGCCTCGGAGACCTTCTCGTCGGCCGCGGTCGAGACCGTCACCTGCGCGCTCACCGTCGACGCGCTCGCGACGCGCACGGTGACCTTCGCGCCGTCGGGCGAGAGCGTGGCCACCGCGCCGCCGAAGGTCTTCTCGAGGGAGCCGTCGTCGCGCGCGCTCCACCCGCCCTCGCGCAGCATCTCTCGCACGATCTCTCGCATCGCGCCGTCGGACAGCACCGGGAGCACCGCCACGTCGAGGTGCACCTCATCGACGACGTCGACGCCCTCGCTGCTCGACTTGTACACGCGACGCAAACCTTCGAGGCCGAGCTCAAGGGTCATTCCGCACGTCATCGCGGTGGCTCCTCGGCTTCGAATATCACGCACCTCGACCGGCGCCTATTGCACACTCGCGCCCCGCTCATGGAGGACACCGCTCAGCCCGCCGCGCCCCACAAAGACGCGAGCTTTCGATACCTCGACCTCATCGTCGGAGTCTTCGTCACCGCGCTCGTCACGAGCAGCCTCGTGGCCGCCAAGGTGGCCATCGTCGCGGGCCACAAGATGGGCTGCGGCATCTTCGTCTTCCCCGTCAGCTACATCTTCGGCGACGTGCTCACCGAGGTGTACGGCTACGCCCGGAGCCGCAGGGTCATCTGGATCGGCTTCGCCTGCGCCGCCCTCGCGTCGGGCGTCTTCTGGCTCGCCGACGTGATGCCCCCGGCCCCCGACTGGCCCAACCAGGGCGCCTTTCACGCGATCCTCGGCCAGCTCCCGCGCGTCGTCGCGGCGAGCCTCGTCGCGTACGTGACCGGCGAGTTCGTGAACAGCTACGTGCTCGCGAAGCTGAAGATCCTCACGCGCGGCAAGCACCTCTGGACCCGCACCATCGGGAGCACCGTCGTGGGCCAGCTCGTCGACAGCGCGATCTTCTATCCGCTCGCGTTCCTCGGTCAGCCCGGGTGGAGCGTCGCGCAGGTCATCGAGGTGGGCATCAACAACTACCTCATCAAGTGCGCCGTCGAGACGCTCTTCACGCCCGTCACCTACGTGGTCGTCGCCCACCTCAAGCGCGCCGAGCACGAGGATTTCTTCGACACCAACACCGACTTCAACCCCCTGCGCCTGAGGGTGTGACCGCATCGCGCGCGGCGCATCGCGCGGGCGCTCGGTTTCGGTGTAGCTTCCGCGCGCCAATGAGCGCCCAACGCTGGATCGTCTTCGCCCTCTGCCTCCTCGTGCCCGCGGTGTCGTACCGCCTCGGCGGCTCCGCGCTCTGGGCCGTGCACGGCGGCGCGTGCCTCGTCGCCGCGGGCCTCGCGCTCTGGCTCCTCAACGAAGACGGGATGCTCCTCGGCGCCGTCCAGTATCGCAGCGCAGACTTCACGGTCGCCATCCTCGCGGCGGCGTGCGTGTACCTCCCCGTCGCCGCGCTCACGCAGTGGTGGATCGCGCCCTCGGAGCCTGACAACCTCCTGCGGCTCTGCTCGTCGAGGGGCGCGTGGATCCCGCGTCCCGACGCGACGGGCCTCGGCGTGGCCGCGGAGTGGCTGCGAAACCGCTCGTGCGAGGCGTTCTCACGCAGCGCCGGCGTGCGGGGATGGCAGCGCGGAGCCCTCGTTCTCCTCCTCGCCGCGTCGGAGGAGATCGCGTGGCGCGCGGGGATCCAGCGGGCCCTCGCGGAGCGCTTCGGCAAGGTCCGCGGGTGGCTCGCCGCGGCGTTGCTCTTCGGCCTCGCCCACACCGGGACGGGCAACGTCGCGGTGGGGCTTCTCGCGCTCCTCGCGGGCCTCGTGTTCGGCGGGCTCTACATCGTTCGCGCGGCGCCGGTGCCCGATCGCGACGACGACGACGAGAGCGCCCCGAGCTTCTCGACGATGCACCTCGGCCAGGGGCGCCTCATCCCCTGCGTCGTCGCGCACTGCGCCTTCAGCTGGTTCTTCTTCTATCAGCACCCGCTCTTCGCGATCCGTCCCGACGCGGTCTAGGTCTCGCGCGCGGCGCGATGTACGATGCGCCGGTGAGCCGCCACATCGCCTGCACCCTCGCACTCGCCTTCGCGACGGCCGCATGCCCCAACAGCGGGCGCCCCCCGAGCGTCATCGTCGCGGACGCGCCGCCGATCGAAGACATCGCGGTGTACATGCCGCCCGACGCGCGTCCGGTACGTCCCCCCGACGCAGACTGCGGCGGCGTGTCGGTGGCCCTCACGCGACGAAACGCGACGGTGATCCTGGTGATCGATCGCTCGGGCAGCATGGCCGACGCCACCACCGACGGTCAGCCCAAGTGGGACGCGCTCCGCACGGCGCTTCAGATGTCTCTGCCGCGCCTCGGCGACGACCTCTCGGTGGGCATGACCTTCTTCCCCGCGGCGCCTGCGCCGAGAGACGCCGGCGCGTACTCGCCCGAAGAGGTCTGCACCGTTCCGCGGGCGCTCGAGCTCGAGCCCGCGCCCGCGCGAATCCCGCTCATCCTCGACCGCTTCAACACCACGCTCCCCGGCGGACCGACTCCGACGACGCTCGCCCTCAGGCTCGTGCGCGACTGGTATCTCGGGCACCCCGACCTCGTCGGCGATCGCTACGTGATCCTCGCGACAGACGGCGGCCCCAACTGCAACCTCACCGCGGACTACACGACGTGCCGCTGCACGGGCGGTCCGTCGCTCTGCTCGCCGAGCAACACCTTCGCGCGCATCAATTGCCTCGACGCGCCGCCCGCCATCGCGGAGGTGCGCTCGCTCGCGTCGATGGGCGTGCGCACCTTCGTCATCGGGCTCAACGGCACGCAGGATTTCGCCGACGTGCTCAACGACATGGCCGACGCCGGAGGCCGTCCGCGCGGGGGCATGACCCGCTACTACAACGCCACCTCCGCCACGGAGCTCGTGAGCGAGCTCGGCCGCGTCACGCAGGCCCTCGCCGACTGCACGTTGCGCCTCGACGCGGCGCCGCCGGACCCCGACCTCGTCGACGTGCGCCTCGACGGGCACAGCCTCTACCGCGACGTTCGTCACATGAACGGCTGGGACTGGAGCGACGACACCCACCGCGAGATCATCTTTCACGGGCCCACGTGCGATGAGATCCACGGCTCGTCGGGGGGATCGCGACTCGCGGCGGCCTTCGGGTGCCCGGCGCCGACGCCTCCCTGAGCGGCCGCACTTGGCAACGATGCGGTGACGGCGCATCGTACGCGACCTCTGGAGGCTCAATGAGAAGACCGGTCACCGTCACAGGAATGCTCGTCCACCTCGCGCGGGGCTACGTCGCACGCGCGCCGCGCGCCACCGCAATGATCGCTGCGGGGGTCGTGGGCGCCGCTGCGCTCGGCCTCGTCGCGTCGCACAACTGCTGCCCCTCGCGTCACGCGCAGCGCCCCGCGGCGCACGCGCGCGCCTTCAGCCGCGTGCAGGTCGGGGGCGGAACCTGCGCCGCGTCGGGCGTCTTCTGCGTGGGTGACCTCTCGTGCGGGCGCGGCGATCGATGCGTCGATACACACGGCGTGTCGAGCCTCCTCGCGCGCGCATCGAACGAGCCCGGGACGCGCGACGACGCCCTCCCCATCTCGCCGTCGCTCGTGTGGAACGGCGAGGGCTGGGCCGTCGCCTGGTCGGCCATCGACGAGGAGACCGCGGAGATCTACTTCGCGCGGGCCGGCGCCAACGGGCAGCGCATCGGACAGCCCGTGCGGCTGACGCGCGGGTCTTCGCTCAAGGTGCTCCCCTCGCTCGCCGCGAGCCCCGACGGCTACGCCGTCACGTGGACCGACGTGGGTGACGACATCACGTCGTGGGTGCTCCGCCTCGATCGCGCGGGCAACCCTCGCGGCGCGGCGACGAAGGTGTCGCAGCAGCCCGGCATCGACCTCGCGTCGCGCGTCGTCTGGAGCGGTCACGACTACGCCCTCGCCTGGTATCACGCGAGCTCTCCCTCGGAGCTCTCGATCCGCTTCGCGCGCGTCGGCACCGACGGCGGGCGCGTCGGCGAGGAGCGGGCCGCGGCCGAGCACGTGATCCCCACGGGGCTCTTCGACATCCGCTCGATGGGCGACGGCTACGGCCTGGGGTGGAGCGCGCAGGGACCTCGCGGAGACGCCGGTCAGACGGTGTTCGCGCGGGTGGGCGCGGGCGGCGAGTCGTCGCAGCCCTTCAAGGTCGCCAACGCGCAGGGGCAGAACGGCAACGTCTCGCTCGCGTGGGCGAAGGGCCACTTCGGCTTCGTGTGGGAAGACGCCGTCCCGCTCGACGAGGACGCGCCGCTGTCTCGCCTCGCGTTCGCCGGGGTCGCGCCCGGGTCGATCGCGGTGCCGCGACGGGAGCTCACCCCGCGCGACGCGTACTTCACGCAGACCTCGCTCGCGTGGAGCGGCGCGCAGTACGGCCTCACCTACGTGCGCATCGGAGGCGACGGCGCCGACGTGTTCTTCAACCGCCTCGACGCGCAGGGCGTACCGGCGAGGAACCCCATCCGGTTCACGGCTGGCGCGCTCGGCCTCTTCCCGTCGCTCGCCTGGAGCGGCAGCGAGTTCGCCGTCGCGTGGACGCACCTCGGAGCCCGCGGGATCCAGCTCCGCCTCGCGCGGGTGAACTCCGAGGGACGCCGCGTCGGCGACGACGTCGCCATCGCCGGAGACTGAGCCCGCCCCGTTCTCCCCTCGCCTCGCCCCCTCGTCTCTCCCACTCGAAACGCCTGGTGCGCCGCGCTCGCTCTTGAAGTCGCGCCGGTTGGCGCGGCTGGGGTCGCGGTTCCATCGTCGCGCGTCGACGCGACTTCAGGAGCGAGCGCGGCGTGTCGATCACTCGCCCGACAGCGTGCTCAGCGCCTCGCTGTGCGCGACGCGAACCGCTGCTGCGGGGGCGGCCTCGGGCGTCGTCGCTGACGGCGCCACGCTCGGGAGCGCGCCGCGGAGTCCGCGGAGCGAGGCGACGCGACGTTCGAGCTCGCCGTCACGATCGCGACGCGCGCACTCGCGAGCCGCGTCGAGCACGCTGTCGAGGTGCGCCTGCGCCTGCGCCACGTCACCCGTGCGCGCGTCGCGGATCGCCGCGAGGGTGCCCGCCGCGAGCTGCGCGCGCGCGGCTGTGCGCTCGACGTCCTCGTTGCGACCACCGGCGCGCTCTTCGGCGTTCGAAGAGGCCCGCGCGCCGAGGAAGGTGCGACGCTCGACGTGTCCGGCACCCGCCACCGCGTCGTCGTACCCGAGCGACACGTCGAGGAGCTCGACGGAGGCCCCGTTGCGGCGTGAGGGCGCCTTCATTCGAACGATCAGGTCGCGCGCGGCCCCTTCGGTGACGTCGCCGAGCGAGATCACGATGCCCGCGTCGGTGCGCGTGGCCTCGACGCCGACGACGTTCTGGACCTCGACGCCAGGGCCCGGCGTGAGCACCGCGACGGCGTTGCGCGCGACGACGCGCTCCATGCGGAGCACCTCCTCGCGGAAGAGCTGCGCCACCGTCGCCGAGTCTTCGACGTAGTGGAAGCGTCCCCCCGAGCGCTGCGCCACCGCGCCCATGAGCGTCTCGTCGTAGTCGAGCCCGAGGCCGAGCGCCGTGATGGTCACGCCGCGCGCGCCCGCGCTCGTCGCCGTGTCTTCGATGCCCGCGCGCTCGTTGGGGACGCCGTCGCCGAGGAGCACGACGCGGTTGATGCCCGCGGGGTCGTGGTGGCGCATCACCTCGAGCACCCCGAGCCTCAGGCCCTCGGCCATCGCGGTGGTGCCTCGCGCCTGGATTCCGTCGATGCGACGGCGCGCCTCGGCGCGCGAGGTCGTGTCGAGCGTGAACGACGGGAGCAGCACCTCGGCGCGGGAGTCGAAGGTCACGAGCGAGAAGCGGTCTCCGTCGCGCAGCGTGTCGAGGAGCGCGGCGCTCGCGGCGCGGGCGTTCTCGATGGCGTGGCCCTCCATCGACCCCGAGGTGTCGATCACCAGCGCGACGTTGATCGGAGGCCGCTGGAGCAGGCCCGTCGAGGGGACCGCGATGCGGATGCGCGCTACCACGTCGCTCCGCTCTGACGCGGGGACGAAGCGGTTGGCCAGCGCACCATCGAGGGCCACGAGGTCCGGCGCCTGCGGTCTGCGCTGCGTGGAGGCGCAGCCGGTCGAAGCGAGGAAGGAGAGCGCGAGGAGGAGCGAGCGTCGTGTCGTCATGGTGCGCTCAGAACGCAGCCGCGACGCGCGCGCTTACAGGCTCGGCGAGAAAGTTCCGCGGGTCACACGCCGAGGAGCGCGCGGAGCCTCCGGCTCGACTGGCGGGACACCTCGAGGCGCGCGCCGGCCTGCGTGACGAGCATGACCTTGCCGCCCGCCATGTCGTCGATGGCCGCGACGTGATCGAGGTTCACCAGCAGCGCGCGGTGCGCCCTGAAGAAGCGCGTGGTGTCGAGGCGCGCCTCGAGCGCCGCCAGGGTGTAGTCGGTCGTGTAGCTCGCCTTCTGCGTGTGCACGGTGACCAGCTCGTGCTCGACCACGCAGTGAGAGATCTCGGCCACGGGGACGAGCAGCACGCGACCGCTCGCGGTGATCGGGAGCTTGTCGGCCAGCACGCGCGGCGTCGACGCGGCGCGCGCGCGGAGCGGGGCGAGCACCTCCTCGGCGCGGGCTCGCATCCCGAGCGACTCGGCGCGCGCGACGGCCCGCATGAGCCGCGCCGCGTCGAAGGGCTTGAGCAGGTAGTCGATGGCGCCGGCGTCGAAGGCGTCGAGGGCGTAGCGGTCGTGCGCCGTCGTGAAGATCACGTACGGCGCGGGCGCGGGGATGCGCGTGACCATCGCGATGCCGTCGAGGTCGGGCATCTGCACGTCGACGAAGGCGAGGTCGGGGTTGCGCTCCTCGATCAGCGCGAGGCCGGCCTCTCCGTCGGCCGCTTCGCCGACGAGCTCGATGCGGTCGGACAGCGAGTCTCGGAGCATGCGAGAGAGTCGGCTTCGGGCGGGCGCCTCGTCGTCGATGATCACTGCGGAGGCGGTCATGTGCGGGTCTCCTCGGGGCGCGCGACGAAGGCGCGGCGGGCGGTTACGGTGCCGACGGTGGCGTCGCCGTCGGTGTCGATCGCGAAGGTGCCGTCGTCTCCCCAGGCGAGCTCGACGCGGCGTCGCACGAGGTCGATGCCCATGCCGCCGTCGCGCGGGCCGCGGAACGCGCCGGGGCTCCGCACGCGGACCACGAGCGCGTCGCCGTCACGCCTCACTTCGACGCGGATCTCGCCGTGCTCGATGCGGCCGTGCCTCACGGCGTTCTCGAGGAGCGGCTGCAGGAGCAGCGGCGGCACCTTCACACCCGCGGCCTCGGGGGCGACTTCGAAGCTCACGCGGAGCACGGGGTAGCGGGCCTTCAAGATCCCCACGTAGTCGTTCGCGAGGGCGAGCTCGTCGTCGAGCGCGTGCAGGGGCTGACGGCGCGTGTCGAGCACGGCGCGGAGCAGCGTCGCGAGGCGCACGATGTTGTCCTCGGCGGCGACGGGGTCCGACGCGCACTGGCTCGCGATCGCGTTGAGCGCGTTGAAGAGAAAGTGGGGATCGAGGTCCGCGCGGAGCGCGTCGAGGCGCGCGGCGGCGAGCTCCGCCGAGAGGCGCTGGTGAGAGCCGAGCGTGAGGTCGAGGCGCTGCTCGAGCTGGATGTCTCGCGCGAGGCCCCAGCCGCCGATGAGGAAGAGGAGCCACGCCACGAGCGACTCGCGCGCGTGACCGAGCGTGTAGATCGAGCGCATGTCGGCGGCGACGGCGAAGGCCCGGTACGCGCCGATGAGGAGGTAGAAGAGCCCCGTCCCCACGGCGGCGGCGATGCACCAGCGCACCAGCTTCTCGCCGCGGCGACCGTCGGCTTCGAGCGGCACGAGGGCGCGCCACGGGAGCGGCCCGAGGAGCAGCGTGTAGATCGCCGCGGCGGGGCCGAACACGAAGCCCGCGGTGCGGCCCGTCGCGCGGAGCTCCACGAGGCCCAGGCTCACGCCGAGCACGAGGGTCGCGGGGAAGCGCCACGAGCGCGTTGCCTCGCGCACCGTGTCTCGCACGAGCGACGAGAGGTCCGTGGCGTCGGGGATCAGCACGCGCAGACCATATCCCTTCGAGGCGCCAGAGGTGTTGGCCTCCGCGGCCGAGCGGCGCGTGGCGATGCCCCAGCGGCGCGCGGCGCGCCTCCGGCGGACGTCGCGCGGGGGATTGACCGGGAGGGAGCGCGCGTGAGACGGAGTCGCCCGTTGCCGACTCGGAAGGCCGGTGGTAAAGGTCTCAATCGTGAGAATGACTCTCAAGATCGATTCTTCCTCGCTTGGCGCGCTGCGCTCTGGTCAACGCGGGGTGATCGCGTCGTTGGAGCTTCCCCCGCATGAGAGGGCGTGGATCGACGCGCTCGGGATCTCGCCGGGCCGCGAGGTGACGGTGCTCCGTCGGGCCGCGCTCGGCGGGCCCTTGCACGTGCGCGTCGACACGGGCGCCGAGTTCGCGATCGACGCCGAGCTCGCGCGCAGCGTGATGCTCGCGGGGTCCGCGACGTGAGCCCCGCCTGCGAGATGGGCGCGCACGCGCCGGGCGAGCGCGTCGTCGATGCGAGCGCGGTCGCCGTGGTGCTCGTGGGCAGGCCCAACGCGGGCAAGTCGAGCCTCTACAACCTCCTCACCGGCGGCGACGCCCGCGTGGGGAACTTCCCAGGCATCACCGTCGACGTGCTCGAAGCGAGCGTCGAGTACGGGGGACGCGCCCTCCGCGTGATCGACCTCCCGGGGCTCTACACCCTCGCCTCTGGCGTCGAGGGCGAGACCGACGAGGCCGTCGCGCGGCGCTTCCTCGACGACCTCCACCGCGCCGGGACGCCCGCCGTGCTCGTGCAGGTGATGGACTCCAACTGCCCCGCGCTCGGGCTCCGTCTCACGCGCGACCTCCTCGCGAGGGAGGTGCCGCTCATCGTCGCGGCCACGCAGCGCGACGTGCTCGAAGCGCAGGGCCGCACGCTCGACCTCGACGCGCTCGAGGCCGCCACGGGCGCGCGCTTCTTCGCCGTGAGCGCGAAGGAACCCGCGTCGCGCGCCGCCGTGCTCGACGCCGCGCTCGACGCGCTCGGTCGCGGCGCGCCCCCCGCGCGCGCGTTCGACCCCGACGCCCTCGGTCGCTCCGTGCTCAAAGATCGCTCCGACGCGTCAGACGCCGCGCTCCGCGCGAGGGTGCGCACCGAGCGGATCGATCGCTGGATGCTCCACCCCTACCTCGGCCCGCTGCTCTTCGTGGCGCTGATGTCGGGGCTCTTCAGCGCGGTGTTTCTCGTCGCCGACCCCGCGAGCGCCGCCGTCGACGGGCTCATGCACGCCATCGCGGGGATCGTCGGACCTCGCCTCGGCACCGGGATGCTCCACTCCTTCGTGGTCGACGGCCTCCTCGGCGGCGCGGGGACGGTGCTCACCTTCCTCCCGCAGATCGTCGTGCTCACCGTCGCGATGGAGCTCCTCGACGCGTCGGGCTACCTCGCGCGGCGTGTTTCTCGTCGACCGATTTCTCCGCGGCGCGGTCGGCGGGCGGGCCTTCGTTCCGCTCCTCACGGGTCACGCGTGCGCCGTCCCCGCGATCGCCGCGACGCGCATCATCCGCGACCCCCGCGAGCGGCTCACGGCGATGCTGGTCATTCCCCTCATGACCTGCTCGGCGCGCATCCCCACGTACGCCGTGCTCCTCACGGCGTTCTTCGCTTCAAAGGGCGCGTGGTTCCGCGCGATGGCCTTCATCGCGCTCTACGTCTTCGGCATCGCCTCGGGCCTCGTCGCGAGCTTCTTTCTCCGTCGCACGGTCACCCGCGGGCGGGCCCTTCCGCTCCTCCTCGAGATGCCCGGCTACCACACGCCCGAAGCGCGCGTCATCGTGCGCACCGGGTGGCGCGCGGCGCTGCGGTTCCTCAAGGACGTCGGCACCACGATCCTCGTGGCGAGCGCGGTGCTCTGGGCGCTCCTCAGCGTCCCGATGCCCGCCGCCCTCGACCGCGCGGGCGACACCTCGGCGATGCCCGCCTCCGTGGCCCGGATGCACCACAGCGTGGGCGCGGGCTTCGGTCGCGCGCTCGAGCCCGTGACGCGTGTCGCGGGCTTCGACTGGCGCATGAACGTGGGGCTCATGGGCTCCTTCGGCGCGCGCGAGCTCATGGTGGGCACCCTCGGCGTGATCGCCGGGCTCGAAGACGTCGACGACGACGGAGAGGCCCTCGCGGTGCGCCTCCGAGAGCTTCGAAAGCCCGACGGGAGCGCGGCCTACTCCACGGCGACGGGGCTCTCGCTGATGGTGTTCTTCGTCATCGCCTGCCAGTGCATGAGCACCGTCGCCGCCATCAAGCGAGAGACCCGGTCGTGGCGATGGGCGCTCTTCACGCTCGCGTGGACCTACGTCCTCGGCTTCGCGCTCGCGGCGGCGACCTATCAGCTCTCGAAGCTCGTCACGGCGTGAAGCATCACGCGTCGGGCGCAGCGCGCCACCGCGTTGACCGCCGCCAGCAGCTGCGCGTCGCTCACCCGCCGCGCCTCGAAGGAGAGCGCGACGCCGTCGCCTCCGACCACGAGCGACACGGGGCGCGCGAGGCTCATCCGGTCTTCATCGCGGCGGCCGTCTTCGCGGTAGTTCGAGGCGCGGTCTGCCGCGGGTTCGGTCGCCCGGCCGTCGGGCGCGGCGAGCGCGAGCAGGGCGACGCGAACGTCGTCGGGCACCAGCGCGTCGATCTCGTCGGCCGTGTGCCCCTCGCCCGAGTACACGCGCGGAAACTCTCCGACGCCGAGCGGGGTCGCGGCCGCGGCGTCGGGCATCTCGCGCGGGACTGATCGCAGGGTCAGCCGCGCGACGTTTCCCGGCGCCGGCGCGCGCACCGTGATGTGGTCGCGCGTCGCGCTCGCCGCCGCGGCGTCGATGACACGCACGGACACGGGGACGCCGTCGAACGCGCCGTAGACCGCGCCCATGCGGGGCTCCACCGCGCCGAGCGCGGCCGCCGTGCGGGGGAATCGGTCGGGGCTGAACGCGCCCGGCAGGCGGTAGAGCACCCTCGCGCCGACGAAGACCACCGCCGCGAGCATGCCGAAGACCACGGAGAGCATCGCCGCGTGAAGATACCCGTTTCTCCCCGGCGGGGTTCATCGCCCGCATCGCGCGAGGGGGTGTTGACGCAGCGCCCGCGCATCGGGTCCTATCGCGTCGCCAACGGAGGACCTCTGAATGTTCCGCGCGCTGCGCCGAGTGCTGCCCTGTGTGTTCGCCCCCCTTCTCTTCATCGCGTGCGCCGAGAGCGGCACGGGCACCGAGGCTCCGCCTGCGGACTCGGGCCCCGCTGACGTCGCCGACGCCACGCCCGACACGACGCCCGCGACGATCGACACCGAGGCCCCCGCCACCGTGCGCGCCGGAGAGTCGATCAACGCGCGCTGCGTCGTGCGAAACAGCGCGGGCGTCACGCTCGACGGCGCGTCGGTCCGCACCGAGATCGCCTTCGATCCGATGGCCTCGGTGCGTCGCGACGGCGACCGCGTGATCGCCTCACGCGTGGGCACGGTCACCGCGCGATGCTCCCTCATGGGGGGCTCGCTCCGCGATGAGACGCCCGCGATGATCGCGATCACGCCGGGCGCGCCCGCGCGGGTCACCACCACGCTCGACCGCGCGAGCATCACGGCGGGCGGCCAGGCCGTCGTGACCTGCGCCGTCGTCGACGCCGAGGGCAACCCCGTCAACGACGCGAGGCCCACCGTCGCGACGATGCCCACGGGCGAAGGCGTCCGCGTCATGGGGATGAACGTCTCGGCGACGCGCGCGGGGATGTACACCGTGAGCTGCGTGCTCCCGGGCGCGACCGGTGACGGCGCGATGCTGACGGTGACGCCGTCGCTGCCCGCGTCGCTGCGCATCGCGCGCAACCCCGACCAGATGGTCTATCGCGTCGACGACGACATCCGCATCGACTCCATCGTCGAAGACACCTACGGCAACCGCATCACGAACCCGCCGCTCGCCTACGAGAGCGCCCCCATGGGCGGCCAGATGGATCGCCCCGCGGTGTACCACTACCCCGTCGAGGGCCACTACACCGTCACCGTGCGCGTCACGGGCATGACCGAGGGCGGCCGCGCGCTCAGCCAGATGACCTCGTTCGTGGTCGACTCGAGCGGGCCTCGCGTGACCTGCGAGGGCGACGCCACGATGGTGAACCTCGCGCCCGGCGCGCCCCTCATGGTGCGCGGGACGCTCACCGACACGAGCGGCGTTCGCTCCGTGCGCGTGGGCGGCCGCGACGTGATGGTCGGCGCCGACGGGAGCTTCTCGTCGACGGTGACCTCGCGCTTCGGCATGAACTTCGTCGAGGTGCGCGCCACCGACACGCTCGGCATGGAGAACGTGCGCACCTGCGTGTGGCTCGTGAGTGATCGCTGGCAGGCCGAGAGCGCGCTCCTCCCGAGCGGCGCGTCGCTGCAGCTCACGCAGGCGGGCATCGACGACGGCAACCCCCTCACGCCCATCACCTCCCTCGACGACATCCTCCAGACCGTGCTCAACAGCGCGGGGCTCAGCGAGCAGCTCGACACCTCGCTGCGCGCGGCCAACCCCCTCAAGGACTCGTGCGACCAGGAGGTCTGCGTCCTCGGCCGCTGCGCGTGCGTGTTCCGCTCGTCGGTGAACTACGACGGCCGCGAGCTCAACGGGCCCAACACCACGTCGCTCACGCTCGTCGACGGCGGCGTGCGCGCGCACGTGCGCCTCGAGAACGTGGGCATCCGCCTCCGCATCGGCGGCACCCTCAGCACGAGCGGCTGGGTGCGCTTCGCGAGCCTCGACGTCGACCTCATCTTCGACCTCTCGGCCGCCAGCGGGATGCCTCGCGCCTCCGTGCGCGCCGGGTCCGTGAACGTCTCCGTCGGCACGATCCGCACGGAGTTCAGCGGCCTCACGGGCGTGATCGTGAACGTCATCTCGTCGCTCGCGAACGGCCTGCTCCGCGATCAGGTGTCGCGGCTCGTGCGCGACTACATCCAGAACAACTTCAACATGGTGCTCAACGGCCTCGTGGGCGGCCTCAACGTCTCGTCGCTCGGCGCCACGTTCAACGTCCCGCGCCTCGACGGGGCGGGCAACGTCCCCCTCGGCTTCGGCCTCGGCATCTCGACGCTCGACGCGCGGACGACGCGCCTCCTCGCGGGCATCGGGACGCGCTTCACCACGCCGATGTCGGTGCGCGCCACGGCCTCTCGCGGCGTCGCCATGCAGCCCGCGGGCGCCTCCGAGCCCGCGCGCACCACGCCCGCCACGGTGATCATCCAGCCCGGCCTGCTCAACCAGGCGCTCCACACGCTGTGGCGCGCGGGCTTCTTCGACGCGAGCATCGACGCGTCGCGCTTCGGCACCTTCTTCGGCGCGGGCGCCACGCTCACGCTCTCGACGGCGCTCCCCCCCGTCGCGTCGATCGGTGACGACGGCCGCGTCCGCCTCGACCTCGGCGCGCTCACCGCGTCGATCAACGTGCCCGGCGCGCCCGCGATCCGCGCCTCGCTCGGGGCCCGCGCCTCGACGGCCGTGGCCCTCATGGGCAACGACCTGCGCTTCACGGGCGTGCGCATCGACGAGCTCTACGTGGGCTTCGACGACACCTCGATGAACGCGATGGAGCGCGACAACCTCGCGATGTCGCTGCGCATGATCCTCCAGCAGATCGTCGACCGCTCGCTCAACGACGCGCTCCCCGCGATCCCGATCCCGGCCTTCACGATCCCCGAGTCGCTCCGCTCCTACGGGCTCCCCGTGGGCCGCGAGCTCGGCATCACGTCGCCCGCGCTCTCGCTGGAGCAGGGGCTCTTCGTGCTTCGAGGCGGCTTCGGCGTGCGCTGATCCGCTTCATTTCCCACCAGATCCGCGGGTATGGTGCGCCGCGCGCAACCGCGCCGCCCAGCACGCATCTCAAGCAGCATTCCCCTCTCACCCCGGAGATGATCCCGATGACGAAAACCTATCCCAACGTCGCGAAGGACAACTCGCGCAGCATCGGCCGCACCCCGCTCGTGCGGATCAACCGCGTGACCGACGGCGCCGGCGCCACGGTGCTCGCCAAGATCGAGGGCCGCAACCCCGCGTACTCGGTCAAGTGCCGCATCGGCGCGGCGATGGTCTGGGACGCCGAGGAGAAGGGCCTCCTCGGCCCCGGCAAGGCCATCGTCGAGGCGACCTCGGGCAACACGGGCATCGCGCTCGCCTTCGCCGCCGCGTCGCGTGGCATCGAGTGCGTGCTCACCATGCCCGAGACCATGAGCGTCGAGCGTCGCAAGGTGCTCGTGGCCCTCGGCGCGCGGCTCGTGCTCACCCCGGGGCCCCAGGGGATGAAGGGCGCCATCGCGCGCGCCGAGGAGCTCGCCGCGCAGGAGCCCGGGCGCTACGTGCTCATGCGCCAGTTCGAGAACCCCGCGAACCCCGCCATTCACGAGCGCACGACGGGCCCCGAGATCTGGGACGACACCGGCGGCGACGTCGACGTGTTCGTCTCGGGCGTCGGCACCGGCGGCACCATCACGGGCGTCACGCGCTACCTCAAGAACACCCGCGGCAAGGCCGTGCACGCGGTCGCGGTGGAGCCCGTGCACTCGCCGGTCATCACGCAGACGATCGGCAACCAGCCGGTGCAGCCCGCGCCCCACAAGATCCAGGGCATCGGCGCGGGCTTCGTGCCGAAGAACCTCGACCTCTCGCTCGTCGATCAGGTCGAGACCGTGTCGAACGACGAGGCCATCGCGATGGCCCGCAGGCTCGCGCGCGAGGAGGGCATCCTCTGCGGGATCTCGTGCGGCGCGGCGATGCACGCGGCGGCGCGGCTGGCGCGCGACCCGCGCTGGGCCGACAAGACCATCGTCGTGGTGCTCCCCGACGCGGCGGAGCGCTACCTCACCGGCGCGCTCTTCGAAGGGATGTTCGACGAGATCGCGGCGGCGAAGGCGTCGTGAGCGCGGCTTCGGACAAGGCTCCCGCGGGCGACCTCGCGTCGCTCGTGGGGGCCATCCTCGAGAGCTACCGCGAGGACCCGCGCGGGCAGTTCATCAACAAGCGATTCATCCCGTCGCGCGACGAGATCATCGAGGTGCTCAAGCTCCTTCTGAACTCTTCTACCCGGGCTACTTCGGCCGTCAGGACCTCACCGACGAGAACGTCGGCTACCACGTCGGCGCGACGCTCCACACGCTGCGGGAGAAGCTCGCGGCGCAGATCGAGCTCTGCCTCTGCTACGGCACCGAGAGCGGCGAGCACGCGACGCCCGACGTGCCCCGCTGCCGACGCCACGGGCGCACGGTCACGGCGGAGTTCATGGCGCGGCTGCCCGAGATCCGTCGGCGCCTCGTGCTCGACGCGCAGGCGGCCTTCGACGGCGACCCCGCGGCCTCGGGCCTCGACGAGGTGATCCTCGCGTACCCGGGCCTCCTCGCGGTGACGGTGTACCGCGTCGCGCACGAGCTCCACGAGCTCGGCGTGCCGCTCATGCCGCGCATCATGACGGAGTGGGCGCACGCGCGGACGGGCTGCGACATCCACCCCGGCGCCACCATCGGCGAGAGCTTCTTCATCGACCACGCGACGGGCGTCGTGGTCGGCGCCACCACGCACATCGGCGCGCACGTCAAGCTCTATCAGGGCGTCACCCTCGGCGCCCTCTCGATGCCTCGCGACGCCGACGGGAACCTCATCCGCGGCACGCGGCGACACCCCACGCTCGAAGACCACGTGACCATCTACGCCAACGCCACCGTGCTCGGCGGAGAGACCGTCGTGGGCCGCGGATCGCTCCTCGGAGGCTCGGTGTTCATCACGCGCTCGGTGCCCGAAGGACATCGCGTCGCGCTCGATCCGCCGAAGCTCCGCATGGTCACACCCCGCGCTCGCGGCACCGACTCCGCGTCGAGCTCCTTCGGCGCGCCGCAGCCCGGCGACGTCGACTTCGACATCTGACCCGCCCCGCGCACCGCGATCGCCCGCGCGTGACCCCTTCGCGAATGCCTTCTCAGAAGGCTTCGGAGCCCATGTACACGGGCGCGTCGTCGTGGCTTCATCACGGTCAACTCCATGAACCGAACGCTTGCAACGCTCATCGCGGTGATGGCGACGCTCCTCGCCTGCACCAACGGAGACAACGCGAATCGCGGCGCGCAGGGTGATCGACCCAACGGCGCGGCCTGCACCGACCGGTCACAGTGCGTGAGCGCGGTGTGCAACCTCGGCGTCTGTCAGTCGACGGCGAACGGCGCCGGGCGCGCGAACGGCGCGGGCTGCGCGGCGGGCGCCGAGTGCGGCAGCGGGTTCTGCGTCGAGCACGTGTGCGAGCCGACGGCCACGGGGCGCGGCCTCGGCAACGGCCTCCCCTGCGGGAGCTCGTCGCAGTGCGCGAGCGGCGTGTGCAACGCGGGCGTGTGTCAGTCGATGGAGGGCGGCACCGGACGCCCCAACGGCACGACGTGTTCGGGCGCATCGGACTGCGCGAGCGGCGTGTGCGGCGGCGGCGCGTGTCAGGGCACGGTCGGAGGCATGGGCCACGCGAACGGCTCTCCCTGCTCGGTCGCGGGTGACTGCGCGAGCGCGCTCTGCGCCGAAGGGACGTGTCGTCCTCCCCTGCCTCCGGGGCAGCCCGTGGGCGCGGCCTGCGCCGAGGGGCGCGACTGCGCGACGGGCTACTGCGTCGCGGGCGCGTGTCAGTCGAGCGCGACGGGCATGGGCCGCACGACGGGCTCGACCTGCACGGCGCCCGTCGAGTGCGCGACGTCGTTCTGCGTGATGGGGATCTGCCAGTCGAGCGCGAGCGGAACGGCCGCGGGCAACGGCTCCGTGTGCACGAGCGGCGCGGGCTGCGCGAGCGGCTACTGCGTGATGGGCGTGTGCCAGTCGAGCGCGAGCGGAACGGGTCGCGCGACGGGCTCCACGTGCACCTCGCCCGCGGAGTGCGCGACGTCGTTCTGCATCGCAGGCATCTGTCAGTCGAGCGCGCGCGGCACCGGCGGCACCAACGGCTCCGCGTGCACGAGCGCGGCGATGTGCGCGAGCGGCTTCTGCGTGTCGGGGATCTGTCAGTCGACGGCGACGGGCACGGGCCGCAGCAACGGCTCCGCGTGCACGATGGCGAGCGAGTGCGCGGGCGGCTACTGCGTGAGCGGCGTGTGCGCTGCGGGCCCCACCACGGGTCGCCCCGTGGGCGCGGGATGCACGACGGGGAGCGACTGCGCGAGCGGCTTCTGCGTGGCGGGCGCGTGTCAGTCAACATCCTCGGGAACGGGTCGTCCCACGGGCTCGTCGTGCGCTGCGGCGAGCGATTGTGCGACGGGCTTCTGCGTCGGCGGCGTGTGTCAGTCGACCTCGACGGGAATGGGTCGCACCAACGGCTCCGCGTGCATGGCGGGGAGCGAGTGCGCGAGCGGCTACTGCGTCGCGGGCGTGTGTCAGTCGACGCCGATGGGGACGGGCCGTCCGACGGGCGCGGCGTGTACGATGGCGGCCGAGTGCGCGAGCGGCTACTGCGTGAGCGGCGTCTGCCAGACCTCGCCCACGGGAACGGGGCGCGGCAACGGATCGACGTGCACCGCGGGGAGCGAGTGCGCGAGCGGCTTCTGCGTCGGCGGCGTCTGTCAGGCGACGTCGGGCGGCACGGGTCGCAGCAACGGCTCGACCTGCGCGTCGTCGTCGGATTGCGCGAGCGGGTTCTGCATCTCGGGCGTCTGCCAGGCCACGCCCACGGGCACCGGTCGCAGCAACGGCTCGACCTGCACCACGGGGACCGACTGCGCGAGCGGCTTCTGCGTGAGCGGCGTCTGTCAGTCGTCGCCCACGGGAACGGGCCGCGGCAACGGATCGGTCTGCACGACGGCGAGCGACTGCGCGAGCGGCTACTGCGTGAGCGGCGTGTGCAGCGCGACGCCCGGCACCGGCGGCGGTCGGCCCATCGGATCTTCGTGTGACATCCCTTCAGACTGCGCGAGCGGCGTGTGCACGGGCGGAATCTGCCGCGCGTCGGACATGGACGGCGGCGTGGTGATGCCCGCGGACGGCTCCGTGGGTGACACGGGCGCCGATGCGGGCATCGACGGTCCGCGCTCGGACGGCGCGACCGACACGGGCGAGCTCAACCCCGACAGCTCGGTGCCCGGCGAGATCTGCTTCAACGGCTTCGACGACAACAGCAACGGCCAGGTCGACGAGGGCTGCGACTGCTACATCGGTCAGCGGCAGTACTGCTACCCCGGCGATCCTTCGGCCGCGGGCATCGGGCCTTGCGTGTGGGGCACGCAGAACTGCACCGGCGCCGGCGCCGCGGGCACCATCGGTTCGTGGACGGCGTGCACGGGCTACGGATCGCCCGCGCCCTCGGAGGTGTGCGGCGACGGCTTCGACAACAACTGCAACCGCGACGTCGACGAGGGATGCCCCTGCGACACGCCCGGCTCGACGCGGAGCTGCTACGCGGGTCCGATGGGCACGCTCGGCGTGGGCGTGTGTCGCGCGGGCACGCAGACCTGCTCGGCGGCGAGCACCTGGGGGACGTGCACGGGGCAGTTCCTCCCCGTGATCGAGCGCTGCGATCGCATCGACAACGACTGCGACGGCACCATCGACGAGGGCTGCAACTGCACCGTCGGCGAGACGCGAAGCTGCTACCCCGGACCCTCGGGCACTTCGGGCGTGGGCCTCTGCCGCGCGGGCACGCAGATGTGCAACGCGAACCCTGACGGCACCTCGGACCTCGGCCGCTGCGTCGACGCCGTGGTGCCCGTCACCGAGACCTGCGACGGGCGCGACAACAACTGCAACGGATCGATCGACGAGGGCTGCGTCTGCGCGCCCGGCGACACGCGCTCGTGCTTCGCGGGATCGCCCTCGCAGATCGGCGTGGGCGTGTGCCGCGCGGGGACCATCACCTGCCTCGAGAGCGGTCGATGGAGCGCCTGCGTGGGCGCGACGAACCCCTCGCCCGAGGCGTGCAACGGCAGCGACGACGACTGCGACGGCACCATCGACGCCGACTGGTGCGTGTGCGGCGCGGGCGAGACGCTGGTCTATCACCGACGCGACTTCCACATGCGCGGCGATCGATCGATGGTGTCGCCCGGCGACAACATGCCGACGCTGCTCCCGAGCTGCGAGCCGACGCGCTGCCCTGCGGGACAGGTCTCCGTCGAAGTGCGGCCCGACGTGTTCCGCTGCGTGGGTCCGCCTCGCTCGTGCCCGCCCGACCTCTACCCCTACTACACGCAGGGCGGCACCTGGCGCTGCGAGCGCGGCTGCGAGGTCGTGGTCACCTACGGCGGCCTCTACGACGGACTCATCGTGTGCGCGGAGCGTCCCACCGTGACGTGCCCGCGCGGACAGACCCCGCACTACGCGTTCGAGTCCGAGGTCTGGGAGTGCCGACCCATGTGCGACAACGGCCAGTACGACATCCACATGCTCGGCAGCGCCGTCATCTGCATCCCCTGCTGATCGCCTCCCCGCCGACGGGAGCTCCAACCCGTCGTACCTACATGTAAGCTCAAAACTGGCGAGCCCTTCGCAGAAGGTGGAACGGTGGCTTCAGCACCGGAGCGCGACCGTTCGAGCGCACCGTCACCGTGACGGCGCGTCGTGTCGCTGCGTCCGCGCGACAAGAGGAGAGAAGCCCCCATGATCATCGGAAGGGAGCGCCGCTCGCGGCGTTCAGACGACCTCGCGATGGCGTTGCAGTACCTGCTCTCGGCGCAGCGCGAGCGAGCGGGTCTGACCCACATCCTTCTGAGCACGGTCGACGGGATCCTGCTCGCGTTCGACGGCGACCGCGCGGAGTGCGAGGAGCTCGCGGCCTACGCGCCCTTCATCGCGAAGGGACAGGGCTTCGCCCTCGATCCTCGACGGCTCACGGGCGTGACGGTGCACCCTTTCAAGTGCGGCAAGGAGAGCCTCCTGCTCCTCCTCCGCGGAGAAGATCAGGGCGACTCCGTGGCCGCGGTGCTCATGGCGAGCATCGAGGGCGTGGTGCGCATCCTCGGGAGCTGAGAGAGAATTACGGACGCGAGGCGTGGGCGGCGAGCACGTGCGCGACGCAGCACGTGAGCCGCTTGCACGTCGGGACGTGGAGATACTCGTTGGGTCCGTGCGCGTTGGAGCCGGGCCCGAGCACGCCCGTGATCAGAAACTGCGCCTCGGGGAACCGCTCTCCGAGCATCCCCATGAACGGGATCGTACCGCCCTCGCCCATCGCCATCGTCGGCGCGCCGAAGTAGGTCTTCGAGCTCTCGTGGAGGGCGCTCTCGAGCCACGGCGCGAGCTCCGGCGCGTCCCATCCGGGCGCGGCCTTCTCGGCGTCGAAGCGCACCTCGGCGCCGTAGGGCGGATCGCTCGTGAGCGTCTCGGTAAGCACGCGGCTCGCCTCGTCGGGCGACACGCGCGGCGGGATGCGCACCGAGAGCTTGAGCGTGGTGCGGGGTCGCAGCACGTTGCCTGCGTCTTTGGGCAGGGGGATTCCCTCGGCGCCGACGATCGAGAGCGTGGGGCGCCAGGTGCGGGCGAGCACCATCTCGGCGATGTCCGTCGGCGCGGGCATCGCCCCTCGCACGAAGGGGAACTTCTGAAACACGTCGAAGCCGAGAGACCTCGCCGCGGCCCTCGCCTGCGCCACGCGCGCCGTCGGAATCTCGGTGTGGAGCTCCGAGAGCAGCACCTCGCCCGTGTGCGCGTCCTCGACGCGGTCGAGGAGCATCCTCGCGATGCGGAAGCTCGACGGCACGATGCCGCTCGCGTCGCCCGAGTGAACGCCCTCGTTGAGGATCTTCACCGTGAGGTTGCCGCCCACGAGCCCGCGCAGCGACGTGGTCATCCAGAGCTGGTCGTAGTTGGCGCAGCCCGAGTCGAGGCACACCACGAGCGAGGGCTTTCCGATGCGCTGCGCGAGGTGCTCGATGTACGCCGGGAGGTCGTAGCTGCCGCTCTCTTCGCAGGCCTCGATGATCACCACGCAGCGCGCGCGACGCTTCGACTGCATCGCGAGGATGCGCAGCGCCGCGAGCGACGCGAAGGCCGCGTAGCCGTCGTCGGCGCCGCCGCGACCGTAGAGCCGATCACCCTCTCGCACGGGGATCCACGGCCCGAGCCCCTCGCGCCAGCCTGACATCTCGGGCTGCTTGTCGAGGTGGCCGTAGAGCAGCACCGTGTCGTCGACCTCGCCGGGCGCCTCCATGAGGATCACGGGCGTGCGGGGCGTGCCGTCGGCGTTCGAGAGGCGCACCACTTCGACCGTGAGGCCGGGGATGTGCGGCTTCTGCGCTTCGCACCACGTCCGGATGAGCGTGACGGCGCGCTCCATGTGGCCCGAGGCGACCCAGTCGGGGTCGAAGCCCGGCGACTTGTTCGGGATGCGGATGTACTCGGTGATCTGCGGGAGGATGTCGTCCTCCCAGACGCGCTCCGAGAAGGCCCTGGCGGCCTCGTGGTCGAGCGTCGCGGTCATTCGATCTCCTTCACGCGGTAGCTCGTGACGGCGTGGTTGCCTTCGAGCGCGCGCTGGATCCATCGCGCGTCGCGCGCGGCGACGGCGATGAGCCGGATGTTGTCCTCCGCGCCCTCGGGGATGCCCGTGAAGCCCACGGCGCGGGCCTCCTCGGTCGTCATCACCTGCGCCTGGGTCTCCTGGAGGGTCTCCTCCGAGAGGAGCTTCGAAGGGTCGTGGCCGGGAGCGATCGTCACGATGAACACGTTCAGCATGGTGGTTGGGCGCGGAGGATAGTCGCCTCCGTCGCGACGGCGCCATCGCTTTTCGTGCGCCTCCCGCCCCTGCGCGGAGCCCCCTGCGCGGCGCGCCCTCCCGCCCCTCTCCGACGACGACGTTCACACGCTCCGCGACGCTCGTTTCGCACCTCCCGTGAACGCCGCGACGCGCCCTCACGATCCTTGAACGGGCCGCGGTTGTGCGTTAGACGGCCGCGTCTTCAGGGCTCCGTGCTCTTCACACTTCGGAGGTTTTTCATCGTGAACAGGTTCGCGTCCCTCTTCGCAGTTCTTCTCCTCAGCGCGGCCGCGTGCAGCGCCGACGGCGGCACCGGCACCCCTTCGGGCTCCGACGCGTCGACGACGCCTGACACCTCGACGACGCCCGACGGGTCGACGACGCCCGACGCCTCGACGACGCCCGACGCCTCGATGACCACGGACCGCCCTGCGACCACGGACGTGCCCGCCTCGACCGACGCGGGCAACCCCTTCGGCGCCTGCGGCATGGCGACGGTGCGCGCGCTCTGCATGTGCGGCATGGACGCGACCTGCCAGGGCAACACCCTCGGCGCCAACCGCGCCTGCGCGACCTGCTACGGCCAGGCGATCACGGGCTGCTGCCCCACCGAGGCGACGAACGTGGCGGACTGCGCCCGCATGGCGATGTGCACGGACGACGCATGCGCCATGCGGATGTGCCCGATGCAGTACACGGCCCTCCAGCGCTGCTTCGTGACGGCGCAGCAGACGAACGCGACCTGCCAGATGATGCTCGGCGGGTGCTTCGGCGCCTTCCCGCCTGCCTGCAACTGACACTCCCCTTTCTTCAAAAAAATTCGCGCGCGGGCTCAAGCTCGTCGGTAGGGCGCCGTTGAACATGGCGAGAGCACCGATCGCTCGCGCACGCCCCCTCCGTCGGAGCGCGCGGAGCGACGCTTCGGGGACGCGCCCGCGCCCTCTCCCGCCGGTGCTCAGGACCCTTCAACCCACGGGAAGCGAGCGAACCGATGAACACCATGGTCCCCTCCAAGCAGGCGCAGTTTCAGGCCTTTCTCGATCGCGGCAGCGTGTTCGTCCACCTCGATCCACGGCGCGCGGGCGTCGAGGTGCCCGCGTCGATCCTGTCGCGTCCCCGCGTGGTGCTCCAGGTCAAGCGCACGCTCAGCCTCCCGCTCCCCGACATCACCGTCGACTCGGACGCCGTCCGGGTGACGCTCTCCTTCGGCGGCGAGCCCTTCCGCTGCACGCTGCCGTGGTCCGCGATGTTCAGCCTCGTGGCCGACGACGGCGAGGTCACCGTGTGGCCCCTCGAGCTCCCCCGCGAGCTCGCGCCCGACCGCGCGCCGAAGGCCGTCACCGACACGCGCCGCGGCCCCAGCGTTCACCCCGGTCACCCCGTTTCGCTTCCGCCGCCCGCGATCGGCGCGTCGCGCTCTCGCAGGCCCTCTCGCTCGCCCTCCCGCTCGCCTTCGCGCTCGCCCTCTCGCTCGCCTTCGCGTCTGCCCATCGAGTTCCGCGCCTCGCAGCGACCCGCCTCGGTGATTCCGGGCTCCCTCGCCGCGGCGCTCCGCATCCCGCGCGCGCCCGCGGTGCCCGCCTCGCTCGCGATCCCGCAGACCGACGACGGCGACGCGCTCCCGAGCGATCGCAAGCGCTCGGACTCGACGCCCGCCGCCTCGCGCGCGATGCGCGCCAACGACAGCATGTCGCTCCGTCCGCAGAACAAGCGCGACGACTGATCGCGCCTCTCGCTCTCAGACCATCATCGAACGCAGCGTGAGGGGTGCCACCCGTCGCGCGGCCACGCGGCCGTTCCGTCGAGCGCGACGGTGGGCGTGGTCGCCATGTCGAGGGGCGCGAGGTCGGTCTCGAGCACCACGGCGCTACCACCGACGGTGCCCGTCACCCTGCCCGCCGTGATGTGAGCCTGCACCTGCGACGACGCGAGGTCGCTCACGCGAACCCCGTGATCGCGAAAGTACGGCCTGAAGTCCGCGCCGCTCAGGAACGACAGCGCCACCACGAGGAAGTCGTTGCCCGGGATCTGCCCCACGTTTCGCCCGCCGTACGTGGCGTGGCCGTCGAAGGGAAACTGGTCGAAGCCGAGCGACGCCCTCGCAGCGTTCCAGCTCGTCGCGTCGCGCGCGGCGGCCGCGAGGAGCCTGGCCTGCGCGTAGAGCAGCGGAAACACGTCCCACCCGTCGGTGAGCCTCCGACCGCGTACCGTGCGACCGTGGAAGCGAATCGGGAGGCCCACGTAGAAGGCCATTCGCACGCCGTTGTCGGCCGCGTACGCGGGGTCGCCCCAGATCGCGTCGGGGAGCAGTTCGGTCTCCGCGGGGTCGGCGTCGGCGAGCACGTTGCAGCGCTCGTCGAAGATCACGCGACGGCGCACGCCGCCCACGGTGCTCACGAGGCTCGCGCGCTCGGACTGCGACGCGGCGAAGAGCGTCTTGAAGTTCATGTGCCCGTCGCGCACCTCGGTGGCGTCGGCCTGCACGCGTCGAATGAAGCGCCAGAGCGTGTGGTACGGGAAGACGTTGTTCGAGTTCTCGCCCGCGCGGTTCTGCCATCGCGTCCAGTTGTTGCGGTCGGCGGGCGCCATCCAGTGGATGTTGAGCGCGTTGATCTGGAGGTTGTGACCCAGCTCGTGCGACTCGCCCCAGCCGAGCGGGATGATCGACCAGTCGGCGTCGAAGGGGTTGCCCGAGCAGCCGCTGCCGCAGTTGGCGTACTCGTCGTAGTTGGCGTGCTGGATGGTCGAGCGACGGTGCACCATCGCGTCGGTGCAGGCCCAGCCGAGCGAGGTGCACACGGCCTGCTCGTCGGCCGAGAGCGTCGCGGCGAGCGTGCTGCCCGGGGCGGCGAAGCCCGCGAGCCCGTACTCGGGGCCGACGTAGTGGTTCTGAAAGTGGTCGACCACGCGCGCCGCGTCGCCGTCGTAGCGGACGGTGTACGACCCCGTGGCCCGGTCGGCGATGTTGGTCGCGCCCGTCACGGTGTTCAGGAACTTGTCTCTTCGCAGGTGCACTTCGAAGCCCGTGAGGCGCATGTCGACGTGCGGGAGCGGGTTCGACATCACCTCGCGCACGAAGGCGGCCGACGCGGTGGGCGTCGCTTCGAGGAGCGCGGCGTGTTGCGCGGTCCCCTGCGCGGTGACGGAGGCGGGCATCCCGGCCACGGTCGCGCTGCCTTCGAGGCGGAGGTAGATCGGTCCGCCGAGCGGTGACGAGAGCTGCACGTCGGCGTCGCGGGGAACGAGCACCCACGGCGTCACGAGGTACTGCGGACGGTCGTAGAGCGTCCCTCCGGTGCCCGCGCTGAAGGCCCGCGTGGTGCCCTCTCGCGCGAAGCCCACGCGCGCATAGAGCCTCGCCGCGGTGGTGTCGGTGCGTCGCATGCGGAAGGGTCTCCCCGCGAGCGCGTAGCGTCCGGTGGCGGTCCACTCGTCGCCCGCGAGGAAGGTCGCGCTCACCGTGGCGTCTGACACGGCGACGGTCTGCGGGTCGTAGGGCATGCACGGCGCGGCGAGCACCGAGGCGCGGGGGCACGCGAAGGTCCCGAGGTCTCGCTGCGCGCGGTTGCCGGGGTGCGAGAGGTGCACCGTCGAGTCTGCGAAGACCGAGCGCGCGAAGCCCGGCGCGTCGCCCCGCCAGTCGATGGGGTAGCGCAGCGCCGTGACGCCGGGGGAGCCCGCGCGAATGGCGTCACCGAGCGCGACGACGCCTCGCAGCAATTGATAGCCGTCGGAGACGAAGAGGTCTTCGGCGCGTCCGTCGAGGGCGGCGAGCGTGGCGCGGAGGTCTTCGGCGCCGTCGAGGAGCTTCGACCTGAAGAGCGGCGCCGTGCACGCGCGGAGCGTCGCGGCCGAGAGCGTTCCACCGGCCTGGCAGGGCGCGTAGTCGGCGGGCGTGAGCGAGCCGTCGCAGACGGTGTTCACGGTGGTCGCGATGCGATCGAGCGACGAGGCGCGCATGGTCACGTCGGCGGGCGTGCCCGCGGTGACCGTCTCGATGTTGAAGTAGTTGTTGCGCACCTTGATTCGCAGCGCGCGATGCACGACGGCGCTCATGGTGTTCTCGTCGCGGTAGTGCGGCGCGAAGAGCACCGGGATGCCGCGCGTGCGCGCGATGTCGAGGGCGCGCGCGATCGCCGCCGTGTCGAGGGGGACGTGGCTGTTGTCGTCGCCCGTTCCGTCGTCGGAGCCGAGCACGAGGAGGTCGGCGCTCGCGAGGCACCCCGGGAGGTTCGCGCTCTCGCAGGTGTCGTCGGCGTTGAGCGTCGCGCCCGCGAAGTTGCGCGTGAAGAAGGCCCGCGTGCCCGTGTCGTGGCGAAAGTAGTAGCTGTCGGCGAGGTGCGCCGTGACCACGCGGAGCCCCGCGCCCGTCGGCGACTCGTTGCGCGTGAGCCAGCGCACCATGCGAGCGAAGAGCGACTCCATGCGCGCCGCCGGAGTGCCCGCGGCGGGCATCGCGCGACCCATGTCGGAGAGGCCGTTGGTGCCGAGCGCGACGTAGCGCCACGCGCCCACCTCTGCGGCGAAGGCGAGCGTCGAGCGGGGCGCCGTCGCGGTGCCCGACCACGCGTTGGCGACGACGACGGGGACGTTGCGCTCCTCGTCGAGGCTGTCGAGCACCATGGAGTCGTGGGTGATGTCCCACGAGAAGTTCGTGAGCGACGCGGGGAGCGTCTCGCCCGTGGGGCCCGTGCCGTAGAGCGCGGTCCAGAGCGCGAGGCGCCGCGCGCGCGCCGCCGAGAGGTTCGATCGGATCGACGCGCAGAGCCCCGCGAAGGGCGCATCCGTCGCGGTGCCCGTGCGCAGGGCGCGCGCGATGGGGTCTTCGACAGGCGCGTCTGTGACGTCGGCGGGCGCGTCGGTGATGACGTCGCGCGCAACGTCGATGGACACGTCCGCGACGGCATCGAGCGCGGCGTCGATGGAGACGTCGGAGGCCGCGTCGAGGACGGCGTCGATCCGCGCATCGGTCTGCGCGTCGAGCCCGGTCGCATCGGTCTCCGCGTCGCCCTGCGCGTCGAGCAGGGGTGCGTCGGACTGCGTGTCGGGCTGCGCGTCGAGCGCGGTCGCATCGGTCTGCGCATCGGTCTGCGCGTCGAGCACGGTCGCGTCGGTGGTGTCGGGCGTTGCGTCTCCCGTCGCGTCACCCGGCACGTCGAGGGCGACGTCGGGGGCGCCACCCGGCGCCGGATCGGAGCAGCCCTGGGCCACGGTCAGCGCGAGGGCGAGCGAGAGCCAACGATCGGTCGACGGGGCGACGCGCATGGGAGTCCTTCTCGTCGGCGTCGGGATCGAGGGTCGTCGCGCCGAGGAGCCGCCGATGGGACCGTCGCGGGCCGATGCCTGTCAACGAACACCCGCGCGGGGGTCGCTGAAATGCGCTTGCGCGACCCCGATCGCGAGGTTACACCTCCGCGCCCATCGACGCCCCGCCGCTGTGTTGCGTGGCGCTCGTGCCCCACAGACGCGCCTCTCGCGCGGTTCACGCTCCGACACAACCCGCCGCACTTCACCCATCGCCGCCCTCCGCGGCAACGCGGGACGATCCCATCGCGATCCGTCCCGTGCGCACTCCCTCCCCGAGAGATCGTCATGGAACCGACCTCGAAGACCGCGCACGACCTCGAATGGCCCGTGCTCACCCGCCACCTCTCGGACCGCTGTCTCAGCGCGCAGGGGCGCCTCCGCGCGACCTCGCTCGCGCCCGCCGTCACGCTCGACGAGGCCCGCCTCCGATGGCGCCGCGCCGACGAAGCCTTGCGCCTCGCGCAGCGCGACGAGTCGATTCCCTTCGACGGCGTCGCCGATGTGACCGACGTGCTCGCGCGGCTCGCGCGCGACGCCGACGCGACCTCGTACGAGCTCCACGCGGTGCGCGAGATGCTTCGCACGGCCCACACGCTGCGCCGCTTCGCGCAGGCGCGAAAAGCCACGCACCCCTGCCTCGCCGACGCGCTCACGAGCGACCCCTCGCTCGACCGATTGCACGGACTCCTCGACCACGCGATCGACTCCGACGGCACGCTCGCCGACCGCGCGAGCGCGGACCTCGCCACCGCGCGACGCAAGGTCCACGACGCCCGCGCGCGCGTCATTCAGCGCCTCGAAGAGGCCATCGCGCGCTACGCCGACCGCTTGCAAGACCGCTATTACACCCTGCGCGACGGGCGCTATGTGATCCCCGTCCGCAGCGACACGCACCTCCCCGTGCCGGGCATCGTGCACGGGTCGTCGTCGTCGGGCGCGACGCTCTTCATCGAGCCCAACACGGTCGTCTCGCTCGGCAACCAGCTCCGCGTGATGGTGGCCGACGTCGAGCGCGAGGAGGCCCGCGTGCTCGCCGAGCTCTCGGCCCGCGCCCGCGAGTTCATCGACGCGCTCGAACGCGCGCACGAGTGCTGCGTCGCCGCGGACCTCATCGCCGCCACCGTGCGGCTCGCCAAGGACCTCGACGCCATCGCCGTCGAGCCCGAGGCCGAGCCCGTGCTCGACCTCCGCGTCGCGCGACACCCGCTGCTCGCGCTCTCGGAGACGCGCGTCGTCGCCAACGATCTGAGGCTCCGCGCGGGCCATGTGCTCGTCGTGTCGGGCCCCAACGCGGGCGGAAAGACCGTCGCCCTCAAGACCCTCGGCCTCGTGGCGATGATGGTGCGCGCGGGCATTCCGGTGCCCGTTCACGCGTCGTCGCGCGTGGGCTGGTTCGACCCCGTGGAGTGCGACGTCGGCGACGACCAGTCGCTCGCGCGCAACCTCTCGACCTTCAGCGCGCACATCACCAACCTCGCGGCCGTGATGGACCGCGTGCGTCCGGGGGCGCTCGTGCTCCTCGACGAGCTCGCCACGGGCACCGACCCCGAAGAGGGCGCCGCGCTCGCCGCGTCGGTGCTCGAATCGCTCGCGTCACGCGGGGCCGCGGTGGCGGTCACCACGCACTACGAGCTCCTCAAGACGTTGGCGGTGCGTGATGAACGCTTCGAAAACGCCTCCGTGGGCTTCGACGTTGCCACGATGTCGCCGACCTTCACCGTGACCATCGGGATCCCCGGCGCGTCGAGCGCGCTCGCGGTGGCGCGTCGCTACGGCATCCCCACGGAGGTCGTGGAGCGCGCGAAGGGGCTCCTCCCCGAGCACGCGGGGTCGCGCGAAGACGTGGTGCGTCGGCTTCAGGACGAGGAGCGCGCCGCTCGCATGGCGCGCGCCGCGGTCGAGGACGAGGCACGCTCGATCGCGAAGCTCCGCGCCGAGCTCGAGGCCGAGCGGAACGCCCTGCGGGCCCGCGAGCAGGCGAGGCTCACGCGCGAGGGCGCCGAACTCCTCACGCTCCTGCGAAAGGCGCGTGAGGAGCTCCGCGAGGCCGAAGGGAGGCTGCGCCGCAAGCGCGTGACCGAGGCCGACCTGCGCGAGGCCGAGAAGGCCGTGCAGGACGTCGCCGCGCAGGTGAGCGTGGCGGGTCCCATCGGCCGCGCGCTCGAAGCGACGAAGGGACCGGCAGGGCCCGGCCGAAGGTCGGCGCGCGAAGACGACCTCGTGCCGGGCGCGAAGGTCTTCGTCGCGAGGCTCAACGCGCACGTCGAGGTGCTCGAACGCGCGGGGCGCGATCAGGTTCGCGTGGCCGCGGGGCCGCTCAAGCTCTTCGTCGGCGTCGACGAGGTGCAGATCGACGGACGCCCCACGAACAGCGCCTCGGAAGAGACCACCGAGGAGACCCGCAAGGCAGCCCCCATCCCCTACGACGCGGCGGGCGACACCGCGCGACCGCTGCGTACGGATTCGAACACCTGCGACGTGCGCGGGCTCCGCGTCGACGACGCCCTCGCGATGATCGACGCCTTTCTCGACCGCGTCTTCGGCGCCGGGAGCACCTCGGGCTTCGTGCTCCACGGGCACGGGACCGGCGCGCTCAAGCAGGCCGTTCGCGAGCACCTCAAGAGCTCGCCCTACATCACCCGCGCCCGCGCGGCCGACCCCGAAGACGGGGGCGACGCGTTCACGGTGTTCTGGCTCCGCGCGTGATGATCTAACCTCCCGCGCGCGATGAAGACCTCGCTCGACGCGCAGCGGATCGACCCCCTCCTCTCTCGCCTCGCGGCGGCCAACGCGGACTTCGCGCGGCGACACCCCGGCGATCGCCCGGGTCGTCAGCCCGTTCACACGGTCTACGGCGGCGCCCACCTCTTCGCGCACGACACCGCGCGAAAGCTCGGCGCCGTGGCCCTCCGCGCGCTCGACGAGTACGCGCCCAACGCCGACGCCTTCGCGCGCGCGCTCGGTCTGCCCGGGGACGACGACGACGCGACCGCGCGCCAGCTCGCGGTCTTCGAACGCGTGCGAGAGAAGCTCGCGAGGGAGCCCGTCGAAGACCTCCGCGCCGACTTCGAAGACGGCTACGGCCACCGCAGCGCCGACGAAGAAGACGGCCACGCGCGCTCCGTCGCCCGCGCCCTCGCGCGCGGAATGGGAGAGGCTTCGCTGCCTCCCTTCGTGGGGATTCGAATCAAGTCGCTCTCGACGGAGACGACCGCGCGGGCCCTTCGAACGCTCGACCTCACGCTCACCGCGCTCGCGACGGAGACGGGCGGCGCGGTGCCTCCCCGCTTCGTCGTCACGCTGCCCAAGGTGGTGATCGCCGCGCAGGTCGAGGCGCTCTGCGACGCGCTCGACGCGCTCGAAGCCGGGCTCTCGATCGCGCCCGGCGCCGTCGGCGTGGAGCTCATGGTCGAGACGCCGCAGTCGCTCTCGGTGCATCGCGGCGAGTCCGCCCTGCGGGCCTTCGTCGACGCCGCGCGAGGACGCTGCGTGGCCGCGCACTTCGGCGCCTACGATTACACCGCGGCGTGCGGCGTGGCCGCGACCGATCAGTCGCTCTCGCATCCGTGGTGCGACCTCGCGCGGCACGCGATGATCACCTCGCTCGCGGGGACGGGCGTGCGGCTCAGCGACGGCGCCACCACCACGCTCCCCATCGCGCCGCACAAGACTCCCTCGAACGACCGTGAGCGCGACGAGAACCGCGACGCGGTGCATCGCGCGTGGGCGATCGCGCGCAACGACGTCACGCGCGCGCTCTCGCAGGGGATCTATCAGGGGTGGGACCTCCATCCCGCGCAGCTCGTCTCGCGCTACGGGGCCGTGTACGACTTCTTTCTCTGCGGGATCGAGGCGTCGGGGCGGCGGCTCCGTCACTTCGTCGCGCAGGCGGCGCGTGCCACGCAGGCGGGCGGAGGCTTCGACGACGCGGCGACGGGGCAGGCCCTCGTGAACTTCTTTCTCCGCGCGGTCGACGCGGGCGCGCTCACCGAGGCCGAGGCGTCGACGCACGCTGGCGTGTCGCTCGAAGCCCTGCGTACGCGGTCGTTCGTGGTGATCGCAGGCGCGGCGCGATGACCGCCTCGCGCATCGTGCGGGCGCCGCTCGCGAAGGCGTGGGCCTCGCGTGACGCGGTGACCGTGCTCGCGCGCGACGGCCGCGCCCTGCGCTTCGAAGGGAGCTCCGCGGACCTCGCGCTCGCGGTGTTCGAGTTCCTCGCGCTGCCTCGGACGCGTGACGAGGTGATCGCGCGGGTCGAGGCGCTCACCGGCGCTCCGCTCGCGTCGACGGCGTCGCTCGACGAGCTCCTCGCGGCGCTCTCGGGTGTGGGGGCCACGACGGCGTGGCGAGATCGTTCGGGGTCGAACGATTCCGAGGGCGCTCGCGTCGTGCTCGCGGTGAGCGGGGCCATCGCCGCCGCGTTCGCGCCCGCCCTGCTCACGCGCATGCTCGCCGCGAAGTGGGACGTGCGCCTCGTCGCCACGCAGAACGCGCTCCGCTTCGTGTCGCGTGAGGCGCTCGAGGCGATCGCGACATCGCCGCTCGTCGCGTCGCACTGGGATCGCACCGACCGCGCGCGCGCCCACCACATCGAGCTCGCGGAGTGGGCCGAGCTGATGGTCGTCTACCCCGCCTCGGCGACGACGCTGTCGCGCATCGCGCGCGGTGATTGCGACGACGTCGTGAGCGCGACGGCCATCGCGACGAGGGCGCCCGTGGTGCTCGCGCCGTCGATGAACGTGGCGATGTACGAGTCTCCCTCCGTCGAGCGGAACCTCTCGCAGCTCCGTGACGACGGGTTTCACCTGGTGGTCCCCGCGGCGGGCGTCGAGGTGGCGCAGCGTCCCGACGCGCGAACGCCGATGATCGGCCCGGCGCCCTCGACCGACGACGTGTTCGCGATCGCTTCGGCCCTCCTCTCGCAGACGCGACCGACGCTCCCGAGCGACGCGGCCTCGTGGGATCGGCTCTACCAGACGCGCGATCTCCCCTGGAATCGCGAGGCTCCCGAGGGTGACCTCGCCGTCGTGCTCCAGTGTGTGGCCGCCCGCGGCGCGCGCGCGCTCGACCTCGGAACGGGCCTCGGCACCGTCGCCCTTCGGCTCTCTTCGCTCGACTGCGACGTCACCGCGACGGACCTCTCGCAGACCGCGCTCGACCGCGGACGCGCCCTCGACCCTTCGATCGCATGGACCCTCGACGACGTCACGGCGAGCTCCCTCCGCGGGCCCTTCGACGTGATCGTCGACCGGGGGTGCCTGCACTGCCTGCCCCGCGCGTCGCACGGCGCGTGGCGCGATCTCATCGCGCGCGTGGCGGCGCCCGGCGCGAGGCTCGTGCTGCTCGTTCACGACGTGAGCGTCTCGAAGGCCGCGGCGACGCAGGGCTACGACGAGGCCGGATTGAAGACCCTTCTGGGCCCGGTGTGCGACGAGGTCAGGGTGGCGCCCTCGGTGATGGGCGGCGATCGCGGGCCTCCGAGGCGGGCCTGGCTCTGCACGGCGAGGCTCCGCGGGGCTGTGTCGCGCGACGATTGCGGCGGGCGGGAGGGTGCTATAGGGTCCGCGCCGCGCTGATGCACCAACGACGACCGACGCTCTCCGTGATCGCAGCCCTCGTGGCGATGCTCCTGCCGGGAGCCTGCAAGAAGGTGATCGGCGACTCGTGCACCGCCAACACCGATTGCAGCATCTCCGCCGACCGCATCTGCGACCTGTCGCAGTCGGGCGGGTACTGCACCGTGCCCGGCTGTGAGCCCGGGAGCTGCCCCGACAACGGCGTCTGCGTGTACTTCGACGCCCACGCGCCGCGGCTCCGACGGCGGTACTGCATGGCGGGCTGCAACGACGACAGCGACTGCCGCAGCGACTACCGCTGCGTGAAGCCCGACCCCGCGGCGTGCCTCCAGAGCACCGTCGAGGTGCTCCCCGCGGGCCAGACGTGCAACCGCATCGGAGACACGTCGCCCTCGTACTCGGGCTGGTGCGTCCAGGCGCGATGAGGCTGCTGGGGTTCCTCGCGCGCAGGCTCGGCGCAGGGGCCCTCACGGTGCTCGTGGTGGCGACGCTGTGCTTCGGCGCGCTCCACGCGCTGCCCGGCGACCCCTGCGACTTCGACCTCGGCGAGACCGCCACCGCAGAGGATCGCGCCCAGTGTCACCGCGAGCGCCACCTCGACCGCTCGCTCCCCTCGCAGTACGCGTACTTCCTCTCGGACCTCGCGTTTCACGGCATGGGGCGCTCGTCGACGCACCGTGATCGAACGGCCTTTCAAGAGATCGCCGAGGTGTGGCCCGACACGGCCGCGCTCGCGCTCTCGGCGACGCTCGTCGCGTGGCTCGTCGCGATTCCGCTCGCGCTCCTCGCCGCGACGCGACCCGGTACGCGCACCGACGCGGCCGTGGGCGTGGCCTCGCTCGCGGGCATGGCGCTGCCCTCGCTCTGGATCGGTCCGATGCTCGTCGCGCTCTTCTGCGTGGCGATCCCGGTGCTCCCCTTCCCCGGTCCCGACGCGTCGGGGTTCGCCTCGCTGGTGCTGCCCTCGATCACGCTCGGCGCGGGGCTCGCGGGCATTCTCACGCGCATGGCGCGGGCCTCTCTGCGCGAGGTCTTGAAGGAGCCGTACATCACCGCGGCGCGCGCGCGCGGCCTCTCGGAGCTCGAGGTGGTGGTCAAGCACGGGCTCCGCTCGGCGCTCGTTCCGCTGCTCACGGTCGGCGGCGCGCAGCTCTCGGCGCTGCTCGGCGGCGCGGTGATCACCGAGAAGATCTTCGATCGCCGCGGGCTCGGGTCGCTCTTTCTCGACTCGATCCAGCGGCGAGACACGCCCGTGGCGCTCGGCTGCGTCGTGGTCGTGGCGGCCACGGTGGCGATCATCCAGCTCTCGGTCGACCTCGCGTACGCGGCGGTCGATCCGCGGATCCGCGTCGAGTAGCGCATGGCGAAGGGGCTCAACGACGCGCCGCGCTCGGCCTCCCGATGGTGGGCCTCTTCGCGCTCATGGCCTCCTCGCGGGGCCGGGTCGCCCTACGCGCCGCGCGCGATCGACCTCGCGCACGAGCTCTCGCGGCCGTCGTCGGCGCACTGGCTCGGCACGGCCGAGAACGGCGTCGACGTGCTCTCGGTGCTGCTCAACGGCGCGCGGCTCGCGGGCGTCGTCGCGGCGGCCACGGTGTCGCTCTCGCTCGTCGTGGGGACGCTCCTCGGCGGCGGCGCGACGTGGATGGGCGGACTTCTCGGCCGCGGTCGCGCGGGTGACCGACGCGGCGCAGTCGTTCCCTTCGATCATCGTGAACATGGCCGTGCTCGCGCTGGTGGCGCACCCCGGCGTCGGCCACATGGTGCTCGCGCTCTCGATCACGGGATGGGTCGGCTACGCGCGCGTCGCGAGGGCCGAGGTGCTCCGCCTCCGCGACCGCGAGTTCGTCACCGCCGCGAGGGCGCTCGGGGCGTCACCGTCGCGCGTGTTCTTTCGCCACGTGCTGCCCAACGCCGCGGGGCCGCTGATCGTGCAGGCGACCTTCGGACTCGGCGCGGCGGTGCTCGCGGAGGCGTCGATGTCGTTCCTCGGGCTCGGCCCCGGTGCGACGGCGTCGTGGGGCGCGCTGCTCGATCAGGGGACGGCGCATCTCCTTCGATCGCCGCGCCTCGCGATCACCGCGGGGACGGCGATCGCGGTGACCGTGCTCGGGTTCAACCTCACGGGCGACTGGCTCCGCGACCGCTACGATCCGCGGAGCCAGGCGCTGCGGTCCTGGATTCTGGTGGATCGTCACGATCTCCGCGGAGGCGCTGCGGTCCGGGGTTCTTGCGGTTGATCACGACGATCGGCGGTGGCGCTGCGGTCCGGGCTCCGGGCGGCCCGTCACCCCGGACAATGGCATGAGCGCCGCGCCGGACAGGTCCGGCGCTCAGTGCGTCTTCGAGCGCCTGTGTCAGCGAGGTGCAAGTCCTCGCCGGGCCGTCACTCCGGCCCGTAACGAAGGTAACTGCGTCGCCGTGAGGCGGGGTGGAGAGCAACTGGAGGTGAATCGCTAGCCCGTACGGAAGGAACCCGTTTCGGCCTGATGCGTCGACGAGCCTGCTGAGCGGTGGCGAAGTCGAAGGCCGCCCGTTCGAGGACGGAACCCATCGCGTGCAGAGTGCGCGGCGACGATGGGACGCATGGGGTGAGTGGGGACAGGATGGCGAGAAGGCACGGTGGCGTGAAGGAGAGAGATCCACGGCGAGCCACAACGAGCGCCGTGGAAGTCAGAGGCCCCGTAGTAGCTGGGAGGCGCCGTAACGGGCGCGGAGCGAAGGAGGCCAGGAAGGTGGACGCGAGGTGAACGGACGACAGGAAGGCACAACCGCCGCGGCGCCCGAGGAGGGTCCGCGGAACGAGTCGCCGACGGGAGTGCCCGCGAGGGCTAACCGCGACGGAGAGACGGCAGGGCGACCCGAGCGGTGGTCCTGGGTGGAGCCCACCATCTGGACGCCGCGCATGGTGCAGGCCCTGGACGACGGGGTGAAGGGAGGCAAGTGGTACAGCCTGTGGGACAAGGTCATCGCACCGCGCGCGCTGGAGGCCGCCTTCGCGAAGGTGAAGGCGAACGACGGCGCAGCGGGCGTCGACCACGTCTCGGTCGAGGCGTTTGAGAGAGACAAGGAGCGCACGCTCAAGACGCTGCACGCATCGCTGAAGGACGGCACCTACCGACCGTCGGCGATTCGTCGGTGTTACATCCCGAAGGCGGGCAGCAAGGAGCTGCGGCCGCTGGGGATTCCGACGGTGCGCGATCGTGTCGTACAGACGGCCTTGCGGGCGGCGATCGAGCCGATCTTCGAGCGTGAGTTCGCAGATCACAGCTACGGTTTTCGCCCACGACGCAGCGCACATGAGGCCATCGACCGCGTCGAGCACCTGCTCTGCGCAGGGATGCAGTGGGTGGTGGACGTGGACCTCAAGTCGTACTTCGACACGGTCCCGCACGCCGCTCTGATGGCGAAGGTGCGCGCGCGGGTCGCGGACGGTCGCGTCCTCGAAATGATCGAGACGTTCCTGAGGCAACCCGTGGCGGAGGAAGGGCGGCAGTGGACCCCGAGCGTTGGTACGCCGCAAGGCGCGGTCGTCAGCCCCGTGCTGTCGAACGTGTATCTCGATGGGCTCGATCACCACATGGTGCGCGCGGGCTTCGAGATGACGCGGTACGCCGACGACTTCGTGATCCAGTGTCAAAGCGAAGAGGACGCGGTGCGCGCCCTCGCCGAGGTGACCCGGTGGTGCGGCGAAGCCGAGCTGACGGTACATCCGACGAAGACGCGGATCGTGAGGGTGAGCGCGACGGAGGGCTTCGACTTCCTCGGCTACCACTTCCGCGCGCGCAAGGAGGACTCCAAGCGCGTGAGGAAGTGGCCACGAGAGAAGAGCCAGGCGAAGCTGAAAACCGCGGTGCGCCCGCTGACGAAGCGAACGAACGGCCACTCGCTGGAGGCGATCCTCCGCCGGGTGAACGTCGTGCTGCGCGGCTTCTTCGGCTACTTCCGCAAGAGCGACCGATGTGGGCTTGTCGCACTGGACAAGTGGATCCGTGGACGACTTCGCTCGATCCTGCGGCGGCGTGACAACCGCCGCGGCAAGGGCGGCGGCCCGGACCACAGTCGCTGGCCGAATGCCTTCTTCGAGGATCTGGGGCTCTTCTCGCTGGTCAGAGCCCTGGAGCAAACCACGCACTCCCCGAGCGGGTGAACCACCGACCGGAGAGCCGTATGCGGGAGACCCGCCTGTACGGTTCGGAGGGAGGGGCGGCCGGGGTCACAACCGGCCGTCCCTACCCCTATTGTGGCGTCGGGCGATGACGCCGGAGGTGAACACGCGGCGAGATCTCGGACGCATCCGACGAGCCGCCCGCTGCCACAACAGCCAACACGAGCGCCGGACCTGTCCGGCGCGGCGCTCATGCCATTGTCCGGGGTGACGGGCCGCCGGAACCCCGGACCGCAGCGCCACCGCCGATCGTCGCGATGGGCAGCCGGAATCCCCGACGCGGCTACTCGTCGCCCGTGAGCGCGGTGACCATCGCCTCGGGGCCGAAGAGCGAGAGCTGGAGCCACTTCGCGAGGCCCGTTCCGGCGAGCCTCCCGACGAGCTGCTGCGCCGCGCGATTGAGGCGCCCGAGCTCGCGCAGTCGCATCGTCGAGTCGATGGGGAGCGGGTCGTTGAAGCGCCACGCGGTGCGCCCGTCGGGAGACACCACGGGCTTGATGTACCCGCGCCACTCGTACGCGGCCGCCTCGGACATCACGCGATGCGCGAGGTTGAGCAGCGCGTCGGTGCTCGCCTCGGCGCCGTGCGTGGCCTCGACGAGCGCCTGCGGCGTGATGAACGTGTTGCCGCGAACGAGCAGCGAGCACGCCTCGGTGAGCACCGCGCGGCCCACCTCGGCGAGCCCCGAGGTCTCGCGGAACGCGCCGCGCTCGGAGGTGACCGGGAGCGCGAGTTGGAGGAGCGGCTCCGGCGCGAGCGCGTCGCTCTGCGTGTCGGCGCTCACGTGGTACTGGAGCGCGGAGACGAAGCGCACGGCGACGCTGGCGGGCGTGCGCGGACCGAGCTCCAGAGAGGCTCCCTGGCGGTCGATTTCGAAGACGGCGGTGCGTCCCACGTCGAGGTCGACGGCGCGCACGCGGAAGTTCTCGGGCCCCGTCTGCTCGGCGCATCCCCAGAGGCGGAAGGGCTCTCCGCCGCCGAACATCCTACCCACGGCGTAGCCGAGGTCGTCGACGGTCCAGCGCACGGGGACGGTGAGCCGACGCGGCGTCTTGCGCGCTTTTTCGAGGGCGACCGTGCGGTCCTCGTGGTCGTCGAGGAGGAAGCTCACGATGCGCTCGAGCTCCTGAAACGACGTGCCGATCGCCGTGATCTTGCCGCTGTGAAACACCTCGGCGAGGCAGTAGCGCTCGTCGTCGCCGACGCGCATTCGCACGGAGTACACGCTCGTCGCGCCGGGGAGCACCTCGCTGTGGCGGAGTTTTTCGAGCGTCTCCTTCGCGCGCGGACCCCAGAAGCGCAGGGTCACCGAGTCGATGCCGAACTCGTCGGGCGTGCGACGCAGCGGGCGGCGGTCGTGGCGCAGCGAGAAGAGCACCATCTTCGCGGCCTCGTGGTGCGCGAGCTTCTCGAGCGTCGAGGGCGGGAGCCACACGCACTCGATCTGCCCGGTGCCCGACACGAGCGCCTCGTGAATGCGGTCGACGTCCTTCGCGGCGCCCGCGGAGTAGAGCCTGTGCACGCGCTCTCCGCTCGCGTCGAGCCAGAGCTGGAGCTCTCCGAGCTGGAGCGTGTAGAGGCCCGGATCGTCGGTGGCCGTGACGGTGATCCCGTGCGCCCCGGCGATCTCTTGAAGGGCGCCGAGCGGATCGCTCCGCATGCGCCCGTGCGCTTCGAGGAGGTAGATCTTGAGAGCGGTGCGGCCCTCGATGTCTTCGTCGATCGAGGCCGGCGCGCCAGAGCGCGTCGAGGCCGCGGTCATCTGCCTCTCGAGCAGCAGCGAGAGGTCGCGTCGCGAGCGGATCGTGAGCATCGCGCGGACGCTACCGCAGAGCGCGCACGGAGCGCGAATTCGCTACCGGGTGCCGCGCTCGCGGACGTTCCACGCGAGCCACGCGAGGGCCGCGCCCTGCACCATCGCGACGAGGAGCACGGCCGTCGAAGCGCGCGACGACCAGAACGGGACCATCCCGAAGCCGCCGCGGAACTGCGCCGTCGTACCGACAACGCCCGTTCGCGCGCGCATCACCGCGAGGCCGAGGAGCGCCGCCACGCAGAGCCCCCCCGCGAAGGCCGCGGGCCAGAGCGGGCGGTGATCGCGCATCCATCGCGCGCCGAGGTAGAAGCCCCCGAGCGCGGCGACGCCGTAGCCCACCGACGCGACGAGCAGCAGCGCCGAGGGGACGCGCGCCCCCGCGATGACGTAGCCGAGCATCCAGTCGGTGTGTCGCGTGAGGAGGTAGAACGCCGCGGGCACCGCGACGAGGCCCTCGTGCACGCACAGCGCGAGAAAGCTACGCAGCGCCGGGAGCGAGCGCGGAGACGCGCGGAGCTCACGCGTGGCCGCGAGGGCCACGGCGAGTCCCGCCGCGAGGTTGATGCAGAAGAGCGCCGCCAGGGGCATCGACGGCGCTACTTCGCGGAGTTGAGGCCCAGCACGTCGGCCATCGTGTAGATGCCCGCGGGCTTGCCGACAACCCACCGCGCAGCGCGGAGCGCCCCCGCCGCGAAGACCGCGCGGCTCGTGGCGCGATGCGTGAGCTCGATGCGCTCGCCGTCGCCCGCGAGCACCACCGTGTGATCGCCCACGATGTCGCCCGCGCGGACGGCGTGCATGCCGACCTCCTCGGGCTTGCGCTTCGCGGCGTGACCGTGGCGGCCGTGGACGAGCGACGAGGCCTCGAGCTCGCGCGCCTGAAGCACCACCTCGGCGAGGCGCAGGGCCGTGCCCGAGGGAGCGTCCTTCTTCTCGCGGTGGTGGGCCTCGATGATCTCGACGTCGAAGCCCGCGCCGAGGAGGCGCAGCGTCTCGCCGAGCACGTGCGCGAGCACCTGGACGCCGAGCGACATGTTGGGCGCGGCCACGACGGCGACGCGCTTCGAGACCTCGTCGATGGCGACCTTCGCGTCGTCGCCGAGGCCCGTGGTGCCGACCACGCAGGCGAGTCCTGCTTCGGCGGCGCCGCGTACGACGGTGGCGGTGGCGGTGGGCGACGAGAAGTCGATGACCACCTCGGCGTTCGAGAGCGCGGAGCGCGGATCGCTCGTGAGTCGCACGCCCGTGGGCCTGCCGACGAGGGCGCCCACGTCGGTGCCGAGCTCGGGGCAGCGGGGGTGTTCGAGCGCGCCGACGAGGCGCACGTCGTTGGCGGTGAGCACCTGCTCGACGAGCAGTCGGCCCATGCGGCCCGAGGCGCCTGCGATGGCGATGCGGGTCTGCGTGTGTTCGGAGTCGCGGCTCATGTCAGACGTTCACTCCGGCCTCGCGCAGCGCGGCGACGACCCTCTGCGTGGTGGACTCGGCGGGCCACGCGAGCGGCAGCCTGATCTCGGGCGCGATGCGTCCCATCGCGGCGAGGGCGGCCTTCACGGGGCCGGGGTTGGTCTCGACGAACATCGAGTCGTACACGGGGAGCAGCGCCATGTGCCGCGCGCGCGCCTCGGTGAGGTCGCCGCGGAGCATCGCGTTGCACACGCCCGACACGGCGCCGGGGAGCGCGTTGCTCGTGACCGAGATGAGCCCGCGCGCGCCGCAGGCCATCATGCCCACGGTGAGCGCGTCGTCGCCCGAGAAGACCGCGAGGCGATCGCCGAGGAGCGAGATCACCTGCTGCGCGCGGAGGATGTTCCCGGTGGCTTCTTTGAGGGCCACGACGCGGGGGCAGGCGCGCGCGATCTCGACGACGGTCTCGGCCATGAGGTCGGCGGTGCCGCGCGTCGGGACGTTGTAGAGCACCAGCGGGAGGTCGGTGGCGTCGTGGACGGCCTTCACGTGCGCGACGAGGCCGCGCTGCGTGGGCTTGTTGTAGTAGGGCATCACGATCATCGCGCCGTCGACGCCGAGCTCCCTGGCGGCGCGCGTGCGGGTGATGGTCTCGGCGGTGCTGTTCGAGCCGGTGCCCGCGATGACGGGGACGCGTCCGCGCGCGACGCGCACGGTGGTGGCGATGACGTCGCGGGCCTCGGCGGCGGTGAGCGTCGGGGACTCGCCCGTGGTGCCCACGGGGACGAGCCCGTGAATGCCATCGGAGATCTGGAACTCGACGAGCGATGCGAGCGCGGCGAGGTCGACCTCACCGTTGCGGAACGGGGTGACGAGCGCGGTGAACGCGCCTTCGAGCTTGAGCGTCATGAGGGGTCTCCAGCGAGGAACCAGTCGAGGTCGACGTGGCGGAAGGGATTGTCGCGCGCCTCGACGTCCGCGATCCAGCGCTCGTCGAGGTCACACGTGCGAAGTGAAGCGGCGAGGCGATTGAAGCGCGCGAGGTGCGCATCGAAGCGCGCGCGGGCGTAGTGCGGTGCGCCGCCCGTGCGAATGAGAAAGGGGTAGTCCGACGCGGTGAGGAGCAGCAGCTCTCTCGCGGCCTGTTTCGCAGCGCGGGCGGTGAGTCCGTCGGCGCCGCGGTGCGCGCGCGCGATCGCGGTCATCTCGGCGCACGCGTGGTCGACGTGGCGGAGCATCCACGCGTTCGAGGGGTGGAGCCACACGCTCGAATAGCCCCCCTCGCCCCAGGTGCTCTCTTCGGGCGTGACCTGATCGTGGCGCGGGTGCTTCGCGAGGTACTCGCAGGGCGTGACCGTCGAGATGTCTCTGCGCGACGCGGTCACGCGCAGCACGTTCTCGAGGAAGTCGACGCCTTCGAACCACCAGTGCCCGAAGAGCTCGCAGTCGTAGGGCGCCACGACGACGGGCGCGACGCCCGACACGCGCTCCGCGAGCCACGAGAGCTGCGCGGCGCGCGACGCCACGAAGTGCTCGGCGTGGACCCTCGCGCGCAGCTTCGCCGCCGCGGGATCGTAGGGGAGCTTCTCTTCGCCGGGTCCCGTGACGCGGTGATACTTGAAGCCCGTGGCCTGTCGGCTCCCGTCAGCCGCGAGGAACTCTTCGATCTCCTTCGCGTCGCGTTCGAAGCCGAGGTCGCGGTGAAAGTCCCGGTACCACGGATCGCCGGGGTAGCCCTCATCGCGGCTCCACACCTGGCGGCCCGACGACACGTCGCGGCCGAAGCACGCGAGGCCCGACGGCGTGATCACGGGCGCGGCGACGGCCCAGCGCGGTCGCGCGTCGGCGTAGAGGAGCGCGTGCGTCTCGAGCGCGGTGCAGGTCACGCCGTGGCGCGCGAGCACGGCGTCGACGCCCTTCGCGAAGCCGCACTCGGGGAGCCAGAAGCCCTTCGCGTGCAGGCCCGTGGCGCGGTGAAACACGTCGAGTCCCGCGGCGACCTGCGCGTTCACCACGCCGGGGTGCTGCGAGAGCGCGGGGAGGAAGCCGTGCGTGGCCGCGGAGGTCCAGAGCTCGACGAGGCCCGCGCGAGAGAGCTCGACGAGGGCGCCGACGACGTCGCCGTGCGCCTCACTCCAGGCGGCCCTGACGGCGCGGAGGTGCTCGACGTGGCCGAGCATCGCGGGACCGAAGTCGGGGTCGGCGGCGGCGCGTTCGAGCTCGCGCGCGCCGAGTCGATCGAGCCTCGCGAGGTGCGCTTCGAAGCGCGCGCAGAGCACCGCGTCGCGGAGCATCTCGATCACGGGCGGAGAGATCGAGACGGTGATCCGCGCGCGCACGCCGTCGCGCTGGAGGCGCTTGAGGGCCGCGACGAGCGGGAGGTACGAGCCCGTGAGCGCTTCGAAGAGCCAGCGCTCCTCGAGGTGGTCACGGTGCTCCGGGTGCCGCACGAAGGGCAGGTGCGCGTGGAGGATCAGCGCGAGATGTCCGAGCGGCATCGCGCGCGGAGGGTAGTCGCATGGGCGCCGCGGGAGCAACTTCGCGCTGGCGAAGCGGCGCGTTGCGTGACCCCTCGCGACCGCGCGCGAAGGGCGCGCCGCGATCGTTCGCGTCTTGACATCGCCTCGCGGTAACGTGATCAAACGAAGATGTCTGGGTCGACGAAGGCGACAAGGCACGACGCTGCGGCCCTGCTCGTGGGCGCGCTGTTGACGGCGCTGCGCGTCACCCCCATCGCCGACCCCGACTACTTCTGGCACCTCCACGCGGGGCGCTGGATCGTCGAGCACCGCGCGATCCCCGCGGTGGACAGCTTCTCGCACACCTTCGCGGGGCGGCCGTGGCTCTACGTCGACTGGCTCTCCGACGCGTCGATGTACCTCGTGCAGGCGTCGCTCGGGCACACGGCGCTCGTGGTCATCACCTCGCTCCTCGGGAGCCTCGGGGTCGTGCTGGCCCTGCGCCGCGCCGCGCGCGGGCAGCCCGACGCGCGCGTCGCGTCGCTGCTCGTCGTGGGCGCCCTCGTGGCCGCGGCGTGCTCGTTCCGCATCACCCCTCGCCCGCAGACGCTCACCCTCCCGCTGCTGGCGATCGAGCTCTCGCTCCTCGACCGCGCGCGCCGCGACCCGCGGTGGCTCTTCGCCGTCTCGCCGCTGCTGGTGCTCTGGCAGAACCTGCACTCGAGCGCGCTGCTCGGGTGGTTCACCCTGGCGGCCTTCGTCGTGGGCGAGTCGATCGAGTCCGGCGTCGTCGCGTGGCGCAAGCACGGCGTCCCCGCGCTGCTCGGCGCGCTGTCGCTGCTGTGCGCGGCGCATCCCGTCGCCCGCCTCGTCGGAGGCGTTCGCCACCTCGGCGACCCGCGCGTCTCCGCCCTCCTGCCCGAGTGGAGCGCCGTCTGGAACATGACGGTCTTCCCCTCGTCGATCCGCGCCCTAGGGTTGCTGGTGCTGGCTGCGCTCGGCTCGCTCTCGCAGCCTCGCGGTCGCCGCGCGCCGATCGCAGACCTCCTCATCGCCGCGGGGCTCACCTTCACGGCCCTGCGCACGGTCCGCTTCGCGCCGCTCGCCGCCCTCGCGCTCGCGCCGCTCGCGCTGCGCGCCATCGAGGGGGCCGTCGCGCTCCTTCGACCGTGGCTGAGGGCGACGGTGCTGGCGTCGAGCGCGCTGATCGCGACGGGCCTCCTGGTCACGCAGTCCGAGCGTCCTGGCGTGGGGTTGCGTCGCGATCTGTTCCCCATCGACGCCGCGCGCTTCGTCGGCGCGACGATCCCGCGTGGGCGCATGTACAACGACATCTCGTCGGGCGGATACCTGCTCTGGGCGAGCGGCGGGAGGCTCCCGGTCTTCATCGACGCGCGCGCGATCGCGGTCTACGGAATCGACTTCTGCGACCGCGTCGTGCGGGCGGGGCCTCCGCAGCTCGCGCGTCTTCTCCAGCGCTACGACGTCGACTTCGCGGTCACGCCGACCGACGACCGCGTGGCGTGGTTCCAGTCGTACCCCGGGTGGTCGCTGGTGTACTTCGACGACACGGCCGCCGTCGCCGTGCGCGACCGCGACCACCCCGCGCTCGCAGGGCGAGGCTATCGCGAGCTTCACCCCGCGCGATGGTTCGCCGACGTGCAGCGATGGAGCGCGCATCCCGACCGCCTCGCGGTCGCGCAGGCCGAGGCGGTGCAGGCGATCCGCGACGCCCCGCGCGCAGCGTCGGCGTGGCTGATGGTGGCGGCGGTCGAGATGGCCTCGTCGCACCGCGGCCCCGCGGAGGCCGCGCTCTCGCGCGCGTTGGAGCTACGTCCGGGCTTCGTCCCTGCGCTCGGCGCGGGCGTGCTCGTGTGTGACCGCGCGGGTGATCGCGCGTGCGTATGCGCGCGCCTCGCCGCAGTGGCCGACGAGCCGGGCCTCGCGCCCATGCGGACCGCGCTCTCGGCGGCGTGGCGATGTGATGCGATGCCCGCTCGATGAAGCGCGTGGGGTTCTACCGTGAGCTCGCCGGGGGATCGCCGAACGATCCGAGCATCTTCGACGCGCCCAGCTCGACGCGGAGTCGCGGCGCCTCGGAGCCCGAAAGCCCGGCGCAGACACCGACGACGCTCTTCACGTGCGCGTGAGACCCGCCGTCGCCCTCCGACGACGCCCTTCACGTGCGCGTGAGACCCGCCGTCGCCCGCCGACGATGCCCTTCGCCTCGACGGGAACCTCGCCCGCGCCGTCCGGCGACGCCCTTCACGCCGACGTGAACCCCGCCCGCGCGCGCCGACGACGCCTCTCATACCACCGTCACATCAGACCTTGACGATTGCGTCGATGCGCCGGGGTTCGGCGTGGGAGGTCGATGTGGGGTCTGGCAGCGCCGATGGCGAAGCACGCGGTGGCGGATGCTCGATGCGCCTCACCGCCGGGCAACTGGAAGGGTGGCCGCTCCCTTCAGGCGCTGCGCGCGACGCGCAGAGGCCGTTTGCTGCTTGGACGATCTGAAGCGACGTTCGCGCAGCGCGCTGCTGCAAGCGGAGGAGTGTGACCTGAGAGGTTGCGGCGCACGCGGAGTCCCATTCGCTTGCGGAGGACCTGTCGCTCCCGAAGGGAGCGGCCACCCATCAGTTGCCCGGGGTGAGGCGCATCGAGCATCCGCCACTGGCGCTTCGCCATCGGCGCTGCCAGACCCCACATCGACCTCCCACGCCGAACCCCGGCGCATCGACGCAATCGTCAAGGTCTGGTGTCGCGGTGGTATCACATCCACACAGATCCCCCGCGCGGAGCACGGCGACGAGATTCGTGCCTTCGCGTTCATTTCTCATGCAAGTCTGCGCGGGAGTGGCCGTCCAGGGAGTCATGGGAGGCGACGCATGAGACTGTACATCGCGACAGACACCTGGGACTGGATGCACGGGAACCTCGTGGTGACCACATCGATGCTGAAGGCCAGCGGCGTTCACGCGGTGGAGGCCGAACCGCTGTCGGTGCACCTCGCGACGTGGGCGTCGATCGAGGCCGAGCGGCGCGCGGCGGAGAACGCCGTCGACGAGGCAGACGCCCGCGTCGCGTGGAAGAACATCGTCCTCGATCCGCTCACCGCGCGCTTCGGGGCGCTGCTGTTCGCCGACTGCAACAACGACCGCAAGCACGACACGTTCGTGAAGTTCTTCCCTTCGACCGTGGGCGAGGTCACGCGCCTCGCGCTCGACTCGCAGGTCATCGCGATGGAGCACTTTCCGATGGTCGCGAGCAGCGTGAAGCTCTCGAAGTCGACGGGCGCCGTGCTCAAGGACGTGCTCACCACGCTCGACGAGAGCAGGCAGGCGTGCGAGGCCCGCAAGGACATCGCGAAGGGCGTCGCGCGCGTCTCGCTCAAGCAGGACGCCTGGCGCGACGAGGCCAACAAGCGCCGCCGCGCCGTCGAGAACGCGCTCGCGACCTACGCCACGGAGCACGACCTCCCGCGGAGCTATCCCGACGCGTTCTTTCCCGCGCCGAAGTCCGCGAAGAAGGCGAGCGCGCCGACGGCTGCCGAGCTCGTGCTCGCGCTCCCCGACGCCGGGCTACGCGCGCTCTCGGCGGAGTACCTCGCCACGCTGCCCGCCGAGGCGCAGACCGCGATCCACGCGCGCCTCACGCGCTGACCCTCACCCCGTCCCTCTCCCGCGAAGCGGGAGAGGGTGCCCGTTGGTAGCTGGAATGCCCTCACCCCAACCCTCTCCCGCCAGAGGCGGGAGAGGGAGTCTACGGGCCGCGCGCTCGACCTCGACACTCACCGCCAGCGCTCTCACGTTGACCGCTCGCCGTCGCCGCGGCTCGGCTCCCTCTCCCGCCTCTGGCGGGAGAGGGCGGGGGGTGAGGGCATGGCAGCCACCAACGGGCACCCTCTCCCGCTTCGCGGGAGAGGGACGGGGAGAGGGCTCAGCGAACGATGACCGTACCGCCGGGGCGCGCGACCACCACGCCGGGCTGAGCAGGCTGCGCGATCACCACGCCGGGCTGGGCGGGCTGCGCGATCACCACGCCGGGCCGACCCGGACGCGCCACGACCACGCCGGGCTGCACCGGCTGCGCGACCACGACACCCGGTTGCGCGGGCTGCGCGACGACCACGCCGGGCTGTCCCGGTACGCCGCCCACGATCATGCCGCGGTGACCGTGACGCCCCATGTAGACGCCGGGCTGACCGTACACGCCGGGCTGTCCGACCACGACGGGACCGGGCTGACCGACCACCATCGGGGGCTGCGGCGGCATCATCACGGGCTGCTGCGGCGGCATCATCACGGGCTGCTGCGGGGGCTGAACCATCATGGGCTGCTGGGGCATCATGGGCACCCCGGGCTGCATGCCGGGCTGCATGCCCATGGGCGGGGTGTTGATCCAGCCGCGGTTGCCGCGCCAGCGACCGGGGACGTACATCCACATGGGACCGCGGCGGACCCAGTGCGCGGGCACCCAGCGAGCGCCCATCATCGGGGGACGGTCCCAGTGGCCGGGGGCCCAGACGTGCTGTTGCCCGTTCCACATCCAGTGGCCGGGGATCCAGGTCATGCCGGGGCCCATGACAGGCGACGGGGTCTCGGCCTGGAGCGGCGGCGGCGCCGTGGCGATCACGATCTGCGCCTGGGCCATCGCGGGGAGGCCCACAAGGGCCGCGGCGAGCATCGATCCGATGAGCAGTCTCTTCATCGCATTCCTCGGTTCGGTTGGAGCAGCCACACGACGCAGGCGGGGGTGGCGTCGATTCACTCGGAGCGCCTGCCCAGCAACTCTCGTGCGCTAGCGGGTGAGCACCAGGAGGGCCCAGAGCGAGACCGCCACGGCCACGCCCGCGGACGACGCAAGCATACGCGTGCGACGGGGGCCTCCTCCCGAGCCGAAGCCGTGACCGGCGAGCGCGCCCGCGAGAAAGAGGGCGGCGACGATCAGGCTCGACGCGCGCGTGGCCACGGCCGCGGGGTTCGCGACGCGACCGGGGAGCACACGGGTCTCGAAGAGCCACGTGGCGATGAAGCCCGCCACGGTGCCCGCGAGTCCGCCGAGGAGCCACCCGAAGCGGGCGCCCCAGGCGGTGCGTTCGGCCGCGGCGGGTGCGGTCTCAGGGGCCTTCGCGGGAGGGTCCATGGAGGGGCGCGAAGGTACACGCCGATGGCGCGCTGCGCCATGAAAGACCGCGCGTGGAACCCATCGACGGCCGCGACGGAGCGGTGATACAAGCGGCGCCAAACGCGATCCAACCACCGCGCGACGCGCGGACGGCGCAACCCACACCCGATACTTCCGAGAGGTCCAGAGACCAATGACGGCACGAGTTTTCCCGCTGCCTACGCATGGCGAGGCGATCACCCGCGGCGCGGACGGCAAGCTGAGCGTCCCTGACCAGCCCATCCTCCCCTTCATCGAGGGCGACGGCACGGGCCCTGATATCTGGCGCTCCAGCGTGCGCGTGTTCGACGCCGCGGTGAACAAGGCCTACGGCGGCAAGAAGAAGATCGCGTGGCACGAGGTCTACGCGGGCGAGAAGTCGAAGAAGCTCTTCGACTCGTGGCTCCCCGACGAGACCGTGGCCGATTTCAAGAACTACCTCGTGGGCATCAAGGGGCCCCTGACCACGCCCGTGGGCAAGGGGATCCGCTCGCTCAACGTGGCGCTGCGGCAGATGCTCGACCTCTACGTGTGCCTCCGCCCCGTGCGGTGGTTCAAGGGCGTTCCGTCGCCGGTGCGCGGCCCCGAGAAGGTCGACATGGTGATCTTCCGCGAGAACACCGAGGACATCTACGCGGGCATCGAGTACCTCGCGGGCACGCCCGAGTCGCAGAAGCTCCTCGACTTCATCTCCAAGGAGTTCCCCAAGGACTTCAAGAAGGTGCGCTTCGGCACGCAGGCCGCGACCGACGACTGGCGCAAGGAGATCGGCGAGACGGGCGCGGCGGGCGTCGAGGTGGGCCTCGGCATCAAGGCCGTGAGCCGCCTGGGCACCGAGCGCCTCGTGTCGAGCGCGATCGCGTACGCGCTCGAGCAGAAGCGCCGCAACGTGACGATCGTGCACAAGGGCAACATCATGAAGTTCACGGAGGGCGCCTTCCGTGACTGGGGCTACGGCGTGGCCGTGAAGTCCTTCCGCGACAAGGTCGTGACGCAGCGCGAGAGCTGGATCCTCGGCAACAAGGAGAGGAACCCGAACCTCTCGGCGATCGACAACGCCAAGGAGGTCGAGCCGGGCTTCGACATGGCGCCCCCCGAGATGCAGAAGGAGCTCGTGGCCGAGGTCGAGGCCGCCCTCAAGCTCTGGGAGACCCACGGCGGCGGGAAGTGGAAGTCCAAGCTCATGGTGAAGGACTCCATCGCGGACATCACGCTCCAGCAGGTGCTGACGCGTCCCGACGAGTTCGACGTGATCGCCACGCTGAACCTCAACGGCGACTACCTCTCCGACGCCCTCGCGGCGCAGGTGGGCGGCATCGGCATCGCCCCCGGCGGCAACATCAACTACGTGTCGGGCCACGCGATCTTCGAGGCGACGCACGGCACGGCGCCCAAGTACGCCAACCTCGACCAGGTGAACCCCGGGTCGGTGATCCTCTCGGGCGAGATGATGTTCCGCCACCTCGGATGGAACGACGCCGCGGACCTCATCATCAAGGGCATGGACGGCGCCATCGGCGCGAAGACCGTGACCTACGACTTCGCGCGCATGATGGACGGCGCGAAGAAGGTGAAGTGCTCCGAGTTCGGCGACGCGATCATCTCCCACATGTGAGAGACGGGGCGCGCAGCGCTCCGAGGTAGAGAACCAACCCGCGGGTTGCCCGAGCGATGGTCCGACCGTCGCGGAGGTAATCCGCGGGTTGCTTTTTGGGGTGCCGGGAGCCGGGAAAGCAATGCGCGCATTGGATTTCGGGGGCGGAGGGGTCGGGAAACCAATGCGAGCATTGGATTTCGGGCGCGGAGGGGTCTCGAAAGCAATGCGAGCATTGGATTTCGGGCGCGGAGGGGTCTCGAAAGCAATGCGAGCATTGAATTTCGGGCGCGGAGGGGTCGGGAAAGCAATGCGCGCATTGGATTTCGGGCGCGGGTGCCGGGTCAGCGATCGAGCGGGCTGACGACGCCGAGGGGGCCGCGGTCGATGATGTGCGTGTAGATCATCGTCGTTCGCACATCGCGATGTCCGAGGAGCGTCTGGATCGTGCGGATGTCGGTCCCCGCTTCGAGGAGGTGCGTGGCGAAGCTGTGGCGGAGCGTGTGGCAGCTCGCGCGGCGGTCGAGCTTCGCGGCGACGGCCGCGGCCTGTACGGCCTTCTGCACGGCGGTTTCGTGGACGTGATGCAACACCCGTCGGCCGGTCGCCGGGTCGACGCACGGACGCGAGGCTGGGAACACGTACTGCCACGCGAGGCTCGTCGCGGCGCCGGGCATCTTGTTGCGGAGCGCGTAGGGGAGGTCGACCTCGCCGAGGCCAGCGCCGAGGTCGGCGCGGTGACGCCGCGCGACGGCGTCGAGCTGCGCGCGGAGCCCGTCGCGGACGCTCGAAGGGAGGAGCGCAGGCCGATCGCGTTCGCCCTTTCCGCTGCGCACGGTGATCTGGTGGCGCTCGAAGTCGACGTCCTTCACGCGGAGGGCGATGGTCTCGCCGAGGCGAAGGCCGGAACCGTAGAGCAGCTCACCGATGACACGGAAGGGCGGTTCGAGGCGGTCGAGCAGCGCGCGCACGTCGGCGCGTGAGAGGACGGTCGGCAGGTGCTCTGGACGACGCGCCCGTTCGAGCCCTTCGAGCGCGGGGACGTTGAGTTCGAGCACCTTGCGATAGAGGAACACCAGCGCGCAGAGCGCCTGGTTCTGCGTGGCGGCGGCGACGCGTCGGCGTACGGCGAGATCGTTGAGGAAGTCCGTCACCTCCGCGGCGCCCATCTCGCGCGGGTGTCGGCGGTGAAAGCGGAGGAACTCCCGCGTCCAGTGGACGTAGGCCTCTTCGGTGCGGGGCGAGTAGTGCAGGCGGCGGAGCGTGGCTTTGAGGGCTTCGATGAGCGTCATGGCGAACCTCCCAGCGCGCGGCAGGTGTCGCGCGGTCTCATGCGTTCTCGGCGCGACGCGGCGCCGGTTGCGTGGGACCGGGAGGATTCCGTCGGAGGAGTTGCAGGGAGCAGAGGGCGCTTGCGGAATCGCCCGTTACGGAGTTATACAGAAACGGGCTAACCACGGCGATCCGCGGATAGGGTGTCGGAGGGACGTTCGGGTGTTACGCAGAAGCGGGCTAAGGCACGAGTGGGAGGCGGATAGGCCGCACCGGGTCACTTAGATGTTAGGCAGGCGAGAACGAGCGAAGGAGAAAAGGCGATGGCTCAAATAATCTGCCCGAAATGTAATTGTGCGTTCGACAGTTCAGATCCGGCGAACAAGGTTGGTCCCTGGGCGGCAGCGGCAGCAGGGGGCGCCAGCGGCGCTTTCGTTGGGGCTGGCGTTGGATTGGCGACCGGCGGTGCCGGGATGGCTGCGACGATTCCCTTCGGACTTGCGGGAGGAACAATCGGTTTCCTGACAGCAAAGGCATTCAGGCGCTGTCCGAAATCGTCCTGCAATCATGTCTTCAAAGTTTGAGCCTCGCATATCAAAGCAGAGCCCACGGTAAAGAATGGAGCAAGCAGTATGAATATGGAGGACTTCATTAGAGCAGTGCTGCCTCACCCGGACGAGTGCCGCCGTAAGGCACAAGAACTTCGGGATGCATATCCGGAAGCTGGCGCGGATGAACTTGTCGAACGGGCGATCAAGACGGCGAAACGCTGGGCCGCGATCTATGGAGTGGGTAGCGGTGTGGCGACGAACCCCTTCGCGATGGTTCCTGCGGCCGCGGCCGACATGGGACTCACGATGCGTGCGGAAGCGCACCTGACTGGCGTAATCGCGCTGCTGAAAGTGCCGTCGTTGGCCGATGATACCGATGGCTTTCACACGGACGTTCTTGCCGTCATGTTTCCGAACGCGGTTTCCCAAGCGTTGCGCGAGGTCGGGGTACAGGCCGGGAAGGCGACGACGCGTACTCTCATTCGTAAGTACATCAGCGGTAACCTGCTCAAAGCCATCATTGCCTTCGCGGCGAAGTATCTCGGAATCAAGTTGACGCAGCGCGCGATTATCTCGAAGACGGTTCCTATCGTAGGCGCGGCAATCGGGGCTACATGGAACTGGATCGATGTCGAGCGCTGTGGTCGTCGCGCCGTGAAGTACTTTTCTGAGGCGTAGTTGCGAGTAGGTATCACGTGGGACTCATCGATAAAGTCGGGAACTTCATCAGCGGTGACACATTCAAGAATGGCGTGCGCGAGCTGCTGATCGCGCGCCCAGCAGACAACAACGATCTGATCTGGAAGCACCCTGACCAAACGATCCCAATGTTCGCCCAGTGCACCGTCCGCGCGGATGAGTGGGCCGTCTTCTCGAAGGAGGGCCACCCTGTGGGCACCCTTGACGCGGGGCGCTGCACGCTCTCGACCGCCAATATCCCGTTTCTGTCGAACGTCGTTGACCAGTATCAGGGCGGCAACTTCCTTATGACCGAGTTGTTCTTCGTGAGGCGCACGCCTTACCTTGTACCCATTACGGGAGACATGGGAGCCACGCTCGACTCGCTGACCAAAGTACGACTGCACCCCAAGTGCACCGGCGAGGTTTTAGTACAAGTTATCAATCCCGAACTGCTGCTTTCCCATTGTCTTGCAACGGGTTGGCTATCCACTCAAGAAAGTCTCATCGGCAAGATCGCAGAAGTCATTCCTTCCGTTATCAGGTTGGCGGCATTGCGCTTGGCGTCCGAGCAGCATCGAAGTGTTCTCGCCGTATTGTGCGAAGATTCCGAACTTTCTGAGGCTGTTGCTCAGGGATGCGACGATCTGGCTCAGATCGGCTTGCAGATGCCGAAGATCCTCAAGTTTGATTTCGACCTTCCGCCTCAAGAGTTCGAGTCTTTTCCCTTGGCTATAAAGAGGGCTTCAGCCTCCCCCAACATGGGATGGCAAAAGGAATCGGAGACCTTTCTGCCGCCGCTCGTGCAGCAAATCTTCGAGCGGGGAATCCGCGAAGGTGAGCTCAAGGGTAAGCGTGACACGCTGCTGCGGCTACTAGCGCGCAGGGGAGTCACGCTCCGCGACGATCATCATGCACGCATCCAAACGTGCGCGGATGTGGCGACCTTCGATCGGTGGATCGACAATGTCCTGTGGGCGAACACCGCTGATAACGTTCTCTCGTGAAGTGGCCTAACAAGCCGATGGTGGCGACCGCACCCACTCAGCGCGACGAATACCCACTCAGCTCGGGGCGGCGCCACATCGGCCAGCCGTTGGGCAGCCGGAGCGACGAAACACTCCACTAGGCCCCTTTGAGCAAAATCCGAAATTCAGATCTGCGACCAGTTGCAGTCGGCAGTAGTATAGTGAGATGCGAGCAACAGGCTACGAGTGATGAGCAACGAGCGGTGACATGCAGATCATGGGTAGATCGGATGTGACGCCGGGGAGTTGTGAGCAGAGTGCGCGGCAGGGGTCTGGCAATGGAGTGCATGCGTTGAGCAACCTCAACTCTAAGTCGGCAGCACCTACCTCAGTGGGACCGAGTTTCGGTGCACTGGCGCGGGCTGCATTGTCGGTTCTAAGCGTATCCTGTCGTGATCCTGCAACTATTCGAGTTCGGGTGAGAAATCCAGACGAAGTAGTTCTCGTAGGCGAGAGTCAATTGTCCGAGCATGATCAGTTTGCCGTGATGTCACGCCCAGACAGAGGCTATGAAATAGTCGCAGCCAGGACTGAGCGCAATATCACCGTGCGCCACGACCTCGGCGGCGTGCCTGGAAGAGATGTGCGAGTATTTGGATCCGATGACGGTTTCACCGTGGAGACAGACGACGTTGTTATTCTTCGTCGTCGTCCACAACAAGGCGAGCAATTTCAACGTTGGGAAGAATCCGTGAGCCTCTCCAATTGTGTCCTTTTTAACTGGCCAGCGGCGCGTGGTAGTTGTGTCGCGCCGCTACTTATTTGGAGAAGTGTAGACACTGCTGCTCTAGCCTTCAGGATTAGTCCACAATGGTTGAATCCCTACTATGCTTGGACATCGCGCGCGAACGTGGTCTCGATTTCGCGATATGAACCGGTTGATCGATCATGGGGATGGATTTTTCTTGGGATTGGACTCGCTGCGGGGGCGGGCTTTGAGGCGGTAGCGCGCATCGACGATCGTCATGACTTCAACATAAGTGACGTGATGGCAATTGTTTGGGCAGCACCTCTAATTGCTCTCGGAATCGTTCAACTCACGATTCCGACGAGAACGCATGAGTTGTACCCATGAACGACACGGAAGTTGTCGAGATCCGATCTGAAATTGAATCTCTGCTTCAGAATGGCGCGCGTCCGATGAGCGTTTCCAAAGACATTATCGGTTGCATCGCATTTTTTGCTTTTGTACTACCCGGTTGTGGAGGGGGCACACGAGTCAACTTTCCTCCCGTAATCGCAACTGAGTATCGCTCTGCATCCGGTCCTTCCGGAACAATCACTGGTGGATTTGAGGGATCGACCGCATCTGAACGCCCAGCCCCCGGAAACAACCCAAGTTTTGGGATCGGTGCCTATTTGACAGGGGGGAGCAGCCTCGAAAGCTTCCGTCCTTGGTCACAGTGGGGCGTGCTGGTACGGTTCTATTTCCTGAGATATTTTTCTTGGTCATCCGGGCGGGAGGCGGCATACGAGTACCGATCTTACGTAACGGTCACGACTAGTAGGTACGTTGGTGATCGCTCGGTGAATTATGATCGTGATGTGTTGGCAATTGGATTTCACTCATTGTTCGGATACCAATTCGGCGGCGAGCGCGATCCACATGGTATCGTATCGGAACTCGGTGCTGTGGCGCGAGTCAGACCGTTTGAAAATGCATGGCCTCAATTCTACTTGGAAGTGACGACAGGCGGCTCTTTTGACATCGAAGAATTTGGTGGGTTTGCGAGGCTTGGCATCGCATTTTTCTCGTGGGACCTTGGTCGGCGCTTCTAGCCAAACAATGCCCAACAAGCCGATGGTGCCGACCGCTCCCAATGGACTCGATGAAGACTCACTTGACCCGCTGCGGCGGCACATCGGCCAGCCGTTGGGCAATCTCGGAGTACGAGGCCAGCGAATGAGCAGCAAAACCTTACAGACAAGGTGAGGCCCATGAAGACTGAAGTAAGCAGCCAACTGCTCGTAAACATAGATCGTAAGCGGTACACCGCGCTTTCAGGTCTATGGAAGAGTCCATACGCCTCTACTCTATCAGAGGAGGTTGAGTGGTATTCGAATGCCGACGAATCCATCTTAGCCGTTGTAGTGCTCGACTATACCGACAACGATTACGCGGGTATTGTGTCGATGCGCGATCTCAGCGGACGATTCAGGGCTGTTGAAGTACGAGCCTCCTTCGTTACTGTTGGCGCTACTGTCGAGTGGCTTACAAGTACGATTGCCTCAAGGTCCAAGTCCGGCGAAAAACACCATCGACAAGGGGATGAGGTGCCGTCACTCAATCTTTTTTCTCCAGTAGTCCCGCAAGATCGACTGCATCCGGGCTTCGAACTCCTTGCCAATGACCTCGCATTCCTGCCGGGGCGATCAATCATTCGAGAATTGATGCCTCATTATCATGACATCGACGGGAACTTCGTCAGTCAGTTCCAGTCAAGCGGGTTCGATGCAAGAACATGGGAATTGTATCTGTTCACCTACTTTAAAGAGGAGGAGTTGTTCCTCGATCGAACTCATCGTTCCCCAGACTTTATTGTTAGCAAGTTTGATCGCAGCGTTGCCGTTGAGGCCGTCATTGTTGGCCGCCAAAATGACAATCCTCCGAAACGAGGAGTTGTTAACGCTCCCAAGTCTGCAGTCGAGATTCAAGAATTGCAGAAGAACCTGATGCCCATCCGATTTGGCAGTCCCTTGAACTCGAAGCTTCGAAAGAAATATTGGAAATCTCCGCACGTTCGTGGTCTGCCGCTTGTTTTTGCAATAGCTGACTTCCATGATGATCAATCAATGCTGTGGTCGTCAACGGCGCTGGGTAATTATCTTTATGGATACCGTCATGAGCATCATTATGACGAATCTGGAACGCTTGTCATCAAGCCAATCAAGATCAATTCGCACAAATTCGGTGACAAAGAGATTTCATCCGGGTTCTTCTTCTTGCCTGGAGCGGAGAACGTCAGCGCGGTGCTGTTCTCTGCTTCCGGGACGATCTCAAAGTTTAATCGGCTCGGACGCCAGGCCGGGTTTGCTCACCCTGGTGTGAGAATGTTTCGCAGAGGAATCCTTCACGATCACGATCCGAACGCATCAGTGCCGCATATCTTCAACTACGAAGTAGATGAAACGAGCGAGGAGACGTGGGGGGAAGGGCTTTCGATGTTTCATAATCCGAAAGCTAAATTTCCAGTCCAGCGACAGCTCTTCCCTAGCATCGCCCATCATTATTTCGAAGATGGCCAGATCAGAAGTGTACTGCCGGATGTATTTGTATATTCGTCAACCACAATTCACATGATAGCTCGCGACGAAGGGAGCGAGGGAACTACATAGTTTAAGCGCTTGCGTTGGCGAATTTGATTTTCTTTACTCTGTGTACGTGCTAACTTTTATGGGTGACCTGGCTGACTGTGCCTAGTTCAGTTCAGTTTGGCGCCGCGGCAACGTGTGATGCGTTAGATCTGATCCGCACATGAATGCCAGGTCACACTCTTCCTCCCTTTCGTCACTGAACAAGTGCAGATGTGGGGCGTATCGGCCGTGGCTTCTTTGTGACGAATCTCGGGACTGATCGCTATGACCACTAGGCGGCAGGAAGCAATTGGCCTTGGTCATGTCGCGAATATCGTCCGCGTTTCATGGTCGAGTGGCTGGCAAGAAATCGACTCGCAAAACGATAACGCGGTTGATGGAATTATCTTTTTTCGGCAAGGAGAGCGCGACACCGGCCAAATTGTCTTTGTGCAGGTGAAGTCGGGTCCGAGTTACTTCCGAGAGTGGAATACGCTGCCTGATGTGATCGGCGTGCAATTGGGGAAAGATCACATTGAGAAGCACCGTCCTCGGTGGAATTCGGCCCCTGGCCCGGTAGTGCTTATTTATGTGCTCGAAGTCAAAAAAGGAAAGCCGTTGTCTTGCGGGTTGATCTTCGGAGTGAGAACTCCTACTTGCCTACAAACAAGCAGGTGATCCTGCTGCAGCGAGGCAACACTTTTGGAGCGCATCTTGAAAGCGGCACCTTCGCCGTCTGACTCGAGCAACGACGCTTGATTTGCCGACGATTATTGCCCGACGCCATGATGTTAACCTGATTCCTCTTGGAAAGCAGTTCAAGGCAACAGCTAGGAATAGTTACCTTGAATGGTGCCATCTCCCGGCTGGCGAACGTACCCATCCTTCGCTTGGACTAATCGAGGTCTCGCGTGTCGGATGGCGTCATATTACTCGGATGAACCGACGGCCTGAGCGCATCGTTCACAGCTTTCATCTGCTGGGAATAGCTCGACGGATCATCGTTTCCGAAGGGGTAGCCGTCCCTATCGGTCGTTCCAGGACACGAACGAAGCCTGACGGATCACGTGACGTTTTAGACTACCTTGCACTGCGCGCAAATGTAGCGTTTCCGCATCGCGGACCAGGATTGGTGCAGGTGGTTCTGCGACGTAAGCGATCCTTCGATAGTAACGGAGCCGTCTGCCAAAGGCTGTGGTTTTACTCGGTATATGAACTGAGTCGATCAGGGTCGAGATGGGCGTAGTAACGGAGTCGTCCCTTTCGATGCACATGCCCAACAAGCCGATGGTGCCGACCGCCCCCACTTCACTCTTCGAATACGCACCTGATTCACTGCGGCGGCACATCGGCCAGCCGTTCGGCAACGCGACGAGCAGCGGTCACCAAGAAGCAGAACGCGAACCGCAAGCCATAGCGAGAGCTTCTAGGGGCAATTGACAAAACCTTCCTCGAAAACTCTTGACAATCGAACCGAATCCCCTCGACACTACCAGAGTGTTCATCTGTGGAGGCACTAATGCCAGCAAAGCCCCCTGATTCCCCCCAAGAACTCCCCGCAATGCTCAGGCATGCACTGGTAACGGCGCTGAAGAAGCAGAACGTCGCGGAAATCGCGGGGCTGGTTAGGAGTCTTCGCCCCGAGGCAATCGCTTCGTTGCTGCTCGATGTTGCTCCAAGCGTCGTCGAGAAGCTCGATCAAGATGCAACGCGTAGGCATCGACGGGGCATGTATAATGCGCTCGCGCGACAAATCAGCCCCGATGTACACGCAAATCCCGATGAACTGACTCTGTGGATCGAACAGGGCGCGGAGCCGACGGTGGCGAGGGCCTACGACGTCGGGCAGAGCCAAGCAGTGGGGAGGGCTGCTCAAGTGATGGCGTCTTTCTCCCGTGCGCTCCGAGTGACGTACGAAGAGACGGCACGAGGGAGGTACGATGAGCGCGCCATTGCGTGGCTCATTCTTCGAGGAACTTCAAAGGCGAAAGAGTACTGCGTGACCCGCGCGGTGTCGTTGGACGACATGCCCACCGCTGCCCGTGAAGCTTTCCTGCGCGCGGAACACTCCATCTCCTTCGATCTCATTAGCTAGGAGGTTCGCAATGGCAATCGGCTTTGTTATCGTCGGTTTAGGTGTGCTCGCTGCAATCGCTCTTTCCTTCTGGGACAAGATCTTTAATACCTTTAAGGATACGATTGTCCCAATTTTGCAGGCAGACATGCCGGAACTGGCCTCGGTCGTCACTGATGCCTTCATGAAGATTGACAGCACCATTGCTCGTCCCGTGCGACGAGCGGCGAAGGAGGCATGGCTGAAGGTTCGCGATTTTCTTATTGATGCCAAGGAAGAGTACGCAGAAACCGATGACGGTCATTATACGGCTAAAGCAACTTCGTACTCGCGCACGACCACGCCAGGGGAGTTCCGCGAAGTCACTAGTTCGCGGACCGTCACCTTGGACGAGATGCCGGACGACATCCGCGAGAAGTTCATGCGTGCGCAACAGAAACCTGTCGTGGATATTCTCAAGACTCGAGACAAACAGTTGGAGCTTTCCTCCTAAACTTAGAAGACTACAATGCAAATCAACACTAACTTGATCCTCCGGTACGGACTTGTGACCTTCGTGATAGCGTTGGTGACATGGCAAGTGTGGCGAGCGCTTGTACGCAAGAGCAACAAGCAGGATGTATCGCTAAAGCGTTCTCTGGATACTCAAGCGCAGGCAGTGGCAGCGCGCTGGCTTTCCCAGCGCATGAGTATTACGGAAGCGACGGCACTTGAAGGGCTCAAAACGTCGAGCGACACGAACTCCGTTGCGATTTTTTGGCGTGAACACGAGGCTCAACTGCACATGGTTTTTGCGGAGGTTGCGCGGGGGAACTACCAGGTAACCTTTCGTGTGTTAGCTAGCGGCGATGATCGCATGGAACAGACCCACTCAATCACTCTGGACGAACTCCCCAATTCAATTCGGACGGCTTTTATGCGAGGGAATTCGTCAATGGAAGTCCGTTGGACGCCAACGTTTGAGCAGGAGACCTAGATATGCCATTGCCATTAGTGGTTTGGATTGCAGGAGTTGTGCTTTTGGGTGTGGGTGGTGTAATCGCCATTGGACTGCTGAACGATGGAGACAAAGTTGCTGTGGGGCGAGTGCTGGCCGCTCATGGCCATGAGACCCTGCATCGCCTTTGGGTCATTTTTACGAGGGTCGGGGGTGATTTGTGCCGAATGCTTCGTATCAAGGCCACACCAACGAGCCACGTTGTCGAGACCTCCTCGCGTACTGTGTCGGAGGATGATGCGTCGATCCCAGACCACGTTCGCGAGAAACTACGATCGGCGGCATGTGTGCAGGTCGACGTCACTAACGAGTACCTGGAACTCGCGCGATGAGCGGTTGGGACAAACCGATTCTTACGTCTAAAAGTGCCTCTGCGGATCGCTCTGTTCAACCGAGCGAGTTTTCTGCGGGGAGTCCAGTATCAAGAACTCCAGAAGACCCGACGCCTCCAATCGGTGCGAATCGGACACCGGACACACTACCACCGCAGGAGACATTCGTCGTACGGCAGGCGGTGCGGAAACTGGAGGATCTTGTCGTGCCTTCGGCGACTTCAGAAGAGTTGCTGACGCTCATTGAACGCGTGCGGCATCATCATACTCTATATGTGGAATGGGGGCTTCGCGCATTAGACCCCAATGGTGGGCGAACCGTCATCAATCTCTATGGACCACCGGGCACTGGAAAAACACTGGCAGCAGAGGCGATTGCACAGCACCTCGGTATGCCTTTTCTTGATGTGAATTACGCTGAGTTGGAGTCGAAATACGTGGGGGAAACGGGGAAGAATATTATGCGTGCATTTGATACTGCGCGAACTCACAAAGCAGTGCTCTTCTTCGACGAAGCAGATAGCGTGCTCGGCAAGAGACTCGTCGAAGTTCGCCAGTCTGCGGACCATGGTGTTAACCAGAGCCGCAGCATAATGCTCAAGCAGCTTGAGGCGTTCGATGGAGTCGTTATCTTTGCCACCAATATGGCAAAGAACTACGATGGCGCCTTTGTGCGGCGTATTCTAGGCCACGTCTACTTCGGGCTGCCCGGACCAAGCGAACGACAGCGCCTATGGCAACGCTATCTACTGCCGTCACTCCCTCGCGCAGATGGAGTTACCGCGGAAGCGCTTGCCGAACTCGGCGGCGGGCTTTCGGGAGGAGAACTCTTGAATGCACTCGTGGGTGCGGCTAGTCAAGCGGTTCGACGCGAGGGAGAGGCACGGCGCTTGACGTTGGAGGACCTAGCGCAACACATCTCCCGCGTGAAACGTGCTCGCGATGATATTGGTGATTACCAGTATGAGCGTGTCCAAATGAAGGAGCGGATTCTCTCAAGGGAGGAGCTTCCTGAGTCCGTGCGCGAGAAACTGCCCGTGTCGGTAGTCCATGAGTCGGATATCGGAAGACAAGCCGAACAAGCCGATGGTGCCGACCGCCCCCACTCACCCCAATGAAACGTCACTCGCCCCTCTGCGGCGGCACATCGGCGGGCCGTTGGGCTGCCTCGAAGAGCGGAGAAGGAGACTTCGATGAGTGTAACGCTGACGAACTGGAGTGCCTGGGACTTTCGCGGCGCTGGAGAGTGGATGGAGTGGCTCCCGCTGACCGATGCGGAGATCAAGGACGTTCCGGAGGGAGCAGGCGCCTACATTGTTGGCCTCCAGCGTGACAGGATCGGGAGGCTTCTCGCAGACGACCCCCATGCGGTCGTCGATATCGGCGAGAGTGTGCGGTTGCAGGGTAGACTCCGCGACTTTGTGCGATGTGCAGGAAGCGCTGGGCAGCAGGGACACATGGCCGGTTGGAGGCTGGGGAGCTTTGGGCTCCTCGAACGTCTCGGGGTGACTGTGGCCGATCTGCGATTTAGCTATCGTAAGGCACAGAACAAGGACGATGCGTATCGCATTGAAGGCGAGATGCTTCGAATGTACTTCGAAATCTTCGGCGAACTGCCTCCGCTCAATTACAAGTTCAACTGGGCGACGTGGGTAGGAGATTGACGGTTCCGGCCTGGGTGACGGGGCTTTCGGTCGCAGCAAGACGGAATGGGACCGTGGTGCGAGTGCAGGAACGGAATCGGCCGTACTGAGAACAACGAAGAACGCTGCGTGAAGTGGACGCTGAGCATCGCTATCGATTCAGACAGAGGCGCAGCATGAAGCTGATGCGTAGCCATCCTGCATGCAATGCCGGTCGCGTAGCCGCTCTTGCGTCAATTTTGATAGCAACACCCACGGCTTCAGCACAGTTTTTCTGCGACACCCATAACTATCGTGTCTGCCAATCTAGTCAACAGGAGTGTCTGGAAGTGGGGCAGCCTCCGTGTGTTGAGCAGGCGGTTGCTTATTGCTTCACAAGGCATGAGACCGACGACGATGGACAACCGATCACAGATCCGTATTCGCGAGTGAACTGGTGCTTCGCCTTACTTCAAAGGTGCAATTCTTTTCGAGTCGGACAAATCAACTTTGCACGAAGCAGAGGGCACACCGTCGAGTTCAGTGACTGTGAGCGACGCATATCGATGACTGAGAGTCCGAGATCAACGCGTCGTATAGCGACGGGGTTGTGCGATGGGCATCCGTGTCAGCCATCAACTGCTAGCACTGGAATCGAACAGCCATGTGGAGGGACTGGTCAACCCTGCTGTTCAGAAGGGGATCCAATGTGTCGCCAGGGTCTGCTCTGCTCATCGACGTTAAGTCCAAGACCTCTTACAACACGACAACTCGCTGCAATTCGTCTTCGATGCATTCCCTGTGGTGAGCGAGGACAGGCTTCCTGTGACGGAGCCGGAACGCGCGACGGAAGCCATTACTGTAGCCGAGGATTGACTCCAGTTGAAAGTCGACTGTGGTCGGCGGTACCGCTTGGTTATGGTACAACCCAAGTGTGTCTGCCTTGTGGTGCACGATCGCAGCCATGCTGTGATTTTGGGAACGAGAGTTGCGGCTTGGGTCTAGCGTGTGTAGAGGGTGCTGGCGCACGACATAGATGCGTTCCATGCGGAGGTCGAGGTCAGCCATGCTGCGGTGGCGATAGCTGCAATGGCAGCCTTTCGTGCCACCGGAATGACGACGAAACCACTCGGTGTTCGGCGGCCAATGAATGAATTCGGCTATCGATGTTGAACGTGCCCAACAAGCCGATGGTGCCGACCGCCCCCACTGCACCCAATGAATACTCACTTCACCCACTGCGGCGGCACATCGGCGAGCCGTTAGACGCCAGAACGACGCGCGGCGCCAACGCACATTGAATAGTCAACCAACTCCCTGAAAGCGCAAGACCTGGACCACGGACAGTCGGCAACGAGCTTCGGGAGACGGGCAGGAAGACACGATGCAAGTCGACACGTTCTACTTGATCGAGCCGCGACCGAACCTCGCCCACCACCTGATCGGACGAGTGGAGACGGACATGGCGGAGTTGCTGCTTGAGCCCGTACTGCTCCAAAACCGGGAAGGTGGCGTGTCTGACTGGGACCGCGAAAGCCAGTGTTTGCGTGTAAAAATCACTTTTCTTTCCAGTCTCAGGCAGTACGAACCAATCGAGACTGACGAAGCGTTCGCCGCAGTGTTCGGCTCCGCGAAACTTAGTGTCGCGCTGTTCGATTGCTGGTGGAGCATTCGAGGATTTCGCGTGGACGATACCGTGGAGCACATGCAGAACTGGGTGAGTCGCTGCGGCCGCTCGATTGAACCGACAGGGAATCCGGTGACTGATCGGTGGATCGGGTGGGTAGTCGATCGTGGATAGAATCGGACGAGATTCCGAGACGAAACGTGGGCGTCCACCGACGGGCACCGAAGCAATGGCAAAAAGAGCGACGGGCGACGAACGAAGAACAATCGGCAATGATGAAGCTGACTTGCCCGCGAATAACAGGCCGATGGTGGCGACCGCCCCACTTCACCCAATGAACATCCGCTGCGCCCTCTGCGGCGGCAGACCGGCCAGCCGTTGGTCACACGCAGCGCGTGGAGCGGGCCGAAGTTTGTCTCCCCATCTACCGTGAGGATCGAGCGATGTCATCGAGCCAGCGTCCAGAGAGCGCCGCCGCCCCTGTCGGCCCGGTCCCGTTTCTCGTCTCCCACCCGTGCCGGGCGTGCCACGGGGAAGGTACCGTTGAAGGAGCCACCCCCTGCGGCGTCTGCCAGGGCAGCGGGGTCGCACGCTTCTTTCACGGCACGAAAGCGGACCTGAAGGTCGGCGACGTGATCGAACCCGGCCACGGGGCCAACTTCGGCGATCTCGAGCGAACCACGACCTATGTCTACTTCACCGGCACGCTCGACGCCGCCACCTGGGGTGCGGAGCTCGCGCTCGGCGATGGGCGCGGCAGGATCTACGAGGTCGAACCGACCGGCACCTTCGAAGACGACCCCAACCTCACGAACAAGAAGTTCCCGGGCAATCCCACGAGGTCGTATCGCACCAGGCAGTCGGTTCGAGTCGTCGGTGAGCTCGTGGACTGGCAGGGGCATTCGCCCGATCAGCTCAAGCTCATGCGAGAAGGTCTGGAGCGACTCAAGGAGCAGGGTGTCAACCCCATTGACTGACTGCGGAGGTAGCCCTGACGATCGGGGGGCTGATGCTGACACTGCGATGCGCCTCGCGAGTTCGGCACTGCGCCCTGCAGCGCTTCTCCTCCGGGACAGTCGAGAGACGCCCGGGTCGTCGGGCGAAGGACGAGGGAACGGATGGCGTTGATACGACCCGAGCAACCTGGGGACGCTTCGGCGATCTTCGCCGTCCACGCGGCGAGCTTTCCATCGGAGGGCGAGGCGCGACTCGTCGATGCGCTCCGCGTCGCCGGTCGGCTGACCGTGTCGCTGGTGGCCGAAGTCGACGGAGCGGTTGTCGGGCACGTCGCGTTCAGCCCCGTTACGACCGCGTCGGGTGCGGTCGGTGCGGGCCTCGCGCCGGTGGCCGTGGCCGGGCCACAACGGCGGCAGGGCATCGCTGCGGACCTGATACGGGCCGGTCTGGAGGCGTGCCGCGCGGCCGGCTTCGGTTGGGCCGTGGTGCTGGGAAAGCCGACGTACTACGCCCGGTTCGGGTTCCGCCCGGCGACCGCGTTCGGGCTGTCTGACGAGTATGGTGGCGGGGACGCGTTCCAGGCCTTCGAGCTGGTGTCGGGTACGCTGCCAGTCGGTGCGGGCGTGGTTCGGTACGCCTCCGAGTTCGCGTCGCTGGAATAGCCCCTGACGCCGAGTCTGACGCTGCACCCGAAAACGGCCCCATGCTGGCAGAGCGGCCCTCACGTCGGGTAGAACGCTGGGAAGCACGACTCCATCTCGTCTCGTGTGCTGGTAGGATGTCGCGATGTTCTGGTGGCGCGTTTCGAAGTACGACCCGGCGTTCCGCGACGCGTCTGGCCGCTACCTGCGCGACGAGTGGATCGGACCGGCGCAGATCGGCGAGGAGTTCCCCGACGGCGTGCTCACACGGGAGGAGTACCTCCGCGTCGAATCGCTGCTTACGGCGGCCGTTCTTCTGCTGTGGAAGGCCTGCGGCGCACCTCCCCTGCAGATTCGCGCGCTGGAGGGACCGGGCATGTTCGGACTCCCGCCCGCGTCCGACGAGTTCGACGATGTCGGCTTCGAGGGCTGGCGTCCGGCGAACGGCGAGTACGTTCCCGGTGGACTGGTCGGAGCGATGGTCCGTTGGTGCCTTCGAGACCTGGGGTGGTGCCAGCTCGACGGCGACGGGTTCTGCGTCCACTTCGGATACGACTTCTACCTGTGGGTCGGAACGCGTGAACCGGCGGACGCTGCACGGCGTGAGATCGCCGCGTCCGGGGTCTTTGTCGAGCCGTCCAGCGTGCGCATTCGAGAGGATTCCCCCACGGCGTTCGTGGTCGAGGCGTGCCGCATCGGCGACAACCTCCTCGACCATGAGATCGCCCTCACCGGATTGTCGACGGAGGCGATCGCGCACCTGTGGCCCGACGTGCCCGCGCTGGTCGGCTATCGGCATCGCAAGATCGACGCGGACCTCGCCTCGCGGATCGCGCGCTACGCGGAGATCCCTTTCGACTTCGAACGTTTCACCTATGTGCTCGCCCTCGCGCCGTAGCGCGCTTGCGAGACCTCTCCCGCGAACGTCTCTCTGACTCGTTGTTCGCGCCCGTGCGGCGCGTGTAGGATGCGCCCCGATGCAAACTCGAGAGATCGACATCGCCACGCCAGACGGTGTGATGAGCGCGTATGAGATCGCCCCCGACGGCGAGGGTCGCCACCCTGCGATCGTCTTCCTCATGGATGGCCTCGGCTACCGCGCCGCGCTGAAGACCATGGCGGAGCGGCTCGCGAGCCACGGCTATCACGTGCTCCTGCCCGACCTCTATCACCGCGTCGGAAGGCACGTGAGCTTCGAGCCCTCCGTGATGACGCAGCCCGAGAAGATGGGCGAGATGCGCAAGCTCATCGGCAGCCTCACGCCAGACATGATCATGCGCGACGTGTCCGCGTGCCTCGACGTGCTCGCCTCGCGCCCGAACGTCGATGCGACGCGCGTCGGCGCGGTCGGTTACTGCATGGGGGGGCGTCATGCGTTCCTTGCAGCGACGCGCTTTCCTGATCGGCTGCGCGCGACGGCGTCGATTCACCCGGGCGGCATGGTCACGGCCGAACCCGCGAGCCCGCACCTCGTCGCGGGCACGTCGCAGGCGCGCATGTACATCGGCGTCGCGAAGGACGATGTCTTCTTCACCAAGGAGCAGGCCGACACGCTCGACCGGACGCTCGCCGCGCTCGGCAAGCGCTACCAGATCGAGCACTACGAGGCGCGCCACGGGTGGGCCGTGCTCGACACGCCGGTCTACGACGTGGCGGAGGCCGAGCGTCACTGGAAGGCGATCCTCGCGCTCTTCGCCGAGGAGCTGCACCCCGCAGCGCCCGATGGGGCGGGGATCTGACTGCGATGGAGAAGCACCGGGTCTTCGCGATGTCCTTCGCGGGCCTTGATACGCGCGGCGTCGCACGCACACCGCGGCGGGTGCGCTGATACCACCGTCACATCAAACCTGGACGATTGCGTCGATGCGCCGTCGGTTCGGCGTGGGAGGTCGATGTGGGGTTGGGCGCCTCCGCACGGTGAGTTGCGCATTCGCGCCCGATCCGTCGTGCCGATCCCGCGAGCGCGCCCGGAGCGAGCGACCAAGGCGTGCCCGAGGCACGCCGCGGGAGTCGAGCGAGGACGAAAGCCGCGGGGCGGCATGACGGGCGGAGCGCGAATGCGCAACTCATCGTGCGGAGGCGCCTAACACTACTGTCCCGGACGAGCGCTGCCCTTCGCGCCGCGTGTTGAAACACGCGGCAGGGGAGGCAGTTCGAGATCGATCTGAATGAAGTCCGCTCCGCGGGACTCGCGCACGAGGCTCCGATTGGGAGTCCTGCGAAGCGGGACTTTTCGCAGGATGCTCACGAAATGACTTCCATGCCGCGTGTTTCAACACGCGGCGCGAGGGGCAGCGCTCGTCCGGGACAGTAGTGCTAACCCCACATCGACCTCCCACGCCGAACCCCGGCGCATCGACGCAATCGTCCAGGGTTGGTGTCGCGGAGGTATGAAGCGGATCTGTTGCGACCGCTCGTCGTGATAGCGTCGCGCCCCATGCGTCGACTCACGGTCCTCTCGCTCGCGCTCTGTCTCCCGACCACGGCGCTCGCCCAGCCGGCCGCGGGCGACGTCACGCTTCGATACCACTACACCGTCGGCGCGCGACAGCCGTACACGGCGCGCGTCGGGATCCACAGCACGACCGAGATCCAATCGGTGACCGTGACCACCGGCAACGTCGAGACCGTCTCGGTCGACGCCGACGGGGCTGCGCAGATGCAGCTCCGCGTCACGCGGGTCGCGCTCGAGGCGCCGTCGGTGGGCGCGCTGAACATGCAGGCCGTGGCGAATGACCTCCGCGGCGCGTCCGTTCGCTACCGGATGACCGCGCGCGGTGAGCTCACCGACCTGCGCGTCGAGGGCGAGATGCCTCCCGGGAGTCGCGCCATCCTCGAAGACGTGATCGAAGCGGTCGGCGGCGCCAACCCGGTGCTCCCAGAGAACCCCGTTCGCGTCGGGGCGACCTGGACGCGCGCCCGCACCTTTCACTCCGCGAACGTGAGCGCGACGCAGGACCTTCAGGTCTCGGCCTCGTACACGCTCCGTTCGTTGACAGGCGACGGGGCCGCGCAGGTCGCAGTGGTCGCGGTCGACGAGGCCTACACGCTCCCGCCGACCACGCTTCCTCGCGACGTGCGTCTCTCTGGGGAGGGCGCGGTTCGCGGTGAGGCCACGCTCGCGCTCGGTCGCGGTCGGGTCGCAGCGTCGCAAGCGGCGGGCGATCTCACGCTGCACATCGTGACCCCGCAGCGCAGCCGCGACGGGGTGCTTCACATGGTGCGTGCCGCGACGGGCGCCGACGCCGCCACGCGCGGACGTCGCCCGCGCTGACCGCTCCGCCCACGCCGACCGACCGCTCTCGCCCCCAGGAACCCCAATGGAGAAGCACCGGGTCTTCAAGATGTCCTTCGCGAGCATCCATCCGCTCTACGTCGCCAAGGTGGAGAAGAAGGGGCGCGAGCGCCGCGAGGTCGACGAGGTGATCTGCTGGCTCACGGGCTACAGCCCGGCCGCGCTCGCGGCGCAGATCGAGGCGAAGAGCGATCTGGAGACCTTCTTTCGCGAGGCTCCTGCGCTGCACCCCAACGCGCGCAAGATCACCGGCGTCATCTGCGGCGTGCGCATCGAGGAGATCGACGATCCGCTCATGCAGAAGATCCGCTACATGGACAAGCTGGTCGATGAGCTCGCCAAAGGCAGACCCATGGAGAAGATCCTGCGCGCGTAGCGCGGGGCGTCCGACGGGAGAGCGATCGCTGCGACGATGACCGCGGATCAATGGCAGGAGTCCAGCGACGTGCTCTCGCGCTACCCCAATGGCTCCTTCGTGACGCGCCCGGTTCGCATCGGAGCCACGAGCAAACCCGCGCTGCTCGACGCGCTCGAAGCGCAGCACGTCGCGCTGAATCCCGCCGCCCGCGCGCTCTTCGCGGACTCCAGGTTCGCCACCTCGGAGGTCAGCTCGGTCATCGAGACCGTCGAGCTCTCTGTCGCCGCGCTCGGACTCCTCGACGGAGGCACCTCCGCGCAGCTCTTCGAACGGGCCCGCGAGCTCGGACTGTCGCTCTGTCCGCTGGAGCTCGGTCCGCACCTCAGGCTCCAGTGGCTCGATCAGCCCGATGGGTCCGTGGGGTTCGCGCCGACGCAGCATCGCGCGCCGCCGGGCTCCGTCACCGTCGCGTCGCGGGCGCTCTCGGACGAGACCGACGTTCCGAAGGGCTTCTACCTGCGGAAGATCGAGGGCGTGCTGTGGCTGCGAGGCTACTGGTGCGACGACGAGAACGTCTGGAACCCGGACGACCGCTTCGTCTTCGCGCGCGAACGAGCCTGACGTCGACCCGCGCGACCCCACGGCGTGTGGGCCTCTGCATTTCTCTTCGAATGTCATTCAAGTCTCTTCGAGCGTGGCCGTTCAACCCCCTTGTCGGCGGCGCGAGCGATCGCGTGCGTCGACGTGGCACCTGCGCCTCGCTTCGCCGCGGGGGGAGACAAAGACCGATGAGCAAGGACAAGAGTCCTGCGACGGATGGGCCGTCGCAGGGGCAGCAACATCCGACCTCGCCGCCGACGCCGGGCTCCGCAGAGTCGTGGCGCCTCGTCGAGGACGAGGCCGAGAAGCTCGCTCCGGGCGAGGTCGTGAGCCCGCGCGTCGACCTGCAAGACACCGCAGAGACCGCGCTGACGGTCGTCGATGACCTCTCCGATGACGCCGCCCTCGCCGCGCGCATCGCCGCGATCGCCGCCACGGGCGAGGTGAGCGCCGACCTCATCTCGAAGACCCAGCGCTACGCCGGGGCCGCGTGGTACGCGCGGCATCGGCAGCTCCTCGCCGAGGCCGCGCAGTCGATGGTGGTCGTGCCCGAGTCGCTCGTGACGAAGGGCAACGAGATCTTCGAGCGCATGCTCAAGCTCGCGCAGTATCACTTCGCCGACCACGCGACGGAGGGCGCCATCGTCGCGACCATCAACGCCGCGCCGGGGCACCGCAGGCTCGCGAACAACCTCATCACGCTCTCCGAGCTCTACGGGCGCAACCGCGACGCGGTGAAGACCGACCCGAAGAACTACCAGCCCACCGACGAGCGCGACGCGCGCAAGACCGCGGCCGAGATCATCAAGGCCCTCTCGGTCAGCGAAGACTCCGACGCGGAGCTCTGGAAGGGACGCTGCGCGCGCGTGTGGACGCTCCTCTCGCGCACGTACGGTGAGCTCCAGTCGCTCGGTCGGTGGATGCTCCGCGCGACGCCCGAGTTGGCCGCGGAGCGCTTCCCCTCGCTGATCTCGGAGGCGAGGAGCCCCGCGCCGCGCAGGCCCGAGGCTCCCGCGCCGACGCCGCCCGTCGACGGCGCTGCGCCCGTGGTGGTGACCCCGGCCGTGACGAAGCCCTCGCCGCGCAAGCGTCGCACGCGCTGAGCGCCAGGGTTGCGGGCTGACAACCCGCCCCGCACGACCAACCCCCCTCCGCATCCTCTGCGTTGCGCCGTCGGGCACGGCGAACGCCCTTTACGAAAACCCCCTCGGCGTGCACATTCCCGCCCCGCTCACAGGGCAGGCGCGAGCCGCTGGCCGCGCGCCCGACGGGGCAAAAGACGGACGCGCGGCGTCCCATCACAAAGGCAGTCGACTCCATGGCGAAGCGTAACAAGATCGCGCTCATCGGCGCGGGCAACATCGGCGGAGAACTCGCGGCCCTCATCGTGCGCCGTCAGCTCGGTGACGTGGTGCTCTTCGACATCCCCGCGAAGACCGACTTCGCGAAGGGCAAGGCCCTCGACCTCATGCAGAACGCGGCCATCGAGGGCTTCGACGCGAAGGTCACCGGCACCTCCGACTGGGCCGACTGCGCGGGCGCCGACGTCATCATCATCACGGCGGGCGTCCCCCGTAAGCCCGGCCAGAGCCGCGACGACCTCGTGGGCATCAACCTCCCCATCATCGAGAACGTGGCGAAGAACGCGAAGGAGCACTGCCCCGGCGCGTTCACCATCGTCATCTCGAACCCCCTCGACGTGATGGTGTGGGCCTTCCGTGAGATCACGGGCTTCGACGCGCGCAAGGTCGTGGGCATGGCGGGCGTGCTCGACGCGGCGCGCCTCCAGCACTTCCTCGCGGCCGAGGCGGGCGTGTCTCACAAGGACGTGCGCGCGATGGTGCTCGGCGGCCACGGCGACGACATGGTCCCCGTGCGCTCGTACTGCACCGTGTACGGCATCCCCGTGAGCCAGTTCATCTCGTCGGAGAAGCTCGACGCGATCGAGAAGCGCACGCGCGGCGGCGGCGGCGAGATCGTCAAGCTCATGGGCACGAGCGCCTACTACGCGCCCGCCACGGCGGCGATCGAAATGGCCGAGGCCTACCTCCTCGACCAGAAGCGCGTGCTCCCGGCGGCGGCGCTCCTCAGCGGCGAGTACGGCTACAAGGAGCTCTACGTGGGCGTGCCCGTCGTGATCGGCGGCAACGGCGTCGAGAAGATCATCGAGATCCCGCTGAGCGACAACGAGAAGGCGATGCTCGCCAAGTCGGCCGAGAGCGTCAGCGGCGTGGTCGAGGTCGCGAAGCGCCTCCGCGCGCAGTCGTCCACCTGATCGTTCGGAGCCGAACCATCCAATGAAGATCCACGAGTATCAGGGCAAGGAGATCTTCCGTCGGTACGGCGTCGCCGTGCCGAAGGGGATCGCCGTGAAGACGCCCGACGAGGCGCGCGCCGCGGCCGAGAAGCTCATCGCCGAGACGGGCATTCCCGTCGTGGTGGTGAAGTCTCAGGTGCACGCGGGCGGTCGCGGCAAGGGCAAGGTGCACAAGGGCACCGAGGTCGTCGCGCGCGGCGTCGAGGTCATCAAGGGCGGCGCCGACGCCGCCGCAGACGCCGCGTCGAGGATGCTCGGCGGGCGCCTGGTGACCATCCAGACGGGCGCCGAGGGCACCGTCGTGAAGACGGCCTTCGTCGAGCAGGGCATCGCCATCGCGCGCGAGCTCTACCTCGGCATGCTCGTCGACCGCGACGCGCGCCGCATCGTCGTCATGGCGTCTTCCGAAGGCGGCATGGACATCGAGAAGGTGGCCGAAGAGACCCCCGAGAAGATCCTCAAGGAGTGGATCGATCCGGTCACGGGCCTCCAGGGCTACCACGCCCGCAAGCTCGGCTACGGGCTCGGGCTCTCGAAGGATCAGGTCGCGAAGTTCGGCGCCCTGCTCTCGTCGCTCTACAAGCTCTTCGTCGCCGAGGACTGCTCCCTCGTCGAGGTGAACCCGCTCATCGTCACCCAGTCGGGCGACGTGATGGCCCTCGATGCGAAGATCAACTTCGACGACAACGCCGACTTCCGCCACAAGGAGTGGGAGTCGCTGCGCGACCTCGGCGAGGAGAACCACACGGAGTCCGAGGCCAAGGCCGCGGGCCTCTCGTACGTGGCCCTCGACGGCAACATCGGCTGCCTCGTCAACGGCGCCGGCCTCGCGATGTCGACCATGGACATCATCGCCCATTGCGGCGGGATGCCCGCGAACTTCCTCGACGTGGGCGGCGGCGCGACCGAAGAGGCCGTGACGCGCGCGTTCGAGCTGATCCTCCAGTCGCCCGCGGTGAAGGGGATCTTCGTGAACATCTTCGGCGGGATCATGAAGTGCGACGTGATCGCGGCGGGCGTCATCAACGCCACGCGAAAGCTCGGACTCAAGGTCCCCCTCGTGGTGCGCCTCGAGGGCACCAACGTCGAGCTCGGTCGCAAGATGCTCTCGGAGAGCGGCCTCGCGATCACCCCCGCGTCGACGATGCTCGACGGCGCGCAGAAGATCACCGGCCTCGTCAAGGCCGCGAGCTGAAGGGAGCGCAACGGCAATGTCGATCCTGGTCGATCGGAACACTCGCCTCGTGGTGCAGGGCATCACGGGCAAGACGGGCTCCTTTCACACGAAGCAGATGATCGAGTACGGCACGCAGGTCGTCGCGGGGGTCACCCCGGGCGCCGGCGGGTCGAAGGTCGAAGGCTCCGTGCCCGTGTTCAACACGGTGCACGACGCCGTGAAGAACGCGGGCGCCAACGCCTCGGTGATCTTCGTCCCGCCGCCCGGCGCGGCCGACGCGATCCTCGAAGCGGCCGACGCGGGCGTGTCGCTCATCGTCTGCATCACCGAGGGCGTGCCCGTCATGGACATGCTCAAGGTCCGCCGCGCGCTCGAGCACCGGCTCAACACGGACGTGCGCCTCATCGGTCCCAACTGCCCCGGCGTCATCACCCCGGGTCAGTGCAAGATCGGCATCATGCCGGGGCACATCCACAAGGTCGGCCCCATCGGCGTGGTGTCGCGCTCGGGCACGCTCACGTACGAGGCCGTGGGGCAGCTCTCGGCCATCGGCGTGGGGCAGAGCTCGTGCGTCGGCATCGGCGGCGACCCCGTCAACGGCACGGACTTCATCGACGTGCTCACGCTCTTCAACGACGACCCGCAGACCGAGGGCGTCATCATGATCGGCGAGATCGGCGGCGGCGCCGAAGAGCGCGCGGCCGAGTGGGTCAAGGCCAACATGAAGAAGCCCGTCGCGGGCTTCATCGCGGGCACCACGGCTCCGCCCGGCAAGCGCATGGGCCACGCCGGCGCCGTCATCTCGGGCGGCAAGGGCAAGGCGTCGGACAAGATCCGCGCGTTCGAAGAGGCCGGCATCCGCGTGGCGCCGTCGCCCGCGCAGATGGCCGAGACCCTCATGGCGATGATGAAGAAGGGCTGATCGCCCTCCGCTTCGCAGCCGCTCCCTCCGTCCGCATCCCTCTCCTTCGGATTTCCCCTCGTGATCGCGTGTTCCCCGTTGCGGCCAGCGTCCGCGGCGGTGTACAGGGCGCGCGCCCGGAGAGAACTCCTCTCGGACACACTTCAAGGAGCATCCATCATGGCCACCGAGCGCACGTTCGCGATCATCAAGCCCGACGCCGTCGAGAAGAACCACACCGGCGCCATCCTCGCCCACATCGAGAAGGCGGGCTTCGTCATCAAGGGGATGAAGCGCATCCACCTCTCGCGCACGGTGGCCGAGGGCTTCTACGCCGAGCACAGCGCCCGCGGCTTCTTCGGCGAGCTCTGCACGTTCATGTCGCGCGGCCCCGTGGTCGTGCTCGCCCTCGAGGCCGAGGGCGCGATCCTCAAGTGGCGCGAGACCATGGGCGCGACGGACCCCGCCGCCGCCGCCGAAGGCACGATCCGCAAGCTCTACGGCGCGAGCAAGGGCGAGAACGCCACGCACGGCTCCGACTCCCCCACGTCGGCCGCGCGCGAGCTCGCGTACTTCTTCGCCGGCTCCGAGCTGCTCTGATCCGTCGCTGACCGCCGCCCCTCACTTCTCTCTCGTCGACAATCCACGGAGCCTCGCGATACCGTCGTCCGCATGGGCGAATGGATCAAACGCGCCGTGCTCCTCGCGCTCGTCGGCGCGGCCGTCTGGCGAGGCTACCGCTACTGGAAGGGCGGCAGCGCCACGCACCAGCTCACGTTCCGCGTCGAGGGACCCAACTCGTGCCACGTGCAGATCCGCACGCAGGCCGGTGAGACGCTCCGCAACGAGAGCCCCACGCTCGAATGGACGAGCGAGCCCGTCGAGGCCCGCGGTCACGCCGAGGTCGCGCTCACGGTCGACATCCCGCTCGCGTGCGGCTGGCAACCCTCGCAGGTTCACTGCTTCGTCGACCGCGACGGCGCCCCGTGGAAGCAGGCCGACACCGCGCGCGTCGACGACCCGCGCGACGGCAGCCTCGCGAGCTACCGCTGCATGATCGAAGCGAAGGCGAGCGACTGACGCGCGTCCGGGGTTCGGTCGGACCGTCACCCCGGGCAAATTCACGAGCGCCGCGCCGGACAGGTCCGGCGCTGGTGTGGAGTTGCGAGTCGATCGTGAGGAGGGGGTGGGGCAGCTCACGATGCGGTCGTTGTCGGCGTTCGATCGCTCGCTCCTCCACCGCCGACACGAGCGCCGGACCTGTCCGGCGCGGCGCTCATGAATTTGCCCGGGGTGACGGTCTTCCGGAACCCCGGACACGCAGCGTCACGAGCGTGCCGAAGAGCAGCGCGACGCTGAACGTGAGGGCGCCGAGGAGCCCCCAGAAATAGCCTGATCCCGCGGTCACCGTGATCGCGCCGAGGTGCGTCGCCCGCAGCGGTGGCAAGGGCCGCGGGGCGCGCCGCGCGAAGATCACCGTCACGTCTTCTGGACGCATCCCTTCGACGGCGCCCGAGATCAGCGCCCGGACGCGGGCCTCGTCGACGGGCGGCGTCGCGGTCGCGTGGAGGATCAGCGTCGAGGCCGTGGGTCGGCGCGGCGAATCCGTCGAGAGCTCGGGGTCGCTGCCGGGCGAGAGGTGCACGCGCGCGGCGATCACGCCGTCGATCGATTCGATGGAGCGCGAGAGCTCACCCGCGATGGCCTGCGCCGCGCGGGCGCGCTCCTCGGTGCGCGTGGTGACGAGCGAGCGGTCGCCCCACGACTCCGTGAAGCCGGGCTGATCGCGGCGAGGGAGCCCGTCGTCGGAGAGCGCGGCCACCGCGCGTGCGACCTGCGCAGACGGGACGTGGACCCGGTACGCGGGCCTCGCGCCGTTCGTGGTGCGCTCGAAGCGCGCAGACACGCCCGCGCGATCGAGCGTCGCGACGGCGCGGTGCGCGTCGGACTCGGTGACCGACGAGAGCACGTCGACGTCGGAGCAGCCCGACAGCGCGAGCGCCGCGGCGACGGTCAGAACCCGAAGCCCCACGACAGCCCGATGCGAGGTCCGCCGAAGGAGCGCCACGAGAGCGAGCGAACGACGCCCGCCACGCAGCCCTTGAGGCCCGCGGAGCCGTTGACCACCGTGACGCCTGCGGCGCGTCCGTTGCCGCCGATGGCGAGGCGGAGGGTGACGTTGCGCGCGCTTCCGTCGGAGAGGCAGCCCGCGAAGCGGCTGAGGTTCGACGTGAGCGGGCGCGTGATCTCGGCGTCGGAGAGGGTGCCTCCGCCGGGGCCTCCCGCGGCGCCGAAGTTGAAGTCGATGGGGGCCGACATCGCGGCCTCGTACGACGTGAAGCCTCCGCCGCCACCGCCGCCGTGACGGTGCGCGCTCGGCGGGGGAGGGGGCAGGAGCGTCACGCTCTGCGTCTGCACGCGGAGCTCGCCGCGCTGCACGAGGTCGTCGATCTCCGCGGCGCTGCGCTGCTTGTGAGCGCCGGGCCCCAGCGTCTTGTAGAAGACCACGCCCACCATCGCGAGGGCCAGCACCGAGGCGCCTGCGATCCAGAGCTTGCTGGCGCGCGCCACGCCAGACTCCGCGAGGGCCTCCTGCGTGGCGGCCTTGCGGGCCTCGTTGCGGCGCTTGTCGGCCGCGGTCTCCGCGAACTCGCGGTACTGGGGCCACTGCGAGAGCGACTTCTTCTCGCTGGTCTCCATGTTGGTGACCGCGTCGGTGTCGAGCACGTCGCCGCGCACGATCGCCGCGATCAGCTCGCGCGCCGTCATGGGTCCGTGATCGAGCCCCTCGTGCGAGAACATCCAGCGGTCGGAGTCGTTCTTCGTCGCGGCCGTGAGGAGCGAGCCCAGGTCGGCGTCGGCAGGCGGCGCCGAGGGGCGCTGCGGCTGCGGCGCGACGGGCTTCACGATGCGCGGCGCCACGGGGCCCGCGCCGGGCGCGATGGTGTTCGAATCGACGAGCAGCCCGGGCGGGAGCGTCTGCGGTCGCTCGTCGCCGGGGTCATCGAAGGCGCCCGGCGGGAGCGTGTACGAGATCGTCGAGGGCCGCTCGGCGTGCTCGATGGGGATGTCGATGTCGACGTCGATGTCGTCGCGCACGATGTCTGCGAGGGGACCGAGGATCGACGCGAGGCCGCTCTTGAGCGCGAGGAGGTTGTCGAGGCGCTCGTGGGCGTGCGCGGCGAGGCACTCGTCGAGGAGCACGTCGAGCGTCGCGGGCGTTCCCGGGATGAGCGACGAGACGGGGACGTCGGGGTTCGCGGGCTGGCCCGTGAGGAGCTCGTAGAGCAGCGCGCCGACGGCGTAGATGTCGCTCTGCGGCGTGGGCTCCGAGCCCGCGCGTACCTCGGGCGCGAGCGCGTGCGGCGGGATCGCGCCGGCGATGGCGAGGGGGATGAGCATCCCGAAGCCCGCGAGCCGGATGTGACCGCCGTCGAAGCGCACCGTGGCCGGCGCGATGGCGCCGTGCGCGAGGTTGGGGTGCACGTTGCCGTGCAGGATGTCGACGAGCTTCGCGATGTACGGAAAGGCCTGCGAGAGCGAGAACACGTGGCCGGCGGCGCGCTTCTGGTCGAGCACCTCGGCGAGCGAGGTGGCGGGCACGGGCTCCGTCGCGACGCAGAGGCCGCCGTCGGCCGTGACCGCGGAGCCGAAGGGGACGACGAGGTCTTTGTGGGCCACCGTGGCGGCGGTGCGGATGGACTTGCGCGCGGCCTCGACCTGTTCGGGCGAGAGCCCGTGGTTCGAGAACATCCAGAGGGCGGCGGTGCGCGCGACCTTCTTGTCCTTCGCGCTCCAGACGGGGACGGGGCCGACCGTCGTGGCGAAGGACTCGACCTCGAAGCGTCCGCTGATGAGCGTTCCCGGGGCGAGGCCCGCGCCCTGTCCCTGTGCCGTCGGCGTGGTCATCGGAGCGGCACCTTACAAGCCCCCCGAAGGCCCGCACAAGACACATCCGCGGCCCCCGCGACGCGTCTGTGACGGCGGACGATCTCGCGCGACGGCTTCCACCGTGGGCGGCGGTCTGGTAGGTGTGCGGGCCCCACTATGTCTCCCACGCTCCTCCTCGAAATCGGCTGCGAAGAACTCCCCACGTCGTTCCTCGACGGGGCCCTCGAGCAGCTCCGCACGCTGGTGTCTGACGAGCTCTCGAAGGCTCGCATCGAGCACGGCAATGTGCGCGTGCTTGGTACACCCCGTCGCCTCGCGGTGCTCGTCTCCTCGGTCGTCCCCGAGGTCTCGGCGCGCGAGGAGGAGGTGCTCGGACCCTCGGAGTCCGCCGCGAAGACCCCCGACGGCGGATGGTCGAAGGCCGCCGAGGGCTTCGCCAAGAAGAACAACGTCCTCACGGCCGACCTCTCGATCGCCGACACCGCGAAGGGGCGCTACCTCCGCGCGGTGATCCGACACCCCGGGTCGTACACGGCCTCGCTCCTGCCCGCGGTGCTCGCGGCGGTGTGCAAGCGCATCTCGTTCTCGAAGAGCATGCGCTGGGCCTCGGGCGAGACCGCCTTCGGTCGCCCCATCCAGTGGATCGTGGCCCTCTACGACACCGCGGTGATCCCCTTCGAGTTCGCGGGCATCCGCTCGGGCCCCGTCTCGCGCGGACACCGCTTTCTCGCGCCCGGCGACGTGGTGCTTCGCTCGGCCGAGGACTACGTCACGCAGCTCGGCGTGTCGTTCGTTCGCGTCGACGTCGACTCGCGCCGCGTCGCGATGCTCGCGGGCCTCGAGACCGCCGCCGCGCACGAGGGCGGTGAGCTCGTCCGCGATGCCTTTCTGGAGCGCGAGGTGCTCGGCCTCGTCGAGGAGCCCCACGTCGTCGTGGGCCGCTTCGAAGAGAAGTACCTCGCGCTGCCCGACGCGCTCATCGAGAGCGTGATGCGCGGTCACCAGCGCTACTTCGCCGTGGCGCGCAGGCGCGCGGCGCTCGGCCCCGACGGCGCGTGGCACGGCGATCACGCGCACACCCCGGGCGCGCATCAGAACCGACTGCTCCCGGTCTTTCTCACGGTGGTCAACACCGCGAAGGACCCCGACACCATTCGCAAGGGCAACGAGCGCGTGATGCGCGCGCGCCTCTCGGACGCCTCGTTCTTCGTCGAGCAGGATCGAAAGAGCCGCCTCGACGGGCGCGTCACGGCCCTCGACGCGGTGGCCTTTCACGCGAAGCTCGGGTCGTACGGAGACAAGGCCCGTCGCCTCGGCGCGCTCTCGTCATGGCTCTCGCAGTCGGTGGGCTGCGACGCCGACCACGCCGCGCGCGCGGGCGTGCTCTCGAAGGCCGACCTGGTGACGCTCACGGTGGGCGAGTTCCCCGAGCTTCAGGGGCTCATGGGGGCGTTCTATGCGGCGCACGACGGAGAGCACGCCGACGTGGTCGTCGCGGTGCGCGAGCACTACCAGCCGCGCGGCGCGGGTGACGACGTCGCCCCGTCGAAGCCCGGCGCGGCGCTCGCCATCGCCGACCGCCTCGACACGCTGCTCGGCTGCCTCGCGGTGGGGCTCCGTCCCACGGGCAGCGAAGATCCCTTCGGACTTCGAAGGCTCGCGATCGGCATCCTCCGCACGCTGCTCCATCACAAGGTCCGCGTCTCGCTCGCCGACGCCGCGGGCCACGCGTGGGACGTGTACGCGGCCGAGAAGGGCCGCATGATCGCGAGCGCCGAGGCCGCGAAGACCTCGCGCTCCGACGCCGTCGCCCTCGTGGTCGACTTCTGCGCCGAGCGCCTCCGTGGGATGCTCGAAGAGCGCTTTCCGCGCGACGTGGTGGCCGCGTGCATGGCCGCGGGCAGGGACAACCCCGTCGACGTGCTCGAGCGCGTCGAGGCCCTCGCGGCCTTCTGGGAGACGCCCGCCGCCGCGGACCTCGCCGTGGCCTTCAAGCGCGTCTTCAACATCTCGCGCGAAGCCCCCGCGGGAGAGCTCTCCGACGCCGACCGCGCGCGCCTCACGCAGCCCGAGGCGAAGGAGCTCGCCGCCACCTTCGACGAGACCCGTACGCAGCTCGCGCCGCTCTTCGCCGCGCGCCGCTTCGTCGACGCGCTGGAGCTCGTCGCCCGCTCGCTCCGCGCCCCCGTCGACCGCTTCTTCACCGCGGTGATGGTCAACGCGAAGGACGACCCCGAGGGGACGGCCGCCCGTCAGCGCCTCCTCCGCTCCATCGCAGACTCGGTGGCGGGCTTCGCGCGCTTCGACGCGCTCGAATAGCGCCACGCGAACGCCCTTCGCCCGTTGTGGCCTCCGAGAGACTCCGCGATACTCGCCCGGTCCACCGCAACGCCTCATGGAGGGCTTCTTACGCATGTCGCCGCGCAGCCGCCTCGTACGAGTGCTCCCCTATGTCGTCGCCGCGATCGGGTGCAGCTCCGACAACACCGGCGCCTTCACCCCTTCGCCCCTCGACGGCGGCGGCGGAGACGCGTCGAGCGACCGCGCCGACGTGACGGGGGACCGCCGCGACGCCTCGGCCCCCGCGCCGGTGCTCGTCGGAGTCGTCCCCGATCACGGATCGTTCCTCGGCGGCACCGAGGTGACGCTGCGCGGATCGAACTTCACCGAAGACGCCGAGGTGCGCTTCGGCACGTCGCTCGTTCAGCCGCGCTTCACGCGCTTCGTCGACCGCAACCGCATCGTGGTCACCACGCCCTCGGGCCACGCGGGCCTCGTCGACGTCGAGGTGCGCGCGAGCGGACGCACCACCGTGCTCCCCCAGGGCTACCGCTACGACGCGTTCTACGTCGACCCGGGCCTCGGCCCCGTGACGGGCAACGCGCGCGTGCAGATCCACGGCCTCGGCACCGCCTTCGCCGACGGCATGACCGTCGAGTTCGACGGGATGCCCTGCACGATGGTGCGGGTGACGGGCCCCGAGCTCGCGTCGTGCCTCACGCCCGCGCACCCCGACGGGCGCGTCCCCGTGACGGTTCACTACGGCACCGAGACGATCTCCGTGCCCGACGCGTACCAGTACGCGAACACCGCGGACAGCGTGGGCGGCGGGCTCTCGGGCGGCACCATCCAGGGCTCGCTCACGGTCACCGTGCTCAACTCGATGACCGGCGGACCGGTGCCGGGCGCGTTCGTGTTCCTCAACAACGACCCCTCGGCGACGCCGCCGAGCGCGGGGCGCACGGGCGACACGGGGCAGGCCACGCTCTCGCCGCCGACGATCACCCCGCCCGTCACCGTGACCGCGAGCGCGCACTGCTTCACCACCACGACGATCCAGTCGTTCGATGCGCGCGCGGCGACGATCTACCTCACGCCGCTGATGATCCCCGAGTGCGCGTCGCCGGGGATGCCCATGGGCGAGATGCAGCGGCCCGTGTACCCCGGCCGCGTGCGCGGAGAGCTCATCTGGGCGGGCTCCAACGAGTTCGCGCCGAACCCCTGGAGCAACGTGCCCGAGGCCCGCGCGGGCGAGCGCCACGTGGCCTACGTCTACGCGACGCGGCCTGAGATCTTCACGCCCGACTACCCCGCGGCCACGGCGGCGCGCTTTCAGAATCGCCTGCTCGAAGTGGTGCCCGAGGGCTACGGCGGCCGCGGTTACGCGTTCGACATCTACACCCGCCCCGGCGCCATCGCGGTGTACGCCCTCGCGGGCATCGAGCGGAACACCACCGACGTCACGCAGCGGCGCTTCGTGCCCTACATCATGGGCGTGGCGCGCGGCGTCCTCGCGTCGCCGGTGAACCCGATGACCCCCACCGAGGGCGTCGTCGATCACGTGGTGATCGACATGAACATCCCGCTCGATCACGAGACGCCCCTCGAGGTCGAGTCGTACCCGCTGCCCGCGGGGCAGACGCAGCCCAACGTGTTCAACGCGAGCGCGTTCATCGACCTCGGCGGAGAGGGCGTGATCCCGCGCCCCGACCTGACGGTCACGGGCTCGCGCGGGGGATCGTATCGCTTCTCGGGGCTCCCCGCGTTCTCGGGCGCGCTGGCCGACGCGCGGCTCAAGGTTCACGCGCGCTTCGCCTCGGGCGCCATCACCGGACCGCAGACCTTTCAAGACACGCCCGCGCCGTGCTCGGGGCTCATCCTCGGCGGCATCACCACGCCCGACGAGACGGTCAACGTCCGCGGTTGGATGGGCATCCCCGACATCATGTCGCCCATGACGGGTGGCGCGCTCCCGACGGACCGCACGGTGCGCTTCTCGGTCGACTCCGCGACGGCGCAGCCCGACCTCCTGATCCTCACGCTCCAGTGGGACACGGGCTCGTGGCAGCACCTCGCGCCCGGCGCCGAGCGGTCGATCCAGTACCCGAACCTCTCGTCGCTCATGGGCCTCTCGGACCTCCCCGCGGGCTCGCTCCTCGGGCTGTCGCTCGTGGGCGTTCGCATCCCGGGCTTCGCCTTCAACCGCTTCACCTACGCGACGATCGGTCAGGCGTACTGGAGCGCCTACGCGGGCCGCGGCACCTACGTCACCCGCTGAAAGACTGGACGCACTCGTCGCATGAAGCACCCGCTCCGACTCCTCCCTCTCGCGCTCGTGCTTGCGGCCTGCGGCACGCCCAACCGCGAGGCCGACGGCGGCCTCTCGGCGGACGTCATCGTGACCGACGCGCCCACCGTCCCCGACGGCTCGTGGATCACCTGCCAGGTGGGCCAGCAGCGCTGCTACGAGAACATCCACCAGACCTGCCGCGCCTCCGGCGAGTTCACGCGCGTCGAGGCCGAAGACTGCGCCGCGCAGGGCCTCGTGTGCGTGCCCGACCGCTGGTGCACGCTCTGTCACCCCGGCGAGACGCGCTGCACCGAGAACAGCCTCTCCGTCGAGGTCTGCGCGCCCGACGGCCGCAGCTGGCAGCCCATGCGCGACTGCGACACGACGCGCGGCGAGGCCTGCCGCGGCGGACGCTGCGTGGTGCTCTGCACCGACGACTCGGTGCTCCACACCAACATCGGCTGCGAGTACTACGGCGTCGACCTCGACAACATCGTCGAGACGGGCGGACGCTCCGCGGCCTCTCAGCAGTACGCGATCGTGGTGTCGAACCCCGACCCGGTGCTCACGACGCGCGTCGAGATCCACCGCAACAACGCGCCGCCGGGGATGCCTCCGCAGCTCGAGCGCGTGGCGACGGCGGTGATTCCTCCGCGCGACCTCGAGGTCTTCGAACTCGCCGCGCGCGAGGTCGACTGCTCGACGGTGGCGGGCCTCAACGACGGCACCGGGACGTGCCTCTCGTCGCGCGCGTACCGCGTGACGTCGACGTTCCCGGTGATCGCGTACCAGTTCAATCCGCTCGAGAACGTGAGCGTGTTTTCGAACGACGCGTCGCTGCTCGTGCCGACCAACTCGCTCGACGGCGCGTACCGCGTCGTGGGCTGGCCGCAGCAGTGGTCGGTGACCGACAACCCCGACACGAACGGCCGCGAAGAGATCCGCTCGTTCATGACCATCGTGGGCACGCAGCCCGGCACGCGCGTCACCGTCGACGCCACGGCGGACATCATCCCCGGCGGACCGCTGCGGATGCGCCAGCCCGCGCACATGCCCTTCGCGGTGACGCTCGGCCCCTTCGACGTGCTCAACCTCGAGACCGGCGCCTTCCTCGCGGACTTCACGGGCAGCCTCATCACGGCCGACAAGCCCGTCGGGGTCTTCGCGGGGACGGAGTGCAGCGACGTGCCCTTCTGGCGCACCTCCGCGGAGCGTCAGGCCGCGTGCGACCACATCGAGGAGCAGCTCTTCCCCGCGTCGACGGTGGGTCAGCGCTACGTGGCCTCGCGCTCGGCGCCGCGCACCGTCGCGGTGACCAACGCGGGCGCGATGGTGGCGCAGGTCAACGAGCCCGAGTGGTTCCGCGTGATGAACCCCGGGTCGTCGCCGGTGCACGTCGAGACCACGCTCCCCGTCGACGTCAACGACCCCGCGGGACCCACCGTGGAGTTCGACCTCGAAGAGGGCGAGAGCTACGACATCCGCGCCCTCGCGGACTTCATCATCCGCGGCAACAACCGCATCTCCGTGGCGCAGTTCATGGGCTCGCAGAACACCACGGGCATCCCCCTCACGCTGCCCGGCGGCGACCCCTCGCTCATCATCGTGCCGCCGGTCGAGCAGTGGCGCTCGGAGTACGTCTTCCTCACGCCGAACAAGTACGCGTTCGACTTCGTGCAGATCGTCGCGCGCCCGAGCGCCGTGGTCTACCTGGGAGACGGCCTCAACGAGACCCCCGTGGCCGACTTCGCGGACTGCACGCGCACGCGCTCCGACGGCTGCGTCGAGACCGCGCGGCACATGTGCCCCGATCCCGTCTACGTCACGTACCGCTGCCAGCTCTCGTTTCCGCGCATCGACAGCACGACGATGCCGCCGACGATCATGCCGGGGCGTCAGGGCGACGGGGTTCACACGGTCCGCGCCGAGCCCGCGCGTCCGGGCGATCCCCCCGAGACCGTGATGGTGCTCGTCACGGGCTTCGACCGCTACGTCTCGTACGCCTACGCAGGCGGAACAAACCTCACCCCCATCCAGTGAGCCTCGCCGCGGCGTAGGGTCCACTGCCCGCGCGCGCACGCGCTGTTGCGCGGAGGCCCGTTGCGCGTCCGACGCCCCGCCTCGATACTCCTACCTCTACGCCTCCGACGATTCTTCACTGCTCACGGACCGAGGGTCACTCATGCGACGCACGCGATTCAGCCTGGCCCTTGGACTCCTGGCGGGGTGCGCGAGCGAGACAGGGCGCTTCGCCGCCGAAGACGCCGCCCTCGACGTCGCGCGAGACGCCTCGACCGACACCGCCGTCGACCGCCCCGTCGCGCGTGACGTCGTGCGCGACGTGGTGGTCAACACCACGCCCATCGTCGTCGGCGTGATCCCCGACCACGGCCCCTTCACCGGCGGAAACACCGTCGTCGTGCGCGGGACGAACTTCACCGAAGACGCCGTCGTGCGCTTCGGCGGCGCGCAGGTGCAGCCGCGCGACACGCGGCTCACCGACTCGCGCAGGCTCACGGTGCTCCCGCCCGCGGGCAGGCCCGGCCCGGCCGATGTGTCCGTCGAGATCGCGGGGCGCACCGCGGTGCTCCCGATGGGCTACCGCTACGACTCGATCCAGGTCGACCCCGACGAGGGATCGATCTCGGGCGGCACGCTGATCTACATCAACGGCCTCGGCACGCACTTCTCCGACGCGTCGGTGGTCACCCTCGACGGGATGCCCTGCGCGGTGGCCTCGGTCGAGGGCCCCGAGCGCCTCTCGTGCAGGACGCCCGCGCACCCCGAGGGCACCGTCCCCATCACCATCGAGACGGGCTCGGAGACGATCACCGTCCCCGACGCGTACCGCTTCACCGACGGCGCGGAGTCGACGCGCGGCGGCCTCGGCGGCGGGCAGATCCAGGGCACCGTGAGCGTCACCGTCCTCGCGGCTGGAACGGGCGACGCGATCCCCGGCGCGTACGTCTTCGTCGGCGACGACCCCTCGGTGGCGCCGCCGCGCTCGACGCGCACCGACGCCCGCGGACGCGCGACGCTCTCGTACCCGGAGCTCCGTGGGCCCGTGACGCTCACGGTCAGCATGCGCTGCTTCAACAGCCACACGGTGCAGGTCTTCGACGCCCGCAACGTCGCGGTCTACCTCTACCCCCAGATGATCCCCGCGTGCGCGATGGGCGACCCTCCGGGCGGAGGCGGCGGTCGCGGCACCTACGGCACCCTCGTCTCCGGCGAGCTCATCTGGGACGGGCCCATGGAGTTCGCGCCCAACCCGTGGCGCAACATGCCGCTCCCGCGCGATGGCGAGCGTCGCATCGCGTTCGTGTACAGCACGCAGTCTGACATCCTGTACCCCGCGCCGACGCCCGGCGACGGAGGCACGGTGCTCGAGGTCGTGCAGCCCGGCTACGGCGGTCGCGGCTATCCCTTCTCGATCACGGGGCGCCCCGCGGCGATGGCGATCTACGCGATCGCGGGCATCGAGAACACGCGCACGCAGCGGTTCACGCCGTACATCATGGGCGTCGCGCGCAACGTGCTCGGAGCTCCACGCGCAGAGATCACGCGCGTGATGGTCAACATGAACATTCCGCTCGACCACCAGACGCAGGTCGTGGTCGAGGGGCTGCCGCCGCCGACGCGCGGTGAGCCCGACAGGCTGCGCGTCGAGGGCTTCATCGACCTCGGCGGAGAGGGCGTGATCTCGCGTCCCGACATCACCCTCAACGCGCGCGACGGGTCCGAGCCCTTCTGGCTCGTGGCGCTCCCCGCGTTCACGGGCACCATCGCCGACGCGCGGCTCACGGTGCGAGGGGTCTACGGCACGGGCCAGTACCTCAACTCCCCGTACGCCGCGGTGATCGCCTCGGGGATCACCACGCCCGACGACACCGTGCGCCTCCGCAACTGGGTGGGCATCCCCGACATCACGTCGCCCATCGACACGGGGACGCTCAGCCCCGATCGCACGGTGCGCTTCGACCTCGCGGGCGCGTCGCCCGACATGTGGTGGGTGAACCTCTCGGGTGACGTGCTCTACTGGCAGACCTTCGCGCCGGGCTCGGCGCGGTCCTTCGCGTTCCCCAACATCTCGTCGGTGATGGGCTTGAGCGACCTGCCCGAGGGGCAGCAGCTCTACATGAACGTGACGGGGTTCCGCACGCCGGGCTTCGACTACAACAACCTGCGCTACACGTGGCTGTCGCAGTACTACTGGACCGCCTACTCGGGGCGCACGCTGCTCTTCATGCGCTGAGCGCCCGCGGGCCCGCGCGGGGTCAGTGCGCGGGCTGGGCGTGGAAGGGCTCCTGATCGCGGCGCACCACGATGGTGGGCATGCGCTCGCGGGCCTCGAACTGCGCGCGGTACGTCGACGCCTCGCGCTGCGTCGTGAACGGACCGATCCGCACGCGATGCCACACGACGCCGTTGGGCGCCGTCGCGGGCGGCGCGACGAACGCGCGGTGGCCGCGCTCGCGGAGCCTCGCCGAGAACTGCTGCGCCGCCGTGATCGAGCGGAACGAGCTCACCTGCACCGAGAACGCCCCTTCGCTGCCCGCGGCCGCGGGCGCGCCGTTGGCGACGGGCGCCGCGAGCGGTGACGCCGCGAGTCCGCCCGGCGCCGAGAGGGCAGAGCCCGAGAGGCGAACCGTCATCGACGAGGGCGCGCCGACGCTCCCGAGGAGCACGGGCGATCCCTGCGCCGCGGGCGCGGTCGTCGGCGCGGTGATGCCCATCGACGGCGCTGCGACGGCCGGTGCGGCGACCGCGTTCGAGGGCGCGACGGCCGACGGCGAGGCGGGGCCCGTGAGGCGCTCGGGCCAGGTGATCTGCGCGGCGGCCTGCGGCTCCTGCTGCGCGAGCTGATCGAGGCGCGCGAGCGGATCCTCGCGCGTCGTCGGGTGACCGTCGCCCGACTCGCGGCCGACCATCACGCCGACGGCGAAGAGGACGCACGCGGTCGCGAGCCCGCCCATCGCGAGCGACATCAGCCGTGACGACCCGCCAGCGTCGTCGTGCTCACGGATCTGATCGAGATCGCGCATCGTGCCCATCGCGTCCATTGCCTGACTCCTCGTTCGCGGCATCGCTCCGGTCGAGCACCGGATGCGGGCACCGCTCGATGCGAGGATGGCGCCGCCCATCGTGCGCCGTCAGCTTTTCGACCATCGTCGAGCGCGCGCTGCCGAAGAGTGGACAGTCGCGCCGCGATTCGAACGCGACGCGCGTCGATCGCCGCCGCGCACCGGGCGATGAAGGCGAATTCACGTCGAGGCCGCGCGCGGAGCGCGACGAGAGAAGCGCGGGAATCGCAATGAAAATAGGCGTTTGCGCAAATCGATGCGCATGTGCGCGCGCTTCACGCCTCTTGAGTCACGGAGGCGTTTGCGACGATGATGCGACCATGCGACTCACACTCTTTGCTCGCCTGATGACCGCCGCGACGATCCTCCTCGCGGCGTGCAGCGAGGACTCTCAGCCCGGCGTGATCGGGGTCGACGCGACGGTCGATCGCGGCCCCGACGTCATCACCGCGTACGACACGGGCAACGAGGACGCGCGGCGAGGCTGCGGGCTCGTGACCTGCGAGTCCGCGGGTGCGACCTGCGGGCCCATCGGCGACGGCTGCGGCGGGATCCTCAACTGCGGCACCTGCGCATCGCCGCAGACCTGCGGCGGCGGCGGGATGCCGAGCCGCTGCGGCGGCACGTCGGGCTGTGTGCCTCGCACCTGCGCGATGGCGGGCGCCAACTGCGGCCCCGTGTCGGATGGATGCGGCGGGCTCCTCGAGTGTGGCGCCTGCGCGGCGGGTCAGAGCTGTGGCGGCGGCGGTCGTCCGAGCGTGTGCGGCTCGTCGACGGTGGCCTTCGACGCGTCGACGATTTGCGTGCGTCGCACCTGCGCGATGGCGGGCGCCAACTGCGGCCCGGTCTCCGACGGCTGCGGCGGCGGTGCTCGAGTGCGGCACCTGCGCGGCTCCGCAGACCTGCGGCGGCGGCGGAACGCCCGGCCAGTGTGGCGGCACCGCGCGCTGCGTTCCGCGCACCTGCGCGGGCCTCGGCGTGAACTGCGGCCCGGTCTCGGATGGGTGCGGCGGGCTGCTCATGTGCGGGACGTGCCCTGCGGGGCAGACCTGCGGCGGCGGCGGTCGCGCGAGCGTGTGCGGCGCGGGCGGCGCGACGACCTGTGTTCCGCGGACGTGCGCGGGCCTCGGCGCGAACTGCGGCCCGGTCTCGGATGGATGCGGCGGGCTGCTCATGTGCGGGACGTGCCCTGCGGGACAGACCTGCGGCGGCGGCGGTCGCGCGAGCGTGTGCGGTTCGGGCGGATCTCCCGACGCGGGGAGCGTGCGTTCCGCGCACCTGCGCGGGCCTCGGCGTGAACTGCGGCCCGGTCTCGGATGGGTGCGGCGGGCTGCTCATGTGCGGGACGTGCCCTGCGGGGCAGACCTGCGGCGGCGGCGGTCGCGCGAGCGTGTGCGGCGCGGGCGGCGCGACGACCTGTGTTCCGCGGACGTGCGCGGGCCTCGGCGCGAACTGCGGCCCGGTCTCGGATGGATGCGGCGGGCTGCTCATGTGCGGGACGTGCCCTGCGGGGCAGACCTGCGGCGGCGGCGGCGTGGCCGCGGTGTGCGGCGCGCCGACGTGTCGTCCGCGAACGTGCGCCGCGGCGGGCGCGAACTGCGGCCCCGTGGCCGACGGCTGCGGCAGGCTCCTCGACTGCGGCACCTGCGCGCCGGGCCAGACCTGCGGCGCCGTGATGCCCAGCGTGTGCGGCACGCCCGGCGGCGGAACGACCACCTGCACCAACCTCTGCCTCCGTCGCGCGACCTGCACGGGCACGGCGACCACGACCATCTCGGGCACCGTGGTGACGCCCGCGCTCACCGCGCCCGATCCGCTCTACAACGCGGTGGTCTATATCCCCAACGCGCCCGTGGCGCCCTTCACGCCGGGCGTGTCGTGCGACCGCTGCGGCTCGCCCACGTCGGGCTCTCCCGTCGTGAGCGCGGTCACCGGCGCCGACGGGCGCTTCGTGCTCCGCGACGTGCCCGTGGGGGCGAACATCCCGCTGGTGATCCAGCTCGGTCGCTGGCGCCGTCAGGTCACCATCACCAACGTCGCGCCCTGCGTCGACAACCCGCTGCCGCAGACGCTCACGCGGCTCCCGCGAAACCGCACCGAGGGAGACATCCCCCTCATGGCGATGGTGACGGGCAACGTCGACGCGCTCGAGTGCGTGCTCCGCAAGATCGGCGTGTCCGACAGCGAGTTCACGATCCCCTCGGCGGGCGGACGCGTGCAGTTCTACGTGGCCAACGGCGCGACGATGGGGCGCACGACGCCCGCGGCCGCGACGCTCTACAACGACCCCGCGGCGCTCGCGCGCTACGACATGGTGCTCTTCGCGTGCGAGGGCAGCGAGATCAACAAGCCCACGACGGCGCAGCGCAACGTGATCAACTACGCCAACGCGGGCGGGCGCGTCTTCGCGACGCACTACAGCTACACGTGGCTCTACAACATCGCGCCGTGGTCGGGCATCGCGACGTGGCGCGTGGGCCAGGCCCGTCCGGGCAATCCCCTCACGGGGCTCATCGACACGTCGTTCCCGCGCGGCGCGGCCTTCGCGCAGTGGCTGCGGATCGTGGGCGCGTCGACGGGCACCAACCAGATCTCGATCGTCGACCCGAGGCACGACGTCGACGCCGTCGTGGCGCCCACGGCGCGGTGGATCTACTCCACGTCGCCGTCGACGGTGCAGCACCTCACGTTCAACACCCCCGTCGGCGCGGCCTCCGACGCGCAGTGCGGCAGGGTGCTCTTCAGCGACTTCCACGTGAGCGGCGCGACGACGGGCGGGCGCATGTTCCCGACGGAGTGCTCGAACACGCCGCTCACGGCGCAGGAGAAGGTGCTGGAGTTCATGCTCTTCGACCTCGCGTCGTGCGTCGCCCCCGACATGCCCAGGCCGCCGACGTGTACGCCTCGCACCTGCGCCGCCGCGGGCGCCACCTGCGGCCCCATCGGCGACGGCTGCGGCGGAATGCTCAACTGCGGCACCTGCGTGGCGCCGCTCACCTGCGGCGGCGGCGGCGTCCCGAGCACCTGCGGCACCACGACGTGCCGACCGCGCACCTGCATGGAGCAGGGCCTCTCGTGCGGCCCCGCGGGCGACGGCTGCGGCGGCACCCTGAGCTGCGGGACGTGCCCCACCGGCATGACCTGCGGCGGCGGCGGAACGCCGGGCGTCTGCGGCGCGCCCGCGTGTCGTCCGCAGACCTGCGCGTCGCAGATGCTCACCTGCGGTCCCGCGGGTGACGGCTGCGGCAACATGCTCGACTGCGGCTCGTGTCCTGCGGGCACGACCTGCGGCGGCGGCGGAACGCCCGGCACCTGCGGCTCGCCCATGTGCCGCGCGCAGACCTGCATGGAGCAGGGGATCTCGTGCGGCCCCGCGGGCAACGGCTGCGGCGGCACCATCGACTGCGGGACCTGCCCCGCTGGAACCACCTGCGGCGGCGGCGGAACGCCCGGCGTCTGCGGCTCGCCCATGTGTCACCCGCGCACCTGCATGGAGCAGGGCCTCTCGTGCGGTCCCGCGGGCGACGGCTGCGGCGGAACGCTCGACTGCGGCACCTGCGCGGCGCCGCTCACCTGCGGCGGCGGGGGCATGCCCGGCGTCTGCGGCGCCTCGTCGTGTCGGCCTCGCACCTGCGCCGAGCAGGGCCTCGCGTGCGGTCCCGCGGGCGACGGCTGCGGCGGGCTCCTCGACTGCGGCACCTGCGCGACGGGAACGACGTGTGGCGGCGGCGGCATGCCCGGCATCTGCGGCACGCCCTCGTGTCGCGCGCGCACCTGCGCCGAGCAGGGGCTCTCGTGCGGTCCCGCGGGCGACGGCTGCGGCAACCTCATCCAGTGCGGCAACTGCACGGCGCCGCTCACCTGCGGCGGCGGCGGGACGCCCGGCGTCTGCGGTCGCGGCCCCTGCACGCCCCGCTCGTGCGCCGACGCCAACGCCGAGTGCGGCGCGCTCGCCGACGGCTGCGGCGGCATCCTCGACTGCGGCCAGTGCCCGGCGGGCCTCGCGTGCGGCGGCTCGGGCATCGCGAACCGCTGCGGCGCGCCCGGCTGATCTCGTCCGTCTCCGCGTCGTCGTGACGCGGGTCGCGGTATGGTCGCGACCCTTCGATGATCCCCCTCCCGATCGACGCCGTGCTCCCCGCGCTCGTGGCCGCCCTACGCGACACGAGGAGCGCGGTGCTCGAAGCCCCTCCCGGCGCAGGCAAGACCACGCGCGCGCCGGGCGCCCTGCTCGACGCGGGGCTCCTCGGTGATCGCGAGGTGATCGTGCTCGAGCCGCGTCGCCTCGCGGCGCGACTCTCGGCCCGCCGCGTGGCCGAGGAGCGCGGCGAGCGCCTCGGCGAGCGCGTCGGATACCAGGTGCGCTTCGAAGAGGTCGCGAGCGCGAAGACGCGCATCCGCTTCGTGACCGAGGGCGTGCTCACGCGACGGCTGCTCAGCGACCCGACGCTCTCGCGCGTGGGCGCGGTGCTGCTCGACGAGTTTCACGAGCGGCACCTCCAGGGCGACATCGCGCTCGCGATGCTCCGTCGGCTTCAGAAGACCACGCGGCCCGACCTCTGCCTCGCGGTGATGTCCGCGACGCTCGACCCGGGACCCATCGCGCGCTTCCTCGGCGATGCGCCGCGCGTGCGCTCCGAGGGGCGGCGCTTCGACGTCGCCGTCGAGCACATGGCGCAGCCCGACGAGCGCCCGCTCCAGACGCTGGTCGCCGACGCGCTTCGAAAGCTCGTGCGCGAAGGGCTCGACGGAGACGTGCTGGTGTTCCTCCCCGGCGCGGCGGAGATTCGTCGCTGCATGAGCGCGTGCGAGCCCATCGCGTCGAGCGCGGATCTCATCGTCCTCCCGCTCCACGGCGACCTCTCGCCGGCCGAGCAGGACCGCGCGGTGAACCCCGCGTCGAAGCGCAAGGTGATCCTCTCGACCAACGTGGCCGAGACGAGCGTCACGATCGACGGCGTCGTGGCCGTGATCGACAGCGGCCTCGCGCGCATCGCGTCGCACGCGCCGTGGTCGGGGCTCCCGGTGCTCCGCGTCGGGCGCATCAGCCGGGCCTCGGCGGCGCAGCGTGCGGGACGCGCGGGACGCACGCGACCGGGGCGCTGCGTGCGGCTCTACACGCGCCACGACCACGACACGCGACCGGAGCACGACGCGCCCGAGGTCAAGCGCCTCGACCTCGCGGAGACCGCTCTGGAGCTCCACGCCGCGGGCGTGCGCGACCTCGCGCGCTTCGAGTGGTTCGAAGCGCCCGGCGCGCAGTCGCTCGAGGCCGCCGAGACGCTGCTCCGCATGCTCGACGCCGTCGACGACGCGGGCGCCCTCACGGAGCGCGGGCGGCGCATGGTGAAGCTCCCGCTGCACCCGCGCGTGTCTCGCATGCTCATCGAGGCGGAGTCGCGCGGCGTGACCGAGGCGGCCTGCGCGACGGCGGCGATCCTCGGGGAGCGCGACATCGTCGCGGCGCGCAGGGGCGCGGGGCTCTCACGCGACGGAGGCAGAGGGGTGGCGGCGCGTGACGAGCGCGGCGACTCCGACGTGACGACCTCGCTCGCGCGCTTCGAAGAGGCGCGGCGCTTCGAGTTCGACGCGGGCATCGTGCGAGACCTCGGCCTCGACGTGGGCGCCGTGCTCGCGGTCGATCGCGTTCGAAAGCAGCTCGCGCGGCTCCTCGGGCGTGAGCGTGCGGAGCGCGACGGGCCGCTGCTCGCCACGGGCGATCCCGACGAGGCGCTGCGCGTGTCGCTGCTCGCGGCGTATCCCGACCGCGTCGCGCGGAGGCTCCGCGGCAACGAGTTCACGCTCGTGGGCGGAGGCACGGCGACGCTCTCGGAGTCGAGCGAGGTGCGCGACGCGGAGTTCATCGTCGCCGTCGACGCCGAGGAGCGCGTCGACGGGCGCGCGAAGGGCGTGGTGGTGCGCGCGGCGAGCGCCGTCGAGCCCGAGTGGATGCTCGAGCTCTTTCCCGACGCGATTCGAGAGACCGTCGAGGCCCGGTGGAACGCCGACGCCGAGCGCGCCGACGTGGTGTCGCGGCTGATGTACCGCTCGCTCGTGCTCGACGAGACGCGCTCGCCGCGCAACGAGGCCGCCGACCGCGCGGCCTCCGAGCTCCTCGCCGAGCGCGCCGTGGCGAAGGGTGTCCGCAGCTTCGCGGGAGACCCCGACGCCCTCGATCGCTGGCTCGCGCGCGCGGCCTTCGTGGCGACGCACGCGCCCGAGCTCAAGATGCCCGTGATGGGCGAGTCGCACGCCGTCGAGGCGCTGCGCGCGATGTGCGAGGGCCGCCGCAGCTTCGACGACCTCCGCGGCGCCTCGGTGCTCGACGCGCTCCGCGAGCGACTCGACGGGCCGCAGCGGCGCGCGATGGAGACCCACGCGCCCGAGCGCGTCACGCTCCCCGGCGGACGCGGCGTGAAGGTCAACTACGAGCCCTCGAAGACCCCGTGGATCGAGTCTCGACTGCAAGACTTCTTCGGCATGGCCGTGGGCCCCTCGGTGGCCCTGGGGAGGGTCCCGCTGGTGCTGCACCTCCTCGCGCCCAACCACCGCGCCGTGCAGGTGACCACCGACCTCGCGGGCTTCTGGGAGCGGCACTACCCTGGCATTCGAAAAGAGCTCTGCCGCAAGTATCCTCGACACTCGTGGCCCGACGACGGACGCACCTCCGCGCCGCCTGAACCGCGTCGCCGCTGAGCGCTTCTCCGTCACCGACACCCCGCCGCGCGCATCCCATCACCACCTCGTTCACTTCACGGAGACCTCGTTGCGAACCCGTCCCCTCGTCGCGGCCCTCAGCCTCTCGCTCGCCGCGTGCTCTTCGACCTTGATGGCGGTCCCCGAAGATGGCCGCGCGCCCGACGCGATCGCAACGGATGCGTCCACGATCGACGTGCTCGCACCCGATGCGCCTTCGACCGACACGATCTCCGCCGACGCGAGCGCGCCCGATGTGGTGGCGCGCGACGTTTCATCGCCTGACGTCACGGCGCCCGACGTGGCGGCGCCCGACATCGTCGAGCCCGATGTGGTCGAGCCCGATGTGGTGGCGCCCGATGTCTCCGGTCCGCCCGACGCGTCGGCGCGCGATCTGTCGTCGATGGGCCCCTATCGCGTGGCCCTCTGGACGGGCGCGATCACGGGCACCGAGGGCGGCGCGCGGGTGTTCTATCCCATGAGCGCCGGGGCGGAGCGCTTTCCGCTCGTGGCCTTCGCGCACGGCTTCCAGCTCGCGGTGAACAACTACGACCGGCTGCTCGCGCACATCGCCTCGTGGGGCTACGTGGTCGCGTCGGTGAACTACCCCGGCACGCTGCTCTCCGTCGATCACCGCAACGTCGGCGCGGCGCTCACGGCGACGCGTCGCGCGTTCGAGGGAGGCGGCCCGATGGGCTTCCCCGCGCCCGCGAGCGTCGACGCCGCGCGCGCCGTCGCGATGGGTCACTCGCTCGGCGGAAAGGGCGCGATCATGGCCCTCCTCGACGACGCGGCCTTCGTGGCGGGCCTCGCCCTCGACCCCGTCGACGACAACCCGTCGCCCCTCGGACGCATCACCGACGCGACCCCGTCGCTCGCCCCCGAGCGCATGCCCATGCTCCGACGTCCCTTGGGGCTCTTCGGCGCCACGCAGTCGCGCTGCGTGAGCTTCGGGACGGCCTGCGCGCCCGAGTCCGGCGACTACCGACAGTTCGCCGCCGCGGCGCCCGCGGGCGCGACGCTCGCGATCTGGCCCCTCCGTGACTTCGGGCACATGAACTTCGTCGACCCGGGCTGCGGGCTGATCTGCAACACCTGCGCGAACGGCGCGTCGCCCCTCGATTCGAGGCTCGCGGCGCTGCGGGAGCTCAGCGTGTCGTTCCTCGAGCGCTTCACGCGCGGCGACACCTCCGTCGATGGTGCGATCCGCGGCGCGCGGCGTGACGCCCTCGTGCGCGCGGGCGTGCTCTGGGACGGCACCGCGGCGACCCTGCCCGCGTGCCGCTGAACGGCGCTGCGCAGCGAGAGACGAATCGTGTACGGTCGCGATCCCCGTCGGTGTCGCGACGCCGACCCGAACCCACGAGGAGCGCACGGAAGCACATGAGCGAAGACACGACCGGAATCGAGCGAAGGACCTTTCTCTGCGTGATGGGCGCGGCCAGCGCGGCGGGCGTCGCGGGCTGCGGTGACTCGAGCGCGCAGCCCTCGGGCACCTTCGTCGTCGGCACGGTGAGCGAGATCGCCGTCGGGAGCTGGAAGCGCCTCGCCGACAAGAAGCTCATCGTCGGCCGCGACGCGCAGGGCTTCTTCGCCTTCAGCATCATCTGCCCCCACGAGGGCTTCGACGTCGATTTCAACGGCAGCGCGTGCCCCGCGTCGCCCACCACCAGCACCAGCACTACGGGCAACCTCACGTGCTGCTCGGGCCACGGCGGCACCTTCAACGGCCAGGGCGTCGTCACGCACGGACCGCCCACTTCGAACCTCGCGCACTTTCAGGTCACCATCGCGTCGTCGACGGTCTCGGTGAACACCGCCGTGACCGTCGCCACGACCGCGCGCACCCCCGCCTGATCGCGCCTTCGCGCGCCGTTGCCCGTTGACGCAACGGCGCCGTGCCGTCGACCATCGCAGCCACCATGACCCGTCGTGCGACCTTCGTCGCGGCTCTGCTCGCGAGCGCCTCCTTCTCCGCGTGCGCGCCGCAGACCGGCGAGATCAGCGGCGATCCGTTCCCCGACCCCGACGCCACGCCGCCCGACGATCGTTCGGTCTCGAACGATGTGCCCGGCGACACACCGCCCTCGATCGACGCACCCGCGCCGCTCGACGCGACGACCTCACCCGACGCGACGCCCTCCCTCGACGCGACGACGCTCGATGTCGTCGACGCCGCGCCCGACGTCGCGGCACCTCCGCCACCGCCTCCTCCGCCGCCACCGCCGCCACCGCCACCGCCGGGATCGCGGCTCTGCCAGTCGTGCACGACGAACGAGGAGTGCGGCGCAGACTCGTACTGCCTCACCAACCAGCGCACCGGAGAGCGCATCTGCGGCGCGCCCTGCGGCTCGGGATGCCCCACCGGCTACGCCTGCGTGATGATCATGATCACCGGCGCAGGCGCCGTGCAGCAGTGCGTCCCCGCGTCGGGATCCTGCGCGACGCCACCGCCACCACCGCCCCCTCCGCCGCCACCGCCACCGCCACCGCCGCCACCGCCGCCGCCACCGGGTGACGCGGGGATGGTCGACGTCCCCGTGGGCCCCGCGCTCACGCCTGGAACGCGCACCGTCGCGATCGGATCGCGGCAGACGATCGTGTACGTCCCCGCGGGCTTTCACGCGGGATCACCGGGCCTCGTGGCGCTCCACGGCAACGGCGACACGGCGATGAACTTCCTGCTCACGAGCGGGCTGCGTGAGGTCGCCGACGCGCAGGGGGTGGCGCTCGCGTTCCCCGTGGCGATCTCGGGCAGCGGACCGATGGGCGTCGACTGGGACGCCTACACCACCCCGTCGACTTCGAACCGCGACGTGGTGCTCGCCCTCGGCGCGCGCGACTACCTCGTCTCCGGCGGAGCCTCCGCGCGGAACACCTTCCTCCTCGGGTACAGCCAGGGCGGCTACCTCGCGTACCACGTCGCGATGGCCGGCTCCGACCGCTTCGGCGCGGCGAGCATCATCTCCGCGGGCGATCCGCTCCCCGGCGCGAACCTCTCTCGCCTCGCCGTGCGACGCATCCCGATCAGCTTCCTCATCGGCTCGGGCGACTTCGGCATCGCCAACACCCGGAGCTCGCGCGACGCGCTCACCGCGCTCGGCTTCGAAGTCCGCTACACCGAGCTCCCCGGCGTCGGTCACTGCTGCCCGCTGCGCGGCCGCGCCGCCGACGAGTGGAGCTGGCTCGCCTCACGCCCGCTCCCGTAGACCGCTCAGCGGGCGCTTCGCACCATCACCGTCGTCGTCGATCCGCCGACGCGCACGGCGCCATCGCGCGTCCCCCACACGGCGCGCATCGACGCGTCCACGCCGATCGACTCGGCGTTCCACACGCGGTCGTCTCGTCGGAGCACGCTCGACCCCGCGAGCCACACGGCGTCTGCGCCCGCCCACACGCCGCGCGCGTCGTAGCCCGCGGGCAGCCCCGCCGTGTCGACGCGAATCGCGACGCCGTCCCAGTGCAGCGCCCACGCGCGCGCCGGAGACTCGCTGCGCCCGATCATCCACACGTCGCGCGCGCCTCGTCCGTTCACCCGCGTCACATCGATCACCGAGGGGAGCGCGACGCGCCTCCACGCCGCGCCGTCCCAGTGGAGCGCCGCGTTGCTTCCCACCGCCCACGCGTCGTCGCGCGAGAGGCTCCACACGTCGCGCAGGTCGCTCGTGACGCCCGTCTCGACGCGCGCCCACGCCGCGCCGTCGAAGCGCCACGCGGCGCCGCCGTCACCGACCGCCCACACGTCGTCGCTTGCGCGCGCGGTGATGGCGCGCAACGGCGTCGGCGCGTCGAGCACGTCGCGCTCTCCGTCGACGCGGTTCCATCGCGAGGCCCTGCCCGAGTCGCGCGCGCCTGTTCGAACGAGGCCCGCGAGCCACGTGTCGGTCGCGCCCTGCGGCCACACGCCGTGGAGCTCGTAGTACCGCGTCGGCGCGATCGCTTCGAACCACGCCACGCCGTCGAAGCCCATCACCGTCGCGACCGTGATCGCGCGCAACGTCGCTGCGTCGTCGCCCGCGATGCGCGTCACGTCGAAGCGAGGACGCGTGCGCGTCACGCCCACCCACGAACCCGCCATCAACCGCTGGATCACGCCGTCAGAGCGCCCGGCCCACACGTCGCCGGGCGCGCCTCCCGCGGCCGTCACGAGCAGCGTGTCGCTCTCGACGGACCACGCGCCGTCGGCGCTTCGGCGTCGCACGCCGAGCCCGTCGCTGAACCAGGTGTTCTCGCCGTCGGACCACACGACGCAGCGCTGCGAGGTCGGCACGCGATCGACCACCTCGCGCCGCCACATCGCGCCGTTCCAGTGAAACACCGCGCCGTCATCGCAGGCCCACGCGTCTTCGGGGCCGCTCACCCAGAGCCCGCGCGCGCTCGAAGGGAGCACGCCCACCTCGCGCCATCGACCGTCGCGCCACCGCGAGACGAGGCCCTCTCCGTCGAGCGACCACGGCTCCTGACCGAGCCCCGTGAGCTCCTCGAGGTTCACGCCGACGGTGAGCGCGCGGCGAGACCACCCGCTGCCGTCGAAGTGAACAATGTCGCCCTGCGGACCGCCGACCCAGATGTCGCGCGGCGACGATCCCCACACGAGGTCGGGCTCGTTGAAGCCCTCGTAGAAACGGGCGCGCGTGAAGGCGTGGCCGTCCCATCGCACGAGGGAGCCGCCGATCGAGACCCACACCTCGGAGGCGCCGCCGCTCCACACGCGACCGCGGCCGAGCGTGAGGTCGAAGGGGTGGACGCGCATCGCGTCGAGGCGCCCGCCCCACGCGTGGAGGAGCATCCCGTCGGCGGTGAGCGCCCAACCGTCGTCGGGCTCGCTCGACGAGATCGACACGATCTCACCGCCCGCGGGCGAGGGCGCTTCCCAGCACCACCCGGCGCTGTTGCAGCGCGGCGACGGAGCGCCCGTCTCCCACGCTTCGAAGCGCGGCGTCAGGCGGTCGTTCGCATCCGAACGATCGGTCGCGGGTGCGTCGTAGGAGGCGTCGGTGGGTGGGGTGTCTGCGGTCGCGTCGGAGGGAGGCTGCGCGCTGCTCGTGCAGCCCGCGAGGAGCGCGGCGACGAGGGCGCGTCGGAGGCGCATGGGCGGCGCTTCAGGGCGCGAGCGCGCGGCGGCCGATGAACGTGCAGAGCACCGTGGCGAGCACCATCGGGAGGCCGTGCGCGGCGAGCGCGTGCGCGATGTGGGTGGCGCACGAGAGCTGGAGCGCGGCGGCGGCGGCGAGGCCCGCGGAGGCGCCCACCACGGCGCCCATGCTGCCCGACGAGACGGGCACCGTGCGGCGCGACGACCAGAGGAGACCCACGGCGACGACGGCCGCGAAGATGAGGCTCGTGCTCGCGCAGGCGCCGAGGTTCTGCATCGGGCCGAGGGTGCTGTCGTGCGTGACCGAGACCGCGTTCACGGCGGAGACGCCGACGTGGTCTGCGAGGGTCTTGGTGGTGGAGAGGGTGCGGGGGATGATGCGGGTGGTGGCGAGGGTCGAGAGCACGAAGAGGGCGCCGGATCCGGCGAGCCATGCGCGTCGGGTTCGTACCGTCGCGCCGAGCCCCGAAGGACCTCTTCGAAGCACCAGCGCGGCGCCGAGACCCGCCCAGGTGAGCATCGCGAGCGAGGCGACCCAGGGGAGCGCCGTCGTGGCGACGGGGCGACCGAGGAGCGTGGCGCCCGAGACCATCACGGCCAGGAGGGCGCCGAAGGGGAGCACCGCGCGACGCAACGCGCTGCGGTGGTGGACCGGGGTCATGTCGCGGTCGAGGGCCGCGAGGAGCGCGGCGCCTTGTCGGATCGGAGCGGGGGAGGGGGCGGAGAGGACGCGGTCGATGGAGACGAGCTGACGACAGGAGAGGCAGCCGTCGAGGTGGGGAGAGGAGAGGAGCTGCGCTTCGGAGGGTGACGTCCTGGTCAGGGCGTCGACGATGGCGTCACAGTCGCTCACGGGGGCCTCGTCGTGTGCTTCGGGGTCTTGGGTTGCGGGACCTTGGGAACACCCATCGCCGCGCGCAGCGCCTCGTAGGCGCGGAACGCTCGGACCTTGACGGCCGTCACCGAGGCGCCGGTGATCTCGGCGACCTGCTTGAGCGAGAGCCCCTCGACCTTGAGGAGCATGAGGGCCTCGCGCTGCGTGGCGGGGAGGGCGTCGATGGTGCTCTGAATGCGTTGCTGGTCTTCGTCGGAGAGCGCTTCGAAGGCGCCCGTGTCGACGGTGCGGGAGTCGCGGCCGGGCTCCGGGACGATGCCCTCTTCGGTGAGCATCTCGTGGCGACGGAGCACGCGGTTCTTGCGGTACGCGTCGATGTAGACGTTGCGCGCGATGGCCATCACCCAGGAGAAGACCTTCGACCCGGGGACGTAGGTGTCTCTCGCGCGGTGGACCTTCAGGAAGGTCACCTGGGTGAGCTCCTCGGCGAGCTCGCGGTTGCGGGAGAGCCGAAGCAACAAGATGTTCACCTTGGGGGCGAGGCGCGCGAAGAGCTCGTCGAAGGCCCGGCGGTCGCCGCGGGTGCAGTACGCGTCCATCAGGTCTTCGAGGGATCGCTCTGACGGAGACCCGGGGTCTCCTGGGCTCCCGTCGGAAGGATCCACTGGGGGAAGGACGCCCGGTGGCTTCATGATGTTACTTGGGAACCCAATCTAAATGATCGGTCAGGGGTTCGGCGCCTGAAGCGTCGGGGCCTGGAGCGTGGGCGCTCCGCGGTCGAGGAGCGGCGCCGTGGGGATGTTGATCCCGCCCGGCGCGCCGATCTCGGGGAGGCCACCCTGCTGACGACCGCCGCCGAAGAGCCCGCCGAGGGGGTTCATCCGAGACGCCTCGGACATGATCTCACCGAAGGCCGTCACGCCCTGCTGCACCGAGGTCACCTGGGCCTGCGTGGCCGTGAGGGCGATCACCGCGTCGTTGCCCTCGGCGCGGCAGTGCACCTGCCCGATCAGGGCCTCGAGCACCGTGGCCGCGTCGTCGACCTTGCGGAAGCGCTCCGACATCCCTTCGAGCGACCCGAGCGTGAGCCTCAGAAACTGCTGGCTCTGCCGCGCGTCACGGAGCGCGCCCGTGGCTTCTCCGCGGTGCTGCTCGATGACCGCTTCGAGGGCGCGCGCGACAGACTGCGCGTTGGCCGCGGTGGGCTCCTCGACGCGCACCATCGCGGTGAGCGAGCCGTTGAGCACCGCGAGCGAGGCGCCGCCGATGCGGGCCTGACGGAGGAGCGCGAGGTCGGGGGCCTGCGGGTGCGCGCGCACGAGGTCGTCGATGGCGCCGTCGACCGTGCGCTGCTGCCTCGAACGAAGCAGCGCGAGGTCCGCCGACGAGGCGAGGAAGACGCCCTGACCGAGGCGTCCGAGCATGGTCGTGAGGGGCGCGTCGGCGGCGAGCGCGGGCGAGTCTCCGTCGATCACCGCGAGGGCGCGCTGCGTGTACGACTGCTCGGTCACCATCACCGCGCCGGGGAGCAGGGTCATCTGCGTCGAGCGCGCCGAGGGCTGCTCGCCCGCGCGCAGCGGCGTGAGCACCGTGTGGCGGTTCACCTGCGTCGAGGCGAGCGTGCGCTGGTCGCGGCTCGCGAGGTAGCGCAGGCAGCGCTCGACCTCGGGCTGCGTGAAGGTGCCGTCGATGAGGCCCGTCACCGCCGACTGGTTCTGGCCCTCGATGAGCGAGCGCTCGACGCCCACGGTCACCGCGTCGGTCTTGGCCCACGGGTCGAAGCCGCAGCTCTGCTGGAGCTCGGTGTAGCGGCGCGCGAGGTCGCGCTGCGCCTCCGTGGCGTAGGAGGCGGGCCGCGCGAGCATGTCGTGGACGCGCGTCGCGGGCTCCCACGACCTCACGTTGCGAAAGTCGGCGACGACGACCACGGCCGCGTCGCGCGAGATGCGCCCCGCCACGCCGCCGCCCGTCTTCGGACGCTTCAGGATCTTCCACGCGGCGAAGGCGACGAGCGCGCCGCACACGACCACGACCACACCGATCAGACCGAAGAGTGCCTTGTTCTTCACGAGGGTCGCGCCGCTCCTTCTCACACAGCCGCCCGTCGCGGCGCGCGGATGGTACACGCGCGCCTCGACGGGTGCCAATGGAGCGTCACCGCATCGACGCGTGGAGCACCGCGATCGCGTCGAGGTCGAAGCCCGTCGACGGCGGCGCGAGGCCCTGCGTGCGGAGGTCTCGCACGCGGACGAAGCGCGCGCGGGTGACGCCGACGCGCGCGAGGTCGAAGGGATCGCCCCCCGACACGCGCGGGTCCGTCGCGCAGGTGCCCGTCTCGTCGGGCGTCGCGTACACGACGTTCCAGCCCGCGCAGCCCGTGTGGGGGCGCGCGCCCGCGGGGTCGCACGCGAAGGGCGTCCAGTGGACCCCGTCGAGGCTCACCGAGACCTCGCCGAGCTCCTCCCAGTACCGATCGCTCGTACCCGGTACGGCGAAGGGGTTTTCAAAGACCGTGAAGTCGTCGCCCGGCCCGTCGACGATGTCGACGTCGAAGCCGATCACGACCTCGCCGCCCGCGCCGAGCGACACCACGTCGGTGCCCCCGCGAAACTCTCCGCCGCCCACCGGAGAGCCGGGCACCACGCCCGGCATCCGATCGGCGCCGAAGGTCGCGCCATCGCCCGGGGTGAACGACACCACGCGCGACGCGTAGCGGCCTCCCACGGAGCGTCCGTCGGGCAGCGCCGAGGCGTCACCCTGCGCGCACACGGTCCCGGCGTCGTCGCTCGCGCGCGCGTCGGTGCCCTCGGGCGCGGGAGCTCCGCACGCCGAGACCATCGCCGCTGCTGCGAGCCACGCGCCCACGCGCGTGGCGGCCCTCACGGGACGAACGCGATCCCGTAGGGAGCGTACATCCCCGTCGCCAGGGCCGTCGTCGTGAGCTCCATCCCGAGGTTGTTGTAGACCCTCGCGCCCACGTGTCCCATCGAGCGGTCGAGCACCCACACGTTGCCCGACGGGTCGCGCGCGATCGCCGCGATCTCGACCGTCGACATGATGGTGCGACCGACGCGCATGCCGTCGACCGCGTCGAGGTTCACCTCGATGACGCGCGAGCTCGTCGCCGTGGCCGTGCGCTGCGTGACGACCACCCACGCGCGGCCCTCGTCGAGCATCGTGAAGGTGGCGATGTCGCCGCCGAGCTGCGCCTCGGTCACGAGGAGCCCCGAGGTGCGCAGCGTCGCGGGGTCGATGAACTCGATGCCGCCGTCGAGCATCTGCGGCGGCGCGAAGGCCACCACGCCCGACTCGGCCACGACGAGGCGTCCGCCGCGGGTCACGGCGATCGCCGCGGGGTTGCGGCCCGAGAGGCGCAGCGCGTCGAGCGCAGGCGTCGTCGTGTCGGCGTCGACGAGGGCGTCGGTGTTCGGATCGATCACCGCCATCGTGCCGTTGGTCACGGGCATGAAGGCGTTGAGGTTCTGCATCGCCACGAAGACGTAGCGGCCCGCGCGCACGACCCCCATCGCCTCCATCGAGCCCGACATGTCGCGGTCTTCGGGCTGGCGCAGCGGCGACAGGTCGATGCTTCGAAGGAGCCCGTCGACGCCGTCGCGCGTGGGGTTCACCACGGCGACGCGCGGCACCGCGTACTGGGCCACGTAGGCCTTCTCCGGCGAGTGCGTGTACACGTCGTAGGGGTTGACCTGGTAGGGCGCGCCGGAGTCCGTCCCCATGCGCAGCGGGATGCGCCGCGTGATGGTGGGGAGGTTCATCGGGTCGAGCACCGCGAGGGCGTCGTTGCCGCGGAGGAGGTTGTAGACCACGCACCCGCTCTGCACGGGGACGCTGTCCTGGTCGGGCGACATCGCGCCGCTCGGGACGAGCGAGGGCGTCGGCGCGAAGCGTCCGAGCGCGTAGCCTCCGTTGGTGTAGTCCGTCGTGGTGACGAGCACGCGCTCGAGCGCGCAGCCCGATGACATCGCGTCGGTGACGTCGCTCGCGTCGGCCGCGTCGTCGGCGTCGGCGGCGTCGCTCGCGTCGTCGGCGTCCGAGGCGTCGAGCGCGTCGGCGGCGACGTCGGCGACCACGTCGGTGCGCGTGACGTCGACGCGCGCGTCGGGCACGTCGGGGGGATTGACCGGAACATCGACGGCGCCGATGTCGCCCGTGGCGGGGCGGAGCTTCGCGTCGTCGAAGCACCCTGTCGCCGCGGCGGCGGTCACGAAGAAGAAGGCAACGTTGCGGGAGTTCATGAGGAGGCCGGTGGTCCTTCCGCGCGCACCCGCGCGGTGGTGGAGGAGACCCCGAGTCGTCTGTCGACGAGTCGAGGGCTCGCAGCGAAGCAACGCTGGTCTCCTGGCTCCCAGATCGCTCTCCCGCGGCGCCTTCCCCGTGAAGGTGGCGTCTTGCCGCGTTCGTCCCTGGTTACAGTGGCGGGGGCCGCGCCGGTGTCACACCGGACTTCCCATAGGCTGCTGCTGCGTCGTGAAACTGTTCGATCCGCCGGTCGGAGAGAGTCGATGCTCCACCCGCACGGCGCGCGGACCGTACGCGAACGCTCTCTCGGCGGTCAAGCGGCGGCGGGACTACGTCGCGTCGGGCGTATGCGCCGCGTCATGCGTCGCGGCGTCCGCTGAGGTTCCAGCGTCGGAGGGCGGCGGGAGGATCATCGGCGTGCCCGTGATCGCGGTGATCGTCGGCGCGTCGGAGCGCTGCGAGCGGCTCAGGCGCAGTGTGTAGTGCTCGGCCCACGGGGCCCTCGCCACGTCGACGGTGTCGGCCGTGTCGTCGAGGTCGAAGCGCCCTTCGGCCCGCTGCGTGGAGGGCAGCTCGGGCGCGTGGAGCGCGGGGTCGGCGGCGCGCAATCCCGCGCGCGATCCGGGCAGCACCATGAACGACGTGGTCTCCCAGTCGTGCTCGACGATCGCGTCGCCGACGCCGTCGGCGTTGACGTCGCGCACGACCACGCGCGCGGGCCAACGGCCGACGGAGAAGCGCCCGCGCCGCGTCCACTGGCGGCCGACGTGAGAGAACCACGCGAGGTCTCCCTGCGGCAGCGTGGCGAGGTAGGGGTTGCCCGTGTGCGCGATGAGCAGCTCCTCGCGCCCGTCGCCGGTCACGTCGGCGACCGTCACGGCGCCGCAGCCGTCGAGGCGGTCGAGCTCGACGAAAGTCCCGAAGCGTCCGTCGCCGCGGTTGGTGACGTAGCGGGTCACGCCTCCGCGGCCGCCCCCGCGCTCGGTGGTGAAGTGCTCGCACGCGATGATGTCGCGGCGCCCGTCGCCGTCCATGTCGAAGACCGCGGGCGGACCGAAGGCGCCTTCGAGCTGCGCGGGCGCGTGCGTGACGACGCGGAGCCGCTCGGTGAGCGTCCCCTCGGTGAGCGCGAACACGTGGAGGCTCTCGGCGCACTGCACGACGACCTCGTCTCGCGCGTCGCCTTCGAGGTCCGCGACGACGATCGACCGGACCGGCGCGCACGGCGACTCGACCTCCGCGAGCATCGCGGGATCTCCCGGTGGCGCAGCCGCATCGACCGCGTCATCACCGTCCTCTCCGTCGCTCACATCGCTCACATCGCTCGCATCGCTCACATCGTTCGCGTCGCTCGCATCGCTCACATCGTTCGTGACGCTCGCGTCGCTCGCATCGCTCACGTCGCTCACGTCGGCCGACGCGTCGCGTGCCGCGACGGTCGCTGCGTCGCGCGGTCCTGCGTCGCGGAGTCCTGCGTCGCGCATCCCGGCGTCTGCGACGCTGGGGTCGAGCGCGTGGCCGAGGGCGCGCGCCGCGTTCGTGGCGGGCTTCGGCGCCGTCGGGTAGCGCGCGGCGAGTCCGTCGAGCGCGCGTGAGACGGGCCCCTTCGCGCTGAGGGGGAGCGCGACGAGCGTGACGATCGCGCAGAGCCCCGCGACGCCGGGGAGCACGCCGAAGAACGTGGTCGACGCGTCGAGCTTGCGGAACGCGGGCGTGAGGAGCTGCGCCAGCGCGAGGGGCGCGAGCACGCTCGTGAGCACCACGGCGACGACGGCCGCGGCGCGCGAGAGCGCGTGCTCGATCACGATGAACACCAGCAGCGCCGCGAGGGCGTAGAGGAGCGCCCCGACGAGGAGCTTGAGCGCCGTCCAGAGCCACGACGAGCGACGCTCGGGCGCGGGAGGAGGAGCTTCAGTTCTTGGCGCGTTGCCCGGTCGGGCCATCGCCAGGATGTGAGTCGCAGACCTCGCGAAAGGTCAAGCGCGACCGACGGACGAACTCACGGAGCGCCGCACGCGAGCCACTCGCCGAGGCGCTGACGCTCGGCCGTGGTGGGGGCGGGGGTGCCTTCGGGCATCGCGGTGTTGGTCGTCGACGCGCCTGCGGCCGCCTCGGCGTCGACCGCGGTGGAGTTCGCGCGGATCGTCGCGAGGGAGTTCATCACCGGCGAGGTGCGCGAGCCGTGGCAGCGGTCGCAGTAGCTGGCGAAGAACTGTCGGCCGAAGTTCTCGTACGTGAGCGTGCTGCCCGTCGGGCACGTGGCCCCCGAACCTCCGCCGCAGCCCATCAGGAACAGAAGACCAAGCAACATCGCCTTGCGCATGAGACACCTCGTTGGGAATTGAAAGTCGTCGAGCGATAGTCGTCCGTAGACCCCTCTGAACTTCATGAAAAAGTCGTCAACGCGCGTTCATCGAGCGGACGGTTCGGGTTCCACCGCGGCGCCGGTCTCGATGTGTTTGTGCGCGTCGGCGGTATGTTCGGCGGAATGACGCTCTCGATCCGGGTCGTCGGCGTCGGCGACGCCTTCACCGCCCGCTACTACAACACCTGCCTGCTCGTGGAGGCCGACGGCACGCGGCTCCTCCTCGACGCGCCTCCCGCGCTGGCGCGCGCGCTCGGTGACCTCGGCGAGCGAGGCGGGGCGCGCGTCGGCCTCGACGACATCGACCACGTGCTCATCACGCACCTGCACGGCGATCACATGGGGGGTCTCGAACAACTCCTCTTCTGGCGTCGCTTCGTCACGCGCCGTCGCTGCGCCGTGTACGCGATCCCCGCGGTGCTCGCGGGCCTCTGGGACGAGCGCCTCCGCGGCGGCATGCGCGACCTCCTCGGCGTCGACGGAGCGACGCGCTCGCTCACGCTCGAAGACTACTGCGACGTGCGCCCGCTCCCCGCGACGCCGGGCGAGCCGATGGCGCTCGGTCCGCTCACGATCGCGTGGCGGCCGACGATCCATCACATCCCGACCTCGGCGCTGCGCGTGTCGCTCGGAGCGCGCTCGTTTGGTTACAGCGCGGACACGGCCTTCGATCCGTCGCTCATCGCGTGGCTCGCGGAGGGCGACCTCGTGGTGCACGAGACGAACCTCGGCGTGCACACGCCCATCGAGAAGCTCGCGGGCCTCGACGCGTCGGTGCGCGCGCGGATGAAGCTCATCCACTACACCGACTCGTTCGACGTCGAGGGGGCGCCCATTTCGTGTGCGCGAGAGGGCGACCGCTACGAGCTTTGAGCGCGCGGCGGCGCGGGGCGCCGACGGTCGAGCGTTCCGCTGCTGAGGTCTCCGCGCTGACGCTCGACCATCGCTCCCATCGCTTCGGAACACCCCACGTCGACGCTCGACCATCGCCTCCGTCGCTTCGGAACACCCCGCGTCGACGCTCGACCATCGCCTCCGCCGCTTCGGAACACCCCGCGTCGATGCTCGACCATCCTCCGCCCCGAATCACCACCGGGGACGCCCGATGCATCCCCAGGGTCGAATTTCCTTCGGCAACGCCACGACCGCCTCACGGTCGAGCGCCTCACCGCCGTTGAACTGCTCGTCGGGGCGATGCTGCTCCGAAGGAGGTTCATCCCGATGGACAAGCGCAAGAAGAAGAAGCCCACGGCGACGGGCAGGGGCAGTCGCACGACCCCTCCGCCCCCGCAGACGGTCACGCAGACCGCCGCGCCGGTGGCGCGAGACGTCGCTGTGAACGTGTCGGTCGCGGGCTTCGAAGGCAGCTACGAGGCCTTCGTCGCGGAGGCCACGCAGCTCCATGCGCGCGACGTCGCGATCTTCAACGGCAACGCCCAGGTGGCGCTCCAGAACGCGCGCGCGGGCGTCGCCGCCGTGATGGCCGAGCGGGCGCGCATCGAGTCAGACCCCGAGGCCCCGGAGGTCGACTTCGCGAAGGTCTCTGCGACAGCGCGCGTCGCCGAGGCGCTGGTCTTCGCCGCCAACGCGGCGTCGAACGCCGTCGCCGAGCGGAGCGAGACCAACGCGCAGATGAGCAAGGTCTACGAGCTCCGCGACGAGCTCCTCGCCAACGCGGTGTCCCTCGTGAAGTCGAAGGTCATCAAGGGCAAGGACGCCGACAGCGTGGCGAACATCCAGAAGGGCAAGGGGGCCATCGACGCCGCGCAGGACTGCATCGCGCTCGGCGCGCTCTTCCGCCGCGTGGCGCGCGACATCGAAGGCAAGAGCCCCATCACACCCGAGCGCGTGCGAGAGGCGGCGCAGGCGGGCTCCGACGCGCTGCTCGTGCTGGCGCCCGACGGCGTGGTGGTCGAGCGCGGCGGCGAAGATCCCGTCGCGAAGGCCGCCGAGATGCGCGATCGCATGGCCGCGCTGCTCACGCGCCACTACGCGTACGTGGGGCGCATCGCGGGCTGGCTCTGGGGATTCAACCTCGGGGATCACGTCTCGCCGCTCCGCTCGCGCTCCGTGTCGAGCGGCGCCGCGGAAGAGGGCGAACCGCAGCCTCCGACGCCGCCCGCTCCCACGCCGGGCTGAGCTCCGCACCACGCCTGACCCTCGCGCCCGCCCTCCGCGCTGAAGTAGCCTCCGCGGCGTGACCGATCCCCGCTCCGACTTCACCGACCTCTTCTGCGCCCCGCGCGCGCTCATCGGGATGCTCCACGCAGGCGCGCTCCCCGGCACCGCCCACGCGCGCGAGCCCCTCGACGCGATCGTCGAGCGCGCGGTCTCCGAGGCGAAGATCTACCGCGACGCGGGCTTCAACGCGCTCCTCCTCGAGAACATGCACGACCGGCCGTACCTCAACGGCGCCGTCGGCCCCGAGATCGTCGCGTCGATGACCGCCATCGCACGCGAGGTGCGTCGCGCCGTGTCGCTCCCGCTCGGAATCCAGGTGCTCGCCGCGGCCAACCGCGAGGCACTCGCCGTCGCGCTCGCCTCGGGCGCGTCCTTCGTTCGCGTCGAGGGCTTCGCCTTCGCGCACGTCGCCGACGAGGGGATCATCGAAGCCTCGGCGGGCCCGCTCCTCCGCTATCGCCGCGCGATCGGCGCGGAGCAGGTCAGGGTCTTCGCGGACATCAAGAAGAAGCACTCCGCGCACGCCATCACCGCCGACGTCTCGCTCGCCGAGACCGCGCGCGCCGCGGAGTTCTTCTCCGCCGACGGCGTGATCGTGACGGGCGCCGCGACGGGCGCTCCCGCCGCGCCCGCGGACGTCGATGCCGTCCGTGACGGCGCCACGCTGCCCGTGCTCGTGGGCTCCGGCGTGACCCCCGAGAACATGCGGCTCTATGCGCGCGCACACGGCTTCATCGTCGGCTCGTCGGTCAAGCGCGGCGGACGCTGGTCGAACGCGCTCGATCCCGAGGCGGTGCGCGCGGTGGCCGCGGCCTTCGAAGCGCTCCCCGCGTCGTGACGGTCGACGTCGTGATGGCGGGCAACCTGCTCGTCGATGACATCGTCTTCGAAGACGGCGCGACGCGCATGGGGCAGGCGGGCGGCGCGCTCCTTCACGCCGCGCTCGCGGGCGCAGCGTGGGGAGCGCGCGTCGGCTGCGTGAGCGTCGTGGGCGACGACTACCCCGAGGCGATGCTCGCTCGATTGCGCGCGCGCGGCGTGGCGCTCGACGGGCTTCGCGCGCTCGGGGCTCCCGGTCTGCGCGTGTGGCTCCTGCACGAGGGCGACGCGCGGAACATGGTCTGCCGCATCGGACGCCCCTCCCACGACGCGGTCTCGCCGTCGCCCGACGACGTTCCGCGCGCGTGGCGCGAGGCTCCGTGTCTGCACGTCGCGCCGATGCCCTTCGAACGTCAGCGCGCGATGGTGGCCTCGCGCGGCGGTGCGCGCTTCGTCTCCGTCGATCCGCACCTCGCGCTCTCGGAGCGCACGCTCGACGCGTGGCGAACCGTGCTCGGCGGGGCCGACGCGCTCTTCGCGAGCGACGACGAGATGCGCCTCGCGGGCGCCAGTGAGCGTCCCGTCGAGACGCTGCGCGCGCTCGCCGTCGGACGCATGCGCTACGTGGTTCACAAGCGAGGCGCGCAGGGCGGCGCGCTCTACGACGCCCGCGCCGACGCGCTCTTCACGTGGGAGCCCGTACCCGCCCGTGCGGTCGATGTGACGGGCGCGGGAGACGCCTTCGCCGCAGGCTTTCTGAGCGGTCTCTGCGACGGCCTCGCGGTCGAGGGATGCATCGCGCGCGGGGCCGCGTCTGCGAGCGTCGCGGTCGAGGGCGGAGGCGCCGAGGCGATGAGCGTGTGCGACCGCGCAGACCTCGAAGCGCGCGCCGCGAGGTGCGTCGTACGTCGCGCCGCGTAGCGCGCTACCGCCGCGGCGGGGTGAGCGGAACGAGCGTCACGCGGAGCTCGGCCTGAGGCTCCAGCGTCGTGCCCTGCGTCACGGTGAGGGGCGCGTAGCCCGGGAGCTGGAACGAAAACTCGCGCGGACGCTCGGCCACGGAGCCTCGAAGCACGGGCATCTCGATGGGCGTCGGGCCGAGGTCGCGTCCGCCTTCGCTCACGCGCGCGCCCGGAGGAACGCTCACGATGCGCAGTTGAAACGACCCCACGCGCGACGGATCTGGCGCGGCCCCCGACACGAGGTCACGCGCGCCGCGCTCGATGAACGCGCGCTGCGACCACGCCGCGAACCCGACGCCCGCGAGCAGCGCGAGGAGCGTCAGCCACCCGATCGCCTGCACGAGGAACCCGCCGCCGCTGCGCTGCGGTTGCTGCTGCGGAACAGGTCCGAGGGGCCCCATCGGGATGGGGTCGAACACGGGCGCGCTCGGCACCGCCATCGGCGGCGAAGGGAGCGGCGCAAACGCGGGAGACACCACGGGCATCGCGGGCGTTGCGCGCGGAGAGGCCATGGTCTCAGGGCGAATGGGCGAGGCCGCCGCCGCGATCGCGACCGACTCGGGGAGCTTCACGTCGACGAAGGTCGAGCTGTCGCCGCTCTCTTCCGCGGTCCACGGGTCGTCGAGCGTGCTCTCGCCCGCGGGCTGCGCGGGCGGCGGCGCGACGGGCGCGATGGCGGGCGTCACGGCCGACGGGATCAGCGCGCGCACGGCCTCGGCCTGGCGTGCGTTGACGCGCGTGGGGTTCTCGTCGTCGTCCTCTTCGCCGGGCGCGAGCGGCGGCGGCACCGGCGCGCGACGCTGCGTGAACTCTCGGATCGCGCGGCGGTTGTCTTCGAGCGTCTCGGCGAAGCGCGCGCGGATCTCGGCGGCCACCTCGGCGTGCGACGTGTTGCCGAGCCGCGTACGGAGCACGTGCTCCAGCGCGAAGCGCATCTCTTCGGCGGTCGAGAAGCGGTGGTTGCGGTCGCGCGCGGTGGCGCGGGCGATGACCGCGTCGAGCTCCGGCGGCGCGTCCGCGCGGTACGTGCCCACGGGCGGAATCTCCGCGCCCATGATGTTCCGGTAGGTCTGCGCGTCGTTGGCGCCCTTGAAGAGCCTGCGGCCGGTGACCATCTCCCACACGACGACGCCCATGGCCCACACGTCGGAGCGGCGGTCGATGGGCGCGTCGTAGAACTGCTCGGGGGACATGTACGCGAGCTTCCCCTTGAGCATCCCGGTGCGCGTGGCCTCGTCTTGTGTCGAGGCCTTCGCGATGCCGAAATCGAGCACCTTCGAGACGCCGATGGAGGTCACGAAGAGGTTCGACGGGGTGACGTCGCGGTGCACGACGCCGAGCGGGCTCCCGTCGAAATCAGGGAGCTCGTGCGCGTAGTGGAGCCCTTCGAGGCAATCACAGAGCACGCGCAGGAGGAGCCCGAGCGGCACCTCGCGGCCCTCGTGGATGTACTTCCTCGCGACGCGGTCGAGGGAGACGCCTTCGAGGTAATCCATCGCGATGAAGTAGTGCCCGTCGCACTCGCCGACCTCGCTCGTGGCGACGACGTTGGCGTGGCCGAGCCTCGCCGCGAGCCGCGCCTCGTCGAGGAACATCTTCACGAAATGGCTATCTCGCCCGAGCGACGCGTGCATGCGCTTGAGCACCACGGGCTTCTGAAAGCCCATCGCCCCCTGGAGCATCGCGAGCAGCGCGTCGGCCATGCCCCCCGTCCCCAATCGGCCGAGGATCACGTACCGGCCGAAGGGTTGCGGGAACTCGGGGCGACTCGCGTCGCGCGACGGGTCCCTGTCGGAGGCGTTCACGATGCCGCTGACTCCACGCGAGACCGCGCGCTCCGTCAAGCGCGCATCTGCGGGAGCTCGGCCTCCTCGAAGGTCTTCGAGGTCTCGCTCCACACCCGCGCCCAGGCCCTCGTGAGCCCCTTGTCACCGCTGACCTCGTAGAGGTTGTAGCCCGACATCATGTCGGGATCGCGGTGCAGGAGCGACGCGCTCGTCGCCCCGAGCCGGTGGATGCGCCCCCCCTCGGCCTCGATCACCTCATGCACCCGGTGGTGCAGGTGGCCGTGCAGCGCGAGGGCGCCAGGGCTGTGCCCCAGGAGCTTTCGCACCGCCCCCACCTCGGACCACCCCCGCAGCACCGTGGCGACGGAGCCCTTCGGGTTGGTGATGGGATGGTGCGCCAGCACCACCACGGTCTTGTCTCGGAGCTCCACACGGTCGAGGAGCTTCGCGAGCACGTCGAGCTGCGCCTCGCCGGCCCACCCCGAGGCGACGAGCGGCGCGCGCGCGACGGCCGTCGAGATCCCGATGATCGCCACGGGCCCGCGCACCCGCACGTACGGAAAGGGCCCCGACGGATGGCCGTTGCCACCGACGACAAAATCACTGGTGAGGTACTTCGCGAAGTGCCTCGCGAAGCGCTGCGAGCGCTCGGCGCCGCGCGTGTACACGTCGTGGTTGCCCGGCACGACGCTCACCTCGTCGGGGCCGTAGCCCATGCGCTCGAGGATGGCCTTCGCGCGCTCGAACTCGGGGTCGAGCGAGAGGTTCGTGAGGTCGCCGGTGACCACCACGTGATCGACGCGACGGGCGGCGAGGTCGTCGGCCATGGCCTCGACCACCCAGGGCTTGTGGTGCGACGAGCGCTTGACCTTGAGGTTCACCCACCCCGTGATCCGCTTGTTCAGGAGGAGCTGCGCGCGCTTCACCCCCGTGAGATCGAGGATGTGCAGGTCGGAGAGGTGCGCGATTCGAATCGAGGTCATCGGGGCAGGGAACATACAACCACCATCACCCCCGCCGCGCACCCGTCGCGCACCTCCGCTGCGCTGAAACGGAGCAGCGCCGGGGCGGCGCATCGCTCCGTTCTGGCGCACCCCATGAAGCCCCTGAAAGCCCATGTTTCACGGGTTCTCGCGCGGCACGCTCGCTGCTCAGGGGAGCGCTCAGAGGGCGCCCTTCGGCGCTCGAAGGGAGCGTCGAGCGCAGATGACCATGACGGTGCGTTTCTGGGGTGTTCGCGGCAGCATCGCTACGCCGGGTCCTGAGACCGCGAAGGTGGGCGGCAACACGTCGTGCGTGGAGGTGATCGCGGGCGGATCGCGCCTCGTGCTCGACGCGGGCACGGGCCTCCGTCGCCTGGGCAACGAGCTCGCGAAGCAGGGCAACGTCGACGTGACGCTGCTCCTCTCGCACGTGCACTGGGATCACATCCAGGGCCTGCCCTTCTTCGCGCCGCTCTACGCGCCGGGGACGCGCGTCCACGTCGTGTCGGGCGCCAACGGGACGCCCACGCGCGACGTGCTCCGCAGGCAGATGAGCGCGCCGACCTTTCCCGTCGATCTCCACGACGTGCCCGCGTCGCTGAGCTATCTGGAGGTGCGCGATCGGCAGCGCTTCGTGGCGGGCGAGACCGAGGTCACCGCCGTGCGCGCGAATCACCCCGACCAGGTGTACGCGTACCGCATCGAGCACCGCGGAAGCTCCGTGGTCTACGCGACCGACACGGAGCACTACCGCTGCGTCGACCCGCGGCTGGCCTCGCTGGCGCGCGGCGCCGACGTGCTCATCTACGACGCGCAGTACCTCCCGAGCGAGTACGCGGGCGAGGGGGGCATGGCCCGCGTGGGTTGGGGCCACTCGACCTGGGAGGCCGCCGTGGAGCTCGCGCGCGCCGCGGGCGTGGGGCAGCTCGTGCTCTTTCACCACGACCCGAGCCGGAGCGACGACGCGGTGATGGCCATCGAGGCCGCGGCGCAGTCGCAGTTCAGCGACGTGGTGGCCGCGCGCGAGGGGATGGCGCTCACCGTGGGCGCCGCAGGAGCCGCACGCGCGGCGTGACGCAGAAGGGAGGCTCCGCCGTGTTAGCCTCCGACCCCGTGATCGAGCGGGAACACAAGCTCTCGCTGCTGCTGGACCTCGGCGCGCTCCTCGCGCAGGAGCTCGACCTCGACGCGCTCCTCGCCATGATCGGCGCGCGCATCGCGGCGGCCATGCGCGCGGAGCGGGCGAGCGTGTGGCTCGTCGACGCCGCGACGGGCGAGCTCCGCGCGCGCATCGCGGACCTCCCCGCGCCGCAGGAACTCCGCCTGCCGCCGGGGCAGGGGATCGCGGGCTGGGTGGCGGAGACGGGCGACACGGCGAACCTCTCCGACGCCGCGAGCGACCCCCGACACTTCGGCGGCATCGACCGCGAGACGGGCTTCGTCACGCGCACGCTGCTCTCGGTGCCCGTGCGCGACGGAGGCCGCGCCATCCGCGGCGTGCTCCAGGTGCTCAACAAGCGCGGCGGGGTGTTCTCTCGCGAGGACGAGGCCTTCCTCCACACGCTCGCGGGGCAGGTCGCGCTGGCCTTCGAACGCACGACGCTGCGCGCGGGCGAGGGGACCGCGCGCGGCGTGACGGTGCGCGGGGTGTTCAACCACATCGTGGGTTCGAGCGCGCCGATGCGTCGGGTGTACGAGCAGGTGACGCGGGCGGCCTCGGTCGACGCGACGGTGCTCCTCGGCGGCGAGACGGGCGTCGGAAAGGGCTTGTTTGCGCGGGCGATCCACGCGAACGGTCGGCGCCGCGACGGCCCCTTCGTCACGGTCGACTGCACGACGCTGCCCGACGCGCTCGTCGAGAGCGAGCTCTTCGGCCACGAGCGAGGGAGCTTCACGGGCGCCGACCGGCGCGTGCCCGGGAAGGTCGAGACCGCCGACGGAGGGACGCTCTTTCTCGACGAGGTGGGCGAGCTCCCGCTGGCGCTCCAGTCGAAGCTGCTGCGCTTTCTGCAGGAGCGGACCTTCGAGCGCGTGGGCGGCCGCGCGACGCTGCGCGCCGACGTGCGGGTGATCGTCGCGACGCACCGCGACCTCGCGGCGCTGGTCACGGCGGGGCGCTTCCGGCAGGACCTCTACTACCGCATGCGCGTCCTGGAGATCGTCATTCCCCCGCTGCGCGAGCGCGGCGGCGACGAGGTGGTGGCCCTCGCGGAGCACTTTCTCGAGCTCTACTCTCGCCGCTACGCGCGCACGGGTCTGCGCTTCTCGCGCGACGCGCTCTGGGCGCTGCGTGGGCACGCCTGGCCGGGCAACGTGCGCGAGCTGGAGCACACCATCGAGCGCGCCGCCGTGCTCTGCGCGGGCGAGTCCATCACGCAGGAGCTCCTCGGTCTCCCGGTCCCCACGCGCGCCGCGGAGACCACCGTGAGCGCCGCGGCTCCACCCCCGCCCGACGCGCGTCCCGACGCCGTGGTGCTCCCGCTCGGCCTCACGCTCGACGAGGTGGAGCGCCGCTACGTCGAGGCCACGCTTCGCGCCTGCGGACACAACCAGAGCCAGGCCGCGCGCGCCCTGCACGTCGGTCGCAACACGCTCCGCCGCAAGGCTCCGCGCCGCGCGTAGCGCGGCACTCGACACGGCCGCGGGGCCTCTGGCAACCTCCGCGGCGATGCGTACTTCGATGGCCTCGCTCCTGTGCTTCGCGGTCTTCGGTCTCTGCGCCTGCGGCGATGATCCGCAGCCCGCGCCCGTCGACGCGCGCGTCGGCTACCCCGACATCTCCGCGGTCCCCATCGACGGGATGACCGTGACCGACGTCCCCGCGACCGACATCGTCGACGAGCGCGGCCTCACGTGCCGCGGAGGCTTTCGCCCCTGCGAGTGCTCGCCCGGCGAGACGGGCCGCGACTACTGCGTGAACATGGCCTTCGAAGGCGTGTGCCGCTGCGGCGACGCGGCGCCTCCGAGCACCGACGCGACGGCCGACGCCGCGAGAGACGGCGCTGCGAGCGATGGCGCTGCGGGCGACGGCGCTGCGAGCGATGTCGCTGCGGGTGATGACGCGTCGAGTGACGGCGGCGCCGACGCGGCGATCGACACGCCCGCGGGCTGAGCGCGCCGCGCTACTCGAAGCGCTGACAGTCCGACGCGCAGCCGTCGCCGGAGCGCGTGTTGCCGTCGTCGCAGCGCTCGCCGCTGTCGAGGTAGCCATCACCGCATCGCGGGAAGCGACAGTCGAAGCGACACGCCACACGGGTCGCGCGATGCTCGATCACGAGCGCGTCGCGGAGCACCAGCGCGCGAGGGCGTCCGTCGCCGTCGATGTACCGGATCGACGAGACGCCTGCGCGCCACGTGCCCTGGAGCGAGATCCGCCAGGGCTCGTTCCACGGCAGTCGCGTGAGGACGCCGCCGTCGGAGTTGTCGTTGAACGACCAGCGTCCGCGCGCCTCGGTGGGCGTGAGCCGCGTGAACTCGCTCGCGTCGTCGGAGACGGCGATCGTGGCCGCGATCGGGAGGCCTTGAAAGAGCACCTCGACGTCGCTCTCGGGCTGCGCGGGCGCGATGCCGAGGTCTCCGTCGCGACCGGCGACGAAGAAGAGCCCGAGGTCGTTGTCCGTGGCGTTCACGTAGAGGAACACGTTGGCGACGTTGGGGAGTTCGAAGCCCGTGTGCCCGCTGGCCGAGCGGTAGTCGTAGAAGTCCGTCGCGGCGCTCCGACGCACGAGGGGAGCGACGGTGACCTCGGGGCGCCCCGGCTGCGAGATTGTGAACGCCGGGCTCAGCGCGTTGCGAACGCCGAGGTCGCAATCCTCCGCGCCTTCTCGCACGCCATTTCCGCAGCGCGCGACGGGCACATCGACGGAGACGGGCACATCGACGGTGACGGGCACATCGACGGTGACGGGCACGTCGACGGTGACGGGCACATCGACGGAGACGGGCACATCGACGGTGACGGGCGCGTCGACGGTGATGGGCACATCGACCGTGGTGGGCACGTCGACAGTGGCGGGCACATCGACGGTGACGGGCACGTCGACCGTGGCAGGCACATCGACGGTGATGGGCACATCGACGGCGACGGGCACATCGACCGTGACGGGCACATCGACCGTGGCAGGCACGTCGACCGTGGCAGGCACATCGACCGCGGTGGGCACATCGACGGCGACGGGCGTGTCAGGCGTCGTCGCGTCGAGGAGGTCGTCGATGTTGAGCGCCGTGCGCGACCCGCATCCCGCGAGGAGCAGCGCTGCGAGTGAGAGAGCGCCGGACCATCGCATCGTTCGTCACTTCATGTCGGGAGGCAGCTTCGGCGGACGCGGGACCATGTTGTCGAGGCTGTCGCGGTCGAAGAGCTCGACCTGCTGACTGTCGGTGTCGTGCGCGTCGAGGTTCGGCGGCGGCGCGGGCGGACGCTTCGACGGCGTCGCCTGGTAGCGCGCCTCGGCGGCCTGGGCCATCGCGATGGCGGGGCCTCGCACGGCCTGGAGCGCGCGGAGCATCGAGGGCGCGTCGATGAAGCGCTGCTCGCGGTCGCGGTGCAGCGCGCGCATCACGAGCGCGTCGAGGTCGGCGTGGATCTCGGGGCGGTGCATGCGCGGCGTGAGGGGCGTCACGCGCATGATCTCGCCGAGCAGCGCCGCGGGGGTGTTGGCCTTGTAGGGCAGCCGCCCCGTGAGCATCTCGTAGAGGATCATCCCGAGGGAGTAGAGGTCGGCGCGCGCGTCGAGGTGCGCGTCGCCGGTGGCCTGCTCGGGCGCCATGTACGCGGGGGTGCCCATCACGAAGCCGTTCCGCGTGAGGGCGGACTTCGACATCTCCTGCGTGACGAACTTCGAGATGCCGAAGTCGAGCACCTTCACGCGCGAGCCGTCGTCGGTGCGCGCGATGAAGACGTTGTCGGGCTTGAGGTCGCGGTGGAGGATGCCGGCGTTGTGCGTGACGACCAGCGCGTTGAGCACCTCGATCGCGATGTCGATCGCGGTCTCGACGCGCATCGGGCGCTCGTGCTGGAGGCGCTGCGTGACGGTCTCGCCCTCGAGGCGCTCCATCACGAGGTAGGGCGTGTTGTCGTCGAGCATGCCCATGTCATGCACCTCGACGATGTTCTTGTGCCCGAAGCGCCCGACGACCGCGGCCTCGTTCTGAAAGCGCGCGAGGGCGACCTTGTCGTTCACGTAGCGCGCGTGGAGGGTCTTGATCGCGACGGGCCGCGCGAGGCCCACGTGGATGCCGTCGTACACGACGCCCATGCCGCCCTTCGCGATGACGCCGAAGATGCGGTAGCGGTTGTCGAGGAGCTGCCCCACGAGCGGCGCATCCGAGGTGGGACGCGGGAGCGCGTGCGCCTCCTCGCGGTCGCCGAAGGGGATGCCCACCGCGCTCGGGGGCCAGCGGACGGCCGCGCGGTTCTCGGGCTGCGGCGCGGCGGGCGTGCGGGCCGCGCCGGTGTTGGCCTGCGGCGGGGCGCCGAGCGGCGAGGGCTGCGTCGCGCCGAACTGGTGCGACTGCATCGGCGGACCCGAGAAGGTCGACGCGCGGAGCCGCGGCTCGCGAGGCGGCGTCGACGAGGAGCTCCCGGCCTGCACCGCGGGCAGCGGCGGCGGGCGGACGCTCGGCGTCGACGCGGGCAGCGACGGCGTCGGCGGAGGGCGCATCGACGACGCGCGACCGGGCGTCGGCGGCACGACGCTCTGTGAGCGCGCATTCACCGGCACCCGATGCACCGGGCACATCACCGTGTCGGCCGAATGTGGAAGCCCGCAGTGCGGGCACCGAACAAAGTGCTGCGTCATCGCCTTCCCGGAGGGCCGCAGTATGCTTGGATGAGGGGGCGGCGAGCAAGACCTGAATCGGCGGCGCGGCGCCTACGGGTTCTTCCTCACGCGGTGCTCCGTCGCAGGGCGCGCAGCCGACGACGCGGGTGTGTCATCGGGGTTTTCCACGCTGCGGGTGCAGCGAAGTTGCCCGAACCGCGCGTCGATCGCGTACCCTACGGTCAGCGTCGGAGCGGCGGCCTCGCAGCGGCGCCGCGCGAGAGAAATTCTTCGCAAAGCGATTCTGACGACATGAAGTACAACAGCCCGGCGAGAATTCGCGGTAGAGTGTGAAAAGCTCGACGACCGTCTCACTCCGCTGACGAGCGGGGCGACGCAGACGGAGCCGTCGGGGGAGAACGAACGGCGTGAACATGAACACCGCAGAGAAAGTGGCGGACGCACTGCCTGACAACGACTCCGATCCGTTGCTCGGGATGGTGATCAACCAGAAGTTCAAGATCACCCAGGCGATCGCGGTTGGCGGCATGGGCACGATCTACCGCGGGGAGCAGCTCGTGCTCGCGCGCCCCGTCGCGATCAAGGTCTTGAACCCGGCGTACACCGCGAACCTCCGCGACCCCGCCTTTCAGAAGCGCTTCTTCCTCGAGGCGAGCATCCTGTCGCGGCTGCAGCACCACAACATCGTCACGGTGTTCGACTACGGTCGCATCGACGGCCTCGACGCCGATCGCTTCTTCATGGCGATGGAGTTCCTCCCCGGCGAGACGCTGCACCGACGGCTGCGCTCGCGGGGGTGGCTCACGCCGCCCGAGGCGCTCGGCATCGCGCGGCAGCTCGCGCGCGGCCTCCGCGAGGCGCACAAGCACGGCGTCGTGCACCGCGACATGAAGCCCTCGAACGTGATGCTCGTCCCCGACGAGGACGGCGTCGAGATCGTGAAGATCCTCGACTTCGGGCTCGGCAAGGTGCTGAGCGACGACAGCGAGGAGCTCACGCAGCAGGGCTCCTTCCTCGGGTCTCCGAGGTACATGTCGCCCGAGCAGATCGCGCACGGCAAGGTCGACCACCGCACCGACGTCTACTCGCTCGGCGTGATGCTCTACCAGATGCTCTGCGGCAAGGTGCCGTTCGAGTCCGACAAGAGCGTGCAGATCCTCATCGCGCACCTCCAGACGCCGGTGCCGCCGATGAAGCAGCGGAACCCCGACGTCGACGTGCCCGAGCCCATCGAGAACTTCGTCCGCAAGTGCCTCGAGAAGAGCCCCGACCAGCGCCCCGCGCACATGGACGAGTTCATCCGTCTGCTCCGCGAGTGCGCGTCGACGACGGGCCTCACGATGGGCTTCGGCGCGGCCACCTCGGCGACGCTCGACTCGGCGCCGCTCGCCTCCTCGCAGCTCAGCGGCGAGAACTCAGGAGCTCCGCGCTCGCCCGTCGCGATCAACCCCAACGACGACGTCGAGGTGATGCTCTCCTCCGGCGCGCACGTCGAGGTCTCGCTGCAGGACGACTCGTTGCCGCCGCCCGCCGCGGTGCCCTCGCGCCCGTCGCAGCAGCAGAGCCCGCCGCCGCCCGTCTCGACGCCCTCGCGGCGCCCGCCCGACATGGGCAACCAGTCGAAGTTCGGCTTCTTCGTGGGCGGCGCGGGGCTCGTGCTCATCATCGCGGCGTTCATCGTGCTCGCGCTCAAGCAGCCCTCGGTGCAGACCACCGTGCAGGCGCTGCCGCCGGCGAACTCCAACGACACGCCGCGCACCTTCACCCTGATGATCGACTCGTACCCCCAGGGCGCGGACGTGATGGAGGGCGGGCGCGTGCTCGGCACCACGCCGATCCAGGTCTCCGTGGTGAACGACGACGTCCGCACGCAACCGCGACAGATCACCGTGCGACGCGCGGGCTTCGTCCCCTACTCGATCCTCCAGGGGCCCTCGGACGGCAACGTGCGCATCGTCGCCACGCTCTCGCCCGAAGCCGCGCAGCCGCAGCCCCAGCCGCTCGCGCAGCCGCAGCCCCAGCCCCTCGCGCAGCCGCAGCCCGTCGCGCAGCCCCAGCCCCTCGCGCAGCCCACGCCCGTCGTCGACGACCGCGTCCGCGCCGTGCGTCGCCCCTCGACCCCGCACGTGCCGAGCGCGCAGCCGCACACGGCGGTGACCGGATCGCAGGGCCTCGACATCTCCACCGAGCGCTGACCGCCGCGCGTCGTTCGCGCCCCTCCGCGCCGCCCGCGCGATCCCTCCGAAAATGCTTCATGGCTCTGCGCCTGAGGGCTTAGTCTGCTCGCAGCCGAAACTGCGACTGATGACCCCGCGAGGCCCTGTAACCGCCATGAAGCTTCGAAGCGCACTGATGCTCATCCTCTCGACCTCGCTCGCGGCGCCCCTCGCGCCGGTGAGCGCGGTTTGGGCCGACGACCTTGCCGACGAGGCGGACCTCCACTTCAGGCTCGGCACCGAGGCGTATGCGAACCGCGACTTCCGCGGGGCCCTCGAGCACTTCCTCGCGTCGAACCGGCTGGTCCCCAACCGCAACGTCATCTTCAACATCGCGCGCACCTACGAGCAGCTCGCGCAGTACGCCGACGCGCACCGCTACTACACCACCACGCTCGACGTGGAGCAGGACGCCGCGCGGCGGCAGAGCATCAACGAGGCGATCGCGCGGATCCGCCCCTACGTCGCCGTGCTCCGCGTGGTGTCTGACCCGCCCAACGCGACGATCTACATCAACCGCAGGGACCTCGGTCAGCGCGGCAACGCACCGCGCTCGCTGGCCTTCCCACCGGGCCGCTACCGCGTGATCGCGGAGCTCGACGGCTACGAGACCGTCGAGTCGCCCGAGATGCAGGCCGCCCTCGGGCAGGAGACGCTCGTCACGCTCCGCCTCCAGCGCATCGTGGGCAACGTGCGCGTCGAGGGCGACGCCGCGGGCGCGACGGTGCGCGTCGACAACCCCGAGTCCGAGCCCGTCGGACACGTCCCCTGCAACCTCGTGCTGCCGCCGGGGCGCCATCGCTTCTACGTCTCGCAAGACGGCTTCGCGACGAGCGAGCAGGACGTCGAGGTCCAGGCGCGCGCGACGGTCACGGTGCGCCCGCACCTCACGCCCCTCACCGGCGCGCTGGTGATCAACACCGACGAGCGCGACGCCCTCGTCGAGGTCGACGGACGCCCCGTGGGCTTCACCCCCGTGGTCGCCAACGTGCCCGTCGGAGACCGCCGCGTGCGCATCTCGCTCGCGGGCTTCCGCACGATCGAGCAGACCGTCGCGATCCGTAACAACGAGCAGACCCGCCTCGCGCCGGAGCTGCGCCAGGTCGAAGAGGTCGAGGCCGCGTCGCGAACCGCCGAGGCCGTCGAAGACGCGCCGAGCTCGGTGACGGTCATCCCCGCGCAGGAGCTCCGCGCGATGAACTACCCCACCATCGCCGAGGCGCTTCGTGGCATCCGCGGGATCTTCGTCTCCGACGACCGCTTCTATCCCACGGTGGGCTTCCGCGGCTTCTCGCGCATGGGCGACTACGGCAACCGCGTGCTCGTGCTGCTCAACGGCCAGCCCACGAACGACAACTGGGGCTTCTTCTCCTTCACGGGCTACGACGCGCGCGTCGACCTCGACGACGTCGAGCGCATCGAGGTCGTGCGCGGCCCGGGCTCGGTGCTCTACGGCACGGGCGCCGTGTCGGGCGTCATCAACGTGGTCACGCGCGGACGCGACTCGCGGCAGGGCGTCGGCGCCTCGGCCTCGACGGTCGAGGGGAACATCACCCGCGGTCGCGTCTCGGGCACCGTGCGCTTCGGCAACAACGCGGGCCTCTGGACGTCGGTCTCCGCCGCGACCTCACCGGGCCGGGACTTTCACTTCCCCGAGCTCGCGCAGCCCGCGAACCCGATGACGGGGGCGCCCGCCGTGACCGGCGACTCCATCGGCGCCGACGGCTTCGACGCGCTCACGGTCCAGGGCCGCGGCTGGGTCGGCGCGCTCTCCGCGCAGTGGATCCTCAACACCCGCACCAAGCACGTCCCCACGGGCGTCGGCGGCGCGCTCCTCAGTGATGACCGCACGTACAACTCCGACACGCGCGGGCTCTTCGAACTGCGCTTCGAGCCCCGCCTCTCGGAGCGCGTGCAGCTCTACACGCGCGCGGCGATCAACCACTACAACTTCATCGGCTCGTCGGTCTACGACGGCGGCGGCGGGGTGACGGCGTTCCACCGCGAGCGCTTCCTCGGCACGTGGGCCACGGCCGAGGCGCGCATCGCGTACAACCCCACCTCGTGGCTGCGCGTGATGCTCGGCGTCGAGGGGCAGCTCCACTTTCAAGCGCAGCAGCGCGGCGAGGCCTGGGGCACGGGCTGCGACGCGATGCACTCCGCCGACTGCGCGCCCTCGCTCTACCTCCCCGGCGAGGCGACCTACTCGCCCGACTCGTACGACCAGCACCCGTTCCAGATCCTCGCGGGCTACGCGCTCGCCGACTTCACGCCGTCGCAGCGCGTGCGCATCTCCGCGGGCGTTCGCTACGACGAGTACTTCTTCGCCGACCGCAGCTTCGGCGCGCTCTCCCCGCGCCTCGCGCTGATCCTCCGCCCCTACGAGCGCGGCAACCTGAAGATCATGGGCGGCAGGGCCTTCCGCGCGCCGAGCGTGTACGAGCAGTTCTACAACGACAACTTCGGCGGCCTCGCGCCCGCGAACTACGGCGGCAACCCCCCGCTCACGCCCGAGACCATGTGGTCGGGCGAGGTGGAGTTCACGCACCGCTTCTCGACGACGCTCACGGGCACCATCGCGGGCTTCACGAACTACTACGACAGCTTCATCGTGATCGGCGAGACGACGCCGCCCGCGACGCCGGGGAACCCCATGCCCGACCCCGTGGGGCAGTACCAGAACAACGCCAACGCGCCGGTGCTCACGGTGGGCGGCGAGGTCGAGGTGCGCCGCGAGTGGCGCCAGGGCTGGATGCTCAGCGCGAACTACTCGTACCAGCACTCGCAGTACGTGGGGCAGGGGGCGACGGACCTGCGCCGCGTCCCCAACTCGCCCGAGCACCTCGCCTCGCTGCGCGGCGCGATGCCCATCATCGGCCGCGCGCTCACGCTGGCGACGCGCATGTCGTTCGAGAGCTTCAGGTACGACTCGAACGAGATCGGCTCGTCGCCCGATCCGCAGGGCCACACCGACAACGCGTTCCTCTGGGACGTGGTGTTCTCGGGGCAGGAGCAGCGCGCGGGGCTGCGCTATGCGCTCGGGCTCTACAACGCCCTCGACTGGCGCTACAACGTGCCCGTGGCGAGCTACTTCGCGGTGCGCTCGGTGCCGCAGAACGGCCGCACGCTGATGCTCTCGCTCGGCGTGAACTTCTGAGACCCGAGAGGCGGGGGAGCGCTCAGCCCGCGGAGCGCTTCCCCGGCTCCTCGTCGTCGGTCGCCTCGCCGGTGATGCGAATCCCCGAACGGCGGATCGTCAGGGCCTCGGCCTCCTGCTCGATGCGCGCGAGTTCGAAGAGGTCGGGGCGCAGCGCCGGTGCCCGCAGCGAGACCTGCTCGTTGAGCGCGGTAGGATCGGCCGAGATGAGGAAGGGCGCGAGGGACTCCGGCCGCAGCGACGGCCGCAGGGTCGCGCGATGCTGCGGCTGCGCGACGAGGTGCGTACGACCCACCTCGTACTTGCGGAGGTACGCGAGAGGAACGTAGCTGCTCTTGTTCTGGCGCAGACCGGGCAGCCCGAGGTCCTGCTCGACGTTGAAGTAGTCGTACCCCCGCTCTTCGAGGAGGGCGCCCGTCTGTCGCATCAGGAAGGGGTACACGCCCTCGAACTCGACGACGTTGGCCTTCCAGAAGTGCCCGATCGCGTGCTTCCGGTGCACGAACTCGAGCACCATGAAGGCCGCCATCTTTTCGCCGACGAACACGCCGGTGCAATAGAGCTCGGGGAGGAGCTCGGAGAACTCCAGCAGCCGCTTGAGCGCGAGGAACTCGTATTGCTCGTAGGGCTCCTCGTGGCCCTTGTTCGAGGCCCACTGGGCGAAGAGGTCGAGCATCGCCTTGCGCGTCACCGCGTTCGACGGGTCGATGCGCTCGACGCGGTGGGTGGGGTTCTCGCGCGCGAAGCGGTTCGAAACGTTGCGCTTGCTTCGGAACGTCGTGCCTTCGAAGCGGCGGAGCCGCACCGACGAGAGGATGTAATCGCTGCTGTCGAAGTCTGGCTCCCAGCTCGCGGACGATCCTGGCAGGCGCAGGGCGACCTCTTCTGGGATGAGGCGCAGGCGCTCGGAGAGGCCCTCGGAGAGCGAGCGGCTGAGGAGCGCCTCGGCCGTCTGCGGGAGCTGGTGCGCGCCCATGAACGAGTAGAAGGGCTCGCCGGTGACGTAGTCGGTGAAGCGCACGACGAGGTTGCCGTGCAGGGTCGAGAGCCGGAACTCGTCGCGGATGTTCCAGCTCGAGAGGCTCACGAAGTTGAAGTCGGAGTACGGCGCGAAGCGCTCGGTGTGCACCGTCACCTCGGTGCAATCCGAGAGATCCAGAGGCTTGAAGGCTGGGAATCGCGGGATCATCTCGGCAGCCTCGGCGGGTGTTGCGAACCGACTATCAAGCAACCTGCTCCGGGGAGCGACCGCGGCGCATGCCTCACTCTGGACTCGTCTCTCGACGGGCCTGAGTTCGATACCGGATCCGTCGGCGGTGATCGACGCACGCGATTCCTATGAAGCGATACTACACGCCGAGGGTGCAACGGGGCACCATTTCGGGCGCGTTCTTCGCTCGCGGTTGATGTGACATCGAGGCCCCACGGCGGCCGTTGGAGCGCGCTGTTTTGCAGCGTTTTGCACGGACGCTTCACGCGTTGTGAAACGTTGGCCGCGAAGGCGAGGGACCTCTGCTCTGTTCTTTCATCTATCTTCCGTCATCGCGGTGACGATGGGAAAATATGAGCAGAATTCTTGGCTCGCCGCGGAGCTCTGGCATTCTCACTGCGCAACGTCGGTCCTGTCGCGTGCGGCCTCGATGGAGGCTGACGGGCGAAAGGGCGACGGCGGGGCGACGCAGCGGCCGCAGTGTTTTCGCGTAAGTCGTTGTTGATGCTCGCGCAGGCGCCGTGAGAACGTAGGTAGATCGTTGCGCGCTGCGCGCAAGACCAAAGACCGGGCTGACAAGCAGCGCCGGCGCAGGAGGTTGCTGGTGATGCGAAGGACGTGGAGAGCCGTCACGAGCGGTGCCTTGCTGGCACTCACGATGACCGGGTGCGGTTCGGCAGGAGACGAGCCCGCGGCCGCAGGGACGACCTCACAAGCGAGCGGTTTTCTCGCGCAGGAGGGGTACAGCGTCCCCGCGCAGTGGGAGCCTCAGGAGTCGGTGTGGGTCGCCTCCTGGGTGGCCGCGTACAGCGAACCCCTGTTCCCGATGGACAACGTGGTCACGGAGGTCGCGCAGGCGCTCACGCGGCACCTTCCGATCAACCTGATGGTGCAGTCGTCCGATGAGGAGGCTTCGCTGCGAACGACCCTGTCGGCGGCGGGTGTCGACCTCTCGCGCGTGCGCTTTCGCGCCATCGAGCACAACGACTTCTGGATGCGCGACACCGCGGGCATCTTCTCGCGCAATCGCCGCGGCGAGCTCGGCGTCATCGACTGGGGCTACGACACCTGGAGCTACGACTCGTACACGAACGACTACTCGCAGCACGATGAGCGCATCGACCGCGACGTCGCGAGGACCGTCGGCGTGCCCGCCTTCCGCTGCGGCATGGTGCACGAGGGTGGCGACACCGACGTCGACGGACACGGCACCGCGATCGTGACCGAGGCCGTCGAGCGCATGCGCAACCCCAACATGACCGTCCCCGAGATGGAGTCGGAACTCAAGCGCTGCTACGGCGTGCGGCAGGTCATCTGGCTGCCCGAGGGCGTGCTCGAAGACGACGCCACGTTCCGCGGCGTGCTCCCTGGCGGCATCCTGACCGCGGGCGCCACCAACGGGCACGTCGATGAGTACGTGCGCTTCGCGCCGAACAACACGATCCTCCTCGCGCAGGTGCGCCCCGAAGACATGCGCACCGGCGACGCCGCCGCCAACCGTCGCGCGCAGATCAACAACCAGCGCATGGAGGCGAACTACCGCATCCTGAGCCGCGCGCGTGACGCCCAGGGGCGGCCGTATCGCATCGTGAGGTTGCCCGTGGCCGAAGCCGATCTCTTCGACCTCCGCCCCGGCGAGCCCTTCTACGACACGTTCCTCTCGCTCTCGCCCCTCGAGGATGGGACCGTGCTCCGCGATGGCGACACGCTCCACATGATCTCGACGACGAGCTATCTGAACTTCTTCGTCTCGAACGGCGTGGTGCTCATGCCCTCGTACGCCGAGTCGATCGGGACGCCCGCCGCGATCCGCAAGGACCGCGAGGTCTACGACACGCTCCGCGCCGTGTTCCCGGGGCGCGAGGTCGTGCGTCTGCGCTACGCCCTCGGCGCCAACCGCGGCGCCGGCGGACCGCACTGCATGACGCAGCAGCAGCCCCTCGCCTCGCCCTGAGCGCGCCTCCCGCACCCCACCGTCACGGTCTCGCGTACACTCGCGCGCCGTGAGCCCCACACGATCCGAAGACCTCGCGCGCTCGCAGCTCCAGCGCGACCGCGCGCGCTGCGCCGACCGACCCTGGCTCCTCGCGCAGAAGCTCGCCCGCATGAGCGCGTCGCCCTTCGCGTACCTCCGCGGAACGGCGCCGCTCTACTACGACCTCCTCGCGAAGGAGCGCGCGCTCCGCGACGGACCCGCGGGCGAGGGGTGGATCGTCGGCGACCTCCACGTCGAGAACTTCGGCGCCTATCGGGCCGGTCGCGCGGACCTCTCGCCCGACGCCGTCGTCTTCGGGCTCAACGACTTCGACGAGGCCGCCGTGGGGCCGTGGCGCTTCGACCTCGTGCGCCTCGTCGCGAGCGTCCTCATGGCGGGGCGCGAGCTCAGGCTCGCCGTCGACGACGCCGTGAGCCTCGCCGAGGGGCTCCTCGACGCGTGGTGCGCGCAGGTGTTCGACGCCGCGCCCGCCGTCGCGGGGAGCGCCGCCGTCACGCGCATGGTCGAGTGCGTCGAGCGCCGCACGCGGCAGGAGCTCCTCGACGATCGGACGAAGGTCGAGAAGGGGCGCCGCGTCTTCAAGCGCAGCGCCAAGTACCGCGACCTCGACGCCGCCGAGCACCGCCTCGCGACGCAGGTCTTCGCGCGCTTCGCCGACGCGCTCGAGGCCGCGGAAAGGCCGCCGCGCGAGGCCCTCGCCGTCGAAGACGTGGCGTTCCGCGTCGCGGGCACCGGGAGCCTCGGGACGCTCCGCGTCGCGGTGCTCACGCGCGGCAAGGGGGACCCCGACGGGAGCTGGATCTTCGACATGAAGTCCGAGGGACCCGCCGCGGCCGAGGCCGTCGTCGGCGCGCAGGAGCTCACCGGCGCGCGCCGCGTCGTCGCCGCGATGGAGCGCTGCCTCGACGTGCGCCCGCGCATGGTCGCCGCGGTCGAGCACGAGGGGCGCTCGTTCCTCGTGCGCAGGCTCGCGCCGCAGGAGGACAAGCTCGACTTCAGCCTCGTCGACGTGCGGCAGCTCCCGGAGCTCTCGCGGCACCTCGGCGCCATCGCGGGAAGGGCCCACCGAAAGGGCGCCACGAAGGTGCCTCCGCGGTGGACGCGGGCAGACCTCGACGCCGTGCTCTCGAACGCCATCGAGGTTGTGGGCGTTCACCAGGGCGCGTGGCTCTCGCACTGCGTCGAGGTGCGCCGCACGGGCGAGGCGGTCGCTTCCCCGACGCGCTGACGCGGGCGTAAGGTTCGCGCGAGAGGAGCCCTTCGATGACCCGTCGCTTCGCGCTCGCATCCTTCGCGTTGATCTCGTGCTCGTGGGTCGCGTGCAGCGACGACACGACGCCCGCGCCCGCGCCGTCGCCCTGCACGGACCGGCAGCAGGTGAGCCTCCCCAACTGCCTCATGACCGGCGGAGACGGCTTCTCCGACGAGTCGTGCATCGCCCTCGACGACGCGATCCGTTCGAACCGCGCGACCGTGAGCGACGCGCGCTCGGCCGCGATCACCGCGCCCACCGAGATGCAGTCCGTCGCGCGCGCCGCGCCCTTCACGTTCGCGTGGACCGCGCCCACCGCGATGCGCCCGCGGCGACGCCCCATGACGGTGGGCGACGAGCTCCTGCGCTGGACCTCGCTCATCCCAGAGGCCGAGGCGCACTGCGCGCCCTTCACCGGCCGCGCGTACGAGCTGCGCTTCAAGGTCGGCGCGAGCGTCATCTACCGCCGCCAGCAGTCGGCCATGTCATGGACGCCCACCGCCGCCGAGTGGACGTACCTCACCGGCGCGATCGGCGCGCAGACCGCCGAGCTCACGATCTACACCGCGTCGTTCGTCACCGGGCAGATCTCGACGGGCGCCGGGCCCTTCACGCCCATGGCCGCGAGGCGCTTCACCGTCGCGCCGTGACGCGCCGCCGCGCGCCCTTGACCCGCGGCCGCGTTGCGACGTAGGGAACGCGCGCCATGACCACCGAGCTCCGCAACGCCATCGGGATTCTCCACGAGACCAAGAACCGCTGGGAGCGACGCGTGCCGCTCGTCCCCGAGCAGATCGCCACGCTGGTGGCCGACGGGATCGAGGTGCGCGTCGAGCGCTCCCCGTCGCGCGCCTTCATCGACGACGAGTTCGTCGCGGCCGGCGCCACGCTCGTCGACGACGCGACGGACTGCAAGCTCGTCATGGGCGTCAAGGAGGTCAAGAAGCACCAGATCAAGCCCGGCGCGACCATCATGTGCTTCTCGCACACGATCAAGGGCCAGGCTCACAACATGCCCCTGCTCGCGGAGTTCATGTCGAAGGGCGCGAGCCTCGTCGACTACGAGGTGATCGTCGACGACAAGGGCGTGCGCCAGGTCGCCTTCGGCCGCTACGCGGGCCTCGCGGGCGCGCACGAGACCCTCTGGACGCTCGCCCACCGCATGAAGGCCCTCGGCCACGACAACCCCCTCACGGCCCTCAAGCACGCCGTCGACTATCGCGACCTCGCGGACATGACCTCGTACACGCGCGCCGCCCTCGAGGCGCTGCGCAGCGAAGGCCCCGCGGCGCTCGCGCCCCTCGTCGTGGCCGTGACCGGCAACGGCCGCGTCTCCAAGGGCGCCCTCGAGTACCTCGACATGGTGGGCGCGATCCCGTGCACCGTCGACGAGTGCATCGCGCTGCCCCACGAGTCGCCCGACGACCGGACGCTGCGCGTGCTGCACCTCTCCGACGACGTGCTCTACGAGTGGGCCGGGCAGCACCGCCGCTTCAGCTTCGACCACTACGTGCAGCACGCCGAGCGCTACGTGTGCAAGGGCGCGATGTACCTCCCCTACGTGAAGGCCCTCATCAACGGGCTCTACTGGGACGAGCGCTTCCCGCGCATCCTCGACGACTCGACGTCGCGGCGGATGTACGCGCACGAGACCCTTCCGCCGGTCATCGGCGACATCGCGTGCGACATCAAGGGCGGCGTCGAGTGGACCGTGCTCGCCACGCAGAACGACGCGCCCGCGTTCGTCTACGACCCCGCGACGAACAGCGCCAACGTCGGCGTCGAGGGGCGCGGCGTAGCGATCATGTCCGTCGACAACCTCCCGACGGCACTCCCGCGCGACGCGTCGGTCGACTTCAGCAAGGCGCTGTTCCCGTACGTGCGGACCTTCTTCGGCGCGAAGCTCTCGGGCGGCGTGTCAGACCTGCCCTCGGCGCTCCAGAGCGCCGTCGTCGTCGCGGGCGGACGCCTCACGCCCAAGCACCAGGGCCTCGCCCGCTTCCTCTGATCTCCGCTCCGACTTCTTCACAGACACACGCGCATCCACGGCGTGGCGCCGCAGGCTCCGGGCGTCGTGGGCCCCGCCGCGGTGCCCGGCAGGCAGTGGTTGTTGCACCACCCGCACGCGCTGTTCGCGACGCATCCCGCGCAGTCGATCTTGCGCGCGCAGGGGTCGGTGCCGCCGTCGGGCGGCGTCGCGACGCAGATCACCAGCGCGGTCTGCGCGTCGTCGCACCCGGCGAAGCGGGTGACCATCCCCGAGCACGTCGCCGTGGCCGTGAGCGCGCAGGAGAGCCACGCGTTGAGCGCGGGCCGACACGCCGCGGGCGTCGACGCGAGCTGCGTGGCGCAGTCGCGCATGCACGTGGGCGTGTCGCGCATGCAGCCCATCGCGCCGACGACGCGCGCGCAGTAGGGCGTGCACACGTCGGCGGGGAGCGAGGCGTCACCCGGCGCGGGCGCGTCGGCGGCGGTGACGTCAACGGTCGTCGCGTCGGTCGCGGCGACGTCGGAGGGCGCCGCGGTGTCGGTCGGTGAGGTCGAGGCGTCGAGGGGCGTCGGGGTCGACGCGTCGCTGCCGCAGGCGGCCAGCGTCGAGAGCAGGAGGCAGAGCGTGAGCGGAGCGCGCGTTGAAGCCATGGCGCGCATGGTAACGGCTCTCTCCCCCTGCGGAAACCACCGACGGCGGTCGGGGGTTCGCCCTGCGGCGCGCGGGGTGGAATCGCGTCCGGCGGAGCGCGCGCAGCGTGTAACGTCGGAGGCCGTGACGTCGCGCTCGCCCGCGCCCGAGAGCACCGTGTCGCACGCCGCGAAGCTCCCCGCGGAGGTGAAGCCCGCGACGCCCGCGGAGATGCTCGCCGCGCTCAGGGCCGAGCCCGGGCGGCTCTACGCCGTGCTCGATCCCGCGCAGGACGAGCGGGTCCTCGAGGTGCTTCGCTGCTCGGGGCAGCCCGCGTTCAGCCTCTACGACGGCTGGGCCGCGGTGCAGTACAGAACCCTGTGCCCGTACCTCGTGCCGCTGCGCAGGCGGGGGAGGCTCATCGAGCAGATCGTCGAGCGCGGATGGCTCCGCGCGTGGGGGATCTTTCTCGCGAGCGAGCACGAGCCCGCCGCGGTGCGCCGTCACCTGCGGCGCATGCTGAGGCTCCGCGCCGCGAGCCGCGAGATGGTGCTCTTTCGCTTCTACGACCCGCTCACGGCGGAGCTCTTTCTCACGGACCCGGGGCGCGAGTTCGAGCCGTGGCTGTTCGGCGACGTGGCGCGCGCGTACGTGCTCGAGTCGCACCTCGGGGAGCCCCTCACGCTGCGCCCCGACCCCGCGCGCGCGGCCGCCGAGGTGCGCTGGCCCGTGGCGCTCACGCAGCTCCAGACCGAGCGCCACGCGGCGCGTCGGCGCGGGTTCTTCATCGACCAGATCGAGCGCTTCATCCGTGAGGACTACGACGACCGCACCGTGCGGCTGCCGCTGTCGGTGAGCGTCGTGCGAGACCTGCCGCGCGCGCAGCTCCGCGAGATGATCGACCAGGGCCTGCGACGCGCGGAGGCGCGGGCCGTGACCGATCCCCACGACCAGCTCGCGTTCGTCGGGATGATGTTCCTCAAGGCCCCCAACTTCGACGACCACCTCGTGATGCGCGACGCCATCGACGCGGCGCAGCCGGGATACCCCATGATGAAGTCGATCATCGAGCGCGCCGACGAGCGCGTGTGGCGCGACGTCGCCGACGACTACGACCCCGCCGCGTGGGGCCTCGGCCTCCGCACCTGGGGAGGGGTCTGAGCCCATGGCGCAAGCACCCGCCCCCGCGGCGCCCTCGTCGGACCTCAGCGCCCTCGCGAGGCGATCGAGCGAGCAGCCCGCCGCGGGCAGTCAGCCCGAGAAGTCGTGCGGCTGCCCGAAGCGCAAGGTCCACGGCATCGAGCTGAAGTACCTCAAGTTCCAGAACATGAGCCACGTCGGGCACTCGTGGTACGAGATGCAGGGCGGGCAGAGCGTGGGGTGGTGGCCGAGCCCCCAGTCGTGGCGCATCGGGTCGTTCGTGAACACCAACGGCGCGGTGAACAACGGCCGCGCGCGCGACCCGCACCACGGCGACGCCGCCGACACCACCTACGACCTCTACACCCGCGACGGAGACTGCCGCACCGATGAGGAGATCCAGCGCTGCATCCGCAACTACTACTACGGCAAGCAGGCGTCGGGCGCGCGCTACTCGGTCATGAGCTGGGACGTGTGCCACTCCGTCGCCAACGAGGCGTCGTCGCACTGCAAGCTCACGCAGCAGGCGCGATGACCCGCGCGTACTACCGCACCTGGAGCTCGCACGTTCCGCCGAGGGAGCCCGTCGACGAGGTCGACTACGCGGCCTCGGAGCGCTGGGACGCGCTCTACCTCGCGAGCTTCGACGGCGCGCGCCTGCGGCGCTTCGAGAAGATCTACTTCGAACGCAGGCCCCTGCGCACGGTGGCGCTCGCGACGCCTCGCCCCGAGGGCGCGCTCCTCTACGTGCGACCGCACGCGAGCGGAGAGGTGACGTACAGCGAGGCGCTCGAGATCCCCTACGCGGCCACCGAGTCGCTCTCGCGCTTCGGGCGCGCGACGGTCTCCGCCGACGGCGCGCACGCCGACCTCTACCTCGTCACCCGCACGACCCCCTTCGTCGAAGAGTACGCGTACCGCCCCGACGGGACGCTCTCGGACGCGACGGTGACGTGGGCCGAGGGCGACGTCGAGCGCTACCGCTACGACGCGCAGGGCAGGCTCCTCGCGAGGGACTGAGGCGCCGCCTACGCGACGAGCGGCGGGGGCTTGATCCAGCGGGCGAGGGTCTCGCGCATGGTCTCGGCCCGCACGGGCTTGGTCACGTAGTCGTCCATGCCGGCGGCGCGGCACCGCTCGCGGTTGTCGGGCTGCGCGTCGGCGGTGAGCGCGATCACGGGCGTGCGGCGCGCGGCGTCGGCGGCCTGCGAGCGGATGCGCGCCGTGGCCTCGTAGCCGTCCATCTCGGGCATGTGGCAGTCCATGAGCACGGCGTCGTAGGTGCGCCGCGCGCAGGCGCTCACGGCCAGCACGCCGCTCGCGGCCGTGTCGACCTCGTAGTTGAGCTTCTCGAGCAGGCGCGCGGCCACGAGGAGGTTCACCGCGTTGTCATCGACGACGAGCACCGTGGGGCGGCCGGTGGCGGTCGGGCACGCCGACGGGCGCATCGAGAGCGGCGGCCGCGCGGGGCGCGTCGAGGGCGGCGGCCGCGAGGGGCGCATCGAGGGCTGCGCGGCCGAGGCGTACGCGACGGTCTCGCAGGCGCTCTCGTCGAGCGTCGAGGGCGCTTCGATCTGCAGCGGCAGGGTGAACCAGAAGGTGCTCCCCGCGCCCTCGGTGCTCTCGACGCCGATCGCGCCGCCCATCTCGGTGACGAGGCGCTTGCAGATGGCGAGGCCGAGGCCGGTGCCGCCGTAGCGCCGCGTGCTCGACGCGTCGGCCTGGGTGAAGGGTTCGAAGAGCCGCGCGATCGTCGCGGAGGACATGCCGATGCCCGTGTCGCGCACGGTGACGCGCATCACGGCGCGCTGCGCGTCGCGGTCATCGAGGCCGGCGCGCAGCTCGACGACGCCGCGCTCGGTGAACTTCAGCGCGTTGCCGACGAGGTTGGTGACGAGGGTGCGCAGGCGCGTGATGTCGCCGAGCACGCGCGACGGGAGCGCCCCGTCGAACGACGCGGTGAGCGTGAGGCCGCGGCGGCGCGCGAGCACCGAGAGCATGCGGAGCACGCCGTCGATCGCGAGGCGCAGGTCGAAGGGCGCGCGCTCGAGCACGAGCTTGCCGGCTTCGATCTTCGAGAAGTCGAGCACCTCTTCGATGAGGCCGACCATGGTCTCGGCGGAGTCGCGGAGGGTCTCGGCGATCTCCTTCTGGTCGCTGGCGAGGCCCGAGGTGAGGAGCAGCTCGCTCATGCCGATGACGCCGTTCATGGGCGTGCGGAGCTCGTGCGAGACCGTCGCGAGGAAATCGGACTTCACGCGCAGCGCGCGCTCGGCGACGTCGCGGGCGCGCTCGGCCTCGCGGCGCAGGCGGTCGCTCTCGGCGTGCGCCGCGGTGAGCTCGTCGAAGCGCTCGCGGAGCTGCTCGTTCTGGTCTCGGAGCTCGGCGAGCACGGCGCGCGGGGCCGTGAAGAGCCGCACGCCGCGGCGGAGGCGCGCCCACACGGTGAGCGAGGGCGGGAGGTGGACGGTGTACACCGCGCGGCGCGGGCGGAGGTCCATCTCGACGCGCGCGTCGGGGAGGCCGAGGAGCCGGGGCATCGCGCGCATGGCGCCGAGGTTGATGACGAAGAGCGCGGGCAGGTCGCGGTAGTGCTCGCGGATCGTGGCGGTCAAGCGGAGCGTGTCGGTGGAGAGCTCCTCGTACTGGCAATCGACGTTGCGGATCGACGCGGGCGCGGCCCACATGTGGCCGGTCCAATAGAGCATGCTCGGGCTCGCGACGAGCTGCACCGCGGCGCAGACGCGCTTCATCCGAGGGACTTCGAAGAGCAGCTCGCCCACCTCGTCGAGCGAGGCGTGCGGCTCGCAAACGGCCTGCAGGCGCTCGTTGAGCGTGCAGAACGTGTCCCAGTCGATCCGCTCCGGGTCGTCGCCGGCCTGGAACGGCAGGCCCTCAAAGAGGGGGTGCTGGTCGAAGCCGATGTGCTCCGCCGCGCGGGCGAAGAGGCCGAGTAACTTGCCTGACACTTCTTTCATGGCTTCCAATCAACTCAACGGTGCCCGGCAGGGATTCTTGAGGGGGCCTCTGAACCGTCGAATTTTTCACGGGTAATCCCGATACCGTTCACGCTTCGTAGGAAGCATCGGATTGTTTCTGATCGGGATTTCCAGAGGGCCCGCGTGCACCCGTGTCGCGACGAGGTGGCGTATCCTCCGGGTTGTCCGCTCAGCCCCGTTGGTCCGGTGAAGTTTCCGTCCCTTCATCCTCCGTTCTAGCTACATCGAAGGATCAATCAACATGGCAAACAACACATCGGCGAAGGCTATTTTGCCACCCTCCGTCGCCGGGCTGGCGAACCTCCCCGACCTCGACTCGCGTCCGGCCCTCGCGGCGCTCTCGGAGGCCCCGCACAACCCCCCGAAAGTCCTCGCGAGGCCGCTCAACACCTCGCGCGCGCTGGTGGCCTCGCTCGAGGCCCTGGGCGTGCGACACGCGTTCGGCATGACCGGCGGCGCCATCGCGGGCTTCTGCGACGCGCTCGGCGAGAGCGCCATCCGCTTCGTCCACTGTCGACACGAGACCGGCGCCGCGTTCGCCGCCACCGAGGCGTACTTCGCCTCGGGTAGACCCTCATTGGTATTCTCCACAACGGGACCCGGGATCCTCAATGCCTTGACCGGAGTCGCGGCCGCTCGCTGGGAGGGAGCCCGCCTGGTGCTCGTCTCGGCCAGCACCTCGGCCAGCCTCCGGGGGCGCGGGGCCTGTCAGGAGACCAGCGCGTACACCATGCCCCTCTCGGGGCTCTACTCTTCGGGGCCGCTCTTTCACTACGCCGTCTCGATGGAGCACCCCGCCGAGCTCTCCGAGGTGATCGCGCGCCTCGCGAGCGGCCTCTCGCGCCCCGGCGGCTTCGTCGCGCACGTCGCCCTCCCCACCGCGCTCCAGAACGCGCCCGCCAGCGTGACGCCCGGACAGGTGCGCCGCTCGACGCCGCCGATGTGCCCCACCGACGCCATCGACGACTGCGTCGAGATGCTCCGCCGGGGCCGCTTCGTGATCTGGCTTGGCTTCGGCGCCCACGACGCCGCCGACGCCGTGCGCGCCCTCGTCGAGCGCACGGGCGCGCTCGTGATGTGCTCGCCGCGCGCGAAGGGGATCTTCCCGGAGCGTCACCCGAGCTTCATCGGCGTGACGGGCGCGGGCGGCTACGGCGAGCCCGAGCAGCTGCTCCAGAACCTCCGCCCCGCGCACGTGCTCGTCCTCGGCTCGCGCCTCGGCGAGACGACGTCGTACTGGCAGCCCGAGTTCATCCCCGAGCACGGCTTCATCCACGTCGACGTCGACCCCACCGTGCCCGGCACCGCGTACCCCGACGCGATCACCTACCCCGTGCACGCCGACGTGCGCTGCTTCGTCAACGCGCTCCTCGATCGCTGGCCCCCGGCGCGTGATCAGTCCGCGATCCGCCGCCACGCGCTCGACGAGCCCTCCGACGCGCACCCCATCGCGTCGCGCGTCTACGCTCGCGCGCGGGCGAAGTCCGACGCGACCCCGAGCGCCGAGGACAGCCCCGGCGTGCGCGCCGTCGAGCTCATGGACGCCGTGCAGCGGCGCGTGGTCGACGGGAGCGACGCGGTGGTGATGACCGAGGCGGGCAACTCGTTCATCTGGGGCAACCACCTGCTGCGCTTCGACGATCCGGGGCGCTACCGCGTGAGCCTCGCCTTCGGGTCGATGGGCCACTGCGCGGCGGGCGTCGTCGGCGCGGCCCTCGCGCGCGACGGCAAGGCCGTGGCCATCGTGGGCGACGGCTCGATGCTCATGAACAACGAGGTCAGCACCGCGGTGCAGTACGGGGCGAAGGCCGTGTGGATCGTCTTCAACGACGCGGCCTACGGCATCGTCGAGCAGGGCATGCGCGCGCAGGGCTTTCGACCGACGGGGACCACGATGCCGCGCGTCGACTTCGCGGCCGTCGCGCGGGCGATGGGCGCCGGCGGCGCGCGCGTCGATCACGTCGATGCGCTCGACGACGCGCTCGACGCCGCGATGGAGGCCGAGGGGCCCTTCGTCGTCGACGTGCGCATCGACGGCCGCGAGCCCGCGCCTTGGATGAAGCGTATCAAGACCCTCATCGCGCAGGGCGCGAAGGGCAACCAGGACGGCGGCTGAGCGGCGCGCGTCGCAGCGCGCGGTGCGATGATGCGTGCATGCCCGCTCGTAGCTGGGGCATCATCGCGCCATGGACGCCTCGCGGTTCCAGCGCTACCTCGACGACCTGATCGCGGGGCGACGCGAGGCGTGCAGGCGACACGTCGAGGCGCTGCTCGCCGGGGGCGCCAGCCCGCGCGCGCTCTACACCGGGCTCTTTCGCGCGTCGCTCTACGAGGTGGGCGCGCGCTGGGAGCGCGGCGAGGTCTCCGTCGCCGTCGAGCACGTCGCCACGTCGATCACCGAGGAGCTGCTCGCGCTCACGTTCCCGCACGCCGCGCGGCGCGAGCCCGTGGGGCGCAAGGCCGTGGTGTCGTGCTCCGCCAACGAGTTCCATCAGCTCGGCGGGCGCATCGTCGCCGACAGCCTCGAGGCCGTGGGGTGGGACGTTCTCTTCGTCGGCTCGGGCGTCCCCGACGGCGACCTCGCCTCGCTCGTCGCGCGCGAGTCCCCTGACCTCGTCGCGCTGTCGGTCTCCGTGCGCGCGAACCTCCCGCGGCTCGACGCGTCGGCGCGCGCCGTGAGGGCCGCGTCCCCGCGCGTCCACATCATCCTCGGCGGTCAGGGCCTCGACGGCGACGGCGCCGCGTTCGTGCGCGCGCTCGCGTTGCCCGGCGTGGCCTACGTCGACTCCCTCGAGGCGCTCGACGCGCTCGCCGCGCGGCTCGTGGCGGCCCCATGACCGACGGCGCCGACGCCGCGCTCGTCGCGCTGATCCGCGGTGACCTCGCGGTCCTCTACCTCCGCCTCGACCGCGACGAGCGCGTGGTCGAGCTCAACCGCCACACGCGCGACCTCCTCGGCCCGCAGGCCGAGGGCGCCGACTTCCGCTCGCTCGTGGTGAAGTTCGACCCCGCGGCCTCTCCCCTCGCGTCGCTCCGCGCCGCCGCGGGGCCAAGGCGCATGGACTTCATGACCGTCGTGGGCCTGCCGCAGACCTACGCGTGCTCCCTCGTGCCGCTCGCCGACGGCGCGATCGTGGTCGGCGGCATCGACGCCGTCGAGCAGGCGCTCGTGCCCCGCGAGCTCGTGCTCAGCAACCAGGCGCTCTCGACGATGACCCGCGAGCTTCAGCGCGCCAACGCCGAGCTCGCGCGCCTCGGCGCGCTCAAGAGCCGCTTCGTCGGCATGGCGGCGCACGACCTCCGCTCGCCGCTCACCGCGCTGATCCTCTACGTGTCGGTGCTCGAAGGCGACTTCGCGGACGACCCCACCACGCGCAGGGACCTCGCGATGATGCGCGCCACGGCGGAGTTCATGCGCCGCATCATCGACGACTTTCTCGACGTGTCGATCTTCGACGCGGGGCGCTTCGAACTGCACGTGAGCGACGCGAGCCTCGATGACATCGTCGCCGCCGCGGCCCGCATCGCCGCGCCCGTCGCGACCCGCAAGGGCATGGCGCTCCACATCGAGCGGAGCGGCGCCGACGCGCGGGCCCGCGTCGACGCGTCGAGGATCCAGCAGGTGGTGATGAACCTCCTCAACAACGCCATGGAGCACTCGCTTCCGGGCGACGCCGTGTGGCTCTCGACGGGGAGCGAGGCGGGGCGGCGCTTCATCCGCGTGCGCGACGAGGCCGGAGGCATCTCGCCGGAGCTGCGGGAGAGCCTCTTCAACGCCTACGTGCACGGCGCGTCGAAGTCGAGCGGCGCGCGCAGCACCGGCCTCGGGCTCGCGATCGCGCGGCTCATCGTCGAGGCGCATCGGGGCACGATCGACGTGGTGTCGTCGGAGGCCGGCAGCACGTTCACGGTCTTCGTGCCCGCGCCGGAGTGACCCCACGCAGCGCGCGGGGCCGTGAGGCCGAGACCGCGACGGGCCAACACGCCATCGCGGTCTCGAGGATCTCGGTCAGGAGCAGGTCGTCGAGGCCGACGCGGAGCCCGGCCCGCCAGCGCCCGATGCGTTGATGGTGCAGGTCTCGCCCGCCGCGCCGACGGGGAGCGGCGCCGAGCCCGAGCACGCGACCGATCCGCTCGACGGCGTGGTGTCCGTGCAGGTGTAGCTGCACGAGGTCGCGTTGATGCAGTTCCACGTGACGGTGGGGGAGCCGCCGCACGCGAGGCGCGGTCCCCAGCCGATCGTGCAGCTCGCCGCGGGCGGCGTGCAGGTGGTGCTCGCGCTCGCGGTGCCCGCGCCGCCCGGGCCCGTCGCGTTGATCGCGCAGTTCTCGCCGCCCGGTCCCACGACGATCATCGCGGTGCCCGAGCACGGGACGGAGCCGCTCGCCTCGGTGGTGCCGCCGCAGACGTAGTCGCAGGTCGTCGCGTTGGTGCAGCTCCACGTCACGGTCGCGGCGGAGCCGCAGGTCAGTCGCGGACCCCACGACGCCGTGCAGCTCGGTCGCGGCGCGTCGATGCACGAGACCGACGCCGTCGCGGTCGCCGTCGCGCCGCCGACGCCCACCGCGTTGATCGTGCAGCGCTCGCCTGGAAGAGCCCACGGGGTAGGGCGCCGAGCCCGGAGCAGGAACCGCTCCGCTCGACGGCGAGGCGCTCGCGGTAGATGAAGCCATCGACGTGGCGTCGGTGCAGTTCCAGGTGACCGTCAGGATGCCGCCATCGCGGGCGTAGGGCTGAACGACGCGCTGCACGCCGGCAGCGGGACGCACGACGTCGTGGCCGTGGCCGTGGCCGTCGCGCCGCCCGCGCCGACGGCGCTGATGGTGCAGCGCTCACCCGAAGAGCCCACGGTGTAGGGCAGCGGAGCTCCAGCACGGCGCGCGGAGCCCCGACGGAGACGAGGCCTGCAGACGTAGCCGCACGACGTGGCGTTGGGTGTTCCAGGTGACCGTCGAGGTGCCGCCGCACGCGGCGTGGGCCGAACGAATGCGCTGCACGAGGGAGGTCCGCTCGAGCCGGTGCACGCAGACCATCGCTGGTGGCGCTGCCCGCCGCCGGTCTGCGCCGATGGCGTTGATGGTGCACGTCTCGCCCGCGGAGCCCACGCGTAGCGGCCCGGAACCCGAGCACGGAACCGCTCCGCCTCGACGCTGGCGAGGTGCTCAGGGGACGTAGCCGCACGACGCGGCCGGAGCAGCTCCACGTGAGCACCGCGGTGCCGCCGCACGCGGGCGCGGGGCCGAACGATCCCGAGCAGACGGGCGCGCGATGCACGTCGTCGCGGCCGTAGCCGTCGCCGGGCAGCCGCCGCTCCCGGCGCGGTGATGGTGCAGCCCGCCGCCAGCGCCGATCGTGCAGCGAGGTCGAGCCCGTGCACGGCACCATGCCGCTCGACGGCGTGGAGGCCTGTGCAGGAGAAGCTGCACATCCCCGTGGTGTTGGTGCAGCTCCAGGTGACGACGGCGGCGGTTCCGAAGGCGCCGCCGCGCGCGGGCCGAACGACGCGCTGCACGAAGGCGCGCCGCCCTCGATGCACGTCGTCGACGCGCTGGCGGTCGCGGTCATGCCGCTCGCGCCCACGGCGTTGATGGTGCACATCCCGCCCGCGGCGCCCACGTTGAAGGGCCCCGAGCCGATGCACGGAACCGGACCGCTCGACGGCGTGGTGCCTGCGCAGACGAAGCCAGCACGACGTGGCGTTGACGCAGCTCCAGGTCACGACGGCGGCGCCCGCACGCGGGACGCGCGCCGAAGGAGGCCGTACACGACGGCAGCCGCCGGCGCCCGTGCACGACCGTCGCGGTGGCGGTGCCCGTGGTGCTCCCCCGCGCCCACGGCGCTGATGGTGCAGCGCTCGCCCGCGGGGCCGACGGGGTAGGGGCCCTCGATCCCGCGCAGGGGGACGGTTCCGCTCGACGGCGTCGTGCCCGTGCAGACGAAGCTGCAGGCTCGGCGTCGGCGCAGTTCCAGGTCACGACGGCGGTGCCACCGCACGGGCAGTGCCGAACGAGGCCGTGCACGAGGGCGCGACGCCCAGACACGTCGTGCTCGCGGCGGAGGCCCGTGGTGCCGCTCGCGCTCGTCGCGCTGATGGTGCAGCTCGCCCGGGAGCATTTGGCGACGGGCGCCGCCAGCACGGCGCGGGGCCACTACCGTCGTCGACCCGGTGCACGCGTACTCGCAGCGCGTCGCGTTCGAGCAGCTCCACGTGGAAGGTCGAGGAGCGCCGCAGGCCGCGCGCGCCGACCACGAGGTCGTGCAGCGGCTGGCGTGACGGTGCCCGCGTCGACCACGGCGCAGCGGTAGGCCCGCGGCAGGTCTCGCCGGCGCCGCACGCCGTCCCGCAAGCCCCGCAGTTGAGCGCGACGGTCACGCGTCGACGCAGCGGCCGCCGCCGCAGTTCGACTGACCCGTGGCGCAGCCGCAGCGACCCGCGACGGTGTTCCGACGCTGCACCTGGTCCTGCAGGCGCCGCAGTTGAGCGGGTCGGAGGTGAGGTCGACGCAGCCCGATCCGCAGCCCGAGCAGGACGCGCAGCTCCTCGCGACGCAGCGGCTCCTGGGGCGCAGGCCATCCCGCGGCGCCGCAGTTCTGCGCGCGTTCGCGTCGACGCAGAGCGTGGCGCCCGCGGTCGTGCACATCGTCGCGTCGCAGGGTGGTGCCGCATCGGCCATGCTGCTGGAGAGCGCTGTCCCGCGGGAGCACGCGCGTCCGCACGCGCCGCAGTTGGCGAGGTCGTTGAGGTCGACGCAGCTCGATCCGCACGAGGTTCGACCCGTCGCGCAACCGCAGGTGCCGCCGCGACAGGCCTGCCCCGCGGGGCACGCGCGCCCGTATGCCGCAGTTGCTCGTGTCGGAGCTGATGTCGACGCAGCCTCGATCCGCAGGCCATCTGACCAAGCGGACAGGCGCACCTGCTGTTGAGACAGAACTGCGTCGCGCCGCACGCGCTCGCACGCGCCGCAGTTGGCGGCGTTGTTCCCCGTGTACACGCAAGGCGCCGCCGCAGCGGGCCCGACCCGTGAGACCAGCTCCCGCGTCGCCGCTCGCGTCGCCCGTCGCGCCGTCGCCCGCGCTGCCGTCGCCCGCGCTGCCGTCGCCCGCGCTGCCATCGCCCGCGCTGCCGTCGCCTGAAGCGCCGTCGTCGGAGCCGTCGCTGGCGCTCCCGTCGCCCGAAGCGCCGTCGTCGGAGCCGTCGCCCGCAGCGCCGTCGTTCGCGCCGTCGTTGGCGGCGCCGTCGCTCGCGATGTCGTTCGCGTTGCCGTCGTTCGCGCCGTCGTTGGCGGCGCCGTCCTTCGTTGCGTCGTCCGACGCGTCGGGACCTCCCAGCGTGGAGGTCGCGCTGTTGCCGCACGACGCGATCAGCGCGAGGGCGGCGAGCAGGAGAAGCGGTCTCAAGGATCTCGTGGTCATGGATGCGTCCTGGTCGGAGTGGACGGAGCGTTGACGCCCACGGGGCGGCGCGCCGCGCGAGGGTACGACTCTTCGATATCCACGTGTGAGGCGAAGTCGTGCCGCGATGGGCGCCGGGCTGACGCACGTCATTCGTCGCCGTGGCGCGTCACGGAGCGTGTGGGGATGCTCGCGTTTCACCGGCGCAGATCGAGACCGAGCGAACCCCCGCCACGAACTCCGCGCGACGCGTCGGGCACCGTTCAGAAACAGCCCGCGGCGGTATGCTCGACGTCGCCACGGCCGCTCCCCTCGTTCGCAGCACGGAACCTCTGCGCGGCCTCCTACGTCTGTGATTTCCTCATGAGCCCGTCGCGCCGCGCCATCGCCCTTCGCCTCGCGCTCGTCACGGTCGCGGGGGTCGCCGCCGGACGCGTCGCCCGCGCCCTCCTCGCGCCCCCCTACGACTGGCACTTCGTCTACGTGATGCCCTACGACAACGACCTCGATCGCTGCACCGCGCCGATCACCGAGGCGTTGCAGCGGGTCGCGGAACACCCGCGCGTGGCCGTCACCGTGCTCTCCGACGGCGTCGCGCGTGACGGACTGCGCGTTCGGCTCATCACCCGCGACGCGAAGCGCGAGCGACGGATTCGAAGCGAGGACAGCGCCGACCCCGCGCAGGTCGCGGCGCTGCTCGACGGGGCCGTGTCCGAAGCGCGCGCGCGACGCTACGTGGTGGTCTTCCTCGATCACGGCGGGATGCTCGATCAGATGGGCTACGACGAGCGTCCGGGGCTCGACGCATCGGTCGCCTCGGCGCCGACGTGGCTCTCGGCGCGCGCCGTGGGCGACGTGCTCCGCGCGTGGATGCGTCGTCACCGACTCGACGCGCGCGCGGTCCCGCTGGTGTTCCTTCAGCAGTGCGGGAGGGCGTCGATCGAGGCGCTCTCGAACCTCCGCGCGACGAGCGAGGCCGTGCTCGCGAGCCAGCGCGAGGTGGGCACGTGCAACACGTACTACGCGTCGCTCCTCGACTACGCGGCCGCGCATCCCGACGCGTCGCCGCGGGATCTCTCGCGCGTCGTCGCGCGCGCCGACCTCAACTTTCGCAGCTACACGCTCGTTCGCACCGCCGCGCTCGATCGCTGGACTCCGCTCGCCCGCGCGCTCTCCGACGCGCTCCTCGACGGCCCGTCGCCGCCCGACGGGGGCACGCTCACCTCGCTGCGTCCGTGCTTCTCCGCGGGGATGGAGCAGAACTACGACCTCCTCCAGGTGACCGACGCGCTCGCCTCGGGACGCGGCCCCGCCGTGACGCGCGCCGCCTCCGACGTGGAGCGCTGGGTGCGCCGCGAGCTCGTGATGGAGCACCTCCGCCGCGGCGACGACCGCGCGTCGGCGGGGTGGTGCGGCGTGTCGACGATGGTCCCTGCGCTAGAGGGGTGGTTCGCGTTCTATCCGAGGCAGGTGGCGTATCGCGACACGCGCTGGAGCGAGGTGTTGAGCCGCGCGGCGCCGACGTTGGGGATCACCGTCCGCCCGCGTCCGCGCACGCCCTGACGGCGAGGCAGCGCTTCGGCGCGTTGCGTCACTCGGCGCCCGCGTCGCGCGGATGAATCTCGAAGACGGTTTCGCCATCGAGCGACGCCCGACATCTCACCCGAACACCACCATCACGCCGTCGTCTGTGTGCGTGCGCTCGATGAGGAGGCCCGACACGGCGCAGCCGATGATGGGAGCGTCGACGAGCTTCGACGACGGCAGTCGCAACACCGGGGCGGGGTCGCAGGTGCAGACGTCTGCATCTCGCGCGAGACCGACGACGTCAGCGTCCGAACACCGAGTCGAGAATGCCGCCGATGATGCGGTTGCCGAGCGTCGCGCCCGCTCCCATCACCACGCTCTGACCGAACTGCTGCCCGACCTGCTTCACCGCGGCTCCGACGCCTGACGAGGGCGCCTCGCGTGGAGCCTCGTACGCCGTCGCCGCGGGCTGCGCGATGCGAAGGAGCGCCTCGAGCTCGCCGTGATCGAGCCACACGCCATGCGTCGCGCAGTGATCGACCTCGAGGCCCTGGGGGATGTTGTGCTTCTGCATGACCTGCCCGCAGACCGGGCACGCGACGGGGTGGTGCGGCATCCGACGACTCTACGGCGAGCACACGCCGCCGCGGCGACGAAGTCGCTTGCCCGCGCGACGTCGGGCGGCAGGGTGAGGGGCGCGGCCGATGCGTCTCGCGGGCGTGCGTCGGCGCGCGTCGTGTCGGCTACGCGTCGTCGCGCGGACGGAGCACCCGCAGCGCGGCCCGCCATCGCACGATGCGCCGCGCAAGCACGGCGACGCAGACGGCGAGGACCGCGAGCTCGATCACGCGGAGCCCGCGGTCGAACTGCACGTTGCCGTCGTTCACGTACACCGAGTCGCGCAGGTAGCACGCGCGCTCGTCGTCGAGGCACCGCACGCGCAGCACGTCGCCGTAGCGCCGCTCGCGCATCTGCGCCGAGGTGAGCTGGATGGTCCAGAGGGCGCGCGTGGGGTCGTCGGGCGCGACGAGGTCGTACTCCGCCTGGTAGGGCGTGAAGCGTCGGCGCTCACCGACGAGCTGCATGTCGCGCGGGGCGATGCCCGGCGCGTCGCCGCGGAGCATCGCCATCGTCTCGAGCTTCGACGTCGTGAACACGCCGAGGAAGGAGAAGAGCAGCAGCGTCGCGCCGAGGGCCGCGAGCGGAGGCCGTGGCGGACGCGCCAGCGGTTGCGGAGACCGATACGGCGCGCCAGGCGTCATGCCAGGGGACTCCGAGGGCGCACGTGAGCTCCCGAGCGTCATCGGGTGGTCACGGGAAAGCCCGAGCGGTCGATGGACTCCGCGCGACCCTCGGCGAGGGCGCGTCGCCGCGAGTCGTCGGGCGATCGGAACACGGCGTCGAGGCGTTCGGGCGACATCACGATGATCTCTAAACGCGTTCTACGACATGTGAACGGGGCGCCGCGCGGGCGCTACTCGCGCGGGGCGGCCATCACGAAGCGCACGTCGCTCCAGTGGCCGTTCGTCCAGGTGGCGTCGTACACGCCGTGCTGCGGTCCTGCGGGGGCGAGCATCCAGCCCTCGTCGCCGTAGAGGAGCACGCGAAAGCCCTCGGGGGTCGCCACCACGCGCTGCACCCACGCGCCGCGCGTCGTCGTGGCGAGGGTCTCGGTGGGCCCCCATCCCGCGGCCGTACGGAGCCGGCAGCGCACCTCCATCCCGAGCGTCGGGTCGGGCATCGCGCCGCGCGTGTTCGACGACGGAACGCCGGTGAGCGTGTTGAAGCACACCATGGTGTCTCCGCCGAGGCGCACGGCGGCGGCGGGCGGGAGGTTCCAGCCCGCGTCGGCGACGAGCTCGCTGCGGCTCGCGTCGAGGGTGTACCGCAGCGCGCGGCGCCCCAACGCGTCGGCGAGTACGCCCTGAAGACGGTGCTGCATGTCTCCCTCGATGGCGACCTCGAGGGTGGGCGTCGTGGTGTCGAGCGAGAACATGGGCTCTCCGCCCTGCGGCGCGAGCCCTTCGGGCGGCGAGGCGGGCACGAGGTCGTTGGTGGGCGTCGCGTCCGAGACCGAGGCGTCGACGGTCGAGGGCGTCGACGATCCGCAGCCCGCAACGGCGAGGGCGAACGCGACGAGGAGCAGCGGCGTACGCGTGAGCGACATGGTCAGCACCCCGTTCCCGTCGAGCGGCTGAAGGTGGTCGGCGAGATGGTGATCCATCCGATTCGAATGCGCGGAAAGTTGATTTGAAACCCGGCCCCGCCGACGGGCGAGAGCCCGAGGCCGCAGCCGAGGCGCCCCGACACGCCGCCGTTGGCGCACACCGAGGCCGACACGCCGACGCCCACGGTGGCGCCGAACAGCTTGATCGAGCACGCGCCGCCGCCCGACGCGCCGAGGGTCACGCGTCCGGTGAGCTCCAGCTGCCGCGGCTGGCATGCGCATCCGGGGCCCTGTCGCATGCCGGGGGCGATCGAGGCGCCCACCGTGCCGCGCAGGTCGTACTCGCACGAGAACGGACCGAAGTCGCGCTCGCCGACGAAGCCTCGCGACACCGACGCGCCGATGGTGCCCGCGACCGCGCAGCAGCGCCGCGACTCGTCGCACGAGAAGGTCGGCGCCATGCGGCACACCTGCGGCATCGTGCACTCGCCCGATCCCGACACCATGCCCGCCACACACGCGATCTGCCCGAAGGCCTGGCCGCACACCTCGGCGCTTCCGCCCGCGCTCATGCTGTCGGTGCACATGCCCATGCCCGCGCCCGCCGAGGCCATGAACGACATCGCGAACGTGTACGAGATGCCGATGCCGAAGAAGGTCGGCGTGTTGTACGCGTAGCTCACCTCCACGGGCGGCGGCGTCGACGGACGCATCGGCGGCATCGTGCACATCATCGCGTCAGACGGCGGCGCGTCAGGGGGCGACATCACGTCAGGCGGCGACATCACATCGCGCGAACCCGTGTCGGTCGGAGGCACATCGGGCGGCGACATCACATCGCGCGAACCCGTGTCGGTCGGCGGCGCGTCGAGCACATCAGGGCCCGGCAGATCGGTCGCCACGTCGAACACCGGTCGATCGATCGAGACGTCGGGGGCGATCACATCGGGCGCGAACACATCGGGCGTGACCACATCAGGCGCGACCACATCGGGAACGAACACATCGGGCGTGATCACATCAGGCGCGACCACATCGGGAACGAACACATCGGGCGTGACCACGTCGGGCGCGATCACATCGGGAACGATCACATCGGGCGGCCCTGCGTCGGGTGGCGCGCAGGGGCGGCAGTCGATCGGACACGAGCTGCACGTCTCGGGCGAGAGGCACACGCCGTCGCCGCAGACGCGACAGGCGCCGCAGTCCATCGCGCAGGAGGAGCAGGTCTCGGCGCCATTGCACACGAGGTCGCCGCACCGGGGCCCCGACGCGTCGGGGGTGACGCCCACATCGGTCGACGCATCGGGCGGTCTGACCACGTCGACGCACGCGCCGGCATCGCACTGCGCCCACGCCGCGGAGGGCGCAACCAGCAGCGCGACGAGCGCGAGCAGGAGCACCCGCAGCACCGAGAACGCTGCGCGTCGAGAGACCCTGTCGAGAGCTGCCATCGATCGATCCCTCCAGCGACGTGCGAGGCGCCGATTGCTTCGGCGCACCACCGCGTCGCCCGCACCACGAGGCGCGTCGGTCTCGTGAAGCACGCCGCGCGCCGCACGGGCGTGGCTTGTTTCAAGCGAGTTGCGTGAACCGACAAGACCCCCTGGTCAGACGCTCCGGGCATTCGAGTGACCATTGCCTCGCCGCCCTCGTCGTGGGCGTCGGGCGCGTGCGCTCAGCGCGCGGTGACGTCGCACCCCTTCAGCGCCTCGCGCAGCGCGCGCAGACCGGCCGCGTCTCGGGCGTACGCGCTGTTCACGAAGCCCAGCGACTCGAGCTGCGCGAGGCGTCGAAATCCCGCGGGGATCTTCGGCTTCTCGGGCCAGGCGTTGAAGATCACCAGGCGCCGCAGCGCGGGGTACGACGCGATGGCCTTGAGCGCCTCGCTCAGACCCGCGTCCGCGGGCTGCCAGCTCAGCTCGACGAGCCGCGGCATCGCGCGCGGGAGCGACGCTGGCGCTCACGCGGTGAGCCGCTCGAGCCGGGGCAGCGACGGCACCGAGCCGTTGAAGACCGTGAGCGTCTGGAGGTTCACCAGCGTCGACGGGACCGCCGCTCCCTCTGCGAGCCGCACGATCAGGTGCTCGAGCTCGGTGAGCGCTGCGAGCCTCGCGAAGGCCTTCGCCTCGAGCCTCGGGCGGAGGTCGAGCGATCGCACGCCCGAGAGGTCGTCGAGGTCGCCGAGCGCTTCGATCACGCGCGGCGCGGTCGGCGCCGGGGCGGGTTTCGCGCGAGCCGGAGCGCGCACCACGCCGCGCGCGAGGTCGTCGAGCGCGCTCGCATCGAGGCCGAGCCACTCGTACACCTCGGGCCTCTCCCGGAGCCTCTCGGCGAGCTTCGCCGGAGCCACGCCGAGCCCCTCGCACATCACCTTCGCGCGATCGGAGGGCGACTGACCGCGAGGGCGCCACTTCGGCCAGGCCTCGACCGCTCGCGCGAGGCCGAGCAACGCGTCGAGGTCGATGCCGCCGCCCTGACGAGCGAGGCCGTCGGCGAAGGCCCGCGGGGTCTTGCTCGTCGTCGCGAGTTCCGCCGCGACCTCGGAGAGCGTCGCGTCGTGGTGGAGCGAGATCACCGCGCCCGTGCGCGTGTGGAGGTAGAGCGGCGTGCCGTCGAGCTCGGTGAGGAGGCAGAGCGGCGCCTCTCCTTCAGGAGCGTCGGGCGAGAGCGACCGCGCCGTGACGGGTCGCTTCAGCGCGACGCGTGGCGCGGGCAACGCGAGGGGGCCGCGCGAGGGCGAACCCGCGGCGACCCAGCGCTTGATCGCGGGGGAATCGGGCATGCGCGCATCTTCGCACAGCGCGCCCGGAGCCGAGAGGCGCGTCGTCTTGACGAGAGCGCCCCGATGGAGCGAGAACGCGTCGGCGATCAAACGCACCGCGGAGGACTCTCGATGAAGAAGAAGCTCGTCATTCGCACCGGCATCAAGGCCGGCGCGTCGAACCCGCTCTACCAGAACGCCAACCCGCTCTATCAGAACGCGAACATCGAGTTCTGAGCGCAGACGACACACCGAGGCCCACGCCGAGCGTGGCCGCGGTCAACCACGGTCTTCTGACGCTGTTTCGCGGGCGCGTTTCGATGCGAATCGGGCGCGCGAAAGGGCGAGCGCCCTGCCGCCACGACGCGCGCAGAGAGTGTCGACCGCGATGGCAGAGACGACGATCAACGAGCGCGCGCAGACAGCCGCGGTGAGCGACGAAGCGCATTGGATCGAGAGGCTCCTCACCGCGGAGTCTGCGGCGACCGGAGGCGCCCTCGCGACGCTCGCGTGGGACGCCCCGCAGCCCTGGCACGTCAGCGGTCAGGAGCGGCGTGTGGGGCGCGCGTCGGGCGTCGAGGTCGTGAGCGTTCGCGCGGCCGATGGGTTGATCGCGGTGCGCGTTCGGCGCAGCGCACCTCCCGCATTCGAGCTCACGTGGAAGCGCGGCGCAGAGATCGCGGTGAGCGCGACGGTGCCTGACGAGCGGGTCGCGCCGCTTCGAGAGGCGTTGCGCGCGCTGTCGGCCCCGAGCGCCGCGCCCACGCCGGAGCGCGCGAAGACGCGCGCGGAGCTGCTCGAAGCCATCGCCGCGTTGTCGACGGCAGTTGGAGACGAGCTCAGCGCGCTCGACCACGGCGTCGGCTCGTGGGAGCGAATCGCGGCATGCGAACGCGACGTGCGCGTGGCCATCGACGAGCTCTCCGACGATGACGCCGCGCCGCTGAGCGCGGGCCTGAGCGCGGGCCTCACGAGCGCGTGGTCCGACGTGGCTCGGATCGCGAGCGCGCGTGTCGGCATGAAGCCCGATGCGGCGAGGCTTCGCGAGCGCGCGATGGCGCTTCGCGCTGCGGCGATCGGCGGGGGAGCGGGCGCCGCAAGAGCGTGGGCCGCGGCCGCAGCGAGGACGCGCGACGCGCTCGAGGTAGACCCTCCGAGACGTCCCGCGGCTCACGCCGCGGAGCTTCTCCGTCTCGCGCACTTCGAAGCGGCGTCCGGGAGCGTCGCGGAGGCGCGCGCCGCTTTCGAGCTGGCGATGCGCGCGAGCGCGACAGTGGCGCGACGCTCGCTCTTCGGTGCGCCGCTCGACGCGTGGCGCGCGGAGCTCGCGCCGATCGCCCACCGCGGCAGGCTCCCCAAGGTCGTGGCGCCGTACGAAGACGCACTCGCCAGCACGTGGGTGCCGCTGGCGAAGCTGATTGCGGTCGGGTCGAACTCCGAGGCGATGCCCGCCTCGCGCATCGGCGGCGATCCATCGTTGCCGGCGACCGTCGCGTGGCCCACCGGGCCTGACGGCGCCGCGATGAGCTTTCTCCTCCAGGTCGATCTGGCGACGGTGTCGCTGCCGCGGGCGCTGCCCCGAGTCGGCCTCCTGCTGTTCTTCATCACCGACGACGCGCGCCGCGGTCGCCGCGTCATGGAGGCCGGGGTGAAGGTCCTCTACGTCTCCGACCCGCCTTCGGCGTCGACGTCGGCGCCCGCCACGGCGAAGCCTCTCGTCCCTCGCTGCTGTGCGCTCTCGAGCACCTCGGAGGTCGAGCCCGCCGCCCCCACCGACGTCGCGCTCGCGCGCCGCTGCCCCGCGCTCGCGGCTGACACGAAGGCGATACGCGCGCTCGCGAAGGCGTTCTCATTCGCGCACACGAAGCTCGGCGGTTACGCGTTCTTCAATCAGCAAGACCCGAGGCAGACAGACCCCGAGCGAGCCGATCACCTGCAACTGCTTCAGGTGTGCGAAGAGCCCGCGGCGGGTCTGGCGTGGGGCGACGCGGGCGTGGGGCACGTGTTCGTGCCTCCGAGCGACCTCGCCCGCCTCGACTTCACGCGCGCGTGGTGGTGGTTCGACTGCCTCTGACAAGGCGCGCCGCGCGCAGCACATCATCGTGCTCTCGCTCTGCCTCCACGCCGAGGTCGACGAGCACCAGCAGGAGCGCGCCCGCGGTCGACGAAATGGTGCCCGTCGCTCGACGGCTCCATCGCGAGTGCCGGGTCATCGAGCTCATCGCGCCGCAGGGGGCCGCTGTGTCCGCGCATCCTCCGGTGACGGAGGACGAGCGGACGGCGGCGAGGGCGCGGTCAGTACGCGAAGTCGAAGATGCGGTAGGGGCTCGTGCGAGAGCACACCGTGCCCGCCGGCGCCGTGGTCGAGTAGCTGCCCGTGCGCGTGGTCGCGACGGAGCCCGCGCGGAGCACCTGGATCGAGAACGACGTCGTCGTCGTGAGGCGATACGGGATCGCGCACACGGAGTACGTGCCCGTCGGGGGCGTGGTCGACCAGGTGACCGTCTCGGGGCCGAGGGTCGTGCTGTCTCCGCCGTGGGTTCCGCCGTCGCCCGACGGCGCGCTGTAATTGATGACGATGCCGCGCGGGGTGACGATGGCGAGGTCGAGGTCGGCGGTGGTGCTCCAGGTCATCGTGAAGCGGAGCGGGGGCGTGGTGCAGATACCCGAGAGGCACACCCTGCCCGTGCCGCAGGTCACCGAGCAGCCGCCGCAGTTGATCGGGTCCGTCGCGATGTTGCGGCAGGTCGTGCCGCAGAGCACCTGGCCCGTCGGGCAGGGGTTGGTCACGCACACGCCGGACTGACACGTCCTGCCCGTGCCGCACGCGACGCCGCAGGCGCCGCAGTTCGTCGACGACGTGGTGAGGCTGACCTCGCAGCCGTCTGACGCGGCGCCGTTGCAGTTGGCGAAGCCCGAGAGGCACGTCGCCACCTGGCATGTGCTCGCGACGCACGACGACGTGGCGTTCGCCAGCGAGCACACGCGGCCGCAGGCAGCGCAGTTCGTCGACGACGTGGTGAGGTTGGCCTCGCACCCGTCGGCCACGCCGGCGTTGCAGTTGGCGAAGCCCGCGAGGCACGACGCCACCTGGCAGGTGCCCGCCATGCACGTCGGCGCGCCGTTGGCGACGACGCACGCGCGGCCGCATGCGCCGCAGTTGCTCAGGTCCGTCGAGAGGTCGACGCAGGTGGCGCCGCAGAGCGTCCGGCCCGTCGGGCACGACGTGGTGACGCACACGCCCGCCGCGCAGCTCTGGCCCGCGCCGCAGGAGTTGCCGCAGCGTCCGCAGTTCGAGGCGCTCGACGCGGTGTTGGTCTCGCAGCCGTTGGCGGCGTTGCCGTCGCAGTTGCCGAGGCCCGAGAGGCACGTGAGAGCGCACGCGCCCGCCGCGCAGCTCGCGGTGCCGCCCGCGGTGGGGCACGCGGCGCCGCACGCGCCGCAGTTCGTGGCGCTGGTCTGGGTGTTGACCTCGCAGCCGTTGGACGGGTTCATGTCGCAGTCGGCGAAGCCCGCGGAGCACGTGGGCGCGCACGCGCCGTCGACGCAGCGCGAGGTGCCGTTGCTCACCGTCGGACAGGGCACCACCGTGACCCGCCGCCCGTCGGACGAGCACACGCGCCGCGAGGTCTCATCGGCGCAGCTCGCGGAGTCGGGCGCGCACACCTGCGGGACGCAGCTCCCGTCGGCGTCGCAGAAGCGTCCCATGGGGCAGTCGGTGTCGGCGGCGCAGTCGACGCAGGTCATGCGAGCGAGGTTGCAGACCTGCATGCGCGACGAGCAGTCGCGGTCCGAGCGGCACGGCGGCGGCGCGGCCCCGCAGGCGTTGCTGTAGCACACCTGACCCACCGGACAGTCGAGCGCGGTGACGCAGTCGACGCAGGCGCCGCGCGTCGTGTCGCACACCTGACCCGGACACGTGCGCGACGAGGTGCAGCGCGTCGGCGTCACGCAGCGGAAGCCCAAGCACTGCTGCCCTGCGGTCGGGCAGTCGACGTCGCGCAGGCAGTCGACGCAGGTCATGCGAGTGAGGTCGCAGACCTGTCCGGCCCCGGAGCAGTCGCGGTCGGAGCGGCAGGTCGACGCGTCGGCGGCGACGTCGGCGCCCGCGTCGGTGGTGGCGCGCCGTAGGCGCAGACACGTCGGGCGCAGACACGTCGGGCGCAGACACGCTGGGCGCAGACACGTCGGGCGAAGACGCACGGGCGCAGACGGCATCGGGCGCAGACGTACGGGCGCAGACGTCGGAGGCGACGTCGAGCGAAGCGTCGGCGGCATCGTCCGACGGCGCGATGTCGGACTGTGCGCCGTCGGACGGCGTCGCGTCGGAGGCGTCGTCTCCGCTCGGCGTCTTCGGTCACGGAGGGCCGCTCCTCTCGCGGCGCGCGGCGAGCAGGCGGCGAGCGTCGCGAAGATCAGCAGCGCACGCCCGGTGCGTGAAGTGAAGGTCCTCTCATCGGGCGAATACATCGTCGGGCGCGCGCCATGTCAAGACGGCGCTTCTCCGAGCGAGGGCGTGTGTCTGCGCTCCCGCAGCGTCGCGTCACGGCGATGGCGCGCGGCGCGTTCGGTGATGGTGATCAGGCGCCGCTCAGCGCGCTCGTCGCGCGCACCTCGCGCTGCACGTCGTCGGGCAGCGCCGCGATGTCGTCGTCGGAGAGCGCGCGCAGCACCTCCACAGGGAGGGCGAGCGCGACGTGTTCGGGCGCCAGTCCCGCGAGACGCTGCTCGGGCTCGAGGGCGCTGGCAATCAGTTCGGGTGCGAGTCCTGCGAGAGGCCGCTCGGGCTTGAGCCCCGCGGGCTGATGCGCGCAATTCAATGCTCGCGGCTCAACGGCGCGATGACGGCGCGCTACAGAGTCGCGGTAGGGAGCGTCCGTTCGACGTCGGCGATGGCCTCGGGGAGCCCGGTGGACGCGCCACGGCGCGTGAGGTCCTCAAGCGCGGTGTCTCGCCAGCAGGACTCCACGAGGAGGAGTGCACTTTCGCGGGATCAAGAACGCAGCAGCGCTTCGTGTCGCGTGCGTCGCCCGTGTTCGCGGTCATCTTGTGCGGCCTTCGACGGGGTCGAAGCCGAGCGTCCGCGCGAGCGTGACCCGGGCTTCTCGCTCGTTGCAGTGGAGGGGTCGGCCGCCGATCACCCAAGCCTCCGACTCCGGGCGCGCCACCGCGAGGAGCATCGGGATGTCCTCCCTTCCACGCGCGCACGCTCCACACCGGTGAGCGTCAGCCCGCAGGCCAGGCGTGCGGTCGGTGTCGCGGCACATCACCAACACATCGGGACGCGGCGTGAGCATCGCCGCCGCGTGCGCCGTTCGGTACGCCCTCGAAGGCGCCACCCGATATGCCGAGCCCGTGCGTGCGCAGCCCGAGACGCAGCGTCGAGTTCCTTCATCCCGCCCCCACGTGACGTATCCCGTCGAGGCATCCAGGCCGCTCCATTGGCGCTGCGAATCGCGGGTGACCACGTCGTGCCAGAGATCCGCCAACCAGCCGGGGCCGCGCTCGATCACCACGCGGTCGCACAGGTCGCGCGCCAGCGTCATGCCGAGAACGTCTTCGGCCACCACCTGCGGACGCGCAGCGTCACCGAATCACCCAGGCGTCGCCCTCGGTCATCCAGAGCTCACCCGTGGAGAGCATCCGTCGGAGCCGCGCATCGGGGAAGTCGCCAAGTCGCTTTCCGCGTGGATCACGCCTCTGCGTCGCGCCCCATCACCACGACCTCGTCGGGCGTCAGCGCGTCCACGAGGTAGGGCGAGGCGACGTCGCCAGAATCTGAAGCTCCGGCGACCCGCCAGCGCTGCGCGGAGCGCCGTGATGAGCGTCCCGCTGCGCACGAGGGTGGAGCGCGCGGTCGATGTCATCGAGGAGGACCACCTCCGTCGGCGTCACCACGCGGCCGTCGACGATCCCTTCGCGGCGTTCGAGGGTCTCCAGCGCCGTGAAGATGCCGAGGGCGAGGAGTGTTCCTTCGCCACCTGCGCCGCGGGATGTGCGGCGCGTCCGTGAAGGAGAACAGCAACGCGTCGTGGATCGACGTGACCTTCTCGGTGATCTGCACCCGTGCCGCCGCTCGACCTGGATCGCCCGGACGACATCCTCCGTCTTCGGCACCCGCTGAAAAGACACCTCGCGCACGATCGGAACCACCGCACGCAACCGTTCGACGATGCGCCAGCGCTCGCCGTCGGTCAGGAGCAGGTGCGCCAGCACCGACGCGCGCGAGCCCCTGACCCCGAGGGCCGAGCGTCGGGTTGCGACGACCGCGGCGTCGAAGAGGCCGCGAGGGTGCGTGCGTCCAGTGAGAGCACCGCCACGTTGGGGCGACGGTCTTCCGCGCCGTCGTCGTCCGCGACGTCGCGCTGCACGGCGCGCAAGACATCGCCCTGTTGGGCGTGTACTCGGCGCGCGCGTGGCGCTTGCCCCCGAGTGATGCACGAGCTCGTAGCGCAGGGAGCGCGCCGCGGCGAAGCGTGTCGAGCGGTAGGGTGTCGGTCATCCCTCCTCAAGACGTCGCGAACGAGCTCCAGCGGCTGGTCTTTCCGCTCGCGTTCTCCTCACGAGCACCGGAGGCGGGCGCAGGAATCGTCGTGTCGGTGTGACCCTTGTAGTTCTGGAGTGAGACGTCTCGATCACGCCCGCGCTATCACGCGTTCCCGACACTCGGATCGAGGAGAACGCGCCAGCCGCCTTGGCGGTGCTCGCCGTTCTGGTAGCCCTCTCGCAGTCGCGTGTTGGCACGGAGCGCGCCGAACGAAGGGGCAGCCATACGGAAGATCACATCCGGCTGTGCGCGCTTCGTCGCTCGCGGATCAAGGCGCTCGTCGCGCGCGCACCTCGCGCCGCACGTCGTCGGGCAGCGTCGCGATGTCGTCGTCGGAGAGCGCGCAGCACCTCCACAGGGAGGGCGAGCACGACGTGTTCGGGCGCCAGTCCGGCGAGACGCCGCTCGGGCTCGAGGGCGCTGGCAATCCGTTCGGGGGCGAGCCCCGCGAGACGCTCCTTGGGCGTGAGGCCCATCATCTTCTCTTCGGGGGTGAGCCCGTCGAGCATGAAGTGGACGAAGTCCTCGTAGCCTTCGAGCTCTGGCGTTGCCTGTGTGCTCATCGTGTCGCTCCGCTTGCTTTGCTGCTGCCTCATCCATCGTTGCGCTGCCGGCGTGCGCACCCGTCGCCCCGCGAAGGCGCGCAGCACGTCATCGTCCTCGCGCTCGGCCACCACGCCGAGGTCGACGATCACCAGCGGGAGCGTGTCCGCGGTCGACGAAACGAAGCCGTCGAGCGATGGCTCCATCGCGAGCCCCAGGTCATCGAGCTCGTCTCGCAGCGCCGCGTTGATCGACGGAACCGCCAGCAACAACATCACCTCATGCGCCGAGAGCTGCGCGTCGCGCGCTCGCACGTCGCCGTCGCTCTCCTCGTCGCGGACGACCCGAGAGCATCGAGCATCCCGTAGGCGAAAGAGGCTTTCGAGCCGGGGTTCCGGCAGACCGTCACCCCGGGCACATCAGCGAGCGACGTGCCGGACGTGGAAGCTGGCTGAAATGCCGTTGAGTCCCGTTCCGGAGGACCGTCACCCCGGGCAAATTCATGAGCGCCGCACCGGGCATTGCCCGGCGCTCATGGGGTGGCGTGGCGAAGGCGTCGAACGTGAACTGGTCGCGGTGCCGAGAGATCTCGAAGCTCTGACCGCCTGCGCTCCGCCTGCTGACGCGAGCGCCGGGCAATGCCCGGTGCGGCGCTCATGAATTTGCCTGGGTGACGGTCCTCCGAACCCCGGGACTCAAGCGGCATTTTCAGCCAGCTTCGTGGTCCGGCACTGGTGTTGGCGGTGGCGGTGTAGAGCGGTAGGCGCGCGTGCAACGAGCCGCAACACGACGCGTTTGCTTTTCGTCGCGATCACTTCGTAGCGACACAAGTGCCGGACCACGTCCGGCACGTCGCTCGTGATGTTGTCCGGGGTGACGGTCTGCCGGAACACCGGCACGTCGCCTGGCAGCGCGAGAAGACGGCTGCGCTCAGCCCGTGGGCGCGCTCGGCGTCTTCGGCGTCTTCGCGGTCTTGCGCTTCGTGCTCGTCGGCGTGAGCGCAGTGCGGAGGGCGCTGAACGCGAGCTTGGGCACCATCACGTCGACGGCGTGCGCCGCGTTGAACATCTCGACGAGCGTCTGAAGGAACCACACGCCCGCGCCGCACCACCAGCCGAGCTCCCCCTTGCGCATGCCGAGCTTCGAGGCGACGCCCTCGATGGCCTTCGACGTCTCGCGGAGCTGCTTCGCGTACGCCGTCATCGCCGCGAAGCTCGCCGCGGGAACCACAGCCTTCGCGCCCTTCGCGGCGGCCTCCTTCGCGAGCGCGCGTCCCTCGGAGGCGAGCGCGTCGAGCGAGTCGGCCATGCCGGTGAGCGTCGTGGCGGCGCCGCACGCGGTGTTGATGCGTTGCTTCCATCCCGCATCGCCGCCCGCCATCGCGATGAGCTGCTTCTGGAAGAGCTTGCGCCTCGCGCGGGCGCCAGACATCGCGCGGTCGAAGTCGCTCGTCCCCGCCTTCTGCGTGGCGGATCGGCGCGACCTGCGGCGTGTGATGCCGCGTTCGAGCGTGTCGATCGTCGCCACACACGTCGCGGCCGACGACATGAACTCGTCGTTCACGGGCGGCGAGAGGAGCGCGCGCTGCTCCTCGCTGGCGACGCTGAGAAAGTCCGTGGCCGCCGAGGATGCCGGCCTGTCGGTGACGATGCGCGAGGGGGCGATGCCCGCGCCGAGCGCGACGGTGCCCGCGTCGTCGAGGCCGAGGAGGAAGCACAGGATCGCCACGCGCCCGCGGTTCCGTGCTTCGCGACGAGGGAGGCGGGCGTGCAGGGCCGTGGCGCGGAGCGAGTCGAGGCGTCTTGCGTGGAGGCGGCAGTCGTCGAGCGTGAGGTGCTGCTCATGGGGCGGTGACTCCGTCGTGGGGGAAGTGCGAGCGCCGGGGGAGGGGGGCGAGGCGTTGGCGCTCGGGTCTTCTGTACGGCGGAGGCGCGCGGGACTTGAGCGGGCGCGAGTCGATGGTGCTGCGGCGGCCTCCCATCTCGTCGATACCCATCGGCACCCGATGAGCCAGCCAGCCACGGTGGGATTTCTTCTTCATCGCGCACGGAGACCTCTCGCGACGAGGCCCGCGAGCTCCATGCGTTGCTCGCCCGCGACGCGAAGGTGTACTGGCGCGCAGTCTCGCCTGCGCCGGGTGAAGACCTCCTCGGTCGCGTCGCGGGCGCTCGCCGACGCGGGCGTCGTGGTGGTGCTCCTCGCGCGCGACGGAGACCTCGACTGCGCGATCGGCGACGATTCACGGCCGCGATCGATCGCATGCGCGACGACCCCTCGCGGTGCTTCATCCCCGTGTACCTCGACGCCGAGGCCGAGCGTCGCAAGCGCTAGCGGAACTGCCACCACGCAGGGCTCTCCCTGTTCCGCGCCGACGATCGGCCCCAGGTCGTCGCAGCGCTCCGGGCGCGCGGCGGCGCTCCGCGGTCAGTGTGGGCGGCGAAGCCTCGCGTGGCCCTCGTCGGCGTCGCGTCGGAGCTCGGCGTACCTCCAGGCGGCGAGGAAGCGACCCCGAGCCGCGCGACGGTCACCGTCGTCGACGCGGCCGCGCCCGATGCGGTCGCCCGTGCGCGAGAGCGACCTCCGCGTGGTCTTCGTCGGCGGGTGCACGGGCGGACGAGACACGCTCCGCACGCTCGTGCGCGAGGGGGCGCTGGCGTTGAAGCCGGCGAAGGTCGACCCCGACGAGATCCCCGATGATGAGTTCGCCGCGCTGAAGCCGATCCGTCGGAGCATCGAAGCGGCACCTCAGCTTCGCGACCGAGGACGAAGCCGCCGCTCGCACGCAGGACCTCTTCGCCGACTGGCTGAAGGCGTGGGTCACCGTCGCGACGGGCGCGAGCGCCGCGCGGATTTCCCCTGGGAGCGCGCCTACCTCCGCGCCCGCTACACGAAGTGGAAGACCGGCTCCCACGAGGGGCTACGCGAGGCCAGCCGCGGCAAGACGCTCGACCGCGCGAAGCTCTACGTCCCGTTGCGAGCGGTGCCGACAGAGAGCGCGTACGCCGACGCCAGGGGCGCGCTCGTGGTGTTCGATGCGCCCTCCCGACGCTACCCCTACAGCGAAGATGCGAGGCCAATCCGGGGTCGGCGGGCAGAGCGAGCGAGGCCCTTGGCTCGAAGCGTTGGTCACGCACCGGTTACTTCCAACGTGGTCGTCGAAGCTGCGGCGGGTGCGGGCAAGACGGTTCTCCTCCAGCACATCGCGTGCGTGCTCACTTCGATGCACCTCGGCGAAGCCTGCGTCGACCACATGCTCGACGTCGCTGCGCCCACCGCGGGAGCGCCGATTCTACGCGTTCCGCTGCTCGTGGAAGCCCGGCGCCTCGCCGCGTCGATGACCGAGGGGACCCTCTCGGAGCCTCGCGGCGCTCGCGCGGAGCCGATCGAGCACGGCGCGCAGTCGGTCGATCCGTCTGCAATTCGCGACGGACTCACGGCAGGGCGCTACCTCGTGCTGGTCGACCTGCTCGACGAGGTGCCCGGCGTCGACCTTCGCGCGAAGGTGCACCAGGCGCTCGACGCGCTCCTCGCGCAGGGTTGGGCGTCGCGGGTGATCCTCACGACGCGACCCACCGCGCACACCGGCCTCGCGGTGAGCGAACGCTTCAGGCTCGTGCAGATCGAAGCGCTCAACGACGACCGCGCCACGGCGATCATCGCGCGATGGGCCGATGCGATGGGCGAAGACGCCGACTATCGCCGCGGAACGGACATCGCTGTCCGTGAACTCCGCAAGCATCAGGGCGGCAGTGATGGCGGACCCGTCGCGAATCCGCTGCTCCTCACCTGCGCGCTGATCGTATACGACCAGCAACGCCTTGCCCGACTCACTCGCCGATCTCTACGAGCGGTTGGTCGAGATCCTCTGTCGCGCCAAGACCACCACGGGCTACACCTACGACGCCAAACGCGAGCTGGTCGAGCGTGTCTGCGACGCCATGCAGCGCGCCGGCGGAACTGCGCTGGAGGTGCGGAGGCCGCGGAGGTGATCCTTCGCGCGTCGCCCGAGTTGGGCACGGTCGACGCCGCCATCGATCTGCTCGACCGCCTCGCTGCGGATACGGGCCCTACGCTTCGAGTCCGTTCGTGACGAGCACGATCGCAGAGAGCGGCGCGTCGCGACCGTGGCATCGGAGCTTTCAGGAGTTCCTCGCAGCACGGCGGTTCGCCTCGGGGCGCGGCGCGGTCACCGACGAAACTGACCATCTGCTCGGCGGGCCGAACCCGATCGCGTTCGACCCGACGTGGGAGAACGCGCTCACCTTCCTCGTTGGGGTCTATGGCAACCAGGGCACCGAGCGCGCTCGGCCTGGCCGCGAGCGCCTCGCCGATCACGGCCTTCTTGAACGGGGCTACGCGTCCGGGCGGCTCCTGGGCTCGCCGCCCGCGCGGTTGCGGAGTATCGCGACCTTCCGCGATGGTGCGCTGGTGAGCGGCTGCGACACGCGATCGCCGATGCATTCGCGCACGACGGAGCGAGCTGGCCGCTGCGAGATCGGCGAGCTCGCGTTGGAGGCGCTTCGACGCATCGGCGACCCTCGCCCGAGGGCGACTGCGGGTCGAGGTGCCGGGGTAGACGTTCGTGTTCGGAGACGGGACGTCGTTCCAATCGATGAAGCCGAAACGGGTGACGGTCGCAAGCTTCCGTGGAGCGGCATGGCGGCCTGTCACCGTGTCGGACTACGAGCGCTTCGTAGCCTCCGGCGCGTATCGCGAGCCAGCCTACTGGTGGTGTTCCAGATGATGAGCGCCTGCAGAGCCCGACGGCTGCCGCGCAGCGCTTCCATCCCAACCGGCCGGTGGTAGGCGCGTCGCTTCACGAGGCGCTCGCGGTGTCGATGGGCGAGCGCGGCCCGAGGCGAAACGATCGATCTGCCGACGGAGATCGAGTGAGTACGCAGCGCGCGGCACCGCGGCGATGGGTTTCCGTGGGGAAATGACGAGCTTGCGACGGGCGATGAGGCGCGCGCCAACTACGAGTGGGTGAAGGCTCGGTCGGAAGCGCTTCGCCCGTGGGGGCCTTTCCTCGCGGCAATCGCGGGCGACTCGTCGACCTCGCAGGAAACGTGTGGGAGTGGACGAAGAGCTCATGGGGAAGACGACGACAATCGTGTCAAGAAGATAACAAGCAGATTGCCCGGTGATCAAGGGCGGTGCATGGTTCCGCCACGCAGGGGTCCTCCGCACCGCGGACCGGACCGGAGACCTTCCCAGACTCCGAATCCCGTACTTGGGTTTTCGTGTGGTGGTTCGTGCGGTCTGGTTCCGGCGCCCGTCACCCCGGTCAAGTCATGAGCGTCGTGCCGGACGGGGAAGCTGGCTGAAAATCGGCGCTCACCTGCTGTGGCGGCGGTGTTCGTGGAGATCGATCACGACGGCGGCAGCAACGCAACGCACTCGACCTTGCCAGTCCCCGCACCGGTATCCGCGACAGCCGCAACCTGGTCTTCAACAAAGCGTTGGGACGTCTCCAGCCAGCACCATCCGCCCGCGGTATTCCTCCCGTGCCGCATCGCTCTTCATGCGCGTCATCCACGCGCGTCACGTCGTCCTGCTCGCGGCTCTCCGGGCGCCACCGAGGACCGAGCCACCACCTCGAACTCTTCCGAGGCCGCGGCGCGAAGCTCGCCCAAGGTCACATGGTCGCTGTCGGCCAGCACCTCGCGATGGACGATGGCCCGTCGTTCGCGCCACGAGCCCGCGCATCGGTAACAGACTTTCCTTTGTCGCTGCTCTGGGTACACGACACGGACGCCCACGATCGCGAGCGGGCCACCGTGTGGGTCCCCGACGGTGGCCAGTTGCACGTTGTAACCGGGCGCGATGGTTCTCCCCGAGATCTTCATCATCCGCGCGTCGGGATCGGTCGTCGACGCTTTCGCCTCGTTGCTTTGTTCCGCTTTGTTCTCGCTCCGCGTGCGCGCCGTTCCGTGACCTCTCGTGCGGCGCGGGTCGCCGCCTCGATCCGTCTGAGCGCGTGCTGCGCCGCATGCACGCGCCCCCGATGGGCACGCGCGCTCAGGGGCGGATCGTCCATCTTTGCGAGGGTCGCCTTGAGGTGCCGTGCGGCCTGCTCACGGCACGCTTCGAGCTGAGCCGCCGTTTGGAACGACCTCCGCGAGGCATCGGCGTTCACGCGCGTGCCGTCCTGCGCCATGCGTTGCGAAGGGAGCATCAGCAGCCCCGCCTGCATCAGAGCACCGCAGAGGTCCGAGAAGCTCCAGCAGCGCGTCACGATGGCTGACGAGGAAGACCGAGAGGTGCTGCGCTCGACCAGAACGTCGCCGACGATCCAGCGGTCTACGTCACTGCGTGTCAGTCGCACGATCTCGCGTGCATGCACAACGCCGTTGAGGAGTGCATAGCCCCACAGAGCCAGGAGCATCCGCGGGCTGGTCACCGCGCGACTGCTCGCCCTTCGACCGCCTTGGCTCCGTCGACAAATCGCGACAGGTTGAAATCCCCAAGCGCCGTCCACAGCAGCCGCGCAGGATGGTCGAGCGCGAGGTGCGTTCTCGGCGATCACGAGCGTCACCCTGACCGTCTCGCACTGGCTCGCGGATCCGTACGTTGGTCGTCGTGTCCATGAGCAAGCGCATAGCGCGCCGAGCACTGACCGCGGCAGCCCTGCATTCTTCAGCCAGCTTCCTCGTCCGGCACGACGCTCATGACTTCGCCCGGCGGTGAAGCGCTCTGCGCTGAACCCCGGTCCGGGAATCCGCTCTTCCGCACTCTTCCTCAGCGCGGCTGGCGGGAACCACGAACCACCACACGGAAGCCCAGGTCCAGGTCCTGTTCCTGGATGGTCCCCGAGCCGGGTCGCGCAGCGAAGGTATTCCGCGTGGTAGTCCCACGCGCCGCCCCGGATCACCTGAGGCGAACCGCTGTTGTCAACAGGATGACAAGGGTCGATCACCGGCGCCGACGAGCCGTAGTCATCGCGCCACGCGTCGAGGCACCACTCCCAGACATTGCCCGCCATGTCTTCGCAGCCCGAGGGGCCTTGCCCCGCGCCGTGTTCCCGACGCGGGCCAGCGCAGCGCCGCCGTAGCACGCGAGCGCAGGCGTCGGCGCGTCGTTGCCCCAAGGGTACTTTCGACCGTCGGCGCCACGCGCCGCGAACTCCCACTTCGCCTCGGTGGGCAGGTCGACGCGAAGTCCTCTTCGCCGCCAGCGGAGAGTTCTTCGAGAGCCACCGCAGAAGGTCACTGCCTCGTTGAAATCGACGTCCGTCACCGGTTGCTGCGGGTCGCTGAAGTTCGAGTCGCGCCAGTTCGCGCGCGCGCGCTCCCGTGGCCTTCACGTAGCGCTCGTAGACCGCGTTCGTCACGGGGTGCTCGCGCGACGTAGTACGAGCGCGAGATCGTCACCGGGTGGCTGGTAGCTCCCGGGGAATCGCATCGGCATCGAAGCCCTTCTCGCCCGGCGTCTTCGATGAGCCCATGAGAAAGGTCCTCGGCTCGACCCGCAGGAACACCATCCCCGTCAGAGGTTCTACGAGCGACACCTCCTCGCGCTTCAGCTCCAAGGTACGCCCTCGCGGCTTCACGCACGGCCGCGTCGGGGTCTTCGAGCAACGCCTCGGCGCGCGCCTTCACCCTCGAACGAGCGCCCCTGGAGCAGCGTCAGCACGGCAGCCGCGGACTTCACGCTCGTCGTCTGCACCTCAGGCTTCGCGTCCCAGAGCCGCGCCCACCATGAAGCCGCGCGCGCCCACCGCGTCGCTGCCTGCGCTCTCCTCGGAGCTGATCGAGCACCCGGACGAAGACCCGCTCGCCAAGCACATCGGCGTCACGGAGGCAGTCCGAGACCAGCGCCCGCACCTCGGGAGCCCCGAGCGTCCCGCGACGCGCGAGCGCTTCAACAACGGATCGAGGAGCCCCCCGCGCGTCACGGCGAGGGCGATCACCTCGCGCCAGCGCGTCGTGGCCGTGCTCGGCGAGCGCGTTCGAGACCGACGCGTCGCGAGACTTCGCGCGTGGCAGGTCGCGAGGAACTCCATGAACGTGAGGTGAAAGAAGCGGTAGCGGTCGAGGTCGTGGCTCGCGAGCACGCCGCAGTCGTCGCGCACGTAGGCGATGAAGTCCGCGGGGGAGATCGCGAGGCCCTGCACGTCGAATATGGCGCGCGCTACGCGCGCTCTGAAGTCCGCGGTCGCCTCCTCGTCGACATTGTTGGCGTGCATGTCCCACGCGAGCCGCTCGAGGATGAGCCGCGCCTGATGCGCGGGGATCTGGTTGCCCTCGCGGCGAGGCTTCGTGGCGCCGTCGAGGAGGAGCGAGGCACTGCTCGTAGAGCTCGAAGCGGTGTCGAGGAGCTCGTGGTCGCGGGTGCGCGACGAGGCACAGCGTCGACAGCAGGAGCGGGCTGTACATCAACTTTCCGAGGCGCAGCCGCGAGCTCCGCTCGGGGTCACGGAGCACCGTGAGCAGTCGGGTGGCGCGCTCCTTCGCGGTCGCCGTCACCTTGGGGGTGTTTGCTCCTGCCGGTAGCGCCCACGGCGCAGAACCAGCGGTCGACGTGTCCGCGACGCTCTCGTCGCTGAGCGACAGCACATGCACGGGGAGAAAGCGCCCGCCGAGCCTCGCTCACGCCGCCACGCCGCGTGACGGCACGTCGCCACGAAGCGCGCCGTCGGGAGCTGGTCGAGCCTCCATCGAGCCACTCGCATACGCGAACGCGTGTCGCCTCGCTCCGTACCTCGTCGAGCCCGTCGAGGAGCACCAGCCACGGACGCGTGTCGCCTCTCATGTTTCGCTCGCTACGGGGCGTCCTTCTGCCTTCGCGGCCCGTAGACGTGCTCGGAGCTCCGTTCGGGCGCAGCGGTGACGCCGCGATGCGCGAGAAGCGAAGGGAACACCGAGCGTCTCGAAGGCATTCCCACGAGCGACGCGTCGCCTGTCGCGACACGCGTGGGAGGTGCTGAAGGAGCGTCGTCTTGCCCGGATCCCGATCGCCGAGGAGCACCACGCCCTGACGTTCCATCTCGGCCGCTGCGACGAGCGTCTCGGCAAGGAGAGCGGCGCGGAGAACGGCGTGTCGAGGCGCTCCTGTCCCCGCGAGAGGTCGTCGAACTGGGGGCTCACCTGGAGCTGCACGAACACCTGGATCGAGCGCGAGCGTGACGCGCTCGCCGTACCCGAGGAGGGGGAATGCGTCCGTAGCGTCGAGGCAGACGTCGATCCGCTGCGATCGGGTCATCACCGCCGAGCCGCTGCACCACGCGCTCGCGAAGCGCGGGCGCGTTCTTCGGCAGGAGCTCGACGAAGCGCTGCACGCGGATCGAGGCGCCCGCGGTCGGCGGCGGAAGGTCAGCGCGTCGCTCGCCGAGCGTCACCGAGAGCGTTCCTGGAAGCGCGGCTCGTCGAGTCGCTTCAGCCGTTGCGTGAGGGCGAGGTCATCCACGCGAGAGGCTCCGTCACGTCAACCAGGGCGCGACCTTCGCGATCGCGTCGCACACGCGCTGACACACGGGCGCGCCGCCCTGCATCACCATCCCGACGACGTCGAGCGCGCGTCGGCTCAACGGTGCGATCGGCGCGGCGATCTGGCTGCGTTCCAGTCCTGCATGGAGGATCACCGCTCTGAACTGCACGTCGAGGAGCTTGCCAGCGCCCGCGCAGCAGAGCGGGCGAGCATCGAGGATCGGTCGCCGCCGCAGGCGGCGGAGGCACCAGAGGCGCGCCGCGCCACTTCGTCACGAGCTCACACAGCCTCGCCGCGAGCCCGACCACACCGCCGAGCGCGGGGACGTCGAGCCTGTTGATCACGCGGAGACTGTAGGGGAGCGCGAAGGCGTCGGCGGGGATGCCCTCCAGGTGCGCGGGGATGACGCTGTGCGCGTCGGGCGCCTCGCGGTGGCGGGCGATGGCGGTGGCGATCTCTTCGCCGACGTAGAACGCGTCGTCGCAGGCGCGCGTGACCAGCACGACGGTGGCGCGCGGAGTTCTGCGCGCGTGGAATGACGCGGTCCTAACGCTCTCCCGGCTCGATGGAGCGAGCGTCGAGAAAGGCTTGACGCCGAGCGCGGTGAGCGCGTCGTAGAGCTGGTTCGCGACGGCCTTGTCGGCCGAGGCGTGCGCGAGAAAGAGGTCGTACCTCATGACCCGCGAGGGTAACACCACTGTTCCGAAACCTTTCGTCCTCCTCACGCCGCGTGTCTCACCGGATTATTCACCACGAGCACCGCGTGACGCTCGCCGCAGGTTGAAAACCTGCGGCAACATGCGCCCTTGATGAATCGCTTGGCGGTCGCCACCATAGGTTGTGAGCCCGCGAAGCGGGCTTCGATTGGGTCGCTTTCGCGCATGTTGCCGCAGGTTTTCAACCTGCGGCGAGAGCGACGCCGTGACCCTGATGAATAGTCCAGGTTCAACACGCGGCGCGTAGGTGAAGCTGTCGTTCGGGACAGTCATGTCTCGACACTTCCGCCACCACAACGACCACCGACTCGACACCTGTCGCTCCCGAGAGCCTCCCCGCGCCCGAACGCATCTCCCAGACGCGTTCAAACCCACATCTCGAATCACTCACCGCAGGACCACGGGTACCCGGTCACGCCTCTGGCCTTGCTCTGCCTCACATCTGAGCCGCTCCACCAACGATCCGGTCACCTGGCAGACATCTGGCCCGCTCTGCACCACATCTGACCCGCTGAGGAGCACATCTGACGCGCGCCGGGAGACATCTGCGCCGCGGAAGCGACCCCCCCGCGCGTGAAAGCGCGTCTCTGAACGCTCGCGGACACTCTCTGACATCTCCCGCGCGCTCCCTGACACGCGGAAGCAACGCTCTGACGCGCGGACGTTACCCACTGACGTCTCCCGCGCACTCTCTGACACACGGCGGCGACTCACTGGCGCGCGAGCGTCGCTCACTGACGCTTCGCGCGCGATCACTCGCGCGTCATCGGGGATGTCTGGGACTTCGAAACGGAGATCAGAACGCGTCGTCGGAGACGTCCATCAGGTCGAGCGTGCTCGCTTCGATGAGCTCGCGCGCGTGACCGATGCCGGGGAGCACGTTCGCCGCCCACCAGCGCGCCGTCGCGACCTTGCCGTCGTAGTACGCGCGGTCGGTCTCCGACGCGCCGTCGCGCTTCGTGAGCGCCAGCGCCGCGTGACGCAGCACCAGCCAGCCCGACACCAGCTCGCCGAGCGCGAAGAGCACGCGGTTGCCCTGGAGCCCCGCGTGGTAGAGCGACTCGCCGACCTTGCCCAGCATCGCCATGAAGATCCCCTCGACGTCGGCGAGGGCCTTCGTGAGCGCGGCGTGCTCCTTCGCGAGCGCAGGAACCGAGAGCTCGCCTTCGAGCGACGCGCGCACCTGACCGAGCAGCTTCTGCAAGGTCGCCCCGCCGTCGCGCGCCACCTTGCGGAAGAACAGGTCGAGCGCCTGGATGTGCGTCGTCCCCTCGTAGAGCGTGTCGATCTTCTGATCGCGGATGTACTGCTCCATCGGGTAGTCGTCGCAGTAGCCCGATCCGCCGAGGCACTGGAGCCGAGAGCTGAGGAAGCCGTCGTCGCCTCCGACGACCACCCCTTCACGAGCGGGAGCAGAGATGTCGTTGAGGGCGTCGAGCTCCGCCGCGCGCTTGTCACTGTGCCCACCAGGATCTCGACCTGGTCCTGAATCGACGCGGTCCAGAGGATGAGCGCGCGCATCGCCTCGGCGTAGGCCTTCTGGCTCATGAGCACGCGGCGCACGTCGGGGGTGCTTGATGATCTGAACGCGCGGCGCGTTCTTGTCGGTGCGCGCAGCAGGTCGGGTCCCTGAATGCGGTCCTTCGTGTACGCGAGGGCGCGAGGTAGGCCGTCGAGAGCGTCCCATGCTCTTCACACCGATGGCCATGCGGTCTCCTTCGATGATGTGGAACATCTGGACGGATCCCGTCGTGGCGCTCGCCCACGAGCAGCGCGCGGCAGGGCTTTCGCCGTAGTGGACCTCGCAGGTCACCGACGAGCGGATGCCCATCTTCTTCTCGAGCCGCGTGACCGACCAGCCGTTGCGCCTGCCGAGCGATCCGTCCTTCTCGACCCAGTACTTGGGCACGAGGAACATCGAGAGACCCTTCGTCCCCACGGGGCCTCCGTCAGGGCGCGCGAGCACGATGTGGACGATGTTCTCGGGGCCCTCGTAGTCGCCGTTCGTGATGAAGCGCTTGACGCCCTCGATGTGCCACTCGTCGTCCTTGACGTGCACCGCGCGGGCGCGCGCCGCGCCCACGTCGCTGCCCGCGTCGGGCTCGGTGAGCACCATGGCGGTGTTCCACCCGCGGTCGATCATCTGCGGGATGTACCGGCCGCGCTGCGCGTCGGTCGTGAGGCGATCGATCGAGCGCACCATCATGGGGCCCGCGAGAAAGAAGCTCGCCGCCCCGTTGGCGCCGCTCACCATCTCGTACGACGCCCACGCGAGCGACGGCGGAGCGCCCACACCGCCCATGCTCTGCGGCAGCGAGAAGCGGTGCCAGTCGCCCTCATAGAAAGCCCGCAGCGAGCGCTGGAGCGACTCGGGCAGCACGACGCGCCCGTCGTCGGTCATGTGCGCGGGGTGACGGTCCGCGTCGCCGAAGCTCGCGGCCACTTCGGTCGCGCAGATCTTCTCGATGGCCTTGAGCGACTCGCGCGCGGTCTGCTCGTCGAGCGCGTCGAAGGGCGCGTGCCCGAGCGAGTTGCGACCCGTGTCGAGGAACTCGAAGAGGTTGAAGAACGTGTCCCTGAGGTTCGATCGGTAGTGGTGTTCGGTGCTCACGGCGCGCGAAGATACACCAACGCGACGCGGTGAGATCACCGTCGACGCGCGGCCCCGGGGCGGGTGTACCATCGCGCCGTCATGGCGCTCCAAACACGCATCTCCCTGGCGCTCTTCGTTGTGTTCTCGCTCGCCCTCGACGCGTGCGGCGCGCGCTCTGCGCTCAAGGACCCGCGGCCCGACGGCGCCGTGGTGACCGACGTCCCGGTGGTGCCTGACATCCCGGTGATCCCCGACATCCCGGTGATCCCCGACATCCCGGTGATTCCCGATGTGCCCGTCATCGTCGACCGCGTGACGCCGCCCGACATCGTGCCGCCCAGGGACATCCCGGTGATCCCCGACGTGCCCGTGACCGTGACCGCGATCTGCCCCTCGTCGCAGCGCGCCGTCGAGACGCAGACCGTCTCGCTCGCCGGTCGCGGCTCGCAGTCCGCCGGTGGCGCCGTGTTCTTCGCATGGAGCATCGACACGGCGCCCGCCGGTGTCGCGATGCCCGCGCTCAACCTCACGACGCCCGCCTCGGCCGCCACGGGGCTCCGCCTCGCCGCCGCGGGGACCTGGCGCGCGCGGCTCACGGTGCGCGACGCCCTCGGCCACTCGGACTCGTGCGTCACGACCATCGAGGCCGACGCCGCGATCGACCTCGTGTGCCCCAACGACCAGTCGCACTACCAGTCTGACACCGCGTCGCTCACGGGACGCGCCACGTCGCGCCTCGGTCGCGCGCTCCGCTACGGCTGGACCCTCACGCGGAGGCCCGCGACCAGCATGGCGGCCGTGACCCCCGCGGCGGGGAGCCTCTCGACGCAGTTCGTGTGTGACGCGCTCGGCGATTACACCGTGCAGCTCACGGCCACCGACGACGGCGGCCTCACGCGGAGCTGCACCGCGAACATCCACGTCGACCCCGACGTGCTCGCGACCTGCCCCGCGGACATCGTGTCGGTTCCCTTCTCGACGGTGAGCCTCGCGGGGATGGGGACGTCACGGCTGGGCCTTCCGCTCACGTACCGGTGGACGACCGAGAGCGCGCCGCCGACGAGCACCGGGGCGCTCACCACGCCGATGGCGCGCGTGTCGGGCTTCACCTTCGACGTCGCGGGCAACTTCGTGTGGCGCTTCACCGTGTCGAACTCCCGCGGCAACTCGGCGTCGTGCACCACGCGTGCGTTCTCGCGCTCCGACGAGGCCGTGCGCGTCGAGCTGGTCTGGAACGTCGACCGCTCCTGCCGCTCGTGCGACGCGATGGGCGGCGGCATCGACATCGACCTCCACCTCGCGGACCTCTCGCGCTCGATGGGGCACTGGGCGGGCGCCGCGCCCGACAACTCCGACTGTTACTACGGCAACTGCCGCTGCGACCGCTCCGTGGGAATGCTCTGCCCCGACGGCGTGCTCACGTGGGCGCCCGACGGTCCGGTGAACAATCCGCAGCTCGACATCGATCACATCAGCGACCTCCCGGGCCCCGAGAACATCAACGTGACGCAGGCCGCCGCGGGGACGCGCTTCGCCGTGGGCGTTCACTACTTCAACGGCCCCGAAGCCACGCCCGTCGTGGTGCGCGTCTACTGCGGCGGCGTGGTGGTCTTCGAGAGCGAGCGCGTGACGCTCTCGGGCTCGACGGGCTCCGCGGGCTCGAACCCCCTCTGGCGCGTGGGCGACATCACCGTGGGCGCCGACGGCCGCGCGTGCGTGTTCTCTCGCTGCGGCCGCGCGGGCGCGCTCTCCGAGTGCATCCGTCCGCACGACTCGTGGTGAGCGCGAAAACGATCTTCAATCGCCGTTGTCGAGGTCAGGTATGAGCGTACGAACGATGGGAATGGCCCTCGTGGCCGCGAGTGTGATCGCTGCGTGCAGCAAGGGACCCGACCCCGCCGTCGGGAGGGCCAACGCGGCCAAGGCCGTCGAGCACGTGAACGAAGGGCGAGGGGGCATCGAGCGCCTCACGCGCGGATTCACCGAGGTGATGACCAAGGTCGCGCGAGAGATGGGTCCCGCCGTGGCCGACACGGGCAACGTCGCGCGCGTGCGCAACCGCCTCCTCCACGACATGCACGACGACCGCACCGAGGTGGGTCGCGACCTGACGCTCTATCCCACGTGGTTCATCGCCGCCGTCGGCGCCGACGGAAAGGGCATCGCGGGCGACCGCGCTCCCGAGCAGGACTTCATCCCGGGCAGGGACCTCGGGGCGGCCTTTCCGTGTGTGCGCGCGGCGCTTCAGGGGACGGGCGGGACCTGCGTCGGCGAGATGTCGTCGGGCGAGGGTCAGGCCCCTCGCGTGTACCTCGTCTCCGCGCAGCCGACGCGCGCGACCGAGGGCGGCGCGGTGACGGGCGCCGTCGTGGGGACGATCACCTACGGCCGCCTCGCCAAGGCCGTGCGCGAGCTGCTCAACCTCCGCGTCGGCCGCGACCGCGTGCAGCTCTACGTGGGCTTCTCGTACGGGGGCCGGATCATCCCGTCGGGCACGCGCGACAACGACGTGGCGGCGGCCTACCTGGTGCCGGACACGCTGCTCCCGAGGGTCCCTCGCGATCTCGACGCGAAGGTGTCGCAGGGCAACGGCTCGACGACCTTCACCTTCGACGAGAACGGCGGACAGACGCAGTGGGGCGCCGCCGCGGGACGCATCTCGGTGCTCGGCGACCACACGTCGCTGCTGGTCTTCCGCACGCGCCTCGGGTCGTAGCCCTCAACCCCCCTTCACGCTTCCCTGTGCCCAGCTCAGACCGGGGTTCAGCGCTTCGCGCTTCACCGCCGGGCTAATTCATGAGCGACGCGCCGGACGGGTCCGGCGCTTGTGAGCGACGGGTTGACGCGTGTGTTTCGTGCAGCGC
>JAXLYG010000013.1:0-248557 GCA_046351535.1 Polyangiales bacterium
GATGCCGTCGGCGCCGCGCACCGAGGAGAGCTCGCCGCCCGCGTGGATCTTGTGGATCATCACGGGCAGGTCGAGCGTGTTGCCGCTGTGCGGGTCGATGCTGCCGGGGAGGTGGCAGCTCGCGCACGACTCCACCGAGAGGCGATCGCCGCCGTGCCCGTGGAACTCGTTCACCCCGTGGCACCCCTGGCACGTCGCGGTCTGCACGATCTCGCGGCGCTCGGTGAGCGGCGAGCCGTCGGGCACGAAGTCATAGAACGCGTCGGCCGTCGCGCCCGTGGCGCCGCCCATCATGATCACGATGCGGTGCGTGCGGTTGCGCTCGTAGGTGATGGGCGTCGTGCCCATCATCGCCGTCGAGAGGTTCGTCGCGAAGACGTACTGGTACGTGCCGTCGCGGTTGTTCGTGAGCATCCCGTTGCTCTCGCGGTACGCCTGCACGGCCATCGTGCCCGTCGGGGCCGGCCACGAGCCCGTGCCCGTCACGGTCTGCGTGCGGTAGATGTACGCGACCCAGCGGTTCGAACCGTCGCTCGCGCCCGCGGGCACGAGCTTCGTGATGTTCGCCGTGATCGACGGGACGTTCGTGATCGGACGCCCCCCCTGATCGGCCACGCGGAAGGTCACCGTCACGCGGCCCGAGGCGTCCGCCGTCGCGCCGGTGATCGTGGCGCGCGCGAGCACCTTCGCGCCGTTGGCGTACGCGCCCGTCGACATCAGGTGCGGCGTGCCGTGGTTGTCGGTCACGCGGGGGCTCGGGCCGGGCAGACCGTCGTTGACGCGCGTCGTGGTGCCGTCGTCGCAGCGGATCGTGCGCACGCCGGAGTCGATGTCCGTCGTGATGGTGCACGAGGTCCCGTTGGAGCCGTTGCTCACCTGGACGCTCGTGCCGTCGTCGCAGGTGATCGTGCGGATCCCGGCGTCGTTGCTCGACACGGTGCACGAGCGGCCGTTCATGCCGTTCGTGCCGTTCATCCCGTTGCTCCCGTTGGAGCCGTTCTGGCCGCCGCGAAGCGTCACGGACGTCCCGTCACCGCAGCGGATGGTGCTCGTGCCGTCGCTGTTCGACGTCACGGTGCACCCCGTCCCGTTGGTGCCGGGCTCGCCGCCCGCGCACGCCGCGAGTGCGGCGACGAGCGCGGCTCCGGTGAGCACCCTGTTCATTGATCTGCGTGTCATCGCCCTCTCCTCATGCTGCAAGACACAGAGCGGCGAACGCCGACGGTGTCGAAAACGATGCGCCAAAGCACGGCGCGCACCATTGGCCGGACGCCCGCCAACCGCGAAAACCGACGTGTTTCTCCCGCGCGTCGCGCACACAGCGCGCAACACGCCTCAACCGCGAACGCGGAGCGCGCATCAAGTGCACAAGTCGTTTCGGCTGGGAAGACGGTTGGGGGATCGCGCGAAGGGGCGCGAAAGGGATCAGCGCGCGAGTTCAGCCTTGACACGGGCGGAGATGATCTCCACCGCGGCGCTCACGTCGACGAGCTGCACGTCCTTCTCTGTACGCGCTTTCAGCTCGACCTTGCCCTGCTCGAGGGTCTTCTTGCCGACCGTGAGGCGCAGGGGGATCCCGAGGAGGTCGGCGTCCTTGAACTTCACGCCGGGGCGCTCGTCGCGGTCATCGAAGAGCACCTCGACGCCGCGCGCGGTGAGCTCGTTGTAGAGGCGCTCGGCGGTCTCGGCCACGGCACCGTCGGCCTGGAGCGCCGTCACGATCACGTGGTAGGGCGCGATGGTCATGGGCCAGCGGATGCCCGCGTCGTCGTGGCGCTGCTCGATGGCGGCGGCCACGAGGCGCGACACGCCGATGCCGTAGCAGCCCATGACGATGAGCCGCTCCTGGCTCTTGTCGTCGAGGAAGGCGGCCTTCATCTTCGACGTGTAGTGCGTGCCGAGCACGAAGATGTGCCCGCCCTCGATGCCCTTGTACTCGTCGAGGGGAGCGCCGCACTCGGGGCACAGGTCGCCCTTTCCGACGGCGCGGATGTCGACCCACGACGCGCGGTCGCCGAGCGCCTCGACGGCCTCGGGCACGCTCGCGTGACGGAGGTGGAAGCCGTTGCGGTTCGCGCCGACCACCGCGTCGACGGCGCTCATCAGCTCGCGGTCGACGAGCACGCGCGAGACCGCGGGCGGGAGCTTCGAGGGCCCGATGTACCCCGCGATCACGCCGCGCTCTGAGAGCTCCTCGTCTTCGGCGGGGCGGAGCCACGTCGCGCCGGTCTCGCGCGTGAGGGCGACCTCGTTGATGCGGCGGTCGCCGCGCACGAAGACCATCACGAGCTGCCCCGCGTCGCCGGTGCCCTTGCCGTAGAGGTACGCGCCGGCCTTCACGGTCTGCGTCGCGTCGACCTTGAGGAACTCGGCCACCTCCTCGATCGTCTTCTTGCCCGGCGTGGCGACCTCTTCGGCCTTCGCGCCCGTCGACGCCGCAACGGCGACCTCGGCCTCGGCGCGCTTCGACGTGGCCGCCTCGACGTTGGCCGCGTACTCGCACTTCGTACACACCACGATGGCGTCCTCGCCGGTCTCCGCGAGGATCTGGAACTCGGCGCTCGTGTTGCCGCCCATCGCGCCCGAGTCGGCGGCCACGATGCGGAAGTCGAGCCCGACGCGCTTGAAGATGCGCACGTAGGCCTCGCGCATCGTCTGGTAGCTCTTGAGCGCCCCGGCCTCGTCGACGTCGAAGCTGTACGCATCCTTCATCAGGAACTCGCGGCAGCGCAGGAGGCCCGCGCGGGGCCTCGCCTCGTCGCGGTACTTCCACTGGATCTGGTAGAGGTTCACCGGGAGCTGTCGGTACGAGCGCACGGCGCTGCGGACCATGTCCGTGATGACCTCCTCGTGCGTCGGGCCGAGGTGATAGTCGTTGCGCTTCTGGTCTCGCAGGCGAAAGAGCGTCGAGCCGAAGAGGTCCCACCGACCGGTCTCTTTGAAGAGGTCCGCGGGGACGAGCGCCGGGAGCATCACCTCGAGGGCGCCCGCGCGGTCCATCTCCTCGCGCACGATGCCCTCGACCTTCTTCAGCACGCGCAGGCCGAGCGGAAGAAACTCGTAGATCCCAGCGCCCACCTGGCGCACGTACCCGCTGCGCAGGAGCAGTCGGTGCGAGGGGTTCTTGCGCGCCTCGGCGGGATCTTCGCGCAGCGTAGGGATGAACGACCGTGAGTAACGCATCGGGGCCTCCAGAAAGGGCCCCGGAACCTACGGGACGAGCGCGCCGAGCACAAGACCGCGCATCGCCCCGCGCAGGAGCGTACGATCGTCCGGAGCGACGGTCGCGCGGAGGCCGCGCGCGCGCAACGACGCAGAAGGGGGGCTGCGTGTAGCGCTCGACACCGCGCGGCGCGACGGGGGGATCGCGGCGCGTGGCACCTCCAGACCTTCGCACGGGCGATCGCACGCTCCTGCGCGGGGAGAGACCGCCGCCCGGCCGCCTCGCGAGCCTCGGTGACGAGGCGCGGGGAGACGACAGACGCACCGGGGCGCGATGCCGACCGATCGCTGCGTCGTTGCGGTGATCAAACTCATCCAGAGAGAAGATGTCTCGACGAGGCGAAATTCAGGCGAGGCCCCCGAAAAATCGCCCTTTCCGGACGAATTCCACGGGTCGCCCTTCAAAGCTCCGAGAGGGTCTCCGTCATTGCGGGAGATTACCGGTGCTTTGAAGCAGCGGACCCTCAGCCCTGAAAGCCCGGGTCGGCCCGCTCGCCCATGCGGGTGGGTCCGGCGATGGGGCCCCGCGCGAGCGCGGAGGCGTAGGGCGCGACGGCGCGCGTCAGGCGCTCGGCCTCGGCCCCCGAGAGGCGCATGGGGCCACGGACGTGGCGCTCGATCGCCGCCTCGTCGGCGAGGGTCCCTTCGGTGATTCCCACGAGCAGCGCGCACGCGGCGGCGGTGTCGTCGGGGTGCTCGAGCACGACGGCGCGCTCGTGGAGGATGTTCGCCCAGATGTTCGCGACGCCGTGACGCGCGCCGCGCTCCTTGTCGGGGATCAGAAAGAACACGAAGAAGCGCCGCTGGAGCTCTTCGGTCACCGCGTAGATGTCCATCGGCCCGGGGAGCGTGTCGCCGATGACCTTTGAGACGAGCTCCGCGCTGACGTGCGCGAACGGGGGCTCGTCGCCGGTCATGAAGAAATACCCCTTCTTCCCGCGCTTCTCGTCGCAGTCCATCGCCGTGTGGCGAGCGGCGAAGAGCATCGCGAGGTCGTACGACTCGCCGAGCCCGCCGCCCGCCCCCTCGATGTGCATCGAAGACAGCCACCGATCGATCGAAGACGCCTCGGTTTCGAACTGCCCGACCTGCAGCGGTGAGCGGTCGGTGTACGCGTTGCCGACGGCCATGAACATCACCTGCGCGTCAGGCGACAGCGACGTGACGTGCTCCATGAACGTCGGCATCGTGCGCGTCGCGAGCGCGTGCGGGACCTCGCCCATCGAACCGCTCACGTCGAGCGCGAAGATCACGCCGAGCGACGACGGGTGCTCGGCGCTGTCGCGGCACTCCCTCGCCTTCACGCCGTGCGGGTTCATCGTCGGGTGCAGCGCGCCCTGCGTGAACACCTCGGATTGAGACCTGCCCACGCGCGCCTGCGTCACCGCGATGTGCGCCTGAAGGCTGTACTCCCCATATCCCATACCGCTCGTCGCTCCTCTCGTGTCCGCGCGAACCGCCGCGCCGCGCAGTCATATCGCAGACTCGCCCGTCGCCGACACCCGACACACGCGAAATGCGCCGCTCGGGATATCGGGCATCAAGTGAAATTTCACTCAATCGACACGGCGTGTCCCGAGTGCGATCACGGCTGTGAGCGTCACCGCATCGACCGTGTGACGCGCTCGCCACGCCGCAATCCCTACTGCGCGACGAACCTGCTGCATATGCGAGATGCAGTCAATGCACGAAGGAGGTGCTCTGAAGCGCCACGTTTGCGGCGTTGAGAGTCAATGCGAAAGCGCATGTTTATTGCTGGAGGCGGCATCGCCTGCGGAGATCGGCTTCGATCGCTGCGGCAGGTTGCTTCTGGTTTCAGAAGACGGAGAAGACAATGAGACAGTATTTGAGGGTACTCGGTGCCGGAGTCCTCGTCGGAGCCCTTACCGCCGCGTGCGCCGGCGAGGTGGGTCCGGCGGGCGCGAACGGCACCCCCGGCGCGCAGGGTGAGGCGGGAGTCCCTGGGACTCCTGGTACGCCCGGCACTCCTGGGGATGCCGGCCCGCAGGGTCCGCAGGGCCCGCAGGGTCCGCAGGGTGACGCTGGCGCGCAGGGTCCGCAGGGCCCGCAGGGCGACGCGGGTCCGCAGGGAGATCCCGGGCGCATTCCCGCCAACGGGCTGACGGTCACGGTGCTGGACGTCAACGTTTCGGCGGAACGCACGGTACGCGTGCACTTCTCGCTCAAGGACTCGCGAAACCAGTTCCTCCCGCCCACCGAGACCGATCGCCTCGGCTTCGCCGCGAGCGAGGTCGTGATGGACACGGCCACGCCGCCCGCGCCCCTGCGCTATCGCGCGTTCACCACGTGCGCAGCGCCCGCGCCCAACGCCGCGGACACGATCACCTGCATGGACTACGCGGTGCGCGCCCCGACGGTCGCCACCGATCGCCTCACCGACAACCACGACGGCACGTGGACCTACCAGATGGCGACCGCGCTCCCGACGGGCTACTCCCCGTCGCGCACGCTCTCGATCGCCGTGCAGGCGCGTCGCCCTGGCGTCTTCTCGAATGACGCCGCCTCCGTCGCCAACGCCGTGTTCGATGTCGTCCCCGGCGGCGGAACGCCGTCGAGCGTGCTCGCGGTCTCGCAGTCGACGGGCTGCAACACCTGCCACGGCCGCGTCTCGGCCCACGGCGGCAGCCGCATCGACGTCCGCCTCTGCGTGCGCTGTCACACGCAGGAACTCCAGGCCCCCGGCACGCACGAGAGCCTCGAGTTCGGCCCGATGATCCACCAGATCCACCGCGGCGCGAACATGCCGAGCGTGAGGGCGACCCCGAGCGTCCCGCTGCGCCTCAACGGCGAGGACTACTCGAAGGTCTCGCTCCCGCAGGACCTCCGCAACTGCACGATGTGTCACAACGAGACCGCGACGGACGCCCCCACGGCGTCGCGCTGGGCGACGCGCCCGACGACCGCGATCTGCAACTCGTGCCACAACAACATGTACTTCGGCTCGGGCACGCCGACGCTGCCCTACCAGATCGCGCACCCCGCGGGCGCGGCGACGGACGCCGACTGTCTGACCTGCCACCGTGAGAACACCGGCACGGCCGCGTCGCCCACGGGCATCCGCACCGCGCACGTCACGCCCGACCGCCGCCCCGGCGCGCCCACCGTCGCCTTCGCGATCACGAGCGTGACGAACACCACGCCCGGCAGCGCGCCGACGGTGAACTTCACGATCAACGACCGCGCTGGCGCGCAGGTGCCTGCGCTGCCGACGAACTCCGCGGTGGCCTTCACGGGCACCGGCACCGTGACCATGCGCGTGACGGGCATCGCCGCGGCCATCCAGGGCATCCCCTCGCCGTATCGCGTCCGCGTCCGCGTCGTCGCGGGCGGCGCGCCCGGCACGTTCACCTTCGTGTACAGCTTCAACGACGGAACGACCGAGATCGGCACGCCCCCCGCGGTGCTCCCGACCACGATCCCCGCGACGCCGACGCCCATCGTCTCGGCGGCGACCTACACGCTCCGCGGCCCGGTGCTCCTGCCGCACGCGACGAACACCAGCGGCTTCGCGACGAGCCTCCCGTCGTCGAACCTCACGCTGAACTTCTCCGCCACCGGAACGGCCAACGTCGGTGACACCTGGACCTTCACCGCGGGCACGCTCCCGCTCACGTCGGTCGCCGCGTCGGGCGTCCCGAACACCCCGCAGTCGGCCGCCAACGGCTTCATCTCGAGCCTCGGCTTCTACCTGAACGGCCCCGTGGGCACCGACTACGCCGCCACGCAGATCACCGGCACGCAGGGCACCCTCGTCGCCGGCGCCACGCCGGGCAGCTACTCGCTGACCTTCCCCCCGACCGCGATCATCCCCGCGACGGCGACGGGCACCTGGTCGATCGGCATGCAGGCGTCGCGCTTCGAGTACCTCCCTGCGACGCAGATCCGCACGACCGCCTCGAGCGTCACGCACGGCGGCAACAACCCCGTGTTCAACTTCGCCGTCACGGGCACCACGGCGACGCCGCGCCGCGAGATCGTCCAGCTCTCGCGCTGCAACGCGTGCCACGACCAGCTCGCGTTCCACGGCGGCGGCCGTCAGGCCACGCAGTACTGCGTGCTCTGCCACAACCCGACGCTGACCGCCTCCGTCCCCGGCCAGACCGGCGTGACGCAGTCGCTCAACTTCCAGAACATGATCCACCGCATCCACATGGGTGCGCAGCTCCCGAGCGTCGTCGCCGGCGGCACCTTCGCCATCGGCTCCGCGAACTACAACGACGTGCGCTTCCCGCAGCCGATCACGAACTGCGCGGCCTGCCACGCGCCCAACACCTTCACCACGCCGACCGCGCGCGCCTGCACGACCTGCCACGACGCGCCGTCGACCTTCGCGCACGCGCAGCTCAACACCACGAGCACGGGCGCCGAAGCCTGCGCCACCTGCCACGGCCCCGGCCGATCGTTCTCCGTCGCGACCGCGCACCCGGCGCTCTGACAACGCCGCACGCCCCGCCCTCCGGCGCGGTCACCCTCACGGTGGCCGCGCCTCCCCTCCCCCCTCGATCCTCCGCCCTCGCAGCGCACGCCCCTCTCCAGGCGCTGCGAGCGGTCTCTCAGAGCCTGCCGAGCACCGCGTCGGCGCGGAGCTTCCACACCATGCCGATGGCCTCGGCGAAGATCTTCCGCGACATCTTCGAGCGCCCCGCGCGCCGGTCGACGAAGGTGATCGGCACCTCGGCCACCTTGAGCCCGCGACAGATCCCCCGGTACGTCAGCTCGATCTGGAACGAGTACCCGTTGCTCTTCACCGAATCGAGGTCGATCACCTCGAGCGCGTGCCGCGTGAAGGCCTTGTAGCCCGACGTGAGGTCGCGCACCCCGATGCCGAGGATCGTGCGCGAGTACATGCTCCCGCCCTTCGACAGGATGTGCCGACCGAGGCCCCACCCCTCGACGCCGCCGCCGGGGATGTTCCTCGACCCGATCACGATGTCTCCGCCTGACTCGATCGCCTGGAGCATCGCGGGCATGTACTTCGGGTCGTGCGAGAGGTCGGTGTCCATCTCGAACACGACGTCGTACTCGCGCGCGAGGGCCCACGCGAAGCCCGCGAGGTAGGCGCTCCCGAGGCCCATCTTGCCGGGCCGATGCATCACATGAACGCGCGCATCGGAGGCCGCCATCGCGTCGGCGACGGCGCCCGTTCCGTCGGGAGAGTTGTCGTCGACCACGAGGATGTGCGCCTCGGGAACCACCGCGAACACAAGCGACGCGAACGTCTCGAGGTTCTCTCGCTCGTTGTAGGTGGGCGTGATGACCAGAACGCGCCGCCGTGACATGGCGCGAGACCCTACGCGCCCCGACGCCTGCGCCGCAAGCCGCTTGTCGATGCGACGGGGGCGGGTGTTAGCATCGCCCGCCATGGGACGAACGACGCCGCGCGCGGTGGCAACCATCGCCCTCGCGCTCCTGCCCGCGTCGGCCGCCGCCTCGCCGCAAGACCTGTTCTCGTACGGAGGTCGCCACGTCGCGATGGCCGGCACCGGCGCGAGCTTCGCCGACGACTACGGCGCCGTGCACGCCAACCCCGCGGGGCTCTCGCGCGCCCGCGATCGCGCGCTCACGCTCGGCTACGTCGCGACGGGCTTCGACCTCTCGCTCGACGGCGCGTACCTCCCCGCGTCGCCGGGCTCCGCCACGGTGATCGGGCTGTCGTTTCCGCTGCCCTTCGGCGGCGTTCTGAGAGACCGCGTCGGCATCGGGCTCGGGTTCTTCACCCCGACCAACGTCGTCGTGCGAGGGCGCATCATCGGCGCCGAGACCCCGCAGTTCGTGGCGCTCCCCGACCGCGTGCAGTCCGTCGCGGTGCAGGCCGGTCTCGGCGTCGACGTGGGCTACGGCGTGCGCGTCGGCGCGGGCTTCATGGCGCTCGCCGCGCTCACGGGCTCGGTGCTCGTCACCAACGACGCCTCGGGGCGGTCGACCTCGCGCATCGACGACCAGCTCGTCGCGTCGTACGCGCCCGTCATCGGCGCGTCGTTCGAACGCGGTGCGTGGCGGTTCGGCGCCACCTTTCGCGGCACCCTCGCCGCGCGCTTCGGCGTGGTGATCTCGGCGCCCGAGCTCGGGATCCCGGTGCCGCCGCTCAACATCGCGGGCGTCGCGCAGTACGACCCGATGCAGCTTCAGCTCGAAGCCTCGTGGCAGCGCGGCGGGTGGACCGTGGCCCTCGGCGTCACGGGCAAGCGCTGGAGCGACTACCCCGGCCCCGCAGAGGCCACGACCGCGTCGAGCCGACCGCCGCCTCCGCCGGAGTTCTCCGACACGATCGTCCCGCGCCTCGGCGCGGAGCACCGCTGGACCTTCGAAGGCGGCCCCTGGGCCTGCGCGCGCGGCGGCTATTTCTACGAGCCCTCGCCCGCGCCGACGCCCATCGCGACGAGGCAGTACCTCGACGCCGATCGGCACGTCATCGCCCTCGGGCTCGGCCTCGGAACGGGCGGCGACGGGACGCGCTTCTCCCTCGACGGCTTCGGTCAGGTGCACCTGCTCGCGTCGCGCGAAGGCACCTCTGCCACAGGTGTGGCGATGCGCTACGGCGGCGTCGCGTGGCACCTCGGCGTCACGGCCTCGGTGACTTTTTGAGCCCCGCGATGACCCGACGCACACGCACCGCCCTCGCCTTCGCGCTCGCCCTCGCGCCCTCGTTGGCGCGCGCGAATCCGCTCGACATGTACGGCCTCGGCGCGCGCTCGGCGTCGCTCGCGGGCGCGGTGAGCGCCGACGTTCACGACACCTCGGCGACGTACTACAACCCCGCGGGCCTCGCGCGACTTCGAGGGCTTCGCGTCGAGCTCGGGTACTTTCACGCGCAGCCCTACCTCTCGATGAACGGTCGCGACAGCGGCGTCCCCGCGTCGCACGGCCTCGTCGCAGGAATCGCCTCGCCGGGGCGCATCTTCGGCCTGCCCTTCGCCGTCGGCATCGGGCTCCATCTGCCCGACGACAGGCTCTCGCAGGTGCAGGCGATCCCGCAGTGGCAGCCGCGGTGGGAGCTCTACGGCGTGCGCCTCCAGCGCCTCTACATCGCGGCGATGCTGGCGGTCTCTCCGGTGCGCTGGCTGCGCCTCGGAGGCGGCGTGGCCTTCATGGCCGCGACGCGCGGCTCGGTGGACATCTCGGGCGTGATCTCGGTGACCAACCAGGCCGAGACCTCGCTCGCGCACACCGTCGACGTCGACCTCTCGGCCGTTCGCTACGCGCAGTTCGGCGCGCAGGTCGACCTCGGCCGCGGCGTCACGGCGGCCTTCTCGTGGCGCCAGCGCTTCGCGCTCGACCTCTCGATCGACCTGGCGCTGCAAGGGCGCATCGTCGCGGGCCCCGTCGACAACCCGGGGTCCATCGTGGTGCCTGGAACGTATCGCCTCTCGTCGCACACGGTGGCCGCGTACCAGCCCGAGCAGTGGGTGCTCGGCGGCGCGTGGGTCATCAACCCCAGGTGGCGCGTGATGCTCGACCTCACGTGGGCGCGTTGGAGCTCGTACGAGAACCCGACCTCGTCGCTCCAGACGTCGCTCGAGCTGCGACTGCCGCCGGAGCTCGCGGGCGCGCTGCGCGTGCCGTCGATTCCGCCGTCGGCGCCGAGGGAGCCCGCGCGCTTTCACGACACGCTCATCACGCGCGTCGGCGCCGAGTTCACCGCGCCCATCGGGCGTCACAGCGTCGCCGTGCGCGCGGGCTACGCGTGGGATCCGTCGCCCGTGCCCGAGCAGCCCGGCGTGACGAACTTCGTCGACAGCGACCGCCACATCTTCACGCTCGGCGGAGGCCTCGCGCTGCGGCGCCTCGGCGCGGTGTTCCCGGGGACGCTCTCGCTCGACGTGTACGCGGCGGCGCAGGTGCTGCCGTCGCGCGCCTTCGCGAAGGCTTCTCCCGTTGACCTCGTGGGAGACTTCACCGCGGGCGGCGCGGTGCTCTCCGCGGGCGCGACCCTCGGCGCGGAGTTCGACTGAGATGGTTCGCTACCGAACGATCGCTGCGCTCCTCTCGCTCTCGCTCGCTTCGAACTGCGGGACGCTGGCCTCTCCCGGCGCGGGGGACCACGAGCTCCCCGCGAACCGGACGGGGCCCTTTCGAGAGCTCACGATGACCGAGATGGCCGGTCGCACCTGCGCCGCGGTCGACTTCGCGGGGCTCATCGACGAGCCCTCGGCGCTCCGCCTCGCCGACGGTCGCATCGCGCTCTACGTCACGCGCGAGCACGACGGGCTGCGCACCATCGCGCGCCTCGTGATGCGCGCGCCGGGGCAGCAGCAGAGCGACCCCGTCGACGTGCTCACCGCGACGCTCCCGTGGCAGGGCGGAGGGGTCTCGTCGCCCGACGTCGCCGCGCGCGCGGACGGCTCGCTCGTGATGGCCTACGCGACGGCCTCGGGCGCGATCGCGCTCGCGAGCAGCGCCGACGGCGCGTCGTGGACGGCGCGTCCGGTCGCCGCGCTCGAGGCGAGCGACGCGTCGGGAGAGACCACGGCGCTGCGCGCGCCCTCGGTCGTCGCGCAGGGCGAAACGCTGGTGCTCGCGTACGTGAGCGGAGGCGCGATCTGGCTCGCGCGCGCGCCTCGCGTCGACGCGCCCTTCGAGCGAGTCGACGCCGATCCTCGGACGCCGCGGAGAGACCCCGTCCTCGGTGCGACGGGCGTCACGCCGGGCCCCGACGGAGGCGCGCCGGGGTTCGAGTCGGGCTCGCTCGACGACCCCGACCTCACGCTCGAAGCGGGCGCCCTCGGACGCTCGCTCTGGAGGCTCTTCTACACCGCGCGATCGGCGCCCGTCGCGATGGACGGAGGCGTCGCGCCGACGCTCGCGATCTCGATGGCCGCGTCGTTCGACGGGCTCACCTTCACGCGCTTCGGAGCGCCGGTGTTCTCGACGCGCAACGACCCCACGATCGCGTCTCCGTCGATGCTCGCAGACGACGCTCGACGCACGCTCCTCTACGTGGGCGGACGCTGCAACCTCTCGCGCGGACGCAGGGGAATCAGGGCCGCGATCGCGCCCGGCGGCGACACCGTCACGCCGCTTCCGTGATCGCGTCACGCGCGCGCTCGTCACGCGTCGAGAACGCGCTCCGCGCGACATCTTGCGCACCTTGCGTACAGCTTGTTTTGCAGGATTTTGCAGCGGCCCGCGCGCCGAGAAGCGTCACACGCGTGTGACCAATCACGTCATGGTGAAGCGCGAGAGACGCGCGTTTCAACGCGTCGGCGCGCGCCGTCGAGCGAGACGCTTTCGCGACGTTCGACGGGTGAAAGCGGCGGAGTCGATGCGCGCGGAGTGTCGATCGACGGACACCCGCGAGGCGATGCGCCACACGTAAAATTCGAGGAAGTCCTTCCCTGTCACACGCTTCCGTGATGGCATGAATCCCGCAGGCAGGATTGATGACGTCGCGGGCGGGTTGCTCGAGGCCGTACTCGTTCCGCGCGAATCCACGCGCGACACGCCTGCTGATCCGCAAGGAGTTCCTGTCATGAAGTCTTCGCTCAAGCGCCTCGCGGCCGGATTCACCCTCGTCGAGCTGATGATCGTCGTGGTGATCCTCGGGATCCTGGCGGCGGTCGCGATCCCCGCGTTCACGCGCTACGTGAAGCGCTCGAAGACGGCCGAGGCGACGGGCAACATCGTGAAGGTCTACCAGGGTCAGCTCACGTACTTTCAGGCCGCCCTCGAGCGCGGGACGCAGACCTACGTGAACGCCGCGACGGCCCTCCCGACGGCGCTTCCGACGGGTGCGAAGTACCCCGCGAACGTGTCGCAGTGGGCGGCCGACGCCAACTGGACCGCCATCGGCTTCTCGCTCGATTCGGCGCACTACTACCAGTACATCTCGCCGGGCGGCACGTCGTCGTTCACGTCGCGCGCGGTGGGCAACCTCGACGGCGACGCCACCTACTCGACCTACCAGCGCACCGGCGCCATCACGTCGGGCGAGCTTCAGGGCTCGAACATCCAGATCACCGACGAGCTGGAGTGATCGAAGCCTCCACGGCTTCTCCGCCCGCCGCCTCCGTACCCGCCGCAACGTCTTCCGCACAAAGCGCCCACGCGCGTTCCCCGCACAAGCCTCTGCCATTCACAGGGACATCTGTGGCATTCATTTCCGTTGGCAACGGGTAGCGACGTCGCACGGAGCGACGGCGCGCCTCGCGAGGCCGGAGATAGGAGGCTGTTCTCATGCGTAGATGGTTCCCCGCGTCACAAGACGCGCAGGGGCGCCGGGGGGGATGGGCGCTCGTCGCGCTGATCGCCGCGATCGGCTGTTCGGGCTCGGATCCCACGCCCGGCGATGCCGCCGTCGACAGGGTGGCCGACATCACCCCCGACATGCCCGTCTCGCCGTGCCCGACCGACCAGATGAGCTGTACCGGCCGCTGCGTCGACCTCTCCGTCGACCGCGCCAACTGCGGCTCCTGCGGCCGCACCTGCGCCACGGGCCAGGTCTGCGTCGCAGGCAACTGCCGCACGTCGTGTCCCACCGGGCAGACGGCCTGCGCGGGCCTATGCGCGTCGACCAACAGCGACTCGCTCAACTGCGGCGCGTGCGGCGTCACCTGCGCCGCGGGCCAGGTGTGCTCCATGGGCGTCTGCGGCGTGCAGTGCGCCGCGCCCCTCACCGAGTGCTCCATGAGCGACGGCGACGCGGGCACGGTGCGACGCTGCGCCGACACCCGCGTCGACCGCACCAACTGTGGCGCCTGCGGCACCCGCTGCGCCGCGGGACAGGTCTGCGAGGGCGGCGCCTGCGTGCTCTCGTGCGCCGCCTCCGAGACGGCTTGCGGCGGTCGCTGCGTCGACACCCAGACCGACCGCGCCAACTGCGGCGCTTGCGGCATGGCCTGCGCCTCGGGCCAGGTGTGCTCCTCGGGCATGTGCGCCACCTCTTGCGCCACGGGACAGACCGACTGCTCGGGCTCGTGCCGTGACCTCCAGAGCGACCGTGCCAACTGCGGCGCCTGCGGAACGGCCTGCGCCGCCGGACAGATCTGCGCCGCGGGCACGTGCCAGACGAGCTGCCCCGCGGGACAGACCGTGTGCGGCGACCGCTGCGTCACCCTCGCCACCGACAACGCCAACTGCGGCGCCTGCGGGATGAGCTGCGCCGCCGGGCTCGTGTGCAGCGCCGGGGCCTGCGCCCTCCGCTGCGCCACGACGCTCACCGAGTGCGGCACGGGCGCCGACCGCGCCTGCGCGAACCTCACCAACGACCGCGCCAACTGCGGCATGTGCGGCGCCGCGTGCGGCGCGGGCCAGGTCTGCACGGGCGGCCGCTGCGTCATCTCGTGCCCCACGGGACAGACCGCGTGCGGCTCGGTCTGCGTGAGCACCAGCTCCGACGTCGCCAACTGCGGCGGCTGCGGGATGGCGTGCAGCGCGGGTCAGGTCTGCACCGCGGGCGTGTGCCGCACGAGCTGCCCCGCGGGACAGACCGTGTGCGGCTCGGTCTGCGTGAGCCTCACGACGGACCCCGCCAACTGCGGCATGTGCGGAACGGCCTGCCCCACGGGCCAGGTGTGCTCCGAAGGGACGTGCCGCTCGGGCTGCTCGGGCACGCTCACCGAGTGCGTCTCGGGCGCGACGCGCCTCTGCGCCGACACGCAGACCGACCGCCGCAACTGCGGCACCTGCGGGACGGCCTGCGGCGCCGGTCAGTCGTGCGCCGCCGGGCGCTGCGTCACCTCGTGCCCCACGGGGCAGAGCGAGTGCGGCGGCGTCTGCTCGACGCTCGACAACGACCCCGCCCACTGCGGCGCCTGCGACGTGAGCTGCGGCGCCGGTGAGCGCTGCGCGAGCGGACGCTGCGTCACGTCGTGCCCCTCGTCGCAGACGGCGTGCTCGGGCGCCTGCGTGACCACCGCCACCGACGTCGCCAACTGCGGCGGCTGCGGCGCCGCGTGCGGGACGAGGGCCAACGCCTCGGCCGCCTGCGCCTCGGGCGCGTGCCGCTACACCTGCGCCCCCACCTTCGGCGACTGCAACGGCATGGCCGCCGACGGATGCGAGACCAACACCAACACCAGCGTCGCCCACTGCGGCGGCTGCGGGATGGGCTGCGCCGCGCCCGCCAACGCCACGGCCACCTGCGCCGCGGGCGCCTGCGGCTTCGTGTGCAACGCCAACTTCGCCGACTGCAACGGCATGGCGTCCGACGGGTGCGAGGTCGACCTCCTCGCCAACCCCTCGAACTGCGGCCGCTGCGGCGTCGCCTGCCCCGCGCGCGGAAACGCCGCGCCCACGTGCGCCTCGGGGATGTGCTCCTTCGCGTGCAACACGGGCTTCGCCGACTGCGACGGCGCCCCGGCCAACGGCTGCGAGGTCACCCTCGCCACCGCCGTGAGCCACTGCGGCATGTGCGGCAACGCCTGCCCCGTGCGGGCCAACAGCACGCCCGTGTGCGCCGCGAGCGCGTGCGGCGTGTCGTGCTCCTCGGGCTACGGCGACTGCAACAGCATGGCGGCCGACGGCTGCGAGGTCGACCTCCGCGTCACGGCCTCGAACTGCGGCGCGTGCGGCACGGTCTGCCCCGCCTTCGCGGTGTGCAACTCGGGCTCGTGCTCGACCTGCATCGTGACCGCCACGGGCGACCTCGCGATCCCCACGGGCTCGACGCCCACCACGGTGTCGGCCACGCTGCCCGCGGTGGCGACGGCGACGCCCAACCGCGTCCCGTCGATGAGCTGCCGCACCACCACGGCCGGCGCCGAGCACATCTACACCTTCACGGTGACCGCGCCGACGCCGCTCCAGATCTACACCACGGGCTCGTCCGACGTGACCGTCTCGATCCGTCGCAACTGCCTCGACGGCGCGAGCGAGGTTGCCTGCGACGACGACGGCGGCGCGAGCCTCAACTCGTACATCCGCTCGGTCTTCGCGGCGGGCACCTACTACGTGGTGGTCGATTCGAACTCGACCACGACGATGGCCTACACCCTCAACGTCGCGCAGTGGACCGCCGCCGCGACGAACGCCACCTGCACCACGGCCACGCCCCTCGTCGAGGGTACGCCCGTCACGGGTCAGAACCCCGCGGGCGGCGGCGACCGCTCGACGCAGTGCCAGTCGACCGTCGAGAGCGGACAGCTCTTCTACTCCGTGGCCGTGCCCGCGGGTCGCCGCGTGACGCTGACCCTCACGCAGACGAGCACCACGGCCCGCACGATCGCGCTGCGCGTCTTCGACGCGTGCCCCACGGCGGCGTGCGTGAACAGCCTCTCGACCACGGCGCTCACGGCGCAGACGCTGACCTTCGACAACGCGAGCGCCTCGCCGCGCACGTACATCGTGGGCGCGAGCGCGACCGACATGGCGACGCTCGACGCGACCTTCACCCTGAGCGCGGCGTTCTCGTCGCTGCCCTACGTGTGGGCGCCCCTCACCGCCGCGTGCGACAGCATGACGGGCGGCACCGCGGTGACCTTCACGGGCACCAGCGACGACTCGTACTCGGCCATCGCGCCGCTGCCCTTCACGCTGCCGTACTTCGGCGCGACGGCGTCGCACTTCTCGGTGACCACCAACGGGTTCATGCAGCTCTGGACGTCGATGACGGGCTCGCCGTCGACGGCGTACTCGAACGGCGCCATGACCTCGGCCCCCAACGGCACCGTGGCGGCCTTCTGGGACGACCTCGCGTTCCCCTCGGGGGAGAGCTACGGCGCGGTGACGCGCGAGATCACCGACGCGGCGGGCCACCGCTTCGTGGTCCAGTGGACCAACTTCGCGGACTACTCCGCGGCGACGGCGCGGCTCACCTGGCAGGTGAAGCTCTTCGACTCGGGCGTCATCGAGATGCACTACTGCTCGATGACCAACTCGAGCACGACCTCGAACCGACACCTCGGCGACTCGGCCACGGTGGGCATCCGCTCCATCGACGGCCTGAGCTCGCTGCAGATCGGGACGAACACCGTGGGCCTCACGCGCCCCGCGACGGGCTACCGCATCACGACCCCGTGACGGTACGCCCCCGCTCGTAACCCCCCGCCATCACAGAGGCACCGGGCGGCGGTAGAGTCGCCGCCACGATGCCCATCGCCGACGTCACCCTGGTCGGGGCGCACGACGCCCCGCGCGACCTCGCACACCGCCTCGCCGACGCGCTCGCCGCCACGCTCGGCGCGCCGCGCGGAACGACCTGGGTGAGGCTCCACCGCCTCGACGCCCACGACTACGCCGAAGACGGAGCCCCCGAGGGGGCGCGCCCGGTCTTCGTGGAGCTCCTCCGTCGCGCGTGGCCCGGCGCCGTGGCCGAGCGGTCGACGTCGATGCGCGCGGTGGCCGAGACCGTGGCGCGCGTGTGCGGGCGTCCCGTGGAGTGCGTGCACGTCGTGGCCGAGATGCCCGGCGCGGGCCGCGTGGCCTTCGGGGGGATCCCCATCGCGGGGATGGAGCGCTCGAAGGTCTCGTCGGGCGCGGCGTGGGAGGCCGTCGTGGGGTACAGCCGCGCGGTGCGCGCGGGCGACCTGGTCTTCGTCACGGGCACGACGGGCTTTCGGCCCGACGGGAGCGACATCGACGACGCCTACGCCGACGACGCGTACGCGCAGACGAAGCAGGCCTTCGAGCACGTGCGCCGGGCGATGGCCCAGCTCGACGCGGGGATGGAGCACGTGGTCCGCACGCGGATGTTCGTGACGTCGATCGCGCGCGACTGGCGCGACGTGGGGAGGGCCCACGAGGAGGTCTTCGGCGCGGTGCGTCCCGCCACGACGATGGTCGAGGTGAGCGCGCTCATCGAGCCGTGGATGCGCGTCGAGGTCGAGGTCGACGCCGTCGTGGGGTGATGGCTGGGAGAGGGGGGGGTTGGGTGCTCCGCGACGAGGCTACGCAGCGCTCGTCGCGGAGGGGGTGGTGGTGGGAGCGATCAGTGCGCCGCGGCGAGGGCGGCGTCGATGCGGCGCTGGAACTCCTCGAAGGGGAGCGCGCCGGCGACGAACTTGCCGCCGATGAAGAACGCGGGCGTGCCGATCTGGGCGCCCGTGGCGTCGGCCGCGGCCATGTCGTCACGGATGCGGGCCTGGTGCGTGTGGTTGTCGAGGGCGGCGCGGAAGCGGGTCATGTCGAGGCCCTGCTCCTGCGCGTAGCGCTCGAGGTCCGCGCGCTCGATGTGCTGCTGGTTGGTGAAGAGGTTGTCGTGGTAGCGCCAGAAGCCGGCGTTGCCACGCTGCGCGAACGCCTCCTGCGCGGCCTCGGCGGCGAGCATGGCGTTGTTGTGGAAGGGGAGGGGGTAGTCACGCCAGACGAACTTCACGCGGTCGCCGTAGCGCTGACGGATCTGCTCGACCTGGGGCGCCACGCGCGAGCAGAAGGGGCACTGGTAGTCCGAGAAGTGCTCGATGACGACGCGCGCGTTGGCGGGGCCGAAGAAGGGCGCGCGGGGGTTCGGGCGCACGGTGTAGACGCGGTTCTCGTCGGGCTGGTCGTTCTGCGCGGCGGGGGCCGGGGCGGCGCCGCCGGGGAGGTACACGGTGCCCGTGGCGCCGTTGGCGATGGTGCGCTCGTAGACGTTCGCGCGCGTGGTGCCGGGCACCGTGCGGATCATCTCTTCGGCCTTGGTCTTCACCTCGTCGATGAGGCGGGTGAAGGCTTCCTCGGGCTGCGCGCCGACGAGGCGGCGGCCGTTGATGAAGAAGTGCGGCGTGCCGTTGGCTTCGACCTGCTGCGCGAGCGCGTGGTCGGCGTTGATCTCGGCGTCGTGGGTGTTGCCGGCCATGGCGGCGTTGTAGCGGGCCATGTTGAGGCCGAGCTGCTGCGCGTAGCGGTCGAGGTCGGCGCGGTCGAGGTGCTGCTGGTTCTCGAAGAGGAGGTCATGCGCCGCCCAGAACTTGTTGGCGCCGCCCTGCGCGTAGGCTTCCATCGCGAGCTGCGCCGCGGGGCGAGCCTTGTCGTGGAAGGGGAGGGGCTCGTTCTTCCACACGAAGCGGATGTCGTTGCCGTAGCGGGTGCGGAGGTTGTGCAGGGTGCCCTCGACGCGCGAGCAGAAGGGGCACTGGAAGTCCGAGAAGACCACCACGGTCACGAGCGCGTTGGCGGGGCCCTGCACGGGCGACGAGCCGACGGGCACGCGGTACACGGCGTTGGGGTCCTCCTGGCGCTGCGGAGCCTGGGGCTGCGCGGGCGTGGGGGCGGCGCCGGGGGCGGCGATGGGGTCACGCACCATCTGGGCGTAGACCTGGTTGCGGGGCTGGATCGTGCGGGCGCGAGCGAGCACCGCGTCGATGAGCTCCTTGAACTTCTCGAAGGGCTGCGCGCCCACGATGTTCGTGCCGTTGATGAAGAAGTTCGGCGTGCCCTGGGCGTTGACGGCCTGGGCGAGGGTCTTGTCGCGCTCGATGCCCGCCTGGTGCGTGTGGTTGTCGAGGGCGGCGCGGAAGCGGGTCATGTTGAGCCCGAGCTGCTGCGCGTAGCGCTCGAGGTCGGCGCGGTCGAGGTGCTGCTGGTTCTGGAAGAGCAGGTCGTGCATCGCCCAGAACTTCGCGTTGCCACCCTGCGCGAAGGCCTCACGCGCGGCCTCGGCCGCCGGCGTCGCCTTGTCGTGGAAGGGCAGCGGGGCGTCCTTCCACACGAAGCGCACGTCGTTGGCGTACTCCCGACGGATGCGCTGGAGGGTCTCCTCCACGCGCGAGCAGAAGGGGCACTGGTAGTCCGAGAAGATCACGATCGTGGCGAGGGCGTTGTTGGGCCCGAGCACGGGCGACGTCCCCACCGGGATGCGCTCCGCGTCGGCCATCGCCGCGCCGTTGTTCCCGCCGTTGGAGCCGGGCTCCGCAGAGACCTCGCTCCCGGGTTCCGCCGGTGCCTTCGAGCCCGTGATGTTGCCCACCACGAACCCGAGCACCAGCGCCATGATGATTGAAATGGCTGCTGCGCCTTTACTCACTGGTCACTCCGTTCCTTCTTCTCAAGCGTCGTCGCTGTCAGCGCCGTGGAGGTGCGCGGGGCACGTATTGCCTCGTCGCTCCACCGCGGCAAAGAGTTGTCTCGCTCCGCCCGGTCGATCGCAGCCCGCGACACGCGCCTCCGTCCGCGACGGCTGTGTGCGTGTCTCGTCCCACCGCCGACGCGCCGCCGGGCGGTACATCCCCGACGCGTCTGCGGTGTTCGAGCGCCGCCACCACCGCGCGGATCTCCGTTGGGAGCGCCTCGCGTGTGGCGGTCGCGTGAGGTCACACCGTCTTCGGCCGCGCGGAGCTCACCCGAAGGTGAGCGCACGCACGACCGCCGTGACGACGTGACCTCAGGCTGAAGGCGGACGCCACGACGACGGCGCGTACCCATCGCGAGGCCCCGAGAGATACGGGGTTTCCTCACAGGCGACGCTGTCAGCCGGGGGGATGCCTTCGAAGATCGGCTGCGCACGCGCGGCGTCCCATGCGAGGGCGCCGAAGCCGTGCGAGTGGGGCGTGTCGGGGGACTCGATCTGGCAGCCCGGCGTGTTCGGGTCGACGCACACCACGGGGGCGCGCGACTGACCGGGCACCGAGCGAGCTCCGAAGAGCTCGGCGTGCACGCGGAGCGACTCCACCATGCGCGACGCCATCCACGACGAGTCCTTCGCGGGGGTCTTCGCCTCGTGGGCGAGCTCGCGCGAGACGACCGACTCGGAGACCGGCACCATGGGGCGGTTCAGGCAGTGACCCATCCCCTGCGCGTGCGCGCCGAAGGCCGTGAAGAACACGGCGAGGGCGGCGAGTACGCTGAGGGAGAGTGATCGCATTACCTGGTTTCGGTCCCGTCGGGCGGCGATCTTAGAGATGTCTCACACGAACCGCAACGTCTCGTTGGGACAATCCACGAGACCCATCGCGGCGCGCGCGGGGTCGATCAATGCGCTTCAACCCCTCGCGCGCGGGGCTTCATTCCCCCCGGAGAAATTTTTCTGCCTCGCGGGCGAACGCCTCCGTCGCGAGCGTCTCGGGCGCCCGCCACGACACGCCCTGCTCGCCTCGGAACCACGTCCGCTGACGCTTTGCGAAGTCCCGGGTGCTCTGGGCGATGGCGCCTTCGAGCTCGCGCTCGTGCAGCGCGCCGCGGAGGTGCGCCACGACCTCGGCGTACCCCACGCTGCGCAGGGCCTTGAGGTCCCACGCGTGACCCGCCGCGAGGAGCGCGCGCACCTCGTCGACCCAGCCGCTCCGGAGCATCGCCCTCGCGCGCTTCGCGATGCGGTCGGCGAGCACGGGCTTCGGCACGTCGATGCCTACGAAGAGGGCCTCGTAGCGCGGGGGCTCCGCGGCGTGACGGCGGTGGTGCGACGAGATGGGCTCGCCCGAGATGGTCCAGACCTCCAGCGCGCGCACGATGCGAACGGGGTCGGTGCGGTGGATCTTCGCGGCGTACTCGGGGTCGACCGCGGCGAGCTCGTCGTACATCCGAGCGCGCTCGTCGGCGCCCTTCGATGCTCTCTCATTGAGCGACGCGCGCACCGCGGGGTCCGACGGAATCCCCTGCGCCAGACCGCGGATCAGCGCGCGGATGTAGAGCCCCGCGCCGCCCACCACGATGGGGTGGCGACCGCGCGCGCGCGCCTCCGAAATGGCCGCGTCGGCGAGGGAGACGAAGCGCCCTGCGTCGAAGGGCTCCTCGAGGTCGCACACGTCGAGGAGGTGGTGCGTCACGCCGCGGAGCTCCTCGCGCGTGGGCTTCGCGGAGCCGACGTCGAGGCCGCGGTAGACCTGCACGGAGTCGGCGCCGATGATCTCTCCGCCGAGGCGCAGCGCGAGGTCGACGCCGAGCGCGGTCTTGCCCGAGGCCGTCGGACCGGCGATCACCAGCAGTCGCTTGAGGGGCTCCGTCGAAGTCATCGAAGGTCGCACCCTCTCGCACGGAATCGACACGCGCGCGAGTCTGTGGGAGAGGTCCTCCTCGATGACACCCCTCCGTCGACGCGCGGCGAAGGTCGCCATCGTCCTCTCGGTGGCGGCGCTGCTCGTCGTCGCGGTGACCAACGCGATCGTGCTCTCGATCGGCGGGGCGCGGGTCTACGCGCGCGTCGACGAGGTGCCGCCGAGGGCCGTGGGCATCGTGCTCGGCGCCGGGCTCTCGCGCGACGGGACGCCCTCCATCGTGCTCCTCGATCGCCTCGAGACGGGCCTCGAACTCTACCGCCGGGGCAAGGTGCGGAGGCTCCTGGTGACGGGCGACAACGGCACCGACCAGTACGACGAGGTCACGGCGATGGAGCGCTGGCTCGTCGCCCACGGCGTCGACCCCCGGCACGTGCAGCGCGACCACGCGGGCTTCCGCACGTTCGACTCGATGGTGCGCGCGGTGAAGGTCTTTCAGGTGCGCCACGCGGTCGTCGTCACGCAGCGCTTCCACATGGCGCGCTCGCTCTTTCTCGCGCGCGACGCGGGCCTCGACGCCGTGGGCGCGGTGGCCGATCGCAGGCCCTACACCTACGCCCGCCGCTACGCGCTGCGGGAGCTCGGCGCGCGCGCCGTGGCGGTCTTCGACGCGTGGGTGATCCACCGGAGGCCGCGCTTCCTCGGGCCGCCGATCCCGGTCGAGACCTGACGGAGATTGGTGGTAGGTTCCGCGCGTCGATGCAACCGCTGGAGCCCGGCGCGATCTTCGCTCGCGACTTCAAGATCGTGCGACCCCTCGCGCGCGGCGGCATGGGATCGGTCTACGAGGTCGAGCAGGTCAGCACCTCGAAGACCCGCGCGCTGAAGGTGCTCCACGCGCAGCTCGCGGGTGACCCCAAGATCCGTCAGCGCTTCGAGCAGGAGGCGCGCGTCGCGGCGCGCATCGAGAGCGACCACATCGTCGACGTGGTGGCCGCGGGCATCGAGGAGCCCGGCACCCCGTGGCTCGTGATGGAGTTCCTCAAGGGGACGGACCTCGCGGCGCACCTCGACCGCCACGGCCCGAGGCCCATCGGCGAGGTGCTCGAGATCTTTCGCCAGGTGGGGCACGGCCTCGGCGCGGCGCACCGGGCGGGGCTCGTTCACCGCGACCTCAAGCTCGAGAACATCTTCCTCGCGGAGTCGCGCAGGGAGGGCGCGCCCTTCACCGCGAAGGTGCTCGATTTCGGCATCGCCAAGGCCATCGAGAGCGCCCCCGGTCGCGCCACGCAGGCCATGGGGACGCCCTACTGGATGGCCCCCGAGCAGTGCGAGGACAGCAAGCTCATCTGCCCCGCGACGGACGTGTGGGCCCTCGGGCTCATCGCGTACACGCTGCTCACGGGCGCCTGCTACTGGCGCAGCGCGCGCAAGGAAGACAGCTCCGTCGCGAGCCTCCTCATCGAGATGACCTCGCTCCCGCTCGACCCGCCGACGGCGCGCGCGCGGGAGTACGGCCGCGATCACCTCCTGCCTCCGGGCTTCGACCAGTGGTTCGCGCACTGCGTGACGCGCCCCATCGACCAGCGATACCGCGACGCGTCCGAGTGCGTGGCGGCGCTCGTGCCCGTGCTCTCGGGCGCGCCGTCGCTCCCCATCGCGCAGACGCTGTCGAGCTCGCAGTCCACCGCATTCTCCGCGCCTCCCGGGTCGGCCCCGATGGCTGCGCCAATGTCTGCGCCGATGTCTGCGCCGATGTCCGCGCCGATGGCCGCCCCGATGTCGGTCCCGATACCCGCCACGGCGCAGCCTTCGTTTCAGCCCGGCTGGGCGCCTTCGGGCGCACCGATGCAGGCCGTCGCGGCGCCGGGCAGCGCGAAGCCTCCGTGGTTGATCATCGGCGCGGTGGTGCTCCTCGCGGTGTCGTGTGTGGGCGCGTTCTTCGCGTTCCGTATGTGGCGCCACGGATCGCACGGGATGGTCGAGGAGCTCCCCCAGGCGCAGCGCCCCGTCGCGCCGGGGTCACCCGCGATGGCGCCGATGCCGATGATGGCGCCGATGCCGCCGCAGCCGCCGCACGAGCCCATCGCTCCCCTCCCGATGCGCCCGCCCCCGACTCCGCCGATGCCCGCGGAGCACGGGATTCCCCGGACTCCGCACACGCCGTCCGCGCGCGCCCGCGTCGAGCTCGGCGCCGTCGGCCCCATGCCCGGAGGAGACGCGACGGTCGCGAAGGCGGCGCTGATCCAGCGGGCCCTGCGCGGACAGACGCCCGCCATCGAGGTCTGCGTCCGAACGACCCTCTCGCGCGAGCACGGCGATTTTCACGGGGCCTTCGTGGTGGTGCTCGACGTCGGAGACGGCGGCGCCGTCACCCACAGCCAGGTCGAAGACATCGACTCCGACGCGTTCAACGCCTGCGTCGGCTCGGCCCTCCGTCGCGCGGCCTTTCCGCGCGGCGCAGGCGGGACGTACAAAGCGCCCTACGCCGTACGGTAGACGCTGCGAACGACTCAGGGCGGCGCGCGGAACTGCACGCCGAGGTTCAGGTCGACCACGCACGAGAAGTTGCGCATGAGCCCGAAGCTCTCGCCCGCCGTGGCGTAGATGCCGAACCAGCGGTTCACGTCGTACTGGAGGCCCTCCTCGGCGCGGAGGATGAGGTCGAAATCGCCGCCCGCGCGCAGCCGCCCCGACGTCACATCGAGGAACATCGCGGCGCCGAGCGCGAACTTCAGCGGCCCCTCGGGGTCGCTGAGCGTGCGCAGCCCGAGGCCCACCTGGAGCGGGCGCGAGAGGTCGAAATCTTCGAGCAGCCCGAGGCGCATGCGGGCTTCGAACTCCAGCGTGCGCGTGGCGCCGACGCCGAGCGCCGCGTCGAGCATGAGGGGCGAGAGGCCCGTGCAGAACTTGTTCTCCCCCGCGTCGCAGGGGTCGGCGCCGCCGCGGTCTTCGTAGCGGATCACGAAGCGGTAGCCCTCGGAGAGCCCCGCGCGGAGGGTGACCTGACCGCGGTGATCCCAGCGGCGCTCGACGCTCTGGAGCGTGAGGTTCGCGGGCGCGTCCTGCGCGGCGGCGGCGGTGGTCGCCAGGAGCGCGGCGGTGAAGAGCGAGGCGGCGACGAGACGCATCGGCGGCGACTCTCGCACGCGGGGGCGGCGCGTCGCCAGAATCCAACGGCGCGCGGCGCTTGACGGGGCCACGAGCGACCGATAGGGTCCGCGCCCCCCGCCACGAAGGCAGCAGAAGGTCACAGGAACCATGCGCAAGGATGTCACCCCGCTCCACTCGCTCGTCGACCGCCGCGTCGTCGAGCGCAACATCCGTAAGGGCATCATCAGCCGCGAGGAGTACCAGACGTTCCTCGACGGCCTGAAGGACGTCGCGGCCAACGCGGAGACCGTGCGCGCGCGCCTCGGCGTCGATGACGAGCCCGCCGAGGCCGAGCTCGACGTCGCCGACGACGCGGAAGAAGAAGACGAAGAAGAGGGTTGATCGCCCGTCTCCCGACGTGACCGCGTCGCGCCGTTGCGCGCGCGGGCGTCGGCGTGATAGCGCGATCCCCATGTCGAACGATCCGAACGACGCCCCCCACGACGAGCCCGAGGCCCCGCTCCCCCACGCGGGAGAGCCCATCCCCCCGATCGACTTCACGACCTTCGTGCTGTCGCTGTCGGCCTCTGCGCTCGTGCACATGGGCCTCGCTCCGGGCCCTGATGGCAGGCGCGTCGAGCCCGACCTCCCGCTCGCGCGCCAGAACGTCGACATCCTGCTCCTCCTGCAGGAGAAGACGAAGGGCAACCTCACCGGCGCCGAGGAGCGGCTGCTCCACCAGATCCTCTTCGACCTTCGGATGCGCTTCATCGATCAGGTGAAACGAACCGGGAGGTAACACCTCGCATGCCCCTCACGCGTCGGCCCGCCACGCTCGCCCTCACGCTCGCCCTCGGTCTCACGGCCGCATCGTGCAAGAAGAACGATCGGCCGCAGATGACCCCCATCGCCGCGCCTCGTCGCGCGGACCCGCCGCGGTCCGTCGACGCGTCGCCGGCCCCGAGCCCGCAGCCCGCGCAGACGGCGCAACCCGCCGCGGGCGGTCCGCTCCCCGGGAGCCCGCGCTCCTTCGCGCCGCTCGTCCGCTCCGTTCGCAGCTCCGTCGTGAGCATCTTCGCGAACACGCGCCAGGTCGTGGGCGACGCGTGGGGGTGGTCCCGCCCGCAGGAGCGCTACTCGCTCAGCAAGGGCACCGGGTTTCTCATCGCCGACAACGGCGAGCTGCTCACGAACAACCACGTCATCGAGGGCGCGGAGTTCATCCAGGTGCAGCTCGATGACGGCCGCCGCTTCGAAGCGTCGGTCATCGGCCGCGACCCGCGCCTCGACGTGGCCCTCCTGCGCGTGAAGGCCCCTGGAATCCGGCTCCAGACCGCGCGCCTCGGCGACAGCGACCACCTCGAGGTGGGCGACTGGGTCATGGCCATCGGCAACCCCTACGGCCTCTCGCAGACCGTCACCGCGGGCATCGTGAGCGCGACGGGGCGCACGGGCCGCGAGGTCGACCTGGGCGAGGGCAACTTCGGCAACCTCCTGCAGACCGACGCGAGCATCAATCCGGGCAACTCGGGCGGGCCGCTCATCAACCTCGACGGCGAGGTCGTGGGAATCAACGTGGCCGTGCGCCGCGACGCGCAGGGCGTGGGCTTCGCGATCCCGATCAACATGGCGCGCACGGTGCTGCCGCAGCTCCGGCAGTACGGCCGCGCGGTGCGCTCGTGGCTGGGGATCACCCCCGGCGAGGTCACCGAGCAGATGCTCGAGTTCATGAGCCTCCCCGACACGCGCGGCGCCCTCGTGCGCGAGGTCGTCGACGGGAGCCCCGCGGCGCGCTCGGGCATCCGTCCCGGCGACGTGATCCGACGCTTCGACGGCCACGAGATCGTCGACCCGACGCAGCTCCCGTGGCTCGCTTCTTCCTCGGGCGTCGGTCACGTCGCGCACGTCGAGATGGTGCGAGAGGGGCGTCCTCTGGCGCTCGACGTGACGCTCGAAGCGCTCCCCGAGCGCGTGGCGCTGCCCGTGATGCCGGGGCAGGGGATGATGCCCATCCCGCCGCCCGGCGCGCCCTGAGCGACCTACGGAATCCCCAGTAATTTATGGGTCTGGAGGCTCACCCTCCAGCGCGGGTGCGAGAGGCAGTAGCGCACCGCGGCGGCGGTGTTGAGCCCCCTCGCGACGCCGTCCATGGGCTGAAGAAAGAAGTGCTTGAAGCGCATCGCTTCGAAGCGCTCGGGCTCCGCGCCCTCCTGCGGAAACACCAGCTTGATCTCGTCGCCGCCCTCCACGGCGAGGGCGCCGCCGGCCTTGGGGCTCACGCAGACCCAGTCGACGCCGGGCGGCACGGGGCGCGTCCCGTTGGTCTCGATCGCCACTTCGAAACCCCTTGAATGCAGTGCGTTCAAGAGATCCTCGTCGAGCTGGAGGAGCGGCTCTCCCCCCGTGCATACGACGAACATCCGCTCCCTGGGGCGCTCCGCGCTCCACGCCGCGAGGGCCGCGTCGGCGAGGGCGTCGGCCGATTCGAAGCGCCCTCCGCCGGTGCCGTCGGTGCCGACGAAATCCGTGTCGCACCAGCGCGCGCAGCCGCCGACGCCCTTCGCGCGATCGGCCTCGCGCCCCGACCACAGGTTGCAGCCCGCGAAGCGCACGAACACCGCCGCGCGCCCCGCGTGAAAGCCCTCTCCCTGGAGCGTCGCGAAGAGCTCCTTCACCGTGTACGACATCGCTCAGCGCCCCTTGCGCGCTCGGGGCTGCGCGCGCCGCGGTGAGATCGCCGCCACGCGTCCCGCCATGGGCTTCATCCGCCACGCGCGCTCGGCCACGGACCGCGCGACGGCCTCGTGAATGGCCTCCGCGCGCGCGGGCTCCATGCGGCCGCTCGCGACCCACGCGGTCACATCGACGCCGCGCGGGAGGTCGAGCGTGAACTCCGCGGCCGAGAGCGCTTTCAACGCCTCGGCCACCGCGTCGGCCGTGGCCGCGCCGCCGGTCTCCAGGCACCACGCGAGGATCTTCCACGCGAGCTCGCAGTGGTGGGTCTCGTCGTCGGCGACGGCCGTGAGCACGCCCTTCACCACCGGGTCTTCTGCGGTCTCGCTCGACGCGCGCGCGACGGCCGCGGCGACGCCTTCACCGAGACACCCTTCGAGCAGCGCCTCCCGCGCGATCGCGGGGCGCTCACAGATCGCGGCCCTCAGCGCGTCGGGCGCCAGCGCGCCGGGAGCCTCCCACCGCGCCCCGTACATGCTCGCGAGCGTGAAGCACTGCCGCGCGTGACGGACCTCATCCATCGCGGCCCGGTGCGCGCCGTCGAGGAGCTCGGGCGGCGCGCCCACCGCGAGGAGCTGCATCGAGACGCGCGTGAACGCGGCGACGGAGGCGTGCTCCGCGAGGGCGTCGTCGAGCCACGCCTCGGCGAGCGCTGCGCGGGTGACGGGGTCGAGGGTGTTCACCTCGGGCGAGAGGTCGTCGATCCACGCAGCGCTCTCGACGCGCGCGGCGACGACGGCGCTCCCGTTGTGCACGAGGGGGCGGCCCGCGTGGGGCTTCTGGGGGCTCATCGGTGCGACGACTGATACCACAGCGGGCGCTTCACACTTCTTCACAGAGCCGCCCGAACGGCCTTCACACAGACACACGATCTTCTCCCTCGAGGCCGGAACAACCGTCCGGCCGAGAAAGAGAAGCTCACACCATGATCGGTTTCATCGTCGGTACCGTCTGCCTCATCGGCCTCCTCAAGACCCTCCGTCACGGTCACTGCCACGGCGGTCGCTTCGGCGGCGGATGCGGCGGCGGCTTCGGCGGCGGATGCGGCGGCGGGCACTGCGGCGGCGGACGCTGGGGCGGACGCTGGGGCGGCCACGGACACGGCTTCCGCGGCGAAGGCGGCGGCGACCCGATGCGCTGGATGCTCCGCGGGCTCTTCGAACGCCTCGACACGACGCCGGGGCAGGAGAAGGTGATCCTCCAGGCCGTCGAGACGCTGCGAGAGAAGGGGCGCGAGGGCCGCGACGCGGTCCGCGGGACGGGCACCGACGTGGCGAAGGCCTTCCGCGGTGAGCGCTTCGACGAGTCGGCGATGGCCGACGCGTTCACCCGCCAGGACGCGGCCCTCGAGTCGGCGCAGAAGGCCCTCTTCGAAGCGCTCGCGAAGGTCCACGAGGTGCTCGACGAGCGCCAGCGCCGCGAGCTCGCGGACATGATGGAGCGCGGCCTCGGGATGTGGTCGCGCTGGGGCGGCGGTCCGTACCGCGCGTGACGCGCTGAGCGGCGGCGACGCTCCCTCCTGAGGCACCGGCCTCGGGCGGGGGCGTCGCTCCCCTCGAACCCACTCAAACACCGTAATTCCAAGACGTTTCACGAAAGGTTCACCGCCATGATCCGCCGCAAGCTCGCCATCGCCCTCTTCGCCTTCGGCACCGTCGCCGGGTACGGGAGCGCCTTCTGCCACTGGTCGCACTGCCACCGCGCCCGCCAGCAGTCCTTCGAACAGCACGTCGCTCGCGTCTGCGTTGACGCCGCGAGGGCGCACGGCCACGAAGCCCCTGGGCAGGGCGCCCCCTCGCGCTGGTAGAGTCCACGCGTCGCCTCTCGCCGAGAGGATTCCCACTCCGATGACCCTCCGCGTGCTCCACATCGACGACGACACTCGCTTCGCGGAGCTCGTCGCCGCGTACCTCGCGCAGAACGGGGTCACCGCGGAGCACGCGCCCGACGGAGGTCGCGGCCTCGCGATGCTCGAAGCCTCCCCCTACGACGCCGTGCTCCTCGACGTGATGATGCCGGGCCTCGACGGGCTCGAGGTGTGCCGGCGCATCCGCGCGAGGAGCAACGTCCCGGTGCTCATGCTCACGGCGCGCGGCGACGAGACCGACCGCGTCGTGGGCCTCGAGCTCGGCGCCGACGACTACCTCCCGAAGCCCGTGTCACCCAGGGAACTCCTGGCGCGCATCCGAGCCGTGCTCCGGCGCGCGCAGCCCGGCGCGCTGGCGAGCGAGCTGCGCGTGGGCGCCATCGCCATCGACGTGAGCGGGCGCGAGGTCAAGGTCGCGGGCGCCCGCGTCGAGCTCACGGGCGTGGAGTTCGACCTGCTCGTGGCCCTCGCGCGACGCGCCGGGCGGGTGATCTCTCGCGACGCGCTGCTCTCCGAGTCGGGCCGCGGAGACGCGATGGTCGGCGAGCGCGCGATCGACGTCCACATCAGCCACCTGCGTCAGAAGCTCGGCGACGACCCGCGCGCGCCACGGATCCTCAAGACGGTGCGCGGCGCGGGCTACGTGCTCGTGCGCGAAGACGGAGGGTGACGTGACCCCGCCCTGGATGCACCACCATCACCACCCCTTCATCGAGCCTACGTGCGGCCCTCCGCGTCGCGGCGGACGGGTGTGGTGGTACTTCAAGGCGCGGCTGCACCGCAGGCTCTTCTTGAGCTTCGCGCTCGCGATCCTCGTGACGGTGCTGGTGGCGGGCGCGGTCACCTCGGCGCTGCGTCAGGGCCCGTCGTGGCGGCAGGAGGTGGCCCGCGTGCAGGCCTTCGCCGCCGGGCGCTTCGCGGCGGTGTGGCGCTTCCCCGCGCAGCGCGACGAGCTCGCGAGGGCGATGGCGAGAGACCTCGACGTCGACGTGACGCTCCTCGACGCGTCGAGAGACCCCATCGCGACCTTCACGCCCGACGGACCTCGCGACGCGCCCGCGTGCGATCGCCCCGCGGTGAAGCTCGCCGTGCGAGACGGCGCGCTCGACCTCGGCACCGTCCGGGTCTGCACGCTTCGACACAGCGACGCGCAGGGGGCGAGGCAGACCTTCGGCGCGCTGGCCGCGGTGGTGGTGGTGCTCTGGGGCCTCGCTGGAATGGCCTCTCGCCGCTTCACGCGCCCGCTCAACGACCTCGTGCGCGTGGTGCAGGACATCGGCCAGGGGCGCCTCGCGAGCCGCATGAAGCTCGGGCGTCACGACGCGGGCGAGCTCGGCGCGATCGCGCTCGCGGTCAACGACATGGCGTCGCGCATCGAGCGGCAGATCGAGGACCAGCGCAACCTGCTCGCGGCGGTGTCGCACGAGATCCGATCGCCCCTCGCGCGGATGCGCTTCATGGTCGAGACGCTGCGCGACGACGACCCGGTGAAGTCCCGCGCCCTCGACGACATCGACCGTGAGATGGAGGGCATCGACGCGCTCGTGGGAGACCTCCTCGCCACATCGCGCATGGATTTCGACGCGCTCCGCAAGGTCCCGCTCGACGCGGCGGAGATGGCGGTGAGAGCCCTCGAACGCGCGGGGCTCGACGCGACGCTCTGCGCCGTCGAAGAGGGCGCGCCGCTCGCCTTCGAAGGAGACGCGACGCTCGTTCAGACGGCGCTCGCGAACCTCCTCGGCAACGCGCGCAAACACGGGGGAACCGTTCGCGCGCTCCGCGTGAGCGCTTCGAAGGGCGCGGTGCGCTTCGTCGTCGACGACGACGGCGACGGCTTCTCCGAAGAGGAACTCTCCCGCGCCTTCGAGCCCTTCTATCGCGGAGACAACGCGAGGCGTTCGGGCCGCGGCGGCGTGGGCCTGGGCCTCGCGCTCGTGCAGCGCATCGCCGAGGTCCACGGCGGACGCGCGTGGGCCGAGAACCTCCCCGAGCGCGGCGCGCGGGTCGGGATCGAGCTCTCCGCCTGAGCGCCGCGGTCGGCGGGTTTCGCTGTGGGGCGAGACCGTGTAGGGTCGCCGCGCGATGCCCGAGGCGCCCGACGAGAAGACCGAGACCGCAGACGCATCGTCGACGAAGCCCGACGAGGCCGCAACCGCGGACGTCGCTCCTACCACGACGGCCGAAACGCCCGAGACGCCCGCGAAGCACCCCGACGTGCTCGCGATGGAGAACGCCCTCCGCCGCGGTGATTTCCAGGACGCTCGCGAGATCGCGCGGAGGCTCTCCGAGAGCCCCGACGCGTCGCTCCGCGAGGCGGGGCGCACGATGCTCAAGCGCTTCGAACTCGACCCCTACGTGCTCGGCGCGCTGGCCTTCACGGGCGCGCTGATCGTCGCGCTCGCGGCGCGCTACCTCGGGCACCACTGAAACACCCCGTGTTCTCCGCGCGCGCTCGCTGGAACCTCACGCCCAACGCGCTCACCGTCGCGGTCGCGGCGCGCAGACGCTCCGGGCGCTCCTTCGACGACCTCACCGAATCGAACCCCACGAACGCCGACCTGGCGCTGCCCTTCTCGAACGCGTTTCAAGCGCTCTCGGCGGAGCCCGTCCGTCGCTACGAGCCCGACCCGCGCGGCCTCGCGATCGCGCGCGAGGCGGTGCGCGGCTACTACCGCGAGCGCGGCTACGACGTGCCCGTCGAGCGTCTGGTGCTCACCGCCAGCACCAGCGAGGCGTACGGCTGGATCTTCAAGCTCCTCTGCGATCCCGGCGACGACGTGCTCGTCGCGCACCCGAGCTATCCCCTCTTCGACGACCTCGCGAAGCTCGAAGGCGTCTCGCTCCGCCCCTTCGCGCTCACCTACGACGGCCGCTGGGAGCTCGACGTCCACGCGATGCGCGCGGCGGTGACGCCTCGAACGCGCGCGATCCTGCTGGTCCACCCGAACAACCCGACGGGCTCGCTCGTGTCGCGCGAGGCCCTCGACGCGGTGGTAGAACTCTGCCGCGAGCGCGATCTGGCCCTCGTGGTCGACGAGGTCTTCGGAGACTACGCGTGGCGCGAAGACCCCTCCCGCGCGGGGAGCGCCGTCGAGGTCCGCGGCGCGCTGACGTTCACGCTGAGCGGCCTCAGCAAGGTCGTCGCGACGCCGCAGATCAAGCTCGGTTGGATCGTCGTCGGAGGCCCCGACGCGCTGGTCGAGGAGTCCCTCGCGCGGCTCGAAATGATCGCGGACAGCTACCTCTCGGTGAGCGCGCCCGCGCAGCACGCGGCGCCCGCGTTGCTCGCTCAACGAGCGGGGATCCAGCGCGCGGTGATGGCGCGGGTCACCGCGAACCGGCGCGCGATCGAGACGAGGCTCCACGACGCGTCGCGGTCGACGCTACTCGCCGCCGACGGCGGGTGGTACTCGGTGCTGCGCGTCCCTCGGACGCAGAGCGAAGAGGCGTGGACGCTGGAACTCCTCGACGACGGCGTGCTGGTGCAGCCGGGGTGGCTCTTCGACTTCGAGCGCGAGGCATATCTCGTGGTGAGCCTCCTGCCGAGGGAGGACGTCTTCGCGCGTGCGATCGAGCGGGTGCTCGCGCGTGTCGATCGGTGAGGGCGTGAGGGCGCGCACGGGGCCAGACAGAGAAAGCGCTGGCGGCGCCGTCGCAGCCTTGCGATGATGTTTCGCCCCCGAGGAGGAGCGTCGCATGACCTGGAACTCTGATCAGCTCGCGCATATCGCCGACATCCTGATGGCCGCTGCGCACTCTGACGGCAGCGTCGAGAACGTCGAAGACCGCGTCGTGCGCGAGATCATCGCGGGCCTCGCGGGCGGAAAGTCGCCGGCGCTCGACGCGCGGATCAAGAGCTTCAAGGCGTCGGCGTTCGACCTCGACAAGGCCGCCGCGGCGCTGAAGCTCACGACCTCCGCGCAGCGCAAGGAGCTCCTTCAGCTCGTGGCGAAGGTGACCGAGAGCGACGACGTGCACGACCTCGACGAGTCGGACTTCATCGTCGGCGTCGCGAAGGCCATCGGCGCGTCGAAGGACGAGTACGCGGGCATGACGATCTCGCTCGAAGAGAGCGGAAAGCCCCCGCCGCTGCCCTCCAACTGATCGCGCCTGTCGCGGCGAGCGCGCAGGAAGCGACGCGTCGCGAGGAGGTCCCGATCCGTGGACCTCCGCACGAGCAGGAGAGTAGTATCCCGCCCGGCGCAGTTGAGCGCGCCCAGGGTTTCAGGCCAGAGATCCTCGTCCTTAGTGGGCCGTCTCACTGAAGACGCCGTCGAGAACACCATCGCGAAGGTGATCGAGTTGAGCAGCGAACGGCTGAAGGACGTCGCCGACGAAGAGCTCCTCGAACGCTTTCGTGCAGGAGATTCTCGCGCGTTCGAGGACCTCATGCGCCGCCATCGGACCCCGCTCTACAACTTCATCTACCGCTCGGTTCGACACCCGGCGACCTCCGAGGAGATCCTTCAGGACGCTTGGATACGCATCCTTCAGGGCGCGGGTGATTTTCAACGAGCCTCGAAGTTCACGACGTGGGCGTACACGGTCGCTCGCAACCTCTGCATCGACCACGCGCGAAAGGCCTCCCTCCGTCGGCACCCGTCGCTCGAACAGCCGCTCTCCAACGAAGATGGACCGAGCCTCGGGGAGGTGCTCCCCGACAAGCGCGCCGCCGTGGATCGCACGGCGATCGGGCGAGAGCTACAGGTTCGCATCGCGAGCGCGATCGACGCGCTCCCCAACGATCAACGGGAGGTGTTCCTCATGCGCGAGTACAGCAACCTCCAGTTCAAGGAGATCGCGGAGATCGTCGGAGCCCCTGAGAACACGGTGAAATCAAGAATGCGCTATGCTCTCGAACGCCTGCAGGAAGCCCTCGCCGAGTACGAGGACTACGCGCGGGCGCTAGGCTGACGGCCATGGACTGCGAAGCGTGCAACAATCTCCTGCTCGACCACCTCTACGAGGAGCTCGACGAGGTGCGATCCGCAGCGGTCCGAAAGCACCTCGACGGTTGCGCGGACTGCACCGCGGCCTTCGAGAGGCTCGCGGGGGGTCGCCGCGTCGGCGGGCTCCTGCGTCCCATCGAAGCCCCACTGGCGAACGCCGCGCTCCACGAAGCCATCCACGCCGCTGCGATCGCCAACGCGCGGCCTCGGGCTGAAGGCGCCTCCGAAGCTGTCGCCCCCGTCATCCCCATCGGTCCCGTCTCGCGCATCCCGCGGTGGATGTCCCGCGTGGGCGAGATGGCCATGCGCCGTCAGGTCGCGATGGCCGCCGTGTTTCTGCTGATGGTGGGCTTCGGCCTCGGCTACCACCAGTTCCAGTCGCCCACGAGGCCCGTCCAGCTCACCGACGAGCCGGGCGCCGAGGTGATCCCCGCCACGGAGCTCCCCCAGGCGCCGCCGCAGGTCGCCGCCGAAGGGGCCGCTCGGACGCATCACACGCTCCGGGCGAACAACGCCGAGCCGCACGTCGAGCGTCGTGACATGGCGAACACCCGCGCGATCCCCACGGCCTCCAACGGACGCGCCGCGGATCTCGCGCAGCCCTCTGCGCCGACGAGCCCCATCGACGAGCGCGCTCGCGCGGCGCCTGCGCCGTCGGACGAAGCCCAGTACCAGGCGGCGGTTCCGTCGGCCAACACGCGCGAGTCGCAGACCGCGTATCGCAACCTCCCCGCCGCGCCGCAGGCGCCCGTCGGGAGCGTCGCCCTCGGGCAACGGATGACCGGCGATCCTGCGCTCGACCAGGGGCTCCCTCGTCTCGCGCTCGACGGAAACACCCAGGCCAACACCTGGAACGCCCAGGTCGCCCAGCAGCGTGTCGCCCAGTCCCAGAGCTCCGCTGGCTCAGGCTCCACGGCCGGATCGACCTGGCGCGCCCTGCGTGACAACGGCGAAGGACTCCGCGCGCGCGGTCAGTCGGAGCTCGCGATCGTCGCGTTTCGTGACGCGCTCGCCCAGGACCCGCCCGACAGCGACCGGAGAGCCATCGCGCAGTCGCTCTACGACACCCTGCTGCAGAGCGGGCAGGTGCGCGAAGCCGCCGTGATTCGGGGGCGCTACCTCGCGCGGCCGACGGAGGCCAACAGCCTCTCCAACGAGGTCCACACGGACTCGCAGTCGACCACCATCACCTCGCGCCCCGCGGCCTCTCGCCCGATGCCCTCGCAACTGGCGCCGAGGGCCCGCCGCGCCGCGCCCCAGGCCGACTCCTACAACAACCTCGCGTACTGAACGCCGCAGGCTCCAGCCGAACGATCGCGCGCGATCTCCGAGGGGTCGAATGTCGCAGGATCTTCCCGACCTGTTTCGAAACGCCTTCCGGGCGGGGCGTGCGCTCGATTGTCGAACAACCCGCTGCACGCCGAGGGCTAGAAACCACGGCGGCGCGGCGCGTCACGGGATGCAGCCTCGCGTTGACCCTGTGGGGGCGATTGGTATAAACCGGCGCGGTGACCGACGGCATGCACTCGAACCACGGCGACGTCTACGCGCTCCAGACCCACCGCAAAATCGCGTTGAGGATCGGTAAGATGCGCATGTCAAGAACGACCGCGTTCGCCGTGGCGGCGGGCGTTTCCGTGTTCTGCACCGGAGCGTTCGCTCAGGTGGTGCCGGTGGCCACGGCGCCCGCTTCTCAGAGCCCCCAGCCCGCCCCGATCGTCGCCGCGCCCGCGGCACCCGCAGCGCCGCCGCGCGCCGCCTCGCCGGTGATCGTCCTTCGCGACATCGACCGCGAGATGACGTCGCTCTCGAACGACATCACGGCCTCGCACGCCCGGCTTCGCGAGATCACGTCGATGGTGCTCGAGCAGTCGGGGGGCGGCGCGCAGCTGATCATCGATCACCAGAACGAGATGGGATCCACCTTCCGTCTCGTGCGCGCGTCGTACTCGCTCGATGGCGCCGCCATCGCGACGCGCACCGACGACAACGGCTCGCTCGCGGACCTGACCGGCTTTGCCGTCTACAACGGCCGCGTGGCGCAGGGGGAGCACACGCTCACGGTGAGCCTGGAATATCAGGGCAACGGCTACGGGATCTTCTCGTACATCCGGGGCTTCACCTTCCGGGCGCGTTCGGTTCAGAACTTCACCGTCCCCGAGGGGCGCGCGCTCCATCTGACGGTCGTCGGATATGAGCGAGGCGGTGCGACGGCGGCGATCGAGGAGCGACCCGCGATTCGCTATACGCAGACCGTGATGACGATCGCGGAAGCCCGGCAGATGCTGCAACACGCAGACGACGCCGCGGGGGCGACGAGGGCCGCCCCCGCGCCCGCTGCGACGCCCGCGCCGCCCCGCTGAACGCGACGGACTCGAGCGATCCTCGTCGATCGTCGGTTGGCTTTATATGACCTGGTTCGGCTTCAGAAAATCGGAGAGGTAGGGACGATGACAACGCGTCTGCGGTATGTGGGACTGGGCTTCGCCGCGCTCCTGGCGACGGCATCCGCCGTGGCGCAGGTGTCAACGGGCGCCGACGGTGGGGCGACCCCCCCGGCGACGAGCGGGACCCCGACCGCTGCAACCCCCGTCACGCCTCCCGCCCCGGTCCCCTTCGAAGACGGCGGAACCCTCTCGGGCGAACAGTACGTGGTGCGCCTCCGCGACCTGGAGCAACGCATCAACGAACTGAAGGAAGAGATCTTCCGCTCGAAGGCTCGCCTCTCCCTCCTGGCGGAGTCCGTTCTCGGCAATGTCGTCGGCGGATCGCGCGCCCAGATCGTTCACCAGAACGAGATGAGCGGCACGTTCCGTCTCGTTCACGTGGTCTACTCGCTTGATGGCGCGCCGATCCTCACGCGCGACGACGACGCGTCGCTCTCAGACCAGCAGGAGTTTCGGGTGTACTCGGGGCAGGTCGGCGCGGGCGACCACAGCCTCGGGGTGAACCTCGAATACCTCGGCGCCGGTCTCCCGTACATGAAGGGATACCGATTCCGCGTTCGCTCGACCCAGAGCTTCTCGGTGCCCGAGGGCAAGGCGATCCAGATCCGGGTCGTCGGGTATGAGCGCGGCGGCCCCCTTGAGCCCCCGGAGAATCGTCCCGCCATTCGCTACATCCAACGCGTCGTCTCGATCCGCGACCTCGAAGACGCCGAAGGAGAGGCGTCATCGAACAACGCAGACCAGCAGACCTCCGCGCAACCCGCGTCGACGTCTGGGAGCTCCAATCCATGACTCCGAGGGCTTCGTGGCAGGTCATCGCGATGTGCATGGCGGGCGCTCTCGCGCCCCGCGCTGCGCTCGCACAGGTCAGCGCGTCGACAGAGGGTGAGGTCTCGAGGCTCGAAGGGCAGGTCCAGCAACTCGAAGGGGGACTCCCTTCACCGGGAACGGCGGCGACCCGCCGAGGTCCCGGCGTCGAAGAGCGCTTCGCCGATGCGGAACTCCAGTATCGCCTGCGTGACTACTCGCATGCCGCGATCCTGTTCACCGACATCGTCGAGAACTACGCGAACACGCCGGCATTCCCGCAGGGCCTCTACCTCCTCGGCGATTCGCTATTCCTCGCGGGCGATCGCTACGGCGCAAGGACGCGCTTTCGGCAGGTTCTCGACCACGCCTCCGATCCGATCTTTCGCCCTTTCGTCCAGCGCGCCCTCGGGCGTCTGATCGAGATCGCGATCCGCCTGAACGACTATGCGGGCGTTGACGAGTATTTCCAGCGGCTCGGTCAGATCCCGACCTCCGAGGTCGAGGCGCGCACCGCCTACGCTCGCGGCAAGTATCTCTTCCTCCGCAGCAATCCCGACTACGAGGGCGCGCGTCAGGCGTTCGAGTCGATCAACAGCCACGCCGACATCTATCCCCAGACGCGCTACTTCCTCGGCGCGATCCTCACCGCGCAGCAGCGTTACCCGGAGGCGATCGAAGCCTTTCGCCGCGTGACCCAGCTCCAGGCTGAGGGGGCCGACCAGCAGCAGGTGCTCGACCTCGCGGCGCTCGCCGTCGGAAGGCTCGAAATCGAGCGGCAGAACTACGACTCCGCCGTCGAAGCGTACCAGCAGGTCCAGCGCAGCTCGCCGTTCTTCGACCGGGCGCTCTTCGAACAAGCCTGGGCGTTTATCAAGTCGGGCGACGCGGTTCGCGCGGAGCGAGCGCTCGAGGTCCTCGCGATCTCCTCTCCCGATTCGCCGCTGGTTCCGGAGGGAAAGATCCTCTGGGGCAACCTGCTCCTCCGCACGGGCCGGTTTCAGCGCGCCCAGCAGGTGTTTCAAGAGGTCCGCAACCAGTTCGGACCGATCTACCAGCAGGTGCAGGAGATGAACGCCCGCACCGGACAGAACCCGGAACAGTACTTCCAGGAGCTGGTGCGATCGAACCTCCAGGTCTTCGACGCCTCGAGCTTCATCCCCTCTGCCGCGCTCGCCTGGGTGCGCCACGAAGGCACGCTCGACGACAGCCTCCAGGTGGTCTCGGACCTCAACGTGTGCAGGACGTACGTCCGCGAGGCCACGGAGACGATCGATCGGCTGAACGCAGCGCTCAACGCGCCGTCGAGGACCCACGTCTTCGACGACCTTCGGCGTGCGCGCGAGAGCGTCTTCGAGGTCATGAACCGGACCTCGCAGCTTCGCGAGGCCGTCGCGGAGTCACTCGATGCGCAGGCGGACGCAACGAACGTCGAGCTTCAGGGGCTCATCTCACAGCGCCGCGCGCTCGCATCCCAGATCGCCCGCCTTCCGACCGACGCGGACTCGATCCGACGCCGTGAGCGGCAGGTCGGGAATGAGTTCCAGAGCTACTCCCAGAACCTCCAACGCAATCAGCAGCGGGTCGACGCGCTCGACGCGATGGTCGTCGCGATCGAGCGATACCTCGCAGACCCCTCGCACCAGGGCGGAAACCTCGATCGCGCGCAATTGACGCAGGAGCTTCAGCGGCAGCGTCAGGCGATTCAGCAATACCGCGATCGCATCACCACGCTCCGCCGTCAGATCGCACAGGGACGAGAGCAGATCGGTGTCGGAGATCCGCGGTACGCGCACGACATCGAGGTCCGCGCGCAGCTCCGCGACCTCGTGCAGCGCGAGGTCGCCATTCTTCACGCCGCCGGTCGCACCGACGCGGCGCTCGACGGGCTCCTCGGCCGCCTCGAACAGGTCGACCAGCGGGTTGACTCGGTCGACCAGCGCATCTCTTCGATGGTCGATCAGCGGGTTCAGACGATCCAGTCGAGAGTGCGCGAGGAGGAGGTGCGCGTCGCCGGATACCGGGACCGCCTCTCCGCGCTCGAGTCCGAGGCTTCGACCGTCGTCGGAAACCTCATCCTCGGTCAGTTCCGCAACGTGCAGGTGCAGCTCTATCAGATCGTCATGCGCGCGGACCTCGGTCTGGTCGACGTGGCGTGGGAAGAGCGTGAAGAGCACAACAATCGCGCGCGGTTCCTCGCGGAAGAGCAGAACCGCGAGCTTCAGCAGGTGAACGACGAGTTCTCCGAGGTCACCGAGGGCGCGGCCCGTGAGGACAGCCAGCAACTGACCTCACACGGCGCCTCTGCTCCGAGCACCGCCCCCGCACCGACGACACCCGCCCCGGCACCCACCACTGCCCCAGGGACCACGCAACCGAGCGCCGGAGAGCCTGCGGGCGCTCCGCCCGCCCCGGCTGACGCCGCGAATGGTCAGGGACGGACGCAATGAAGACTCAATATCGCTGGTCCCTGGTCTCCATGCTGCTCCTGGTGGCGCTCGCCTGGCGCCCCAAGGTCGAAGCGCAGCCGCGCGCAGATCAGTCCGACGCGGGCGTCTCGGCTTCCACCGACGCCGGGGCCGCGCCCGTCGCATCCCCCGCGCAGAACGCCTCCCCGAACGGCGGAGACGCCGTCCTCGGTGCGCTCGGCAACGGTCCCCCCGATCAGGCGGTTCAACCGAGACCCGATCCGACCGCGACGCAACTCGAGGCACTCAGACTGCTCGAGGCGGAGGTCAACGGCTTTCTGGATCGAGGCCGTGGCTTCCGGGGAAGCGTCAACGGACTCCTCGCGCGAGAACACGACCGCCAGCTCGACCGCATCCGTCAGTCGTTCGATCGACAGATCCAGGCTGAGCGTACCGCCGAGGCTGAGGCGCGCCGTCACGCGATTCAGGTCTTCGAGCGCTTCCTCGAGATCTACCCCGAAGATCAGGAGCGGACGCCCGACGTGATGTTCCGCCTCGCGGAGCTCTACTTCGATGAGGCCGCGTACGCCAAGCTCGACGCCGATGAGCGCATGGACCGGCTCATCAACGAGCGGAGGAACCAGGGCCTCCCGACCGACGATCTGCAGTCTGCGCCGGTGGACTACCGGTGCTCGATCCTCCTCTACCGAAACATCGTCGACCGATTTCAGGCCTTCAGGCTCCGAGACGCGACGCACTACCTCCTCGGGTGGGTGCTCAAGGAGATGGGGCACGAAGACGAGGCCATCAGCTCGTACAAGGGGCTGGTCTGCCCGTCGCGCTTCCACTACGAATCCGAGAGGGCCTTCGACCTCGCCGCTCCGCTTCAGCCGGTAGACTCGCCGGTCGCCTGCGGTCACCTGTTCGACATTCTCCGCGCACGCGCTCCGCAGCTCATCTCTCCGCCGATTCAGGCCGAGGCCGATGCGGGAGTCGACGGTGGTGCCGACAACGCGGTCAACGCTGCCCTGGCTGCGCTCTCGCAGACCAACCCCAACGAACCCGCGTCGATTCCGCGCGACTACCAGAGCTGCGAGCCCATTCGCGGGGCTAACGGTCAGCCCTCGAGGTACTCCGGCGAGACCTGGTACTACATCGGCGATTATCACTTCGACAACGCACGGGACGATCAGAGCAACGCGCTCGCAATCGCAGCCTATCAGGCCGCGATGAGGGCCAGCGAACGCCCGCGAACGGTCACGACGCGCGCTGGCGTGCCGGCCGCGGCGATCCTCGGCACAACCGGGACCGCGAGCGCCGGCGCCTCCGCGGCGCGCGCCCAGTTTGATCCCCAGATCGAATACGGACAGTTCTGGTCGAAGTCGCTCTACAAGATCGGGTGGGCGTACTTCAGGATGCAGAACGGGTATCCGCAGGCGCTTCGCAACTTCGCCTACCTGCTCGACTACTACGACTTCGTCGGCGCGGAGGCGGCCGCAGCAGGAAACCGCACGGACACGATCAAGTGGATCGGCGTGATCTTCTCGGAAAGCGATTGGGGCCCGTCCATCGCGACGGACGACAGCATGCGCTGCCAGTCACTCGTGGAGAGCGTCGCACACCCGCCCGCCGACCCGACCCGTCCCGCGTTCGATTGTGCGGGCATCATGCGCGTCGTGTCCCCGTTCGACGCTGCCCAGGTGCTCGTCAGGCGCGGCGCGGCAGCAACGCGACCGGCGCCGGTTCCCGGTCGCCCGACGTACATTCCTCAGGACCGACCGTGGACGCCCGAAGCGTACCTGGAGCTTGCGAACGACTACTTCCAGCAGACGAAGTACTACGAGGCGATCACGCTGTACCGTCTGTTCCTCGAACTCAACCCGCTCCACTATCAGGCCCCGCGCGTCGCGGAAAGCATCGCGATCGCGTATGAGCGCCAGCGACAGTTCGACCGCGCCATCGACGAGCGCGGGCGACTCGCGCAGTACGTAGAAGGAACCGCCTGGTGGGCCGCCAACCCCGACCACCCCGAGGCGCAGCGATACGCCGAACAGATCGCGCGAAACTCGCTTCACGACACGGCGATTCAGCATCACCAGTCCGCCGGTCGCCTCCGCCAGGAAGCTCTGAACCTCGTCGGTCAGGCGCGCAACGCGCAGGGGCCTCAGCAGGCCGAACTGCAGTCTCGGGCCGTCGACGCCCTTCGCCGCGCCGACGCCGAGTACAACGCGGCGGTCCAGGCGTATACGCAGTTCATCGACAACTACCCCAACGATGAGGCGGCGTACGAGTTCAGGTACAACCGCGGAGACGCGCTCTTCTGGGCGAAGAACTACCTCGAGGCTGCTCGGGCCTACGCGCAGGTTCGCGACTCGAACGAGAACGATCAGTACCTCGTCGCGTCCGCCTACATGGTCGTGAAGTCTCTCGAGATGCACCTCCGCTCGCAGGCGCAAACGCGGCAGCTCGATCCGTGCGTGGCCATGCGCGCGGGACTTCGTAGGGACGAACTGTCCGATGAGAGCGGCGCGCCCCTGCTCAACGATCAACAGGCCGAGCAGTGCGGACAGCCGCCGACCATCAACGGTCAGGTCTCTGAAATCCAGGTGCCCGACCTCGTCAGGCAGCTGATGGACGCGCGAATCGCTTACGCGAATCGCGTCCCCAGGAACCTCGACAACGAGACGGCGCTTCGCGACGTCGTGCAGATCGACACGCAACACCCCGAGAACAACCCGCCGTACCGACCGAAGTTCGCGTACCTCAACGCCCGTACGCTGCTCCGGTTCGGTCAGGTGCGTGACGCCGAGGCGCTCTATCGACGAATCCTCGAGGTGTATTGCGAGGATCCGACGGTCGCAGGGGCCACGTTCGCGGACCTCAACAACCTGATGGTCCTCCAGAACCGCCAGGACGACCTGGAGGCGTTGGCGCGCGAGCAATCCGGAAGGACCTGCGCGGGCGTCAACTCGACCACCGTCGGTGACGTTCTCCGTGCCGCGCAGTTCCGTCACGCGATGGACCTGTATCATCAGGCCGAGCGCGCGCCGTCCGATCAATCGATCACGCTGTACGAGCGCGCCGCTCGCGAGATGGACGAGGCCGTTCGTGCGAATCGCAACCACCCGCAGGCGGCGCTCGCGCTCTTCTATACCGCGCTGGCGTACGAGCGCACGAACCGCTTCGACACCGCGACACAGACCTATGTGAGAATCACCCAGGATTACAACTCGACCCGCAACGCCGCGGGACAGGAGTTGACCGGCGAAGACCTCACACAGCGCATCAACATCCTCGAGCAGTCGAACTTCCGCGCGGGTGTGAACCTGGAGCGAATTTTCGATTACGACAACTCCATCCGGTATTACTCGAACGTCGCCACGGACGCCCGCTTCAATCCGGCAACGGACCACGACGCGCACGTGCACGATTCGCTCGCTTCGGTCGCTCTGATCACGACCAACCTCGGTCGGTGGTCTCAGGCGCGTCAGGCGTGGCAGAACTTCCTTCCGCGTGCGAACGCGGGGCGTGAACGGGCGGAGGCTGAGTTCAAGATCGCCGAGATTCCGTTCCGAGCGGGGGAGTGGGCCGAGGCCGTTCGCTCGCTCCAGGATTATCTCCGACGCGCGCCGCCCACGACGGAGAACGCCCAGTATCGGGTGCAGGCGCAGTACAACGTGGCACTCGCCTACCGGAGCCAGAACAACGACGCTCAGTACCGAAGGGCGCTGCGTGAAGTCGCGACGGTCTTCAGGGCGTCTGGCCAGCAACCCGGCACGGTCGCGGCAGCGTGGGCGGCGGAGGCCCTATATCGGGACCTCGATGATCAGGTGAACACTTTCACCAGGGTCCAGTTCCAGCGTGGTGACTCGACCGCGCTCCGTCAGCAGATCCAGCGATTCAAGGACCAGCTTCGCGCGATCGATACCTCTGCGAGAGAGGTCATCGCGCTGCGGGGGGGCGAGTACTCGATCGGCGCGTTGACGCGTCAGGGCGAAGCCCACGAGTACCTCGCGACGCAGGAAGCTCGTCTCGGGGAGCTCATCGAGCTCTCACGTGAGGAGCGCGCCCAGTTCACCCGCGCCGAGCAGGCGATCGCTCGCCTCGAGACGCTCGCCGGACGCATCGAGCGCGTGAACGCCGATCAGGCGCAGCGGCTCCGTGATCAGGCCCAGGAGCTGCGAGATCGGCTTCAGCAGCAGCAGGATGAACGCCGCCAGCGGGTCCAGACCGCGTTTGACGAGGAGGCGGCAGCCGAGCGTCAGCTCGCGATCATCAACTATGCGACCGCCGTGAACACTGCTCGTACCCAGAACATTCCGACAAACTTCTCGGCGCGCGCGCTGGAGCGCCTGCGCTCGGAGGACAACCGGGCTCTCCTCGATACCGCGTTGGGGCGTCAGCAGGCGTTCCAGTATCAGCCGGGCATGTTCAACACGGAAGCGCCCGGTGCGACGCTGACGCAGTCGACGCCGGTTGCAACCCCGCGCCTGGCGACGGAGTGAAGGGACCATGAAGAAGGACCTGAACCTGATTCGTGTCTGTATCTTCGCTCTGTTCGCACAAGCGAGCTGCTCTTCTTCGAGCGAGAACACCCAGCCTACGACCCGGGCGAGCACGACGACGAGGCGTCCCCAATCTGGCGGGGAGGCCACCCCGCGGTCGACCGATCGGATCGAAGAGAGCAGGACCGAACTGCCGGACTCGGCCGTGGCCCCGCCGCAAGCCGTCGTCGAGGCGCAACCTGACGCGTCCGCCGCTCCCGCCGCACCGCAGCCTGCGGGGGCGGTCGTTCTCACCGACGCCGCACGGGCGGCGCTCCAGCAGGGGTTGGAGTCCGCGCGACAGGGACAGCTCGGACCGGCGCGCGCCTCGTTCGAGCAGGCGCTTGCCTCCGATGCGCGTGCCTTTCAGGCCGCCTACAACGCGGGTGTCATCGCCGAGCGACAGGGCCTCGATTCCGAGGCCGAGTCCTTCTACCAGCGTAGCCTTTCGATTCAGCCTGACTATCCGCTCGCGCTGATCGCCAGGTCGAGGCTGCTCATTCGTCAACGGCGCCTCTCGGACGCCGTGACGTTCGCGGCGGGGCTCGCCAGTTCACACCCGGAGAGCACGCGTTTGAGGGCTGAATACGCCCGACTTCTCGTGCTCAACAATCGGGCGCAGGACGCGATCGAGGAGGCACGTCGGATTCTCCGTCAAGACGAGAGAAACGTGTCCGCGAAGCTCGCGGTGGCCGAAGCATATCGTTCGCTGGGGCGCCTCGACCTCTCGCTTTACATCGTCAACGACCTCATCAACGGCTCGGACCCCAATCACCCCAACAACGGTCCCGGCGTGAACAGCGCGGAAGTCCAGCACCTGCGTGGGCTTCTTCAGCTTGAAGTGGAGCGGAACGTCTCCGCCGCGATCGCTTCGTTTCGTCGGGCGGTGGAGTTGGACCCCGAGTACGCGGAGGCTCGCAACAACCTCGGTGTTCAGTTTCTCCTCGCGGGTAACTACCCCGAGGCGATCGAACAACTCAGGGCCGCGACGTCTCTCTCTCCGTCGTGGGGCAAGCCGCATCTGAACCTCGGAGACGCGCTCCGGGCGACTGGTCAGTTCGACCAGGCGATCGCGGAGCTTCAACGCGCGCTTCAGCTCGAACCCAGCCTGTCGGAAGTTCACTACAATACCGGCAGATTGTACTCCGAACAGGCGAGGGGCATCAGCGGGAGCGATGTCGAAGCCCTTCAGCGGAAGGTCCAACTCCTTCAGCAGGCGCAGGCTGCGTTCGCGCGATTCCGGGATGTGCTCGGGGCGCAATACGCTTCGAACGCCCGCAGAGACGACGTGGAAGCGCAGATGACGCGCCTCCCCCAGCAGATCGAGCGCGCCCAGCGCGCGCTGCAAAGGGCTCAGGCTGCCGCGCGTCGGGCGGCCACGCCACCGGCCGAGACACCGGCAGCGCCTGCGGCGCCTCCCGCGGCCCCCCCTGTACAGCCTGCCCAAAGTGGGGCAGACTCTTCTGCCGCACCTGCAGGATCCCCGACTCCGACCGAGCAGACCGGCTCATCTCAACCCGCAGACGCCGGCGTGGCTCCGACGGATGCCTGATCGACGGAGGCGGGCGTATTCGACCCGCCGCATGGAGAAGGAAATGCCGGATCGTGTTGTTCGTTTCGTTCTCGTCGCGGCGCTCGCGCTCGCACCGCTCGGTGCGTCTGCTCAGACGGCGCCTTCGGAGGCAGCCGCTCCGAACGCCACGGAAACGACCGTCAGAACCGAGAACGGACGGCGGGTTTATGTAGCCAGCACCACGATCGAGGTGCGCGGTGAGATTCAGCGGCCGTACGCATTCTCCGTCTCGGGGCGCTCCAGCCTCGGTTACACGTACTTCGACCAGCCTATTCAGTTCCTGCAGCTCATTCTCGATGCGGTGCGACGCGCGCCTTTCTGAACATCGTTGCGGCTGTTCGGTTCAATGAACGTCAAAGATTGCTCAGCGATGAGCAGTTATCGACTCACGAAGGGACAGGAAGGGTCACGATGACTCAGCAGACCTCGAAAGGCGCACAGCGGCCTGGCGCGATGACGATGGCGATGGCCGCGGCCCGAACGGCGACGGGGCCGAAGGTTCTCCGCATCGGGATCATCCACGGAACCAAGATGACGGAGGAGCGCATCATTCGCGAGCGCGAGACCGTCACGGTCGGCCGCTCGGAGAAGAACTCCTTCACCGTTTCGGCGCCGGATCTCCCCGAGACCTTCGAGCTGTTCCCCATGGCGGGCGGGACGTACTCCCTTCGCTTCTCGGATCGGATGGAGGGGCGACTCGCGCTCTCTTCGGGGGTGAAGAGCCTCGAGGACCTCCGGAAGTCGAATGAAGCGCGGCGGAGCGGTGCCGACTGGCAGATCCCCCTGACTGAGCAGTCTCGCGGGAAGGTTCAGATCGGCGACATCACGTTTCTCTTCCAGTTCGTCGTGCCGCCGCCGCCTCAGCCCAAGCCGCAGTTGCCTGCCGCGATTCGGGCGGGCTGGCTCAAGAATATCGACTGGACCTACAACGCCTGCTTCTCGTTCTTTCTGTTCATGGCGATCGTCGGCGTTGCCTACGTCGAGTATGTCTATGACCCGATCGTCGATGACAACATCCTGAATGACGCTGCGTTCGTGCGGCTCGTGTCTCAGCAGGCTGCTCCGGAGGAGCCTCCTCCGCCCGAGCAGAATCCGCAGGGCGAGCAGAGCCAGCAGTCACAACAGGCCGCCGCTGCGCCGCAGGCTCAGCAGCATCAGGCCGGGCCGACGCCGGAGCAGGCGCGTGCTCGTGCTGAGCGGGCTGCGAACCAGGCAACGGCCGCAGCGGAGCGAGCCGCGAACGCGGCCCTCGCGGCGCTTCAGACCAACGCTGAATTCGCTGCGCTCACGGGTGTTACCGACACCGGGCGTGGCAGCGCGCGCGACGCGCTGGCCTCCGGTGGGCTCATGGCTGGTACCGAGCGCGATCTCGCGAACCTCGGTGGAATTTCGACCGCGGCGGGTGGCGCAGGGGTTCGTCGCAGCGGCTTGTCAGCTTCTGCGGGCGGCGGCCTCGGCGGTCGCCAACTCGGCGCTGCCGGAGCGGTCGCTGGTGGAGGTGAGGCGATCGGTTCTGGTGGCGAGGTCGTGCGTGAGCGCGTGATTCGCGGCAGCGCCGACCTCGGGTCGGGGGACACGCTCGGCGGTGAGGGAAACATCGACGCGGGTCGTGTCGCGGCGATGATCCGCGGACAGCTCGGGGGTATTCGGTCGTGTTACGAGCGCGCGCTCCGGAACAATCCCACCCTGGCTGGACGTCTCGAAGTTCGTTTTACGATCGGACCCGCTGGTCGCGTGACCAGTGCTTCAAGTTCGGGCCTCTCCGCTGCGCCTGAAGTTGGTTCGTGTGTCGCTTCGCGCATCCGGGGACTTGTGTTCCCCCAGCCTGAAGGTGGAAGTGTCGACTTCAGCTTCCCGTTCACGTTCGCTCCCGGAAGCTGAGGAGAGAGTCGTTCCGTGCGCGGGGCGGCGGGATTCAGTGTCCCCCTCCCCGATGGAATGAATGGACCGCCCTGCGTGAGCAACACATTTCACCGCTTCGACCCGCGTCAACACGACCGTTGACAGCGGGGGCGGTTTGCATATAGTGCGGCCGCTCAAGGCATACTCGCGGTCGGGAAGGAATCCAGGATGATGCGTTCAGTTCTGCGTCTCTCTCTCGGGGTCATCCTCATGGTTTCCGTCTCCGTCGGCGCCGCGGATGCGCAGCCGCAGGGGGGCGCAGAGGTACGCACGCAGCGGACCGCACAACTCACCGGCCCGGATCAGCTCCGTGAGGCGGGGCACGTCATCGAGAACGTCACGACCACGAGGCGCCAGGTCAGCGATCTGCTCGATCGGGCCCGACAGGAGCGGGACATCATCAAGGTGAACTGTCTGAACGACAAGCTCACCCAGATCGACGTCACGCTCCGCTCCGCCCGGGAGCACCAGGACCTGCTCCAGACCGCGGTGACGATCAACAACGACGGTCAACGGAATCACGAGTTCCAGCTGATGACCATTTTCCGGTCTCGCGCTCAGGTGCTCGAGGGTGAAGCACGTGCGTGCATCGGTGAGGACACCGGCACGTTCGATCGGGACACGCGCCTGACGCTCATCGTCGATCCGAACATCGCAGACCAGGACACCACGACGCTCACGGCCGACACCGTTCTTCCGGACCGCCCGCTTGTGACGAGCCCGGTTCTCTGAACGACTGCTGCGCGCGTGCTTTCCGTTTCTGAGGAGTTCGTATCGTGATGAGGCGATTGGTTCTTGCTGCCGCTTTGGCGGGGATGGTTGGCTCTTCACGCGAGGCTTTCGCCCAGACGGCGACCTTGCCGTGGGCCAATTCGGGCCTCGCCGATCGGCAGATCTGGCTTCAAAATCGGCAACTTCTCGAGGGGCGAGGGATTCGCACCGGCAACTTCGAGCTCCATCCTGGCATTGGCGCGGACTTCGGGTTCGATTCGAACACCTTCTACACCAGCAGCACGTTCAGCAACCAGATCAGGCCGGCTCTCAGGCTGCGGGTTACCCCGTCGTTCTACGTCTCGACGCTGGGTGCGCAGCGGTCGGCGAATTCCGACTCGGCCACGACGGCGCTTCCGACGGTGAATTTTCGCGGCGGCGTTGGCCTGATCTACAGCGAGTGGATCGGCCTTCAGTCGGGGATCTCCCTGGGGAACCTTCGTAACCTCGGCGCGCAGGGTACGCTGCGATTCGACTTCTTTCCGGGGCGCACCTGGCAGTTCGGTCTTGGTGCTGACTTCGTTCGCACCATCCAACCCGGCGGCCAGGACGGTTACATCGGGACGCCCGGCACGGGGAACACGCTCAACCGGAACACCCTCCTCGGAAACGTCGAACTCGCGTATGCGCCCGGCCGCGGCGTCTTCGAGGTTCGCTTCGGATACAACATCCAGGCGACGCTCTTCGACGACATCGCGGGGAACAACTCCCTCACGCACACCGGCTTCGCGAAGATGCGCTGGCGCTTTCTGCCGCGCACCGCGCTCGTCTGGGAAGGCTCGGTGAGCAGCCTTTCGTATCTCAACGCGCCCAGCACGACTTCGGCGGGTCTCTTCAGCGCGACGCCGATGTCGACTCGATTCGGGCTCGCGGGTCTGTTGACCAACCGCGTCTCGATGACCGTTCTGGCAGGCTACACCGCGACCTTCTACGACCTCGGTGACAACGCGGACACCCCCGTCGGTCAGGCGGAGGTCCAGTGGCTCATCGACGCCCGTTCGCAACTCCGGGGCGGCTTCGTACGCGATGTTCAGCAGAGCTACTTCGGCAACTACTACATCCGCAACCGCGGGTACGCGAACTACGCCCAGAGCTTCGGCGGCAAGTTCGTACTCACGGTGGATGCCGGCATCGGGCTCTACCAGTACGGCTATCTCTCTCACCGTCGCGGAGATCCTCGCGAGGGCGTGAGGTACACGAGCCCCGACATCGGCGGCGACTTCGATGCCTCGACGGGTCGCTTCAACGCGACGCGCATCGACGGGTCGGTCTTCGGTGAGTACCGTCTGAGCGATGTGTTCGGGCTCAACGCGACTGTGAGGGCCGAGACGCTGATCTCGGGCTTCAAGGCTCCGCCCAACGGGACCCAGCCGATCGACTGGACCCGGGTCGAGGCGATGCTGGGCGTTCGCGCGAACTGGTGAAGTCTCGGTTCCGGTGAGCGGGCGACAGCCCCTTCGGACAAAGAACGGCGCGATCGGGCTACCCCCTCGATCGCGTTTTCTTTTTTCGCGGCGTGCCGGATGGCGAAAGTCGTGGGAAGACTCGATCGGAAGTTCCGAGAGGCCGATGATCTTTCCGACGGGTCGAGCGTGTGCCTAGCGTGAGGGGAAATCGAGCCTGGGTCCTGCTGGCCCTTGTCGCCTCGTTCGCGCTCGCATGGTGGGTGTGGCGATCGGGGGTCACGCGCGACGGGGCGGCGTTCGCGACGACGGCGGTCGGACGTGCGCTGCAGTCTCGGCTTGGGGTGAAGGGCGTGCTTCTCGGGGCGCCGCGAGCGCTCTGGATTCTGCCTGCGCTGCCGTGGTTCGTGTTCATTTCAACCCGTTCGCGCGCCGATCTGGCCGTCAGTCAGTTGTTGTTGGGGGCCGCGCTTCGTGTCGTCTCGGCGTTGGCGCTCCTGGTTGCGCTCGCTCGTCCGGCTTCGGTCATTCGTGATGCGCGCGTCTGCGTCGCCGTGTTGGTGGATGTCTCCGAGAGCGTTGGAGACGACGTTCTCGCGCGCTTTCGTACGTTCGTCGAGGCGCTTCATACGGGAAGGCGGGAGCGCTGCCTTCGGGTCGTGACCTACGCGGAGAGGCCACGGTTGGACGAGGCGCTCGACGGTGCTGCCGGTGGCGGGGCCGTGCCTGCTGGACGCGGTGTGGTTCGTCACACCGGAGCGGGGAGCGGATCGGATCTCGCGCTCGCGCTCTCCTTCGCGTACGGGCTCTTTCCTCCGGGGGCGCTCCGACGTGTGTTGCTGATGTCCGATGGCGCGGAGACGCAGGGGGACGTGCTCTCTGAGGCGTCGCGTGCGGCTCGCTTCAATACGCGGGTTTCGGTTGTTCCGTCACGCGCGCCGCCGCCCGCGGAGGTGGCGGCGGTTCAATTGAGGCTGCCCGAGCACATTCGAGTCAATCAACCCTTCGATGTGCGTGCGACCCTCTTTGCGACCCAGCGTACCTCTGTGGAACTCTCGCTGATGCAGGGGGAGAGCGTGAACGGGCTCGATCCGGGGCGCATCGTGGAATTGCTTCCTGGGTTTAGCGAGCTACAGTTCCGGTCTGTCGTGCGCGTTCCTGGTGACGTGACGTACGCGCTGCGGGTCGCTCCGCGCGGGGCTGATCGATTCGCACAGAACAATCGCCTCGTCGCGACGGCTGAGGTTCCGGGACCGCCGACGGTGCTCTACGTCGAGGGAGACCTCGCGCACTCGCAGTACTTTCGTTCGGCGCTGGCGGGCGGTGATTTCGAGGTCGAGACGAGGGGCGCGCGCGAGGCTCCGCAGACGCTTCGGGAGTTCGAGCGCTTCGACTTCGTGGTCTTCTCCGATGTCGCGGCGGAGAGCGTCAGCGCGGGCGGTCGCGACGCGCTCGTGCGGTATGTGAGAGAGCTCGGCGGCGGCTTCATGATGGCTGGAGGGCCGCGTTCCTTCGGACTCGGGGGATGGCAGGGGACGGATGTCGAGCGTCTCCTGCCGGTGCGATTGGAGTCGGAGCGGCGACAGGATCAGCCCTCCGTTGCGCTGTCGCTCGTCATCGATCGTTCGGGGTCGATGCAGGGGACGCCCCTACTTCTCGCGCAGTCCGCAGCCCTCGCGGCGGCACGGGCGCTCGGCCCTGATGATCTGCTCGAGGTGATCGCGTTCGACTCCGACCCCGATCGCGTTGTTCGAATGCAGTCTGCGAGGAATCGCGTCCGGATCGAGAACGAGCTGCGACGGATGCGTCCGGGCGGGGGAACGGCGATCTTTCCCGCGCTCGATGCCGCATCGCAGGACCTCGCGGTGACGCGGGCGCTCACCCGACACGTGATTCTACTCACGGACGGCGAGGGGCAGCCCGACGAGGCCGGGCGCGTTCGCGACGTCGTCGATGCGATGTTCGGTGACGGCGTCACGGTGACGGTCGTCGGGCTCGGCACGAGCGTGAGTCGCGCCCTCCTCGATGACCTGGCTCGACGCGGCCACGGGCGCGCGTACTACACCGCCGACGCGAGCAGTCTGCCGCAGATCTTCGTGCGAGAGACGAGCCTCGTCGCGCGGAGCGCCGCGGTCGAGGAGCCCGTGCTTCCTCGGGTCGTGACGCAGGCGTCGTTCGTTCGCGAGATGGCGGGGGCGGCGCCGTACCTCTACGGGTACGTGAGCACGCGGCCCAGGCCCGACCCAGCGCAGGTCATCCTCGAGACCGACGAGGCTTCGCCGGAGCCGCTGCTCGCGCGCTGGCGCGTTGGTCTCGGGTGGTCGCTCGCGTGGACGAGCGACCTCAAGAATCGCTGGGCCGTCGAGTGGGTGCGGTGGCCGCGGTGGGCCGCGTTCTGGACCCAGCTCGTCCGCGAGCACATGCGGCAGCGCCAACGGAACGAGCTCGAGCTGCGCGCCGAGATGGTCGGCAACGTCGCGCATGTGGTCGTCGATGCGGTGTCGGAGCGCGACCGCTTCGACAACGGGCTCGTGTCTGAGCTCAGCGTTCGAGCGGCGGGGCAGCGCGATCCGGGGCGGACCGTTCCCCTTCGGCAGGTCGCGCCGGGGCGTTACGAGGCCGACGTACCGCTCGATCAATTTGGCGCGTTTACGCTCCACGCGACGCATCGGCGGGATGGACGCGTGTTCGCCGAGAGCCGCGGTCAGGTCACCAACCCGTACCCCCGCGAGTACGCCGTCACGACCGGAGGTGTCGCGCTCCTCGAGGCCGTCGCGCGCGCGACGGGGGGGGAGATCGATCCCGCGCCGGAGCGAGTGTGGGACGCGCGCGGTGAGACCACGACGCGCGTGAAGCCGCGCTGGATGTGGTTCGCTGGGGCCGCCGTCGCGCTGCTCCTCGTGGACCTTCTCCTCCGGCGTGTGCGCCTCTTCGACAGGGGATTTCGCGCGTCGTAGACCGTGATTCGCGATCCTTCTGCGCGGGGCCTTGCCGTGCGACGCGCGCGCCGCTACGGGTGTGGGCATGGACGCCCCGAACAACCGCGCGCACGTCCTCGAAGACGCTGTGAGCGCGCTCGTGTATCGGGCGCGCTTCCCGTTGCGGGGGCCGCGCGTCTCGACCCTTCGCCGTGCCCACTCGCTCGCCGCCAGCGACCGCGCCGATGCCGACGATCCCGTGTCGGACGAAGACTTCGCCCTCATGGATCGCGAGGTCCGTGGGTCGTCGCGGTTCCTCGGGATCTACAGCGAGCGAGGGCTCCTCGCCGCGATGCGCGCGCACGGGCTCCTCGAGCTGCTCGCGGCGCGTGGCTTCACGCGCATCGGCGTCGCGTTCGACCTCTCGGACGCGTTCGAACATCGCCTCACCGTCTTCGATGGAGACCCCTCGCGCAGAGTCGGCGAGGTCGTCGCGGCGAGGCTCAAGGTCGACCGCCTCGGCGAGGTCGACCTCCCGCACGGGAGCGAGGTCATCTCGATCGGGTGGCTCGCGATCGAGAACCCCGACACGCGCGAAGGCGCCGCGGCGCCGGGCCAGGAGCGACCGGGCCTCGGGCTCGCGCGCGCCGTGATCGACATGTCGCTCGCCGGCGCGACGCACATGGGCTTCGCCGCCGTGCTCGCGGTGCCCGCGCACTACCACCTCGCGTGGATGTATCACCCCTGGTATCGGCCGCTCGATCCGCGCGAGGAGGGCGCGTTGCTCGCGCTCCGTGAGGCCACGCGGAGGCTCTCGCGCATCGAGGCCTCGTGGGCCATCAACCGCGGCGAGGTGCTGCGTGACGGGGTGCCGTGGCGGTGGGTTCCGCCGAGGATGTGCGCGCCGATCGACGCGTCGCTCCGCGCGTGGATGAGCTCCGCGGAGTATGCGCACGGCGTGGTCGAGGGGGCCTCCGCCGCGCGCTTCGAACTCTCAACGCGCTGACGGGATCTCTCCGCGTCCGAGCGCCTCGCAGAGCACCTCCGCGGTGGCCGTGCCCTTCTTCATCAGCTCCGTCGGAGAAGCCTCTGCGACGACGCGTCCGCCTTCGCGCCCGCCGCCGGGACCGAGCTCGACGATCCAGTCGGCCGCCGCGAGCACCGAGGGGTGGTGCTCGATCACGATCAGCGAGTCGCCGCGGTCGACGAGCTGCTGCATCACGCGCACGAGCCGCTCGACGTCGCTGAGGTGCAGGCCCGTCGTGGGCTCGTCGAGGACGTAGAGCGTCGAGGCGCCGCCGGTCTGGAGTTCCGTCGCGAGCTTGATGCGCTGCGCCTCGCCGCCCGAGAGCGTGTGGGACCCCTGGCCGAGCGCGAGGTATCCGAGCCCGAGGTCGTGGAGGAGCTCCAACGGCCGCGCGATCTTCGCGACCTGGTGGAACACCTGGCGGGCTTCTTCGATCGTGAGCCCGAGGATCTCGCCCACGTCGTAGCCGTGGAGCTTCACCTCGCGCGTCTCGCGCGTGAAGCGTGAGCCCGCGCAGGCCTCGCAGGGGACCACCACGTCGGGGAGGAAGGCCATCTCGACGTGACGAACGCCGCCGCCCTCGCACACCTCGCAGCGGCCTCCGCCGTTCTCCGAGGTCGTGTTGAACGAGAAGCGCCCGACGCCCCACCCGCGCGCCTTCGCCTCGGGGAGCGCGCTGAACATCTTTCGGATCTCGTCCCACATGCCCACGTAGGTCGCGGGCACCGAGCGCGGCGTGCGGCCGATGGGGGACTGATCGATCGCGACGGCGCGCTTGAGCGCCTTCCACCCGTCGATTCCGCCGTGCGAGAGCGGCTCGTCGGTGGCGAGCCCGAGCTTCTTCTTCACCGCGCGCAGGGTGATCTTCTCGACCAGCGTGCTCTTGCCCGAGCCCGAGACGCCCGCCACACACACGAACCTCCCGAGGGGGAACTTCGCCGTCGTGCTCTGGAGGTTGTGACCCTTCGCGCCCTTCCCCGTGAGCCACTGCGCGTCGGCCACGGAGCGCTTTCGCGCGCCCGCGCCGACATCGACCCTGAGCGACTTCGCCGTGGGAGAGTCGCCCGAGAGCACGTCCTTCGCGGGGCCGCTCGCGATGACCCTTCCGCCCGCCTGACCGCCGCCGGGCCCCAGGTCGACCACCCAGTCGGCCGCGCGGATCACCTCCGCGTCGTGCTCGACCACCACCACGCTCGCGCCCTTGGAAACAAGCGCTCTCATCGCGTTGACGAGGCGTCCCGTGTCGCGTCCGTGGAGCCCGATCGTGGGCTCGTCGAGCACGTAGAGAACCCCCGTGAGCCCGGCGCCGATCTGCGCGGCGAGCCTCAGGCGTTGCATCTCTCCGCCCGAGAGCGTGTTGGCCCTGCGGTCGAGCGTGAGGTAGTCGAGGCCGAGGTCGACGAGCGTTGTGAGCTTGCCTTCGAGCTGCGCCAGGGGCGCTTCGGAAATGGCCTTCTCGCGCGCGCCGAGCGTGAGGTCGCGGAGCGTCTGACGGAGCTCGCCCGGCGTCATCGAGAGGGTCTCGTGGAAACGTCGCGCGCCGAGCTTCACCGCGCGGGGGATGGGCGCGAGGCGCGTCCCTTCGCACTCGTCGCAGGCCTTGCCGACCTCGTTGAGCCCGGTGCCTTCACACACGGTGCAGCGGCCCTGCGGCGTGTTGAAGCTGAAGTGCCGCGGGTCGAGCTCGGGCACGCCGCGGCCGCACTTGGGGCACGCGCGGCGGGTGTTGTACGTGCGGGGCTCGCCGACGCGTCCGCTGCGCTCGTCGCGCTCGACGGTGCAGTGACCCTCGGCGAGCGAGGCCGCGCGGTGGATCATCGCGAGGAGCTTCTCGCGGTCCCGCGTCTCCGTGGCGCCGACCCAGAGCCACACGTCGTGGGTCTTGGTCTTCTTCAGCTCGGGGACCTTCGTCGGGTCGTAGTCCACGCCGTCGACGCGCACGGCTTCGATGCCGCTCTTGCGCGCGCGCTCGATCACCTCGCCGTGAAGGCCCTTGCGCGCTCTCACCGCGGGCGCCCACACCGAGAGGTTCGCCGTCGGAGGAGCTCGCGCGAGGCTCGCTCGACGATCGCCTCGGCGCGCGCGCGCCGTGGGGAGCTCGCACCTGGGGCAGTACGGCGTCGCCACCTTGGCGAAGACGCGTCGCACGTAGTGGGCGATCTCGGTCACCGTCGAGACGGTGCTCATCGCGCCCGCGCGCGCGGTCCGCTGTTCGAGCGAGATGGCCGGGGGGATGCCCGTGATCGCGTCGACGTCGGCGCGGCCGAGCGAGGGGAGGTACTGCCGCGCGTAGGGCGAGAGCGTCTCGAGGAAGCGGCGCTGTCCCTCGGCGTAGATGATGTCGAACGCGAGCGAGCTCTTGCCCGAGCCCGACGGTCCCGTCATCGCGACGAGCTTCTCGCGCGGCACTTCGAGGTGCGCGACGTGGAGGTTGTGCTCGCGCGCTCCGTCGACCACGATGCCCTTGAGTGCCGACGCGTCGAAGCGCGCGCGGGGCTTCGAAACCACCGCGTTGTCGAGCGCCGAGGCGTGCGTGTCGAGGGCCGTCGAGAGGTACGCCGCGAAGCGCGAGCGAGGGGAGCGCGCGACCTCTTCGGGCGTTCCTTCGGCGACGATTTCGCCGCCGCCGGCGGAGGCTTCGGGGCCGAGGTCGACGATGTGATCCGCGCGCGCTGCGACGTAGGGATCGTGCTCGACGACGATCACCGTGACGCCCCGCGCGACCATCGCGTCGAGCGTGTCGAAGACCCTCGCCACGTCGCGTCGATGGAGCCCCGTGGTGGGCTCGTCGAGGATCACCACACTGCCCTTCTTCGCCTCTCCGAGCGCGGCGGCGAGCTTCAGGCGCTGCGCCTCTCCGCCCGAGAGCGTCGAGAGGCTCTGGCCCATGCGCAGATAGCCCAGACCCACGGCGCGCATGGGCTCGACCTCGGCCACGAGCGCGAGGTCGTCGCGAAAGTGCTCCACCAGCGCGTCGGCCGACATTTCGAGCACGTCTGCGATGGAGGCCCCGTGCACGCGGACCTCGAGCACCTCGTCGCGGAAGCGCCTCCCCTTGCAGTCGGGGCAGAGGAAGCTCACGTCCGCGAGGAACTGCATCTCGACGGTCTCGTAGCCCGCGCCCTCGCACGCGGGGCAGCGGCCTCCCTCGACGTTGAACGAGAACGTGCGCGTCGAGTACCCACGCGCCTTCGCGTCGGGCGATGACGCGAAGCGCGCGCGGATGCGGTCGTACGCCCCGAGGTACGTCGCGGGGTTGCCGCGCGTGGTCCGTCCGAGCGGGCCCTGGTCGACGTGCATCACCGCGGTCACGTCTTCGGCGCCTTCGAGCGCGTCGTAGGGCAGCGCCTCCTCGGCCTGCACCGAGAGCCCGCGCGCCGCCAGCGATCGCGTGAGCGCGGGGAAGAGCGTCTCGCCGACGAGCGTGCTCTTGCCCGAGCCCGAGACGCCCGTCACGCAGGTGAGCACGCCGAGGGGAAAGCGCGCGTCGATGTTCTTGAGGTTGTGTCCTCGCGCGCCGCGCAGCGTGAGCTCGCCGCGAGGCTTTCGTCGCTCGGTGCGCGCGGGACCCATCTCGCGCATCGCGTCGCCCGTGGGCGTCTGCGCCTTCGAGAGCCCCGCGGCGTCGCCGTCGTACACGATCTTGCCGCCGTGCTCGCCCGCGTCGGGACCGAGCTCGATCACCCTGTCTGCCGCGGCGATGACGCCGAGGTCGTGTTCGATCACGAGCGCGATGTTGCCGAGCGCGGCGATGCCGCGCGCGACCTCGATGAGCTTCGCCGCGTCGCGGGGGTGGAGCCCCGCGGTGGGCTCGTCGAGCACCATCAGCGTGCCCGTGAGCGACGTGCCGAGCGCGGCCGTCAGCGCGACGCGTTGGACCTCTCCGCCCGAGAGCGTGCGCGACGCGCGGTCGATGGTGAGGTAGCCGATGCCCACGTCGTCGAGGTATCCGAGCCTCGCGCGGATCTCCGCTGCGATGCGGTCGGTGGGCTCATCGGCGGGCGGCAGCTCGTGGAGCCTCGCGCGGAGCTCGGCCACGGGCATCGCGGACGCTTCGGTGAGCGAGAGGCCGCACACGCGGTAGCGGTCGACCTCGGGGCGCACGCGCGAGCCGTTGCAGGTCGCGCAGGTGGCGTACTTGCGGAAGCGCGAGAGGAACACCCTCACGTGCATCTGGTACGCCTTGGTCTCGAGCCACTGGAACCACGGGCGCACGCCGTCGAAGCCCTTCGTCCCTTCGAGGATCGCCGTGCGCTCGGCGTCTTTGAGGGCCTTCCACGGCTTGTCGGCGGGGATCTTCTGCTTCTTGCAGAACTCGATGAGCTGCTTGCGCTCCCACTCGGTGGTCTTCGAAGTCCACGGCTTGATCGCGCCCTCGTCGATGGAGAGCGACGCGTCGGGGATGACCTTCTCCCAGTCGATGTCGATGACCCTGCCGAAGCCTCTGCACGCCTCGCACGCGCCGAGCGGCGACTGGTGCGAGAAGAGGGCGGGCGAGGGCTCCGCGTAGCTCCGATCGCAGTACGCGCAGTCGAGACCGCGCGAGAAGCGCATCGAGGGGGCGCCGCCGCCGTCGACGAAGTGAACGTCGGCGCGGCGTCCGCGCGCCATGGCCGTGCCGAGGGCCTCGGCGACGCGCGTCCGCTCCTCTTCTTTCGCGACGAGTCGGTCGATGATGACGTCGAGCCCGTTGCCCTTGAGCGCCTCGGAGGGAGGCACCTCGTCGAGGTCGCGCGCGACGCCGTCGATGAGCACGCGGCGGTAGCCCTCTTCGACGAGGCGTTCGCGCACGCCGAGGTATCGCTCGGGGTCTTCGGTGGCGACGCGGTACGTGACCACCACGCGCGCGCCGGGGCCGTCGACCTTCGCGAGCACGGCCTCGGTGGCGAGGTTCACGGTGCCGCGCCGAACCTCGCGCCCGCAGCCCGCGCACGAGATCGTGCTCGCGCGCGCCCACAGGAGCCGCAGGTAGTCCGCGAGCTCGGTCATCGTGCCGACGGTGGAGCGCGAGGTGCGAACGGGCGCGCCGCGGTCGACGGCGATGGCGGGCGGAACGGGGTCGAGCGAGCCGACGGGGGGCCGGTCGCGGCGTTCGAGGAACTGCCTCGCGTACGCGCTGAAGCTCTCGACGAAGCGGCGCTGTCCCTCGGCGTAGAGCGTGTCGATGCAGAGGGAGCTCTTGCCTGCGCCGGAGACGCCCGCGACGGCGATGAGCTCACCGGGTACGAGGTCGAGGTCGATGCCGCGGAGGTTGTGCGTGCGCGCGTTGCGAAGCCGTGTGGGTTCCATGCGACCGTTGCGGTGGTTGGGATGGCGGTTGGGTGGTTGAGATGCCCGACGGAGGCGTCGCGCGTCGACGCGGCCGTACGCTCCGTGCGAAGGGGCACGGAACATACGTCCAGTGGCGTCGGGTCGTCGAGGGGGAGAAGTGACGGAGGCGGGAGGAGTCTTGAAAACGCTTTGTTAGAAGCGTTTTTCAGCGACGGGGGCGGTCGCCGCGCGGCGGGCCGCGGCGGTCGTCACGGCGGGGCGGACCCTCGGTGTGCGAGCGCTCCATGCGCTCCTTGGCGCGCTCGCCCTCCTCGCCGTCGGGGAGCGGGAGCATCGCGCGGCGCGAGAGGCGGACCTTGCCGGTTCCCTCTTCGATCGAGAGGACCTTCACCTCGACCTCGTCGCCCTCCTTGATGACGTCGGAGACCTTCTCGACGCGCGTGTGGGCGAGCTCGCTCACGTGCACGAGGCCTTCGGTGCCGGGGAAGATCTCGATGAACGCGCCGAAGTCGACGATGCGCTTGACGGTGCCCTTGTAGACCGCGCCGATCTCGGCCTCGGCGGTGAGGCCGCGGACGATGTCGATGGCGCGCTGCACGGCCACGGGGTCGGAGCTCGCGATGTTGACCGTGCCGTCGTCCTGGATGTCGATGGCGACGCCGGTCTGGTCGACGATGCCCTTGATGGTCTTGCCGCCGGGGCCGATGACCACGCGGATCTGGTCGGGCTTGACCTTGATGCTCGTGATGCGGGGCGCGTACTTCGAGAGCTCCGGCCGCGGGGCCGAGAGCGTCGAGAGCATGCGCTCGAGGATGTGGAGCCGCGCGTCGCGGGCCTGACGGAGCGCCTTGTCGAGGATCTCGCGCGAGAGTCCCTCGATCTTGATGTCCATCTGGATCGCGGTGACGCCCTTCTTGGTGCCGCACACCTTGAAGTCCATGTCGCCGAGGTGGTCCTCGTCGCCGAGGATGTCGGTGAGCACGGCGATCTTCTCGCCCTCCTTGATGAGGCCCATCGCGATGCCCGCGACGGGGGCGCGGATCGGGACGCCGGCGTCCATGAGGGCGAGGGTGCCGCCGCACACGGTGGCCATGGAGCTCGAGCCGTTCGACTCGGTGATCTCGCTCACGATGCGGATCGTGTACGGGAACTGCTCGTTGGTGGGCATCATGCGGACGAGCGCGCGCTCCGCGAGGTTGCCGTGGCCGATCTCTCGGCGGCCCGGACCGCGGAGGGGCTTCACCTCACCGACCGAGTAGGGCGGGAAGTTGTAGTGAAGCAGGAAGCGCTTCCACCGCTCGCCGGTGAGGGCGTCGATCTTCTGCTCGTCCTGCGAGGTGCCGAGGGTGGCGGTGACGATGCCCTGCGTCTCGCCGCGGGTGAAGAGGGCCGAGCCGTGCACGCGCGGGAGCCAGCCGACCTCCGACGAGATGGGGCGCACGGTGACGGTGTCGCGGCCGTCGATGCGCACGAGCTCGTTGACGATCATCGAGCGCATCGTGTGGGCCTGGAGGTCGTGGAAGGCCTCCTTGATCATCTTCTCTTCGCCGGGGAACTCCGCGAGGAGCGTCTCGACGGTGAGCTTCTGGAGCGCCTTGAAGCGGCCGTAGCGCTCGATCTTCACGCGCGTGCGGCAGCCCTCGACGAGGCCCGCGGCGGCGACCTCGCGGACGCGGTTCACGATCGCCTCGGGGGGGCGCTTGGTCACGAAGGTGCGCTTGGTCTTGCCGATCGCCTCGCGGAGCCGCTCCTGAAGGTCGATGAGGGGCTGCACGCTCTGGTGGGCGAACATGAGGGCCTCGATGAGGTCCTCCTCGGGGATCTCGTCGGCGCCGCCCTCGACCATCACGATGGCGTCGCGGCTCGCGGCCACGACGATGTCGAGGTCGCTCTTCTCGATCTGTTCGAAGGTCGGGAAGGCGATGAACTTGCCGTCGATGCGGCCCACGCGGACGCCCGCGATGGGGCCCGACCAGGGGATGTCGGAGACGTGCAGCGCCGCGCTGGCGCCGGTGAGGGCGAGCACGTCGGAGGGGTTCACCTTGTCGACGGAGAGCACCGTCGCGGTGACCTGCGTCTCGCAGCGGTAGCCGTCGGGGAAGAGCGGGCGGCACGGGCGGTCGATGAGGCGCGACGTGAGGATCTCCTCGTCGCGGAGGCGGCCCTCGCGCTTGAAGAAGCCGCCGGGGATCTTGCCCGCGGCGAAGGTCTTCTCGATGTAGTCGCAGCTCAGGGGGAAGAAGTCGATGCCCGGGCGCTCCTCGGCGTTTCCGCACACGGTGACGAGGAGCATCGTGTCGTTGATCGACACGAGGATCGAGCCGTGGGCCTGCTTCGCGAGCCGACCTGTCTCGAGGGTGATGGTGACGGAACCGATCTCTACGCTCTCACGGATGATGGACATGGAGGCTCCTGCGCGTTGCGCTCGTCAGGGACGTTGCGAAATGGCGCGCGTCGCGTGGCGACATCGGGAGTCGTGCCGTCGATCGGTGTCCTCGGTTCCTGGGCACGTGCGAGGGCATCGTGCGCACGAAGCGAAGACCGGAGCGACGGCTGTGAGCGGGGTGTCGCGTGGCGCTCGCGCGGAGAAACGTGTCGATGCGCGAACGCCCTGCCTTTGCGGGGCAGGGCGTTCAGCGTGTCACTTGCGGAGGTTGAGCTCGCCGATGACCTTGCGGTACGCGGCGACGTCCTTCGACTTGAGGTACTCGAGGAGGCGGCGGCGCTGGCCGACGAGCTTGAGCAGGCCGCGGCGCGAGTGGTGATCCTTCTTGTGGGTCTCGAAGTGCCCCGTGAGCTGCGCGATGCGCGCGCTCAGGAGGGCGATCTGCACCTGCGGCGATCCGGTGTCGGACTCGCTCGTGCGGAACTTCTCGATGATCTCGGCCTTCTTCACGGAATGGAGCGACATGGGGGTCTCTTCTGGTCCTCTTCGAAAATTGGCGGCGGAGTATGTTCGATCCGCGCCGGGTGTCAATCGCGATCCAGTTGTGGTAGTGGGGCGCTCACGCCCGCGGTAGGGCGGAGCGGTTTCTACAAGAACGCCGCCGCCTGGTCTATACCCCCGCGGTGCAGGGCGGTCGTCGTCGCTTCGACGACTGGCTTCGCCTGCCTGTCACCCACTACGAGCGCCGAGCATGTTCGAAGGACTCCAACGTTATTCGCAGACCCTCTTCATGGTCATCCTGCTGGCCACGGTCGTCGCGTTCGGGCTTAGCTGGGGTCCAGGGGCCCGCGGCTGCTCTGAAGGCTCCGTCGCGGTCAAGCACGTGGCCCGGGTCTATGGCCGGACCATCACCGAGACCGAGTACACGTCGACGTACTCCGTGCTGCGCCGCATCGGGCAGCGCGACGAGGAGAACCCCGTCATCAGCGGCGCGATCCGTCAGGGCGCGCTCGACGGGCTCATCGAGCGCGAGCTCCTCGCGCACGAGGCCGAGCGCCTCGGGTTCCGCGTCACCGACGACGACGTGAACGCCGAGTTCCGCCGGTGCCGCTTCTACCTCTCGGTGGGCAACGGCGCCGAGACCGCCGTGGGCGTGCAGTCGGGGCCCATCTCTCCGCTCGTGATCTCTCCGCGCGCGTGCAGCGAGAACAACACGACGACCTTCTCGTACGAGGCCTTCGAGCGCCTCTCACGCCGCATGTTCGTGCGCACGGTGCCCGACCTCCGCGAGTCGACGCGCCGCGAGATGCTCGCCCAGCGCATGCGCGAGGTCATCGCCTCGTCGGCGCAGCTCTCCGATGAGGAGCTCTGGCGCGACTACCAGCGCACGCACGACCAGATGGCGGTGAAGTACCTCCGCTTCTCGCTCGGGTTCTACCGCGACCTCGTGCGCGACGACGACGCGCAGGCCGTGTCGGACTGGGCCGCGCAGCACTCCGAGGAGATCAACCGCATGTACGAGCGCCGCAGGGACACCCTGCGCGGGCTCCAGCGCGAGCTGCGCGTGCGGCACATCCTCCTGAGCTTCCCCGACGGGGCGACGGACGCGCAGAAGGCCGAGACGCGCGCGAAGGCCGCGGCGGTGCGCGTGCGCCTCGTGGGCGGCGAAGACTTCGTTCGCCTCGCGCGGCTCTACTCGGGCGACCCCGGGAGCTGGCGCGCGGGCGGCGACATGGGCTGGCAGTCGCACGAGGCCCAGCAGCGCCTCGTGGAGCCCTTCCGCAACGCGATGACGGCGCTCGCCGTGAACGCGATCTCCGAGCCCGTCGAGACCGAGTATGGCGTGCACATCATCCAGGTGACCGGCGCCCGCGAGGGTGACGTTCCCGAGGCCGACGCGAAGCGCGACATCGCCCGCACGCTCTACCGCGAGGCCCGCGCCGCGGAGCTCAACGCCGAGGCCGCTCGCACGATCCTCGCGCGCATCCGCGGCGGCGCCGACATCGCCACGGTGGCCCGCGAGGCCCGCGAGGCCGCGCTCCGCGAGTTCTATCGCGGCGAGGTCCCCGCGCCGCAGACGCTCCTCCCCAACCTGACGCTCGCCGCGGTGGAGCGCAGCGACCTCGACGCGCCGGAGCTCAAGGAGAGCGAGCAGTTCAGCCGCAACGGCATGGTGCTCGCCGACGTCGACCGCCCCGACGTGCTCACGCAGGCGGCCTTTCAGCTCACCGACGCGGCGCCCCTCACCGCGGCGCCCGTGAAGGTCGGCGACGACTGGTTCATCATGCGCTTCAAGGACGGCAGCCGCACCACCGCGACGCGCGAGGAGTTCGCCCGTCAGCGTCAGGAGCAGCTCAGCCAGACGTCGGCCCTCGCCGCGCGTCAGCGTCAGGCGCTGGTGCTCTACATCGCCCGCCTCCGCGCCGACGCCGAGCACGCCGGTCAGGTCCGCCTCGGCAACTCTGATCGCATCCGTCCGCCCGCGCCCAACGCCAACGGCGAGGCGCCCGCCGACGACGACCAGAACTGATCGGCCTCTTCGCCCTCCGCCTCGTCGCTCACCTCATCCCCCGAAAAACTCAGCGCCGCGCGACGTTCTCGACGAGGAACTGTCGCGCGCGCAGCGTCCACGCCACGACGCGCTCGGGGTCGTTGACGAGGTGCGTCTGCCCCGCGAGCGGCAGGAACTCGAAGCGCCGCCCCGCGCGGTAGAGCGCGTCGGTGAGGCGCAGCGTGTTGGTGAGGTACACGTTGTCGTCGGCGGTCCCGTGCACGATGAGGAGCGGTCGGCGCAGCGTCGGCGCGTGGGGCAGGAGCGAGGCGCGGTCGTACGCGTCGGCGTGCTCGTCGACGAGGCCGAGGTAGCGCTCGGTGTAACAGGTGTCGTACTCGCGCCAGTCGGTCACGGGGGCGCCCGCGACGGCGGCGTGAAAGACGTCGGGGCGCTCGATCACCGCGCGCGCCGAGAGGTATCCGCCGAAGGACCAGCCCATGACGCCGACGCGGTCGAGGTCGAGGGAGCGATCCGCGGCGCCGAGCGCTTGCAGCGTGGCGACCTCGTCTTCGAGGGGGATGTCTCCGAGGCGGAGGTGGAGGCTGCGCTCCCAGGCGCGACCGCGGTCGACGGTTCCGCGGCCGTCGGCGATGACGACGACGAAGCCCTGATCGGCGAACCACTGGGGCACGAGGTAGCGCGTCATCGCGCGCGCTACGAGGCGCGCGTGCGGACCGCCGTAGACCCACGCGATCACCGGGTATCTACGGCCCGGCGTGAAGTCGCGCGGCCGCACGATGGCCGTGCGAAATCGGCGCGGGGTCACGGTGCTGAAGGTCACGCGCGGGTGCTCGATGGGGTCTTCGGCGGTCGAGCGCACGAGCCCGAGCTCGGCGCCGCTCGCGTCGTGCACGGTGAAGCGGGGGAGCGCGTCGGTGCGCTGCGTCTCGCGGAGCTCGAGGGATCCGTCGGGGGCGAGGGTGGCGCCGTGGTCGGCCTCGTCGTGCGTTCGCAACTCGACACTCGGCGCGCCGTCGCGTTGTGTGATCGCGGCGATCTGCGTGGCGCCCTCGCCGTCGCCGACGAGGGCGAAGATGCGGTCGTGACGCTCGTCCCAGGTGAGCATCCCGCGGAGGTCGAGGTCGGGCGGGGTGAGGGGGACGGCGGGCTCGTCGGTGAGGCCGCGCCGCTCGATCTGCCGCGCGCCGTTGCGCTCGGTCGCCCAGAGGAAGCTCCGCCCGTCGGCGCTCCAGCGGGGAAAGTCCTGGTGGACGTTGAGCCACGCGTCGTCGCGCTCGTGGTGGACCTCGCGCGTCGCGCCGCTCGCGTCGGCCACGAGCACCGAGAGCTCGGTCTGCGCGCGGTTGAGCACCACGAGGGTGAGCGGCGCGTTGCGCGACCAGCGCACGGTGGCGAGGTAGGGGTAGCGCGCGCCGTCCCAGCGGACCTCGCGCGTCGCGTGTCGGGTGAGCGAGGTCACGTGCAGGCGCACGGTGGCGTTGGGCGTTCCGACGCGGGGATAGGCGCTCTCGTCGGGGGCCGCCTCGGGGTGCAGCGGGTCCGCGATGCGGAGGCGCTCGACGTGTGAGAGGTCGGTCTCCTGCCACGCGATCTCGGTGCTGTCGGGCGACCACCAGTAGCCCTCCATGCGATCGAGCTCCTCCTGCGCGACGAACTCCGCGACGGCGTGGGTGAGGTCGCGCGTGGCGCCGCTCGTGAGCCTGCGCTCGGTGTCGTCGTCGAGGTCGATGACCGAGAGCTCGCCGCCGCGCACGAGGCTCACCGCGTTGCCGTCGGGCGAGAAGCGCGCGTCGATGGCAGCGCCGCCCGCCGCGGGGAGCTCGCGCGTCGCGCCGCTCGCGCGCTCGATCAGAAAGAGCTTTCCAGACAGCGGAATCAGCACGCGCGTCCCGTCTTCGGAGAGGGCGTAGGCGGTGATGCCGCGGCCCGAGACGCGCATCCGCTCGCGGCGGGCGCGCTCCTCCGCGGAGAGGTGCTCGACGCCCGCGCCGAGGAGCTGCTCCGCGGTGGCGAGCACGCGCTCCCGGCCCGTCGATCGCTCCCAGATCCAGAGCGCGCGGGCCTCGGAGTTCTCGGGCGTTCGGAGGATGAGCACCGCGTCGCCCGACGGCGTCACGCGGGGCCTCGACGGTCGCCCGATGCTGAAGCGCTGCGTGCGCGCGTACTGCTCGAGGAGCCGCGTGTCGACGCCCGCGCGGAGGTCGATCTGCGGCTCCGTGCGACGCGCTCTCCGCGCGACGCGGGCGGGCGCCTGCGGACGGCACGAGGGGGCGCCGAATGCGAGCGCGACGAGCACGAAGCGGGCGACGGTCGATGCGCGCGGGGAGGTCACGGTGTTGCCCGCGAGGGTATCAGCCGGGCGCTTCACGTTGACCGTGAACACACGCACGCCCTTCAACGCGCGAGGGTTCCCGCGATAGTCTCGGGCGAGTGCTCTCGCAATCGATCGCGACCCCGCGCCTCTGGCTGCTCGTCGCGATGACGCTCGCGGTGTGCGCATGCAGCGAGGGCAGCAACGTCGTCGGCCCCATCACGCGCTACGACGCCACCGTGGGGAGCGACATCCCTGTTGGTCCGAAGGACGACGCGCCGACCTTCGACACGCCGCCGCGCGACGTGACCGCGCGCGACACGCCCGACGCGGGCGCGCCCGACGAGTGCGTGACCGATCGAGACTGTTCTCGCGGGCGGCGCTGCCTGCAGGGCAACTGCGCCGAGGACGTGTGCCTCGCCGCCGAGACGCCGTGCGGGACCGACCGCTGCGAGATGCGCTGCGTGCCGGTGCGAGACCTCTGCGCGGGCGTCCGCTGCGGACCGCAGGAGACGTGCTTCGCGGGGCGCTGCGTGTCGGGGTGCTTCCCCGCGCCGTGCTCGGGGGTGACGTGCTCCGCGGGGCAGTTCTGCGACGAGGCTACGGGCCTCTGCGCGCGCATCACGCCGTGCCCGGGGCCCTGCGACGAGGGCTTCGCGTGCCACGTGCGGTGCTTCCCTCGCTCGCCCTGCGACGGCGTCACCTGCGCGAGCACCGAGGTCTGCGCCGACGGTCGCTGCGTCGCCAACCCCTGCGCGGGCGTGACGTGCGAGCCCGGCGCGGTCTGCGTCGCGGGGCGCTGCACGCCGACCTGCGGGTGCGAGACGCCGTGCACGCGCTCGCCGCGAGACCGCTGCGTGCTCAACCGCTGCGTGTGCGCCCGCACCTGCCAGGCCGACACCCCGTGCGGATCGGACGACGGCTGCGGCGGTCGCTGCGTGGGCCCGTGCCGGAGCCCCTTCGAAACCTGCGACCCCGTGCTCTTCTCGTGCGCGTGCGAGTCGCGGTGCAGCCCCGCGGGCGCGTGCGGCGATGACGACGGCTGCGGCGGACGCTGCGATCAGGGGTGCAACGTCGGCGAGCGCTGCGACCTCACGCTCCGTCGCTGCGTGTGCATCTCGCGGTGCCCGCCGCCGGAGCGCTTCGGTGACTTTCCCTGCGGGAGCGACGTGCCCAACGAGTGCCCCGCGGGCGTTGTCTGCGGCCGGGGGACGGGGTGCAGACCCGGCGAGCGCTGCAACACCACGTCGTGGCGGTGCGAGTGCGTGAGCTCGTGCGACAGCGACGCGGGTGAGGACGACAGCGGCGCCGGCGACGGCGGGCCCGCGTGCGCGCCCTCGATGACGCTCTGCGAGGGCCGCTGCGTGAACCTCTCGAACGACGGGAACCACTGCGGCGCGTGCGGCATCCAGTGCCCCTTCGGCACCACCTGCGTGGCGGGGATCTGCCGCTGTCCGACGTCGCTCACGCTGTGCAGCGACCGCTGCGTGAACGTCACCTCCGATGACTCGAACTGCGGCGGTTGCGGCACGACCTGCCCGCCGCGCACGGCCTGTGAGGGCGGTCGGTGCCGGTGCATCCCCGCGTGCGTGATCGATCCGCGCTCGATCCCGTGCGGCACGAACATCCCCAACGCGTGCCCCGACGGACCCTCGTGCGGCGTGGGGCGCGGGTGCGGTGACGGAGAGGTCTGCGACACGGCGGCGGGGCGTTGCGTGTGCGTCCCGCGGTGCCCGCCGGGCGTGCGATGCGGCGTCTCCGACGGCTGCGGGGGCCAGTGCGCCGGCGTCTGCGACCGCGGGAGCTGCACGCGCGACGCGTCGGATCCGCGGCGCTATTTCTGCTCCGAGGGGAGCTGCGCCGACACGTGCCGCTGCGACGAGATCTGCGTCGCCAACCGATGCGTCGCCGTGACGTGCCCGCTCGGCGATCGACCGTGCCCGTGCCAGTGCTGCCCCCTCGGGACGATGTGCGTCGGAGGGACCTCCTGCGTGACGATCCCTCCGTGACGTGTCGCGGTGGATGACCGTTGCCCGCGGCGCGGGGGCGCGCGAAAGATCACCGACCCGATGCCCGCCCTCGCGCCCGCTGGACCGCCACGATGAGTCTTCGCCCGCTCCATCCCCGGCACCGCATCGACATCGAGCCCGACGAGATCGTGCGGGCGCTCGCGGCCTGCGCGCGTCCTCCGCGGGGCGCGCACGACGCGCTCGAGGCGCAGGTGAGCGACGCGCGCGCGGTGATCGCGACCCTCTCGGTGCGCTCGGCCTTCGACCTGCTGCTCTCGTGCCTCGCGCTCGACGCGGGGAGCGAGGTGCTGCTCTCGGGGTGGACCATCCCCGACATGGTTCGCATCGTGCGCGCGCACGGGCTCGTGCCGGTTCCGCTCGACTGCGACGAGGCCACGCTCGCGCCCACGGCGGAGACGCTTCGACGCGCGATCACGCCGCGGAGCCGCGTGCTCGTGGTGGCGCAGCTCTTCGGCGCCGCCGTCGACCTCGCGGCGCTCGCCTCCGTCGCGAAGGAGCACGGGATGCTCGTCGTCGACGACGACGCCCAGGGCTTCACGGGGCTCGCGCGCCTCGCGGGGAACCCCTTCGCCGACGTGAGCCTTCACAGCTTCGGCACGATCAAGACCGCCACGGCCTTCGGCGGCGCGCTCGTTCGCGTGCGAGACCCGTCGCTCCGTGACGCGATGCGGGCGCGCATGGCCCGGTGGCCCGTGCAGCCCGTCGCGCGCTACGCGAAGAAGCTCACGACGTGGCTCGGCCTCGTGGCGCCGAGAGAGCCTCGGCGCTACGCGCTGCTCGCCCGCGCGCTCGACCTCGGAGGCGGAGACCTCGACGCCGTGATGACCGCGGTGTCGAAGGGCTTTCCCGCGGAGACGCCCGAGGCGCTGCTCGCGGCGCTGCGGCATCGGCCCTGCGAGGCCCTCTGCGCGACGCTCTCACGCAGCCTCGCGCGCTTCGACGAGGGCCGCGTACAGCGACGACGCGAGGCCGGAGAGCGCATGCGAAATCGCTTCGCAGGGGCCGTTCCGATGCCGGGATCGGCGATGCCCGAGCGAACGCACTGGCTCGTCGCGGTGCGCGTCGCCGAGCCCGACGCGCTCGTGAAGACGCTGCGTGTGGAGGGCTTCGACGCGGCGCGCGGGACCTCGACGCTCGCGGCCGTGCCCGATGCGCCCGAGCGGCGTGACGTGCGCGCGAGCGCCTGCGCGTCGTGGAAGGAGACGGTTGTCTTTCTGCCCGCGTATCCCGAGGTGCCCGAGCGCGATCGCGACCGCATGGCCGACGCGGTGCTGCGTCACGCCGAGCGCGTGCGCGGTTGATCGCGCTCAGAGCGCGGGGAGGCAGAGTCGGCCGAAGGTGACGCCGAAGCCGCTCGCGCCGCGATCACGCGCGACGAAGGAGAGGGAGCGCCCCTCGCCGACGGCGTAGAGCCGCCCGTCGGCGCCGGGCACGGGGATGAGATCGCGCGGCGGCGTGCGGAGGATTCCGTTGGGCTGCATCACGGCGCCGCGGAGCACGGCGGCGTCTCCCGACGAGCGGATCCAGAGCACCGCGGCGCCGCCGTAGGCGCCCACGACGCTCACCACGGGGGAGCCCGGGGCCTCGTAGCGCTCGATCACGTCGTTCGCGAGGAGCGCGCCCTCGCTGTCGACCACCGCGACGTGGATCGCGTGGCGTTGCCCCGAGGGCTCGTCCCACGCGACGACGACGGCGTTGTCGAAGGCCGCGCCGTCATCGATGCGGATCGCGTCGACGTCGCGCGTGACGCGCACCCGCGTGTCGATCACGCCCGCGCCGTCGAACCAGGCCGTGCGCACCTCGGTGTTGCGGCGAAAGGCCATCACGGCCCCCGCGGGCGACGAGAGCATGAGCACCGAGTCGGCCTCGACGGGGATCACGCTCTGGATGTCGACGCCCATCGTGGTGGCGGGCGCGCCCGTCGGGAGCATGCGCACGACGTTGGGCGCGGCGGCCACGAGGCCCGCGTCGCTGCGAGACACGATGCGCGACGCGAGGAGCAGCGCGGAGCCGTCGGGGAGCGTCGCGGCGAAGGGGTCTCCGCGGTCTTCGAGCATCGAGGGAGACGCCTGGTGCGAGGCCACGCCGTCGAGGAGCGCGCTGCGTACGCGGGTGGTGTAGGCCGTCGAAGTGCCCTGGATTCCAGTGCTCTCGCGGAAGAGGAGCAGCGCCCCGGAGCCCGCGCGGATGAGCGTCGGGGCCGAGAGGTCGGTGGCGCCGGCGGAGCTGTCATAGGCTGTCCACGGGCTCACCGTGGGGAAGCCCAGGTCGGACACGGACATCACGTCGATGGTGTCGCGGCGGGGCGTCCCTGCGTCGGGCGAGACGAGGCGCGAGGCGCCCTGACGGACCGCGAGGGTGAAAGAATCGCCGAGCCGGACGAAGCCCCCGAGCTCGACGATGTTCACGCCGGGAGACTGGTCGAAGACGTGGCGGGTGAAGGCCGCGACGGTGCAGCTCGGGGCGCTCCCGGCGTCGAACGGGGGGTGATCGATGGGGGCGTCGACCGCGGCGTCGGAGGCTCCGTCGGCGGCGATGTCCGACGGGGTGTCGATGTAGACCGTCGACGCGTCGCCGGTCGCGAGGGGAGCGGGGCCGCTGCACGCGGCGAGGCCAGACGCCAGGGCGAAGTACGCGAGCGATTTCGGTGCCATCGGTGCTGGAGCAAACACCAGAGCGGCCGAACCTGTCGATGCCTCCGTCGCTATTGCCAATCGCCCCGCGCCGGGGGTAGAGCCTCCGACCGCGATTCGCTCCTCGCGTCACGCGTGGGGGCGCCCGCAGACGGCGATGGAGCATCTCACATCGTCGACAGCTATTTCCCAACTCATCTGACGGAGGAATCCGATGCCCCGCGAACCGAAGAACTTCGATCACCTGCTCGGCGGCAAGGCGAAGGGCCTGAGCGACGGCCAGCTCAACGCCCACTTCACGCTTTACAAGGGCTACGTCACCAAGCTCAACGAGATCCAGTCGAAGCTCGCCACGGCCGACAACACGAAGCCCAACTACTCGTTCAACGAGTACTCCGAGCTTCGCCGCCGCGAGCCCGTGGCCTTCAACGGCACGGTGCTCCACGAGATGTACTTCGAGAACCTCGGCGACGGCTCCACGGCCCCGAGCGACGCCGTGAAGGGCGCGTTCGCGAACTCGTTCGGCAGCTTCGACGCGTGGGTCGCCGACACCAAGGCGTGCCTCATGAGCGCCCACGGCTGGACCCTGCTCGTCTATGACTACGAGTCGGGCAAGCTGCTCAACAACCTCGTCCACGCCGAGCACCACATCGGGCTCTTCGCCAACGTGCACGTGATGGCGGCCTTCGACGCGTGGGAGCACGCGTACTTCTTCGACTACCAGACCGGCAAGGCGAAGTACGTCGAGTCGCTCCTCTCGGGCCTCAACTGGGACGTGCTCCAGCGCCGCTTCGCCCAGGCCCGCATCATCGCGGGCTGATCGCGCCGCTCGCCTTCTCCGCTCAGCTCACTTCACAAGCCGAAGCCGCGACGACTGCGGGTCCCTCGACGGGATGCCCAGCCGCTTGAGCTTCTTCTGCAGCCCGAAGCGCGAGAGCCCGAGGGCCTTCGCCGCGCGCGACTGGTTCCACCCGTGCTCGCGCAGGGCGCGCTCGACCATCTCGCGCTCGACGTCGGCCACCGCGTGACGCAGGTCGAGCCCGTCGGTCTGACCCTCTCCGCGCGCCGTCGAAGAAGGCGCATTCGCAGCGGGGAGCGTGGCGTTGAGATCTTCCTCGCGGATGATCCCGTCGGCGAGCACGGCCGCGCGCTGGAGCTCGTTCTCGAGCTGACGCACGTTGCCCGGCCACGGCGCCGCGACGAGCCGCGCCATCGCCTTGCGATCGATCTGGAGCTCCCCCTTGTTGTGCCGCTGGAGCATGTGGGCCACGAGCGCGGGGATGTCTTCGCGGCGCTCGCGCAGCGCGGGGATCGGCAGCACCATCACCGCGAGGCGGTAGAAGAGGTCTTCGCGGAAGGTGCCCTTGCGCACCATGTCGTGGAGGTCCCTGTGCGTCGCCGCGATGACGCGCACGTCGACCTTGCGCGCGCGCTCGCCGCCCACGGGTCGCACCTCGCCCTCCTGCAGAACGCGCAGGAGCTTGGCCTGCATCGCGGGCGACATCTCGCCGACCTCGTCGAGAAAGAGCGTGCCTCCGTCGGCCACTTCGAAGAGGCCCGCGCGGTTGCGGTCGGCGCCCGTGAAGGCGCCGCGCACGTGACCGAAGAGCACGCTCTCGAGCAGCGTCTCGGGGATCGCGCCGCAGTTCTCGGCGACGAAGGGCCGCGACGCGCGGGCGCTGTTGGCGTGGATGGCGCGCGCGACGAGCTCCTTGCCCGTGCCCGACTCGCCCTGGAGGAGCACGGGCATCGCCGTGGGTGACACGCGGTCGACGAGGCCGAGGAGGCGCGTCATCGCGGCGCCGCGCCCGATGATCCCCTCGTAGCGTCCGCGCGTGGTGTCGGAGGCGAGCGTCTGGCGCACCGCTTCGAGCTCCACGCGCTGCGCGTCGACGCGACGTTCGAGCTCCTCGGAGAGGCGCTCCGCGCGACGGAGGGCGCGCTGGAGATCCGCGCGAACGCGGGCGTTGTGGATGGCGACGGCGGCGGCGTCGGCGAAGGCGCGCGCGACCTCGACGGCGTCGTCGTCGAAGGCCCCCGCGCGGAAGCGGTCGTCGACGTAGACCGTGCCCACGACCTCGCCGTGCACGCGGAGGGGCACCGCGAGGATCGAGCGGAGCTGCATCGCGGCCACGCTGGCCGAGGTGTTGAAGCGCCCGTCGATGGAGGCGTCGACGGTGACGAGCGCGTTGCCGCCGCGCGCGACGGTCTCGGCCACGGAGCGCGAGAAGGCCATGTCGTCGCCGTCGAGGTCGCGCTCGCCGATGTTGCGCGCCGTGCGAATACGCAGCTCGCCGTCGTCGCCCTTGAGGAGAAGAAACCCGCGCGACGCGCCCGTGAGCTCGACGATCGCGTCCATCACGAGCTCGAGGAGCGCGCGCAGCCGGGGCTCGTCGTTGAGCCGATGGGTGATGGTCATGAGGCGACGCCAGCGCGTGCTGTCCCTCGCGCCAGAGGTCTCCGCGGGGGCCTCGTCGCGCGGGCCGTAGAGCCCTTCGAAGCCCGCCGAGAGCTCCGCGGGGAGCGTCGCTGCGAGCGCGTCGACGCGGGCCCTGAGCGCCGCCGTGGCGCGCTGCGCGGCCGTTCGATCACCGCGCGCCCGCGCGCCCGACGCTTCGAGCGAGAGGAGCCAGAGCTCGTGCTCCGCCGCGGGGTCGTCGCGCACGGCGCTCCGAGCCGCGGAGAGCAGCGCGTCGAGGCCCGCGACGGGGGTGCGACCCGCGAGGCAGAGCTCGGCGCGGGCGAGGGCGATCATGGCGCCGTCGGCGGTGAGCGTGGGGCCGATGCGCTGCGCTTCGTCGATGGCGTTCGCGCGTACGAAGTGGCGAAGGGCGCGGGCGCGGGCCTCGGCGGCGCGCCCCTCGTCGCCCGCGTCGAGGAGCGACTGCGCGGCCGCGAGGAGGCCTTCTCCCGCGGCGCGTCCGTCGTCGAGGGCGTCGGCCGCGATGGCGCGCGCGAAGGCCTGCGCGACGACGTCGCCCACGGTCGCGGCGGCCTCTTCGGCGCGGCGTGCGGTGTCGCGCGCGGCGCCGCGGTCACCGACCCACGCGAGCAGCGAGGCGAGGTTCGCGAGGGCGCGCGCGAGGTCGGGCATGCGTCCGAGCGAGGCGAGCGAGCGCGTGGCGCGGGTGAGGCATCGCAGCGACTCCCCGAGCGCGCCGCATTCGAGCTCGGCGCCGCCGAGGTTGGCCATGTACGTCGCGGCCGCGTGGGCGTCGCCCGACTCGCACGCGAGCGACCACGCGTCGCGGTAGCAGCGCCTCGCGGCGTCGTGGTCACCATCGCGCTGCGCGAGCATCCCGAGGAGCGAGCGAACGCGCGCCCGCTGCGCGCCGTCGCCCGCGGTGAGGGCGATGCCGTCGGCGCGTTCGAGGCGCTCGCGGGCGCGGTCGAGCTCGCCGAGTGAGAGCGCGACGAGGGCGCCGATTTCGAGCGCGCGCGGGCGCAGCACCGGGGGCAGCGCGTCGTCGCCGTCGAGGTCCGCGAGGGCCGACTCCGCGGCCGAGGGGTCGCCCTGGTCGAGCGCGTCGCGGGCGAGGGCGAGGCGTCCCACGGCGCGCGCCGACGGAGACGCGTCGACGGAGAGCTCTCGCGCGAGCGAGCGGGCGTCCTCCCACGATCCGATGCGGCGGAGGGCGTCGAGCTCGATGATCCGCCCCTCGGGGCTGCGAGGCGCGTCGGAGAGGGCCGCGAGCGCGCGCGGAGCCTCTCCCGCGAGGAGCAGCGTACGCGCGAGTCGGAGCGCATACACGGCCTTGTCGGGGGCCGCGTCGGCGCAGCGTTCGAGCACGCGCACGGCCTCTCCGCGGGCCACGGTGGGATCGGCCGCGGCGCGCTCCGCGTGGCGCCACGCGGCGGTGTGGTCGCCGAGGGCCATCGCGACGCGCGCGCGCGACGCGTGGTCGTTGGGGGCGGTGCGCGCGAGGGCCTCACCGAGCGAGACCGCGACCTCACGGAGCTCGCCGCCCGAGAGCGTCGCGGGGTCGACGGGCGCCGCGAGTGAGACGGAGCCCATGCGCGACCGCGCGACGCCGCGCGAGACGAGGCCCGCGATCGAGACGCTCGCGCGCTCACCGAGCGAGGCCGCGAGCGTGCCGCGAGGGAGCGCTCCGCCCGCGAGCGCGAGGGTGATGGCGGCGCGTCGCTCGTCGCCGCTGAGGCCTTCGGGCAGGCGCGCGCGGTGGCGCGTCGCGGCGCGCGTGAAGAGCTCGTCGCGCGTGGCGTTGGCGATGCGCGACGCGCCGAGGTCGTGGGCCACGGCGACGATGCGCCCGGGGAGGCCCGCGGTGGCGTCGATCCACGCGTCGACGCACGACGAGGGGACGGGCGCGCCGTGGAGCGCGGTGAGAAGCTCCCGCACCTCGGCGCGCTCCAGCGGGTGCAGCGGGACGCTCACGAGACCGCGATCCGAGGGCGCTCCCGAGCTCGACGCGACGAGCGCCACGGGGACGCGCGCCGCGTCGAAGCGCTGGACGCGCGCGATGGACTCGGCCGCGCGAGAGACGCGCTCCTCGTCGGCGTCGAGGAGCAGCACCACGGTGGCCCGCCGCGGCTCGCTCGGGAGCTCGTCGCACAGGTCGGGGACCTCTCCGCGCGCGGCGCCTGCGATGCGGCACGCGCGCACGATCTCGTCGACGAGGCGGCGACGACCGGCGCCCGTGGGCCCGGTGAACACCACGCCGACGGCGCGCCCGCGCGAGGCGTCTTCGAGGGCGGCGCGGGCGGTGTCGCGCGCGCGTCGCGCCGCGGAGCCGCGCGCGGGGCGCGCTCGGAGCGCGTCGAGGGACGTCGCCCCGGCGACCGCGGTCGTCGAGCCCGTCGTCGCGGCTCCATCGGGCGAGCCACGCGCGCGCAGAGACCGGGCGTCGCTCGGGGTCGTGCGCGAGGAGCCACGCGAGCGCGCCGCGCATGGGTGAAGGGACCGCGGCCATCACCTCGTCGCGCGGAGGTCGTCGCGACGTGAGGGCGCCGAGGATCTCCGCGCGATCGCCGGGGTCGACGGCGAAGGGGTGCGCGCCTGTGACGCACTCGACGAGCGTGACACCGAGGGCGAAGAGGTCTGCCGCGGGACCGCGCTCACCCGCGAGCACCTCGGGCGCGAGGTAGCGGAGCGTCCCCGAGGCGATCGCGTCGGCGGAGGCGAAGCTGTTCGAGAGCCCCAGGTCGACGAGCCACGCGTGACCGTCTCGCGCGAGGATGTTCGCGGGCTTGACGTCGCCGTGCACGAGGCCCGCGCCGTGGAGGGCCGCGAGGCCGCCCGCGATCCACGCGACGGACGACGCGAACTCGCTCGGATCCGCGGCGGAGAGGGGGCGACCGTCGACGCGCTCCATCACGAGCCACGCGTCGCCGCGGGGCGTGGTGCCGAAGTCGATGGCCCTGGGGAGCGCGCCGTGCTCGACGTGAAAGAGGGTCTGCGCCTCGCGGCGCGCCTCGGCGCCTGAAGACCATTTGAGCGCGCAGGGGGCGTCGTCGTGGCGCGTGTCGGCGGCCTCCCAGATGGTCCCCTGGTCACCCGCGCCGAGGCGACCGGTGATGCGATACCGCGCGGCGATGAGGCTTCCGGGGGCGATGGGTTCCATGTGTCCCTTCAGTGCACGAAGCGATCCTCGCGGAAGCATCGTGTGGCGCTGTCAGGGGTGTCAACTGCGTTGGCAAAATGTGGGAAGACTTCTGCTCCACACGGTGCCAACCGCGGAGGCGACCCTTCGCCGACGCCGGGAATGCTGGCCCGACGCGCGCGCTGCTCTGTACCCTCCGCGCCGTGGAGATCGATCGCTGGGTGGTGCCTCCCGCGGTGGCTGCGGCGTTGTTCGCGCTGGCGGCCATTTCGCCGCCCGTGTCTCGCGCGGGGACCTTCGAGGGGCTCCGCGTCGAGCTCGCGGGGCCCGTACACGCCGACGGCTTCGCGCTCGTCCGCGTGGCGGTCGAGAAGAGCGACGACGGCGTTCTGAGGGCGCCCGCGAGGGCTCGCGTCGAGGCGCTCGATGCGTCGGGCAGCGCACGCACGGTGAGTGACACCGAGCCGATGGCGAGCACACCGTGGCGCGTCGGGCGCGTGCGTCCGCCGTCGGGCGCGGGGCGCTTCACGGTGAGGGTGCGCGCGGGTGACCTGAGCGCGAGCGCGTCGTTGCCCGTCGCGCCGTCGGAGCCCGAGCGCGCGGGGCCGTTGCGCGTCGAGGAGGTCGACGTGGTCGCCACGGCGGGCGCGCTCCTGCCCGAGCAGCGCGGCGAGGTGCTGGTGCGTGTGCCAGGCGCCGCGGAGCTTCGTATCGAGCCCGAGCTCGAAGGCGTCGCGATCGAGCCCGCGGTCGCCGCGGTGGGGCCTTGCGACGTGGCGTCGTTCGCGGTCACCGTGTCGGGCCTCGGCGCGCCCGTCGCGATCGCGGCGCGCATGCGCGACGGTTCTTCGAAGCGCTGGAATCGCAGGCTCCCGGTGAGCCCCGGCGGCGTGTCGCTCGCGCGCGTCGGCGACGAGCTCGTGGTGCGAGGCACGCTCTCGGGGCGCCCCGTGTGGGTCGTCGGCGGCGTCGGCGCGGCCCTCACGCGATGGACCGCGGCGACGCTCACCGCGGCGGGCGACGACGCCGAAGCGAGGGTCTCGCTGTCGCGCGAGGAGCCGCTCTCGTGGGCGCGCGCGTCGCTCGATCCGCGCTTCGGAGACGAGCGTGACCCCTTCGCGCGGTGGGGCTCCGCGCGCGAAGCCTGCGCGACGGACGTCGTGTCGCGGCGGTGGTTCGACGCGCGCGTGAGGCCGCCGCCGGTGCCCGACGTGGCGCTGATCTACGACGGCGCGGCGAGGGCTCGTAGCGCGCTCGTGTCACGCGTGTCGAAGGCGCGGCTCTTCGCGCTCGCGTGCCTCGCGGGCGCTGTCGGGATCGAGGTCGCGCTGGTGTTGGGCCTCGGTCTGCGCCGCGACGACGAGGTCCCCGAGGAGGTGCGCCGCGCGCGGAGGGAGCGCATCGGGCCGCTGCTGGCAGGCGTCGCGGTGCTGCTGCTCGTGGGCTTCGCGCTCGGCATCACCTCGGTGGTGGGTGCGCGCTGACATCAGTCATGCGAGCGCGAGGCAATGGTTGAATATCGGAACAAATTGAATGTTCACCGTGTATTGCCGCCACTCGACACATCGGAGACACTGCCCTAGAGAGAGGGAACAATATGGGAGCAAGAGTTCTTCTGGTTGAGGGAGACGAGGTTCTCCGCACGTCGATCGTCCGGGCGCTTCGTGCTCGCGGCGTGGGTGTTGACGCCTTCGCCTCGCCGATCGACGCGCTGTCGGCGGTGCAGGCGGGCGGTGTTTGGGCGCGCGGTCTCATCGACCTGGTGCTCCCTCACATGGACGGCGCCGCGCTGGCGGAGCGCCTCCTTCAGCACCTGCCCGAGCTGGAGGTGACCTTCACCACGGGCGGCACCGACGCCTCCGTCCTGTGTCGCGCGCACGCGCTCGGCACGGTGATCTGGAAGCCCCTCGGGCTCGGCCCGCTCTGCGAGCGCTTCGGCACCGCGTCGCGTCGCTCGGGCGTGGTCACGCGCCGCGTGGCCGGCGTGAAGGCCGTCGCGACGGGCACCGACAAGCGCTGACCCGCGCGCGCACGCCTTCGTAGACGCTCACCGCCGATCGAGCTCTCCCGCGAGGAGGGCGAGCGGCGTCGCGAGCTCTGCGAGGAGCGTGAGCCTGCGGCGTTCGAGCACCTCCCTCACGGCGCGCGCGAGGTCATCGTCGCCAGGCATGGCGGCGTACATCACGGCCACGTCGTTGAGGCTCCCCAGATGCGACTGCAACGGTTGGAGGCGCTTGCGCCACCGGCGCTCGGGGCCTCGCAGCGCGCGGCCGAAGAGGTCGATCGCGTCGCGCACGCGCCTCGCCCGCTTGCGGATCTCGTGAAAGCCCTCGGCGTGCTGGAGGTCACCGCCGAGCGCGCGCGCGAGGCCCGAGAGCTCGCGCGAGAAGTGTGAGCGCGCGACGCGCTTGAGCGGGCCCTTCACGCCGTCGATGCGCACGAGCCTCGCGTCGAGCGCGGCCCTCGCCTCGCCGCGGACGTCTCTCGCGAAGGCCTCGCGAAACCCTTCGAGCGCAGGGACCCTCGCGGCCCTCAGCCTCGCCGCGGTCTCGGCCCGCGTCGGCGGCGCCATGTCGAGGCGCGGCAGCGTCTCGAGCGACACGTCGAGGTCTCGCACCCGCCCCGCGTGCTGGCCGAGGTCGCGGACGAACTGCACCGCGTCGGTCATCCACGGCGGGTCTGCCGTGGAGCGCACCACACGAAGCACGCAACGGAGCCTTCGCACGGCCACGCGGATCTGGTGAACGGCCTCGGTGTCGCGGTCTGCGAGGGCGTCGCCCGAGAGCGAGTCGATGCGCGCGAGGCTCCACCGGGCCACGCCGCCGAGCGCGTCGCGGGCGCCGTCGTCACCGCGAAAGCGCGGAGGCGCCGAGGCCTCTCCCTCTTCGAAGCGCAGCGCGAGGCCCGCGAGGCGCGCGAGCGTCTGCGAGGAGCGAGCCTCGGGGTCGGGGAGCGAGCCCGCGGGGACGGCCAGCGTGATCGTGAGCGCGCCGTCGACCACCACCGCGTCGAGCGCGTGCGCGCGCAGTCGAAACGCGCTCCGACCGAGGGCCCGCACCGCGTCGTGCCACCCGCGAGGAATCGCGCCGCGCGCGGTGATGTGGTGCTCCGTCCGTCGGTAGAGCTGCTCTGCGAGGTCGAGGGCGGTCGGTGCGGTGGGTGCCATCGTGAGTGCGATCCCTCTCCGCGCGCACCATCGCCCCGTCTCGCTGCGTACGCAATCGGATCATGGCGCGCCGCCACGTCCACGGCGCCGCGTTGCCAGAATTTCGCGTCCCTCGACAGGGGGTGATAACGCCTCCAACGTGATCGCCCGCACGCGCACCTGGTTCCTGCCGCTCGGCCTCGCGGTGATGACCGCGGGGGCGTCTGTGTCTGCGCAGACCGCGCAGGCTCCCACCGCGCCTCCCGTGGTGCGCCCGACGGCCGCGTCGCTCGGTGACGAGTCTCCGTCGCTGGCTGCGCTCCGCGCGGTCGAACAGGACGCCGACGAGCGAGCCTCCGCCGCGAACGCCGCGGGCACCGTCGCGCAGGCCGCCGCGCGTGACGGCACCACGCTCGACGCCGACACGCTCCCGTCGGAGCTCGCCGCGCGCCTCACGATGCCCGACATCCCGATGCGCATGACGGCGCGCCTCGCGAGGGAGCTCGGCCTCTTTCGCTCCGAGGCCCGCGCGCGAAGGCTTCTCTCGAGCTGGATGCGCAAGTCGAACCGCTACCGTCACCGCATCCAGCAGACGCTCTTGAGAGAGGGCCTCCCCGCGTCGCTCGTGTGGGTCGCCGGCGCCGAGAGCGCCTTCGATCCGCGCGCGGAGTCTTCAGTGGGCGCCGTGGGCTTGTGGCAGTTCATGCCCGACGCGGGGCGCACCTACGGGCTCCGCGTCGACGCGTGGGTCGACGAGCGCCGCGACCCCGACCGCTCGACGCTCGCCGCGGCGCGCTATCTCCGCGACCTGCACGCGCGCTTCGGCACCTGGGAGCTCGCCTTCGCGGCCTACAACGTCGGCTACAACGCGCTCCTCCGCGCGATCCGCAAGTACAACACCAACGACTTCGAAGCGCTCGCGTCGCTCGAAGCGGGCCTGCCCGTCGAGACCATCCGTTACGTGCCGCGGATCCTCTCGTTCGCGATCGCGTCGACGAACCCCAGCCCGTTCGACCTCGGCGACCTGCGCCCCGACCCCGTCGTCGCGTGGGACGACGTCGAGCTCGGCGCGTCCGTTCCCCTCGCGGAGCTCGCGCGCGAGGCGTCGATTTCGGAGGCCGATCTGCGCGCGCTGAACCCCGCGCTCCTTCGCGCGAGAACGCCGCCGTGCGAGGCCGGCGCGTCGTTCGTGCTGCACGTCCCGCAGGGGCAGGGGGATGGCGTGCGGGCCGCGCTCGCGAGGCTCCACCTCGACGCCGTGCGCGCCTACGTCGTCCGTCAGGGAGAGACCGCCGATGACATCGCCGCGCGCTTCGGGATGCGCACCTCGGCGCTGCTCTCGCTCTCGGGCCTCTCCGATGCGTCGACGGTGCGACCGGGGGTGACCCTGCTCACGCCCGAGCGCGAGGCCGTGGCCTCTTCGCTCGACGTGCGGCCCGTCGTGGCCGTCGACGCCGAGGCCGAACCGGGCGCGCCCGGTACGCAACGCGTGTTCGTCCGCGTGGCGAGCGCAGAAGACGTGCCCGTGATGGCGCGCGCCCTCGGCGTGAGCGCGTCGAACCTCGTGCGGTGGAACCACCTCGACGCGCGCGCGCGGCTCCAGCCCGGGATGTGGGTGCAGGCGTGGGTGAGCGGCGATCCGTCGGCGACCGCGCGCGTGTGGCGCGAGGAGGAGCTCGAGGTCGTGCACCGCGGGTCCGAGGCCTTCCACGACCGCGCGGTGGCCGAGACGGGCATGGTGCGCGTGAGGGTGACCGTGCGCGACGGAGACACGCTCGACACGCTCGCGCGGCGCTTTCACGTCACGCCCGGACGCATCGCGCGAATCAACCACCTGGAGCGCACCGCGACGCTCTCCGCGGGCACCGTGCTGGTGGTCTACGCGGCCCCCGAGCACGTCGTCGAGGCCCGCGAGGAGCGCAGCGCCGCCGCCCCCTGACGCGCACACGATCGCGCGAAACCTGCGCTCTCCGCGCCAACCCTTGACGCCGTCGAGGCCCGTACCCTATCGCCGTCTGGCGAGGTCACGGATGGCGAACGAGGTGAGCTTCACAAAAGCCCTGTTCCACGGGGCGATCCCCGAGGAGATGGTGTTCCCGTGGCCCGAGCTCGGCAAGGACGAGCGCGAGAACGTCACCCTCATGCTCGAAGGCGTCAGGGCCTTCGCCGCGCGCGAGATCGACGCCGCCCGCATCGACCGCGAGGCCCGCATGCCTCCGTCGGTGCTCCAGGGCATGCGCGACCTCGGGCTCTTCGGGCTCAACATCCCGCACGAGTACGGCGGCCGCGGCCTCTCGACCACCGCCTACGCCCGCGTCGTTCAGGAGCTCGCCTCCATCGACGCCTCCGTGGCCGTGACCCTCGCCGCGCACCTCTCGCTCGGCGCCGTGGGCGTGCTCCTCTTCGGCACCGAGGCCCAGAAGCGCGCGTATCTTCCGCGCCTCGCGTCGGGCGAGATGATCGCCGCCTTCGCCCTCAGCGAACCCGGCACGGGCAGTGACGCAGGCGCGATCCAGACGCGCGTCGACCGCGCCCCCGATGGTGACGGCTTCACGCTGCACGGCTCGAAGGCCTGGGTGACCAACGGCTCCGTGGCCGACCTCTTCACGGTCTTCGCGCGCACCACCGCGCGCGACGGACACTCGAAGCCCCGCATCACCTGCCTCGCGGTCGAGCGCAAAGACGGCGTGAAGACGGGACCCGACCAGGCCCGCCTCGGACTCCGCGGCGCGTCGATCACCGACGCGTATTTCGACGGCGCGAAGATCCCCGCGGGGCGCGTGCTCGGCGACGGCGGGCGCGGCTTCAAGGTCGCGATGGAGGTGCTCAACACGGGCCGCGTCGCGCTCGCCGCGGGCTGCCTCGGCGCGTGCAAGAAGCTCATCTCGCTCTCCGTCGCGCGGTCGATGGAGCGCAAGGCCTTCGGGCGCGCCATCGGCGAGTTCGGGATGATCAAGGACAAGATCGCCCGCATGATGACCGAGAGCTTCGCGCTCGAGTCGATGACGTACCTCACGACGGGCCTCGTCGACGCGCGCGTCCCTGACTTCTCGCTCGAGAGCGCGATCTGCAAGGTCTTCGGCAGCGAGGTGCTGTGGCGCGTGGCGGGCGAGAGCCTCCAGATCGCCGCGGGCGCGGGCTACGTGCAGGGCCATCCCTCCGAGCGCATCCTCCGCGACGCGCGGGTGAACCTCATCTTCGAGGGCACCAACGAGATCCTGCGCGCCTTCATCGCGCTCTCGGGGATGCAGGGGCCCGGTCGCGCGCTCACCGAGGTGGGACGCGCCATGCGCGAGCCCATCAAGGGCTTCGGGCTCCTCTCGGATTTCGTGCTCCTGAAGGCGCGCTCGGCGCTCGGTCGCGAGCGGCTCAACCGCGCGCACCCGACGCTGCGCCGCGAGACCGTGGTCTTCGAAGAGTATGTCGGCATGCTCTCGAAGAACGTCGACAAGGTGCTGCGCCGCCACGGCAAGGACATCGCCGAGATGCAGTACACGCAGCGCCGCGTGGCCGACATGGCGATCGACCTCTACGCGCTCGCCGCGTGCCTCTCGCGCACGAGCAGGGCCATCGAGCGCAAGGGCGAGGAGGGCGCGCGCCGCGAGATCGAGCTCACGGCGGCGTTCGCCAACAACGCCGAGCGGCGGCTCCAGGTGAACGTCGCGGCCTTCGACAACAACGACGACGAGCTCCTCAAGGGCATCGCGTCGCAGAGCTACCAGGACGGCGGCTACCCCTTCGACGTGGTGTGACCCGCGCGCTCAGGGCGTGTCGGTGAGCGTGCAGCCGATCGCGGGCGCCGAGGTGACCGCGGGGGCGCGTCCTGCGAGGGCCGCTTCGAGCGCGTCGACGAGGTCGCGGCGGTTCGCGTGCGGACGCTCGCGGTTGTACGACACGAAGCGGTCGTCGATGCGGCCGTGATAGACCAGCTCGCCGTGTGAGAAGACCGCCGCCTCGGGCGTGATCGTCACCGCGCCGCGACGCGCGAGGAGGTGCCTCGGGTCACGCAGCGCGCGCGGAGGGAGCGCGTACGAAGCGAGGTGCGCGCGGATCGTCGCCGCGTCGCTGGCCGCGTCGGGATACACGAGTTCGAAGCGAACGCCGCGGGCCGCGTAGCGGTCGTGGAGCGCGCGAACCTCCGGGGCGTAGCGGTTCGAGATGGGGCAGTCGACGGAGAGGAACACGAAGGCGCGCACCGCGTCGGGGCCCGCGAAGGGATCAACCGGGCGGCCGTCGAGGTCTTCGAGTCGCAGCTCACGCGAGCAGCCGAGGAGCGCGGTGAGGGCTGCGGCGCGCCATGCACCGGAGAGCGTCACGGTTCACCTCAGCGCGTCGGGGGCGATGGGTGTGATCGGCGTGCCGAACGCGTCGAGCAGCACGCGTGCGAGCGAGAGCAGCATCGCGTCGCGTCCGCGCGCGCCGACGAGCTGAACGCCCGCGGGGAGACCTCCGCCCGAGGGCCACAGGGGAATCGTCGTCGCAGGGTTGCCGCTCGCGTTGAAGACCGCCGTGAATGCGCCGAGCGGCGCGGCCTCGCGAAAGAGTTCCTCGGGGCCGTGCGCGCTCCACGCGCCGACGGTGGGGGCCTGGCGCGCGACGGTGGGCGTGACCATCACGTCGGCGTCGCCCATCCATGTGTCGACGCGCGCGCGGAAGAGGTCGCGCCGTGCGAGCGCGTCTTCGAGCGTGACCTTGCGGCCCTTCTCGCGCAGCCACTTCGTCACGGGCTGGAGCAGCGACGCGCGCGGCACGAACATCCCGTGCGCGAGGAACTCGAACATCGGGAGAAAGTCTTCGAGCGATCCCTCGAAGGGTCCCGCTTCTTCAACCGAGTGACCGAGGGCTTCGAGCTCCTTCGCGACGCGACGCACGGCCTCGGCGATGGGCGCCTCGGTCTCGACCAGCGGGTTCTTCGTCGTGAAGCGAACGCGCAGACGCGAGGGCGGGCGACGCACGGTCTCGACGAAGGGCGTCCCCCTGCGCTCGGCGCGGAGCACGTCGAGCAGCGCCGCGGCGTCGTCGACGGTGCGCGCGTGGGGCCCGATCACCGAGAGCGAGAGGGCTTCGAAGCGCGCGAAGGGGTTGGGCACGAGGTCGCGCGTGGGCTTGTGTCCGATGAGTCCGCAGAAGGCCGCGGGGATGCGGATCGAGCCCGCGCCGTCGCTCGCCACCGCGATGGGCATCATGCCCGCGGAGATCGCCGCGGAGGAGCCGCCCGACGAGCCGCCCGAGTAGCGCGTGACGTCCCACGGGTTGCGCGTCGGGGGGTGGAGGTCGTGGTCGATCACCGGCAGGATCGCCAGCTCCGACGTGGCGAGCTTGCCCATGATGACCATGCCCGCGCGACGCACCGCCGCCGTGCTCACGTCGTCGACGGGCGACCAGAAGTACCGGAACGACCGCGACCCGAGGCGCGCGAACATCCCCCGCGCGAGGTGGATGTCCTTCATCGCCGTGGGGACGCCCCAGAGCGGTCCGCGGGCGACGGAGGGGTCTTTTCGTCGCGCGCGGTCGAGGGCTCTCGCGGCGTCGATGGCGTGCTCGGGGGCGCGCTGCGCGAAGGCGTTGTAGCGGGTGTCGAGTCGATCGACGCGCTCGAGGTATGCGCGGGTCAGGTCTTCGACCGAGAGGGCTCCTTCGCGGAGGAGGGCGCTCTGCGCGAGTGCCGAACGCGAGATGACGTCTTTCACGCGCGGAGGGTCGCACAACCCGCGGCCGAGCGGGAGCGGCGCCTCGCACGTGGCCCTCGCGATACGCCGCCCGATCGGGCACACTCGCCGCCGATGTCCGACGACGTTCCCGCGCGGCAGTTCACGCCCGAGGAGGCTGAAGAGATCCTGCGCCGCGCGCTTCAGCGGCAGCCCGAGGCGGGCATCTCGCGCGAAGACCTCGTGGCCGCGGCGCGCGAGGTCGGCGTGTCGGAGCGCGCGCTCCTCGACGCCGCCGACGAGGTCGAGCGCGGACGCAACGAGCGCGCGGTCACCGAGCGCCTCAAGGTCGAGAAGCGTTCGAGCTTCACGAGCCACGCGACGGCGTACGGGATGGTGAGCGTCGGGCTCTTCGTGTTGAACCTCCTCACGAACCTCGCGACGGTGACCGATCAGGTGCCGCGCTGGTGGTCGCTTTTCGTGATCGTCGGGTGGGGAATCGCCGTTGCGATCCACGCCGCGCGCGCGCTGCGGCACCCCGAGCCGACGCCGACGAGGTGCGCCACGAGGTCGAGCGCGTCGTCGCCGAGGAGCGCGCCCGCGAAGACGACGCGCGCCGCGCGAGGGCCGCGGAGCTGAGCGCCGAGGCCGTGCTCGCGCGGCTCGGTCGCGTGCTTCAGCATCAACAGAGCGCGTCCGACGACGTGCGCGTGCGCGTGGGAACCGCTGGAGACGCAGCGCCTCGGGTGTCGTCCGCGACGCCCGCCGAGGGGGTCACGAAGGCGTGCGAAGAGCACGCGCAGCACAAGGGTTGAGCGCGTGGGAGACCTGCTCTTCGATCACGTCGCGCAGCTCCACGGAGACCGCTCGTGGGCCTCGGTGCTCGACGCGGGAACGGGCCGTCACTCGCTCAAGTGGGTGCGCTCGCTGCCCACAGAGCGCTGGGTGGCGGTCACGGCCGACCGCGACATGGCGCGCTCCGTCGAGACCGACGCGACGGGCGAGGGCCCTTTGCGCGAGGGAGATCGCGTGGTGCTCGGCGACTGGACCGACGCGACGCTCCTCGCGGGCGAGCGCTTCGACGTGGTGCTGGCGGACTACCTCCTCGGCGCCGTCGACGGCTTCGCGCCGTACTTTCAGCACAGGCTCTTCGAGCGCCTCGCGCGCCACGTCGCGGGGCGGCTCTACGTGGTCGGACTCGAACCGCTCCCCGATCGCCCGGTGAACGAGGCCGAGCGCGTGGTGACCGACATCGCGAGGATGCGCGACGCGCTCCTCCTGCTCTGTCGCGAGCGTCCGTACAGAGAGTTTCCGCTGGAGTGGGTACGGCACCACGTGGAGCGCGCGGGGCTGCGCGTCGTGTCGGAGCAGCGCTTTCGCAACGTGCTCGGTCACGGCTGGGTCGATCGCCAGCTCGACATGTGCGCGCGTCGCGTGGCGCGTCTGCCCGATGAGGCGCTGCGGGCGCCGATGGCGGCGAGCGTCGAGGCGCTGCGCGCGCGCGGTCACGCGGTGTGCGACGCGCACAACGGCCTGCGCTGCGGGTGGGACCACGTGCTCGCCGCGGAGTGACGCCCTCACCCCGTCCCTCTCCCGCGAAGCGGGAGAGGGTGCCCGTTGGTGGCTGGAATGCCCTCACCCCGTCCCTCTCCCGGCAGAGCCGGGAGAGGGGGTCGAGGTGCGGTATCGTCTCCGTCTGCGACGGGAGGCGGGTCGAGGTGCGGCATCGTCTCCGTCTGCGACGGGAGGCGGGTATCACAAACCCCGGCGCGTGAGCGCCGAGGGCCAACGCTACCGTCGCCAGCGACCGAGAGCGAGGACGCGCGGCATCGCGTGCGCCCCGACGCGTCAAGCGGGCGAACGAGCGCCCGAAACCCGTTTTGCCGTGCGTCAAGTCGCGTTTCGAGACCTCGAAACCCGATTTGCCCTGCGTCAAGGTCGCCCCCCGAGACCTCGAAACCCGTTTCGCCGTCCGTCAAGTCGGGGTTCGGGACCTCGAAATGCGTTTCGCCGTCCGTCAACCATCGCTTCGGAGGACTGCTCCGGGCGTTTCGCCGTGCGTCAGGTCGAGGTTCGAGGTCCCGGAGGGCGACCTGACGCACGGCAAATCGGGTTTCGAGGTCTCGAACCTCGATTCGCCGTCAGCGGGGCTGGTGGTCGGAGCCTCCGCCCGTCACGGGCGTCGGCGCGACGGGCGTCGCCGGAGTCGGCGTGACGGGCGTCGGCGTGACGGGGGAATCGGGGGACTTCGGCGCCGCGGCGGCGCGCGTGTGCGGGGGAATCACCCCGTGGATGTCGGAATCGCTGAAGCCGTCGGACTTGTAGCGACGCTTGAGGTTGGCGAGCTCCGTCTGCGCGAAGCGGCCCACGGCGGTGTACATCGCGCCGAGCATCTTCACGCGGGCGGCGGGGGCGCGCACCGCCTCGATGAGCTCGCGATACCTCGTCGCCGAGGCACGGATCGCCGTCGCGTGCGTGTGGCTGGTGGCCGCGTCGAGCTTCGGGTGCAGCCCCGCGTCGAGGAACTCCGCGAGCAGGAGCATCTTGTCGGGCTGATCCTCGTCGGCGCCGCCGGTGTACCAGGCCACGCCGCCCGGAAACATGATCGAGAGAACGGGATCGCTCGCGGGACGGCCGACCTTGTTCCAGATGTCATCGGACGAGGCGCCGAGGAGGTCATCCGAGACGTCGTCGTGCGCGTTCACCGCGGCGACGAGTGGCGCGAGCTCCTGCTCTGCGAGCGTCAGTCGCCCTTCGACCATCGTCGCGAGCCGCTCAACCGGTCGAAGCTTCTCCTCGGCAACCGTGTTCCATGTTCCTCCGCGAGCGCGCGCGTTCTCGAGCGCCTTCCGCAGATCGGCGATCACATCCTTCGCCGCGCTCCCCTTGCGAATCACTTCAGCCATCGCGACATCCTCCGGTCACATCGACGCGAGGACGACTCCTCGCAGTCGACGCTCACCGTATCCGAAGCGCCGCGCGCGGGTAAATCCCCGAGTGAGGACTGCGCGACGATTTGCGCGCCAGTGATGCCGCCGGTGGCGATGGCGTGAGCAGCGCATCGACGGCGGCGCCGCGACTTCGGTGCGCGACCTTTCTGCGTCACGCACGTAAGGGAAAATCGACCTGATGTCATGAAAAATGTCGTTCTGAAGACATTAGTAGAGTGAGACGTCGCGCATCCCTTCGCGCGACACCGCCTGTCGCTCCGTATGCGAGCGCTGTCGATGTTGCGGCTCCGGGGGCCTCGGGGCGGACTCTAGAAGCGGTGGAACCATGAAAAAAAACTCTCTCGGTTCTGTGCATTCTGAACGCAGGGTGTCTCTCGGGAAGCGTCGACCCCCAGCAGGTGGCGCAGGGGATTGCGTCCTCCGATGCATCCTCGGACGTAGGGGATGCGGCTGACGTCGCGGTGACCTCTCAAGGCGAGAGTTCCGAGGCCGTGATGCGTCGTCGCACGTTCGAACCCGCGCCCGAGCGCGCTGCGTGGTTGAGTTTTCAACGCAGCACCGCAACGTCAGGTGGGGCCAGGGCGCTCGCGAGTTCCAGCGTGACGATGCTGTCTGGAGGTTCGTCGCTCGTGCCCCGCACTCCGCACCCCAAGCCCACGACCGCGCTGACGTGCGCGAACATCCCCGAGTTCAACGTGATCCGGGTGAAGTTCGTGGAGGGGACGGCGATTCGGCTCGACGCGAACGGGCTCTTCTATTCGGCCAACGGGCCAGCGTTCACGCCTGCCATGGCAGCGGAGCTCGCGCAGATCAACGCATACGCGAATCTCCAACGATCTGCGAGCTTCGACAACCCGGTCTCGGAGCTGCTTCAGATGAAGACCACCGCCGAGAAGAACACGGGGGAGGAGCACCCCGAACTCTCGCTCTGGTTCGACATCGTCAACGGGACCTCTCTCGTCGCGGTCGCGGGCAACCCGTCGGTGTGCAACGCCACCGCGAATCTGCTGAACTGGCTGAACGCCTTTCAGGTGGTGGAGGTCGCGTCCCCCGTACCCGCCAATGTGTCGCCGCCGACGATCCCGGTGATGAACCCGGGCTACGACCTCACGACACCGAGCGGCGCGTGGGACCCGCCGCACATGTTGCCTTTCAACCCTTCGGGGATGACGTTCGGGCTCAACTCCCCGGAGACGTCCGCGTCTCTGGCGGAGGAGTTCCGTGCGGCATGGCAGGGCAGCGGTGCGACGCTCGTCGACATCGAACGCAACTGGTACTGGCACGAGAAGATCGGCGACGTGTACCGCATTCCGGGCGGGGTGATCGGCAACGCGCTTCCCGGCGACGACATTCACGGCACCGCTGCGATGTCCGTGGCGATGGGCACCCATCGCTCGTGGCTGCTCGACTCCATGCCGCGTTACGGCACGCGAGGCTTCGCGCCACGCGTCTTGAGAGCCTTCTCCGCGGCGGACAAGGGGGTCGGCACGGGCTGGGTCGCATGGGCCGCGGGCGTCGGACGCGCGAACCTCCAGATCGAGCAGGAGGACGTCATCCTGATCGAGCAACAGAATCAGGTGACGGGCGCGACCGGGCCGTACCTCACCGCCGTGGAATCCGAGGGCACCACGTACGACGCGATTCGAACCACGACCTCGTGGGGACGCATCGTCGTCGAGCCGACGGGCAACGGTGGCGCGTCACCCAATAACATCGACACGGTGACGGCTGGGAATCCGAACTCGGGCGCGATCATTGTCTCTTGGAACCAGGGAGGATCGTCGGCTCAAGTTCCTGCGTTCGGCGCCGGGTTTGGGAGTCGCGTCGATGTGAACGCGTGGGGAGGCGGCGTTCTTGCCGCGGCGACCGCGGGGTATGCCGGGTCTGGCAATCAGGGGCCTTTCATGCCTCAGAACGAGAACTACATCAACGGTTTCGGCGGCTCGTCGGGGGCGAGTGCGATCATCGCCGGTGCTGTCGCCCAGATGTCTGCGATGTACCGAACGACCTACGGTCACGCGATCGCACCTCCCGCGCAGGTCGCGCCCACGATGCGCAGTGTCATTCAGGTCGCCGCGCCGTTCCAACTCATCGCAGGCGGCGCAAACTACGGGTGGCAACCCGACGTGGAGCGCTCCGTGACCGAGTACCTCCTGGCGACACGGATCAGCGCCTCGGGAAGTACGATCGCGACGCCGCACAACAACTGGGCGACGGCGACGCTCGGGTCCGGGGTCTGGGCCTACGCGAACTACAACTACTACGATTACAGCGCGTGGCTGACGATGACGTCGGGCGCCGCAGGCGTGACGATGAACGAGGCGTTCTTCTCCGCGCCTACGGGTCCCCTGGACCTGGGCTGGAATCCCGATCGTTCCTTCGTGATCGAGGCTCGCGTCCAGATTCCCAATGCAACCTCCGACTGGCAGGTCATCGTCGCCAAGGAGAACCCGCGCAACTACGGGATGTGGGTCTCGCCCTCGTGGTGGCCCTCCCCCGGTAGACTTCACTTCTCCTACCAGCTCGATGGAACGACCACGCTCTGTCCGCTGTTCTCGACGAGACGGATCGATGACAACGTCGTGCATCATGTCGCGGTCCGCTTCGATCGCCGCGCGTCGGTCTACCAGACCATCCCCAAGGTGGAGTTCTTCATCGACGGCACGGCGGATCCCTTCGTCTCTGGGTGCGGCGCCGTCGGCCCCGCCGCTTCAGGGGGCGCGGGTCAAGACACCCTGACGATCGCCGCACGAATGGCGCTGTATTCGTGGGTGGGCGACGTTCGCCTCTACCATCGCTATGTGACCGACGCAGAGATCGTCGCGCACCGCGACAGGCTGCGGTAACGGGAGCAGACCGATGCCCTCTCTCTCCGCCCGCCTCTCACCGCTGCTCGCGCTCGCGTTCGTCGCCTGCTCGACGAGTTCGGATCGTCAGTTCACCGATGAAGCCTGTTACTCGGACGCGATTCCGCCGCCCTGGGCGACGCTCGTGGACCTGGCGATCTTCGATGAGCTGGGCCAGCCCGTCTGTGCGACCGCACAGGTGACGGGACAACAGGGAAGAGAACCCTCTTTCTCCGTGCCGAGGCTCATCGGAGCTCACGCCGTGCTGCGCCCCGATGGGCACCACGCGCTGGTCGCCGGCGACTCCTGCAATGCGTACAACGGGCTGCCCGGAGGTGGCCCCGAGGGACGTCCCCTCTTTCGTTGCAGCGATCCGCTGAACTGGAGCGTCACCGCGGAGGGCTGCGAGCCCGCGCACGGCTCGTGGTCGTGGAATGACAACACGTTCCCCGGTCGCGTGGACATCAGCTTCCACATCACCGTGCGGCTGCGCTGTCACGGGACGAGCGACGCGGGTGATGCGGCCGTGACGGACGCCGCCTCGGATTGACACCTCATCGCGCGGCGCTCGGATCACACCGCATCCTCATGGGCGCTGATGGCGTTGGTGTTCACCGCGGGCGCTCACGCGCCCGGCTTGTAAATCGCGCGGACGCTGTTCGCGGACTCAAGTCGCGCGGACGCTGTTCGCGGCCCCCCTCTCCCGGCTCTGCCGGGAGAGGGCGGGGTGAGGGCATGGCAGCTACCAACGGGCACCCTCCCCCGCGAAGCGGGGGAGGGACGGGGAGAGGGCTACCGCAGCGGCGTGACGCGCTCGAGCAGCACGGCGAGCGTTTCGAACTCGAAGGGCTTCTCGATCCAGCGACCCGGCGCGCGGTCGAGCACGCTCTTCGCGCGGTCGGTGAACGCGCCGCCGGTCATGAACACCACGCGGTCGCACAGGTCGGGACGCTGCACCTCGAGCCATTCGAAGAGATCCATCCCCGTGACCTCGGGCATGAGGAGGTCGCAGAGCACGACGTCCCACGCGCCGTCTTTGTCGAGGATGCGCTGCGCCTCGGCGCCCGTCGCCGCGGTGACCACCTCGTAGCGCGACGCGAGCAGCGCCTTGAGCACCGTGCGCATGTTCCGCTCGTCTTCGACCAGCAGGAGGCGCTGGCGGGTCTCGGGCGGCGACGACGCGCGCTGACGCTCCGCGGGCTCGGGCTCGGGGAGCGAGGGCTCCGCCGCGGGGAGCACGACGCTGAAGGTGCTGCCCTTGCCGAGCGCGCTCTCGACCTCGATGCGCCCGCCGAAGGAGCTCACGATCGAGTGACAGATCGAGAGCCCCAGGCCCGTTCCGTGGCCCGGCGCACGCGTGGTGAAGAACGGATCGAAGAGCTTCGCGATGTTCTCGGGCGCGATCCCCGCGCCGTCGTCGTGGACCTCGATGCGCACCTCGGAGCCCACCGCGCGCGCCGTCACCCTCACCTCGTGATGCGAAGCGTCTCCCTCGGGGAGCGCGTGGGCGGCGTTCATCAGAAGGTTGAGGAGCACCTGCGTGAGCCGCGCCTCGTTCACGCGTACGGGCGGCACCTCGCCGAGATCGCGCACCACCCTCGCGCGGAAGCGCAGCTCGTTGGCCGAGAGCTTGAGCGCCGCGTCGATGGCCGTCCGCACGTCGACGCGCGCCACCTCGTCCTGGAGCGATCCCGCGAAGGTCTTGAGGTCTCTCACGATGCGTTGCACCCGGCGCGCGCCGTCGACGGCGTCTTCGACGCTCTTGCGGACCTCGTCGGGGTCGAGCGTCGCCCCGAGCTGCTCGGACACGCGCTCGAGGTTGAGCAGCGCGTAGGCGAGCGGGTTGTTGATCTCGTGCGCGACGCCCGCGGCCAGGAGCCCGATGCTCGCGAGCCGTTCGGTCTGCGCGAGGCGGGCCTGCATCCGATCGCGCTCGGTCACGTCACGGGCCACCGCGAGGAGCGAGGGGCGTCCGTCGAAGGTGAGCGGCAGCGCGACGACCTCGCACACGAACGAGCTCCCGTCGCGGCGAAGGAAGCGCTCTCGCTGGAGCCCCGCGGCCTGTCCGGTGGTCGACATCGATCGCACGCGCGCCATGACCAGCGCGCGGTCGTCGGGGTGCACGATCTCGATCACGGGGATTCCGATGAGCTCATCGGGGCGGTCGTAGCCTGCGACGCGGACCGTCGTCGCGTTCACGTAGACGATGATCCCTTTGGTGTGCACCACCACCGCGTCGGGGAGCACGTCGAGCAGCGCCCTGAAGTTCGCCTCCGCGCGCCGCGCCGCGTCCTCGCCCTCGCGGCGCGCGGTCACGTCGCGCACGATCGCGAGAAAGAGCCCCTCGCTCGTGCGCGTGGTCGAGAGCTCGGCGACGAAGACCGTCCCGTCGCCGCGCAGCATGCGGCGCTCTGTGAGGTACGCGCGGCCCGTCTCGATGCGCTCGAGCGCGACGGGCCGATACGCCAGCTCGTCGGGGGAGATCATGTCCCGGAGGTGGCGCCCGAGTATGTCTTCGCGGGGACGCCTGAGGAGCTCGCACCCGCGACGGTTCACGTCGAGGTAGATCCCGCTCGCGTCCGCGACGAAGATGCCGTCGGAGGCCTGGTCCATCCAAGATCGGATGAGGTGCCAGTGCGTGTCGTCCATTGCCCGCGGTCGCCGCCTTCCGCGAGCGCGAGTCTACGGGATTGCGGAGCAGAAACGCAGCCTCGAATGCGACCCGCGGGTCTCTCGGCCGCGACGATTCAGCGCGTGCGCCAGTAGATTCCGGTGAACTCCGGCACGACGCGCCAGCCGCGTGAACGCACGCGCTCGGCCATGCGCTCGCCGAAGAAGAAGCCCGCGCGGGCCACCGCGTCGTCGACGCTCTCGAAGGCGTAGTCGGTCCGCACGCAGCGGTGCGAGAAGCCCATCTCGCTCACGAGGTGACGGTGAAACGGTTCGAGCGCGTGGCCTCCCTCGAAGGGAGCCTCGACGCCCGTCCCCATGGTCTCGATGAGCACGACCATCGCGCCGGGGCGCGCGGTGCGAGCGAGCTCGCGGACGTTCGCGTCGAGCTCGGCGACCCAGCCCGAGGGGTTCCATCCGACGGCGTGACCGAAGGCCCAGCCCTCGATGGCGAGGTCCGCCGAGGCGTCTTCGACGGGGAGCGCGTCGTGCGAGGCGACGTCGAAGCGGACGTGTGAAAAGCCCTTCGCAGAAGCCTTTTCACGCGCGACCGAGAGCATGTGATCCGAGCGGTCGAAGGCCCTCACCGAGCGCGCGAGGGGCGCGAGGAGCAGGGTCACGCGACCCGTCCCCGCGCCGGTCTCGACGAGGTCGAAGGGCTCTGTCGGAACGAGCTCACGCAGCGCCGAGAGGAGGTTCGCCTCGTGGTCCTCGCGCGAGACGAGGGCGTCGTAGGCGTCGGCGTGGTGGTCGTAGATGCGCTGGTAATCAGCCACGACGGGGTTGGTGCCGTCAGCGTCCGGGGGCGGAGGCCGCGCGGCCCGCGGGCTCGACGTGCGAGATGGCTTGCAGCGCGGGCGCCGAGAGCTCCTCGCAGCGGGCGTGCATGGGGGGATCGCCGAGCTGCGTGGCGGCGAGCTCCTCGCGGAGCGTCCCGTCGAGGTTGAGCACGCGCACGGGACCGAAGGCGCGGAGGAACTCCTTGAGCGCCACGGTCTCTCGCTGCGACGCCGCGGGGGCCTCTCCGGCGCCGGGCCGCGCCGCGCACGCCTGGATCTGCTGCGCGAGCGTCGCGTCGGCGGGGAGCTGCCTCGCCGCGGCGCAGGGCGCGCCCGTCTCGACGCGCGCGTCGGCGTCACCGACGACCACCACGGCCGCGCGGTCGGGGTGGATGTAGTGCTGCGCGGTGGTGAGCGCCGTGGCCGCGTCGACGCCCTGCACGCGCGTGCGGAAGTTGTCGTACCAGTTGTCGGGCAGGCCGAAGAGCCGCAGGCCCGCGATGAGGTCCGCGATGTTGCCGGGCGTCTCGACCGAGAGGGGAAAGCTGTCGATGAGGTACGACCGCGTCTGCGCCATCTCGGCGTCGGGCGGCGTCGCCGTGGTGATGCACTCGAGGTGGCGATAGAGCGCGTACATCGCGTCGCCCGTGGCCGGCGTGCGGACCTGTCCGGCCGCGCCCCAGGTGCCGAGGTCGACGGTGTCGCTCACGCGGGCGTAGGCGCCGTAGGTGAGCGAGCGGAGCTCACGGAGGTCCATGAAGAGACGCGACGACGCGCCGCCGCCGAGCACGTGGTTGGCGACCGTGAGCGGCACGTAGTCGTCGTCGCGGCGACGGAGAGCCGTGTTGCCGAAGCGGATCACGCTCTGCGGCGAGTTCGGGCGGTGCACCAGCACCACCTGCCGCGCGGTCGGCGCGGGCGTCGCGGGGAAGGTGATCGCGGGGGCGGTGCCGCCGCGCACGCGGCCGAGCGTGCGGTCGAGGATGGGGTCGAGCTGCGCGGCCGTGAGGTCACCCACGACGGTGAGCGTCATGTTGCCCGCGACGTAGCGCGCGCGGTGAAAGGCCACGATGTCGTTGCGCGTGACGGCGCGGAGCACCTCGGGCGTCGTGTCGAAGCGCCCGTAGGGGTGGTTCGGGCCGTAGAGCGTCTGCGCGAAGGCCCTGCGAGAGAGCCACCCCGGATCGTTCTGGCTGCGCTGGAGCCGGTCGGTCTCGCGGCGCTTGAGCTTGTCGAGCTCGGTCTGCGGAAAGGTCGGCGTCGAGAGCACCTCGGCGAGGAGCGAGAGGGCCGTGTCGGCGTGGTCCTTGAGCACCGAGACCGAGAGCGTCGTCGCGTCGGGGCCCGTGATCACGTCGAGGCTGCCGCCCACGAACTCGATGGCCTCGGCGATCTGCGCGCTGGTGCGCGTGCGCGTGCCTTCCTTCAGCATGTCGCCCGTGAGCGACGCGAGGCCCGGGAGGGGACGCGCGCCCGCGGGGTCATGCGCCGAGCCCGCGCGCACCGTGAGCCTCACGTGAAGCACCGGCAGCGTGTGGTACTCGACGGCGTTGAGCTCGAGCCCGTTGGCGAGCCGGCGCCGACGGATCGTCGGGAGGTGAACGTCTCGCGCGGGACCGCTCGCGGGCGGGTCCATGTGCACCGCGGGAGCCGCGGGCGTCTCCGTCGTGGCGGGCGTGTTCGCCGCGTGGGCGTTTCCGTCCGTGGTGGGAGGCGTCTGCACGGCGGGCGTGTTCGAGCTCTTGCAGCTCATCCCGACGAGCGCGGCGAAGATCATGGCGTGGGTGCGGTTCATGGTGGTGATGCTCCTGATCAACGCGCGGGATGGGCTGCGGGCTGTGCGGCGGCGGGCTGTGCGGCGGCGGGCTGCGCGGCCGCGGGCTGCGCGGGGTGCTCCTCCGCGGGGAGGACGTCGAGCACGGTGCGGTTGGTGGCTTCGAAGTACTGCCCCGCGACGCGGCGCACGTCGTCGGCGGTGACCGCGAGGTAGCGATCGAGCTCGCTTCGGAGGAGCGACGCGTTGCCGTCGTAGAGCTCGAACTCGGCGAGCTGGCGCGCGCGGGCGAGGTTGCTCTGGAGCCCGAAGACGAAGCTGCGACGGAGGAGGTTCTTCACCTTGTCGAGCTCCTGCGCGGTGATGCCGTCGCGGCCGATGCGAACGATCTCGGCGTCGATGACGGCGCGCGCTTCGGCGCCCGTGTGGCCCTGCGCGAGGAGGCACCACACGCCGAAGAGGTCGGGGCCGCGGCGGTCTTCGGTGTAGACGCTGACCTCGCTGGCGATCTCGCGCTCCTTCACGAGGGTCTGGTGGAGGCGCGAGCTCTCGCCCATGCCGAGCGCGACGGCGAGCACCTCGAGGGCGTAGTGGTCCGGCGTCCTGCGCGCGGGGATGTGCCACACCTCGTGGAAGGCGGGCATCTGCGCGAGGCCGTCGCGCACGGTGTCGGTGCGCTCGGCGGTCTGCGCGGCGAAGGGCGTGTCCTGCCACGGGGGCGCGTGGCGCGCGGGGATCATCGAGAAGTGCCTGCGCACCATCTCCATGAGCTGCGCGGGGTCGAAGTCGCCCGCGACGGAGAGCACGGCGTTGTCGGGCGCGTAGTAGCGGTCGTGGAAGGCGCGCACGTCGTCGAGCGACGCGGCGTTGAGGTCGCGCATGTCGCCGATGGTGCTGTGCTCGTAGGGGAAGTAGCCCTGATAGGCGAGCTCGTCGCGCCGCAGGAACGAGAGCATGTACGGGCGGTTCTCGTACGACTGGCGGCGCTCCTCCATCACGGTCTGGCGCTGGTTCTCGAAGTTCTCGCGCGTCACGTTGAGCGAGCGCATGCGGTCGGCTTCGAGAAAGAGCCCGAGCTCGAGCGAGCTCGCGGGGAGCGTCTCGAAGTAGTTCGTGCGGTCCTCGCTCGTCGTGCCGTTGAACTGCCCGCCGCGCGCGCCCACGAGCCTGAAGTGCTCGCCCTTGCCCACGTTCGCGCTGCCCTCGAACATCATGTGTTCGAACAGGTGCGCGAAGCCCGAGCGGCCGCGCTCCTCCACGCGGGAGCCCACGTCGTAGTAGACCGCGACGGCCACCGTGGGCGCGTTGTGGTCGGGGCTCATCACCACGCGGAGCCCGTTGTCGAGGCGCTCCACGGTGACGGGCACGGGCAGGTCGTCCGCCGCTGCGGCGCAGGGGATCGCGAGCGACGCGACGCCGAGCGCTCCCGCCGCGGCGCGTGCTCGCACGAGGCTCATGAATGAATTCTTCATCGTGGGCCGAGACGCGTAACACCGCTCTGCGGTGCGATTCAAGCGCCGAAGGGCATTGCGTCCGCGGCCCTTCGTGGCGATGCTCGGAGCGTCAGGGATCGCAGTGATCCCACACGCAAGGAGGAGTAAAGCCCATGAAGAAGACCCCGAAGGCCGAGTCGCCCCGCTTCGAGAACCTCCGCATCGCCGACCGTCGCCGCGGTGACGCGCTCCGCGCCCCTCGCTTCGAGTCCGAGAACACCTGCCGCTTCTGCGGCGAGGACTGCGACGGCCTGCACTGAACGGCTCCTCCGAGCGCCGCGCCTTCACGCCTTCGTGACCCATCCCCACCTCCACCACGTAGCCCTCCGCACCCGCGACGTCGCGGCACTCACCCATTTCTACCGCTCGCTCCTCGGGCTCACGATCGTTCGGGAGCAGGCGGGATACTCCGTGTGGCTCTCGCTCGGCGACGCCGTGCTGATGATCGAGCGCAGGGCCGACGGCGAGCCCGAGATCCCCGCGGGATCCATGGAGCTCACGGCCTTCTCGGTCACCTCCGAGGGGCGCGATCGGGTGCGAGAGTGGCTGCGGGCGAGGGGTGTCGCGATCGAGTCCGAGACGGCGTTTACGACGTACTTCCGAGACCCCGACGGGCGTCGGGTGGGCGTGTCGACCTACGCGCTCCCGCACGCGGGCGGTTGACCGCGAGAGGGCCTCAGCCGCGACGCATCGGCCGGGGGCCGTGCACCGCCGTGGGGAAGGCCTCGGCCTGGCTCCCCTTGGGGTTCGACGCGTCGACGTCGCGGGCGAACTCGCGCTTGCCCGGAGACTCCAGGTAGGGCCCGCCGTCTTCCTCTTCGCTCACGGTGTCGAGCGTCTCGGGCATCGATCCCTCGCCCGAGAGCGCGCTCGCGATGAAGTTCTCACCGAGCAGCTCGGCCTCATCGATGGCCGTCCCGCGGTGCACCGCCTTCGGGTCGAGGAAGGCCGTCTCCTGATCGCGTTGATGACGTCGGATGATCATGGCCGCAGCGCCGCCTCTCTGCGCAGATCGTAGGGCCGTTCCGTGGCGGATGGGTAGCGCAATTCGCCGTGTGCGGCGACGCGACGGTCAGCGCCGACGGCCGACGAGATAGCTGTCGTGCGGCAGGTGCGGGATGCGCTCGTCGCGCCACGCGACGTCGCCCACGGTCTCTCGCCAGCGCTTGAAATACGCGACGTTGTCGACCTCTTCGAAGCGGTGCTGATAGGCCACGCAGAAGTGGCTGAAGTGCGAGACGAGGGGCAGCACCGAGGCGCGGATGTGCTCGGGCGTCTCGCTGATCGACCACGTCGCGAGAAAGAGCGAGCGCGCGTCGGAGCGCACCGAGGCCAGCACCGCGCGGAGGGCGTCGAGGTCCGACACGCACGCGACGCCCGAGAGGCCGTCGGCGAACTCCCCGGCCTTGCGCAGCGGGATCCCGAGGCGTGCCAGGAAGAAGCGCTGGAGCGCGGAGAAGTGCGGGAGGTCGAAGGTGACGTAGCGACCGCGGAAGCCGAGGTTGTGAACGAGCCGCGCCATGCCGCCGTAGCCGCCGCCGAATTCGAAGACGACGTCGAGGTCCTCGACGCGCTGTCCGCTGAGCGATTCGAAGCGCGCGAGGTGGTAGGCGTGGTGCGTGAGGTTGCCGCTCGACGCGGGGTAGAAGCCGAGGCGCAGGGGATGACCCACGGGCGACTCACGGATCGCGTCGCGCCAGCGCGAGGCCCAGTCTGGCTGCGCGCGGAGGTACGCGAACTCGTTGACCACGTAGGGGGGATAGGTGACGAACATCGCCCGCTGCACCATGGGCCAGCGGAGGAAGTTGCGCGGGTCGTCGTTGAGCACGAGGTCGCGCAGCTCGTTGAGGTTGCGGTTCCAGTTCGCCTCGGAGTCGGGGACGCCCGCGACGGGCATCACGGGGAGCGCGCGCAGGTCGTCACGAAGCACTTCGATAAGCCGACGCTCGTCGTCCGTGGGCGCGGGGAGCGGTCGATCCGCGGCCAGCGCCGCGACCTTGAGGATGCCGTTCGTGATGCGTGCGAGCATGGGAGACGCCTTCTAACACCGTTTCGCGAGCCGGTGGGAGAGGCGCCGCCTCGCGTCTCGGAGCGTGGCAGAAGACCTTTCCAGCGACGCTTCTCGACCCTCGCGAGAAGCGCGTCCTCGATTCGCGGTTCTTTTGCGAATCACTTGAAATCGTGTGGTGAGGTCAGCGAAGCTCCGGCGGAATGGAGTGGTCAATGCGGCAGTCGGTTCTTCTGCTCGGAATCCTCGCGGCGTGCTCCGCGTGCTCGCTGAACCACCCCTCCTTCGGATGGAACACCGGCGACACGGGCCCCGAGACATCGCTCGACGTCGTTGACGAGACGCCCGACGCCGTCGACGTCACCTCCGAAGACGTCGCGCTCGACATCGACGACGCGTCCGACGTGCCCGGCGACGACGGCCCCACGATCGACGTCGACGTGATCGACACCGACGTGCCTGACGTCCTCGACGCGCCCGACGTGATGGACGCGCCCGACGTCCCCGACGTGACGGACGTACCCGACGCGCCCGACGTGATGGACGCGCCCGACGTCCCCGACGTGACGGACGTGCCCGACGTGCCCGACGTGCCCGACGTGGCGGACGACGGTCCCATCGTCATGGACATTCCGTGTCCGACGGGTATGGCCCGCTGCGGAGGCGTCTGCGTCGACACCACGAGCGATGACGCCAACTGCGGCGCGTGCGGTCGCGCCTGCGGCGCGAGCCAGACGTGTCTGTCGGGCGTGTGCGCGTGCGCTGCGGGTACGGCCGACTGCGACGGCAATCCCGCCAACGGGTGCGAGGCCGACCTGTCGTCGTCCGCGACCAACTGCGGCCACTGCGGCATGGTGTGTCCGACGCGCCCGAACAGCACCGCGACCTGCATGAGCGGCACGTGCGTGCCCCGCTGCGCGGCGGGCTTCGGCGACTGCGACGGGATGGAGGCCAACGGCTGCGAGGTCGACCTCGCGACGAGCCTCAACCACTGCGGCGCCTGTGGGAACGTCTGCTCGCTGCGCGCCAACGCGCTCACGATGGTGTGCACCGCGGGGCGCTGCGCCGTGGGCTCGTGCATCAACGGCTACGGCGACTGCAACATGACGGAGCCCGACGGCTGCGAGGTCGCGGGCTTCGCGAACTCGTCGCACTGCGGCGGGTGCAACCGGCCCTGCGCGGCGGGGCAGGCGTGCGTGGGCGCGGTCTGTACGTCTTGCGCGTCGCCCCGGGTGATGTGCGGTGCGACCTGTGTCGACACGCAGTCCGACCGGCAGAACTGCGGCGCGTGCGGAACGGTCTGCGCCACGGGGGCCGCGTGCGCGTCGGGGCGGTGCGTGTGCCCGACGGGGCAGACCCTCTGCGGGACGGCCTGCGTGAACACCGCGACGGACGCCCGCAACTGCGGCCGCTGCGGCGGCATCTGTCCGACGGGCGCGACGTGCTCGGGCGGCACCTGCAACTGCCCCTTCGCGCAGGTCGTGTGCAACAGCGCGTGCGTGAACCTGGCGCTCGACAACGCCAACTGCGGATCGTGCGGCGCGTCGTGTTCGGGCTGCATCCTCGGCGGCTGCGTGTGCGGCAACCGCGGCGGGCGCTGCTGCCTCCTCGGGAGCGCGTGCGGCCCCGGGCTCACGTGCCGCTCGGGCCGCTGCTCGTAGCGGCGCGGCCGTTCGACGCCGTAAACACAACCCCGTCGGGGTTCTGCGGTATAGCTCCGAACCGCAGCATGGAATCACCCACGAACTCGTCCTCGGACTCCGCCGCGCAGCGTGAGGCTTCGGCCTCGCTCTCCCACGCGCTGCGACTTCATCCGCTCGTCGCGCGCATCCTCGCGCGCCGCGGGGTCACCGTCGCCGACGACGCGCGTCGCTTCCTCTCGCCGCGGCTCACGGAGCTCTCGCGACCCGACGCGATGGCCGACCGCGACCTCGCCGCGGAGCGCATCGCCCTCGCCGTGAAGCGCCGCGAGCGCGTGGTGGTCTACGGCGACTACGACGTTGACGGGATCACCTCCGCGACGCTCCTCACGCGCGTGCTGCGGCGCCTCGGCGGCGACGTCACCGCGCAGGTCGCGTCGCGCTTCTCGGGCGGCTACGGGTTGAGCGACGCGGCCCTCGACCGCGTGCTCGCGGAGCGCCCCTCGCTGGTCATCACCTGCGACTGCGGCACGAGCGATCACCCGCGCCTCGAGCGCCTCCGCGCGGCGGGCGTCGACGCGATCGTGGTCGACCACCACAAGGTCCCCGACGAGCCGCTGCCCGCGCTGGCGTTTCTCAACCCCCACAGGCCCGACTGCGGCTTCGCGTACAAGCACATGGCGAGCGTGGGCCTCGCGTTCTCCGTCGCCGCCGCGGTGCGCGCGCGCCTCGACGCCACGATGGACCTGCGCCCCCTCCTCGACCTCGTCGCCCTCGGCACCATCGCCGACGTGGCGCCGCTCGACGGAGACAACCGCATCCTCACGCGCGCGGGGCTCAACCGCATCGCCGACGGCGACGGCTGCGCGGGCGTTCGCGCGCTCATGAGCGAGGTGAAGCTGCGCTACCGGCTCACCGCGCGCGACGTGAGCTTCTCGATCGCGCCGCTCCTCAACGCGCCCGGTCGCCTCGGCTCCGCGGTCCCCACGATGGAACTCCTCCTCACGGACGACCCCGCGCGGGCCGCGGTGCTCGCGCGCGAGCTCGCCGAGGCCAACGTGCGTCGGCGCGAGGTCTCGACGACGCTCATCGACGCGGCGATGAAGCAGGTGCGAGAGATCTACGGCGCGACGCTCCCGCCGGGCATCGGGCTCGCGGGCGACGGGTGGCACCACGGCATGGGCGGCATCGTCGCGGGGCGCCTCGTCGATCGACTGGGCGTCGCCGTCGCGGTCGTCGCGATGGAGGGCGACGAGGGCGTCGGCTCGGTGCGCGCGCCGCGCGGCGTGAAGCTCTTCGACGCGGTCACGCGGTGTCGGTCCGATCTCCTCGTGTGCGGCGGTCACGACGGGGCCGCGGGGCTTCGAATCCACCGCGGTCGCATCGACGCGTTCCGCGCCGCGTTCGCGGACGCGCTCCACGGTTCGAAGCCCTCGGTGGCCGCCGACGAGCGCTACGACACGGAGCTCCTCGAAGGCGACCTCGCGGGCGATCTCGCGCGTGACCTCGGCGCGCTCGAACCGACGGGAGAGGCCAACCCCGAGCCCCGCGTGCTCCTCCGCAACACGCGGATTTCTGACGCGCGCACGGTGGCCGAGTCGCACGTGCGGCTCTCGCTCCAGGTGGGGCGTCGCTCGATCCCGTGCTTCGTGCGAGACGGCGTCTCGCGGCGTGAGCGCGGTGAGATCCCGATGGTGGGCGCGCGCGTCGACGTGATCGGCGGCGTCCGTCCCGATCCGTGGAACGGGGCCGAAGCCGTGCAGCTCGAGCTCGCCTCGATCCGCGCGGTGGCCTAGCGCTGCCGTTTTCTGGACGCGCTCGCGGGCCCATGGCTAGGAGTGCGTCATGCGCCGCATTCCCGTGCTCCGTAGCGTGTTCGTTGGCATCGTGATGTCGCTCGCCGCCGCGTGCGCGCGGCCGCCGCAGACCGCGTACACCTTCGACCCGGCGCCCGGCGGGTGGGAGTTCGCGCGCCACGAGGGCGAAGGCTCCGTGCGCTTCGAAGAGTACTCACACCCCGTTCACAACGAGCGCCTCGAGGTCTTCGAAGTGACGCGCCCGTCGCCCGGCACGTCGAGCGCGGAGTTCACGGCGCTCGCGCCCGCGGCCCGCACGCTCCCGACGCTCGGCGAGGCGACCACGACGATGCGCGCGCTCGGCGACGACGAGCTCGCGGGCACGGCGGGCTACTGGGTCGCGCAGTACGGCCGCCGCGGCAGCGAGTCGATGCAGTCGGCGACCTTCGTGGTGCCGAGCGGGCGGCGTCACTTCGTCGTGCGACTCACCTCGAACGAGGACGACGTCGAGCAGCTCCAGGGGTGGCTGCGCGACACGATCCTGCGCAACTTCCGCTTTCCCGCGGCGCTGCACTGAGGGTGTGACTACGAGGGCTGCGAGGGCGTGAGCGGACCGGGGCCCTCGGCCATGATCCGCGCGACCTCCTCGATCGGCCGTCGCAGCATCAGCGCCACGATCGTCGACACCTGCTCGCGCGGGAGGAACGCGCGCCTGGTGTCGTCCTTCGTGACCACGGCGCCGTAGCCCGCGAGCGCGTCGACGTCGATGCGCTCGACCACGCCCGGCGCCGAGAGCCGGTCGACCGAGGGGGCCTCGCGGTCCGTCGCCTCGCGCCACGTCTTCGACGCGGCCGAGATCATCTCGTGCACCACCACCACGCCCGACGGAAACAGCGCCGCCACCGACGGATCGACGGGGCGCTGCTTGCGCACCTTCTCTTCGACGGCCTCTTCGAGGGCCTCGACGTCGGCCTCCGAGGGCTCCTCACCGATGCGGTCGAGGGCGGCGTCGCGCAGCGCGTCGACGGACTCCGTTGCCTTGCGACCGCGCATCAGACGGGGATCACACCGCGCTTGCGACGCGGTCGCTCGACGGTCTTGCGCTGCGACAGCTCGAGGCCCCACGCGAGCACGCGGCGCGTGTCACGGGGGTCGATGATGTCGTCGACGAGGCCCCATCCGGCCACCTTCGTGATGTCGATGTACCCCTGGATGGTGTCGACGAGCTGCTTCTTGATCTCGGGCGGCGGCTCCTCGCCGCGGAAGAGCTTTCGCGCGGCGATGCCGACCATGCCCTCGGCGCCCATGACCGAGATCTCGGCGCCGGGCCACGCGACGATGAGGTCGGGCTCGTAGGCCCTGCCGCACATCACGAAATACCCTGCGCCATAGGCCTTTCGCACCACCACCGTGAGCTTCGGCACCGTCGCCGCGCTCATCGCGTGGAGCATCTTGGCGCCGTGCCGGATGATGCCCGCGTGCTCGACCTTGCTGCCCACCATGAAGCCCGGGGTGTCCTGCAGGAACACCAGCGGGATGTTGAACGCGTCGCAGAGCTGGATGAAGTGCGCGCCCTTGTCGGCCGCGTCGATGTCGAGCACGCCGCCGAGCTGCATGGGGTTGTTGGCGACGACGCCCACGGTGCGGCCGTTGATGCGCGCGAGGCAGGTGATGAGGTTGCGCGCCCAGCGGGGCTTGAGGTCGAGGAGGTCGCCGTGGTCGACGATGGCCTTGATGACCTTGTACATGTCGAACGCGCGGCGCGGCGAGTCGGGCACGACGTCGAGGAGCGAGTCCTCGCGACGGTCGACGGGGTCGGTGCAGGGCACCACGGGCGGCGCCTCTTCGCAGTGCGAGGGGAAGAACGAGAGGTACTTGCGCACGGCCGCGATGCACGCGGGGTCATCGGCGTACTCGCCGTCGCCGACGCCCGAGGTCTCGCAGTGGATCTTCGAGCCGCCGAGCTCCTGCTCGGAGATCTCCTGACCCGTGACGGCCTTCACGAGGGGCGGGCCCGCGAGGGCCATCGAGCCGATGTTCTTCACCATCGGGACGAAGTCCGCGAGGCCCGGGATGTAGGCCGTTCCAGCGGCGCCGGGGCCCACCATCGCGGCCACCTGCGGGACCACGCCCGACATCACCACCTCCTCGCGGAAGAGGTGCCCGTAGCCCGCGAAGAGCGAGATGGCGTCCTCGTTGTTCTTGCCCGGCTCGATGCGCGCGCCGGCCGAGTCGATGAACCACACCATCGGGTGCCGCCCGCGCAGGGCCATCTCGCGCATGCGAGAGACCTTCACCTCGCCGGTCTCACCGATCGATCCGCCCTTGACGGTGAAGTCGTACGCGGCCGAACAGACCACGCGCCCGTCGACCTTGCCGAAGCCGCAGACCACGGCGTCGGCGGGGGGCTTGTCGGCGCCGTCGGAGCCCGCGGCGGAGCCCATCTGGGTGCCGTGCATCCCGACCTCGAGCCACTCGCCTCCGTCGAAGAAATGCGCGAAGCGCTCGCGCGCCGTGAGCTTGCCTCGCTCGTGCTGCCTGGCGACCTTGTCGGCCCCGCCCATCTCGCGCACCTGCGCGCGTCGGGCTTCGAGCTCGGCCACCCTCTCTCGCATCGTCGGCATCGGGGCGTCTCCTGCGGTTCTACTTTCCGGTCCACTTCGGGGCGCGCTTCTCCATGAAGGCCATGAGGCCCTCGCGCGCGTCGTCGGTGCCGAGGAGCGAGAAGAGCTCCTCGCGCAGCATCGGGAGCGCCGCGTCGAGCGCCATGTCGCCCTGCTTCGCCCACGCCGCGAGGCCGCGCGAGACGGCCGTCGGCGACTTGAGCGCGAGGCTCTTCGCGAGGGTGAACACCTCGTCGTCGAGCTGATCGGGCAGCACCGCGCGGTTGATGATCCGCAGCCGCGCCGCCTCGACGGCGGGCATCTTCGCGCCGACGAGCATCATCTCGAGCAGGTCGCGCCTCGCCACGGTGCGCGCGAGGATGGCCGAGATCATCATGGGCCACAGGCCCCGCGAGATCTCGGGCGTGGCGAAGACCGCGGTCTCCGACGCGATGGCGAAGTGCGACGCGGCCACGAGGCCGAGGCCGCCGCCCATCGCCGCGCCCTCGACGCGCGCGATGATGGGCCGCGTGAAGCGCACCATCTTGAGGATCAGGTCGGCGTAGTCGCCGCGCATCGGCAGCGTGCTCACGACGGGCCCTGCCGTCATCGCGCCCATGTCTCCGCCCGCGCAGAAGGTCCCGCCGGTGCCGGTGAGCACCACCACGCGCACGTGGTCTTCCTTCTCGGCGTTCTCGAGCGCGTAGAGGATCTCGTTGGCCATCTCGGGGCCGATGGAGTTCTTTCGCTCGGGGCGGTTGAGCCGGATCGTCGCGATGGCTCCGCCCTCGACCGTCGTCAGGTCGTAGAGGATCGTGTGATACATGGCGTCTCGCTCCCCTCAGCGCGGTGAGAGCGAGAGCATGGCGCGCGCCTCGTCGACGCTCGCCACCTGTCGCCCCACGTCACGGACCATCTGCGCGGCCTTCTCGACGAGGTCTCCGTTCGAGCGGGCCATCGTCCCGTCAGGCAGGTAGAAGTTGTCTTCGAGGCCGACCCGGATGTTGCTGCCGAGGGTCAGCGCGGCGGCGCAGAGCGACCACTGCTCGCGCGAGATGCCCACGACCTTCCAGGTGCTCCCTGGCGGGAGGTTCTCGGCGGCGAAGGCGAGGTGCCTCGTCGTGGCCTTGATGCCTCCGACGACGCCCATCACGAGCGAGAAATCGAGGGGACCCTTCAAGAGCCCCATGTCGACGAGGGCCTCGGCCGACGACGCGTGCCCCGTGTCGAAGCACTCGAGCTCGGGCTTCACCCCCGACTGGTTCATCTTCGTGAGCAGCTCCGAGATGTAGTCGAAGGAGTTCTCGAACACGAAGTTGAACACCCAGCCCTTACGCTTCGCGTTGTACTTCGCGTAGTTCATCGACCCCATGTTGAGGGCGCCGATCTCGGGCTTGTAGTCGGTGATGTGCGGCGCCTTGCGGCCCTCGGGGTCGATGGTGCCCGTCGAGAAGTTCAGGATGATCGGGCACACGGCCCTGATCGCATCACCGATGGCGCGGTAGCGCGCCGCGGTGTAGTCGGGCATCCCGTCGTCGGTGCGCGCGTGGATGTGGAGCACCGTGGCGCCCGCGTCCCAGGCGCGCTTCGCCTCGCGGGCGAAATCTTCGACGGTGTAGGGGATCGCAGGGCACTGCGCGCGCGAGGTGACGACACCGCTCAGCGCGCAGGTGATGATGACCTTGTCGTTCGTGCTCATGGCGGCGCCGCGGAGGGTACAACCGCAAGGCCCTCGTGGGGGCTCCGAAAACCGCGCGAACCACACCGACGCAGCGTCTTGACGGGGTGAGGGGTGATGGTAGCGTGCCGAACGTTTCGGGGCGGCCGCGCTACAGAGTGCAGGTCGCGGTTTGAAATCGTTCTTCGGAGGCTTCATGCGCAAGGCCGTTGCCGTCATCACCCTCGCGAGCATCGCGGGTACGATCACTCTCACGCACACCACGAAGGCCGCGGCGCAGACCGCCAGCAACGTCAACGTGGTGACCCCGACGGCGAAGGGGATCATCGGCTGCGCGCTCCTCGGCGCCGAGACCGTGGCGCTCATTCAGGCCGCGGCGGGCGCGCGTCCGCGTTGGGCGTACATCGTGTTTCCGCTCCTTGGCGCGGCCGCGGGCGGCGTCGGCGGGTACTTCCTCGAAGACGCGGCCTCGACCAGCACGGGCACGACGCTCACGGCGGTGTCGGTGGGCTCGCTGGTGCTCGGCCTCGGCCTCGTCGTCCCGAGCGTGATCGCCTACGTCAACGCCACGTCGTACCGCCCCGAGGCCGACCAGCCCGCGGAAGACAACGCCCCCGCCAACGCCCCCATCGACGAGTCGTCGGGCGCTCCTCCCGCCGAGGGCGGCGCCGCGCAGCCCGCTTCCGGTGGCGCCACGCAGCCCGCCTCGGGGACGGGCACCGCGCCGGCTCCCTCCGCGTCGATCCACCCCCGCCGCATCGGCGCCGCGACGGTCGCCGCGCCGCTGCTTCGCCCCACGGGCCTCGTCGACTTCGCGCGCGGCTCGATGTCTCTCTCGATCCCCGCGATCGCCGTCGAGAACAGCGTGTCGCTCCACGACATGCGCCAGTACGGCCTCGGCGCCCAGTCCGAGGTCCGCGTGCCGGTGCTCTCCGGCTCCTTCTGATCAGCAACCGCCCCCCCTCCGCGACCGATCCCCTCCCGCAGACCCTTCGCGCGGCCTCCTGTATGGGGGTTGTGGTCTGCGACAATGAGCGTAAAAGTCAGGCTCTATGGCGAGCGAAGCGTTGACCCATTCATCGAGCCAGACCGGCGCCCACCAGGCGGTGTCGCCGATCACCCGTGACGCGGGGCAGTGGATGTCGGCGCGCGCCGCGGACGGCCTCGAGGCGACCTTCTCCGTCGAGGTCGATGAGCGTCACTGGCGCCTCCGTCGGGTCCACGGCGCGACGTCTTCGATGTTCGAAGCGCGGCTCCAGGGCTCGCTGAGCGCGGGCGACGTGACCGCGGCGATCGCGCGGTGGGCCGTGGGCGCCGGGTTCACGGTGCGCACGGCTCACGATGACGGGGTGTTTCGGGTGACGATCGCGCGGGGCGACTGAAGGGGCGCTCGCGGCGAGAGGCTAGCGTTCGAGGGCGGTGGTCTCGACGCCCGCGAGCTCGCCGCACGCGGTGAGCCCCACCACGTAGACCTTCACGTCGATGGTGCCCACGCGGTACACGCGCAGGTCGGTGAGTTGCGCGCGCAGCGCCCGTTCGAGGCTCCTGAAGCGCGCGGCCCGGAGCTGCTCGGCGGGCGTGCTCGCGTCGCCCGAGGTGAGCGGCTGCATGAACACTTCGAAGGGCTCGGCGCGGACGGCGGGGCGCGCGGTCATTCCGATCACGTCGGCGAAGTCCTCGGTCGAGGGCATGTGCGCGACGGCGTCGGGCGAGATGGCGTGGATGGGGGCGTCGGTCTCCGAGGGGTAGAGGAGCCGCGACGCGGCGTCGTCGAGGTTCGCGCGCAGGGCGTCGGCGCAGAGCCCCGGGGCGATCGACGGGCGCACGCGGGTGAACACCTGCTCCGCCCGGAGCACGCGCCCGTCGGGGCCGTACGACTGCGTGCCCGCGACGAGCAGCCCGGTGTCGCTCGCCGCGTCGGCGAGGGCGCCGTCGCGCGCGATGGCGTCGAGCGAGGCGATGTTCGAGAGGTCGACGCCGGCGATGGGCTCGGGCTCGAGCGAGGCGTTGAGGCGGTGGTCCATCACCGACGCGCAGGGGAGGTACGTGCACGACGAGTCTTCCGTCGAGACGACGTGAAAGGCGCCGCGCACGGGCGCGATGGAGGGCGCGCGCCAGGCCTCGAGCGCGACGAGCTCGGTGTGGCCGTCGACGGTGGCGAGGTGGCCGCGGAGCACGACCTCGGGCGCGCTGAGCGAGGGCGTGATCGACGCGAGGAGCGCCGCGGACTGCGCGGACGGGAGGTGGAGCGCGGACAGGTCGATGGAGGCGACGTCGCACGAGGGCGACCAGCGTCCGTCGGGGCACTGCGTGGCGCTGCTGTTGATCGAAGAGGCCACGAAGCCGGCGCAGGAGGCGCCGGGCGAGGGGAGGCACGTGTCGGACGCGCGCCGCACGAGGAAGAAACCCGAGTGGCGAGAGACGCGCTGCTCGACCTCGTCGTGGTCGGCGCATCCCTGCGCCGCGAGCACTCCAGCGGCGATCATGGGGAACGTGCTTCGTCGCATCGCGGAACCTCCGTGGTGGTGAGGCGATGTTCCGTTGATGCGGCGCCGATGCCAAGGGGCCGAGGCCCGCGAAGTCGTTAGAAAATCTACGGCCGAGTCTGAACTTCGGACGCGCGCCCCTACGGTCGAGCTTGACCCACGAGGGCCTCGCGCCGACGGGGCGGTCACTCCATGCGCTGGATCACGTGGAATCCGAAGCGCGTCTCGATCACTTCGGAGAGCTGTCCGGGCTCGAGCGCGAAGGCGGCGTCTTCGAAGTCGCGCACCATGCGCCCGCGACCGAAGCGGCCCAGGCTGCCGCCGCGCTCCGCCGCGCCGGGCTCGTCAGAGAACTCCGCCGCGAGGTCTTCGAAGCGCTCTCCCGCGCGGAGGCGTCGGAGCACCTCCTCGGCGCGCGCGCGGGCCTCGACGCGGCTCCGCGACGCGGTCTCGGGCGCGTCGGGCACGTCGCGGTGCATCACCAGGATGTGCCGCGCGACGATCTCTCGCGGCCTGCGCGCGCCCGCGTCGGAGGGGGCCACGACCTCGATCTCGCTCGACGACGCGGCGGGCGCGGTGGTGACCGGGTGCGCGCGCTCGGAGCAGCTCGCGCGCGAGAGGAGGAGTGACAACGCGATCCAGGCGGGCTTCATGGTGGAGCGGCGTTACTAGCCCAGGAGCAGGCTCGCAGGCCAGCGCATGTTCCACGCGACGGAGTAGCCGAAGAGCGTGTGGCAGCTCTTCACGTCGGGCGGCGAGAGCGTCGACGTCGGCGTCGTCGAGACGCCCGCGCTGCTCCCGGGGAACACGTAGACCGCGCCCTGACACGGACTCTTGCCGCCGCCGTCGTCGGGCGATCCGACGAGGAGGTCTGCGAAGCCGTCGCGGTTGAAGTCTCCCGCGAAGTTGAGCGCACCGGAGAAGAGCCCCGTGGCGCCCGTGAGGCGCACGCTCATCGCCGCGCCGGGCGTGAGCGCACCGGGGAACACCCTCAGCGCGGCCATGCCGTCACCCACCGCCACGTCTGCGAAGCCGTCGCCGTTGAGGTCTCCGACGCCCGCCACGGAGGCTCCGAAATCGAGGTTCTCGCCGTCGGTGTAGCGCTGCGCGGGCGTCGCGAAAAGGCCCGTGTTCGAGCCCGTGTAGAGCCACGCATGTCCGTTGCCCGGCGACGCGCCCACGAGCACGTCGGCGAAGCCGTCGCCGTTCACGTCGCCCGCGGCCGAGACCGCGTAGATCGACGGGATCGGAATGGTCGCAGAGGCCACCGGCGGAAGGCCCGTCGGCCCGCCGAGAAAGACCCCGAGCACGGGCCCCGACACCGTCTGCATGCCGATGACGAGGTCGTCGTACTCGTCGCCGTCGATCTTGCCCGCGCCCGCCATGGGGACCGCGCCGACGCCGCGCGCGTTCGGTACGCGTTCGATCGTCGGCGTGGCGCCGCGCGCGCCGCCGTACACGATGTAGATGGCGCTGACCTCGAGGCCGTCCCACACGGCGACGTCGGCGAAGCCGTCGCCGTTCACGTCACCCGCGGCCGTCACCACGTAGCCCCAGTCGAAGGACGGACCCGCGACGAGCACGCCCGTCTCCGAGAGCCCCGTCGCGCTGCCGTAGTGGAGCGAGAGCGCGCGGTTGCCGGGGGCGCTCACGACGGCGTCGACGAAGCCGTCGCCGTCGACGTCGCCCGCGGCTGCGACGCTCTTGCCGAGGTCGTTCGTCTCGGCCATCGAGAGCGAGCGCGAGGGGGCCGTCGGCAGACCCGTCGTCGCGCCTTCGTAGACGTGCGCGCGCGAGCTCCCCGGCTCGCCCACGAGCGCGTCGGCGAGGCCGTCGGCGTTGAAGTCGGGGTACACGCCCCACGCCGTGTTTCGCGCGGCGTCGCGCGCCGGGATCATGATCTCGAAGGTCGCGCTCGACGCCGTCGTGCCGACGGCCTCGCCCTGGCGCCCGAGCGCGCGCCAGAAGTGAACGCCCGGCGCGAGCGCCGACGCGGGCGAGCCCGAGGTCCCCGTGACGTCGAAGGTCGCCTCGACGGTGGCGCACGCGCGGTCGCGGCAGATCTGGATACGCGCGCCGTCGCTCCCCCTCGGCGGCGCGGCCCATCGGAACACGGGCCTCCGCGTCGTCGCGAGGGAGCCCGACGCGGGCCCCGTGAGCCTCGGCGCCACCACCTGCGAGCACGCCGCGCCGTCGCGGTAGAAGCCCTCGTTGCAGGTGACGCCGCACGCGCCCGCCGCGCAGACGCCCACGCCGTTGGTCACCGCGGGGCACGCGCGTCCGCACGCGCCGCAGTTCGTCGCGCTCGTGCGCGTGTCGGTCTCGCAGCCGTTGGCGCTCGTCGCGTCGCAGTCGGCGAAGCCCGCGTTGCAGGTCATCACCGCGCAGGCCGAGCTCGCGCAGCGCGCCGTCGCGTTGGCGAGCGCGCACACCCGCCCGCACGCGCCGCAGTGCGAAGCGTCCGTCGCGGTGTCGACGCAGCCGCCCGAGCACGCCGTTCGAGGCGCCGCGCAGGTCGAGACGCACGCGCCCGCGGCGCACACCTGACCGGTCGCGCACGCGCGTCCGCAGGCGCCGCAGTTGACGAGCGTGTCGAGGCGCTCGCAGCCGTTGCTGCTGTCACCGTCGCAGTCCGCGGTCCCCGCGGCGCACACGGGCAGGCACACGCCGCTCGCGCAGCGCGAGCGCGGGTTCACCACCTGGCAGTCGTAGTCGATCACGCACTGCGCCCGGCAGCGTCCGGCGAGGCACGCGGCGCCCGCGGCGCAGTCGCTGTCGCGCACGCACGCGACGGTCTCCGCGGAGCTCGCGATGCACGCGAGCGCGCCCGATTTCGTGCGCAGGCAGCGGGCGCTCGCGCCGCAGTCGGCGTCGACGCGGCACTGGGCGCGGCAGGTCGTGCCCGCGCAGACGAGCCCCGCGTCGCAGTCGCTGTCGAACTCGCACTGACCCGCGGGCGGAGGCGAGCCCGCGGTGCATCGGGCGAGGGCGGAGAGCAGCGCGAGGAGGGCGGCGTAGCGGGTCGCGTTCGACATCGCCGGCGAAGATATCAGCCTTCGCGCGGAGGTCAGCGCACGAAGGGCCGGGGCGCGTTCGAGAGCGCGTCGGCGAGCACCGCGCGGTCGGGCCCGTAGACCCCCGTGGGGAGCGCGTCGGGCGCGAAGAACGCCACCTCGCTCGTCTCGGCGTCGGGCGCGCCGCGCTCGGCCACCGCGCGCGCTTCGAAGACCACCGCGTAGAACTGCGCCCGGTCGCCGCTCGGGTAGGTGACCGTGTTGGTCGCGGGGTCGGTGTACACGCCGAGGAGCCCCGTTGACGCGACCTCCCAGCCGGTCTCTTCGAGGCACTCTCGGAGCGCGCACGCGAGGGCCGACTCGCCGGGCACGACCCAGCCCCCGGGGAGGCCCCAGGTGCCGTCGTCGGCGCGCCTCTGGAGCAGCACGCGGCCGTCGCCGTCGCGCGCCACCACGCTCGCCACCGGTGCGACGAGCAGCGTCGCGCCCACGCGGGCGCGGAGGAATGTGAGGTAGGGGTCCACGCGCGATGGTATACCTCGGACCCTCGACCACCATGACGCGCAGACTTCGAGCCCTCTCGGGCATCAAGCCCACGGGCACACCGCACCTCGGCAACTACTTCGGCATGATCCAGCCCGCGATCGCGATGCAGGACACGCACGACGCGTTCTACTTCGTGGCGGACTTTCACGCGCTCACGACGGGCCGCGACCCGGCGCTCCTGCGCCGCGCCTCGCACGAGATCACCGCGATCTTCCTCGCGCTCGGGCTCGACCCGGCGCGGTCGGTGTTCTTCCGTCAGAGCGACGTGCCCGAGGTGCTCGAGCTCTCGTGGCACCTCGCCTGCGTGACCAACGTGGGCCTCCTCATGCGCGCCCACGCCTACAAGGCCGCGTTCGACAAGGGCGAGCACAACGAGCTCTCGTCGGGCACGTTCTTCTACCCCGTGCTCATGGCCGCGGACATCCTCGCGTACGACAGCGCCGTCGTGCCCGTGGGGCGCGACCAGGTGCAGCACATCGAGATGGCGCAGGACATGGCCGGGCACTTCAACGCCATCTACGGCAACGTGCTGCGGCGGCCCGAGCCCGTCGTCGGCGCCGAGGTCCCCACGGTGCCGGGCCTCGACGGGCGCAAGATGTCGAAGTCGTACAACAACACCATCGAGATCTTTCTGCCGACGGAGAAGGCGTTCCTCAAGATCGCCCGGCAGATCAAGACCGATTCGAAGGGCGTCGACGAGCCCAAGGACCCGAACGACAGCACCATCGTCACGCTCTACCGCCTCGTGGCCTCGCCCGAGCAGGTGGCCGAGATGGAGGAGAGCTACCGCAAGGGCGGCTACGGCTACGGCCACGCGAAGGACGCGCTCGGCAAGGCCCTCGAAGCGAAGTTCGGCCCCGCGCGCGACCGCTACTACGCCCTCCTCGCGAAGCCCGACGAGCTCGAAGACGTGCTCGCCGCGGGCGCTTCGAGGGCCCGCGCCATCGCGCGCGACGTCGTGGGGCGCGTGCGCGACAAGGTCGGCCTCCGTCACCTGCCCTGACGCCTGGACGGATCCGCCCGCGAGAGGCACGATCGGCGCTTCTCACCGATGTTCACGAGACGCTCGCAAACGGCCGTGACCCTCGCCGCGCTCCTCGCGCTCTCGTCGCGCGAGGCACGCGCGCAGACGTGGCCCGTCGCGCCCGCGGGGGCCAGCCTCGGCCCCTGGCGACGCGGCGACGTCGCGCCCACGCCCGCGGCCGCGCCCGGTGAAGCGTCTGGCCTGCGGCGCGTCACCGAGGAGGACCGCGACGAGCTCGATCGCGCCCTCATGGACATCGTGTCGGGCCACGCCGTGCTCGCCGCGACGCGGCTCTCGGAGCGCGTCATCGCGCGCGGCGGAGACCTCCACGGCTACGACGCCGACGCCGTGCTCTGGCGCGTCGCCGCGCAGGAGATGCCGCGACCCCGCCGCGCCGCGGGCGACGCCGCCGCGCTCCCCGCCCCGCCCGGTGAGCGCGAGGCGATGGAGCGCTCGATCGATGGCGCCGTCGAGCTCCTCGCGCGGCGCGACGCGCGGTCGGCCGCCGAGTGGATCGACGCCGCGATGCGCGTGCGACCGGCGCTGCCGTCGTACCACCCGCTGCGCGTGCTCGGTCGCCTCGCCCGCTCGCTCCTCGACGCGAACGCCGGGCCTCCCCTCGCGCGAAGGTCGGCGGAGGCGGCGCCGTCGCGGCTCGATCGACCGCGCGCGACGATCGACGGCGGCGAGGCCGTGGTGCTCTACCAGCTCGGCGCGGTCTACGGCCTCACCCTCGGCGCGTGGAGCGCGGTGGGGATCCGCGGCGCGACGGACGCCTCGTCGGCGATCAACGTCGTCGCGCCGGTGCTCGGCGCGGGGGCGGGGATGGTCGTCGCGGCCCTCGTCGACGCGCGCCGTGACCTCCGCCGCGGCCGCGCCTACGCGGCGAACGCGGGCTTCTACCTCGGCCTCATCGGCGCCCTCGGCGTGAGGCTCCTACACGACGGACCGCTCTCGGATGCCTCGTCGTTCGGGAGCGCGTCGGCCTTTCTCGGCGCGGGCACCGCGGGCATCGGGCTCGGCATCGCCGCCGCGCACGCCACCGACTCGATGCCCGGCAGCGCGTCGTTCGTGCTCTCGGGCGGCGCGTGGGGCGCGGTGCTCGGGCTCTCGCTCGACCGCGCGTTTCGCGACGGCCCCACGGGCGACGGCGCGGTGGGTCTCCTCGCGGGCGAGGCCATCGGCGTGGGCGCGACGCTGCTCACGGCGGGCCTCCTGCGACCGACGCCCGCGCAGACGCGCTGGCTCGACCTCGGCGCGCTCCTCGGCGGCCTCGCGGGCGCGGTGCTCTTCTCGACCACCGACAACACGCAGACCGCCTCGCTCGCGAGCGCGATCGGGTGCGTCGGCGGCGGCGCGCTCGGCTTCGTCCTCGGCGCGCCGTCGGACGCCGAGCGCGAGCTGTCGCGTCGGCTCGATGCGCGCGCCCCGACCTTCACCCCGACCTTCACCCCGACCCACGGCGGCGGCGTGATCGGCATCGCGCTGTAGGTCACCCGCCGCGCATGGAGACGTCACCGACACGCCGCGACGAGGCGCTCCGCTTCGAAGAGGCCAGCGCCATGCTCGCGTCGGTGCGCGACATCATCGCCGAGCGCCCCGTGGGGCCGACGCCGACGTGGGCCGCGCGTCGAGGGTGGGACGCGTTCCTCTCGTCGCTGACCGACGCGGAGGTCTCGGCCGCGGAGCGTGACGGTCTCGCCGCGGCGCTCCTCGCTGCGCGGCGCCCCGCGGACCTCGTCGCGCTCAGCCGCGAGGTGGCGCGGCTCGGCGCGCTCCCGACCGCGGAGGTCACCGTCGAGACGCCCGTCGACGCGCGACGCGCCTCGCCGCGCAAGCAGGCCCAGGTGGCGGCCTTCGCGTCCATCGCGCGCGCCGCCGCGCGGGGGCGTTCGCGCGTGGTCGACGTGGGCTCCGGGCACGGTCACCTCACGCGACACCTCGCGACGGCGCTCGGGTTGCCCGCCGAGGGCTGGGAGCGCGACGCCGCGCGCGTGGCCGTGGCCTCCTCGCTGAGCGACGGCGTTCGCGCGCGCTTCGTGACCGCGGACGTGCGCGAGGCCGTGTCGACGCTCACGCGCGACGACCTCGTGGTGGGGCTGCACGCGTGCGGCGCGCTCGGAGACCTCGCGGTGAGCGCCGCGTCGGAGGTCGGAGCCTCGGTGGTGATCGTCGGGTGCTGCCTCCAGAAGCGCGACGGCGATCGCGCGCCGTTGACGCCCGTCGACGGGATCGATCGCGCGGCGCTCACGATCGGGCGCGCCGTGCTCGGCCTCGGCAACGCGCGCGACGGCGACGAAGGCGTCGAGGACGACCTCGCCACGCGCACGGCGTCGAGGGTCAACCGCTCGGCCCTCCGCGCGCTGCTCGTCGACGCGGGCTGCGAGGTGCCTCCAGGGGAGGAGATGCGCGGCGTGAACCGCCGCCGCGCGACGGGCTCGTTTCACGCGCTCGTCGCGTTCGCGTTCGAGGCGCGGGCGATCGCCGCGCCGCCGTCGCGTGCCGTCGACGACGCCCTCCGTCGCGCGCAGGCGGCGTACGAGATGACGCGCCGATGGTCGCTGCCGCGGTGGATGCTCGCGCGCTTCATCGAGGTCTGGGTCGCGCTCGATCGCGCGGCGCTGCTGGCCCGACGGGGCTACGACGCGCGCGCGACGGTCGCCTTCGACGCGCGCGAGAGCCCCAGGAACATCGCCGTGATCGGGCTCGCGCCGCGCTGAGCGCTCAGCCGCCAGGCCCCGCCGCCGTGGCGCTGCCTGGCGCGTGCCGCGCGCCGACGTGCACGGGGACCGAGATGCGGAGCCGCGCGCGAAGCCCTTCGCGGATCGCGAGCATGCGGGCGAGGCGCGCGCGGTCGAGGCGGCTGATGTCGCGCTGCTCGTCGGGGTCGTTGGCGAGGTTGTAGAGCTCGTAGCGCCCGGAGCCGCGCTCGATGAGCTTGTAGTTGTCGGAGAGCACCGCGCGGCGCATGCGGTTGTAGTGGTCGGGCGTGAGCTCGGCGTAGATGGGGCGCTCGGGCTCGGGGGTGCCGAGGAGGTCGCTCACGAGGCTGCGCCCCGCCATCGCGTCGCGCGCGTCGGGCGCCGGGAGCGGGAGGTGCATGAGCTCGAGGAGCGTCGGCGCGAGGTCGATCTGGCTGCGGGCCTGTGTGACGTGATGCGGTGCGACGCCGGGGATGCGGATGAGCAGCGGGACGCGCACGAGCTCCTCCCAGAGCTCGACGCCGTGCCAGTGGTTGCCGTGCTCGCCGAAGGCCTCGCCGTGGTCTGCCGTCACGACCACGATGGTGCGGTTCGCCGTGGGGAGCGCGTCGAGGAGCGCGAGCACGCGGCCGACCTGGCGGTCCGTCGAGGCTACCTCGCGCTCATAGCGCGCGCGGTCGTCGTCGCCGGGAGGCGGCAGGCCGGGGTGCGGCGCGTAGGGGTGGTGCGGGTCGAAGAAATGCCCCCAGAGGAAGTACCGCCCCGCGGTGGTGGCGGGCTGCTGGAGCGCGTCGATGAGGCGATCGGCGAGGCGGTCGTCCCAGGTCTCCTGCGAGGCGTTCTCACCGAGCATGTGCGCGGAGGCGTCCCAGTGCGAGATGCCCTGGAGGAGCCCGTACGACGGCTCGAAATAGAAGTGCGTGGCGGCTCCGCCGGTCCAGTAGCCCGCGTCGCGGAGGCGCTCGGCGAGCATCACGTTCTCGGGGAGGTACCCCGTGAAGTGCTGATCGTCGCGGGGGCACTCCGTGGGGTAACGGCCCGTCATGATGGGGCCGATCGCGTGCATCGTGTTCGAGCTCAGCGCGTAGGCGCGGTCGAAGGTCACCGACTGCGACGCGAGGCGCGAGAGGTTGGGCGTGATCTCCCGCGCGCGCGCGCCGCCGATCATGTCCGCGCGCAGCGTGTCGATGGTGAAGACCACGAGGTTCATCCCCGCGGGGATCGCCGTGAGGAGCGCGTCGTGCGAGACGATGGGCGCCGCGGGGGAGGCCGTGCGCGCGTCGCGTCCCGAGCAGTCCTCGTCGACGCCGTTGCCCGCGATCTCCTGCGCGTCGGGGTTGCGCCGCGCGTCGCGGTCGTCGCAGTCGCCGCCGCCGAAGTAGGGCGAGAAGCCGTCGCGGTCGTGGTCCGTGGCCTTGCGCAGCGCCTCGACGAGCGACTGAACGGGCCCCGGCCTCGCGTCGATGCGCGCGCCCGCGGGGCTGCGCCCGAAGTACACCGCGTCGGCGCCCACGAGGAAGAGCGCGACCCCCAGCATCACCGGCGTCGCCACGATCCCCCATCGGCGCAGCGGGAACGTGAACACCACCGTGCCGCCGAGGATGCACGCCGCCATCGCCGCGGGGATGAGGTCGACCTCGGGCTGACGCAGCACCGCGAAGATCCCGAAGAGTCCGCGGTGCCCGAGCTCGTCGCCTGTGAGCGCGCCGTACGCGAAGAGCGCGAACGCGAGGCCCACGCCCGCGAGCGCGGGCTCACCGATCGCGCGCCGCAGCGAGACCGCGCGTCGCTCGAGGCGCGTCGAGAGGTACGACCCGACGCCGATCGCGCCCGCCGCGATCACCGCGGCGAAGGCGAGGTAGAGCGTCGCGACGAGCAGCGCCGCGAGGGCCATGTTGTGAAAGGTCCCCGCGAGGCGGCGCTCGGTCTTCGCGACGAGCGCCATCCACACGATGGCCGACGGCGGCGTGACCGCGAGCGCCGCGCCGATGCCCGCGGCGTGCGCCTCGACGCCGTCGCGCAGCAGCGCCACGAAGCGCGGGATGAACAGCGTCACGATCATCGCGACGACGCCGAGCGCGATGCCGGGTACCGCGAGCAGTCCGCCGAGGCGCCATGAGTGCTCGAACGCGAGCCCGGGCGGCGCGTGGAGCCCGTACCCGAAGCCCGTGAGCATGCACGACGCGAGGCAGGCCGCGTAGGCGGCGAACGCACTGTGCAGGTCGTTTCGCATGCGTTTTTCGGTGCCCTCGCTGAAGAGCGGATTGCGAATACCAGATCCTTCAACCCCGCGTCGAGATGCGGACTCCACCGGCGCGATGAAGACGTCGACGCGCGCTGCAACGGCTGCGAGTGACCGCTTTGCGAGGGGCGAAGTGTCGCGGCGCGCGCGGGTCACTCCACGGGATTCGAGGCGTGGAAGGCCCTCTGCGAGAGCGTGCGACGTCGCTCGTCTTCGGTGACCGTGAAGGTGGGGCTCCCGGCGCCGACGGCGTAGACGTGGTTGTCGTACCAGCCCGTGACGAAGAAGCGCGCGCCGGTGCGGTCTGCGACGATGCCGCTCGCGTGGTCGAGCGAGGGGAGCTCGACGACGCGCGTGGTCCAGTCGGTCGTGTCGACGAGGGTCACGGTGCTGCCGCCGTAGTCCGCGGTGGCGAGGAGGCTCCCGTCGGCGGAGACGTCGAGGGCCTTGGGCGCGTTGCCCACGGGCACCCTGCGCGTGACGGTGAGCGTCGCGGCGTCGACCACGACGACGGCGTCGTCGCCGAGGCACGAGACGTAGAGCGCGCGGTCGTCGGGCGAGAGCGCGAGGTGCCGCGGGACGTGACAGATCCCCTCGATGCGCCGTCGCGTGAGGCGCGCGGGCGCGGCGAAGACGTCGAGCGAGTCGCCGTGAAAGTTGGCGACGTAGAGCGTCCCGTCGCGCGCGACGGCGAGGCCGCGAGGGCACTCTCCCGCGTGGTGCGTGCGCACGACAAGGCCCGTCGTGACGTCGACCTCGGTCACGCTGCGCCCGCTCCAGTTGGCCGCGAAGAGCAGCGCGCCGTCGCGGGAGAGCGCGATCACCTTGGGCCGCGGCCCGACGCGCACCTCGCGGCGCACGCGACCCCGCGGCAGCGAGACGAACGACACCACGCCTCTTCGAACGTCGGAGACGTAGAGCGTGCCTCCGTCGGGCGAGACCACGCTCTCGACGGAGACCCCGCGCAGGTCGATCCAGCCCGTGCGGCGCAGCGTGGCGGCGTCGAAGATCGCCACGTTGCGACCGTTCGCGTTGCCGTAGCTCGTGACGTAGAGCGTGCGGCCGTCGGGCGAGATCGACACGCCCTTGGGCAGCGACCCCGTGGCGCCGCGCGCGACCGCGTTGAGCGCAGGAGGAAACGCCTCGACGGGCGCGCCCGCGACGGCCGCGCAGAGGGCGAAGGCCGCGATGGCTCTCACGCGCGCGCTGCGAACCATCGGCGGCGTCAGCGGGTCGTGGGCGCCTTCACGCGCGCGACGAAGAGCGGGTTCCACGCCATGAGGGCGAGCTCGGTGCGGGCCGTGAGGTGGGCCCGCAGCGCCTCGGCGGCGGAGTCTTCATCGAAGCTCCCCGCGTCGATCATCGCGCAGAGCGTGGCGTCGTCCGTGGGCGCGCCGGGCAGGGCCGCGCGCTGCTCGCGGATGAACCTGAAGGGCGCGCTCCCCGCGGAGAGCTCGCGGCCCACGACGCCGATCACGTGCGCGGCGACGAGGGTCTGAAAGCGCAGCTGCGGGTCTTTGATCGTGGGGATCACGCGCGTCGCGAGGTGCTCCCGCGCGGCTTCGAGAAGCTCCGTGGCCGTCGGTCGGAGCGAGGGGATGTCCTTCACAGCGTCTTCTCCCGCGCGTGCCCTTCGAGGAGGTTCAAGATCTCCCACTCGAGCTCCGCGGACTTTCGCCCGAGGCTCGCGTACTCGACGCTCGGGTCTCGGCCCGAGAGGTGCCGCTCGGCCTGCGCGTGGCACATCACCGACCAGCGCAGGTTGCCGAGCACCTCCCACCACGCCAGCGCGCGCGGGTCGATCTCGGCGCCGCCCGCCTCGCGGTAGCCCGCGTGAAAGTCTTCGAGCGTGCCGACGCCGCCGACGGTGAGCGCGTCGTGTTCGAAGCGCCAGTCGCGCATCGTCGGCCACGCGAGGTCCTCGTGGATGTCTCCGACGTGCGAGAACTCCCAGTCGATGACGGCGGCGAGGCCCGACGGCGCCACGAGCAGGTTGCCCACGCGATAGTCTCCGTGCACGAGCACGCGCGGCCGTCGGCCCTCGTCGGGGAGGCGCTGCGAGAGCCATCGGAGCGCGAGCGTCCACACGGGGTTGTGCCGCGCGAGGCCCTCGGCGATGACCCGCGTGGAGCGCAGAGACTCCGCGCACGCGCTCATCCCATCGGGCGGACGTGAGAGAAAGTCGAGCCGCTCGGTGAGCTTCACCGCGTGGATCTTCGCGAGCTCGGCGCCCATCTCGCGGGCCATCACGGCGCGCGCCGCGGCGAGCTCGGGGAGCCGCACGACCTTGCGCCCGACGCTCTCTCCGTCGACGCGGTCCATGACGAAGAAGGCCCTGTCTCCCTCGGCCTCTCGCGCGTGGAGCCAGCGCGGCCGCGGCGCCTTCACGCCCGCCGCGTAGACCGCCTCGAGGAGGTGGAACTCCTGCGCGCGCGTGAGCGCCTGGGCGTACATGTTCACGGCCATGTCGCGCCGGAGCACGAGGCGCTCGGGGCGACCGTCGACGGTGGCGTCGATGGCCCAGGTCTCCATCGATGCGCCGCCCGCGAGCGGGGTCGCGCGGGTGACGGTCACGGGCAGACCGCTGGCCTTGCGGAGGGACTCTTCGAGCGAGGACGCGTCCATGGCGTTGTCGGGTCGACGAGCGTACACGCCCGCGCGCCGCGCCGGTGATACGATCGACGCCACACCGACCGCCCCGTAGAGGAACCGATGAGCGACGCGACCCCCGAAGCGCGTGTCCCCGAAGACCCGACGACCCTGCGCCACCTGGAGATGGTCGAGGCCGAGGTCTCGCGTCACCGACAGAACGCCCTGCGCATCCGGCTCGGATCCCTCGCCCTCGTCGGGGGCTACGTCGCCCTCCACGGCGCGCAGAGCCAGCCGAGGTACATGTTCCTCGCGCCGGTGCTCGCCCTCGCGGGCTGGGCCCTCGACGCCCACGCCGCGTGGAACGTCGACGCCCTACGGCTCCTCGCGTCGGCCGTTCGCGGCGAGACGGGCCCGAGGCCACCCTCGCTCACCCTCGACGCGCGGCCCTTCTCCGATCGCGTCTCGTGGCGTCGCGCGCTGCTCCGCCCGGCCCGCGCGATGTTCTTTCATCCGCTCACGGTCATCGCCGCGTACATCTCCGTCGACGCGCCGAGGCTCGACCCCGAAGGCGTTCCGAGCGAGCTCTTCTGGTATCTCGCCGTGACCTTCATGGCCTTTCTCGCCGTGGTCATCGTCGCGTGGTCGTGGTGGTACGACCACTTCGGCGAGACCGCCGCGCCGCCCGCGTGGCAGCCGCAGTCGCAGCCGCGCGCGCTCGACGCGAAGAGCTCGCTCCAGGGCTCCGAGGGGCCCTTTCCCGCGGCGCCGAAGTCGGAGCACACGCGCCCCTTCGGCACCGCCGTCGGCTGATCGCCTCGCCGCGAATCCACCATGAAGAAGACGAAGCTCCGCGTGCTCGCGCCGACGCACACCTTCGGCGACGGACCTCCGATGCGCGTGTTCGCGAACTCGACCTGCGCGGTCGTCTCGGCCGACGGCTCGACCCTCTACACGGGGCACGCCGACGGGGCGATTCGCGTGTGGGACGCGCGCACGGGCCTCCACACGCACACCTGGGCAGAGACCGGCGCGAAGTCTCAGGTGTACGCGCTGGCGCTCGGCGCCGACGGCGCGATGCTGGCTTCGACGACGGGGCGCGGCGTGACGCTCCGCGCGCTCCCGCACGGCGCGGTGACGGCCACGCTCACGAGCTTCAGCGGCAGCGCGCTCGCGATGAAGACGGTGCCCGGCGGCGTCGTGGTGGGCGCCGACGATGGGGCGGCGACGGTGCTTGCGCTCGACGGCGCGGTGCGCGGAACGGTGAAGCCCGGCGGTCCCGTGATGGCGCTCGCGACGGGCGATGGCTTCTTCGCGACGGCGTGCCTCGACGCGGTGACCTCGATCAAGCTGTGGACCCTCGACGGCGCGCCGCGCGGTGAGCTCGGACGCGATCGGCGGCATCCGCCGACGACGCTCGCGATCACCTCGACGACGCTCTACGCGGGATACATCGCGCGCGCCGACGCAGAGCCCTCGCTCGCCGCGTGGGACGTCGCGCGCGGCGCGCTCCTCTGGGAGCGTCACGGCTTCGGCAACATCGTGGAGATCGCGACGCTCGACGACGGCCGCCGCATCGTGACCGCGCATCAAGACGGCCCCCTCCGCGTGTGGGACGCGGAGACCGGCACGATGCTCCACCGCTTCGACTGCGCCACCCTCGACGTTCGCCCCTGGGGCGCGCCCTCGTGCGTCGCTCCGGCGCCCGACGGGTCGCTCTTCGTCGGCGTCGCGCACCGTCGCGTCGCGAGGCTCTCGCGCGAGGGCGCCGTGCTCACGCTTCACGATCCGCCGAAGGAGCGCGCCCACGAGGCCGGCGTGCGCGCGCTGGCGTTCGTCGGCGAGCGGGCGATCGCGTCGCTCGGACGCGACGGCGAGATCGCGCGGTGGGATTTCGAGATGATGGATCCGACCGTGCGCGACCGTCCCGATGGACGGGTCGGCGAACGGCGCGCGCGGGCAGGGACCTGCTCGTGCGCTGCGGGGAGGTCGTCGAGCACGTCAGCGGCTCGACCCTGCGGAGGCTGACGAAGCGCGCCGCGTACAGCTTCGAAGCGCTCGAAGAGGTCGCGTCGCGCGCGCGCGATGGCGGCGTCACGCTCGCGCTCCCCGACGGAACGAGAGCGCTCGTCGCGACGCGCGAGGGCGCCTGCGTCGTCGAGCGAGAGACCGGCGAGACCGTCGCGACGCTCGAAGGGATGCGCGGGCCCGCGAAGGCGCTCGCGGTCTCCGCGAAGGGCAATCAGGTCGCGGCGACCGACGGCGAGATGATCGCCGTGTGGAAGCTCCCGCGCTGAGCGACGACGCGGGCGTGGCGTGGGCGCCTCGCACGGGGCGCGGGCGCTGCGCTCTGGCGCGCTCGACCGTCGAAATCGCGTGTCTTCGGCGCGGTATGCGCGTTGAATTACGGAGAGGGCAGCGAGCGGCGAGGGCGATCGACGCCCGGCGCGCGCACGCTTCAACGGAAACCGGAGGACGCGATGCGAAGGAACTCTCTTGCTACGTGGGCGGCTGCGCTGGCGATCATGGCGACGGCGGGCGAGGCGGCGGCGCAGTCGTGCGAGTCGTACGCAGGCGGCTTCGCGTGGAGCTGCTCGCGGGCGATCCCGGGCCTCGCGTGCACGCAGATCGACGAGCCCGCGGACTCGCACACCTGGGGCGACAACTTCTTCTGCGCCTCGCGCGACCTCGGGATCCGCTGGTCGCACGCGGGACCCATCGCGGGGATGCGCTGCACGCCCGTGATCGAGCCCGCGGACCCCGACACCTGGAGCGACAACTACGTCTGCGTCCCCGGCGACTCGCCCGTGGTCTTCTCGTGGAGCAACTGGGGGCCCGTCCCCGGTCTTCAGTGCGTGCAGTGGAACGAGCCCGCCGACCCCCACACCTGGGGCGACAACTACCTCTGCTGGTCGGGCCTCGCGCCGCTGCAGATGCCCCCCGCTTCGCCCGCGCCACCGCCCGTGATCGTGAACCCCCAGCCCGCGGCGCCCGCGTGCGAGTCGCGCGCAGGCGGCTTCGGATGGAGCTGCTACCGCCCGATCCCCGGAATGGAGTGCACGCAGATCGTCGAGCCCGCGGACTCGCACACCTGGGGTGACAACTACTTCTGTGCGCCGCGCGGCACCGGCGCGCGATGGTCGAACGCGGGACCGATCCCCGGCATGCGCTGCACGCAGACGCTCGAACCCGCCGACCCTGACACCTGGAGCGACAACTTCCTCTGCCTCCCGCCGCGCTCTCCGTTCAACTTCGAGTGGAGCTACGCGGGCCCTCTCCCCGGCCGCGCCTGCGTGCAGTGGAACGAGCCCGCCGACCCCCACACCTGGAACGACAACTACCTCTGCGTCTCCCCCGCGCGCCGCGGTCCGATGCCGCCGGGCCTCATCCTCGCGATCCCCGTCCCCGGGCGCTGAGCGCCGCAGACGCCTGCGCGCCCAGGTGCATACGTCTGCACCCCGGGATGCAGACGTCTGCACCCAGCGCCTCGTACGAGTTCCACGCGAGGCGTCGCGGGCGTACGGTTCGCGCGATGACCCTCGACGTGCGCGGCTGCGACTTTCACCCGGTGATCGCGCTCCCTCCAGAGTACGAGGTCTTCGACTTCACCGCGGGCTACGACCCGGCGCGCGCGATGCGATCGGGCTACGGCGTCGGGCGCTACGACGAGAAGCGACGCGGGATGTACACCTCCGCCCTCTTCGGCGGCGTGCGAGACATTCACATGGGCGTCGACATCGCGGCGCCCGTGGGCGAACCCGTCTACGCGTTCTGGCCCGGCGAGGTGCACCGCTTCGCCTACAACGCCGCCGACGGGGACTACGGCTACACGCTGGTCACGCGCCACGAGATCAACGGACGCGCGGTGTACGCCCTCCACGGCCACCTCGCGGCGAGCTCCGTCGAGGGGCGCTACGAGGGGCAAGGCCTCGCCCGCGGAGCGCTCATCGCGCGCGTCGGCGACCGCCACGAGAACGGCGGTTGGAACCCTCATCTCCACTTTCAGCTCTCGCTCGTTCGCCCCGAAGTGGCCGACATGCCCGGCGCCGTGTGTGACGCCGATCGCCCCGCCGCCCTCGCGACGTACCCCGACCCCCGTCTCGTGCTCGGACCGCTCTACTGAGCCCATTGAAGTGACGCGCGACGCGGGATATGAGCCCCCGAGAGATGCGCAACATCGTGCTGCACGCGGTCGTTCGCGGCGAGACCGACGCGGGCGGAGACCTCGTCAAGGTCTTCGTGGCGGGTCACGCATTCGGCCTCGACACGCTGCTGGTCAGGCTCGAAGGCCCGCGCGGCGCCATCGAGACCGCCGTCGGCGCGATGCCGCGCACGCACCAGTGGGTCGCGCGCTTCAACGACCGCGAGGCCCTGCGCGCCGCGGGCGTCGACCTCGCCGCGAAGGTGCGCGTCGTGGCCGCCGACCTCGACGACCCCACGGGCTGCTTCTCGACCACGGAAGCGCGCGTCGAGACCGAGTGACGGTTCAGCGGCCGAGGTCGTAGAGCGCGCCGTCGGCGCCCGCGCCAGGCCAGCGCGCGAGGTCGCGGCCCGTGTGGGGCAGCGCCGCGCACACCATCGCGTTGAGCCACGCGTCGTGTTCGAAGAACGCCGCCACGCCGGGGAGCGTCGCGCGGGCTCGCACGAGGCGGTGACGCGAGGGGTCGAGCATCGAGGCGAGGCGGTCGAAGAGGTCGCTCGACGGCGCGCCGTGACGCTCGAGCGTGACCAGGGTGTAGGCGCGGTCGACGACGTGCTGCCACGGGCCGTGCGCGAACTGGAGCACGTCCCAGCACGGAGGGTCCGAGGCGCCCGTGCCTTCGAGCCACTTCCATCGGAGACCGTGGGCGGCTTCGGCGTCGCCGGGCGCCGTGACGAGCGCGACGGGGCGCTCGAAGGGGATGCCCTCGGTGACCCGCGCACCCTCACGAAAGGCCTTCTCGACAGCGCCCGGGAGCGCGTCGATCACCGCCCGCGAGAGGATCTCACCGGGGCGCTCGGAGAGCTCCTCTGCGACGCGGAGACACGCCGCCGTGGCCGCCGCGGGACCGATGACGCGAAGCAGAAGCGACGGCTCGCTCGAAGGCGGATGCGCGCACACCGCGACGCCGTCGAGGGCCGCCGCGCGCGCGTGCGGACGCTCCGGCGTGGCCGTCACCAGGAGCGCGTGCGCGTAGCGGCTTCGCGCCGCGAGGCCGAGGCGCGCGTTGGGAGAGAGCTCCTGCGAGAAGACCGCGAGCGCGTCGCCCTGCGGGGCCTCGTTCGCGGCGAAGGTCGAGAGCGAGACGAACTCCGCGCAGCGCCCCGCGTGCCGCCGCAGGGCCCACGCGAAGAGCCGCGCGGGACCCTCCGATGCGCCCGTCCCCGTGACCACCCAGCGGTGGGCCTCTCGCATCGCCCTCGAAATCGCGGGGAGCGGCGCCGCGAGCGCGTCGCGCAGAACGCCCGGGATCGACGCGCACCGCGACGTGAGGAGCGCGTGGCTCACGGCGCGGCTCCGCCGTCGGGGCGCGCGTCGGGGTCGTGCTTGCGCGTCGACATCGCGCGAAAATAGGCGATGAGGCCGTCGAGGTCGTCGTCCGAGAGGCCCGGGTGCGCGGGCATGGTGCTGTAGCGAAAGGTCCTCGGGTCGCGGATGTACGCGCGGATCTGCGCCTCGGGGCGGTACTCCACCACGCTCAGCGGGACGTTGAGGTCGGGGCCCACGCGGCCGCCCTCGCGGTTGATCGCGTGGCAGCGCACGCACTCGCCCGCGAAGACCGCGAAGCCCCGCATCGCGGGCGACGCCGCGGGCTCGCCCGTCGGGACCGTGTGCGGAAAGGCCGCTTCGAAGCGCGTCGCCTCGATCACGGCGAGCTGCCACGGGCGCGGGTGCGTCTCGAGGTCGGTCTGCGTGGGCTCGGCCCAGATGAGGTACGCGGGCGAGGGGTTGGCGCGCTGCGGGCCGATGGGCTCCCACGCGGGGTTCTCGACGTCGCGCACGGCGATGAACGCGCCGCCCTCGTAGAGCCGCTCGCCCGTGATGGGCACGGTGTACCCGTCGCGCGCCCGCAGCACGAACTGCCGCGTCGCCAGCGGCGCCCCCGACTCCCCCGCGAAACCAACCGCCAGCACCCGCTGTAGCGACAGCGCGCGGAACACCTTCTCGCGGTGGTAGTACGCGTCGAAGCCGCGCACCGTCTCGACGCCCACGGCGCGCTCGAGCTCCTCGAGCGTCACGCGCCGCACGCTGCGACCCTCGACGCGGAACTCCAGCGTGGCCCGCGGGTCCGCGCTCACCGTGGGCGCGACGGCCTCGCGCCGGGGCGACGAGCGCCCGCACGACGCGAACGCGAGCGCGCCGACGAGCGCCAGGTCACGAGCGGATCGCGGAGGGCGCACGCAGAGACACATACCCCACGAAGAGCCCGTAGTAGAGCACGTTCGGCACGAGCCTCAGGAGAAAGCCCGCGGGGTGCACCCAGAGGATCACCACGTCGGCCAGCGCCCAGAGCCCGTACTGCACCGCGACGAAGCGCATCACGCCGCGCGTCCAGCGCAGCACCTCGGGCGACACGCCCTTCGCGCGAGGGAGCCGCACGGTGAGCCACGCGATCGCCTGCGCCAGCGCGAGGAGCTCGTAGGTGAGAAAGAGCGTCCGAGGTTCGCGCTGAAACACGGGCACCGTGCGCGCGAGCGGGGCCATGAGCACCGAGACCAGCGAGCCCCACGCGAGGCCCTGCAGCACCCGCCGCGCGATCGACGGAGACGCGCCCGCGTAGCGCTCCACGAGCGTGTAGACCCGCGCGTCGCCGAGCAGCACGAAGGCGATCGCGAGCGCGCCGAGGAGGTCGCCGTGCGCGGGCAGGAGCGGCGAGTCGCTCGCGGTGAGCGTCGCGTCGACGATCGCGAGCGCGCCGAAGCCCAGCGTCCACAGCGAGAGGAAATCACCGCGGACCCGCTTCAGCGCGAAGGCCGCGAGCGCCGCGAGTCCGAGGGTGCCGACGAGCCGTGGCTGATGCCAGGGGCTGTCATAGATCGCCTGCCAGCGTGAGCTCACGGGTGCCTCTGGATCTCGCCCGTGGCGACGACTTCGAACGCGTCGCCGGTGACGGTCTCGAGCTGGTCGAGGTCGTCGGCGTCCCAGCCCGAATCGGGCGCGCCCGAGATGTACCAGTTGGTCCCCGTGTCGGCGACGAGGAGCCCGTAGCGCTTGAGGGCCTCGAGGATGACGCGCGTCTGCCCGGTGAAGCCCGACGTGTCGAACGAGGCCTTCATGCGCAGGCGCAACCCCATCGGCGGCGCGTCGCGATCGTCGGTCCCGCCGGGGTGATTCGCGGGCGCGATCCACCCCGCCTGCGTGTGGTCGAAGGTCACCCGGAGCGCGTGTCGAATGGCCCCCGCGCTCACCTCGTTGCGACGCGCGAGGCCCGCGAGGATGGGCATCCCCGCCTGGTCCGTCGAGGTCCACCCTCGCGGCCGCGTGGTGCCGTTGCGGAGGTCGAAGACGGCCCCGGCGCCCGCGAGCCAGCCGTTGCGCGAGCGCCTCGCGTGATAGAGCTCGAAGAGCCGACAGACCCCCTGCTGCACCACGAGAACATGGTGATCGCGGCCCGCCTCGATGGGCGCCGTCATGGGGATGGGGTAGGGCCCCGGGTCGCTCTCGTCGCCGTACTCGTCGAAGCGGACGGTGGTCATCGGCGTCGACTCGGGCACGATCATGTAGGGGATGCCGTAGCGGGCGCGCGCGCCGAAATCGGGGTGCAGGGTGTTGGGCCCGTGCGCCGCGATGCTGGCCATGTACTGCGCCGAGCGAGGGTCGACGGGGTCGCGCGAGACGTCGCGGTTCCACGGGCTGTCCGCTGGAAAAACAGGGCATCCACCGACGGTGGGCGGCGCGTCGGGGGAGGCGGGCGTCGGCTCTGGCGGGGCCGTGGGCGCGGGCGCCTCGGGACCTCTCACGGCGCTCGCGAGCTCGCGTCGCACGCTGCGCGTGGTGCAGCGACACGAGAGCCCGAGCACGAGCGGCGCGACGAACCAGTAGCGGGGAGCGGCGGGGAAGAGATGCACCCGCGAACGGTACATCAACCCGACGACCCCTCGGCGAGCGCGGCGCATTCGGCCTCGAGGGCCTCCCACTCGGCCATGAGCTCGGCGATTCTGGGCCCGAGCGCGGCCTCTTCGGCGACGAGCGCGTCGAGCTGCGGCTTCGGCGTCTTTTCGAAGAACCCGTCGCTCGCATAGAGGTTGTGAATCTCCGTGAGGCGCTTCTCGGCGGCCTCGACGGCGGCCATGGCCTTGTCTCTGCGCGCGGGGAGCTGCTGCTGGCGGTTGCGGCGCTTCTTCTGCTCCTCCCACGAGAGCCCCGCGTTGCTCGCGGGCGCGGTCGACTCGCGGGCCACGCGCTCGCGCTTCGCGCGCAGCACCACCGACTCGGCGTCGAGGTGATCGTCGCCGCAGCGCGCGAGGTACTCCTCGTAGGTGCCGGGAAAATCCCTCGGTCCCTCGGGCGTGATCTCGAGGATGCGCGTCGCCACGTCGGAGACGAAGCGCCGGTCGTGGGAGACGAAGAGCAGCGTGCCCTCATACTGCTTGAGCGCGCGCACGAGGGCGTCGATGGCCTCGAGGTCGAGGTGGTTGGTGGGCTCGTCGAGCACGAGCACGTTGGGCTCCTGCGCCATGAGCATCCCGAAGACGAGGCGCGCGGCCTCTCCGCCCGAGAGCGAGCTCACGCGCTTGTACGCGTCGTCGCCCGAGAAGAGCACGCGCCCGAGCGTCCCTCGCACGGCGGCCACGCCCGCGTCGGGGATGGTGTTCTGAATCACATCGACGGCGCGGAGGTCGGGCTCCGTGAGCACCTCGCGGTGGTCCTGCGCGAAGTATCCGACGCGCACCTCGTGACCCCAGCGCACGGTGCCGCGGTCCGCCGCGAGGCGCTCGACGGCCACGCGGAGCAGCGTCGATTTGCCGAGTCCGTTGGGGCCGATCACGCCGAGGCGCTCGCCGCGCCGCACGACGAGCGACACGTCGCGCAGCACGGATTTGTCGCCGTACGACTTGCTCACGCCGGTGAGCTCGAGCACGTCGCGACCGCTGGGACGCGCGATCTTGAAGGCGAACGAGGGCTCGCGGCGCGACGACTCGGCGAGCTCGTCGACCTCGATCTTCTCGATCTGCTTGAGCATGCTCTGCGCTTGCGACGCCTTGCTGGCCTTGTAGCGGAAGCGCTCTACGTACGCTTTTTTATGGGCGATCGTGGCCTCGGCCTGGGCGATCTCGGCCTCCTTGCGGGCGCGCACGGCGGCCTTCTCGACCATGAAGGTCGAGTAGTTGCCCGTGTAGACCGTGATGGTCTCGTAGTCGACGTCGAGGATGTGCGTGGCGACGTTGTCGAGAAAGCGCTGGTCGTGCGAGATGACCACCGCGCACCCGCGATACCCCGCGAGGAACTTCTCGAGCCACCGGATCGACAGGATGTCGAGGTGGTTGGTGGGCTCGTCGAGGAGCAGCGCGTCGGCCCCTCCGAGGAGCGCCTGCGCGAGCAGCACGCGGAGCTTGAACCCGCCCGAGAGCACGGCGAGGGGGCTCCTGTGCTGCGACACGGGGATGCCGAGCCCCGCGAGCACCTGACTCGCGCGGGCTTCGAGCGTGTAGCCGTCGTTCACGCGGATGATCTCTTCGAGGTCCGCGGCGCGCGACGGATCACCGCGCCCGGCCTCGAGCTCGCGCTGCTCGGCGAGGGCCTCCCACACGGCGAGGTCGCCGCGCGCGGCCACCTCGACGATGAGCTCGTCGTCGTTGAGAAAGCGGTCCTGACGGAGCACGCCGACGCGCGCGCGCTTCGGGATGGTGACGGTCCCCTCGGTGGCGGCGTCGTCGCCCGAGAGCACGTTGAGAAAGGTCGTCTTGCCCGACCCGTTGGCGCCGACGAGCCCGTAGCGCGAGCCCGCGTTGAGCTTGAGCGAGACGCCGCTGAAGAGCGTTCGAGCGCCGTACGACTTGCCGAGGTTGTTCGTGGAGAGCATCGCGAAGGCGCGAGGCTATACACCGACTGCGGCGACCGTCGGTAGCCCCGCCGCGCGTCCGCGGACCTACCGCCCCACGCGCGCGCGCAGCCAACGCCGCGCCGACGCGACGAGGGCGCGCTCCTCGTCATCGCGGAGCACGAACGCGAGGAGCACCGCGGGATAGCCCCCGATGAGCGCGAGCTTGAGCCCCACATCGAGCGCGGCGTGGCCCGTGTGAATCACGAACCCGACGGCGCCCAGCACCACAGCGACGCCCGCGCACGCCGCCATGCGCCCGTACTCGTAGCGCAGCGGGAGCACGGCCCGCGCGGCCCGATGCATCGCGAGGGCGTACAACCCGAACACCAGGGGCGCGGCGATCACGGCGCCGGTGAGGCCGAAGCGCGAGACGAGCGCGACGCCGAGCGCGAGGTCGACGAGGGCCAGCGCGGGCTCGATGTAGGCCACCGCGCGCGCGTCGCGACCCACGAGGAGGCCGTTGCGAAAATACTCCGCGAGCTCGCGCAGCGCGTAGGCCGTCGCCACCGCGGGGATCACGCCGATGGCGCGGTGAAACGACGGCGGCGCGAGGAGGGTCACGACGTCGGGCGCGAGCGCCGAGAGCGCCGCGGCGGCCCACGCGTAGAGGGCGACGAGCCACGTCCCCGCGCGGCGGTAACGCTCGGGGCCGCGTCCATCGGGCGAGTCCCAGAGCGCGTACATCTGCGCCGTCCAGGCGCTGCGAATGGGGTGGCCGAGGGCCTGCGAGACCAGCGCGCCGAAGCGGTATCCGAAGGCCCAGAGGCCCACCTCGGCGAGGGGGCACCACGCGTTGAGCACGTACGAGCGCGTGTGCCCGAGCGCGATCATCGCGATGGAGCCCGGGATCATGGGCCACCCGAAGGCCATCATCCGTCGCAGCGCCGCGGCGTCGAAGCGCAGGCCCGTCTCTCGGAGGGTGATGCCCGTCATCACCGTAGCCATCACGGCCGAGGCGCAGAGGTTCGAGATGACCACGCCGGTGACGCCGAGCCCGACGCCGACGATGAGCGCGATGTTGAGCGCGAGGCCGAGCGCGGTGCGCGCGAGCGACCACCCCGCGGCCGACCACGCGCGCCCCGTCCCCCGGAGCACCGCGAAGGGGATCTCGACGACGGCCTGAAAGGTCACCGAGAGGAAGGTCATCACGAAGAGCGGCGCGCGCCCCCGGTCGCGGAACACGGCGCCCGCGAGGGCCGGCGACGCGAGGCTCCCGAGCAGCGCCACGAGGGCGCCCATCGCGATGAGCGAGAGGATCGCGGTCGAGACCACGGCGTCGCGGTCGCGCGCGCCCCGGGCGTCGTGAAAGTGCCTGAGAACAGGGTCCGTGAGCGCCGTCGAGAAGGTGGCGATCACGACGAGGTCGAGCGTGTCGACGAGCTCCAGCGCGCCCATGTCCGCCGCGCCGAGGCGGTGCGCGTACACGGGGACCATGACCAGCGAGAGCGAGCGCGCGACGAGCGAGGCGACGGTGTAGATCGCGCCGTGGGCGGCGAGGCGGGCGACAGGCGACGTGGGGGCGGCGGGCGCCGCGCGGTAGGGCGTCTCTGCGCTCGGCACGGGCTACCGCTCGCTCACCGTCAGCGAGACGCCGCCGCCGAAGTTCTCCACGTCGGCGCCGTCGCGCCGCCGGGCTGGTCCGCGGTCTGCGAGAAGATCGCGTGGAGGGCCGCGCCGACGCGCCAGTTGTAGATGATGGGCCAGTCGTGGCCCGCGAGGACGTTCACGCCCCAGCCGAGCCGCGTGAGGCCGAAGCCCGACGAGGTCCTCGAGACGACGCCGGTCTCGATGCCGAGCACCGAGACGCCGCCCGAGACGCTCACCCACGCGAGGCCGCCGCGGTCCGACCAGGTGAGGCCGCCGCCGATGATCGACGTGGTCGTGGTGGCGTCGTTCGACGAGGTGTTCTCGACGCCGTTGACCGCGAACGTCGGGTTGACGAGCGACATCGCGCAGGCGTCGACGTGCACCGCGAGGCCGCGGACGAGGTTCACGCCGATGGCGAAATTGCCCATCGCGCCGACGCCGCGGATCGTGATGGCGCCCACCGCGGTGTCGCTGCCGAAGCTCCCGTAGCCGACGCCGAGGACGCCGCGAAAGAAGAAGCGCTGCATGCGTGACGTGAGCGCCATCGTCTGCGCCGACGCCGAGCGATCGGCGAGCGAGAGCGCGAGTGCGGTGACGATCGTGGCGAGCGGGGCGCGACGCATACGCCGGAGATACTATCCCCGCGGCGCGCGCTTCCGAGGAATTGAAACTCTTCAACGGCGGCTCAACGGATCGTTGACCCCGGCCGTAGGGGCGGGCGACACTCCGCATATCCCACGGAGGCACGAGTGACCTTGCGTACAGTCACGTTCCTTGCCGGTTTGATCGCGCTGGGCGCGGTCTTCGGCTGTTCATCAGACATCGGCGGAGGGAGCGGCGGATGCGTCTTGCCGCAGCTCTCGTGCAACGGCGCGTGCGTCAACGCCGCCGAAGACAACAACAACTGCGGCGCCTGCGGATCCCGCTGCGACACCGCCACGACCAGCTGCGTCCAGGGGCGATGCCTCCCGCTCTGCCCCAACGGGCAATCCCGCTGCGGCGGCGCGTGCGTCAACACCAGCACCGACCAGCAGAACTGCGGCATGTGCAACATGCGCTGCGGGCCGGGCACGGTCTGCACCGACGGCGTGTGCGAGGTCGCGTGCTCCGCGGGGCTCACGGCGTGTGAGACCTCCAAGGGCGACGCGGGCACGACCGCCGTGGTGTGCGTCAACACCGACCGCGACCCGAGCAACTGCGGCGGCTGCGGCAACCGCTGCCGCGAGGGCACCTTCTGCCGCGACGGCGTGTGCCGCGCCGAGTGCCCCGCGGGGCAGATCGTGTGCGGCGACCGCTGCGTAGACCCCATGACCGACAGCTCGAACTGCGGCTCGTGCCGCGCGGCCTGCATGGTCAACTACGCGTGCGTCGGCGGGCGCTGCCGCCTCGGCGACTGCCCCACGGGCACGTCGCAGTGCAGCGGGCGATGCGTGAACACCATGACCGACCGCTTCAACTGCGGCGGGTGCAGCATCGTGTGCCCCATGGGCCAGGTGTGCTCCAGCGGGATGTGCCGCGTGGGCTGCGCCGAAGGCCAGACCCAGTGCGGTGAGGAGTGCGTCGACACGCGGACGAGCGGCGCCCACTGCGGGATGTGCGGCCGCGCGTGTCCGAGCGGGCAGGTCTGCCAGAGCCGCGAGTGCACGACGGTCTGCCAGATGGGGCAGATGCTCTGCGGCTCGCGCTGCGTCGACCCGACCTCCGACCGCGCCAACTGCGGCGCGTGCGGAACCGCGTGCCCCGGATCGCAGATCTGCGTCGGCGGGTCGTGCATGGCGATGTGCCCGATGGGCCTCTCGCTCTGCGGCGACACCTGCGTGAACCTCCAGGTCGACCCCGGGAGCTGCGGCCGCTGCGGCAACGCGTGTGCGGCCGGTCAGGTGTGCGTCGCGGGCGCCTGCGCGCCCCTCTCGACCGTCGACGGCGGATGCGCCCCGCCGAGCCTCTTCTGCGGCTCGGTCTGCACCAACACGCAGGCGGACAACAACCACTGCGGCCGCTGCGGCGCGGCCTGCACCGGCGACCGGATCTGCGCCGGGGGCATGTGCGTCGCGCCCTGTCCGACGGGGAGCGACCGCTGCGGCGGCACCTGCACCAACATCACGACCGATCGCGCCAACTGCGGCGCGTGCGGGCGCGCGTGCCTCGGCACGATCCCCTGCGCCGGCGGGATGTGCACCTGCCCCACGGGACAGACCGCGTGCATGAACGCCTGCGTGAACACGCAGACCGATCGGACCAACTGCGGCACCTGCGGAACCGTCTGCCCGGGAACGGTCCCGTGCACGGCCGGCGTCTGCGCGTGCCCGGCGGGGACCACGCGCTGCGGCGACGCGTGCGTCGACACGCAGAGCGACGCCCGCAACTGCGGCATGTGCGGAACGGCGTGCCCCACGGGGATGCCCTACTGCTCGCGAGGCGCGTGCATCATCGCGCCCCTCGTGCGGTACACGCGCTCGATGACGCCGCCTCCGATCACCGCGTGGATCCCGGCGTGCGGGATGCCTGGCGTGACCACCGTCCTCGGCCTCTCGGATGACGCGGCGACGCAGGTGCCCCTCGCGTTCAACTTCCGTTACTGGGCCACGGACCTCACCACGACGACGCGCGTGAACCTGTCGAGCAACGGGTTCATCAACCTCGACGGGACGGTCAGCTCGTCGCTGAGCGGGACGGTGCCCTCCGCGGTCACGCCCAACGCGACCATCGCGGCCTTCGGGGGTGACAACATGAACCGCGCGAGCGGACAGTGCGTCGCCACCGTGGGCACCGCCCCCACGCGGAGCCAGGTGTTCCAGTGGAACGACGCGCACTTCTGCTGCACCGACGACCCCACGGTGCACTCGACCTACGAGATCATCCTCAACGAGACCGGGACCATCGACGTGCTCTACCAGCGCATGGACGGCGCGCGCTCGCAGACCGTGGGCATCGAGAACCAGACCGGCACCATGGGCGTTTCGGGCTGCCCCGACGGCACCTCCTACACCTGCACGCCCACCACGGGCTTCACCGTTCGCTACGTTCCCTCCCCGTGAGGCGCGACGCCAGGAGCTGACACCGTGCACGGAGCAAATCCTTTGAAGCTTCACTCCCTCTGGCGGGCCGCGCTCGCCGTCGCCGTGGCCCTCGCCGCGGCGTGTAGCGACACGACCACGAACCGCTTCACCAACCTCGACGCCGACACCCCCTCCGACATGGAGGAGTCCGACGGGCCGTGCAGCCTCCCCAACATCACCTGCGGGCGCTCCTGCGTGAGCCCCGCGGATGACCCGCGCAACTGCGGCGGCTGCGGCATCAGCTGCGGCGCGGGGCGCGTGTGCATCAACGGCCGCTGCGACAACGAGTGCCCCACCTCGCCGGTGCGACAGACGCGCTGCGACGAGCGCTGCACCGACACCAACGTCGACCGCGCCAACTGCGGCGCGTGCGGCCGCGCGTGCCCCGACGGGCAGGTCTGCTCGGGCGGCAACTGCCAGATCGAGTGCGGACCTCGATACACCTCGTGCACGAGCGCCACGCCCGACGGCGGCGTCCGTGACGGCGGCGCGCGCGACGCGACGAGCACGGGGCCCTCGGTCCGCTGCGCCGACCTGCGCACCGACGACCAGCACTGCGGCGCGTGCAACAACGCGTGTCCGCTCGGCAACTCCTGCATCGACGGGATGTGCGAGCTCCGCTGCCCCGCGAGCCAGACCGACTGCGCGGGCCACTGCGTCGACCTCGCGACGTCGCAGACCGACTGCGGCGCGTGCGGCAACGCATGCACGGGCCTCCAGCGCTGCGTGATGGGAACCTGCACGGGCATGGCCTGCCCCGCGGGCACCACGCAGTGCGGGACGGCCTGCGCGGACCTGCAGTCCAACGTCGAGCACTGCGGCATGTGCGACAACGCCTGCCCGGTGCCCCAGTTCTGCCGCGCGGGCCGCTGCGTCCTCGAGTGCCCCGTCGCGCGGACCGCGTGCAGCAACCGCTGCGTCGACACGATGACCGACCGTACGAACTGCGGCACCTGCGGCACCGTCTGCCCCGGCGGACAGTCCTGCGTCGCCGGCGCCTGCCGCCTCGTGTGCCCCATGGGCACGCGCGACTGCATGGGCCGCTGCGTCGACCTCTCGACCGATCGCACCAACTGCGGCGCGTGCGGGACCGTCTGCGGCGCGGGCCAGCTCTGCGCGGGCGGCGCCTGCGCGCCTCGCTGCGCCGACGTGCAGACCAACTGCTCGGGCATCTGCGTGAACACCTCGGTCGACCCGAACAACTGCGGCGCGTGCGGGCTGATGTGCGGCCCCGGCTACGCGTGCTCGGGCGGCTTCTGCCGGGCGCTCGTGGGCACCGACGTGCAGGGCTGCGCGTCGCCGAGCGTCCAGTGCGGACCGGTCTGCGCGGACATCCGCAACGACAACGAGAACTGCGGGCGCTGCGGCAACCGCTGCACGGCCGATCGCCTCTGCGTGCTCGGCATGTGCGTCGCGCCCTGCGCCGCGGGCCAGACCCGCTGCGGCACCGACTGCGTGAACACCCTCGGCGACCGGAACAACTGCGGGCGCTGCGGCAACGTCTGCACGGGCACGCTCTCGTGCGTGACGGGCGTGTGCTCGATGGAGCCCACGTTCCGCGTCGACTCGCTCTCGACCACGACGGCGATGTGCACGGTCATCGACCACGACGCGATGTCGGGCGACGACCGCGGCGGCATCGCGGTGTCGGGCACCAACGTCTTTTACACGGGCGACACGGCGACGGTGCGCGCGTCGGCGGCGGACCTCACGGGCCTCGCCTCGGTGGGCGCGCAGCACGACGCGATGCTCAGCGACCTCGCGTCGAACGAGGTCTACGTGCTCCTCAACGCGGCGGGCACGGAGCTCTCGTACTTCTCCGTGACCTTCCCCTTCGTGGTCACGCAGCTCGGCGTGCTCAACGGCTCGACCGGCATGCTCACCGCGACGCGCATCCCGCTCTCGGCGCCGATCAGCCTCACGAGCGGCTCGGGGATCTTCTCGGGCCGCGGCCGCGCGTACATCTACACGCAGGGCACGGGCACCGCCGGGAGCACCTGGTACCAGATCCGTCTGCCCGCGGGCACGGTCAGTACGCTGCGCGCGATGGCGCCGACGGTGACCCACCAGTTCTGCGAGAGCTGGGCCTTCTGGGGCGTCGCGGAGTTCTTCGACAGCGACCCCTACGCGGTCTTCGTCGAGAGCGGCACCCGCATCGTGCGCTACCGCATTCGCGACGCGATGATCACGCCCCTCGCGACGACGGGGACGACCTTCCCGATGACCTTCAGCGACATGTGCTCGATGACCTTCTCGCCGATGCGCAACCGCTGGTACTTCCACTACGAAGGCAGCGGCTTCGCGGGCGGGACCTCCGAGACGCTCGGGACCTGCCCGGGCACCTCGTCGACGCCCTGACCTCTCCCCATCAGATCGTGCTCATCTGAGAGGGTCGCTCGAGGGAACTCCCATCGAGCGAGTCTCTCGCGTCGTCGCAGGCGCGCAGCACCTCCTCGTACATCCGCTGCCGCCAGGCGCGAAGCGCGTCCCTCTCCTCGGCGACGCCGAGCTGCAGGAGCATCACCTCGCGCGCCGCCGTGCGCACCTCTGCCGCCGTCGCGTCGCCCTGACACCAACGCTCCACGACGCACAGCGACTCTTCGCAGGTCGTGTCGAGCGCCACGCCCGCGCCACGGGCGGCGGCCATCACGCTCCTTGCGACGGCGCATTGCACGAGGGCCCCACGCCGCGCGTCGTCGGGGCTGCTCGTGCGCCAGACCTCTTCGCGAGAACCCGATCCAGAACGGAACATCACGGCCTCCGTGGTCGAAGGCGCCTCGATGAAGGCGACGACCGACTCAACTGGTTCAACGGCTCATGGGTCGCTGAGGTTGAGGCAGTCGTACTCGAGCTCCGAGAGATAGCGGGTGTATCCCCCTTCGGGGTCATCGCGTCGCATCTCCGCGACGAGCCGTCTCGCGCCCGCGAGGTCACCCGTGATCGATCGCTCCCAGGCTTCCATTCCAGTGCGTTCGAGGCGCTCGTAGCGACGCGTGAGGGCGCGCGACGAGGGGCTGTCACCCACGGGTTCCGCGGGCGCGAGCGACAACATCGAAGCGACCCTGAAGGGCGCGCCGGGGTGGGTTCGGTAGAACTCCACGGAAGGGAGATCGTCGGTCATCGCCGCGGCGCCGTTCAACCAGGCCCGCACGCCTGCGGTGTCGAGCACCCTCGTCGCGGCGAGAGACTCCGGCGAGGAAAAACCCGCATCTGCGAGGCTCGCTGCGACAGGCGGGAGCCAGCGCGCGCGCCACTGCGCGAGGTCGGGCGCGAGGGGCGCGTCCGACGCGAGCACGACGCCCTCCTCGCGGCTCGGGATGTACACCTCGACCTCGCGGAACTCGCTGCGCATCGCGGCGAGCATGGCGCGATCGAGGTCCGCGGTCTGCTGATCGAGCGGAATCCACTGCGCCACGACGCCGCCCGGCCGAAGGCGCCTCCGCGCGGCCACATAGAACTCGCGGGTGTAGAGCGACGCGGCCCCCTCGGCGGTCGGCGGAGGCGGTTCGAGCGAGACGACATCCCACGCGCCGCGAGAGGTCGCGAGGTGGTGGCGACCGTCTTCGACGACGGCGCGAACGCGAGGATCATCGAGCACGCCGTGATTGCTCGCCGCGAAGTGGCGCGCGAAGCCGAACACGTCGCGGTTGATGTCGACGATGGTGAGCGAGCGGAGCGACGCGTGCGCCGTGAACGCGCCGGCGGTGGTCCCGGTGCCGAAGCAGACCTCGGCGACGTCGAGCCCGCGCGGGTCTCGATGCACGAGCATGGGGAGGTGCGCGAGCGCGCGCATGTACCGCTTCGCGGGCGGGATCGTGCTCGCGTACGAGACCGTCCCGAAGAGGAGCTGCTGGTACGAGAAGTCCGTCGAACAGCGGGTGCGACAGCGGTTCCTCGACGCCGCGCACACCGTCGCGCGGTCGTAGCCGAGCACCGCCGCGGTGCCGTCGCGGCCCTCTCTCGCGGCGAGCACGCGGGCGCGCGGAAACGTCGTCACCGCGCGGACGAGGTAATCCCCCGGCACGGCGACGAGCGCGAGCGCGACGGCCACGGCGACGCGCGCGGTCCGGCCCTGCTCCCCCCGCAGCGTGACGGCGCCCGAGGCGCGAGCGCGCGCGAGCAGAGACGAGAGCACGGAGAGCGACGCGGCGATCGAGAACGCGCGCAGGGTGCCGAGGGTCGGGATGAGCGCCAGCCCCGTGACGATCGATCCGAGCGCGCCGCCGAGGGTGTTCGCCGCGGCGAGGGCGCCGACGCTCGAGCCAACGCCGCGACCTTCTCGGGCGCCGATCGACGCGACCAGCGGAAAGCTCACGCCCATCAACGCCGCGGGCCCGAGGATCACGACCGCGCCGATGGCCAGATGCACGAGGTCGTCGTCACCCGCCGCGGCGTCGCGTGAGAGCGCGCTCGCGATCGAAGACGCCCGGCCCAGGAGCGCCACCGAGACGAGCGTCGCGGCGGCCTGCGCGGACTGAACGTCGGCGAGGAGCTCCCACGGGCGCGCGTGCGACGCGAGGCGGCGCGCATAGACGAAACCTCCGAGCACGAGCCCCGCGAGGTACACCACGAGCAGCAGCGTGAACGCGTACGTCGACGACTTCACGAACGCATGGAGCACCCTGAACCACAGCACCTCGCACGCGATGGCCGCGAAGCCCGTCGCGCCCGCGATCACCATGAGCGTCGCGCGGGCGTTCGGCGTCTCTGTTCCTCCTTCGGGAGCCGCGTCGTCGCGCGTCGACTCGGCGGGCGTGACGGAGCCGTCGAGCGTCCACGCGAGCGACGCGACGACGAGGTTCGCGCACGACGCCACGAGGGCGGTCTTGAGCATCCCGAGCGCACCCATGAGCGCGAAGCCCGCGATCGCGCAGCCCGTCGCGGCGCCGAGGGTGTTGAGCGCGTAGAGCGTCGCCAGCGGAGCGCCCACGCGGTCGCGCGACCTCGCGAGGTGACGCGTGAGAACAGGGAGCGTCGCGCCCATCGCCACGGTCGGCGCGAGCACCACGACGAAGCCGCAGAGCAGCCGCGCGGGCAGGGCGCTCGCGAAGGTCGGCCCGTGGTCTGCGATCCACGACGAGAGCGCCGACGCGCGAGAGAGCAGCACGCTCACCGCGAGCGCCGCGAGGCCGGTGAACGCTTCGAGCGCGGCGTAGACCCGCACGAGGCGACCGCCGCGGTCGGCGAGACGCCCTCCGAGCACGCTGCCGAACACGAGGCCCGCGAGAAAGGCCGCGACGACGAGGCTGACGGCGACGGTGCCGTGACCCACCCAGAGCGCGAGCTGGCGCACCCAGATGACCTCGAACACGAGGCCGCTCGCGCCCGAGAGCACGAACAGCGCGACGACGCGGCGTTGGGCGATCAAAGACGGGAGTCTGGCGAAGGCTGCGGAACGACCTCGAGCGCGCGTCGACGGACGCGTCGCCGATGCTACATCGAAAGGCCGCCGTCGACGTCGATCGTGCGGCCGTTGAAGTAGTCGCACTCGATCACGAACTTCACCGCGCGCCAGATATCCTCGGGCAGGCCGATGCGGCCCACGGGGATGTTCGCGACGAGCGCGTCGCGGGCCTTCTGGTTCATGCCCTGGGTCATCGGGGTCTCGATCATGCCGGGCGCCACGGCGCCGACGCGCACGCCGAAGGACGCGAACTCGCGCGACCACGTCACGGTGTTGGCCGCGAGGGCCGCCTTGGCCGCCGTGTAGTTCGACTGGCCGCGGTTGCCGTGGCGCGCGATCGACGAGATGTTCACCACGACGCCGGGGCGGGCGCCCGACTCGACCATCTTCGCCACGACCTCACGCACCGCCATCGTCGCGCCGGTGAGGTTCACGCCGATGACGGCGTCCCACTGCTCGCGCCCGAGCTTGATGACCTTGCCGGTCTCGCGGTCCTTCTTCACCAGGAGCCCGTCGCGGAGGATGCCCGCGTTGTTGATGAGCCCGTTGAGCCCGCCCATCGCCTCGTGCGCCCAGGCGACGAAGCTGATCACGTCGGCCTCGTCGGCGACGTTGAGCTTGCGGCCGTGAATACGACCGGGCAGCCCCTTGCCCGACTCGATCACCGCGGCGATGCCGTCTTCCTTCACGTCGCCCACGGCGACCTGCGCGCCGGCTTCAGCGAGACGCTGCGCGAAATGAGCGCCCATGCCCTGAGCGCCGCCCGTCACGATGATCTTGAGGTCCTTGAGTTCCATGCGATCGGTTCCTCCGGGCGCGCGTTCTAGTGCCCTGCCGACCGCGATGGCAAGCGGAAGTGTTGCACTGCAACATGCTCGTGCGGGCGAACTTGAATCCATCAATCCAGATCGATGGATGAATCTGCAGTTCCGTTCTTGACAGAATGTTCTGATGTAGACATAAGAATCGGACGAAAAGTCCTTTCTGGTCAAAACTTTTCAGTCACACGGTCGTCTGAGGTACCTGGAGCACGGCGACATCGGCCCACAACCACCGCGAGGTGTCCTCATGGCAAGCACGCGCGACGATTCGGTTCTCACGTCGATCCAGGAGATTCAGCGCCTCGAAGACGAGCGGGTGAGGGAGGCCGCTCGCAAGTCGGCCGAGGCCGAGCGCGCCCGCATCGAGAAGCTCGAAGCCGCTCGCGCGGAGTCGGAGCGTCAGGCTGCGGAGCGGGTCGCGGCGATCGAGTCGGAGCGGGCCGCGGAGCAGGTGGCGAGAGCGTCGCGCGAGCGTGCCGATCGAGAGGCCCGCGAGGCCAGGGAGATGCAACTCCGCGCGGACGCCGAACGGGAGCGAGAACTCCGCGCTGAAGAGCGTCGCGAGGCCCACGCGCGGGCGATGGCAGAGATCGAGTCGAAGGGGCGCGCCGGGGTCGGGGCAGGGGCGCTCGTCGCGCTCGTGCTCGCCGCGCTGAGCCTCACCGCGGTGGTGGGGTATTTCGTGGCGTACCGTCCGCTGGTGGCTGCGCAGGGCGCTCGCATCGCAGAGCTTCGCGTCCGCGCTGAGCGCGCCGACCAGGAGCGGGAGGCCGCGCGCATCGCGCAGGAGCGCCTCGCGGCACGCATCCACGACCTCGCCAGTCGCCCGTCGCCCGCGCCCGTCGTTCCGGTCGCCGCGCCGCAGACGCGGGCTGGCGTTCCTGTCGCCGCGCGCCACGATCGTCCGACGACGAGCAGGAACACCCAGACGCAGGCCCCCATCGACATCGACGGCGAGGGGGTAGACCCCTTCGCGATGGACGACGGGGCGCGTCCCACGGCGCCGCGCAGGCCGCGTCGCTGAAGTCAACGACCGCGTCACGCCCGGCCGTGTATGGGCCGGGTGGTTGACACGGCAAAATCGCACTGGTAGCAAAAGTTTCGGCCGCCTAAAACGGTTCTCCCCTACGGAGGAAACGCTCGATGAGTCAGCAGAAAGAGGATTCCGTCCTGTTCTCGCTCCGCAGCCTGATGGAGATTGAAGAGGAGCGCATCAAGCAGGAGGAGGACGCGAAGCGTCGCGCAGAGGAAGAGACGCGCCTTCGCGCAGAGGATCAGCGCCGCCGCGAGGAAGAGGACAAGGCCGCGAAGATCCGCGCCGCTGAAGAGGCCCGCGTGGCCGAAGAGCGCCGCCGCCAGGAAGAAGAAGAGCGCCGCCGTCGCGAGACTGAGGAGCGCGAGTTGCGCATCCGCCTCGAGGCCGAGTCGTCGCAGCGAGAGCGAGAGCTCCAGGCGAAGATGGAGCACGAGCAGAAGCTCGCGCTCATCGAGGCCCAGAAGAAGAAGGGCATGCCCGTCGGCACCGTGATCGGGCTCGTGTTCGGTCTCATCGCCGTGATCGGCGTCGGCGTGTTCTTCGGCGTCATTCGCCCCGCGCAGGAGCGCCACGACGCCGAGGCCCGCCTCGCGCAGGAGCGCGCTGCCCGCGCCGAAGCCGACCGCCAGGCCGCCGAGGCCCGCGCCGCGGAGCACAGCCGCGAACTTGAGCGGCTCGAGGCGCAGCGCCGTGAAGAGGCCGCGCGCGCTGAACGCGAGCGTCAGGCCAGCGCCGCCGCAGCGGCCGCTGCTGCCGCGACCGCAGGAAGCCGTCCCGCGACTGCCACGTCGCGCCCGCGTCCCGCGGGTCGTCGCCCTGCGCAGGGCGGACACACCGGCGGCGGCGGCGACGACCTCGGCGATCTCGGCCTCTGAGCATCGCCTCGCGCATCCGCGCGACGCCCCCACATCACGAACCCCCTCCAAATGAAGCGACATCTCTGCGGCGTTCACGCGGTGCGCGAAGCCCTCGCCAGCCACGCGCGCGACCTCGCCGTGATCTATCTCGTCGACGACTCGCCGCGTGGCCCGCACGCAGAGCTCGCGACGCTCGCTCGCAACGCTCGTGTCAGCGTCGAGGTCCGCTCCGCCGCGGAGCTCGACGCGCTCGCGGGCCCCGTTCGACACCAGGGAATCGTCGCGGTCGCGGCCGGTGACTACCCCTACATCGACCTCGACGCGCTGCTCTCGAAAGCGCGAAAGAGGGGCCCTTCGCCGTTGATCGTCGCCCTCGACGAGGTGACCGATCCGCACAACCTGGGCGCGATCGTGCGCTCCGTCGTCGCCCTCGGCGCGGACGGCGTCATCACGCTCAAAGACCGCGCGGCGCCCGTCACCCCCGTAGTCGTTCGCGCGAGCGCCGGCGCGACGGAGCACGCCGCGATCGCACGCGTGGTGAACCTCTCTCGCGCCCTCGAGACCCTCTCGCGCGCCGACGTTCGCACCGTGGGCCTCGATGCGGAGGGGACTGCAGACCTCGAGGCCGTCGACCTCACCGGTCCCATCGCGCTCGTCGTGGGCTCGGAAGGGAGCGGCCTGCGTCGCCTCGTTCGAGAGCGCTGTGACGTGCTCGCCCGCATCCCGCTCGGTGGCCCGGTGGCCTCGCTCAACGCCTCTGTCGCGGCGGCGATCGCGATCTATGAGGTGACCCGCCAGCGTCGCGCGGCCGCGCTCACGCCGCGCTGACTTCGAAACGCGAAACGCCCGGAGAGAGTTGTCTCGCCGGGCGTTTCGTTGTGACCGTTTCAGGTCACGTCGGGGCTATCGGGTGCGAGCGAAAGGACTTGAACCTTCACGAGTGTTACCCCACTGGAACCTGAATCCAGCGCGTCTGCCAATTCCGCCACGCTCGCGACGAATGGGACGGGAGTGGTACTCCCGCGCAGCGTCTGCCGTCAAGCGTGATCGCGGTCGACCCTTGCGAGGGATCGGGGCCGCGACGGCGCTCAGTGGACCTCGACCTCACGCGCGGTGCCTTCAGGACGGCCGTCGCGCATCAGCGTCACGCGCACGAGGTCTCCGACGGGCGGAATCACGACCTCGACGTTCACGGTCCCAGCGAGCGCCGGGAGCCTCATCGTCGCCCCGTTCACCCACGACGGCGTCGACGAGGAGCGGAGCGCCGCGCGCCACGGCCACGCGTCACCGTGGCGCGGTGCGAGCGCGAGCCTCCACGCGCCGCGGAGGTCGGGGTACGCCCTCGGGAGCGAGCTTCGTCTGCGCGACGGAGCGAGCGCGCGCCACGTCGCGTCGGGGCCGTAGACCGCTGCGTCTCGTGACGTCACGGGCGTCTGGGTGACCGTGTGCGGCGGGATCGTGAGCGTGATTCGTACGCGCACCCCCATCGCGTCTCGGTGCGCCTCGGCGGCATCGATGCGAGGCGGCGCCGAGGCGCGCACGGGCGCGCCGTCAGCGCCGATGAGCAACGCCCGGTCACCGCAGGGCCCCGTGGTGCGACCTGGCACCTCGCGGCCGCGTGCGGGGTGCGAGGCGCCAGCGGGAGGCGAGGGCGCTGCGCCGTCGTAGAAGGTCGTGCAGAGCCCGCAGGAGCACCCGTCACACACGGGGAGATCGACGTCTGCGTCGACGTTGCGCTCCTGTCGCAGCCACTGTTCGAGGGTGATCTCCGAGGCGGTGCCTGGCCCGCTCGCCTCCCAGGCGCGGCGGAATCGCGCGGCGGACTCGGTGCCGATGTATCGCAGGTGCCACGGCTCGTAGCTGTAGCCGGTGCGAGGGTCGATGATGTCCTCGGCGCGGTGTCGGCACGTCGCGCCCTCGGCGCGCTCTTCGAGGGCGATGGGGTACGGGAGCACGAAGCCGAACTCCCACGCGTGGTCGGCGATCCAGCGTCCCGCGGGGGTGCAGCCGAAGCCCGGGCGCATCATCTGTCCCGCGTTGGCCCACTGCTGCGTGAAGAGGTCGACGGCCGTGCCGAGCTGGTGCTGCGAGTGCCCCGCGATCGCGCTCGAGGTCGTGGCGCGGCAGAAGTTCTGTCCCGCCGTGTGGCTCCAATCTCTGAACACCTCGCACTGACGGTCGAACGAGCGAAACGCCGAGTGAACGTGCCCCGGGTACCCCGCGGCGCCCATCTGTTCGAGCATGAGCCTCAGCGCCTCCGCGGCCTCTCGCCGGAGGCACTGCGCGACGTGCGGGACGCACTCCGCCGCCGTGTGTGGCGCGCCGGACTCGATGTCGACGAGGTCCGTCGGCGCGTACTCGGGCGACAGCACGAAGCGCGGCGAGCGGTTCACGATGGTGAGCAGGTCGTCGCCGTCGACGAATCCGTACGGAGGGAGCACGTCGCTCCTGTGCACCCAGCGTCCGTCGCGGTCGCCGCGCGAGAGCGAGCCGCAGGGCTGCGCCTGCGTGGGCGTCGGGAGCGTGCGCTGGAGCGGTCGCGGCCTCGATCGCGCGTCGCGGCTCTCCCTCGGAGGACGGGGCATCGCGCGCGGGACGCTCGCGTCGGCGGTCGCGCCCGCGTCGCGCGGGTGGCTCGGGTGGGGAGCGTGTTGCGTCGTCGGGTGCGGATTCGCGGAGGGGCGCGACGACGCCGCGAGTCCCATCGCGGCGATGAGCAGCAGGCTCAGCTTGCTTCGCTGCATCGCGCTGACGCGCGTAACACCGACGGGTGCGGAGGCGCCAGTTTCCGCGCTGTCAACGTCGTCATGCCTTCGCGCGTGTGAAGCCACTTACGCACCGAAGCGGCGCCGCTCGCGAAGTCAGGTACGCACCCGTGCGACGCGCGGACATCGAAATCGCCCGGAAGTCCGCGCTGCGCGCGCAGCGGGTTGACTGGCACGTGCCCTGCGTCGGGGTTCGCCGTCGCGGACGTCTGGCGGGCGACGCTGCGATCTGCGAGGAGGTTGTGTAGCAATGGCGTTTGGAGAGGAATTGAACGAGCGAAGCCTCACGACGACCCAGCGCGCGCTGCGGGTCGTCGCGCGAACCGTGCTCCGTGAGCTCAAGCGCTCGGGCTACTCGCGCGCCGAGATGGTCACCTTCGCCACCGAGCTGCTCGACCTCGTCACCACGGAGATTCGCTCGGACGACGGCGAGACCTCCTGAACGCTTCGCGGCGATCGCCGCGCTGACCTATCGTCGCCCGCGTCATGGGCGATCCCATCTACCTCGATCACAACGCGACGACGCCGCTCCTCCCTGCGGTGCTCGACGCGATGCTGCCGTACCTCTCGACGCACTTCGGCAACCCTTCGAGCTCGCACGTCTACGGGCGCCGCGCGAAGGAGGGCGTCGAGCTCGCGCGCGCCCGCGTCGCCTCACTCCTCGGCTGTGACCCCGAGGAGGTGTGCTTCACGTCGGGCGGCACGGAGGCGAGCAACCTCGCGATCCGCGGTGTCTGCGAGGCTTCCGCGCGTCGCCACGTGGTGACCTCGATCGTCGAACACCCCGCCACGCTGGAGCCCTGCGCGTGGCTCGCGCGGAACGGTCACCGCGTGACGCGCGTCGGCGTCGATGCGTCGGGGCGCGCGAGGCTCGACGAGGTCGCGGCGTCCATCGACGACGACACGGCGCTCGTGAGCGTCATGCACGCGAACAACGAAACAGGGACGCTCCAGCCTGTCGCGCAGGTCGCCGCGATGGCGCACGCGAGAGGGGCCCTCGTTCACGTCGATGCGGCGCAGTCGGTCGGCAAGGTCGCGGTGCGCGTCGAGGATCTCGGCGCCGATCTCCTCTCGATCGCGGGGCACAAGCTCTACGCGCCCAAGGGCGTCGGCGCGCTCTACGTTCGACGCGGGACCGCGCTGCGTCCGTTCGCGCGCGGCGCGGGGCACGAGCGGGGGCTGCGTCCGGGGACCGAGAACGTCGCTTCGATCGTCGGCCTCGGCGTCGCGTGTGAGGTCGCTGCGCGCGACCTCGGCGCGAACGCCGCTCACCTCCTCGCGACGCGCGAGCGACTGTGGGGCGCGCTCGTCGAGGCCGTTCCCGGCGTGGCGCTCAACGGGCACGTCACGGAGCGACTGCCCAACACGCTCAACGTGAGGTTCCCCGGCGTGTCGGGGAGCGCGCTCCTCGCGGACGTGCCCGAGGTCGCCGCGTCGACGGGATCCGCGTGTCACGCAGGCGGCGAGGCTGCGTCCGCCGTGATCCTCGCGATGGGGGTGGATCCCGCGGAGGCGCTCGGATCCGTGCGGCTCACCACGGGGCGCTCGACGACCTTCGAAGAGGTCGACCGCGCCGCGGAGCTCCTCGCGTTTGCGTGGCGACGCCTGCGCGTCACCTGAAGGTTTGAAAGATTGGCACCGCGGTGCCCGCGGCCGCGGGCTCCACGAGCTGCGCGAGTGCCCGGTACACGCACGATCCGTGGACCGTCATGCGTGAAGGCGAGCGCACCTGGACGTCGCGGACGCGCCCTCGCGCGTCGAAGTACACCACCGCGACGACGTTGCCCACGTACGCCGGCGGCTCGGCCGCGCAGGACCGGAGCAACGGATGCGCGGCGCGGGTCACGGCCATCCCGACGTCGGGCGCGCGCACCGAGACGCGCGGCGGAGGCGTGACGCGTCGAGGCGCGACCGCAGGATGCTCCGGGGCGCGCGCGATCGGAGGTGCGGCGATCACCTGCGCGGGCGACGGCGCGATCCTGCGCGGGCGACGGCGCGATCACCTGCGCGGGCGACGGGGCGATCACCTGCGCGGGCGACGGCGTGATCACTTGCGCGGGCGACGGCGCGAGCACCTGCGCGGTCGGCGCCGGCGGCGCGACGCGCGGAGGCGAGACCGTCTGCGCGGGCTCGTTCAGCGGCGCGGTCGAGGCGCCGACGTCTTGCGTCGCGGCGCGGATCCGCAGCGCGAGCGCGCCGAAGACGAGCGCTCCCGCGACGATGGCGGCGATGGTGATGGCGCCACGCGGGACGCCGCGCTCCTCGGCCACGAGAGGCGATGGGGGGATCGACGGGTGCGCGGGCGCGTCGATGAGCGTCGTGGCCTCGGGGACCGCGCTCCACGAGGGCATCGGCGGGCCCGGGATGCTGTTGGGGTGAGGCTGCTGCTGCGGCGGCGGAGGAGGTGGCCCGTGTTGCGGCGCCGCGCTGCGAGGCGGTCGCTGCGGTCTCGCGGGGCCCGCGGAGGCCGCGCTCTGTCGCACCTCGATCACCTGCGTGGGCTCGTTGGGAGCCGCGCGCATCACCGACGTGGGCTCGTCGCGGCGGAAGCCGATCGACTCGTCGGAGGGGAGCATCGAGAGGAGCCTCCGCGCGTCGGCGAGCATCTCGCCCGCGGAGCCGTAGCGGTCGGCGGGCTCCTTGCGCAGCGCGCGGTCGATGAAGGCCTCGACCTCCGCGGGCGCAGCGGGGACGCGGGCGCGCAGCGGGAGGTGCGGGTGCAGCACGATGTTCGAAATGAGCTGCTGGTAGCTGTCTCCTTCGAAGGGGTGCTCGAGCGAGATGGCCTCGTAGAGCACCGCGCCCACGGACCAGAGGTCCGCGCGGCCGTCGACGCGTCCGCCGCCGGCCTGCTCGGGGGACATGTAATCGGGCGTCCCCACGGCGGTGCCGACGCGCGTGATGCCGCCCGTGGCCGACTGCATCGAGATGATCTTCGAGATCCCGAAGTCGAGGAGCTTCACGCCCGTGCAGCGATCCACGCCGCCGACGAGGAAGATGTTCTCGGGCTTGATGTCGCGGTGCACCACGCCCGCCGCGTGCGCGGCCTGGAGCGCGTCGAGCGTCGCGGCCATCACCGCGAGCGCCTCGCGCGGGCCGAGGGGGCGGCGGTCGAGCACGTCGCAGAGCGTCTCGCCCACGAGGAGCTCGAGCACCATGAAGGGCCCGTGCGCGTCGGTGCCCGCGTCGAGGAGGCGGACGATGTTCGGGTGCCCCACGGCCGACACCGCGCGCACCTCCTGGAGGAAGCGCCCGGTGACCTCCGTGGAGGTCGCGTACTCGGGCTTGATGAGCTTCACCGCGACGCGCTCGCCGGAGCCGAGCACCTCGGCTTCGAAGACCGCGCCCATGCCGCCCTCGCCGATCATTCGAAGGATCCGGTAGCGCCCCGCGACGAGCGTGCCGATGCGGCTGCGCACGTCGGGAGCGGGCGACGGGAAATCCTTCAGCGCTGCGGGGGTGCTGACGTTCATCGATCGGGCGCGAGCGACGTGACCTTGAAGTGTCTACCCGGTTTCGTTCGGGGTCGTCTACGGGGGCATTAGCCAGGATCGACGTGAAAGCCCGCCGCGAAGCTCTCGAGCGCCGGGTGCGCCACCACGGCCGCGCACCCCGGGACCGCCACGCCCAGGCCAGAGACGTAGAGCCACACCAGCAATCCCTGCGGGATTCCAACGGGGGCGGGCACCATCACCACGCAGTAGAGCGTCCGGGCGGGGCCCGTGCCCGCGAGCATGGGGACGGCGTCGTGCGGCGTCCCCGCGAAGGACACCCGCTCGGGCTCGCCGAGCACCCTCGGGTTGCCGATGCGCACCGCGACCGCCGTTCGCAGCGCGTCTTTGAGCGAGAGCGGGTCGGACCCCGAGAGCGTGTCGACCTCGACGATCGCCCCGAGCGGCCCCCCCGGCGGCCCCGAGAACAGCGCCAGCGTCCCCTGCGCGGGGAATCGCGTCGCGATCATCGAGGTGGGAGCCCGGTCGAGCGAGAAGCCCACCGCCGCGAACCCGTGCGCCTGCGCGTCTCGCGCCGTGAGCGTCCACCGCGCGGGGTCTGACGACGGCGGCGGCGCGGGCGCGCGGGGGAGCGCGTCGCGCGACGCGCCTGCGTCACGCTGAGGGGCCGAGGGGCTCTGCGTCGCCGCGGGGCGGCACGCGAAGAGCAGTGCCACCGCGGCGATTGGGGAGAGGGCGCGCTTGGTCTGGGGAGGCATCGCCGATGCGCCGCATGGTGGTCACGTCGCGCGGGCCAGGGCAACGCCCACGACAATGCTTGCCTTGATCGTCGTGGGCGAACGATGCTGCCGCCCGCGTGCGACACTCGATGCTCGATCGCTGGGGCCGTTGGATCTACCACCGGCGCGTGCTCACGCTCGCGGTGAGCGCGGTCTTTCTCGCGCTCTCGATCGCGGTGCTCACGCGCGGCGGGACGCTCTCGACGGGCACGATCCACGGGGTCGAGGCCGACGTGGGCGCGACGCTCATCGAGCGCGAGGTGCACCCCCCCGAGGCGCAGGGCTTCACCATCGTCTTCGAGCACCCGACGCTCACCGTCGACGACGAGGCCTTTCAGCGCGCCGTGCGCGACGCCGTCTCCGCGCTCCGGCGCCACCCCGACGTGCGCTCCGTGCGGACGCCCTTCGACCCCGACACCTCGACCTTCATCGCCTCGACGATGCTCAGCGTCGACGCGCATCACTGCGTCGTGCAGGTCGGCATCACGCCCCCGGCCGCGGCGGACACGCGTCGCTTCCCCTCGATCAGGGCGGCCCTCAGGCCCACGGCGCTGCGCGCGACGATCACGGGCGTCGCGGTGTTTCGCGCGAACCTCGACGAGACGCTCCAGCACGACCTCGTGCGCGCCGAGGCGCTCTCGATGCCCGTCACCGTGGCCGTGCTGCTCGTGGTGTTCGGCTCGCTCCTCGCGGCGCTTCTGCCCGTGGGCGTCGGCGGGCTCGCGGTGGTGGGCGGGGTCGCGTGCGTGATGCTCCTCTCGCGGCGCGTCGACGTCGCGCAGTACGCGATCAACGTGGCCTCGCTCGTGGGCACCGGCGTCGCCATCGACTACTCGCTCTTCGTCGTGAACCGCTTTCGCGAGGAGCTCGCCGCGGGCCTCGACGTTCCCTCGGCGCTCGGACGCTCGCTCGCGACGGCGGGGCGCGCGGTGGCCTTCTCGGGCCTCGCCGTGGCCGTGGGCCTCTCGGGGCTGCTCTTCTTCCGCGGCTCGTACCTCGCCTCGCTCGGCCTCGGCGGCACCGTCGTCGTGATCCTCTCGGTGGTGTACGCGCTCACGTTTCTCCCCGCGCTCCTCGGCGTGCTCGGGACGCGCGTGAACCGCGGGGGCGCCCGCGCCGGGCGTGACCCCGATGCGATCTGGCGCCGCGTCGCGACGGCCGTGATGAAGCGTCCGCTCCTGGTGCTCGTGCCGACGCTCGCGCTGCTCATCGCGGCGGGGCGGCCCTTCCTCGACCTCCAGATCTCGATCCCCGACGTGTCGGTGCTCCCCGCGCACACCGACGCGCGCAGGGGCCTCGCCGTGATGGAGGAGCACTTCCCCGAGCGCGCGGCGACGCGGGTCACGGTCGTGGCGCGCTTTCCCGGCGACCCCTTCGCGCGGCCCGAGCGCGTGGGCGCCCTCTACGACCTCAGCCGACGCATCGCCGCGACGCCCGGCGTCGAGCGCGTCGAGGGCCTCTTCGACGTCGACGGGATGCTCGATCGCGACGGACATATCCTGACCCTCGCCGCGCCGCGCGACACGTGGGGCGAGGTGCAGCGCGACGTCGCGCGCGAGAGCGTCGGGCGCACCATCGTGGTGATGTCCGCGCTCACCGACCACAGGCCCACGAGCGACGAGGCGCGCGCCATCGTCCGCGCCCTTCGCCGCGACCGCCGCGTCGCCGACGGCGAGCTCTTCGTCACGGGCCCCACCGCGATGGACCTCGACTCCGCGCGCTACCTCCGCGAGCGCGCGCCGACGGCGATCGCGTACGTGGTGGTGATGACGGCGCTGATCCTCTTTCTGCTCCTCGGCTCGGTGGTGCTGCCGCTCAAGGCCGTGGCGATGAACACGCTCTCGATCACGGCGTCGTTCGGCGCGCTCGTGTGGATCTTTCAGAAGGGCCACCTCGCGGGCCTCCTGCGCTTCACGCCGGGGCCCGTGGAGCCGTCGCTCCCCATCGTGATGTTCTGCGCGGTCTTCGGGCTCTCGATGGACTACGAGGTGCTGCTCCTCACGCGCATGCAGGAGGAGTACGCGCGCACGGGCGACAACGAGCGCGCCGTGGCCGAGGGGCTCGCGCGCAGCGCGCGGCTCATCACGAGCGCGGCGGCGATCATGGTGGTGGTCTTCGCGGCCTTCACGATGGCGGAGCTCGTGCTGCTCAAGGCCATCGGGCTCGGGATGGCCATCGCGGTGGCGCTCGATGCGACGCTCGTGCGGGTGCTCGTCGTGCCCGCCACGATGCGACTCTTCGGCGACCTCAACTGGTGGGCGCCGGCCGCGCTCGTGAAGCTCTGGAAGAGGTTGCCGCTCGGCGGTGAGCACTGAGCCCGAGGGCGCGAATCGCAGCGCGCTTTGTGCTCGCGCGAGTCGGTGCCGAGACGGTATATTCACTCCTCATCGGTTCAGGTACGACGGCTGAGCGGCGAGTCTGTGGGCGGTGTGTGTTTTTTGCGAACGCCGCGCCGCGTCTCCGTGAAGGCCCCCGCGAACGGTGATACGGAAGACTCCCATGTCTGGCGACACCCCCTCCAAGAAGGAACAGCTCCTCAAGCTCCTCGACCGGGGCAGCGTGTTCGTGCACCTCGACCCGCGCCGCGACGGGGTGGTGGTGCCCGAGTGGTTCACCCACAAGCCGCAGCTCGTGCTCCAGCTCGGGCGCAACTTCGCGATCCCGATCCCCGACCTCGTGGTCGATGACGAGGGCGTGCGCTGCACTCTCTCGTTCAACCGCTCGCCCTTCCACTGCACGCTCCCGTGGACGGCCGTCTACGCGCTCGTGGCCGAGAACGGCGAGGTCACGATGTGGCCCTCGGAGCTCCCCGCGGAGCTCGTCCCCGAGACCGCCGCGGTGCGCCGCAACCAGCCGAGCTCTCGCAGCGCGCGCGGCAAGACGCAGCGCCCGCGCATCTCGGTGGTGCCTCCGCCCGGCGAGTCGCCCTCGAAGGCTCCGCCCGCGCCGTCGCGCGCGACGTCGTTCCCGCCGCCGCCCGTCTTCGAAGAGATCTCGTCGCCCGACACGACGCCCGCCGCGTCGCGCAACGCGCGTGCGAACGAGAGCGGCTCGATCCCTCCGAAGCCCGACACCGAGCAGGCCGAGGGACGCAAGGGCGCCAAGGAGCGTCCTCCGTGGCTCCGCCTCGTGAAGTGACCTGCATCGCCTCTGCGATCCCCGCGCTCCCTCTCCGCAACGCTCCCCACACCCTGAACGCGCTCCGCGGCCGCGCGAAGCCGCGGGGCCTCGCGTATCCACGCGCGCCCAAGGCGTGTGATGATCCGCGGATCTCTCACGCCACGGTGGTGAACTCATGCACGTGACCCTCGTCCTCACGCACGAATGCAACCTGGCCTGCTCGTACTGCTACACGGGCGAGAAGTTCCGCAGAGACATGGACTGGGAGACGGCCGAGCGCTCCATCGACCTCGCGTTCCGCGAGTATCGGCCGCGCGTTCCGTGGGCCACGCAGGACGACACGCCCATCGACATCGGCTTCTTCGGCGGCGAGCCCCTCATCTGCTGGGACATGCTCGTTCGCGCGTCGGAGGCGGCCCGCGCGCGCGCCGCGCGTGACGGTCGCAAGCTCCGGCTCGCGGTGACCACCAACGGCACCCTCGTCACGCGCGAGCGTGCCGAGAAGCTCCGCGAGCTCGGCGTCGAGGTCACCCTCTCGATCGACGGGACGCGCGAGGCCCACGACGCCACGCGGCCGCAGCGCGGCGGGCGATCGAGCTTCGACGACGTGGTCGCGGGCGCCGAGAACCTCAAGGCCGCGGGGCTTCCCCTCGAGGTCATCGCCGTCGTCGCGCCGCAGAACGTGGCGTGGCTCGGCGAGAGCGTGCGCTTTCTCGTCGACCTCGGCGCGCGCAACGTGATCCTCAACCCCTGCTTCGAAGAGACCTGGAGCGACGAGGCCCTCGCGCGCTGGGAGCAGGGCATGGTCGCCGCCGCGGAGGTCTACGCCGACTGCATGCGCAAGGGGCGCCCCGTGGCGATGCCCACCTTCGACAACAAGCTCCTCGCCGCGGCGAAGGGCGGGCTCGCGTCGTGCGACACCTGCGGCTCGGGCACGACCGAGGTCGCCGTGGCGCCGTCGGGCAACCTCTACGGCTGCGCGCGACAGGTCGGAGAAGACCGCGACCCGAAGCTCGTCATCGGCCACCTCGACCGCGGCATCGACACGAGGCTCACGGGCAACATGCTCCGCGGCCCCGCGGACCCCGCGTGCGAGACCTGCGAGGAGAAGTGGCGCTGCGGCGCCTCGTGCGCGTGCGCCAACCTCGCGGAGACGGGCACCACGCACCTCCCCGGCGGGACGCAGTGCTGGTACGAGCAGGCCACCGCGCGCGTCGCCGACGCCATCGGGCTCAAGCTCCTCGACGAGCGCGATCAGACCTTCATCGGCTGGACGTACGGCCGCGTGCAGGCCGCCGCCGAGGCCGTGAAGGCCCGCATGGAGTCCGTCGCGCAGCCCCCGACGTCGTCGGTCCGCCGCGTGCGGAAGCTCCCCATCGTCGAGCGCGCGTAGCGCGAAAACACCGTCAGCGAAGGCGTTTCGAGAGTCGCGCGCGCATCGCCTCGACGCGGTCGAGCGCGCCCATCACGCGGTCGGCGTGGCGGTTCACGAAGGACATCACCGGCCCCTCGTCGCCCGTCGACATCGGGTCGGTGTCGGTGCCCGCGGGGCCGTACATGCGCTCCATCACCTGCCCCACCGAGCGCTTGATCATCGCGCGGAAGGGGACCTTCGCCATCATCCCGTACATCGCCGCGTTGCCCGCCGCGCGCAGCGCCGGGTTCGCGCGCACCTCGTCGACGGCGGCGCGCAGGTCGGCCACGTACTCGTCGGCGTGGTCGACGTGCTGCGCGGTCACCGTGCAGTGAATCGTCGGGGGCTTCTGCTGCCGGTCGACGTGCCACCCGCGCGCGGCCATGCGGTCGCCCACGGCGTAGAGGTCGACGCGCGGGTCGACAGAGCGGTACGCGAAGATGGTGCCCGCAGGCGTGCCCACGATGGCGAGGCCGTCGATGGAGCGGATGCCCGCGATCATGCGCGCGGTGGCCTGCATGCCGAGGCGCGTCTGGAGCATGTAGCCGTCTTCGCCGAGGGCCATCATCGCGGCCCACGCGGCGGCGATGGTCCCGCCGGGGCGCGTGCCGAGGGCCGAGGGAGAGGCGTAGATGCCGCCGGGCCAGTCGGTCGCGACGAAGAACTGGTGCTTGAGGTAGCCCATGTCGCGGTACGTGATCGTCGACGCGCCCTTGGCGCCGAGGCCGTACTTGTGGAGGTCCGCGGAGATCGACGTCACGCCGGGGACCCTGAAATCAAAGGGTCTCACGGGGTGTCCGAGGCGCTCGACCCAGGGCAGCATGAAGCCGCCGATGCAGCCGTCGACGTGGAGCGGAATGCCCCTCGACGCCGCGAGCGCGCCGATCTCTTCGATGGGGTCGAGCACGCCGTGGGGGTACTGCGGCGCCGACGCGGCGAGCATCACGGTGTTGCGGTTGATGAGGCTCTTGAGGTCGTCGAGGTCGACGCGCCCCTCGTCGTCGACGCGCGCGTGACGGAGCTTGAGCCCGAAGTAGTGCGCGGCCTTGTCGAAGGCGACGTGGATGGTGGCCGGCGCGACGATCTCGGGGCTGCGCACCCACGGGCGCTTCGCGCGCGCGAGGTTGCGGTAGGTCTTGACCGCCATGAGGATCGACTCGGTGCCGCCCGAGGTCATCGTGCCCACGGCCGACGCGGGGCCGTGGAACATCGACGCGGTCATCTGGATGACCTCGGCCTCCATGCGCTTGAGCGACTTGAAGGCCATGGGGTTGAGCGCGTTCTCCATGAAGAAGCGCTCGTGCGCCTCGATGAGCAGCCGCTCGTGCGCCTCGCCCGCGAAGTACACGAGCGAGAAGCAGCGGCCGTCGCGCCAGCGCGCGTCGCCGTCGCGGTAGCCGTCCATCGTGGCGAGCACCTCGTCGTGCGCGCGGCCCACCGTCGGAATGCGGAGTCTCTCGGTCATGGCTTGCGCCGAGGTCTTCGCACGCATCGCGCCCCGCGCAAAGGGCTCTCTGCTAGTCTCTGCGCCCTTCACGAACAGTCACGGAGCTCGCGATGAAGACCATCGACCCCGAAGCACTCTCCAAGCACTTCGACGCCGCCGAGGCCGAGGCGCGCCTCGCCGCGCGGTGGGAGCGCGAAGGCACCTGGCGCTATGACCCCTCGCGTCCGCGCGAGGAGACCTTCGTCATCGACACGCCGCCGCCGACGGTCTCGGGCTCGCTGCACATGGGCCACATCTTCAGCTACACGCACACCGACGTCATCGCGCGGCAGCGGCGCATGCAGGGCCTCGAGGTCTTCTACCCCATGGGCTGGGACGACAACGGCCTGCCCACCGAGCGCCGCGTGCAGAACCACTTCAACGTGCGCACCGACGTGAAGGCGCCGTACGAGCCCGGCCTCGTCGTGACGCCTCCGCCCGCCGACGCGCCCAAGAAGGACCGCGAGGCGCCGCGCACGGTCTCGCGCCCGAACTTCATCGAGCTCTGCAACGCCCTCACGCGCGAGGACGAGAAGGCCTTCAAGGCCCTGTGGACGCGCCTCGGCCTCTCCGTCGACTGGAGCCAGGAGTACGCCACCATCGACGACCGGTGCAGGGCCACGGCGCAGCGGTCGTTCCTCGACCTCTACGCGAAGGGGCACCTCTACTCCGTCGAAGCCCCGACCATGTGGGACGTCGATTTTCAGACCGCCGTCGCGCAGGCCGAGCTCGAAGATCGCCCCTCGCAGGGAGCCTTTCACGACATCGCCTTCGCCGTGCGCGACGCCGACGAGCGCTTCGTCATCTCGACCACGCGGCCCGAGCTCCTCGCGGCCTGCGTGGGTGTGGCCGCGCACCCCGACGATCCGCGCTTCAAGCACCTCCTCGGGCGCCACGCGGTGACGCCGGTGTTCCGCGCGCCCGTTCCCATCTTCGCGAGCACCCTCGTCGACCGCGAGAAGGGCACCGGGATCCTCATGGTCTGCACCTTCGGCGATCAGACCGACGTGCAGTGGTGGCGCGAGCACAAGCTCCCGCTGCGGCAGATCATCGGCCGCAACGGCAGGCTCGCGCCGGTCACCTTCGGCGAGGGGCTCTTCGAAAGCCTCGACCCCGCGGCCGCGAACGCGGCCTACGCGACGCTCGTGGGGCGCAACGTCAAGCAGGCGCGGGCGCTCACCGTCGAGATGCTCCGCAAGCCCGAGAATGCAGCCCTCGAAGGGATGGGCGCGCCCCTTCAGGGTGAGCCCCGACCCGTCGAGCGCCCGGTGAAGTTCTTCGAGAAGGGCGACCAGCCGCTGGAGTTCATCACCACGCGCCAGTGGTTCGTGCGGCTGCTCGACAAGAAGGCCGAGCTCCTCGCGCGCGGCGACGAGGTGACGTGGCACCCGGAGTTCATGCGCCACCGCTTTCGCAACTGGACCGAGAACCTCCAGTTCGACTGGTGCATCTCGCGGCAGCGCTATTTCGGCGTGCAGTTCCCCGTGTGGTACCCGCTCGACGCGGAGGGATCGCCCCGCTACGACGAGCCCATCATCGCGCCCGTCGAGCGCCTCCCGGTAGACCCCACGGTCGATGTGCCCGACGGCTTCGAAGCGTCGCAGCGCGACGTGCCCGGCGGGTTCACGGCGGAGGCCGACGTGTTCGACACGTGGTTCACCAGCTCGCTCACGCCGCAGATCAGCTCGCGGTGGGGCGTCGACGCGACACGGCACGCGAAGCTCTTTCCCGCCGACATGCGGCCGCAGAGCCACGAGATCATTCGAACGTGGGCCTTCTACACCATCGCGAAGGCGCAGCTCCACGAGGCGACCATTCCGTGGCGGCACGTGACCATCTCGGGGTGGATCCTCGACCCCGATCGCAAGAAGATGTCGAAGAGCAAGGGCAACGTCGTGACGCCCGCGCACCTGCTCGACGCGCACGGCTCCGACGCGGTTCGCTACTGGGCCGCGAGCGCGCGCCTCGGCACCGACACGGCCTTCGACGAGAAGGTCTTCAAGGTCGGCCGACGCCTCGTGACCAAGCTCTTCAACGCGGGCAAGTACGTGCTCTCACAGAAGGCCGAGGAGCGCCCCGTCACCGATGCCCTCGACCGCGCGTTCGTGAAGGCCCTCGGCGATGTCGCGCGCGACGCTTCGAAGAGCTTCGACGGCTTCGACTACGCGTCGGCGCTCGAACGCACGGAGACCTTCTTCTGGCAGTGGTTCACCGACTCGTACCTCGAGCTCGTGAAGGGGCGCGCCCGCGGCGACGGCGGCGCGAGCGAAGATGCGAGAGGCTCCGCGGTGGCGGCGCTTCGACTGGGGCTCAGCGTGCTCCTGCGGCTCTTCGCGCCGGTGCTCCCGTACATCACCGAGGAGGTGTGGTCGTGGGCCTTCGCGGAGGAGCGCGGAGAGCCCTCGATCCACCGCGCGCCGTGGCCTTCGGAGCGCGAGTTCGCGGCGGCCGAGGGGGTCTCGGATGCGGGGCTCCTCGGGCTCGCGGCGCACGCGATGGCCGTGGTCAACAAGCGCAAGAGCGAGCTCGGCGCGAGCGTGGGGCGCGTGGTCAACTCGCTCGCGCTCGCGGGCAACGCGTCGACGCTCGCGCGGCTCTCGGCGGCCCTCGGTGACCTCTCGAGCGCGGTGCGCGCCGACACCGTGGAGCTCGTCGAGCGCGCCGAGATGGCCGAAGGGGAGTTGGATGTCGTGACCTGCGACGTGGCTCCGCCGCTCGCGGAGTCCGATCTGGCAACCCGCGCGTAGCGCCGCACGAGGAGCGCACTTCTTGGTGGCGCGGTCGCGCGGGGTCTAGTCTCGCTCCCGCGTCGCCGGGGCGTGGCTTCGAGTGTCTCCCGGCGCAACGAGGAGATGTCGATGAAGAAGGCCGTGATCGCCGCGAGGGTGCTCCTCGGGCTGATGTTCCTGGTCCCCGCGCTGCTGTTCTTCTCGGGGAAGATGCCGCACAACCCGATGCCCGAGGCCGCGACGACGTACATGACCGGCCTCGCCGCGTCGGGCTACACGATGTACGTGGTCAAGGTGATCGAGCTGCTCGCGGGCATCGCGCTGCTCGCGGGGCAGTTCGTTCCCCTCGCGCTGACGCTGCTCGCGCCCATCGTGGTGAACATCGCGCTCTTTCACACCGTGCTCGCGCCCAACTACGGGCTCGTGGTGTTCATGCTCGCGCTCGAGATCTTCATGGCCTGGTCGTACCGCGGCGCGTTCCGCCCGATGCTCGACCGCCTCGCGAAGCCCACCGAGGCGTAGCGACAGGCCTCAGGTCACCCCGCCACGAGGAGCGAGTGCGCGAAGGGCCACCGCGCGTCGACCCACTGCCCCGCACAGCCGAAGCCCGTCTCCGTCGCCCACGCGCGAAGCTCCCTCACGTCGAAGCGGTGGCTCGACTCCGTCCAGATCGACGCGCCCTTCGCGAAGCGAAAGGTCTCGCCGAAGAGCTTCGCCCCGGTGTCGCGCGTCGCGACGAGGTGCATCTCGATGCGCCGCTCGGGCGCGTTCCACCGGGCCTCGTGGGTGAAATCACGGAGCTCGAAGTCGGCGCCCCACTCGCGGTTGAGGCGCGCGAGCACGTTGCGGTTGAACGCCGCCGTGACCCCGAGCGCGTCGTCGTACGCGGGGATCAGCCGCTCCGCCGTGGCGCTCACGTCGGTGCCGAGGAGCAGCGCGTCGCCGGGTTCGAGCGTCGCCCTCACGCCGCGGAGAAAGTCCACGGCCTCGCGGCGGTCGAAGTTCGAGAGGTTGCTCCCGAGAAAGAGCACGAGGCGTCGCGTTCCCTCCGCGCGGGGCACCATGCGGAGCCCGTCGAGGTAGGTCGCCACCACGGCGCGAAAGCTCACCGCGGGGAGCTCTTCGAGCGTGCGGCGACAGCCTTCGAGCGCGCTCGGAGACACGTCGATCGCGGCGAAGCTCACCCGCTCCTGGCGCTCGCAGAGCGTGCGAAGAAAGACCAGCGCCTTGCGTCCCGCGCCGGGGCCGAGCTCGACGACGTCGAGGTGACCGGGGAGCGCGTCGAGCTCGTCGCGCGTGTGGCCCTCGATGAGCCGCACGTCGGCGCGCGTGAGCTCGTACTCGGGCAGGTGCGTGATCGCTTCGAAGAGCGCCGAGCCGAGGTCGTCGTAGAGCAGCACGCTCGGCAGCGACGGCGGCGCGCCGCGCAGCCCCCGCAGGATCGTTTCGGTGAGGGCAGAGGTTCGCGTGGGCATCGTCGGTGTCCGCGGTCCGTGGGTGTTGGGGCGTCAGAGGCGCCGCGCGAGGCGCAAGCCCGTTCGTTGAAAGCGCGTGTCGGGGTGCCAGAAGTTCCGGTAGCTGCGGCGCAGGTGGCCGCGCGGCGTGTACATCGACCCGCCGCGGAGCACGCGCTGATTCACCATGAACTTTCCGTTGTACTCGCCGACAGCGCCCTCGGCGGGCCAGAAGCCCGGGTAGGCCTCGTAGCTCGACGCCGTCCACACCCACGCGCTGCCGTAGAACGAAGCGCCCGCGCGCTCGGTGGCGAGCGAGCTCGTGATGCCGTCGTGGTCGACGTCGAGCTGGTGTCCTCCGGCGGCGTCGTCGCCCGCGGCGGCCTCCCACTCGAACTCCGTCGGCAGCCTGTGACCGAGGAAGCGCGCGATCGCGTCGGCCTCGTAGTACGAGAGGTTCGTCGCGGGCGCGTCGGCGTCGAGCTCGCGCAGCCCGTGGAGCGTGAAGGCGCGCATCGCGTCGCCGTCGATCTCGGCGTAGAGCGGCGCGGTGACGTCGTTGGCGCGCGCCCAGTCGAAGCCCTCGCTGAGCCAGAGAGAGGGCGTGCGGTAGCCGTCGGCGCGCGCGAAGGCGATCACGTCGCGCACGCGCACGAGCTCGCGCGAGAGCGCGAAGGGGTCGAGCCACACGCGGTGCCGCGGACCCTCGTTGTCGAACGCGAATCCGTCGCCCGCGTGGCCGACCTCGACGAGGCCGCCGGGGTGCTCGATCCAGGGCTCTCCCGCGGGCGCTGCGCGCGTCGCCTCGTCGAGGGGAGGGATGTACTCGGGGCGCAGCGGGCTCTGCGAGAGCGCGTGGTGGATGTCGGTGAGGATGAGCTCCTGGTGCTGCTCCTCGTGGGCGAGGCCGAGCTCGATGATGGGCGCGAGGTCGAGGAGCGTGTGGTCGCTCGTCGACGAGAGGAGCGCCTCGACGCGGCCGTCGACCTCGCGGCGGTAGGCGCTCACCTCCGCGGCCGAGGGGCGAGAGAGCATCCCCCGCGCGGGGCGGGCGTGACGCGGGCCCACGGCGTTGTAGTACGAGTTGAAGAGGTACGCGTAGCGCGCGTCGACGCGCGCCACCCCGAGGGGCGCGAGCAGGAACTCTTCGAAGAACCACGTCGTGTGCGCGCGGTGCCACTTGGTGGGGCTCGCCGCGGGCATCGACTGGAGGTTCTGGTCTTCGGGGCTGAGCGGCGCCGCGAGGCGCTCGGTGCGAGACCGCACGCGGAGAAATCGGGCGAGCAGGTGCTCTCGCAGCATGAGGGTGGTTCCTTCGATCACGCGTGGTGCGTCGCGGCGGCGCGGCGTTGACGAGGGCACTCTCGCGCAACCGCGCGCGCCGTCGCAACGGGGAAACGATGGCCTCCGACGCGTCGTGCGCGGGCGCTCAGCAGCAGCCATCGCCCGGGTAATGCCACGTAGACGGCGTGACGATGATGGCTTCGAGGCCGAGGGCCGAGAGCGCGTCGGCGGTCTTGTCGCACACGCCGAGCGGCACGTCGCGGACCATGCGGTGCCCCCTGCCATCGTCGAAGACGTCGCCCTCGCCGACCCACGTTGCCGTGCGCCCCGTGAAGACGCAGGGGCCGTCGAGCGGGACCGGGTCGCGGATGGCGACGAGCTCGACGGTGTCGAGGAGGACGTGCTCGTCGAGGCCGTAGCGGGTTCGATCGAGCACGCGGTACGGGCGCTTCGAACGGACCTCGACGGTCCCGAAGCCCGCTCCGACGATGCGATCGAGGTACGCGTTGAGAGGGAGCGCGCCCGAGAGGCACTCGGCGCGGAGGCGCGGGTCCGCCGCGAGGTGCGCGGGGACGGGGCGCGACGCGACGGGGTCTGACAGCACGAGACGACCGCGGGGGCGCAGGGCGCGGTGCATTTCCGAGAGCGCGCGGTCGAGGTGCTCGCGGGTGAAGATGTTGAACAGGCAGTTCTGCGCCGCGAGGTCGACTTCGCTGTCGCTCACCGGGAGGTCGAGCGCGTCGCCGCGGCGAAGCTCGACGAAGGACGGATCGAACCAGTCGTTGAGCGTCGCGGCCTCTTCGAGCAGCGCGCGCGCCGCGTCGAGCATCGCGGGGACGCGGTCGACTGCGACGACGCCGCCGGGGCGCCGGATGAACCAGGCCATCTGGAGGGCTTCGAGGCCGCCGCCGACGCCCACGTAGAGCGCGCGCTCACAGGCCGTGAGGTCGCGAGGGTTGACCGTCGAGCCGCAGCCGTAGTTGCGGTCAAGCATCCCCTGGGGGACGCGGAGGCCGGGGAGCTTCCACGGCGGGGTCGACGTGCAGCAGAGGGAGGCCATCGGGGTCGTCGCGGCCTCGGCGTAGAGCGCGTCGACGGCGCTCTGGTAGTCGTTCGGTGGGGGAGGCGTCATGGTGGTCATTGGGGGCGCAGCGCGTTGCCCTTCGCGCGATGCGACCGAACGGTTACAGAGAATCGTCGCCTCGCCCAACGAGTCGCGCGCTCAAGTCGTCGCGGCGGTTTGCTTGTAACGTGTCACACGGCGTGGACGAAGCCCCGCGAAGGAGTGATTCCCTGACGCGCACAGGGCAGAGACTGCGGGCGTTCGCGCCGGGGGGTGCCGTCGTCACGGGCTGCCTCGGCGCCGAGGCTCGCCGGCCCGCGTCGGTGCGCAACGCGGCGGACGCGGCCCTCCCTGACGCGGGGACGTTCGTGCCCCTCCCTCGTGCCGAAGGGCCACAGCCCGTGGATGCATCGAGCGACGCCGACACGAGGCTGCTCCGTGGCGGATGCGCGGGGCCGTTTCGAAGGCGCTTCGGAGCTTGACGGTGGGCGTGTCGGCGCGATGCCATCGGTCCCGATGCGTCAGGCCGAGGTCCCCCAGTCGCTCCGTCATTGGTTCGTCGCGCACTTCGTCGCGGACGTTCTCTTCGCCGCGCCGATGATCGTCGCGCCAGACGCTACGCTGCGCGCGTTCGGGTGGACGGTGGTCGATCCGGTGACGACGCGCCTCGTGGGGGCGGCGCTCGTGGGCATCGGCGTTCAATCTCTTCTCGGGCGCCGCGAGGGCGTCGAGGTGTACCGCGCGATGCTGTCTCTCAAGTGCCTCTGGTCGGGCGCCGCGGTCGTGGGCCTCGCGCTCTCGATCGCGCAGGGCGCGCCGCCGATGACGTGGGGCTTCCTCGCCATCTTCGTCTCGTTCGCGATCGTCTGGAACTACTACCGAATCACCCTCCGTCGGGCCTGACGGGCAGCGCGCGCCGATCGTCGTGAAGCGCCCTTCGGGCACGCGCCGAGCGACGATCGCGCGCGTCGCGTTCTCGGTGGCGGCCGCGACGTCGAGCGACGCGTCGTGGGCGGCGACGCTCGTAGCGAGAGAAGCCCTGCCGCGAATCCCCCAAAGGGTTCTCGGAGCATGAACGCTCCTCTGCGAACCGCAGGAGGCGTTTCCGATGCACAAACGCTCCTCTGCGAACCGCAGGAGGCGTTTCCGATGCACAAACGCTCCTCTGCGAACCGCAGGAGGCGTTCCTGGTGCGTGCTTGCTTCGCTGTGAGATGCGGTTCGCGTTTTCGAGGGGAAGGATGAGCGCTCGTCGTCGGGCCCTGCGCTACTGCGTGCCCGTGCCGCCTCCGTCGTCGGGGGGCCCGTCGGCGTCTTCGACGCGCCCGGGGCGCTTCACGCTCGGGCGCACCTTCGCCGCCTGATCCGGCATCCCGGCGGCGTCGAACACGGCGCTCGCCACGTTGGCCACGAGCGCGAAGGTCCTGTCGTTCCGCTCCGCGGCGCTGTTCTTCGCGGCCTGCGTCGCTTCGAGCTCGCGGCGCTCTCGCTCGACGTCTGCGATCGACTCCGAGAGGGACGAGAGCTTTTCGCGGATTCCCTCCGCGAGCGCGGCGCGATCGATGGACACACCACGCCGGACTGGTTTGGGCAGCACGACCGCGACGTCTTCGAGCTTCGTCGCCGCAGCCGTCGCCCAGCGCACAAGGGCCGCCCCGTCGCTCACCGCGGGAGGGGCCGTCCCCATGCCAAGCACCCTGAGCGCCGCCTCGCCGTACACCGTCGACACGCCGTCGCGTGCGTGGACGCACCCCTCGCGGACGCGCGCCGCCGACGCGTCGCGGACCCTGCGCGGCGCCGCGTCGTCAGCCTTCTCGTCTTCGTGGGCGTCGTCGGCCGCCACGAGCGCGTCACTGTCGGCCTTCAAGAGGCGCCCGAAGAGCGCCAGCGTGAAGGCCACGTCGGGCATCGTCTCTCCTCTTCGCAGCACGCGCTTGAACAGTCCCTCGATCGCGGCGCTCGCGGCGGGCGCGTGCGCCTCGATCGACGCCACGACCGCGCCCGCGGACTTCGCCCTGTCTGTCACTTCCTTCGATGGCATGACACTTCTCCCCGTGTTGAACGACGTCCCTCGCATCGAACGAGTGCTTCGCGACGTCATCAACAAACTACGCGAAGCGGCGCGCCGGGCTCCAGGGCATTCGAACGCCCTCTGGGGCTATGCCGCTGAGCTTCGCGAAGACCTCACTCCGCGCTGACGCGCGCTCACGCTGGATCGCGAGCGCGCTCGAACAAGCGCTGGTCGTGGAGGTCGATCATGCACTCAAGGTCGGGCTGGGGCGTCGGCCTGGCACCTACACGTTCGCAGGTTGCGCGGCGCGCGGGATCGAGGTCGACACCGTGTCGGAGTCGACGATGGCGCCGACGATCGCGCCGTAGACGAGGTGCGCCATGAGGCTCCCCATCGCACCGAGGGCGGAGCCGCCGAAGAGGCCCGCACCCATCATGGGCATCACGACGAGCTGCGCCATGAGCCAGGGCGCGATCCCGAACAGCGCGCCGCGAAGCGCGCCGTGGCCGGGCAGACGCAACGACGCGATCGCGTAGCCTACGGCCAGGCCGACGCCGATCATCGCGTGGGCCATCCATCCGAGCGCGTCGACGCCGCCCATCATCGACCCGAGCATGTGACCGACGTTCATCGGAGGGAGGCCCATGCGCGGCGCGGTCAGCATAAACATCGTCATCGCCGCGGTGCCTGCCAGACCGGCCATCGCGGAACGCAGCACGTTGATCTTCTTCATGGTCTCGACTCCTGTGGGTATCGGGGGTGATGCCGTCTCCGCACCCGCGGCGAGTGCATCGCTTCTTCGTCTCTTCTTCGCGCGGTGCTGGCGCGGCGTTACGAGCGTTCTCGGCGCGAGCGGCGATCCCTGTCACATCGCGCTGCGCACGTACGCGATGATGTTCCTGAGGTCCGCAGGCGGGAGCTCGTCGGGTTCGAAGAAGGGCATCGGCCCCGGCGTGCTGTCGGCCGAGTCCATCGCGCCCGACGGAGGCGGTCCCGACGTGCGGACCTGCTGCGCGATGCGCCCGACCGAGAGCGAACGGAGTCCCGCGCGCGAGGTCGCACGGGCGGTGTTCACGGTGGTGCCGACGCTGTGACAGGTGCCGCAGTAGCGCGCGTAGAGAGGCGCACCCGCGGTCGCGTCACCGCCTGCGTACGTCGACTCGTAGGCCGCCTCGTTGGCGAGCACCTCGGGGATCATCGTGTTGGGCGTCGTGAACTCGGGGCTCGAGATCGATCGCATGTAGGTCTGGAGCGAGAGCCAGCGCGGGTCCGTCTCGGTGAGCGCGGTTCCGCCCATCCAGCCCGTGACGCAGGCGTTCGTCGCCATGAGGAGCGTCGGGGCCATGCCGCCCTTGAAGCTCGTGTGATAGGCGATGTTGCGCAGCGTCTCGCCCGAGCGCGGCGTGCCGTCGTTGGAGTGGCAGGAGGCGCAGGTCGCGGTGTTGCTCGTCGCCCCGAGCGCCGACGACGCGAGGCTCGAATAGTATGCGGCCGCGTTGGTCGCTGGCGGGGTGGAGGCGGCGTCGCTGCAACCAGCCGCGAGGGCGCACGCGACGGCGGCGCCGAACATCGAGTTGATGGAACGGTTCATGAGACTCCCTCTGTGTTGAGCGCGGTGAACGAGGAGAGGTTCGTCGAGCGCGCGAAGTCGTTACGCGCATTTGATTCGATCGGTAACCTGCGTCGGGTGCACGCGAGCGATTCTCGCGTGACCCGCTTCGATGAGACGCGTGCGCGGCGAGCGTCCCGAGCGGCGTGGTGCCCCACGACAGAACGATGAAACGAGAACGACGCTCGTGCGAAGAGACCGACGGCGTCATCGGCCGGGCGCTAGAAACGGATGCTCGCGTGAAAGGTCCCAACCGCCGTCCCCCGAACCGCCGCGCCGCGTGGGCGCTCGGCGTGTGCGTCGCGCTGCTCACCGTTGGACTCGCCCTCGCGTTTGGCGGCAAGCACACCGCCCGCCCGCGCGCCTCGCTCACGCGGCCCGAGGTGAGCGCCGCGCGCGCCTTCCCCTTCGACGCGTACGATCGGCTCCTGCGCGAGTACGTCGATGCAGATGGAGGGGGACGCGTCGACTATCGGCGCCTGCGACGCGGTCGTGCGGAGCTCGACCGGATTCTCGCGTTCGTCGCGCAGGCGGGGCCTGCCTCGCGTCCCGAGCTGTATCCCACGGAGGACCATCGCAAGGCCTTCTTCATCGCCGCCTACAACGCCACCGTGTGGCGCAACGTCATCGATCGACCGCCGCTCCGCAGCCTCGACGGCACGCGGCTCTCGTTCTTCTACTCGACGCGCTTCGTGATCGACGGCGCGGAGACGAACCTCAAGGACCTCGAAGACGACCGCGTGCGCGCGGCCTTCCACGACGCCAGGGTGCACTTCGCGCTCAACTGCGCGTCGGGCGGGTGCCCGCGGCTCCCCAACGAGGCCTTCACGCCAGCGCGCATCGAGGCGCAGCTCGACCGCGAGGCGCGGCGGTTCTGCAACGAGACGCGAAACGTCAGGGTCGACGTCGCCGCGCGACGCGTCGTGCTCTCGAAGATCTTTGACTGGTACGAGGGAGACTTCGCCGAGTACGAGCGCGCGCGCGGCCGTGCCGAAGGCGACCGCGTCTCGTTCAACAACCGCTACCGCGCGGCCGATGCGCAGATCCCCCGGGACTTCGCGGTCGAGTTCGTCGACTACGACTGGACCATCAACGCGCGACACGCCCCCGGACAGGCGCCCTCGTCGTAACGCCGGTCACGGCCTCGCAGGGCGACTTCGTCAAGCGACGGCGACGACGCGAGCGCGGCTACCGGGTCGGCCCGCCGTCGCCGGGCTCATCGCGCATCTCATGGAGCACCCCGATCGTGTTGCGCAATGAGCGCTCCAGCGATCGGCATCCGCGGCACATCATCAGGTGGACGCGGATCGCGAGCCGCTTGGGGAGGGGGACCGCGCCGTCTTCGTAGTCACTGAGGAGGCGCTCGACTTCATCGCATCCCAGCATCTTCGAGTGCCTTTCTGATTTGGTGACGCCCGCGGTGGAGGAGGATCCGCAGGTTGCCCTCGGTGACCTCCAGCGCGCGCGCGATCTCGTCTCGCTCCAACTGTTCGATGTCGCAGGCAATCACGGCGAGCCTTTGCAGTTCGGGGAGCCGCCCCAGGGCCTCCTCGACCACCGCCATTGCGCGCCGTCGATCGGCGGGGTGCATCGCGTTCCTCGGGTCGTGCGAGACGCGGTCGGTGACGGCCTCGAATTCCTCGCCCGCCTCCCGGGACACGCGCTCTCGACGCGCGCGCCTGAAATGGTCCGCCGCTTTCCTCATCAGAATACCCACGAGGAACCCCCGCACGCTGCCGCGCGTCGCGTCGAAGGTCGAGCCGGGTTCCATCGCCGCGAGGAACGTCGACTGAACGAGGTCTCCCGCGAGCGTCGCGTCTCGCACTGCGCGAAGGGCGAGCCTTCGAAGCATCGGCTCGACCTCGCGGATGGTGCCCTCATCTAGAGCGGACGTCTGCATCGCGCATCGATCGATACCATCAATTTCTTCCTGACCTCGGGGCTTCTCTTGCGGACGCGCCGACGCCGTCGCGCCTCCGACCTTCGTTGATCGCAGCGGCGCGTTACAGCACTCCTCGCGCATTTCCGACGCGTCGCTCCCCGTCGCGCCTTCAAGCGCCACAAGCGTCGCGCTCGCTGCTACGATCTGCGTCACGCTGCGATGAAACCAACCTCCGTCGTGCTCCTCGCCGCACTCTCGCTCCTGCCCGCGACGGCCTCGGCGCAGGTGTCTCCCATCGGCCCCGAGATCAACGCCATCGCCCGCGACGTCGCCGTGGGCTGGTGCGAGCGAGGCCTCATGGCCGAGCGCGATCACCACGCGCTCGAAGCCGAAGGGATGTTCCTCCACGCGATCGAGGCCGACCCGGGCAACCTCGGGGCGCACCTCGGGTACGCCCGCAGCCTCGACGCGCGGGGCCACCGCGCGGAGGCGCTGCAGGAGCTCGCACGCACGCCGCGCAGGGCCTTCGCCCGTGACCGCGACGCGATGGAGTACGCCCGCGCCCTCAACGCCCTCGGCGCCCTCGACGACGCCCTCGCGGTGCTGCGGGATCATCAAGAGAGCGTCGAGGCCACGCGCCTCCTCGTCGAGATGGCCTCGCAGGGGGGGCGCTTCCCCGAGGCCCTCGCCGCGTCGCGCAGGCTCGCGGAGATGCCCACGGCGACGGACTCCGACGCGCGTCAGGCGAGGGTGCTCGTGCGCGCCCTCACGCGCCTCGTGGCCGACGCCGACGCCGTGCGCGCCCCGCATACGACCACCGCGTTTCGACGCGCGCTCTCCCTCGACTGATGCCGCGTGTAGGATGCGCCGCGCGCAGCTCGAAGCCGCGGTGAACCACTCCAGTGCGTCGGATCGCGATCCAGTCTCTCCTCCATGACCGCGGGAAGTTCCTCGCGGCGCTCGCGGGCGTGGCCTTCGCCGCGTCGCTCGTGCTCGTGCAGATGGGGCTCTACGCGGGCTTTCTCTCCATGGCCTCGGGGATCATCCAGCGCACCGGCGGCGACCTCTGGGTGATGCCTCGCGGCATCGAGGTGATCGACAACAGCGAGCCCATGAGCGGCGCCGCGCGCTCGGCCGTGAGCTCGCACCCCTGCGTCCGACGCGTGCGCGCGATGGTCTACACCTTCGTCGGGATGCGGAAGCCCCGCGGCACGCCCGACGCCGTGACCGTCGTCGGGTACGAGCGCGGCGAAGACCCCATCGTGCCGTGGACCTTTCACCGTGGGCTCCCGCAGGACCTTCACGCGCCGATGCGCGCCGCCGTCGACAACCTCGACCTCGGCAAGCTCCAGATCGAGGGGGAGCCCATCGGGTCGAACCTCGAGGTCGCCGGTCAGACCGTGCACATCGCCGCCACCACCGAGGGGATGCGCTCGTTCACGCTCGTGCCCTTTCTCTTCATCGAGATCGAGAGCGCGCGGCGGCTCCTCCACCTCGGCGACGACCGCGCGAGCTACTGGGTCGTCGACCTCAAAGACCCGCGCTGCGCCGACGACGTCGTGCGCCACGTGCGACGCCACGCGGACCTCGACGCGGTCACCACCGCGGCCTTCATCCAGTCGACGGAGGACCACTGGGTCAACGGCTCGGGCGCGGGCTCTGCGCTGGCCTTCACGGCCATTCTCGGGCTCGTGGTGGGCGTGGTGATCGTGGGTCAGACGCTCTACGCCGTGACCCGCGAGCACATGCGCGAGCTCGCCACGCTCAAGGCCCTCGGCGCGTCAGACTGGGAGATCGTCGGCTTCGTCGCGTGGCAGGCGGGGCTTCTGGCCTTCGTGGGCGGAGGCATCGGGCTGCTTCAATCGCTGCTCATACGGGTCGGCATCGCGGGGCAGGGGCTCGTGGTGCTGTTCTCTCCCCCGGTGCTCGCGGTGGGCCTCGGCGCGGTGCTGCTCATGTGCTTCGTCGCGAGCCTGTGGAGCGTGCGCGCGGTGCTCCAGCTCGAGGCCGCCGAGGTGTTCAAGTGAGCGGCGACGCGCTCGTGCGCGCGAAGGACGTCACGCGCTCCTACGGCGTGGGCGACCTCGCGGTGCCCGTGCTCCACGGGATCAACCTCGAGATCCGCGCCGGGGAGCTGAGCCTGCTCATGGGGCCGTCGGGGTCGGGCAAGACCACGCTGCTCTCGATCCTCGCGGGGCTCTTGAGACCGACCACGGGCGACGTCGAGCTCTGCGGCGTGCCCATCTCGTCGCTCCCCGACGCCGAGGCCGCGCGCGTGCGTCGGAGGAACCTCGGCTTCGTGTTCCAGACGTACAACCTCTTCCCCGCGCTGACGGCGCTCGACAACGTGGCCGAGGTGCTCGCGCTGCAGGGGCGCTCCATCGGTGAGGCGCGCGACATGGCGAAGCGCGCGCTCGAACACGTGGGCCTCGCGACGCGGCTGCATCATCGGCCCGGCGAGCTCTCGGGCGGGCAGAAGCAGCGCGTGGCGATCGCGCGCGCCCTCGCGGGTGACCCGAGGCTCGTGCTCGGCGACGAGATCACCGCCGCGCTCGACTCGGCCACGGGGATGGCCGTGATGGAGATCCTGCGCGGGCTCGTCGACGCGCGCCGCGGCGTGCTCATCGTCACGCACGACCACCGCATGGAGCGCTTCGCCGACCGCATCATCGAGATCGAAGACGGGCTCCTCACCGCCGATCGATCGGGAGGTCACGCATGAAGACGCGTTGGATCGTCGCCGCCGCGCTCACCGTCGCCGTCACCGTCGGAGGCGTCGCGGTCGCCAACAACGCGCGCAGGCCGACCGTGCGCGTCGAGCCCGCGTCGCTCACCGAGCGACTCGTCGCGCGGGCCGAGGTGGTCTCGACGGAGGGCGTCGCCGAGGTGCGCGCGCGCGGGCGAAGGGCGCGTGCTCCGCGTGCTCGTTCGCGAGGGGGATCGCGTCGAGGAGGGGCAGCTCCTCGCGGAGATCGAGGCCGAGTCGTTCGAGGCCGAGGTGTTGCGGCGCCAGGCCGAGCGGAGCGCCCTCGACGCCAACGCCGCCGCCGTTGCAGCCCCCGCGCGTCCCGAGGATCGCGCGCTCGCAGAGGCCGAAGCCGCGGCGGCGCGGAGGGAGTACGAGCTCGCGAGAGACCGGGCCGCGCGCGCCGAGCGGCTGCGCGGCTCGGGCGCCGGCGCGGAGGCCGAGGCCACCTCGGCGCAGTCGCTCGCGTCCGTCGCGCTCGAGCGCGTTCACATGGCCGAGGCGCGCGTTCGCATGATGACCCGCGGCGGTCGAGACGTCGATGTGCGGGCCGCGCGGGCGCGCGTCGAGGCGGCCTCGGCGTCGGTGGAGCTCGCGCGCAGAGACCTCGCCCGCACGCGCATCGTGGCGCCCATCGCGGGCGCCGTGCTCGCGCGCCGCATCGATCCCGGTGACACGGTCTCGCTCCCTTCGACGGAGGCGCTCTTCGACATCGCCGACCCCTCTCGCGTCGAGGTGCGCGCCGAGATCGAGGAGCTCGACGCGCCGCGCGTGACCGTCGGGATGCCCGTCTTCGTGACGCTCGTCGGCAGCGACGATCGGCTCGCAGAAGGGACCGTCGCGCGCGTGAGCCCGAGGCTCGAACGCCGCCGCGTCGGGGTCGAAGACGTGCGCGTGCGCGCCGACGGCGTGATTCGAATGGCGTGGATCTCGCTCACGGGCGGGGCGAACCTCGCGATCGGTCAGCGCCTCGACGCGCACCTCTCGTTCGCGCCGCGCGAGGTTCCCACGACGCTGCCGCGCGACGCGGTGCGCGTGCTCGACGGTCGCGCCCTCGTGCGCACGCCGAGGTACGCGGGGCTGTGGTTCGAAGACCGTCCCGTGCGGCTGGGGATCGCAGACGCGCGCAGGGTCGAGATTCGAGGGCTCCCCCGCGGCGCGGTGGTGGTGCTCCGCGGCGACGCGCGGGACTGACCGTGGCGTGAACCGCCGCGCGCAGGGCGGCGTTCGCCCGCGCGGCCCTCACGCGAACGGACGAGCGCGAGGCGCGTCTCGACGCTGCGATGTCGTCACGTGAAGCGCCGGACGCTCACGCAGGCGCGTCCTGCCGAGAGGGCGAGCGTCTCGGTGTCGTCGACGCGGATCACGAACTCGTCGCACGCCTCGCAGTGGCGTCGGTCGTCTTCGGTGGAGAGCTTGCGGAGCGAGCTCCACGCGCGCGGGCAGGTCTCGACCTCGACCGCCCCGAGCCGCACCCGCCGCGGCGCGCGCACGTCGATGAGCGCGCCCGTGAGGAGCCGCGCGATGAGCCCCTTCGACGCCCCCGCGGTGCGCTCGTCGGCCTGGAGCGCGCGGAGATCCGCCGCGGCCTCGTCGCGGAGCTCGGTCAGCGCGATCACCGCGTCGGCGTCGTCGCGGCCGCGCGAGAGCCCGTCGAGCAGCGTCTCGCGGAGCGCGCGCCAGAGGGACCTGCGGTCTCCGCCCGTGAGCGAGCCGGGGGCGTCGACGATGCGCGAGACGGCCCTGTCGAGCGGCGTCGCGTAGCGTTCGAAGAGCTGCGACGACGAGGCGCGGTAGTGCGCGGGCTCGACGATGTTCCACGGGGCGAGGGCGGCGGCGAGCTCGCCCGTGTGGGCGAAGCGGTCTTCGGCGCGCTTCGAAATGGCGCGTCGGATCACCGCGTCGAGCGCCTCGGGCACCGCCGCGTTGATCGCGCGCGGCGCCGCGAGCGGAGCCGCGTCGAGGATGCGCCGGAGGAGCTCGAAATCGCTCGGAGCCGTGTAGGCCACGACGCCGGTCACGGCCTCGTAGAGCATCACGCCGAGGGAGTACACGTCGGCGCGCGGGTCGCGCGGGAGGCCCTTCACGATCTCGGGCGCCATGTAGTTGAAGCGCGGCGCGTATGACGTTCGCCCCGTCACGTTGGCGTTCGCGTTGAGCGAGAGCCGCCACGGGTCGCGGAGCACGGCGCTGCCGCTGGCGGTCACGCGGATGTGCGACGTGTGCAGGTTGCCGTGCACGTAGCCCACGTCGGCGTAGAGGCGCGCGAGGCCGTCGGCGACGCTCCCCACGATGCGCGCCGCGTCGGAGGGGCGCAGCGGCGTCGCCCCGCGTCGCGCGCTCGCGAGGAGCGCGTCGAGCGCGAGGCCCCCTACGCGCTCGGTGATCACGAGGCGCGCCGTGTCGAGCGCGAGTCGCGCGGTCACGCGAGGGAGGGCGCCGTGCTGCGCGAGGCGGCAGCGCTCGGCCACGAAGGCGACCTGCTCGTCCCACAGGAGGTCGTCGTAGACGTGGTCGCGATGGAGCAGCGACGCTTCGAACCACGAGGCAGAGCCCTCGCGTCGAACGAGCCACGATTCGAACGTGGTCTGCTCGATGAGCCACCAGAGCGACCATCCGTCGGGGAGCGCGAGGGGCATCGCGCGAGTGTCTCACATCGCGCCCCGCGATCGTGCGGCGGTGACGCCTCGGCGCGACGCATGGAGACGTCGCCGCGTCACTTGGAGTATCACTCGCGCCCCATGACCCGCCGCCCGCTCGCGCTCGCGCTCCTCCTCTCGTTCGGAACCGCATGCTCGGTCGATGGAGGCACCGCCCCCTCGGACGCCACCGTCGCGCCCGACGACGCCGCCGACGCGACGCGCGACGCGAGCGCGGGAGACAGCTCCGACGTCGTCGAGAACGACACGTCTCGCGACGCGAGCACCGACGCGGTGACCGACGTCACCGACGCCGCGCCCTCGTGCGGCACGCCCACGGAGTGCGGCGCGCTCTGGGAGCGCAACGCGGCGGCGCGCTTCACCGCCGTGGTCGACAACCCCACGGAGCTCGCGGCCTTTCTGCGCGCGGTGCCCAAGGGCGGCGACCTGCACAACCACCTCTCGGGCGCGGTCTACGCAGAGACCATCCTCGGCTGGGGCATGGCCGACGGAAACTGCATCAACAGCACGTCCTTCGCGGCCGTCGCGCGGAGCGCGTGCGCCACGACGGGCAACCTCCCGGCGCCCTCGTCGGGGATGTTCTTCGACCAGATCCTCCGCGCGTGGTCGATGCTCGACTTCATGCCCGGCGCAGAGAGCGGCCACGACCACTTCTTCGCCACCTTCGGCAAGTTCGGCACCATCGCGGGGCAGCACCGCGACGACAGCATCGCCGACATCGCCGCGCGCGCCGCCGACGAGAACCAGGTCTACGTCGAGACGATGTTCAACCTGGGCACCAACGTCGGCTCCCTCGCCGCGTCGATCTTCTCGGGCACGGTCACCGCCGACAACCTCCCGATGCTCTACGACGCGATCGTGACGAACCCCGGCTTCGCCGCCGCGCTCGACCGCGACATCGCCGCGGTGACGGGCGCCGCGACGCGCTACCGCACGGCCCTCGGCTGCAACGAGCTCTCGCCGCCGCCGGGCTGCGACGTGCGCGTGCGCTTCACCGCGCAGATCGCACGCACGGGCGCCAACGACCAGATCTTCGGCCAGCTCGTGAGCGCGTTCGAGATGGCCTCTCGCACGCCGCAGCTCGTGGCGGCCAACCTCTCGTCGCCCGAGGACGACACCTCGTCGCTGCGCAACTACGAGCTCCACATGGCGATGCTCGACCTGCTCCACACGCGCTACGCGGTGACGCATCGCAGCCCGCTCCACATCACGCTGCACGCGGGCGAGCTCGTGCCGCGGTACCTCCCGAGCGGCTACGCGACGGCCAACACCTTTCACATCCGTCGCGCCGTCGAGGTGGGCCACGCCGAGCGCATCGGCCACGGCCTCGACGTGCTCTCGGAGACCGACTCCGAGGGGCTCCTCAACGAGATGCGCGACCGCGACGTGCTCGTCGAGGTGTGCCTGAGCAGCAACGATCAGATCCTCGAGGTGCGCGGCGCGGCGCACCCGCTCGCGCAGTACCTCTCGCACGGGGTTCCCGTGGCGCTCTCGACGGACGATCAGGGCGTGTCGCGGTCGAGCCTCGCGGGCGAGTACGTCCGCGCGGTGCGCGATCAGCACCTCGAGTACAGGCAGCTCAAGACCCTCGCGCGCAACAGCCTGGAGCACGCCTTTCTCCCCGGCGCGAGCCTGTGGACCTCGGTGGCGATGGCGCAGCCCGTGGCCGCGTGCGCGCCGACCGCGACGATGGGCGTCGGCGATCCGCCCAACGCGTCGTGCCAGACCTTTCTCAGCGCCAGCGAGCGCGCGCAGGCCCAGTGGGAGCTCGAGCAGCGCTTTCGCGCGTTCGAGCGGCGGCAGTAGCGACGTCGCTCAGTCGATGAGCCGCGCGGCGAGCTCGCCCTCGGCCATCGCGCGCACGGCGTCGAGCCTCGCCAGAAAGCGCTTGTAATCACGGTATCCCGGCGAGCCGGGGCCGCCGCGGAGATAGAAGTCCGTGATGCGCGTCGTGGCGAAGCGCGCGCACGCCGCCGTCGCGACGTGGCCGAAGCAGCGGCGCTCCTCGGGCGAGAGCGGGCGCGCGCGGTCGTAGGCGCCCATGAAGGCGCGCGCGAGCGACCACTCGAAGCGATCGGTCCAGCACCACGCGAGGAGCACCACGGCCACGTCGAAGAGGAGCACGCCGCGGCTCGCGCTCTCCCAGTCGAGCAGGGCCACGAGCGCGTCGCTCTCCCACCGCACGTTGTCGCGGAAGAGGTCGCCGTGCACGATTCCCTTCGGCAGCTCGTACGCGGGGATCGCGTCGAGCGTCGCGCGGAGCTTCGCCACATCACCCGCGAGCTCGGGGTGCGCGGCCACGTCGACGGTGTCGAGGCGCTTCTTGAGCGAGGCCGCGTCGAAGCGGTCGTTGCCCGTGAGTTCGAAGCCCTCGCTGGCGAGGTGGACCCGCGCGAGCGCGTCGCCCACGGCGGCCATGTGGAGCCCGGTGACCTGCCGGCGGCAGCGTTCGAAGCCGCCCATGAGTTCGAAGACGCCGACGGGCTTCGAGGCCACCGTGACCTCGCCCGGGGGCGGGCCCTTGATGCGCCGGGGCGAGGGGACCTTCGCGTCGGTGAGGTGGTCGAGGAGGCGCCATTCGAAGGCCACGCCGTCGGCGCCCTGCTCCTCGTAGATGCGTAGAAAATAGCCTCCGCGCGCGGTCGTGAGGATGAAGTTGCTGTTGACGCTCCCGGCGGCGATGGGCTCGACGCGGGCGACGGAACCGAGGCTCCAGGCGTGGGCGACGCGCGCGGCGTCGGAGGCTGAGAGGGGGGTGATGAGGGCCATCGCCGAGGGAGCCTAGCGGCATCAGGTGCGCGCCTGGGACCCGAAAAAGAGGGCGATTTCGGTCGCCGTGGCGGTGCGGCGCTTTGGTACGCTCGCGCCCCGCCATGAACGACTTCAACTCCGTGCCCGAGATGTTTCTCCATCGCGTGACCGAGACCCCTGCGGGTGAGGCGTTCCGCTACCCCAAGGGCGACCAGTGGCTGTCGATGACGTGGAAGGACGTCGGCGACGCCGTGCGCAAGCTGGCCTCGGGCCTCCGCGCGCAGGGGCTCCAAGACGAGGAGCGCGTCGCGATCGTCAGCACCACGCGCCTCGAGTGGGTGCTCGCGGACATGGCGATCCTCTGCGGCGGCGGCGCGACGACGACGGTCTACACGGCCACGCCCGAGGACGACTGCGCGTACATCCTCAACGACTCGCGCACGGTCATGGCGATCGTCGAGGACAAGAAGCAGCTCGACAAGCTCGCGAAGGTGCGCGCGCAGGTGCCCGCCCTCAAGCGCGTCATCGTGATCGACGGCGACGGCGGCTACGACGGCTGGGCCATCACCTGGGCCGAGCTCATGGAGCAGGGGACCGCCCACGACAAGGCGCACCCCGACGACTACGAGCGCATCGCGAAGGCCGTGCGGTCTGACTCGCTCGCGACGCTGATCTACACGTCGGGCACGACGGGCAGGCCCAAGGGCGTCGAGCTCACGCAGACCAACTGGGTCTACGAGGGCAAGGCCATCGCGGAGCTCGGGCTGCTCAAGCCCGAGCACGTGCAGTACCTCTGGCTCCCGCTCGCGCACAGCTTCGGCAAGGTGCTCGAGTGCGCGCAGCTCTACATCGGTTTTTCGAGCGGCATCGACGGGCGCGTCGACAAGATCCTCGACGGCATGGCCGCGGTGAAGCCCACCTTCGTGGCGGCGGTTCCGCGCATCTTCGAGAAGGTGCACGCGAAGGTCGTCGGCGGCGCGAAGGACGCGGGCGGGCTCAAGTGGAAGATCTTCCAGTGGGCCGTGGGCGTGGGCCGCGAGGTCTCGAAGGAGATCCAGGCGGGTCGGCCCGTGACGGGCTTTCTGGAGTTCAAGTACGACATCGCGACGCGGCTGGTCTTCTCGAAGCTGCACGCGCGCTTCGGCGGCAACCTCATGTACTTCGTGTCGGGCAGCGCGCCGCTCTCGCGCGAGGTCGCGGAGTTCTTTCACGCCGCGGGGATCATCATCCTCGAGGGCTACGGGCTCACGGAGTCGAGCGCCGCGACCTTCGTCAACCGCCCTGACAAGTACCGCCTCGGCACCGTGGGGCTCCCGATGCCCGGCACCGAGGTGAAGATCGCCGAGGACGGAGAGATCCTGCTCAAGGGCCCGGGCATCATGCGCGGGTATCACAACCTCCCCGAGCAGACGGCGGAGGCGCTCGACAGCGACGCGTGGCTCCACACGGGCGACATCGGCCAGGTCGAAGACGGAGGCTTTCTCCGCATCACCGACCGCAAGAAGGAGCTCATCAAGACCAGCGGCGGAAAGTACGTCGCGCCGACGGCGCTCGAAGGCCGGCTCAAGGCGCTCTCGCCGCTCCTCTCGCAGGTGCTCGTGCACGGCAACAACCGGAACTTCTGCACGGCCCTGGTGACGCTCGACCCCGACGCGGTGAAAAGCTGGGCTGCGACGCAGAACATCGCCGAGCGCGACCCCGCGAAGCTCGCCGCCGAGGCCGCGGTGAAGGCCCACGTGCAGGGCGCCATCGATCAGCTCAACGCGACGCTCGCGAAGTTCGAGACGATCAAGAAGTTCGCGATCCTGCCCGTGGACTTCTCCATCGAGACGGGCGAGCTCACGCCCTCGCTCAAGATGAAGCGCAAGGTCATCGAGGCGCGCAACAAGGACCTCCTCGACGGCTTCTACAAGGGCGACGCTTCGAAGGGCGACTGAGTGGCGCGCGAGCCCATTCCGACGTGGTTCTTCGCGATGGCCGTGGTGCGCCTCGGGCGACGCTTTCTCGTCGTGCGAGAGCGCAAGCACGGCCAGCTCTGGTACCTGCCCGCGGGCAGGGTCGAGCCCGGCGAGACCTTCGTCGACGCGGCGGTTCGAGAGACGCTCGAAGAGAGCGGCGTGCGGATCACCGTCGAGGGGCTTCTCCGCGTGGAGCACTCGCCGTCGCCCGAGGGGGCGCGGGTGCGGGTCTTCGTGGTGGCGCGCCCGAGCGATGACACGCAGCCCAAGACCGTGGCCGATGAGCACTCGCTCGAGGCGCGCTGGGTGACGCTCGAAGAGCTCGCGGCGCTGCCGCTGCGGGGCGCCGAGGTGACCGAGGTGTTCCGCTACGTGGCCGAGGGGGGCGCGGTGTTTCCGCTCGCGGCGATCACCGACGAGGGGTCGCCGTGGAGGTCGCCGAGGCCGTAGCGCGGAGCTCTGCGCGAGGCCGTGGAGCTCCCGACGAAGGGCTTCGGAACGGCACGCCGCGGCTCGCAGGAACTTGTCGAACACGCGCGGACGGTGGTTCTCTATGGGGAAGCGCGGCGCTGCGACGGAGGCGGCGACGCGCGATCGAGAGACCGCGAGAACCCCTCAATGGCGCAGCTCATCGTCAGGCTGAAGGATCGCATGGTGCGCCGCGTCCCCGTGACGCGGGTGGCGACGCGCATCGGCCGCGACGCTTCGAACGACGTCGTGATCGACAACGACGGCGTGTCGCGACACCACGCGATCCTGCGCTACGAGCCCAACGCCGGGGGCTTTCTCATCCACGACACGAGCAGCAACGGGATCAGCGTGCGCGGCGCCTCGACGCGCGTCGCGCGCCTCGACGACGGCGACGTGATCCAGATCGGCAAGTTCACCCTGGTCTTTCAAGAGGCCGGGGGAATGGCGCTCGACGAGCTCGCCCCCGAGCAGCTCCCCGACGCGGCGGAGCCCGCGGCGCCCGTGTACAACCCGCTTCCGACGATGGTGTTTCCGTCGGCGGGCAAGTCGACGCCGCCCGCGGGCAACGGTCGGTCTCCCATCGCGTCGAGCGCGCCTCCGCCGCGCCGCGCGTCGTTCAACCCGAGCGCGCCGAGAGCGTCTGCGACGCCGCCCCCCGTTGAGGAAGCTCCGCCCGCGCCCGCCTCCGTCGAGGTGATGGCGAACCCCGAGGGCTTCGCGAGCTACGAGCGCCAGCTCCGTCGCATCGTGTGGCTCCTGGGCGCGCTGGTGCTCCTCCTCGGGGCGATCATCGCGCTGCTCATCCGTCGCTGACGCGGCGGTTCTCTCTCCGTCGGGGCGGTGTCGCGTCGCGGCGCTTTCTCCTACACTCGCGCGCCTCGATGCGACACCTCCGCGCCGCGCTCACGGTCGTCACCCTCGCGCTCCTCTCCGCGTGCTCGGGCTCCGAGGGGAGCGCGCCCGCCCCCGACGCTTCGACGGATGCGACCGACGACTCCGCCGCGCTCGATGTGGCCGCGGCTGATGTCACGCCCAAGGCGAGCGCGGAGGCCGCGGTTGATGTCGCGCGCGATGTGCCCTTCGCGGTGGCCGAGCACGACCCGCTGATCGTGATTCCGAACCAGGGCGGCGCGGTGATGGCGCACCCGCGGCTGGTGCTCATCACGTACGCCGACGACCCCAACCGCGACGCGCTCGAAGCGCAGGCGCGATGGCTCGTGGGCTCTTCGTGGATGCACGCCGTGGGCGACGAGTACGGCGTGGGCGAGGGCTCCGTCGAGGCCGTGGTGCGACTCCCCGCGAACGCGCCCGACCTCATCACCGACCGGCAGATCTCGTCGATGCTCGCCGCGGGCGTCGAAGACGGCGCCTACCCCATCGCCGCCGACGGAATCCGCGAGACGCTCTATGTGATCTACTTCCCGTCGCACACGACGATCACGCAGAGCGCGGGCGCGGGACGGCCCGTGATGCGTAGCTGCGAGGCCTTCGGGGGCTATCACTTCGAAGCCGCCACGAACTCCCGCGGACGCTTCTCCTACGCGGTGATCCCCGCGTGCCCCGTGCCCGCGGCCTTCAGCGCGCTCACGCCCATCGAGGTCGAGGAGCACGCGCTCTCGCACGAGGTCATCGAAGCGGCCACGAACCCGAGGCCCGTGACCGACCCCGCGTGGGCGCTCTCGGCGGACTCGCAGAGCCCGTGGCTCGCCATCGGCAACGAGCTCGCCGACCTCTGCTCGCTCTCGCTGCACGTCTACCGCGAGGGGATGTTCGTCGCCGAGCGGAGCTGGTCGAACGCCGCCGCGCGCATGGGCGACCGCGATCCGTGTGTGCCCGCAGACAGCGCCGCGCCCTACTTCAACGCGTCGATCTCGCCCGCCGAGGCGCAGACCGCCGACGCGGGAGGCACCGTGGAGTTCACCCTCCGCGGCTGGTCGAACGTGGCCGTCGCGCCGTGGGACCTGCGCAGCTCTTCGACGGGCGCGTTCATGCCCACGGTCCGCTTCAGCGCCCCGACGATGAACAACGGGAGCACCGTCACGATGCGCGTGACCGTGCCCGAGAGCGCGCCCTCGCAGTCGTACGCGCTGATCTACGTGTACGTGTCGCGCACGCGCGGCGAGTACCGGATCATCCCGGTGCTCGTGCGCGTGCAGTGAGCGCTCAGCCGAGCGGGGCGAAGAGGTCGGTGGTGTTGCCGTCGGCGTCGCGCACCTGGGCGTAGCGCTGACCCCAGAAGGCGTCCCACGGGGCCTTCGCGCCTTCGAAGCCCGCGGCGATGACGCGCGCGTAGGTCTCGTCGACGCCCGCCGCGTCGCCGCAGTGGAACGCGAGGCCCATGCGGTGCCCCGAGGGCTCGGCGTAGTCGGGGTTGAAGCTCTTCACGAGGGTGAGGTCGTCGAGCATCACGCGCAGCCCGCCGGGCGTCGTGGCCTCGACGTGGTCTTCGGTCTCGGCGCCGTCCGCGAAGACGAGCCCGAGGAGTGAGTAGAAGCGGATCGCCGCGCGCATGTCTCGGACGACGATCCCGATGGCGTCGAGTCGTGGGGTTCCCATGCGTCGGGCGGTATCACAGACCCGCCCCGCGTGACCAGCGCGCACCCGTCGCAGCGCGCGCGGAGGCCGCGACGAAATCGTCTGGAAAAGTCTTCGCGGGGCTCAGGTCTTCGCAGGTCGCGACCGATACAAAGAGTCGAGAAGGGCGAAGCGCTGCAAGGGTGCAGAGGGCGACGACCCTTCGATCGGAGAGACTCCCATGAAGAGGCGCATGTTCGTGATGTTCGTTTCGGCCGCGGTGTTCGCGTTCGCGCTGGCGGCGCACGCCATCGACCGCGACTTCACCGTGGTGAACCACACGGGCAACACCATCGTGAACCTCTACGCGTCGCCCACCACGACGACGACGTGGGGCGCCGACCTCCTCGGCAGCGACGTGCTCGCGAACGGCGCCTCGGTGCTGCTGCACTACACCCCGTCGATGTACCGGGGGCAGTGCGTGTTCGACATCAAGATCGTCGACAGCGACAACGCGCAGCACGTCGTCAACGCGATCAACCTCTGCACGATCACCACGGTGACCTTCTCGACGGTCAACGGCCAGGTCGTCTTCCGCGCGCAATAGCGCGACCGCGCGAGCACGCATCCGGCGTCGGGCGAGTCGCTCGACGCCGGAGCGGACGACCCGCCTTTCTTCGCGACGACTTCACCCGCCGCATCGACGACCCGCCGCCGCTACGCCGACTCGTTCCCGTAGTGAACCTGAAAGTAGTACTGGAGCTCGTGGAGGTCCTGACCGAGCTTGTAGAGCTCGATCTCCTCGATGGGCTCGAGCTCCCTCACCACGAGCGTCCCCACGGAGATGCGGTCGCGCTCCTCCGTCGTCGGGATGCGCCCGTTCGCGGTCCACTGCGCCATCGCGTCGAGCTGACGGATCATCATGGGCCACAGCGCGTACTGCGGATCGGCCGCGGCGCGCGCCATGAGCCCGGCGCGAGCGCGCGCGAGCGCGGTGAAGAAGTCGTCGCGGTTCTTGAGTGCGGAGTACGGGCGCGGTGCCATCGCGGTCCTCGGGGAGAGTGTGTCGTGTCGCTCGGTCGCGGAGACGCCGCGCGCGTTATGGCGGCGTGCCCGAGGGCGGCGCGCCCGTCGATCCCGCGGCGGGCGGCGTGGCGCCCGCGATGGGTCCGCGGGGATTGAGGAGCTCGGGGCCGATGGTTCGAACGGCGCCCGGCACCTGCGTCGCGGCGCTCTTGTCGGGGATGTAGTACTGCGTTCCGCCGCCGTCGCTCGGCTGCGGTGTGCCCTTGACCGACCACGTGTCGTCGATGGCGCCCGCGCGCGATCGGAGGGCCTGCGTCCCCGGTCGCACGACGTAGTCGGTCTGCGTCTTGAGAACGGGCGTCCCGCCGCTGCCCGTGGCGTAGTCGCCGATGCCGAGCTCCGTGGGCTTCACGCCCGCGGCCGAGTAGTAGTTGCCCTGTCGCCCGCCCGGCGCCTGGTAGCTCGACAGGTTGGTGGGCGCCTCGACGATCTCGACGGGGTGATTGAAATCAATCCCGCGGAGATGGCTGTTCTCCTCGCCGGGGTTGAAGGGACGCGAGCCCCCTTTGCCGCCGTTGAGCGTCGGGTCCCAGGTCGAGCCGTTGCGGAGGTAGAAGTCCCGCGCCACCTGCGTGCGCGCCTCGATCTGCGTGGGGCTGCGACCGGGCATGCGCGCGAGGTCCGTGGCCATCCCCGGCGAGCGCTCGAGCACGGGGCGCATCATGGCCCGTTCGAGGGCCGCGACGCGTGGGATCTCCGCGAGGCGCGCGCCGCCCTTCATCCCCGCGAAGCCGCCGATGAGCGAGCCCGCGAGGCCGAAGAGCTTCTGACCGTCTTCACCGAAGCCGAGGTGCTGCGCGAGGAGCTGTCCGCCGTAGCCGCCCGCGATCGAGAGCCCGATGCCGCAGGCCGCCACGATGGGCCCCGCGAGGATCACCGCGCTCAGCGCGCCGACGGCGAAGATGGCCGCGTGGAGCCAGCCCGGGATCTCGCTCTCGAGCTCCAGCGTCTGCTCCGTGCCGCCCTCGATGAAGACGTTGTGCGAGCCGTCGGAGATCTTCGCGCTGCACTGGATCTTGTCGCTCTTGCGCGCCGCGTGCTTGTCGTTGATGAAGACCGTGGCGCTGCCCATCGCGATGAACTTGGGCGTGTGCCCGCCCCACGAGCACGCGACGAAGTCCGCGGTGGCGCGCGCGGCGAAGAGGTCGTTGTGAAAGGTGTCGGTGGAGCCCGACGCGATGGCGCCCGAGACGCTGCCGCCCATGAACGACAGCGAGCCGAGCACCTCGCCGATGCCCGCGCCCGCGGCCACGGAGCCGCCGATGATGGCCGCGCCGACGACGAGCCCCGCGCCGCCCGTGGCGACCACGAAGGCCCCGAAGGCGAGGCCCACGAGCGCGCCCGCGATGAGCCCCGCCATCGCGTTCGAGTGCTCGATGGGATCGGTGATGCGTGCGGCCTCGGGCATTGGGTGTTGGCGTCGCTCGTCGGTGAGAGAACGGGTCGCGGAGGTGTCGCTCAGCCCGCGGCGGGCCGCAGGTGAAAGCCCACGAGGAACTGGTTGAAGAGCTCGAGCGCCTCGGGCTTCGGCGTGCCGCGGAAGGTGCCCGTCACGAGCAGCGCGACGCCCATGGGGCTCAGCGTGAGGAACTGCCGCTGGAGCATCGGCCCCTCGGGTCCGACCCACTCGAAGTCGATCCACCACGCGGGCTGTCCGTCGAGCTGCGTGGCGCCCTCGCCGAGGAGCTTGAAGCGCGCCATGCGCTGCGCCATGAGCCCCTTCTGCCGCTGCGTGTAGCGCTCGAGGGTCTCGCCCTCGCGGAGCCGGTCGCGCGCGACCACGACGCTGACGTCGCTCGGACCCTCGTCGGTGAGCGAGAAGATGTTGATGCTCTTGTCCTTGAACGACGCGGGCATCGCCTCGACGAAGAACTCGTGGGCGTTGAAGGGTGTGGTCACGACCCGCTCATTCGGCCGTAGCGGGTGAGGGGGTGTCAAGCGCGTTCACCGCAGCGGCGAAGCGCCAAACGAAAAGAGGCGCGAACCACGGTGGTGATTCACGCCTCAGTCGGTGAGAAATAGAGTCGGGGCGAGAGGATTTGAACCTCCGACTCCCTGGTCCCGAACCAGGTGCGCTACCAGGCTGCGCTACGCCCCGAAAGGGAAGCGGTATCTACACGGCCGCTCTTCGAGCGTCAAGGATGTCGTCGCGATTGTCTCCGTTGCGCTTCATCCCGGCGGTCGGCACTGCACGCCCGAGAGCGTCGCGAGGTTGTTCGTCTCGTCGCACTCGCGCCGCGTCGCCGTGTCATCCGCGCGCACGTAGACCGTCACCCCGGGGAGCGTCGTCGGCGGCGTCGCCCACTCGCACGAGAGGTTGACGCACTCGCCGGGCGAGAGCGCGCGCGGCGTCGAGACCGTGCACACGCGGTTGGCCCCCGCGGCGGGGTCTCCGTCGAAGACGCCCACGGGGAGGCCGTCGCCGAGGGGAGACGTGCCGCGGTTGCAGACGCGCGCGGTGATGCGCGCCCCCGTGGCGCCGCAGTCGAAGCGCAGCACCGACGAGGTCGCGTCGGGCGACGACATGCGCTCCACCGAGCCCTGCGTGTTCGTGCGGAAGTTGTTGAGCGTGCGGTCGCGCCAGTTGAAGGGCACCGCCGAGGTGCGCGGCACGGTGCCGTCGTCGCGCACGTTGGTGACGTGATAGACGTGCTGGTTCCAGAGCTGGCGAGAGCCCACCCAGCGGTCGGCGATGTCGCTGTAGACGCGCAGCCCTCGCACGCCCACGGGGCGCGACGCACGGCACGTATTGCCCGTCCCCGGGGTTCCGTCGGGCGGCGCGGCGCAGACGTAGGTGCACTCGACGGGCGCGCCCGCGTCGGCCTCTCCGCCGGGGCAGCACTGGGCGTCGCGCTCGCAGCGGCAGAAGCCCTCGACGCATACGCCCGAGAGGCAGTCGCGCTCGGTCTGGCACCGCACGCCCGCGAAGAGCGTGTCGACGTTGCGCGCGCCGACGCCAGGGCACGCGATCCCCGACGTGGCCGAGCCGCAGTTGAAGTTGCTCCCCACGACGATCTCCGCGCGGAAGTCTCCGTCGACGTCGGCCACCACGGGGTTCTCGTACCAGGTGCACGACGAGTGGTGCTGCGAGAAGAGAACGGCCCCCGTGCGCCCGTCGTAGACCCGCGCGAAGCACTCGTCGGCGTACACGGCCTCGACGCGTCCGTCGCCCTCGAAGTCGAACGATGTGCTGCCCGTGACGTTGGAACTCGCGTCCTGCGAGGGCTGCGACCAGAGCACGCCGCCCGTGTTGCCCGAGGCGCAGCGTCCACCCGCGCGCGCGGTCGTCGGCGCGGCCACGCAGTCGGGGTCGATCACCGAGTACGCGCGCGCGCCCGCCGTGGCGATCTCGGGCCTGCCGTCGCCGTCGAAATCTGCGACGGTGGGCGGTCCGCCGGTGCCTCCGCCGGGCAGCGCGATGGGGCCGAAGACCGTGCGGCCGTCGAGCGTGTCGACGCGCACGTACCCCGACGACACCACCGCGATCTCGGGGAGCGCCGCGTCGCGCACGCGCTCCGAGGTCCAGTCTCCGAGGTTGGCGACGGCGACCTGTCCTTCGCCGCATCCGTCGCCGGTGCAGCCCGCTCTCGCGTAGCCGCTCTCGAGGACCCACTCGCGCATCGGCGCGCTCCACGCGAAGACGCCCGACGGTGTGACGAGCTCGACGATGCCGTCTTCGTCGACGTCGAGGGCCACGGTGAACGCGCCCGCCGAGTAGCTCGCGAGCTGTGAGCGTCGCGCGTCGCCGCCGAGGTACGCGCCGGTCTGCCCCGAGAAGACCATCCCGTGACGCAGCACCTCGGGGCGTCCGTCGTCGTCGATGTCTGCGATGGTGGGCCCCGCCCAGCCGCCGCCCGTGGGTTCGAAGGGCATGCCGTCGCGCGTCGAGCGCCACATCACGCGCCACGCGCCGCGCGGCGCAGACGCGTCGGAGGCGCTCGCGTCGACGGCGCCGTCGTCCGCACCCGCATCGCCCGTGGAGGCGCGCTGATAGCGGAACGCGACGATGCCTCCGCCCGCTTTGAAGGCCACGATCTCGGGCACGCCGTCGCCGTCGAGGTCGGCCACCGCGGGCGGAGAGCTGTGCGAGACGAGCTGCTCGGAGAGGTTGTCTTGCAGCGCGCAGGTCGCGCCGTCGAGCACGCGGATGAGCCCCGTGGGGTTCTCCGATCCGCCGTCGTCGCCGTCGTCGAAGACCGCGATGATCGACGGACGCACCGGGTCGTCGGGGCCGCCGCGGTAGACGCGCAGGTCCATCACCATCGGCGTCGAGAGCACGTGGAGGTGCGACGGAAACGGATCGCCCGCGGGCGCGTCGGAGAAGCGGCACTGCACCGCGGGAGAGAACACGCCGGGGCGGATCTCGCGCGTGCACATCGGCGCGCTCTCGCCGGGGTTGAAGGGCGTGCAGCGCCCCGCCTCGGTGACGCAGCGGCTGTCGTTGAGGCAGCCTCCCGCGCAGGGGCCCGTGTCGCGGAGGCATCGACCCGAGGCGCAGAAGAGACCCGTGGGGCAGGTCCCACCGTCGCCGCACGCGACCGCGCCGTCGCCGGTGCTCACGACGATGTCCTTCGCGGTGTCTGCGACCACGTCGAGGGCGTCGTCGCCGCCGAGGTCGCTCACGTCGAGCGCGTCGCGCGTGTCACTCGCGTCGAGCGCGGCGTCATCGGGCCCGAGCACCTCGGGCGGCGGCGCCTCGGAGCACGCAGGAACCAGCAGCGCGAGGAGCCACGAGGCGCGTGTGAGGCGTTGCGGTCGGGTCACGGCGCGCGATGATCACACATCCCGCCGAGACGCGACTACGGCCCGCGACGGAGCCTCCAGGCCATGAAGCCGTCGGTCCCGTCGGTCGCCGCGTCGAGCACCACCCTCGCCGGACGCAGCCGCGCGGGCAGCGACGCGGAGCCTTCGACGGCGGAGAAGTCCTTGTGCGCGTCGAGAAATCGCTCGACCACGGTGTCGCCCTCGGGCTTCGTGAGCGTGCACACGGCGTAGACGAGCACACCCCCCGGCGCGACGCGCGTCGAGGCCGTCTCGAGGATCGCGGATTGTGTCTCGACGAGCCCGCTCCACGCCGCGCGGTCTCTCAGCCGCGCGAGCAGATCGGGGCGGTGACCGAGCGTGCCGAGGCCCGAGCACGGCGCGTCGACGAGCACCGCGTCGTAGCCGCGTTCGGGGGCGCGCGCCGCGATGCCGCCGACGCCGCGCGTGAGGTCCGCGCCCGCGGTGAAGACGTCGAGGCCCGCGTCGAGGCCGAGGCGCGTGAGCTCGTCGCGCATCCGTTGGAGCTTCTCGGGGTGCAGGTCGACCGCGTGGAGCGCGCCGCTTCCGCGCAGCGACATCGCGGCGACGACGCTCTTTCCGCCGCGTCCGGCGCAGGCGTCGAGCACCGTCGCGCCGGGGCTGATCTCGGCCATGAGCGCGACGCACTGGGCGGCCTCTTCTTGAACGCCCGCGAGGCCCGCGCGGTACACCTCGGTGCGCGTCGGATCGCCGCCGCCCGACACCCGCACCGCGAGCGGAGAGACCCTCCCCGCGGTCACCGTCGCGTTCGGGAGCTCGACGCGCAGCCGCTCGATCACCTCGTCGCGCGTGGCCCTGTGCGTGTGGACGCGCAGCACCACCGCATCGTCGCCGCCGAGCGCCGCGCGGAGAAATCCCTCGGCGCCCGCTTCACCGAGCACCTCGGAGACGCGGCGTCGGACCTCCCTCGGCACGACCCTCAACGCGAGCGCGACGCGCGCGTCGTCGGGCAGCGGATCGGGCCTGTCGGCCGCGATCTTTCGAAGCACCGCGTTGGCGAAGCCCGCGAGCTTGGGCGTGCGAGAGCGCTTCACGGCCTCGACCGCGGCGCCCACCGCGGCGTGCACCGGAACCCTCGCCAGCGCGAGGATCTGATAGGTCGCGACGCGGAGCACGGCGCGCGTCCACGGGTCGAGGCGGGCCACCGAAGCGGCGCCGTCGCGGGCGTGTCGGCTGAGGGCCTCGTCGAGCGCGGGCGCCGTGCGAAGGACGCCGTAGACCAGCTCCGTCGCGAGGGCGCGGTCGCGGGCGTCGAGGGCGGCGCCTCCGTCGAGCGTCGCGTCGAGCGAGGTGTTGAGCGCGGCGGCGGCGAAGGCGTCGTCGGTCTCGACGCGCGTGAGCACCTCGGCGGCCCGTGTGCGTGCGTCGCCGGTGCGAGCGTGGCGTGGTGCGTGGGCGGTCATCGGGCGGCGGTGTGTAACACGCTCCCGGCGCCCTCCGCGCGTCTCGCGGGTGGGGATCATCGCCCCGTGAAATGCGCTGCGTAGAGCTTCGTGCTTGACACAATGCCCCGGCGCCCGCGACGAATCGAGCGCCGACCGATGACGCGCGTCGGCGGAGGGCGAACTTTCGATGCGGGCTTCACGCAGACACGCGCTGGCGGTCGGGGTCTTCGGAGCGGTGATGGCGGTCTCGTCGGGCGGCGTCGCGCAGGCGCAGGAGCGCTTCAATCCGCGCGTGGGCCTGGTGACCACGGGGCCCTATTACCGGGCGACGGTGGCGCTCCGGGCGAACCCCATCGGGCTCTTCGTCGACGCCCGCGCGGGCTACCGCATGCGGCTCTTCAACAGCCCCACGCGCCACATCCTGCTGCGGAACACGTACATCGGGCTCGCGGCCACGGTGGGGGCGTCGCCCGCGTTCGTGCGGCCCGGCATCGCGCTCGAGATCCAGCCGCTACAGATCCTCAACCTCCAGGTGATCTACGAGCCGATCATCCAGTGGTTCGGGAGCTTCAAGGCGCTCCAGACGTACCCCACGGTGGCGGCGAGCGGGGTGGGCTCGGCGGGCGTGGTCTCGAGCGGCAACGACCCGCCCGACCCCAACAACGCCCAGACCGCGCGCGGCTGGCAGCTCACGCTCCAGGGGACGCTCCAGGCGCGCATCGGGCAGACCCTCGCGGTGCGCGACACCTTTCGCGCGGTGCACGCCACGTACGACGCCTCGACGCTCGCCGCCGCGCACCAGGGCGACCGCGTGTACTACGACTCGTTCTACGACGTGGTGGCGCCGCTCGACGGGTGGATCTGCACCAACGACCTCGACGTGATCGCGTCGCTCACCGACCTCGGCACCAACATCGGCCTGCGGTACACGACCGTCGTGCCCCTGCTCGGCTCCGACGACGACGCCTCGCGCACGACGACCACGCACCGCCTCGGACCGATCATCTCGTACACGTTCAAGGAGGCGCGCCACGCGGCCTTCAACGCGCCGACGGTGTTCCTCCTCGCGCAGTGGTGGCTCCAGCACCAGTACCGCACGGGCGGCGACGCGCCGGGCTCGGTGACGCAGTACATGCCGCTCATCGCGCTCGGCTTCTCGTTCCGAGGCGACTGGTGAACGAAGCGCCGCGTCCCGAGGCGCTGCGACCTCACTACGCGCGCTTTCTTTCGAAGCCTCGCGCGCTCCTCACGGGCCACTCGCACCAGGCCTGGCCCGACTGCGCGCGCGACGGGCTCATCGCCGCGTACGACGACGCCGCGCTCCACGTCGACGACAAGTGGTCGCGCGCGTTCGATGCCGCGCTCGCCGTCCGCGAGGCCGTCGCGGCGCGTGTCGGAGGCGCGCCTCTCGACGTAGCCCTCGCGGGCAGCACGCACGAGCTCGTGGCGAGGTTTCTCTCGGCGCTCCCGCTCTCGACGCGCCGTCACCTCGTGACCACGTCGGGGGAGTTTCACTCGATCTACCGACAGCTCAAGCGCGTCGCCGAGGCGGGCGTCGAGGTGACCTTCGTCGAGGCGCGCCCCGTGTCTTCGCTCGCGTCGCGCATCGTCGCGGCGCTGCGTGACGACACCGCGGCGGCGCTGGTGTCGACGGTGCTCTTCGAGACCTCGGAGCAGGTCCCGCACCTCACGGGGCTCATCGCCGAGGCGAAGCGGCGCGGCGTCGAGGTGCTGCTCGATGCGTATCACGCGTTCAACGTCGTCGACATCGACCCCGCGGAGACCGAAGGGGCGTTCGTCACCGGCGGCGGATACAAGTACGCGCAGTGGGGCGAGGGGGTGTGCTTTCTGAGGGTTCCCTCGGGCTGCGAGCTGAGGCCCGTGTACACGGGCTGGTTCGCGGACTTCGCGCACCTCGGAGACCGCCGCGCCGACACCTCTGTGGCCTACGAGCGCGAGGGCGCGCACCGCTTCGCGGGGTCGACCTACGACCCGTCGAGCCACTACCGCGCGCGGGAGGTCATTCGCTTCTTCGAGTCGCGAGGCATCACCGTCCCGGTGCTCCGTGAGGTCTCGCTGCGGCAGACCGCGATGATCATCGACGCGCTCGACCGCGCGGGCTGGAGCACCGTCACGCCCCGCGAGTCGTCGCGCCGCGGAGGCTTCGTCGCCGTGCGCACCGAGAACGCCTCCGAGGTCGTCGACGCGCTCCGTCGCGACGAGGTCTTCGTCGACGCGCGCGGAGACATCGTGCGCTTCGGCCCCGCGCCCTACGTCACCGACGACGAGATCGACCGCGCCGTGGCGAGCTTCGTGAAGGTCGCGCGACGGCCGTAGCCCTCCTCCCGCGTGATGGTGCATCCTCCCGCGCGATGCGCCTCCGAACCGCCGCTCTGTGCCTCGCCCTCGCCGCGTGCTCCTCGTCGCGAACCGCTGTGAATACAGCGCCCGTGGTGAATCCTCCGCCGCCGGAGCCCGCGCATCCGCCGGTGGTGGTGACCATCGTCGTCGACCAGTTCGCCGCGTGGATCGCCGCGGAACGCATCGCGCTCCTGCCCGACGACGGCGGCTTCGCGAGGCTGCGCCGCGAGGGCACGTGGTTTCGCCAGATGCGCTACATGCACGCGGCGACGGACACGGCCCCGGGGCACTCGTCGCTCTACACGGGACAGCCCCCGCGCGAGACGGGGATCCTCGCCAACGAGATCCCCGACGCGAGAGGCTCGCGCGTGTCGATCCTGCGTGACGAGTCGACGCACGTGGTGACCTTCGACGGACCCACCGACGCCATCGGCTCCTCGATCGCGCGGCTGCGCGTTCCGACGCTCGCGGATCAGCTCAGGGAGCGCGTCCCCGGCGCGGTGATCGTGAGCCTCTCGCTCAAGGACCGCGGCGCCATCTTCGGCGGCGGACGGCACCCCGACGCGACGCTGTGGTTCGACCCCGGACGCGACACCTTCGTCACGTCGACGTCGTTCTCGAACAGCCTCCCCGAGTGGGCCCGCAGCGTGGGCAACCCCGACGCCGTGAGGGCGCTGAGAGCGACGCCGTGGACGGTGCTCGATGAGCCGTGGGTGCGCGCGCACGCGGCCACGCCCGACGCGCAGCCCGGCGAGGGCGACCTCGAAGGTTGGGGAACGACCTTTCCCCATGATTTCAGCCGCGCGCGGAGGCCCGGCGGCGCGATGCGCGCGTCGCCGAGAGGAGACCAGGCCGTGCTTCGCGTAGCAGAGGCCGCGGTCGAGCACGCGCGCAACGCGGAGCGCCCGATGCTGCTCGCGCTGTCGCTCTCGTCGAACGACTACGTGGGTCACCTCTTCGGTCCCGACTCGTGGGAGGCGTGGGATCAGCTCCGTCAGCTCGACGCGTCGCTCGGTCGCTTCTTCGCGCGCCTCGACACGCTCGTGGGTCCGCGCGGGTGGTCGGTGGTGCTCTCGGCCGATCACGGCATCGTCTCGCTCCCGGAGGTGCAGACGATTCCCGCGGCGCGTCCGTGGTGCGCGAACGATGGCGGACGTGACCCGTGGGAGCGCCCCTGCGGCGCGCTCTCTCGCCTCGATCCCGACGTGATCGCGCAGGAACTCCAGGCCGCCGCGGTCACCGCCATCGGCCCTGGAACGTGGGTGCGCGGCGTGGCCGATCCGTACGTGTACCTCACGCCCGAGGCGCAGGCGCTCCCCGCCGATCGCGCGCGACGGATGCTCGACGCGATGATCCGCAGGGCGCGTCAGCACGCGGAGCTCGAGCGCGTGGTCGAGACGACGACGGTGGCGCCGTCGTGCGCCGAGGGAGAGTCGGTCGAGTCGCTGCTCTGCCGGTCGATCCCCGCGGACTCGGGGACGGTGCTCTTTCTTCAGAGCCGCGCGGGGGCCTTCTTCGACGCGGGCTACACCCTGGGCTTCGGGACGAGCCACGGTTCGCCGTACCTCTTCGACCGCTCGGTTCCGCTCTTCGTGCGGGCGCCGGGGGTGGTCGAGGAGGGCCGGACGATCGACGAGCCCATCGCGTTCACGCGCTTCCGCGAGATGGCGACGCGCCTCCTCGGGATGTGACAGACTCCGCGACCGCCTTGCGATGAGCGACGACGCACCCGACCCCAAAGAACCCGAGACCGCGGCGCCCGCTGACGAAGCGGTTCGCGCCGAGTCTGCCGAGGCCACGCTCCCCGACCCCGTCGAAGAGATCGACGCGACGAGCGAAGACGACGACGTCGACGAAGAGGGCGACGACGACGACGACGAGGGTGACGAAGAAGACGAAGAAGACGACGAAGAAGCGTCCGCGGAGGGCGTACCCGCGAAGGGTCTGAGCCTCGCGCAGCTCGTCGGCGTCGGTGCGCTGTGTCTCGCGATCGGCGCGATGATCGCGGGCGGCGTGGTCGGTGTGATCGCCGCGGCCGACGCGCCCAGAGTGAGTCCGCGTGTGGTCGCGCGCGCAGTGGTCACGCCGTCGACGTCGGCGCTCACGGCTGCGCTCGCGGCGCCTCCGCGGGTCGAGCCTCACGCGGCTGCGCTCCCGGTCGATGGCGGAACGGACGCGAGTGTGGACGTGGCCGCAGACGGCGCGGTGATCGTGCAGGAGACCGATCCCGAAGACGTCGGCGACGGCGTGATGGACGACCTCGACGACGGGCCCCTGCAGCGCACGCCGTCACGAAACAGCATCCGACGCGCGGCCGTGACGCCGTCGGTGGGATCGGTCCCGACGCGCGGGCGACCGTCGCGGGTGGTGACCTCGGACAACATCCCCGAGGGCCCGGTGCAGGGCTACGTCGACGGGCGTCCCGTTCGCATCGAGGTCACGCGGCTCGATGGAAAGCCCGTCGAGCGCCACACGGCGGCGGCGTATCGGCGCATGTACGCGGCGGCGGCGCACGACCACGTGCTGCTGCACATCGTGAGCGGCTTCCGCTCGATGGAGCACCAGCAGGCGCTCTACCGCGCGTACCAGCGGGGGCAGGGGAACCTCGCGGCGGTCCCCGGTCATTCGAATCACCAGAGCGGCCACGCGCTCGACCTCAACACGCGCGCGCCGGGCGTCTTGCGATGGCTCGAACGCAACGGCCGCAGGTTCGGCTTCCGCCGCACGGTCCCCACGGAGCCGTGGCACTGGGAGTGGTGGTGAGGAGGTCAGAGAGGTGAACGGACGAGAGAGGCGTTGCGATCGATGCGCTACGTCTCGTCTGCTTCGCGTCCGCGTCGCTCACGTTCCTCAAGCGTCGCGACGAGAATCGGAACGGTGAGGCGATCCTTCACGCGTCCTGCTGCGACCTTCAGCTCGATGAGCGTTCGTAGCTCGACCACACGCACGACCCCCGCGCCACGATCGAGGAGCTCCGATCGAGGCAGGAGCCAATCGTAGTCTTGGCCGTCGCCGATTTCGCACAGCACATCGACCGGTCCGAGATCGGTGTCGAGCAGCACATGACCGCGCCCCTGGAGTGCGGATGCCGTGGGTGGGAGGTTTCGCCGGTCGGCGCGAGCGCGAGCATGGATCGGGAGGAGTACGCCGAGCAAACGAGCGATGTTCTCCGGGGTCTTGCGGTGCACGATGTCGATGTCACCCGTGACCACGGGCGCGCCGTGCAGCACCGCGGCTGCCCCTCCGATGAGGACGAACTCGACCTCCGCGGTGAGGAGGGCGTCGATCAGCGCCTCGAGCTTGAACGCAGGCAACGCGCCATCTCCTGCAATGTGTCGTGCTGCTCGAAGGAGTCGCGAAGGCGCTCCCACGGGGCGTGATCGAGCGACGAGCGGATGAGCGTTCGATCGACCTCATCAATCGCGAGGAGGAGTTCGGGGTCGCGCTCCGCGAGCAACGCGCGAACTTCGGAGGACTGCGACTGCATCGCACGCGAGTAGACCACGCGGCTCGACGTCACACCAGCGAGCGGCGTGGAAGGCGCCTTGTGGAAGGTGCCTTCCAGTGGAGCGCTACGACTCGGGGCGCTTTGGCCGTGCGCGAGACGGGCGCTCCGCCTGCTCGAAGAGATCAGCCTCGACGGCGCGCAGGACAGCGTCGAGACGTCGGCGTGAGGAGCACCAGACTGAAACCGAACCCGCCAGACGCACGCAGCGGCGCGATCAGTCGCGTCGAGGGAAGCTCAGGGAGTCCCGACGGGGAGTTCAGGAACACGGACACCGCTGAACCCCCGCGGACAGGGCCGACGAGGAGGTCACTTCGACCGTCTCCATCGAGGTCACCCCCGGCCGCGACGTGTTCGAAGTATCCACCTGCCATCACAGCGCTCGGCAGGAGGCGTGAAGGCGTCGTCGAGACGCCAGACGGGCCGCCGTAGTGCAGCGCCGTGGCGCCGTAGGGCGCGTCGCTCCTGCTCACCGCGAGGTCGCCGTATCCGTCTCCGTCGAGGTCGCCCGCGCCGACGGCGCTCCAGCCCACGCGGAAGAGCTCGCTGCCGTGGAGCACTGCAGCGGGCGTCTCATCGAAGTCTGAGGGGCCGCCACGGTAGATGTGAATCGTGTCTTCCGAGCCCGACACGGATCGCACGTTGCGGCTGCCCACCGCGAAATCGGCGTACCCGTCGCCGTCGAGATCACCCGCCGCGGCGACGAAGGTCCCGAATCCGTCGCCCGGCGAAGAGATCGAACTCTAGGATACCCGTCCGTCGTGAGCCCCAACGGTCCACCGAAGAACACGTAGACCCGACCGCGCGAATCCATCAATCGATCGGAGGTCGAGGTCGCAGCGGCCGCGACGTCGGAGTAGCCGTCGCCGTTCATCTCCGAGGCCCGCCACCATCGAGCCGAAGTTCGACCCGTAGACGCGGTCGTAGAACCTGGTCGCGGGGTGGCCGCGATGCCCTCGGGGCCGCCGAGGAACACATACATTGCGCCCCCGCTGGCGCCGACTGCTTCGTTGCCGAGCGCGCTTTGCTACGACATCGGCGTAGCCGTCACCGTTGACATCCCCCGCGCCGTCGACGCTCCGTCCGAAGAGTCGCACGAAGCCATCCGTCGAGATGATGCGCTGAGGGGTTGGCGGGAGTCCGTGATCATTGCCCAGGTAGACCGCGAACCGTGAGGCCACGTAGAGCGGATCGCCGACGATGAGGTCTGCGTGGCCGTCGCCGTTGACGTCGCCCGCGCTGGCGAGCGCGTAGCCGAACTCGTCGTCCGACGTGGAGCCCTGACGTAAGCGCCACCCGTCGGGCGATGGGCCCGTGGGTGAGCCGCGGTAGAGAAAGAACCTCGGCGGTGTGTAGCCCGCTCCAAGCGAGGTGTCGGTGTCGCCGACCACGACGTCCGCGAAGCCGTCGGCGTCGACGTCGAAGTTCGAGCCGGTCACGCCGACGCCCGACCGTGTATCTCCGCGCGTCTCGACGCGAAAGAACCACGTCGGGCTCGCGACCGTCGAAGCCACGCCGTCGCGGGTCGCGACGAGGCGCCAGAAGTACGTCCCCGGAAGCATCGCCGAAGAGGGGCGCCAGGTGTCGCCGGGTACGACCTGATCGGTCACTGCGACGGTGCAGGCCGCGTCGCGGAAGATCTGTATCCGCGCACCCGTCGCCGCGGGCGGAAGGTGCCACCGAAAGCGCGGCCTGACGCTGAGCGTCGTCGACGTCGACAGCGGCGCGATGGGCCTCGCGACGGGGAGGCACTCCCCCGCCGCGCACCGCTCACCCATCGCGCAGGCGTGGCCGCACGCGCCACAGTTCGCCGCGTCGGACGGCCACGCGCAGGCGCCGCCGCAGCGCGCGAGCGGAGCGACGCACGGCGGGTAGCATGCGCCGTGTTCGCAGCTCCACCCCGCGCGGCACGGTCGACCGCACGCGCCGCAGTGGGCCGCGGTGGTGAGCGTGTCGACGCAGGCGCCCGCGCATTCGAGGAGGCTCACGGGGCAGACGCACGCGCCCTGACAGCGCTGATCTGCGCGGCACCGCACGTCGCACGCGCCGCAGTGCTCGCGGTCTGTCGCGACATCGATCTCGCAGCCGTCGCCCGAGACGCCGTTGCAGTCGCCGGTCCCTGCGTCGCAGCGCAGGGCGCACGTGCTGTCGCGACACAGGGCGCTCGCGCGCGGAGCGGCGGCGCAGACGACGTCGCAGCGTCCGCAGTTCGCGGCGTCGGAGCTCGTGTCGACGCACCTGCTGGTGCCGCACAAGACTCGCCCCGCGGGGCAGACGCAGCGCCCGTCGACGCAGTCGCCCCCTACGCAGGCGTGACCGCAGGCGCCGCAATGGCGGGCGTCAGACCTCGTGTCGACGCACTCCCGGCCGCACGTGACGGCGCCTTCGCCGCAGCGGCACACCCCGCCGACGCAGGTGCTCCCGATGGGGCAGCGCACGCGACACGCGCCGCAGTGGACGAAGCTCGCGGTGACGTCGACCTCGCATCCGTTCGACGGGTTCGCGTCGCAGTCTCCGCGACCGGGCGGGCAGGAACCCACGCAGACCCCGTTGGCGCAGCGCCGGGCGCCGTCGACGAAGGGACAGGTCACACCGCATGCGCCGCAGTTCAGCGCGTCGTCGAGGAGGTTCACGCACGCGGAGCGGCACACGCTGAAGCCGTCGCGACACCCGCACGCGCCGCGGAGGCAGGGCACCCCCACGCGGCAGACCACGCCGCATGCGCCGCAGTTGACGGGGTCGAAGGCGGTGAGGGTCTCGCATCCGGTCGAGACGTCACCGTCGCAGTCTGCGGTGTCGGCAGGGCACTGCGCGGGGCAATGGGCGCCATCGCATCGCGGCCCGGCATCGTCGTGGGGAACGTCAGCCGCAGGCCCTGCGTTGCTCGTACACCGCGCGAGCGCGGCGATCGCGAAGAGGATCGCCCACGTCGGGCGACGCGATCGACGAAGCGAGGTGTCCCCGCGGGGCGTGCGTTCGGGGGATCTCGGCTCCATCGACGTCCTCCTTGCCTGTTGTTGCGCCTGCTCGCAGGAGTATTCGCGCGGAGCCATCGGAAGGCGCCTTCCGGTGGAGTGGCAGGCGCCTTCCGGTGTCCCCCGCGCGCCGCGTCACCTATTCGCTTCACAAGCACCCCCACTCCGCGGTGACCATCGCGTGCATCGGAGGCACATCGATGGCGACCCGAACGAAGGCGAAGCCTGACCTCATCACTCGCACCCGAGACGCCGCGCTCGCGCGCAATCGCAAGCGCCTCGCGGAGCTCCTCGTGCTCGTGCGTCGGCGCATGACCGAGGTGGTCGAGGGCTTCTACGACATCGGCGAGGCGCTGCAAGAGATCCTCGATCACAAGCTCTTCGCGGTGGCCGGGCACAAGAGCATGGCCGCGATGCTCGGCGCCGAGAAGCTCATGTCGTTCCGACAGGCCAGCAAGCTCATCACGGTCGTGCGCCGCGTTCCGCGCGAGCAGGCCCTCGCGCTCGGGCAGGAGCGCGCCTACGCCCTCGTCGCGTACACCGACGCCACGCCCGAAGACGACTCGCCCGAGGGGCTCCTCTCGAAGAACGCGGTCATCGGATCGAAGACGCTCCAAGACGCCTCGCTGCGTGACATCGAGGCGGCGACGAAAGCGACGCGCGCGAAGGAGAAGGCGAAGCGCCCTGCGACCGCCGCGGAACGTGAGAAGTCCAGGGCCGACGAGGCGCTGAAGAAGCGCGTGCGCGCCGCCCTCCGTGACGCGGGCATCGGACGCGTCGAGGTGACACTCGGTCGTGACGTCGTCACGGTGCGCTTCTCACGCGCGCAAGCCGTGAAACTCTCGACAGACGCCTGAGCACCGTCACCGCTTCGCGCGCTTGCGCTTCGGCTGCGGCGGCTGCTGAAAGATCTCTTCGAGCCACTGCCACACGGCCGCCACGCGAGGCACCACCCGCAGCGCGCGGTGACCCACCAGCCACAGCGTCTCGTCGGGTAGCGTCGCCAGCGAGCGCGTGAGCGGCGCCGCGAGCTTCGCCACCGAGAGCTCGCACGCCGTCGCGAAGGGGAGCGGCGCCAGCACCAGCCCCACCCCGCTCTCCGCGGCGCGCATCTGCGACGGGAACGAGCTCGTCATCAGCGCCCGCTCCGCGCGCGGCGCGTGCTGCGTGAGCCAACGCATCGACGGGAGCGACGCGAGGTCGTCGGCGTAGGTGATCCAGCGCGCGTCGTTGAGATCCTTGAGCGTGCCGAGCGAGGCCACGTACGCGGGGCTCCCGAGACAGACCGAGCGCGTCGTGAAGACCTTCTTCGCCACGAGGTCTCCGCCGCTCGGACGCACCGCCCGCAGCGCCACGTCGGCCTCACGGCGCGACAGGTCGACGTAGGCGATGCGCGCGTCGAGCTCGACGTGAAGCCGCGGGTGCTTCGCGAGGAGCTCCCCGATGCGCGGCGCCACGATGAGGTCCGCCACGCCGGGCGGCGCCGTCACCCGCACGCGCCCCTCGACCTCGCGTTCGAAGCCCTCGGCGTCGCGGGCGAAGTCTGCGGCGCAGCGCTCCATCGCCTCGGCGGTGATCACCAGTCGCTCGGCGGCGGCCGTCGCGTGGAGCCCCTCGCGGCTGCGGTCGAAGAGCGAGAGCGACAGCGACGCTTCGAGCGCGCTCAACCGTCGGCTCATCGTCGAGGCGTCGAGGCCCACGCGCTGCCCCGCGCGCCCCAGCGAGCCGTCGCGGTAGAGCGCGAGAAAGAGCTGAACGTCGTCCCAGCGGAGCGTGGGGTCTTGCATCTACGCAAGGATACCTTGTGTTCGCAGACAGTGCCGTGCGCCGGTGCAATGTTCTCGACACGGCGACGGCGCGCGCGGAGCGCCTCCCGACAAAGAGGTCTCACCGATGGGCGACTCGAAGGTTCATGTGATCGTTGGCGCGGGGCAGATCGGAACTCACCTCGCGCGCATCCTCGTCTCGCGCGGTCACGAGGTGCGCACCGTGGCGCGCGGCGGCGGCGCGCCGATGGAGGGCGTCACGCGGCTGCGCGGCTCGATCGCCGACGCCGACGTCGCGAGGCGCGCGGGCGACGGCGCCGCGGTGATCTACAACTGCGCCAACCCCCCGTACGACCGCTGGCCCGATGAGCTGCCTCCGATCTTCGAGGGGTCGATCGCGGCGGCGAAGGTGAGCGGCGCGCGGCTCGTGCAGCTCGACAACCTCTACGCCTTCGGACGCATGGGCGGCGCCCCGATGAAGCCCGAGGGGCCCTTCGCGCCGTGCTCGCGCAAGGGCGAGCTGCGGCTGAAGCTCCAGGAGCGGCTGCTCTCGGCGCACGCGAAGGGCGAGTGCGAGGTCGCCATCGCGAAGGCCAGCGACTTCGTGGGACCGGGCGTCGTGAACGCGCACCTCGGGTCGCGCTTCTTCGAACGCGTCTTCGCGGGCAAGGCTGGTGAGTGCTTCGGCGATCCGTCGCTGCCGCACGCGTTCACGTACGGACCCGACGTGGCGGGCGCGCTCGCGACGCTCGGCGAGCGCGAGGGCGCGACGGGGCGCGTGTGGCACATCCCCACGGAGCCCGCGGTGTCGATGCAGACGTGGGCCGCGGCGCTCGGACGCGAGCTCGGCGTCGAGGCGAAGGTCGCGCCCGTGCCGGGATGGGTGGTCAAGATGCTCGGCGTGTTCGTGCCGATGATGCGAGAGCTCGGCGAGATGCGGTACCAGTGGGAGGAGGCGTACCTCCTCGACGACGGCGCGTTCAGGGAGCGCTTCGGCACCGCGCCGACGCCCTTCGAAACGCAGGTTCGTGAGACGGCGGCGTGGGCGCGTCTGACCTACGGACCGGGGCGCGCCAAGGCCGCGTAGTCGCTCGTGGCGTCGGCGCCGCCTGTGGCAAGGTCGCGCCATGAAGAAGAAGCCGCCCGTGGAGCTCGGCGAGGTGCTCGCGTTCCCACTCCAGCGCGAGGGGTGGGGCGTGTGTCAGGTGGTGCGCGTCGAGCCGAAGAACGTCGAGGTCGTGGCGCTCGATCACTTCAGCGACACGCTCCCCTCGCTCGCGGAGGTGAGCCGCGCGCCGCTCGTGCAAGACAGCTATTTCTGGGACGCCGAGGTGCTCCGCGAGCACGTGGCGGGCGATGCCCCGGCGGACTTCGTACGCCTCGGCGCGTGCGGCCCCGTCGTGCCGCGTGACCCGGCGTCCAGACACTACGGGCATTGGGAGAGCGTGCGGTCGTCGGTGAAGCACTACCGCCGTTGGAGGCGCTGCCCCGAGTCGGCGCGCGCGGCGTTTCGCGCGGCCTTCGCGACGCGCGAGAAGCGCACGCTCTCGCTGCCCGGAGGCCCCGTCACGGCCTTCGCGCACGCGAGCCACCTCATCGTGGCGACGGGCCAGGCGCTCGCGCCGCTCAACGCGTTTCGCGTGGCCGACGTGTCGAAGCTCGACTGGCGCGTGTTCGACGCGCTGCCGTGCGTCACGCACGTCGAGGTGTACGGCGACGCGCCGGGCCTGCTCCCGTGGCTCGCCACGCGGCCCATCGTGATGGAGTTCATGTGGCGCGACTGCGCGGAGCCCTCCCTCGACCTCTCGGGGCTCTCGCTCTCTTCGGTGGTCGTGGGGCCGCGCGGGCCCTGCGAGGTCTCGCTCCCACCGAGCATCGAGAAGTTCACGCTCCTCGGCGACGGCGGCGCCGCCGTGACGGTGCGCGTCCCCGACGGGGTGGACTCGCTGGAGGTCGGCGTCGAGACGCGCGACGGCCGCTCGCTCTCGCGCCTCTCGGGCGTTTCAAAGGCCACGTCGCTCAACGTGAACGCCTTCGCGACCTTCGACTGCGCGGCGCTCGCGGGCTTCACCGCGCTCCGCTCGCTGGGGCTCAACAGCCAGAACGGCGCCCTCACGGGGACGCGCCACCTCGCGTCGCTCCCTGCGCTCCGCGCGCTCTCGATCCGCACGTGCCGCTCCATCGACGTCGACGAGATGCCCCCGCGCTCGGCGTGGCCCGCGATGGAGCGCATCCTCGTGTGGGGCGCGCGCGACACCGACGCGGCGTCGCTCAAGGCGCGCTGGGGCAAGGCCCGCGGCGTGTCGGTGACCTCGCCGCAGAAGTCCTCGTGGCTCGCGACGCACCCGAGCCATCCCCTCATGCACTGGGCCTACTACGCGGGCGCTCCGCAGGCGTGCGGGGCCTTCGCCACCGCGATGCGCTCGCTCACGACGGGGCGCGACCCCGTGAAGACGCTCCAGACCTTCGCGCGCGCCATCGAGAAGCTCGAGGCGACGCGGGCCGTGCGCTTCACCGACGGCGAGCGCGCCGACCTCGCGCGCACCTGGGAAATCCTTGTTGAGCAGGTCGCGGACGCCTCGGCGCGCGAGACCGTCTCGTCACAGCGTCCGGCCGTGTGCACCGCCGCGTCGTCCCCCTCGACACGATGAGTATACACCCGCTCCGCGCGCATTCTCGACGCTGATTTTTCGACGCGGGAGGCGCATCCATCAGGGATGACCGCAGCCCCTCTCGACGATGGTCAGCGCGCGCTCATCGACGACGTCTCGCGGCTCATCGAGCGCGCCCGCGCGATGCTCCCCGCCTCGGCGTCGGCGCCCTGCTTCGCGAGGCTCCGCGTCGAGCGCGCGGGGCAGCTCCGCGACTACCTCCTCGGGTGGCACACGCGCGTCGGCGAGCGCGTCATCGTGCTCCAGTGGAGCACCGCGCCGCTCGCGGCTGCGTTCTTCGCGTGCCCCGTCGACGGCGACTACGAGATCGAGGCCGAGGGGCGCACGCTCGAAGGCACCGTGCGCGCGCGCAACCTCCTCTCCTTCGACGCGCAGGGCGCGCTCTGCGAGGTCACCCACGAGGGCGCGCGCCTCCGCCGCGAGGGCGACGTGTGGCGCGCCTCGCCCGACGACGCGTTCACCCTGCGCGCAAGGGATCTCGCCGTGAGGATGCGCCCTCCGTCGGCCGTCGAGGTCCAGCTCGACGAGGCGCAGCTGCGCGCGGTGAAGACCGACGCGGGCGGCGCGCTCCTCGTGCTCGGCGAGGCGGGGGTCGGCAAGACCACCGTGGCGCTCCATCGACTCGCGCACCTGAAGTCTCTGCGCGAGGGCGCGCGCTTCGACGCCGCCGTGGTGGTGCCCACCGAGGGCCTGCGGAGACTCACGGCCTCGCTCGTCGAGCGGCTCGGCATCGAGGGGGTCGACGTGGCGGTCTACGATCGCTGGGCCGCGAAGCTCGCGCGAAAGCACTTTCCCGACGTGCCTTCGCGCGAGAGCGAAGACGCCGCGCCGGGCGTGCTGCACCTCAAGCGTCACCGCGCGCTCGCGCCCGTGCTGCGAGACTTCGTCGCCGCGGGCAGGCGCAAGGGCAGGCCGCGTCGCGACGACCTCCACGAGCTCTTCGGCGACCGCGTGTGGATGGAGCGCGTCGCCGAGGCCGCCGAAGGGACGCTCGCGCCGAGCGCGGTCTCCGCCGTGCTCGAACACACGCGCGTGCAGTACACCCCGACCACCGAGCAGGAGTACGCCGACGTCGTCGACGCCACGCGCCTCGAGACCATCGACGGAAAGGCCATCGACTCCGGCACACCCATGAACGACGCGGGCACCGTCGACGTCGAGGACTACGCCGCGCTCTTCGAACTCGACCGACTCCGCGCGGAGCTTCGCGGCGCGCGCGCCGAGCACCCCCGACGCTACGACGCGCTCGTCATCGACGAGGCGCAGGAGCTCGCGCCCCTCGAGCTCAAGCTCCTCGGGCGCTGCGTCGCCGCGGGGGGGAGCCTCGTGGTGGCGGGCGACGCGGGGCAACAGGTCGACGCCACGGCGTGCTTCGAAGACTGGCCCACGGCCATGCGCGACCTCGGCGCCGAGCGCCACGACGTCGCCACGCTCACCACGAGCTACCGCTGCCCCGACGACGTGACGGCCCTCGCGCGGCACCTCCTCGACCCGACGCGCTCGCCGCCGCGTCGCGAGGACGCGCGCAACGTGGGGACGGCGCGCGTCGCCAACGAGTGCCACCTCGTCGCGGGCGTCGTCGACGCGCTGCGAGAGCTCACCACCGTCGATCCGAGGGCGAGCGTGGCCGTGATCGCGCGGCTGCCCGAGACCGCGCGGCGCCTCGCGGGGCTCCTCGCGAAGGGCGTCGACGTGCGCCTCGCGCTCGACGGTGACTTTCGCTTCGGCCCCGGCGTGAACGTGACCGCCGTGCAGGAGGTGAAGGGCCTGGAGTTCGACCACGTGGTGATCCCCGACGCGTCGGAGGCCGTGTACGCCGACGATCCCGCGGCGCGCAGGGCCCTCTACGTGGCGGTGACGCGCGCGATCCATCAGGTCGTGCTGGCCTCCGTGGGGCCCTGGAGCCCGCTCCTCGCGGCCTTCGCGGGCTGAGCGCGTCGTTTCGAAGACCCCCCATCCCCCGCGCTTGCGTTACAAGCACTGGCCATGGCGAAGGGAACGAAGCCCAAGGCAGAGCAACTGTTCACCCAGGCCGTCGAGCGCTTCGACGCGGGCGATCACGAGGGGGCCGTGCGCCTCTTCGACCGCGCCATCGAGGCCGACAAGGACTACCACCCCGCCCACTACATGCGCGGCATCGCCTTCAACGCGATGGGGATGATGCCCGAGGCCATCGGCGCCTTCACCGAGGCCGCGCGCATCGACCCCACCGACGGCGACGCGTACTTCAACATCGGCACGGCGTACCTGCACCTCGGACAGTTCGAAGAGGCCATTCCGCTGCTGGAGAAGGGCTACGGCCTCGGCGTGAAGGACATGAGCGACGACGGCGCGCTCTACAACCTCGCGACGGCGCACTTCGAGCTCGGCAAGTCGGGCGGTGACCTCGTGCACGTGCAGCGGGCCATCGAGCTCTTCGAAGCGGTCGAGCGCGCCAACCCCATGCACGCGGCGGCGGTGTTCGCGCGGGCGATGGGGCTCCTCATGCTCAAGCGTCACGCCGAGGCCGAGCGCGAGTTCGCGCGCGTGGTGGCCTTCGACCCGTCGTCGACGCACCCCACCGTGGTGCAGTCGCACGTCGCGCAGGCCGTGGCGCTCGCGGCGATGGGACGCTTCGAAGAGTCCCTCGGCGCGCTGCGCGAGGCCGTGCGCAAGGAGCCCCGCGTGGCGGGCGTGGCGGCGCGCGACCCCGACTTCGACCCGCTGCGCGCGTCGCCGATGGGGGCGGGCTTCGCGGCCCTCGTGGGGGCGCCCGCGCCCTTCAAGATGACGCTCCCGTGCGACGTGGTGCTCACGATGGCGAGCGACCAGCTCACGTCGCTGCGCGACTACATCTACGAGCACGCGAACGCGCTCGTGCCCTCGATGCAGGAGCTCACGAACGTCACGGACGGCGCGCAGAACCTGGAGCTGCTCGTCTTCGGCCTCCGCGACCGCGCGACGACCACGGCGCTCGTCGAGACGACGCGCGACTGGGTCTACGTGAAGCATCCCGAGCTCATCAAGAGCCTCAACTGGGAGTACGAGCGGAAGCTCCTGGCGTTCTCGGACTTCTCGACGCGCGCCCCGCGCTCGCTCGCAGACATCGCCGCCCTCGTCGCCCCGCCCACGCTGAAGCCCGTCGCGAAGAAGCCCGCTGCGAAGAAGCCCGCTGCGAAGAAGCCCGCTGCGAAGAAGCCCGCTGCGAAGAAGCCCGCTGCGAAGAAGCCCAGCCCGAAGAAGCCCAGCCCGAAGAAGAAGCGCTGACCGTTCTCCCTCGCGCTCCGCGCTATCGCGTCGCCGGAGTCCGCGGGTAGCATCCGCGCCGATGCTCGTCACCCGCTCGACTCTCTCGCTCCTCCTCGTCGCCTCGCTCACGTCGATCGCGTGTCGCCCTGCGGCGCGTCCGACGGTCTCCGCTGCGCGCGCCATCGAGACGCCGCGTCGCCCCGTGACCGACACGTACCACGGCGTCGCGGTGACCGATGACTACCAGTGGCTCGAGGACCCCGCGGCGCCCGAGGTCCGCGCGTGGGTCGACGCGCAGAACCGACGCACGCGCGCGGCGCTCGACGCGATCCCCGGGCGCGACGCCATCGCGCGGAGGCTCACGGAGATCTACAACGCCGAGTTCGCGAGCTACAGCGCGCTCTCGCCGAGCGGGGCGAAGCTCTTCGCCCTGCGCACGCGGCCCGGGGCGCAGCAGCCCTTCCTCGTGGTGCTCCCGTCGGCCGATGATCGCGCGGCGGAGCGCGTGGTGCTCGACCCCAACACGCTCGACCCCACGGGCGCGACGGCGATCGACCTCTACGTGCCGTCGAGCGACGGGCGGCGCGTCGCGGTGGCGCTCGCGCGCAACGGCAGCGAGGTGGGCGCGCTGCACCTCTACGACGTCGAGACGGGGCGCGACCTCGGCGAGACCATCGAGCGCATCAGCAACCCCACGGGCGGCGGGAGCGTCGCGTGGGCGCCCGACAACAACGGCGTCTACTACACGCGCTATCCGCGCGAGGGCGAGCGCCCCGCGGCCGACATGGAGTTCTTTCAGCAGGTCTATTTTCACGCCATCGGGACGGACCCCGCGGCCGATCGCTACGAGATCGGGCGGGACTTTCCACGCATCGCGGAGACCTCGCTGAGCACCTCGTCCGATGGTCGCTTCGTGCTCGCCACGGTGGCCAACGGCGACGGCGGTGAGTTCTCGCATCACCTCCGCGGACCCGACGGACGCTGGCGCGCGATCACGCGCTACGAAGACGGGATCTCGCACGCGGTCTTCGGCCCCGACGGCGCGCTCTACCTCCTCTCGCGCAGAGACGCGCCGCGCGGAAAGGTGCTGCGCCTCCCGCTCGCGACGCCGGAGCTCGCGTCGGCGGTCGAGATCGTGCCCGAGGGCGACGCGGTGATTCAGCAGGTCGTGCCCACCGACACGCGGCTCTACCTCGTCGAGCTCGTGGGAGGCCCCTCGCGCGTCCGCGTGTTCGACCACGCGGGGCACCTCCAATCGACGCTCCCGCTCGCGCCCGTGTCGTCGGTGGGCTCGCTGATGCGCACCACGGGCGACGCCGTGCTCTTTCGCACCGAGACGTACCTCACGCCGCCCGCGTGGATGCGCGTCGACCCCTCGCTGCAAACGCCTGTGGCGACGGCCCTCCGCGATGAGGCGCCGGTCCGCTACGACGACGCCGAGGTGGTCACCGAGACGGCCACGTCGCGCGACGGGACGCACGTCCCCGTGATGGTGATCCGCCGTCGCGGGACGCAGCTCGACGGCCACAACCCCACGCTCCTCGGCGGCTACGGCGGCTACGGCGTGAGCATGACGCCGACCTTCTCGCTCACCAACCGCCTCTGGCTCGATCGCGGCGGCGTGGTGGCCATCGCGATCCTTCGCGGCGGAGGGGAGTTCGGCGAGGCGTGGCACCACGGCGGCAACCTCACGCGCAAGCAGAACGTCTTCGACGACTTCATCGCCGCGGCCGAGCGGCTCATCGCGCTGCGCTACACCTCGCCCGAGCGCCTCGCGATCCGCGGGCGGAGCAACGGCGGGCTCCTCATGGGCGCCGCGCTCACGCAGCGTCCGGAGCTGTTTCGCGCCGTGTACTCGGGCGTCGGCATCTACGACATGCTGCGCGTCGAGCGCGACCCCAACGGAGCCTTCAACGTCACGGAGTTCGGCTCCGTGCGTGACGCGGACCAGTTTCGCGCGCTCTACGCGTACTCGCCGCTGCATCGCGTGAGCGACGGCGTGCGCTATCCCGCGGTGCTCCTCACGACGGGCGAGCACGACGGCCGCGTGAACCCCGCGCACTCGCGCAAGATGGCCGCGAGGCTCCAGGCCGCGACGGGCGCGGACCGTCCGGTGCTCCTGCGTGTGAGCGCGCACGCGGGACACGGGATGGGCAGCGCGCGCAGCGAGATCGTCGCGGAGCAGACCGACGTGTGGTCGTTCCTCTTCGAGCAGCTCGGGATGACCGCGACGGCGCCGTGAGCGGGCGCGCTCAGCCGTCGATGGCGTAGCCGAGGAGCTGCTCGGTGACCTGTCCCTCGCAGCGCGCGTCGGGCGAGACGAAGTGGTCGGTGCCCGCGCCGATGCGGCAGCGGTAGAGCGCCGAGGCGCCCGCCGTGGGGTCGGTGTAGATGTACCCGACGGGGCCGAGGGGGCGTTGCCCCTCGCAGCCCGCGTCGCGCGTGAGCATGTCGTGGCTCCCGACGCGGCACTCGTAGAGGAGCACCGTGCCCGGGCGGGCGTCGCGCCAGAGCCTCCACGATCGCTCGGTGGTGAAGCCCGAGGGCGCGACGCGCGATGAGGCCCAGTGACCGCGCGACGCGTTGTAGCTGCGACGGAGCCGCGTGTAGGGGAGCTCTTCGAAGCCGCACGAGAGCATCGGCGGCGCGAGGTCGTTGCGGTTGGCGAGGGCCCACACCGACCACGCGGGCTTGGCGCTCCCGTCGGGGTTTCGCAGGCCGACCCCGAGGCCCGCGGCGAGCTCGTCGGGGTGGTCGACCATGCGGTGATAGACGTAGTTCTCGATGCCCGGCGTGCCGAGCACGTTGCGGAACGAGTCGCACACGCCCGCGGCCTGCGCCGTCGGCGACGAGTTGGGCGCCACGGAGTTCACGCCGCTCTCGGTGAGCTGCACCTCCCACGCAGAAGGCGTCGAGGGGAACGTGCGACGGAGCCATCCCACGAGCACGCCGATGGAGCCGTAGGTCACCTGCGGATCATCGTCGGCGGAGAACTGCGGACGGAGCAGGTTGGGCGGATAGGGGTGATACGCGACGCGCCACGGACGGGCTCCGACGCGCGCGGCGAAGCCTGTCAGAAAGGTCTCGCCCGACAGGAGCGGCGAGGCGTCTGCGGGGCGGTCGTAGGTGGTGCCGAAGTGGTGCTCGAGCGAGATGAGCACCTTCGCCGAGGGCTGCTCCGCGGTGATGGCGTCGAAGGCCGCGTTCCAGAGCGTGGCGTAGGTGTCGATCCAGACGTTGGCGTCGCAGGCGCCGGCAGATTGACCGCAGCCGACGTCGAACCAGTCGTTGGAGTTCACCTCGTTCTGGATGACGAAATCCGCGATGCGCCCGTTGCCGCGGCGTCCGTCGTAGCGCTGCGCGATCATGCGGGCGAAGCGCGCGAAGTCGCGGGGATCGTCGGGCGCGCAGAAGCGCTCGTAGCCCGGGGCGACGGGCGTGCAGCGGCGTCGGGCGCGGGCCCACGCGGGGGTGCCGTAGACGACGGCGGTGACGACGAGTCCGCGGCGCGTCCACTCGCGGATCGCGTTGTCGGTCGCGGCGTTGAGGGTGAAGCAGTGGCCGTCGAAGGCGATGTCGTTCGTACCCGAACAATCGCCCGCGCGGAGTGAGGGCTCCCAGAGGTCCCACACGAGGTTCATGGCGACGCCGCCGGTGTTGTTGCCCGCGACCTCGTCGTACGACGGCCAGAAATCAGGTTGGAGCGACTTGATGCGATAGGCCGTGCGCGTGGGATAGGGCAGCGGCGGAGGCAGCGCGTCGACGGGCGCGGCGACATCGGGCGCAGACACATCGGGCGCGGGGAGGTCGGGGCGTACGTCGATCGCGGGCGTGTCGATCGCGGGCGTGTCGATCGCGGGCGTGTCGATCGCGGGCGTGTCGATCGCGGGCGTGTCGATCGTGGGTGTGTCGATCGTGGCGCGATCTGGCGCGGGCGCGTCGGGGGTCACGTCGGGGGCCGTCGCGTCCATCGCGGTGACGTCGGGCGAGGCGACGTCCATCGCGGTCGCGTCGAGCGGCGAGACGTCGGACTGCGCGTCGGTCGCAGGGAGATCGAGCGGCGTGTCGAGGGGCGCTGCGGTGTCGGTGGGCTTCGGCGTGTCGGACGCGGCTGCGTCGGGCGCGGCGTCGCCTTCGATCACCACGTCTTCGGTGGAGCACGCGGCCAGCGAGAGGAGCGCGAGGAGGAGCAGGGGATTTCGGGTCACGGGCGAGGCCCGGGATCCTACGCCGCCGCCGCGATGCGCGGGTGACCTCCGCGGTGCGTCTGTGCGACCATCGCAACCCTGGAACGGAGTGTGTCCCCCTATGCCGCTGCGTCGCTTCGCGGTCTTCGCGCTCGCCTCGGTCTTCGTCGCCTGCGCCAACGGCGATCCGCCCCCCGTCGAATTCCCCGACGCCACGGGCGGCGATGGCTCCGCTGATCTCGGCGCGGACCTCACCGATACGCCCGCGACGCCCGACGCCGACGACGCGTCGATCGACGCGCTCCCTCCGCAAGACACGCCCGACGCCGCGGATGTGAGCGACGTCGCGGGGCCCTGCACCGTCGACGACAACTGCGCGTCGAACCCCGCGGGACGCGTCTGCGACACCGCCACGGGCCGCTGCGTCGCCTGTCGCGTGGCGGCCGATACGTGCCCCGCGGAGCAACACTGCGAACCCACGTCGTCGACCTGCGTCGCGGGGTGCCGCTCCGACGACGGCTGTCGCGCCGCGGGCGCCGACGGCGGGACCTCGCGAAACCTCTACTGCGACACGAGCGCGCACACCTGCCGCGAGTGCATCACCGACACGAACTGTCCGCCGGGCAACCTCTGCGTGGGCAACACCTGCGTCGTGGGATGCAACCCCTCGCACCCCTGCGGCGGCACGCAGACCTGCTGCGGCGGCGCCTGCGTCGACACGCAGAGCAGCACCGCGCACTGCGGGATGTGCAACGCGGGCTGCCGCGTCGAGAACGGCACCGCCGCGTGCATGAACGGCAACTGCGCCGTGGGCGCGTGCTCCGTTCCCTATGGCGACTGTGACAGCGCCGCGGGCAACGGCTGCGAGACCAACACCTTCACGAGCGCGGCCCACTGCGGCGGCTGCGGGATGGCCTGCGCGACGCGTCCCAACGCGACGGCGCGCTGCGCCGCGGGACGCTGCGAGTACGACTGCGCCGCGGGCTTCGCCGACTGCGACATGAACCCGGCCAACGGCTGCGAGGCCGACCTCCAGAACGACGTCATGCGCTGCGGCGCGTGCGGCGTGGCCTGCGCGCTGCCCAACGCGACGCCCGTGTGCCGCATGGGCCGCTGCGCCGTGGCCGCGTGCGTGGGGACCTACGCCGACTGCGACATGACCGCGGTCAACGGCTGCGAGGTCGACACGAGCGCGAGCACCGCGCACTGCGGGATGTGCGGGCGCGCGTGCCCGAGGCGCACCAACTCGTTCCCCGGGTGCCTCGACGGCACCTGCGTGTCGTCGTGCGTGACGGGCTTCTCGGACTGCGACGGCAGCGAGGCCAACGGCTGCGAGGTCGACACGCGCAGCGACCTCGCGAGCTGCGGCGCCTGCGGCCGCGCGTGCGCGCCCGCCAACGCGACGGGGGCCTGCGCGGCGGGGCGGTGCTCCATCGCGAGCTGCAACGCGGGCTTCGCCGACTGCGACATGAACCCGGCCAACGGCTGCGAGGTCGACACGCGCGTCTCGATCACGAGCTGCGGACGCTGCGGAAACGTCTGCCCCGCGGGCACCAACCAGGTCCCCACGTGCGGCGCGGGCGTGTGCGCGGTGGCCTGCGCGGCCACGTACGTCGACCTCGACCGCGACCCCTCCAACGGCTGCGAGTGCAGGAGCACCGACCCCGACGCGCCGGACCTCACCTTCCGCGACACCAACTGCGACGGCATCGACGGCGTGCGCGCCGCGGCGGTGTTCGTCTCGACGCGCGGCAACGACGGCAACCCCGGCACGCTCGAATCCCCGAAGCGGACCATCGGCGCGGGCATCACCGCGGCGCGCGCGAGCACGCCCGTTCGCGCGGTCTACATCGCCAACGGCACCTACGACGAGTCGCTCACGCTGGCCCCCGGCGTGAGCCTCTTCGGCGGCTACGACGACACCGCGATGTGGTCGCGCTCGGCCTCGGGCGTGACCCTCGTCCGCGGCGGTTCCACGGCGGTCTTCGCGCGCGACGTGAACATCGCGACGGAGATCCAGCTCGTGCAGATGACCGCGAGCGACGCGAGCGGCGTGGGCGTGAGCTCCTACGGCGTGCGCGTGGTGAACTCGTCGGGACCGCTGCTCCTGCGATCGTGCGCGGTGACCGCGGGCCGCGGCTCCGCGGGGAGCGCGGGCGCGGGCGGCAGCCGCGGATCGGACGGCGCGGTGGGCGGCGGCGCGAGCGGCGCAGCGCCCGGCGGCGGCGGCGGCTCTCCCTGCGGCGCGTCGGGAGGCGCTGGCGGAACGGGTGTTTCAGGCACGCGTGACGGCAACTCGGGCGCGACCGGGACGCAGGTCGCGGGCGGCGGAAGCGGCGGCGCGGGCGGCGGTGGTGGCGGCGCGGGCGCGGGCTGCTGCTCGTCGCGATCGGGCGCGCGCGGCTCCGACGGGAGCGGCGGCGGACGCGGCGGAAACGGCGCTGCGGGCGGCGCTTCGGCGCTGCTCGGCGGGCTCCGCACCGACACGGGTGAGTACACGCCGCCCGTGGGCGGCAACGGGCGCGATGGAACGCCCGGCGGCGGCGGCGGCGGCGGCGGCGCGGGCGGCGGTGACCGCAGCGGTTGTCCCCCTCGGGTGCTCCGACGGAACGAGCGGCGGCGGTGGCGGCGGCGGCGGCGGAGGCGCGCGGCGGCGCGGGCGGCGGCGGCGGAACCGGCGGCGGCGGGAGCATCGCCGTGGTGAGCGTCTCGTCGGTGGTGCGGCTCGAGACCACGCGGCTCACGACGAGCACGGGCGGCAACGGCGGCAGCGGCGGCAACGGCGGCGCGGGCGGCAACGGCAACAGCGGCGCGGGCGGGGCGGGCGGATCGCGCACCGCGGGAGCGGGCGGAACGGGCGGCGCGGGCGGCAACGGCGGCGACGGCGGCGGCGGCGCGGGCGCGACGGGAGGCCCCTCGATCTGCATGTTCTACGTGGGAACGGCGCCGTCGAGCACGGGCGGATCGTGCACGCGCGGCGGCGCGGGCGGCGGCGGATCGGGCGGCTCCGGCGCGCCCGGCGGACCCGCGGGCGTGAGCGAGGAGCTGCGAGCCGCTCCGTGATCTCGCTGCGGATCGTGACGGCGCGCGCGACGGCGCGACGTGTCGAGGGCCTCCACGCATGACCACGCCCTCTGACGGCGCGCGTTCGAAGCGCGTCGGCGTCGCGTACGAGGCCCTCGCGGTGGCCCTCTCGACGCTCTGTCTTGTGAGCGGGATGTGGGGCTTTCTCTCGCGCGCCGACACGACCTTCACGCACGACAACCTCTACTGGGCGTACGCGAACTTCACCTTCGTCGCCGAGAGTCTCCTCGGCGGAACGATCCCCCTGTGGGACCCGTACTCGCACGGCGGCGAGGCCTTCTTTCCGACGCTGTGTCACGGCCGATACCTCGACCCCACGGTGCCCCTCGTGGTCTTCGTGGGGAGGCTCTTCACGCGCGACTCGCTGATGCTCTTCCACTGGCTGCGCTTCGTGCAGGTGTGGGTGATGCTCTTCGGCGTGTACCTCGCGCTGCGGCGCTACGCGACGCGCCCCCTCACGCGCGCGACGCTGGCGGGCGCGGTGTTCCTCTCGTCGCTCGCGTACGCGCCCTTCCGTCAGGACGCGCTGCTGCTCCAGTTCCAGTGGATCCCCTACGTGGCGCACCTGCTCCTCGGGATCGTCTTCGAGGGGCGTCGATCGTGGTCGCGCTGGCTGCTCCTCTCGGCCGCCGTGGGCCTGAGCTCGCAGTCGTACTGGTTCTCGTCGACGTGGGTCTTCCTCGCGCTCTTCGCCTTCGCGCTCGCGGCGTTCTACCGGGATCACCTCCGCGCGATGCTTCGCGACCGGAGCCTCCTCGCGCCCGTCGCGGTCTTCGTGCTCGTCAACGCCGCGATGGCCGTGCCCAACGCCGCGCTCGTGCGCGAGGGCCGCGAAATGGTCTTCTCGACGCGCAGCCTGCCCGCGGGCTACGAGCGACGCGCCTCCATCGGCGCGCCCATCCAGTACGAGGGGCGACGCGGCGGACCCTCGGTGCAGGCCACGCGCATGCCCTACTCCGCCATCGAGTACTCGGGCACGCCGCTCACGTACTGGAACCTCTTTCAGACCCTCGGCCCCTCGGGCAACGCGCACGTCCACGCGTCGGGCTTCTGGGGCGAACCCTCCGAGGCCGTGATCTACCTCGGCGCCTTCGGATGGGCGCTCGCGCTCTTCGGGATGCTCTCCGCGCGTCACGCTTCGAAGCCCCTGTGGCTCACCATCACCGTGGGCGCGGGGCTCCTCTCGCTCGGACCGGGAGGCGCTCTCCATCGGCTTCTGTATCCGGTCTTTCCGATGCTGTGGCCCGTGCGGCACCCGGTGCTCTACGCGCTGACGCTCGTGATGGGCATCCTGTACTTCGCGCTCCTCGGGCTCGAGGCCGCGCTCTCTCCGCGCGATGCGCAGCACGAAGCTCCGCCCTCGCCGCGTCGCGCGGTGTGGGCGCTCGCGCTCTTCGTCTCGCTCGCGGCGCTCACCGTCGCGATGGTGGTCTTCGAAGCGCGTCCGCTCGTCACGTCGCTCCTGCTCCTCGCGATCGGCGCGGTCGTCGCGCTGTCTCGTCGCGTCCTCGCGCCGTGGGTGGTCACCGCCGCCGTGATCGCCGTGCTGGGCGCCGTGGCCGTGGCGCTCAGCCCGTCTCCGGTGGCGGTCGGCGCGAGGCTCGTCGTGGCGCTCGGCCCGCCGCTCGCGTTCGTCGTCGCGTCGCGCGCCGCGGTCGATCAACCTCGCCGCGCGGAGCTCTTCGCCACGCTCGCCTGCGCGGCGCTGCTCCTCGACCTCCGTGACGGGCTCGCGCAGGTGCGTCGGCTCTTCTCGACGCAGCCGCGGCCTCCGCTGGAGCTCGGCTTCGACCCGAACCTCGCGCCCGTCACCGCGCCGGGACCGCGCCGCGTGCACCCTCCGTATCGCCCCGACGCGTACCCGCGGCAGGTGATCCGGTACATGGCGCAACTCTACCGGACGCCCTTCGCGCTCTCGCCGCCCGTGGCCCTCGCGCGCGTGCCCGGCGTGCTCGACCTCGACTTCGCCGCCGCCCTCCGCAGCACCCGCTGGAACAGCCATTTTCTCTCGCGCACCTACTTCGAACTGGTGACCTCCGAGGTGGCGCCCGAGGTGCTCGAACGCCTCTTCGCGATCGGTCGCGCGCCGCTGCAATTCAGGCCCCGCGCGCGGGTGGTCGCGCCCGAGCAGTGGCTCCGTGAGCTCGCGCAGAGGCCCGTCGCCGACGCGCTCGCGGAGGTCGACGAGGTCGTGGCGCTACACCCCGCCGACGGCGCCGCGCCGCCCCTCGCGAGCGCCTCGGGACCGACGGATTTCGAAGCGCGCGTGGTGGCCTACACGCACAACGACGTCGCGCTCGACGTGCGATCGACGCAGCCCGGGTACCTCCTCGACGTCGACGGCTACGCGCCCTCGTGGCACGCCACCGTCGACGGACGCGAGGTCGCCCTGTGGCGCGCGGACTACGGCTTCAAGGCCCTCGCGCTCCCCGCGGGGCGGCACCGCGTACACCTCCGCTACCGCCCGACGCTCTTCATCGCGGGCCTCTGCGCGTTCGAAGGCGCGCTCGCGCTCTCGGTCGCGGGCGCCTTCGCCGCGGCCCTCGCCGCGAGGCGTCGCGCGGTGCGTCGCTCACTGCACTCCCGCTCGAAAGGATAAGGCTCTCTCACCGTGAAGCGCGTGTTGATCATCGGCGGCGGAATCGTCGGCCTCGCCACCGCCTACAAGCTCTCTCGCTCCGAACCCCGGCGACGCGTCACGCTCCTCGAAAAAGAGCGCGACGTGGGCCAGCACCAGTCGGGGCACAACTCGGGCGTGCTGCACTGCGGGCTGCCGTACAAGCCCGGCTCGCTCAAGGCCCGCCTCGCCGTCGACGGGATCCGTCAGATGACCCGCTTCTGTGAGGAGCACGCGATCCCGCACGAGCTGTGCGGCAAGATCGTGCTCGCCACGGAGCCCGACGAGGTCCCGCGCCTGCGCGCGCTCAAGGAGCGCGGCGAGCAGAACGGCCTGCGGGGCATCGAGCTCCTCTCGCGCGAGGCGCTGCGTGAGGTCGAGCCCAACGCGGGCGGCCTCGAGGCGCTGCGCGTCCCCGAGGAGGGGATCGTCGACTATCCCCGCGTGTGCGCGACGCTTCGACGGCTCCTCGAAGAGGGCGGCCACGAGGTGGTCTGCGGCGCGCGCGCCGAGCGCATCGAGCGCAAGGCGTCTTCATGGCGCGTCGAGACGCCCGTCGGAGCCTTCGAAGGCGACCTGCTCATCAACTGCGCGGGGCTCTTCTCCGACCGCGTCGCGGAGCTCGCCGGGGCGCCTCGCACGGCGCGCATCGTCCCCTTCCGCGGCGAGTACTACAAGCTCCGGCCGGGGCGCGAGGGCCTCGTGCGCAACCTCATCTATCCGCTGCCTGACCCGCGCTTCCCCTTCCTCGGGGTGCACTTCACGCGGCTCATTCACGGCGGCGTCGAGGCGGGGCCCAACGCCGTGCTCGCAGGCGCGCGCGAGGGCTATCGCAAGACCGACGTGAACCTCCGCGACGCGGCCGACGCGCTCTCCTACCCGGGGCTCTGGCGCTTCCTCGCGAAGTACCCCGCGATGTGCGCGCGCGAGGTGGGCGTCTCGCTCTTCCGCGCGCGGTTCTGCGCGGCGCTCCAGCGGCTCGTCCCCTCGCTCTCGGCTGACGACCTGGCGCCGGGCGGCGCCGGCGTGCGCGCGCAGGCGATGGCCCCCGACGGCTCGCTCATCGACGACTTTCTCTTCGCGCGTCGCGAGGCTGCGCTGCACGTCGTGAACGCGCCGTCGCCCGGCGCGACGGCCTCGCTCGCCATCGCCGATCACATCGTCGCGCAGCTCGACGCCGCGTGACCGCGGGCGCGCGACGACACCGTTGACGCCCGCGCGGAATCCAAGCACGCTGATTCGGCGTCCCGTTCTGCGCTGGCGCGCGAAGCACGAAGCACGACATGGCGAAGATCTCGGTCGTCTTTTCTTTCTACAACGAGGCCGACGTCCTCGAAGAGCTCTTCGAGCGCATGACCCGCGTGTTCCGCGAGTCGCTCGCGCAGTACGAGTACGAGCTCGTCTTCGTGAACGACGCCTCGACCGACGCCTCGCTCTCGATGCTGCGCGCGCGCGCCGCCGTCGATCCGCACATCAAGATCGTGAACATGTCGCGCAACTTCGGCGTGTCGCAGTGCACGATGGCGGGCATGGCGTACGCCACGGGCGACGCCGTGGTGATGATGGACACGGACCTTCAAGACCCGCCCGAGGTCATCCCCGAGCTCGTGAAGCGCTGGGAGGAGGGCGCCGACGTGGCCTACACCGTCCGCAAGCGACGCGACGGTGAGCCCGCGCTCAAGATGCTCGTCACGGCCGTGGGCTACAGGATCTTGAAGCGCATGTCCGACGTCGACATGCCGATCCAGTCGGGGGACTTCAAGCTCCTCTCGCGGCGCGTGGTCGACGCGGTGCTCGGGCTTCAGGAGAAGGAGCCCTTTCTCCGCGGCCTCGTGCGCTGGGTCGGCTTCAAGCAGGAGCCCGTGTATTACAACCGCGAGGCGAGGGCCGGCGGAGAGACGCACTTTCTCTTCTACCAGAGCCGCGTGCTGCGGAACTTTCTCTCGGGCATCACGGCCTTCTCCGACCTGCCGCTCATCTGGGTGTTCATCCTCGGCATCGTCGTGTCGTCGGGCGCGTTCCTCTATCTCATCGGCATCTTCGTGATGAAGTACCTCAACTGGAACCTCCCCGGTTGGAGCGCCATCATGGCCACGATGCTCGTCCTCGGCGGCAGTCAGATCCTCGCGACGGGCGTCGTCGGGCTCTACGTCGCGAAGATCCACGCCGAGGTGAAGCGCCGCCCGAACTACATCGTGTCTGACACGGTGGGCTTCGACGCGCGCCGCCCGTGAAGCCCCGCCACAGCGCCGTGAAGCCCGCGCACACCCGCGACCCGCGCGCCTCGCAAACACCACGAAATCCAGCCGTTCTGGGGTGAACCACCCTCCGGCACGCGCCCTGCGATGACGTCCGCTCACCATGAACAAGCGGACTCTCCTCTCTCTGGCGCTCGCTTCGATGGGGGCCCTGGCGCGCCCGGGTGAAGCGCGCGCGCAGACGCGGCCGACCCCCATCTTCAACGACCCTCGCGCCTCGATCGGGCTCCTCCTCGGCGTGAGCTCGGTGCACGGCGGACAGTACGAGCAGCGGGCCTCGCAGTGGGGTTACGGCAGCTTCGGCAGCGCGCTCACCGTGGCCGTCGAGGGAGGCGCGTGGCTGACCCCGTGGCTCTCGCTCGGCGGCCGCCTCGGGATGCTCCGCGGTGACAGCGACGCGACGCCCACCGACGGCGCCCGCCTCGCGCTCGCGAGCTACGACCTCAGCGCCTACGCGCGCCTCGGCGGCGTGCTCGGACACCGCAGGGTGCGGGGCTTTCTGGGCGTCCAGCTCGAAGCGGGCGCGCAGTGGGCCTCGATCGACCTCCGCAACGTGAGCACCTCGAAGGCGACCGCGCGCTTCGCCGTGATGGCCGTCGGACAGGTGATCGTCGGCCCCGTGGCCTTCGGCATGCGCCTCGGGCCTCGCTTCGGAATCTGGACGGGCGCAGGGGGTGAGCACGCCGACCTCGACCTCGGCGGCATCGAGCTCTCGACCGGCGTGGAGGTGCGACTGTGAACCGCAAGATGCTTCGTCTCGCTGCCTCGCTCGTCGCGTCGGCCGTGTCTGCGCTGGCGCTCGAAGGCTGTCCCCCGTGCGGCTCGACCGACGCGCAGGCCGTCGGCGCGTGGAGCTTCGAGAACTGCGCCGACGCGTCGTGCGGGTTCACCGTGGAGTCGGGCGTGACGCGCGTCACGGCGACCTTTCACCCCGGTGAGCACGGCCTCGACCTCGCGCCGGGGACCTCGATCGTCGCCCCCCTCACGGTCGCCGCGTCGACGCTCTACGGGATGCCCTTCGTGAAGGTCCTCGCGCGCTGCGACGCGGGCTCGTCGCTGTCGGTCGAGGTCGGCGCGACGTCGACCTCGCGCGACGCCGCGCCCGACGCCGGTGCGACGGGCGAGGACGAGACCCTCCGCGGCACCATCCCGACCACGACGACGTGGGGGCTCGCGAACGAGCACCTCGTCTCCACGGGGCAGGTCCGGCGCCTCAACTCCGTGCGGGTCATCGCCGCGGGCGCGGGCCACTGCCAGATCGACCAGCTCGAGGTGTCGGTGAACTTCTACGGCTTCTGCGAGTAGGCGGTCACGCCACGTCGAGCACGACGCGCATGCGCGCGCGGCCCTCTCGCACACGGCTCACCGCGTCGTTGGCGCGCGCGAGCGGCATCGACTCGGTGATGGGCGCGATGTGATGCTCCGCCGCGACGGAGAGCATCTTGCGCATCGTGGCGGGGCTGCCGATGACGCTCCCGGTGACCTTCTTCTGCTCGTCGAGGAGGGGGTCGACGCCGAGCGTGAGGGGCTTGCTCGGCACGCCGATGAGGCAGAGCGTTCCTTCGAGGTCGAGCACCTTCATCCAGTCGTCCCACGGGAGCGAGGCGTGCGTGGTGACGAGCAGGAGGTCGACGGCGTTCACGGGGAGCGCGCCCCGCACGTCGAGGAGGTCGCGCGCGCCGAGCTTGTGCGCCAGCTCGCGCTTCGTGAGGTCGGGGTCGAACGCGAGCACCTCGGCGCCCATCGCGGAGGCGAAGCGAACGGCCATGTGACCGAGGCCGCCGAGTCCCACGACGCCCACGCGGACGCCCTTCGCCGCGCCAAGGCGCTCGAGCGGAGAGAACACCGTGAGCCCCGCGCAGAGGAGCGGCGCCGCCGTCGAGGCCTCGATGCCCGCGGGGATCTCGAAGGTGAAGCGCGCGTCGGCGCGGACGCGCGTGGCGAAGCCGCCCTGACGGCCCACGCAGGTGCGCACCTTGCCGCCGGTGCAGAGGTGCTCGCGCTTCGAGAGGCACGCGGGACAGTGGCCGCACGCGCCTGCCTGCCAGCCGATTCCGACGAGGGCGCCGAGGGGGAGGGCGGCGTCGGGGCCCTTGCGCACGACGCGTCCGATGACCTCGTGACCGGGCACGAGGGGGCGCTTCTGCTCGCCCCAGTCGCCGTCGAGGAGGTGCACGTCGGAGTGACACACGGAGCAGTGCGCGACCTCGACGTCGACGTCGTAGCCCGTGGGGTCGCCGGGGTCGGGGAGGGTGATCGCTTCGAGCGCCGCGCGGGGCGCGAGCTGCGCGTAGGCCTGGATGGTTGAGCTCATGGCGCGCGGAGTGTCTGCGAGGGCGGGGCGCGCGGGCAAGCGAAGCTGTTGCGCGGGGGGAGGTGAGAGGTCAGCGGGAGCGGCCGAGGAAGGCCTTCGTGCGCTCGTGCTTGGGGTTCTCGATGACGTCGTGCGAGGGGCCGTCTTCGATGATCGCGCCGCCGTGGAGCACCAGCGTGCGGTGGCTCACGTCGCGGGCGAACTTCATCTCGTGCGTGACGACGAGCATGGTGAGGCCGTCGTTGGCGAGGTTCTTCATCACGTCGAGCACCTCGCCCACGCGCTCGGGGTCGAGGGCGCTCGTGGGCTCGTCGAGGAGGAGCGCCTCGGGGTCCATCGCGAGGGCCCGCGCGATCGCCACGCGCTGCTGCTCGCCGCCCGACATCTCGTGCGGGTACGCGTCGGCGCGGTGCGAGAGCCCCACGCGCTCGAGGAGCTCGCGCGCGCGCTTCGTGGCGGCCTCGACCGAGAGACCCTTCACGTGCACCGGGGCCTCGATGATGTTGCCCGTGGCGGTGCGGTGGGCGAAGAGGTTCCAGGTCTGAAAGACCATGCCCACGCGCTGACGGATGGCGAGGAGCTGGCGCTTGTTCTTCGCGTAGCCGCCGGGGTGGATCGACTCGCTGCCGACCTTGATCTCGCCGCCCTGAAAGTCTTCGAGGCCGTTGATGCAGCGGAGGAGCGTGCTCTTGCCGCCGCCCGACGGGCCGATGAGGGCCACGACCTTGCCGGTCTCGAAGGTCACCGACACGTCGTTGATGACCGTGCGGTCGCCGTAGATCTTCTTGAGATTCTTCACCTCGATCATGACCGCGCCAGCCTTTCTTCGAGCCTGCGCGCGAAGATCGAGAGCGGATAGCTCATCGCGAAGTAGAGCAGCGCGCAGAGCGTGCCCGGGAGCACGTAGCTCCGCGTGTCGACGGCCACGATGGTCATGCGCTTGGTGAGCTCGACCACGGTGATCACCGACACGAGCGAGCTGTCCTTCAGGAGCGCGATGAAGTCGTTGGTCACCGACGGCAGCGCCATGCGGAAGGCCTGCGGCAGCACCACGCGACGCAGCGCGAGGGGCATGCTCATGCCGAGCGAAAGGGCCGCTTCGAGCTGCCCCTTGGGCACGCCCTGGATGCCCGCGCGGTACACCTCGGCCTCGTAGGCGGCGTAGTTCATCCCGAGGCCCAGGATGGCCGCGGTGAAGGCGTCGAGCTTCACGAAGCCCGCGAGGCCGTAATAGAGCACGTAGAGCTGAAGGAGCACCGGCGTGCCGCGGTAGAACTCCACGTAGAAGCCCGCGAGGCGCGAGATGATGCTCGGGCCGTAGAGCCGCGAGACCGCGAGCGCGATGCCGAAGGGGATGGCGAGCATCATCGCGAGGATCGACAGGATCAGCGTCACCCCCGCGCCCTTCAGGAACATCACCACCTGGCCCATGCTCATGCGGTGCGGCGCCGTGCTCGACACCGAGGCGCCGGGAGGTCCGCCCGGGAGGCCCGACTGACCGGGGGTCACGGGGCCGCCGCCGAGCATCCGTCGCTGCTCCTCTTCGCCCCACGTGCGGAGGCCGAGCTGACGGTCGTTGTAGATGTTCTCGCGGCGCAGGATCTGCTCGAGCTCGCCCGTCTCGATGATGTGCGCGAGGGCGCGGTCGAGGGCGTCGGAGAGGTCGTTGTCGGCGGGTCGCGAGGCGATGGAGTAGAAGCCGTCGCAGATGTCGCCCACGACGCGAAGCTCGGGCTTCGGCACGCCGTAGATGGTCGCGATGATGTCGTCGAGGAGGACGCCGTCGTTGCGGCCCGCGACGGTGTCCGTGTAGGGCTCCTCGGTGCCCTCGTAGCCCACGATGTTGATCTCGGGATGGCTCTTGAGCACCTCCTCGGAGAACGAGTTGGTGAGCGTACCGATGCGCAGGCCGTGGAGGGAGTTGAGGTTGGCCTGCACGCGGGGGTTGTCGCGGCGCGCCATGAGCCGCGCGGCGAAGACGTAGTAGGGCCGCGAGAAGCGCACGCGGCCGACGCGGGGGCGGGTCACCTCGAGGCCGTTGAGGATGATGTCGAAGGTGCCGCGCTCGAGGGAGGGCACGAGGGCCGACCAGTCGTTCTGGACGAACTCCGCGCGGACGCCGAGCTCGCGCGCGAGGGCGTTGGCGAGGTCGACTTCGAAGCCCTTGTTGCGGCCCGCGTGGTCGGGGTCTTCGTAGACGTAGGGGGCGCCGCCCTGCACGTCGCCGCCCCAACGGAGCACGCCCGCGCTGCGCACGCGCTGGAGGCTCCCGTCGGAGCGCCTGCCGGTGAGGATCCCACCGTCGCGCGCGTCAGGCGGTCTCGCGTTGGCGGGGCCCCGCTCGTTGCCGCACGAGAGGAAGGCGACCGCGAGCGCCACGAGCGCCATGAGGCGCCAGAGGGCCGTGTGTTGAAGGGTGTTGTGCATGGCTCAGAACCAGGTGGTGAGGCCGGCCGTCACGGTGGTCTGGCTGCTCTCGGTGGCCTGGTCGCCGGCGTCCATCGGGAGGCGCGGGACGTCACCCGAGAAGAACAGCGGGAAGTCGGCGCGGTCGTGGCGCGCTTCGAGGCGCACGGAGACGTGCGAGACCGGGTGCACGTCGAGGGTGAGCGTCGCCGAGCCGAGGAGCGTCGAGCGCGTGGGGTCGTCGAGGTTGTCGGCGTGAAAGAGGTTCTGCCCCGTGGAGCCCGAGAAGGTGCGCACCATGTCGCCGCGCGCCGCGACGGAGAACCACGAGAGCACGTCGTACTTGGCGAAGAGGGCCGCGCCGAACCAGCCGTCGATGGTGCTCCCGCGCGTGGGCTCGAGGCCCGAGAAGATGTGGCCGCGGAGGTAGAGGTGCTCCGTCGCGTGCCACTGGCCGTAGACGTCGAAGGTGTGGCGGGCGTAGGGGCCGCGCTCGTCTTCGCGGTCGCGCTCGTTGCCGACCATGTAGTTGAAGAAGAAGTAGGTGTCCTCGTCGTCGGGGTTCTCCCACTCGAGGGAGACCATCACGGACTTCGAGCTGTTGTTGTCCGAGACGATCTGGTCCCAGCCGTTGTAGACGCCGGCGCGCGCGGTCCACCCGTGGCCGATGTCGAAGTTCGCGCGGAAGCCCGCGATCTGATAGGGCATGAGCGCGAAGAGGTTGCTCGTCGACCAGTTCCAGTTCTGGTAGGCGGTGTTGTACTCGGGGCCGAAGGGGACGTTGTAGAGACCGCCCTCGATGGAGAGCCGCTCATAGGGCGTCGTCCACTCGGTGGTGGCCTCCTGCATGAAGCGCCAGAGCAGGTCCGAGGGCGCGCCGGGGCGCCCCTCCCAGAAGAGCTCCGTGAACGCTCCGAGCTGCAGCGCGACGTGACCCTTCACGGGTCCGAGGTTCCACTCCGTCGTGAGGAGCGCGTTCTGGAGCCCGATCATGTTGTGGCGGTTGTCGTACCAGCGCCACGCCGTCACCCCGTTCGACGGCTCGTTGAAGTTGTAGCTGTACGCCGCTTCGAGCGTCCCGTGAAAGTGCACCGCGGGCTCCGCCTCGGAGCTCTCTCCGCCGGCCGCGGGCGTCGCCGCATCACCGCCGCTCGCGGGGGCCGCGGGCTCTGCGGGCGTCGCCGTCGTCGCCGCGTCTCCGCTCGCGCTCGGGGTCGTCGCCTGCGCCTCCGTCGCCCCGGTCTGCGCGGTCGCCGCGGCCTGCGTGGTCGCCGCGGTCGTCGCGGTCTGCGCCGGGGGTGTGGCCGTCGCCGCGGGCGTCGCGCTCGTCGGCTCGCTCGGCGTCACGGCGGGCGTCGTCGCGGCAGGCGTCGCGGCGGGCGCCGCGGCGGGCGTCACGGCGGCGGTCGTCGCGGTCGGCGTCGCCGCCGGGCGTCGTCGGCGGGCGGTGGTTTGCGCTTGAACGACCGAGGGCGCCAGCGCGAGGGCACCACACAGAAACGGCATGACGAATCGCATCGAGAATCCTCTCCCTCCTCCGGGCAGTCACTCGCGCTCCGCGACCGTCCGCGGAGTCTTCGACGAGTATCACGGTGTGGCCGCGCGCCACGGCAAATCTGAACGCGCCCGCGCGAGGCGGTGATAGCGTCGTCGCATGGCAGAGTTCCGCTCCATCGATCCGCGCGACGGCGCCCTGCGGGGCGAGCGCCCCGACGCCACCGACAACGACCTCGACGCCGCCCTCGACGCGACGCACGGGGCCTTCGCGCGGTGGTCTCGTGAGCCCCTCGCGACGCGCGCCGACGCCCTCAACCGCGTCGCCGACGCGCTCGAACGGCGCGCCCCCGAGCTCGGCGTGCTCATGGCCGAAGAGATGGGAAAGCCCCTCTCGCAAGGCATCGGAGAGGCGCGCAAGTGCGCCTGGGCCTGCCGTCACGCGGCCTCGAACGCCGCCGCGTGGCTCGCGCCCGAGACCGTCGCCACCGAGGCCGCCGAGAGCTACGTCCGCCACGAGCCCGTGGGCACCGTGCTCGCGATCATGCCGTGGAACTTCCCGCTCTGGCAGCTCTTTCGCTTCGGCGCGTCGGCGCTCGCGGCGGGCAACGCGGTGCTCCTCAAGCACGCGCCCAACGTCCCCGGATGCGCCGAGGCGATCGTCTCGCTCTGCGCCGAGGCGGCGCTCCCCGACGGACTCGTTCGCAACGTCTTCGCGCGCGTCGATCAGATCGAAGCGCTCATTGCAGACCCGCGCATCGCCGCCGTGACCCTCACGGGCAGCACGCGCGCAGGCAAGGCCGTGGCCTCCATCGCGGGCAGGTACCTCAAGCCCTCGGTGCTCGAACTCGGTGGCAGCGATCCCTTCATCGTGCTCGCGCGCGCCGACCTCGATCGCGCGGCGGCGACGGCCTCGGCGGCGAGGCTCCAGAACAACGGCCAGAGCTGCATCGCGGCCAAGCGCTTCATCGTCGAAGCCTCCGTGGCCGACGGCTTCATCGAGAGGCTCCGTGCGAACCTCGCGGCTGCCGTCGTGGGCGATCCGTGTGACGCGAAGACCGCCCTCGGTCCGATGGCGCGCAGAGACCTCCGCGACGAGCTCCACGCGCAGGTGGAGGCCTCGGTGGCGCGCGGCGCGAAGCGCGTGCTCGGCGGCGAGGTCCCGTCGCAAAACGGCTTCTGGTACCCCGCGACGCTGCTCACCGACGCAGGACCGGGGATGCCCGTGTGGGACGAGGAGACCTTCGGTCCTGCGGCGGCGGTGCGCGTGGTGCGAGACGCCGACGAGGCCCTCGCGGTGGCCAACGCGAGCCCCTACGCGCTCGGCGCCTCGGTGTGGACCGCGGATCGCGAGGAGGGCGCGCGCTTCGCGGCCTCGCTGCGCGGCGGCGCGGCCTTCGTGAACGCGATGGTGAAGTCAGACCCGCGGCTCCCCTTCGGCGGAAACGGTCTCTCGGGCTGGGGCCGCGAGCTCGGTCGCGAGGGCATGCGCGCCTTCACCGCGACGAAGTCGGTGTGGATCGAGTAGCGGTCGTCGCCCAGGAGCTTCCACCGGGATGTACACGAGTAGCGCGCCCAAGGGAGGTAACGCCCTTCACGCGCCGAGGGGAGGTACGCCCTTCACGCGCCAAGGGGAGGTACGCCCTTCACGCGCCAAGGAGCTACGCCCTTCACGCGCCAAGGGGAGGTACGCCCTTCACGCGCCCAGGGTTCGCCCCCCAAGGGATGTACGCAACAGGGGCTCAGCCTGGGCTTTGGCCTGCACGGATCACCCTCTTCGAGGGTTCAGTAGAGAGACTCGCGATGCCTTCTGAACCCGTCGGAGACGGGTGATCCGTGCAGGCCAAAGCCCAGGCTGAGCCCCCTGTTGCGTACATCCCTTGGGGGGCGAACCCTGGGCGCGTGAAGGGCGTACCTCCCCTTGGCGCGTGAAGGGCGTAGCTCCTTGGCGCGTGAAGGGCGTACCTCCCCTTGGCGCGTGAAGGGCGTAGCTCCTCGGCGCGTGAAGGGCCTACCTCCCCTTGGCGCGTGAAGGGCGTAGCTCCTCGGCGCGTGAAGGGCGTTACCTCCTCGTAAGTCGACCCTTTGGGCGCGTGAAGGGCGTATCTCCCTGCGGGGCGAACCCGGGCAACGACGCCGAAGTCACCGCTTCGCGAGCTTGTCGTGGGCCTCGTAGTGGCGCGGCGAACGACCCGTGACGGCCGTGAACATGTGGTACCCGATCCAGCGCAGCGGCTCCGGCGGAATGCCGCCGAGGAACGACTGATAGAACGGCAGCCCGCGCCACGGCTCGTGGTGATCGGAGTAGAGGTCGCAGAGCACGCGCCCCGCGAGGTTCGCGAGCACCACGCCGTGACCGCTGTATCCGAGCGCGTAGAAGACGTTCTTGTGTGAGCCCGTCACGCCCATGCTGCACACGCGGCTCATCGTGATGCCGAGGGTGCCCGTCCACCGCTGCGCGATGCGCACGTCGCGGGCGTCGGGAAAGTACCGCTCGAGGATCGACTTCACGAAGGCGTACTGCTTCTCGGGCGTGCGCGGCACCGACGTGCGGCCGCCGTAGTAGTACGAGTAGGCGCCGTTGCCGCCGCCGCCGAAGAGGAGCCGGCCGTCGTCGGTGAGGCTCGCGTAGGCGATGCGATCGAGGTCGTCGCTGAAGGCCGCCACGTCGCCCCAGCCGAGCTCCTTCCAGCGTTCGAAGGGGAGCGGCTCCGTCGCGATGCAGTGCGAGTGCAGCGGGATCACGCCGCCGCGAAAGTAGCCGAGCGAGGGCGTGTAGCCGTTGGTGGCGAGCACCATCGCGGGCGCGCGCACGGTGCCCGAGGGCGTGGTGACGGTGTGCTCGCGTCCCTCGTCGATGCGCACGACGGGCGAGTCTTCGTAGATGTCGACGCCGCGCGCGACGAGCACCGCGCGGAGCCCGTACAGCAGATTGAGCCCGTGGAGCTGACCCGTCGTGGGATCGAAGGTGGCGCCCACCGCGCCCTTCGCGCGAAGCCTCTCTTCGAGCGCCGAACCTCGGAGGAACTGAATGGGCAGACCCCACGACGCGAGGAGCTCGGCCTTCTGGTGGGCCTCCTCGGCGCGCTGTGAGTCCGTGAGAATCTCGAGGCAGCCGTTGCGGCGAAAGCGCAGCGGAAAGCCGTGCTCCTTCGCGACGGAGGAGATCCACGCGAGCGTCTCGGTGGTCACCTTGTAGAGCTGACGCGCGCGGTCGGCGTCGCGCACCTCGACGCCGTTGATCCAGTGGAGCGCCATGCCGCCGTTGCGTCCCGACGCGCCGTTGCCCACGCGCCGCGCTTCAATGACCGCGATCTTGCGGTCGGGGTAGCGCGCGGAGAGGTGATACGCGGTCGACAGGCCCGTGAAGCCCGCGCCGATGATCACCACGTCGGCGGTGCGATCGCCCTTGAGGTGCGGGAGCGGATCGATGGGGCGCGCCGTGGCGGCCCAGACCGACGCGTTGTCGTCGATGTCGAGCGGGCGTGTGGTGGGCATCGTGAGGGCGTGAGCTTCGCTCCGTCGAGGGCCGCGGGTCTACGGTGATGCGCGGCGTTCTTGCCTTCCGTGGTGGGCTCGCCGACACTCGTGGATCTTCGAAGAAAGGCGTCCGTCGTGCCTGCACCGAGCCGCCGCCTCCGGCTGTGCCTCAAAGACCTCTACCACCAGGACGTGGTCGAGATGATCGAGCGCGAGACGCGGGCCTTCGAACTCTGGGAGATCGTCGACCCCGACGACCCCGACTTCGCCGCCGCCTACAAGATCCTCTGGGACGCCTTCGGCGCCCACGGCGAGATGGAGCGCGAGGACGTCATCAAGCGCTTCATCCGCGACGACGCCTTCGATCCCACGCCGTCGGGCACGTTCATCCGGTACTTCCTCATCGCGGCGCGCGATCGCAAGGGGAACATCCTCGGCGTTCGCGACGGCTCGATCCTCGTGAACCCGGGCTACGCGCCGGACCTGTGCGTCGTGTACCTCTCGCACCTCTACATGATGCCCGAGTCGCGCGGCACGGTGCTCTCGTACGAGCTGCGCATCGCGCCCGTCGAGGTCGCGATGGACTACCTCCTCGAGCTCCACACGAAGGGGCGCATCAAGCTCCCGGCGCCCGAGCAGCCCGGCAAGCACTTCGGCATGCGCATCGATCTGACCGCCGAGATGGAGTACTTCTCGCCCGACGATCCGGTCTCGTGGCAGCGCATTCTCTTCTACGGCCGCGGGGGCTTCGACGCGGTGAACCCGCGGCACTTCCCCTATCTGCAGCCTGACTTTCGTGAGCCCGAAGAGATCCGCGCGACGGGCAACCGCCCGCTGCCCTTCATGATCCTCGTGCGGCGCATGGGGCGCGAGCGTCAGGCCTCGATGCCCATCGACGAGGCCGCGGCGATCATGCGGCTCCTCTACGACGACTTCGCGTGTCACTGCGAGCCCGAGCACCTCGGCAACAGCCTCCAGCGCGTGCTCGATCGCCTCGCCGAGCGCGCCACGCGGAAGAACTTCGTCGAACTCCTCCCGCTGCCGAGCGGCCCCAAGGACCTCAACCGCATCCGTCCCATCTACCGGTACGCGGTGTTTCAGCGGTATTACAAGGGCAGCTCGCCCGCCGTCGAGGAGTACCTCAACGGCCCGATGCGCGAGCGCATGCGCGACGCGGGGTATCTCAACGCAGAGCTCGACAAGCTCGCGAAGCACCTCGAGAAGCGCCCGCGCTACGTCTACGCGAGCCGCGAGAAGGACCACACCTGGGAGGGCAAGCCCGACCCCTCGGCCGCGAGCAACGCGCCGCCCGATCAGGGCACCTCGTAGCGATCACCGCAGCGCGCGCGACGCGATCACCGCAGCGCGAGGAGCGCGATCCCCACGGCCGCGAGGAGCGTCACAGCCGCCGCGGCGACGGCGACCCTGCGGCCCTTCGAACGCGACGTCGGAGGCTGCTGAAGGGGCGCGTAGGCCTCGCGGCGCGCGTGGCGGACGAACTCCTTGTCGAAGCGCTCCGTGGAGACATCGGGCGCGGCGTGGGAGGCGCCCGGGGCTGCGACTGCGTTCTGTGCTGCGACAGCGTTCTGTGCTGCGACGGCGTTCTGTGCTGCGACGAACCTCGGCGCGGCCACGGTGCGTGCCGCGTCGTCGGGGACCTCGACCGGATCGGGCTCCGGCGCGCGCGTGGTCAGCTCGTCGTCCTTCGGCGCTTCGAGGAGCCGCGACTGATCGACCACCGCGGTCGCGTCGCCCATCTCGACCACCGTGCGCGCGAAGGGCTCGGAGAGGCCATCGTCGGAGATCGGTCGATCGTTGGAGATCGGTCGCTCGTTGGAGATCGGTCGATCCTCGGCGTGCGAGGCCGTCTCGTCGGTGCGCAGCGACGGAACGAGCGACGCGCGGTCGCCGCGAGGCTCCGTCGTGTGGTCGTCGCGGAGCGACTCCGTGGGGATGTCGACGACGGTGTTCGAGCCCACCGAGGTGACCTCCGCGCGTCCCGCGAACGAGCGCACGTCGATGCCGCGCACCGAGGTGGGCACATAGCCGTCGAGCAGATCGGCGAACGCGTCGATGGAGGCGAAGCGCTCGTCGGGCTTCTTCGAAAGGGCCTTCGCGATGCCGTTGCTCACCTCGCGCGGAACCTCCGGCGCGAGCTCGATGACGGGCACCACGGGGTCGGTGAGCACCGCGGCGATGACGGCCATCGCGGCGTCGCCGTTGAAGGGGCGCACGCCCGTGAGCGCTTCATAGCAGACCACGGCGAGCGAGAACTGGTCGCTGCGTCCGTCGAGCACGACGCCGCGCACCTGCTCGGGCGACATGTACTCGGGCGTTCCGACGAGCACGCCGGTGCGGGTGAGCTGGTCGACGGTGCCGCGGTTGGGGGCGCGGTGCGAGATCGTGCGGGTGATGCCGAAGTCGACGAGCACGGGGCGTCCGTCGCCGCACACGATGATGTTGTCGGGCTTCACATCGCGGTGCACGAAGCCCGCGCGATGCGCCGCGCCGAGGGCCCGCGCCACGGGAACGAGCGTCGCCACCACCTCGCGCAGCGGAAGTCTCCCCCGTTCGAGGATGTCCCCGAGGTTGGTGCCGTCGAGGTACTCCATGGCGATCCACGAGGCGCCGTCGGACTCGTCGCCCTGCTCGTAGACCTTGACGATGTAGGGGTGCGAGAGCTGCGAGACGGCCCACGCCTCACGCAAAAACCGCTTGCGGCGCTGCGGATCGTCGTCGGGGTCCTCGTGCAGGACCTTCACCGCGACGGGTCGTTCGTCGTGCAGGTCGCGCGCGAGGTAGACGACGCCCATCCCGCCCGCACCGAGCACGCGTTCCAGTCGATAGCGGTTGCCGAGGAGGCGGCCGACTTCCATTGCGTCGCTTCGGGTGCGTTTCGTTCGTACCGCACCGCGAGCCTTCGTGTCGACAGCGGCCGCGCGGCGTCTCTACGCGAGGGTCACATCATCGCCCGCGGCGACGTGCTGGGGTTCGCGCTTCACCGCCGGGCTACATCTCGCGCTTGAGTCAGGGTTCCGGCGACCGTCAGCCCCGGGCAGATGCGAGCGCCGCACCGGGCATTGCCCGGTGCTTGTGTCAGCGGGCGGGCGCGAGCGGTCAGAGCTTCAAGATCTCTCCGCGCCGCGACCGGTTCACGTTCGACGCCTTCGCCACGCCCCCCATGAGCGCCGGGCAATGCCGGTGCGGCGCTCTGATGCGGGGTGACGGTCTGCCGGAACCCCGGGACTCAAGCGCGAGGGTCACATCATCGCCCGCGGCGGCGCGACCCCTTCGGCCCCGTCGACCTTCACGTCGCACTCGAAGACGTCTTCCATGAGGTCGGCCTTGCGGAGCGCCGTCCAACGTTCGAGCGAGAGGGCGTTCTCGCCCGCGGACTTGGGGTTCGCGATGGCCCGTAGCGCGATGCGTCCGGGCGTGAGCCGCACGGCCACCTCGAGCACCTTGCCCTGGTGCTCCCGGTCGAACGCGTCGGCCACGCGGAGCAGCGCGGCGAGCTTGCGCACCACGGCGCGCTCCTGCCGATCGAGCTTGCGGTAGCCCGGGTGCGAGAGGTCGGGCATCGCCTTGCGGTGATACCGCGCCACGTTGGCGACGATCTCCTTGCCCGAGGGCGAGAGGCCCATGAGATCGGCGTGCTGGATGAGGTAGTACGAGTGCTTGTGGTGCGCTTCGAAGCCCACGAAATCGCCGATGTCGTGGAGCAGCGCCGCGAGCCGCAAGAGCGTGCGCTCCTCGGCGCCCATGCGGTGCAGGTCCGCGAGCTGGTCGAAGAGCGAGGCTGACATCTCCGCGACGTGGAGCGCGTGGGCCTCGTCGAAGCGGTACTTGCGACCGAGCTCCAGCGCCTCGGCCTCGACCTCGGCCTGCTCGCCGCGCTCGTCCCACACGCGAAACGCGCGGTCGACGAGCTCCGCGAGGATGCCGTCTTTCAGCCCCACGCCCGGCGCCACGATGGACTCGCAGCCCACGCGCTCGGCCACCGCGGCCAGCACGAAGCTCGCGGGCACGATCACGTCGGCGCGGTCACCCGCAGCCCCCACTTCTCGCGTCGCTCGGGAGGTCGACACCGCGGCCATCGCGTCGCGCAGCCTGCTCATCGCCTTGACGTCGATGCCGATGCCGTCGTCGGTGGCGGCGGGCGCGAGCGCGGCGATGGCGTCGACGTTGCCGCCCGTGGCGATCACCACGTCGGGCTTCGGCCCCTGGAGCACCTGGGCCTCTTCGAGGAGCCGCTGCACGTACTCGTCGAGGAGCGCCTTTCGCTCCGCGCTCACGGCCTCGTCGCCCGAGAGGAACGCCTCCTGAAGCCGCACGGTGCCGAGGGGGAGCGAGATCGACGCGCGCGGCGCGTTGCCCGAGAGCGCGGTGAACTCCACGCTGCCGCCGCCGATGTCGATGAGCAGCGCGCGGCGCGAGCCCACCTCGACGGCGTGGAGCACGGAGACCAGCACGAGCCTCGCCTCCTCGACGCCCTCGATCACATCGAGCTTGATGCCCGCCTCACGCGACGCCCGCTCGACGAGCACCTCGGCGTTCTGCGACTCTCGCACGGCGCTCGTGGCGACCGCGCGGTACGCCTCGACGCCCGCGGCGCGCATCACCTCGCGAAAGTGCTTGAGCGCGTCGACGGCCTCGACGAGCGCCGCGGGCGCCAGGCGCCCCGTGAGGAACACGTCGTGGCCGAGCCTGATCGGCGCGCGCTCCGACGCGACCTCGCGGATGTCTCTCGGGCCGCTGGCCTCGACCACGCGGAGGCGCATGGCGTTGGAGCCCACATCGATCGCTGCGAACCTGGTCATGGCGCTCCGTCCGCGGGCGTTCGTACGACAAAGCGTCGAGGAGCGCGAGACGGCGACAACGCCCCAGGGTGTCGGTCTCGTGACATCTCACGGAGCGTGCGTGGGGAGCGCCTCGATGTCCCTGTGAGGGGAAAATAGAGGCGGCCCCCGCTGCACCCCCGAGCGAGCTACCGTTGCTTCGTTTCCGATCTGGCGGGGTTCACAAGTCAGTGGTCAGCGAGGGCCATACGTCACGACGGGTGAATCACCCTTTGCGCGACTGCGAAGCGGTGAGTAACCCGATCGCTCCGCGAACGCAAGAGGGTCCGTCGCGTCCGCGCGGAGAGGCCCTCGCCTCGCGTGATCGCGCGCGATGCGAAGCCGGCTGACGGCGCGCGACGCTCCCAGAACGTGACGGTCGCCGGTGCTCGTGCGCCGTCGTGTATCCTCGACGCTTCGCGCGACCACGGACCTCGCACGAACCGCGCGCTTCCACACAACTTCCACAGCCCGAGGACGCGATTGGCGACGATACCCCCCGGAGCATCGACCACCACCGTCGCGGCGCCCTCGAAGCGACCGAAGGCGGCGCGCGACGAGACCCCGCCGCCCGCGGAGGCATCGGAGGCTCGCAACTCCCGCGACCCCGCGCGACTCGCCGCGCTGGCGGGTCACGCCGACGGACGCGTGCGCGCCGCGGTGGCGGCCAACGCGCTCACCCCCACGGAGTTCCACGAGCGCTTCGCGCGCGACGACGACCCTCGCGTGCACGATGCCCTCGCGACGAACCCCGCCCTCTCCGATGCGCTGCTCGTGCGACTCAGCGAAGACCGCAACGTCTCCAACAGCGCGCTCTTCGGCAACGGAGAGCGCGGCGCGTATCTCCAGCGCTCGTCGAGCGCCGCGGGTGCGCTCCTCGGCCTGATCGCGGTGGTGGCCTCGCTCGTCGACGGCATCTCGTGGCTCTTCGGCGCGACGGACCACGGCCATCCACGGCTCGCCGCGCGCGACCCGCGGGTGCTCTCGGCGACGCTGGTGGCGCTCGTCGGCGTCGCCTGGGCGTGGGCCGCGTGGCGCTTCGGGCGCATCACCGTGGCGCACCTGCGCGCGCGGTCGCTGGTTCCGCGGGGGTGGGCGTGGACGACGCGGCTGATGTTGCTCGCGCTCGTCGTGAGTCAGGCGCGCTTCTGCGCGATGATCTTCTGAACGACGCGCTCGCGCCGCGTGTTGAAACACGCGGCAACGTAGGCAGTTCGTGAGCATCCTGCGCAAAGTCCTGCTTCGCAGGACTCCCATTTGGAGCGTCGTGCGCGAGTCCCGCGTCGCGGGACTTCGTTCCGTTCGATCACGGAAAATGCCTTCGTTGCCGCGTGTTTCAGCACGCGGCTGATGTTGCTCGCGCTCGTCGTGAGTCAGGCAGCGCTTCTGCGCGATGATCTTCTGAACGCGACGCGCGAAGGTCAGCGCCGCAGCTCGCCGCAGCGCTGAGCAGCGCCCTTCGCAGCGCGGCGCGGGCCTACCACCCGGTCACCCTCTCTGCTGCCGCACCCGGATGAGGTGGTAGGTCTTCGCGGGCAGGTCGCTCACCGGCCTCGCGACGACGCCCGCGGGCATGCGCAGCAGAACCGCTCACCACCGACACGCCGACGCCGCTCGACGAAGCGCAGCGCGAGCTCCCAGCCGTTCGCCTCGACGGCGACCTCGTGGCGGGCGCCCGTAGTACCGGCGGCGTCGATGATCTGTCGGTGCGGTCGGTCGGGCGTGGGCAACACCATGCGCGCGCCGTCGAGGTCGCCGAGCTTCACCTTCGCGCGACGCGAGGGGTGCGTCGACGGCATCGCCAGCACCTGCGGAACCACGGCGAGGGTCTCGACCGCGAAGCGTCCGCGGGGACCTCGTCGAGCGGCGCGACGCCGAGCTGCGCCTCGCCCGAGCGCACCGCGGCGACGGTCTGCTCACGGTCGCGCGTGAGGAGCCGCAGAGGCGCAGGCGCGGCGCGGCGAGCCAGACCCGCAGCAGCGGCCGAGGAGGTAGAGGGTACGACCCGGCGCCCGCGCACAGCACGAGCGGCTGTCCGGGTGGCCGGCGCGGCGCCGCTCGGCGACGAAGCGCTCGGCGCGCTCGGTCACGTCGCGGGCGAACGCGGCCACGCGCTCTCCGTCGGCGGTGAGCTGGAGCGCTCGCCCGCGGCGCTCGTAGAGCGAGACGCCGAGCGCGTCGGAGAGCCGCGCGAGCTGCGCGTGCAAGGGCGGGCTGCGAGACGTGGAGGGCCCGCGCGGCGCGCGTGAGGTTGCGGTGCGCGGCGAAGACGGCGAAGGCGTGGAGGAGCGCGAGGTCGAGCCGGAGTCATCAAAGCGAATTAGAGCGCCTCGCACCCGGGTTCGGTACAGCCCGGTGCAGATCCATGTCGCCTGCGGCGTCAGGGGCTCCTCGACGGGCCGGCAGCCCGTCTTCGTCGCCCTTCCTTGCATGGCTCGCGGCTCTTTCCGGGCTGTGCCGAACCCGTGCGCTCGCCGCTCTATCACCAGGCGTGAAGATGGGCGAGAAGGTGTGAGTTCCCCGGCGAGGGGGCGGGCCATAACCTCGGGGGCGAAAGGGACGACGATGAACCACAACGACCACGCTCGCGTGAGCCTGAGCTGTCGTGGCTCCTCCGCCACGGCGCGCGCGAGGCGAAGCTCTCCATGGACGCCGCGGGGTGGGCCTCGATCGACGACGTGCTCTCGATCGTGCGCGTGCCTCGCCCGGTGCTCGACGACGTCGTGCGAGAGAACAACAAGTCGCGCTACGAGCTCCTCGGAGACCGCATCCGCGCGTGTCAGGGGCACTCACTCGCGGGCACGCCCGTCACCCTCGAAGCGCTCGAAGCCTCGTGGACCCTCGACGCCCGCGTCGAGCCCGTGTGGCACGGGACCCACGCGGGCGCGCTGGCCTCCATCGCCGCGGAGGGGCTGCTCCCGGGTGAGCGCACGCACGTCCACCTCGCGGGCGAGACCGACAGCAAGGTGGGCAAGCGCGCGGGCGTCGGCGTGCTCCTGCCGCATCGACCCCGAGCGCTTGCGGGCCGCGGGGGTGAACCTCTACCGAAGCCCGAACGGGGTGATCCTCGCGCGGAGGGTCCCGTCGACGAGCATCACAGACCTGCGCGCCGAGAGTCGCAAGGCCCGCAATCAGGAGAGCGACCTCAAGCGGCTCTTCGGGTTCGTGATGCTTCGGCCGCGGGCTGAAGCCCTCGGCCAGGGAGAACGTCTCAAAAGACCCGCGAAGTCCGCTTCGCGGACTCCCAATCGAGAGTCCGCGAAGCGGACTTCAAGCGAGCTTCCTGCGTTGCCTTTGCTGCCGCGGGATTTCAACCCGCGGCGCGAAATGCCATTCCGCCAGGTGTGGCGGCCCGATCTCGCCGTCCATGCGCCGGGCACGGTGCGCCCGACGACGCGCCGGAGCCGTTATCGCGGCGAGATGAACCGGATCGCGAGCGCGAGGGGCAGCGCCATCCAACCCGCCACCGTCGCGGCGAGCACGTAGCGCCCGCTCTGCGTCACGGAAACGGCCGCTTCGAGGTCACGCAACGTCCCTGCGCGGAGCGCGTCTGCGGGCACCGTCGACATCTCGCGGAGGTGCGCTGCCGACGTGTCTCCGCGCACGAGCACCGGGCCTGCGGCGACTGCGGAAACGCCCTGCACCTTCGCCGCGGGGAGGTCTTCGTCGAAGCGCACGGTGCCCTCGTCCGAGAGCGTCGCGGCACGCGCCGAACGCCACGCTTCGAGCGCGCGCAGTTGCGAGCCCGAGCGCGTGAAGAGCGCGAGCGCGAGGAGGAGGCCGAGCGCGCCGCACGCGAACCAGTGGATCGGCGGCGCGACCACGTCGGCGAGGGAGCTCCACGTGACGTCGACGGGGTTCTTCGTGCGGAGGTCGAAGGCCACGCGACGGCCGTACTCGCCCTCCTCGCGGAAGATCACGAGGTTCGCGCGTCGATCGACCTGCACGTGCAGCGCGGCGGGCGCCACGTTGATCTGCCCCCAACTGAGCGACTCGCTCGTGTGGATGGGTGCGCGGAGGCTCACCGAACACCCGTGCTCCGTGCACTCACGCCAGACGAGCGTTCCGCCGACGTCGTCGATGCGAGGCGCCGCCATGGGCATCGTCACGATCGCAGGCACCACGCCCGCCTCGGGCAGCGCGTCGAGGTACGCCTGCGCCTGCGGGCGTCGCGCGACGGTCACAGCGCCGATGAGCACGGTGACGAGCGCGCCCGCGAGGGTGAGCGTCGAGAGTCCGCGCAGCACCGCCGCGCCGCGCACGCCCACGCGAGGGAGCGCGAGGCGAGAGACCAGCGCGGCCGCCACGCCCGCGCCCGCGGCCACCATCGGGCCCATGAGCACGAGGGCGACGTCGCCCGTTCCACAGCGCCAGTGCGACGCGATCAACGGATCGGCGAGCTTCACCCCCGCGGACATCAACGGGAGGAGCCCCTGCGCCGCGAGGGCCAGCGCCACCGCGTACGAGGCCCGCGTCCCGACGGTGCGTCGCGCCATGGGGAGCAGCGCGAGCGTGAGGAGGCACGAGAACATCGACGAGGCCGCGACGAAGACGCCGGTGCTGCCGCGGCGATCGTCGAGGGCCGAGAGCGCGCCGAACGCGAGGCCGTAGCCCGCGAGCACGAGCGGCACCGCGAGCACGGGAATCAGCGCGAGGCGATTGGGTTGGGGGATGTCCCCCGAGGGCGTGGGTGTCGTCATGGTGTGTGTCCTCCGACCGCGCGTGCGTCCGTGCCTTTTGGGACAATCGCCGCGTGCAGCACCTCGGTCCGAACGCCCGCGACGTGAGGGACCTTCCCGCCCGGCGCCTCGATGCGCGTGTCGCCCGCGTGGAGCGTGGGAACTCCCGGTGCTTCGAGGGCGCCTTCGAGCACGTGGATCACCGTGATCGCCGCGGGCTCCGAAGGAGCGACGCACCGGCTTCGAGCGTCACGGCGACCAGCGAGGCGCGCGCGAAATCACGGCGCACCATGAGGTTGAAGTCATGCGCGACGCCGCCCACCTCGCAGGTCGTCGCCTCGTCGCCCGAGAACGCGTGCGGCACCCGCGCTTCGAGGCGCACCGGGGCGCGCGTGCCGTGGGTGAGCGTCATGGGCGCGCCGTCGAGCTGGGCGATCACCCGGTCGTAGCCCGCGAACGACGAGAAGGGACCCGAGGCGCGCAGCTCCGCGATCGAGAGGCGCCAGTCGAACGCGTCGAGGGCCGCGCCGGGGGGCTCGACGACGAGCTCGGTGGTCGCGCCGAGGCCGTTCTTCCACGGCATCACGCGGTAGTCCGCGGGGCGTAGCGTTCGCATCGCGCGCGATGCTCTCACAGTCGCCGAGGGCGTGCGGAGGAGCCTTACGAGCGGTCGCACTCCGCCACGATGCGGAGCACCTCGTCGGGCGTGCGGGCGTCGAGGAGCAGCCCCCGCGCCGCACCGTCGTGGAGGATCCGCGCGACGCACGCGAGGGCCCGGATGTGGTCTCCGCTCGCACGCTCGGGGGCGATGATGCTCACGAGGATGCGCACGGGGCGTCCGTCGATCGCGTCGAACTCGACGCCCGCGGGCGCGAGCGACAGGGCCGCGACGAGCTTGTCGAGGCCCGCGACGCGACCGTGCGGCACGGCCACCTCGTCGCCGACGCCCGTGCTCGCGGTCTCTTCGCGAGCCTGGAGCGCGCGGAGGATCGCGGCCTCACCGAGCGCAGGCGCGCCGCGCGCGAGCAGCGACGCCATCGCGCCGAGCGCCGCGGACTTGCTGGTCACGGAGAGCCCTGTGTCGATCCGGTCGGGAGAGAGGAGTTCCACGAAGCGCATCGGAGGGAGTAGGGCGCTCTGTTACCGCCGCGCGTCGCGGGTGTCCAGATGCCTGCGAACGCTTAGGGTCTTGCGAGCGTGAGCGCCGAGGGGCCCGCGCGATCGATCCACGCCTTCACCTGCCGCAGCCCCTCGCTCACGTCGACGACGGGCGCGTAGCCGAGCTCCTTGCGCGCGCGCTGCACGTTGAAGTGCGCGCTGCGTCCGTGCGCCGCGACCTCGCTTCGAAGCCGCGTGGGGCGCGCGGAGAAGCGCTCCCCGAGCCACGCGAGTCCGTACGCGAGGGCGAAGGGCGCGCTCACGCGGGGCAGCTTGACCCCGATCGCGCTCGCGAGCCTCGTGAGGACCTCCTTCGCGGAGATGCGCTCGTCGTCGGTGAGGTAGTAGATCCTGCCCGCGGCCTCGGCGACGGTGGCCGCGAGCTTCATCGCCGCGACGAGGTTCGCCACGTTCGTCGTCGCGCAGAGCGCGCTGCCGCCGTCGATCCAGACGAACGATCCCGTCTTCGCGGCGTGCGCGAGGCGCGGCGTGAGGCACGTGTCGTCGACGCCCCAGATCCACCCCGGACGCAGCGTGACCGTCTCGAGGACGTCATCGCTCGCGGCCACGACGAGATCCTCGGCGAGGGCGCGCGTCTCGGTGCGCGCGTCGAGAAAGTCCGCGGGCTGCGCGAGGTCTTCGTCGACGTAGGGGCGGTGCTCCGTGCCCTGCGTCACGTCGGCCGTCGAGAGATGGACCACGCGACGCACCTTCGCGCGCCGACACGCCGCGAGGAGGTTCTCGGTGCCCACGAGGTTGGTCGCCTCGAGCTCCGCGCGCGCCGCCCTCGGGTCTTCGAGCCGCGCGCAGTGGAACACCACCTCGACGCCGCGCGCCGCCGCCTCGATCGAGGGCTCGTCGCGCACGTCGCCCGTCGCGATCGTCGCGCCGAGCGCTTCGAGCGCCGTCACCGCCTCGGGCCGCGCGCCCTTTCGCACGAACGCGCGGACCGCGTGACCGTCTGCCCGGAGCGCCGCCACCAGCGCCCTGCCTGCGAAGCCTGTCGCTCCAGTGACCAGCGTCTCCACGAGGGGCGCGAGCATACCGCAGCGATGCCCCTGCGCGACGGCGAAGTCGGTGTGACGGAGTATGTCCACGGAGGGGCCCCGGAGGCCGACTGGGTGGTTATTCTTGGAGGCGTCACAGCATCGGAGGTCCCCTGATGAACGCTCCTCTCGCCACGCGCCCGACCACGCCCCACCTCGACACTGTGTGCGCGGTGCTCACGGCCGCCGTGGCCCCGACGCTGCGTTGGACCCTCCGCGGGTGGGCCGAGCACATGCGCGAGACGCGTCACCAGAACCACGCGGCGAACTCGTGGGCGCGTCACCGCGACGAGTTCGGCTTCGCGCGCGACCAGGCCGCGGCCCTCGTCGTGGCCCGCTGCGTCGACTTCGGGATGACCCCCGACGAAGCCGCGGAGCTCCTCGAGGAGCGCATCGCGGCGCGCGAGGCGAAGCGCGCGGCGTGAGCGCTCAGCGCGCGGCGTGAGCGCTCAGCGCGCGGCGGCGCAGCAGCGAAAGCCCGTGCTGTAGTCGTGGTAGCCCGGGTAGTGGGCCCGCGTGGCGTAGTCGCAGCCGCGTCCGTTGATGATCACGTCGGAGTAGTACCCGCCGCGAAAGACCCCGCGCCCGTTGCGCACGGTGTCGACCCACTCGTGGAGGTTGCCCACCATGTCGAACGCGCCGTAGCGCCCGCGGCACCGTGGGCGCGCGCCCGTGCGAACGAGCGAGCGCGGCAGCGCGTTGAGCCGCGGGTCGTTCATCTGACGGTCGTGAAAGACGTTTCCGCCGCCGAAGATCCGAGGGACGGGGTTCACGCCGTCGTCGTTGCAGCGTCCCGTGACCTGCGCGGGGCCGTAGGGCCACTCGGTGGGCTCGGGGCCCTTGCACGCGCGCACCCACTCGGGCTCGGTGCAGAGCCGCTTGCCCGCGGCGGCACACGCGGCGCGCGCCTGCACCTGCGAGATGTATCCCTGCGGGGTCACGCCGCGGCGCGACTGGGCGCGGTAGTGGCCGCCGGGGGAGGGGGTGGTGAAGGGGCTCCACGGGCGCGTGCGGTTGCGGCCGAGCACCTCGACGAGCGACGCCTCGTACACGTCGATGCAGTAGGCGCCGTCGATGGCGATCATCCCCGCGAGGCACCGCGGACGGTGGCGCGGGACCATCGCCATGAGGGGCAGCGAGAGCGAGAGGAGCGCCGCCACCGTGGCGACGCGAGCGTGTCGTCTCATGCGCGCGGGGCAGGGGGCGGGAGCGACACCTCGCGCGTGGCGCGCTCGTCGTCTCGCACGAGGTACTCGAAGCGCGCGCGGAAGCCGTCGGCGTCGAGGCCCGCGATGGCGGCGAGGCGCGCGCACTGGTGGTGGTCGTCGAAGTCCTCGCGGCGCAGGCGGATCATGTAACTGCGCGCGATGCGGTAGCGGTCGGAGTGGATGTCGACCATGCGCACCTTGGAGCGGCCCGACGCGGGGTCGACGATCTGCTCGAAGGGGACGGGCCTGAAGCACCCCGCCTGCATCGAGATCATCGCGCTCTCGCCGCCTTCGAGGAGGTAGCGCGCGGCGCCGTAGCCGAGGTCGCGGGTGTACTCCATGTCGTAGGGGATCGGGTCGGCGCAGCGGAGCTCGTAGCCGAGGTTGCGCGCCACCATGCTGGTCTTGATCCCGAGGCCGCGGAGGCGCTCGACGACGCGGGCCTTGAGCACGTCGGCGAGGTTGATCTCGCCGTAGCGGATGCCGCCGTGCTGGTCGCGCTCGACGCCGGGGAGCGTGGCGATCTCTTCGGGCGAGAGGCGCTCGACGAGGCCCTCGGCGAGCACGGCGAGCCCGTCGCGGCGGTCGTAGCCGAGGCGCTTGATGACCGCGCCCGCGAGCGAGTCGACGATGGTGTCGATGCGCACGGGGCCGTCGCCGAACTCCTCGGGGATGAGCGTCACGGTGGCGCCCGCGGCCTTGCCGATGCCGAGCGCGAGGTGCCCCGCCTTGCGGCCCTGCGTGACCACGAGGTACCAGCGGTGCGTGGTCTTCGCGTCGACCATGAGGTTCTTCACGATCTCGACGCCCACGTGCCGCGCGGTCTGGTAGCCGAAGGTGTCGATGTCGGGCGGGAGGTCAATGTCGTTGTCGATGGTCTTCGGCACGTGCGCGACGCGGAGCTGACCCTTGGAGCGCTCGGCGAGGCGCCACGCCGACCACGCCGACCCGTCGCCGCCGATGGAGACGAGCTTGTCGACGTTGAGCCGCAGGAGCGACAGGAGCGTCTGGTCGAGGAGCTTGTCGCTCTTGGTGGGGTTCGCGCGCGAGATGCCGATGTGCGAGCCGCCGCGAAAGTGAATGCGGCTGACGCTCTCCAGCGTGAGCTGCGACACGTGCTTGATGTCGCCCTCCATGATCCACTGGTAGCCGTCGTGGATGCCCAGCACGTCGACGCCCGCGAGGTGCGCGCGGATCGTGGCTGCGGCGATCACGCTGTTGAGGCCCGGCGCGGGGCCGCCCGCGCATAGGATCGCGAGCCGCTTCGGTCGGTGTGTCATCGCTCGGTCTGTTACCTCTGCGCGGGACTCTATCTCCCCGCGGCGCTTCGGGTCGACGGGCTTCCCGCGGCGCGCTGCTCTGTGGGATGCTCCCGGCCCGATGCTCACCGTACAACCTTCGAGACTCGTGTTCGCGGCCCTCGTCGCCTCGCTCGCCGCGTGCGCCAACGACCCGCCCTACCTCTCGTGCTCGCGCGACGCCCCCTGCGGCGGCGAGACGCGGCTGTGCCTCTCGAGCACCTCCTCGACGGGCCACACGGTGCGCTTCTGCTCCCTGCGCTGCACGACCGTGGCGGCGACCTCGACGGAGTGCCCCGGCTCCGCGGCGTGCATCCGGCTCAACAACGGCGACCCCGTGTGCATCCCGAAGTGCGCCGCGGCGACGGACTGTCCCTTCACGGGCGCGGCCTGCGCGGCGCTCCCCGAGTCGCTCGGCCAGCGCGTCTGCGGCGTGGCTCCGTAGCGCTTCGCGCGAACCGTTCGTCCGTGTGTCCCTCGCGCGACGCCGTTGACCGCGCGCCGCTCGTCGTGGCTCCATCGCCGCGATGCTGACCCCCGAGAAGATGCTCCCCGAGTGGCTCCGTGTGGCGGAGTCGCGCGGTCTCGAATCGACCGTCAACACCGACGACGACGGAACGCTCCGCGCCCTCTCGATGAAGGGCCGCGTGGGCGCCGCGGGCGTGACGCTGCTCTACGGTCCCGCGGTGCAGCGTGAGGACCGCGTGAGCGTGGGCTTCGACGGCGCCGCCGAGGGGGTCTTCGCGCTCGAAGCCCGCGGCGCGCTCAAGGGCGCTCGCGAAGGGAGGCTCAGCGTCCGTCAAGATCCGACGCCGACCTTCCGCAAGGTGGCGTCGTGGGTGGGGCGCGGCGATCCCGAGGTGGGCGACAAGGAGTTCGACGACGTGTTCCTCATCGAGGCCGAGGCGTCGCTCGCGCGCCCGCTGCTCGTCCCCGACGCGCGCGACGCGCTGAAGGAGCTCGCGCGCATGGGTGTTCCGCTGGTGCTCCTCGTCGAGGGCGACCTCGCGACGCTCACGTGTCAGAAGCTCGAGAAGGGCGACGCGCTCGACGCGGCGATCCGCGCGGTGGCCGCGGTCTGTAGCTGAGCGACGCGCCGCGGGCCGAGCCCCAGCGCGCTACGCGCCGAACCCCAACGCCGTAGTGCGGCCTTTCTCACGCGCCCTGTGCGAGTCGTCGCACTACCGCGCGGCCCTTGTTTCACGGTCATTCGCAGAGTCTCGCGTGACGCGCGTGGCACGGCGCTCGCGATGGAGCGCTCCACCCCGGGGGCTGACGCTGCCCGCCGTCACTGCGAAGAGCTCCGCATCGGTGCGGCGCTCGCGAGGGCGGCGTGTGTCGAGCGGCGCCGCCGGGGACACGGAGACATCTGCCCATGACACTTCGACGATACGTCCCTGCGCTGTGCCTCTCGACGCTGGCCGCGGTGCTCGCGCCCGCCGTCGCCCTCGCGGTGCCCTTCACGGTCAACACCACGAACTACACCGCCCCCGCGGTTGGAACCACCGGCGGACTCAAGGCCGCCGTGGCCTACGCGAACACTCACGCGGGCACGACGATCCAGTTCCAGATCCCCACGAGCGACCCGGGCTACGTGGCCGCGGGCGGGTACTTTCGCATCGCGCCGCCCTCGACCGAGTACGGCATCCCCCTCGCCGTCACCATGAGCGGCACGATCATCGACGCCAGCACGCAGGCGAGCTTCACGGGCAACACCAACGCCGCGGGACCCGAGATCTACCTCGACGGCTTCAGCGCCACGCACCCCGCGGACCCCAACCCCGCCAACTGGGGCAACGACGGCTTCGTGCTCTCGAACGTCCAGAACGTCGTGCTCCGCGGCTTCGTCATCGGGCGCTGCAACCACGGGATCACCGTCGTCGGCGGCGGGTACAACACCATCGACGGCAACTTCATCGGCGTGGCGCCCTCGGGCACGAGCACCGTGGGCAACCTCCAGTCGGGCGTGCGCCTCGACAACACCATCGACAACCTCGTCGGGGCCTACAACGGAAGCCAGCCCAACGTCATCGGCGGCAACAAGCACCACGGCGTGCTGATGACCAACAACGCCTGGTACAACATCATCCAGGTCAACTACATCGGCACCAACGCCGCGGGGGCCGCGGGGCTCGGCAACCTCGGCAACGGCGTGCGCTTCGACCTCGGCGCCCACGACAACAACGTCGGCGGCAACGTCATCGCCAACAACGGCAGCTCCAACGTGCTCGCGTTCATCACCGCGGGCACCGTCAACGGCGTGCGGAACAACAGCATCTACAACGGCGGCTGCCTGGCCTTCCGCGTCCAGGCGGCGCCGGCCAACGGGCAGTGCTTCATCACCGCGAACGACAACCTCGACCCCGACACGGGCCCCAACAACCAGCAGAACCACCCGGTCCTCACGAACGCCGTCTACAGCGGCGGAACGACCTACGTGACGGGCTCGGTCAACACGACGGCCAACACCAACATCATCGTCGATTTCTACGCGTCGCCCGGACCCAACGCGCTCGGTCAGTACGAGGGTCGCACCGTGCTCGGGTGGATCACCGGCACCACCGACGCGTCGGGCAACTTCACCTTCACCAGCACGCCCTTCAACACCAACGTGTTCGGGCAGTACGTCACCGCGTCGGCCACGCGATGGGTCGGCGCAGGGATGTACGAGACCGGCGAGTACTCGACCGCCGTGCAGGTGCACTGAGAGACCCGCGAGGCGTCGCTACCGCGCGGCGTCGAGCAGTGCCTGCATCTTCGCGGTGAACTCCGCCAGCGGACGCGCGCCCGACATGAAGTGACCGTTCACGAAGAACGCGGGCGTCCCGAAGCGAACGCCCGTGGCCGTGATGGCCTCCATGTCGGCGCGGATCCCTGCGGCGTGGCGGTGATCCGCGAGCGCCTCGCGGAGCCGTCGCGCGTCGACGCCGATGCCCACCGCGTAGCGCTCCAGCGCGGCGGCCGAGAGCCCCTCTTCATCGCGCTGATGCTCGAAGAGCGTGTCGTGGAAGCGCCAGAACGCCTCGTCTCCGCGCTGCGCGCGCACCTCCCTCGCGGCCTCCGCGGCGGGCATCGCGTAGGGGTGATTGGGGAGCGGATAGTCTCGCCACACGACCCGCAGCCGATCGCCGAAGTGCTCGCGGAGCGCGGCGATCGTGGGCTCGACGCGGCCGCAGTAGGGGCACTGAAAATCGCTGAAGACCTGCATCACGAGCGGCGCGTTCGCGGGCCCGAGCGACGGCGCCTCCGCGGGAACCGGGAGCGCGTGCACCTCGGCCCAGCCGCTCCGTCCGTTGCCGCGATCGGGCGCGGCGAGCGGCGCGCGGACCATGTCGGCGTAGAAGCTCCGCGAGGCGCCCGCCTGATGCGCGCGGTCGACGATCTGCGCGGTGAGCTGTTCGAACACGTCGATGGGCTGCGCGCCCACGATGGGGGTTCCGTTCACGAAGAACGCGGGTGTTCCGTCGGCGCCGAGGCGTGATGCGAGCTCCAGGTCGGCCCGCACGGCGTCGGCGTGGACGCTCTCATCGAGCGCGTGGCGAAAGCGTTCGAGGTCGAGGCCCGCGAGCGTCGCGTAGCGGTCGAGGTCGGCGCGCGTGAGGTGCTCCTGATGCCCGAAGAGAATGTCGTGGAAGCGCCAGAACATCTCGTCCCCGCCCTGCGCGTACGCCTCGAGCGCGGCCTCTGCGGCGGTGCTCGCGTCGGGGTGGCGAGGCAGCGGGAGGTTGCGCCACACGACGCGCACGAGCTCGGGGTGCGCCGCGCGGAGGTCTGCCACGACGTGCCGCCCGCGGTTGCAGTAGGGACACTGAAAGTCGCTGAACACCACCACCGTCACGGGCGCCGACGGAGGTCCGAGCATGGGGGCGCCGGCCACGGGGATGAGCGGGCTGTCGTCGAGCGTCGTCGCGGTCGAGACCGGCGCGGGTCGCGCAGACACGCAGCGAGGTGCGGGTGCGTAGCGCTGCGCGCACGAGAGCGACAGCGCGGCGAGGAGGAGCGTCCAACGGGGCTTCATCGAAGGGGCGCGAGTATAGACACCCTCGTGATACAAGCGATGACTCATGAGCACCGCGCGAACGCACCGCCGATCGCTACGTCGTTGCACGCTTCTCGCAGCGTTTGTGAGCGTCCTGAGGGGGCTCGTCGGTTGCAGCTCCGACGTGCCCGCGGGGGCGCTCCCCGACGCGTCGTCGCACGTCGACGTCGTGACGCTCGACGTGATCGCGCGACCCGACGCGATCTCGCAGCCCGATGTGCTCGCGTCGCCCGACGTGATCGCGTCGCCCGACGTGATCGCGTCGCCCGATGTGATCGCGTCGCCCGATGTGATCGCGTCGCCCGATGTGATGGCGTCGCCCGATGTGATCGCGTCGCCCGATGTCTCGCGGCCTGACGTGACTTCGATGGACGCGGCCGATGTGCCCGCAGGCGCTGGAGGGCTCGGCGCGTACCTCACGCAGGCCCAGTTCGACGCGATGTTTCCGCACCGCGGAGACACCGCGTGCTCGGGCGGATACTTCACGTACGCGGCCTTCGCGGAGGCCGCGCGGGCCTACCCCGCGTTTCTCCGCGAGGGGAGCGACGAGCAGCGACGGCGCGAGCTCGCGGCCTTTCTCGCCAACATCTCGCACGAGACCACGGGCGGCTGGGCCACGGCGCCCGGAGGGCCCGAGGCGTGGGGGCTGTGCTTCCGCGAGGAGGTCGGCTGCGATCGCACGTCGCCGCCCGCGTGCGCGTACTGCGTCGCGTCGACGGAGTGGCCCTGCGCGCCGGGCGCGCGGTACTACGGCCGCGGACCGATCCAGCTCAGCTACAACTACCACTACGGCCCCGCGGGGAGGGCGCTCGGCGTCGACCTCCTCGCGCACCCCGAGCTCGTCGCGATGGACGGAACGATCGCGTTCAAGACCGCGCTGTGGTTCTGGATGACCGCGCAGTCTCCAAAGCCCTCGTGTCACG
>JAXLYG010000014.1:0-242601 GCA_046351535.1 Polyangiales bacterium
TCGACGACGCGGCGGACCATCGCGGTCGCGCGTGCGTCGTGCTCGGCGGCGGAGACAGCGCCGTCGAGGCCGCGCTCTCGCTCTCGGCCGAGCCCGGGACGCGCGTGGCCCTGGTCTACCGCGGCGCGCGCTTCGACCGCGTGAAGACCGAGAACCGCGAGCGCCTCGAGGCCGCCGCCGCGGAGGGCCGCGTGCGGCTCATCACGAGCGCGTCGCTGCGCGCGATTCGAGACGCGGAGGTCGACGTGGCCGCGAGCTCGGGCGAGGTCGAGACCGTCCCCGCCGAGCGGCTCTTCGCGATGGTCGGCACCGACCTGCCGACGGAGTTCCTCCGCAAGGTGGGCGTCGCGGTGAAGACGTGGCGCGGCGAGGCGCCGGTCTGAGCGAGGGTCACTCGCGCGAGGGCTGCGGCATCGCGCCGAAGGTGTAGTCCCCGCCGCTCCACGCGGGAGAGATGACGGCGTCCCACACGCCCACGCGCACCCGCAGCGCGCCGTGCTCGCCGGTGAGCGGGACCCTCGTCGGCGACCTCCCGACGCGCACGGTGACCGACCGCAGGCGCTGCCGGTGATGATCGAGCGTCTCGACGGTGACCGCGCCGAGCATCCGCGTGCTTCGAAGCGTGAGCGCGTCGCCCGTGTGCGCGTCGGGATCGCCCGGGACGTAGGACACCGACAGGGGCGGCGTCGGCGCGGCGGAGACCTCGTAGCGCGCGGCCCAGGGGCGTTCGAGCTGCGCGTCGGTGAGCTCGTGCGAGGCCTCGTCGTCGAGGCGGTGCTCCGTGCTGAAGTGATAGCCGTAGCCCGCGGCCACGGGGCCGACCATCATCCTCGGCGGTCCGCCCGTGTCGACGACGAACAGGCCGAGGCGCGGCCGCGCGGCGCCCGCGTACGAGACCTCGTTGGTCCACCACGAGGTGTAGAAGTCGGCGATGAGGCGCGCGTCGGTGAGGCCCTCGTCCTGGCGGTGGCGAAAGAGGTCGAAGTACCACCCGCTGTAGGTCGGCGGTCCGTCGCTCGATCCGGGGCGCATCTCGACGACCATCGAGAGCCACCGCGAAGCCTCGGGCGTGAGCGGTCGGTTCGCGAGTTCGAAGGCCGTGATCGCGCGGAGCCCTCGCAGCACACGCTTCGTTCGCTGGAGCCACGCCACGGCGCCCGCGCTCTGCCCCTCGCCGAGCGCGTCGAGCGCGTCGAGCGCGCGGTCGGTGTACGCGATGAGCCCGTCCCACACGGCGGGAACGGGCTCGACGTACGCGTCGGGGATGTTGCAGCCGCCCTCGTCGTAGGCCTGCCCCGCCATGAGCACGTAGTTGTGTCGGAGCTGCCCGTACGCGGCGACGGCGGAGTTGACCCGAAGGTCCGCGAAGGCGTCGGTGGACTCGTAGCTCGGGCGCGCGCCCTCGGGCCGCGCGGCGAGCCCGCGGATCGCGTTGAGCCACGCGCCGTAGAGCGAGCGGTCCGGCGGCGCGTTCGCGACGATTCCCCGCGCCACGTCGAGCTGCGCCCCGAGCGTGGGAAAGGCCGCGAGGTCTTGCGTGAGGTGCGCGCGCGCCCGATCGTGTCCGAGCACGTACGCGACCTCGGCGACGCCCACGCGGTGGCGGTCTGGCACCTCGGTGTGCGTGAGCGGACGCAGCGCGAAGGTGTCGGCCGTGACGCGCGGACCGAGCAGCGTCGCGATCACGGGGAGCTCGCCGCAGCCCTCGGCCATGGGGTGAATCCGCGCCGTGCGTCGAAAGTCGTTCCCGATGGCCGCGCGGAGTTTTTCGAACGCGTCGGGCGCGCGGAGCGAGGCGATGTTCGCGCGCGTCCGAAGCCCGTTGAGGTCGCGGAGCGAGAGGTCTTCGCGGCGTCCGGCGAGCACCTCCCAGACGCGGTCGATGCGCGCGAGCGAGTCGGTGACGCGCGCGGTCTCGGCGAGGTCCGCGAGCGCGAGCGCGTCGAGGGCCTCGCGCGGCGTCTCGGCGTTGGAGCCCTCGCGGTCGGAGCTTCGGCACGACCGCGTGACGACGTTGAACTCCATGCGAGAGAGCCACATCGCGCCGCGGAAGAAGCGCGCCATGCCCGCCTCGGTGTAGTGCCCGCGGGGCTGATACTGCGAGAAGTCGACGAGGTGCTGACGACCGAAGAGCGCGACCTCGGCGATGCCCGACGCGGCCTCGATCTGACGGACGACGTCGGCGACGCTCTCGTCGTTGCCGTAGCCCGAGCGCACGCGCGCGCCGCGGAGGAGCGAGCGCGCGACGGTGAGGTAGAGGTCGAGGTCGCGAACGCTGTCGGGCGGAAGCTCCGCCGCGCGGTCGACGAGCGCGAGGTGCATGGCGTCGACGGCCTGCGTGAGGGCGGGCGCGAGGCGCTGCGACTCGACCTCGGCGATGAGCTTGTCGTTGGTGACGTAGATCGCGTGCAGCACCGCGTCGGCCGAGACGTAGAGCGGGAGCTGCGACTGATACACCTCGTGCAGCGCCCACGCGTAGGTGTCGAAGGTGAGCCTCGCGGGCACGACGAAGCCCTCCCGTTGCAACACCGCGCGCTCGTCGGCGCGAAGCCGCAGGCGACGGTTCACGAGGTCCATGTCGGCCGGGGGCGTGCGGTGATCCCACGGCGCGTTCGCGCTCGCGGGGAGGCTCTCGGGTCGCTGCGAGAGCACCGCGTCGAGGTCGCGCGTGAGGTTGGACTCGGCCGCGGTGCACACGTCGCTCGCGGTGTCTGGTTCGAGGAGGTGATCCTCGGCGACGTCGGGCGGCGGAGGGTCGGCGAAGCGCTCGACGGGACCCGCGGCGAGGTTGGGGCGAGGGGCGACGGCGGCGTCGGGCGCGGCGGTGACGCGCGGCCCGTCGGCGACGCGTGGCGCGGGCGACGGCGCGGGGCGCGCGGAGGTGCAGGCAACGAGGAGCGAGGCGAGCGCGAGTCGGCGTCTCATGGGAGGGCGCGATCACCACGTCCCGTGCCGCGAGGAGATCACGCGGCGGAGCGCGAAGCGTCGCAGCGGGAGGCGTGGCGACGCAGACACTACGCCGAGGAGGGGGCGACACGCACCAGGGGGAAGGAGCGCCACGCGCGTTGGCGCGGAAGGCACGCTCGGGCGGGGCCGAACAGCGACGCTCCCGTGCGTGTCAGAGTATGTCCCCTCGTCGCGCGTGACCCATTGCGCCGCGACGGGGGATCGTGCGACGCGATGCCGATGCAGTTCCCACGCGACTGGCTTGCGAAGGCGTTGCTTCAGGGGGCGATCGAGGGGCCGTGCGTGGTTCACGTCGAGGAGCAGGTGACGCCCGAGGTGTTGTCCCTCGACGCGTGGGTGGAGCCCATCGCGTCGCGGCTACACGAACTCGATGAGCGCGGGCTGATCGGCGACATCGTGAGCGAGGCGTGCGTGGTCGAGGCGTACCACCCGGGCGTGACGCTCGACGAGGTCGACTGGTGTCACATGCGCGTGACGCTCTTGCACGACAAGCTCCGCGCGCAGCACGCGAAGCTCCCACAAGAGCAGCGTCCTCCTCCGCCGCCGCGCCCTACGCTGTGGCTCGTCACGACAGCCCGACCCCAGAGCGTCGTGGACGGGTGGTGCATGAAGTCGCTCCCCGGATGGCCGCGCGGCTGTTACACCAGCACGGCGACGAGAGGTCCGCGGCTCGTGGTGACGCCCGAGCTGCCGCGGACCCGCGACACGTTGCTGCTGCGACTGATGGGCGCGGGCGACGTGCTCAACCACGCGACGGACGACCTCTACGCCCTGCCCGGCGACGCGTGGGAGCGCGCCGTGGTAGAACCGCTTCTGGCGTTGCTTCGCCGTGACCTGGCGAGGCTCGGCGTGACCCTCGAACTCCCGGAGACAGACCCCGTGCTCGACTTCAAGGTGATCAAGGCCGCGTGGGACGTGCGAAAGCAGGAGATCCTCGACGAAGGCCGCGCAGAGGGCAGGCTCGAAGGCAAGCTCGAAGGCAAGCTCGAAGGCAAGGCCGAGGGTCTCCGTCCGCTGATGCGCCAGATCGAGCGGCGTCTCGGTCGTCCCGTGAGTGATGCCGAGCGGGCGTCGCTCGCCGCGCGCTTCGACATCGTGGGCCCCGAGCGCCTGGGTGACGTCGTGTTCGACCTCGACGCCCTCGCGCTCGCCGCATGGATCGCCGACCCCGACGCGCGTTGATCGCCGCGCCTCCGTGATGAAGTCACTCGTCGCGCTCCCGCTGCTCGTCGCGATCGGTTGCGCGAGCTCGCCGCCTCCCGTCGACACGCCCCTCGACGCGCGTCCCGGCGTCGACGCGCACCCCGGCGACGCGTCGCTCGTCGCGGACACCTCGCTCGCCCTCGACGCATCTCGCGATGTCTCCCTCACGCCCGACGCCGCGCCCGACATCTCCGTCACGCCCGACGTCGCGCCGACCGCGATCACCTGCGCGCCAGGACCCTCGCGTTCCCCCATCCCCGCGGAGATCACGCAGGTGCTCCTCGTGACGACGCCCTCGTGGACGAGCGCGCACGGCAGCATCGGCCGCTTCGAGCGACGCCCTGGCGGCGCGTGGACGCTCGTCGGTTCGCGCGTCGCCACCTCCATCGGTCGCGCGGGCTTCGCGTGGGGTCGCGGGCTCCACGGTCAGCGCGCTCCCTCGGACTGTGAGGGGCCCACGAAGGTCGAAGGCGACGGGCGCAGCCCCGCGGGCGTCTTCGCGCTCGGCGCGGTCTACGGCGACACCGCGGGCGCGGGGCGCTTCTCGTATCGCGTGCTCACGCCGTCGTGGCGATGCCCCGACGACCCCGCGTCGAGCTTCTACAACCAGGTGCTCGACGCGAGCTCTGTCACGCCCGACTGGAACAGCGCCGAACAGATGGTGCGCACCGACGGGCTCTACCGCTGGGTGGTCTTCGTCGAGCACAACACCGCGCCCCGCGTCGCGCGCGGCGGGAGCTGCATCTTCATTCACGTGTGGGGCGGCGCCGCGTCGACCACCTCGGGCTGCACCTCGCTCGAACGCACCGCGCTCGAAGACACGCTCGCGTGGCTCCAGCCCGAGCGCGCCGTCGAGGTCGCTCTGCCGGGGCCGGTGTACGCGGCCGTGCGAGAGCGCTGGGGCCTTCCGTGACGCCGCGCGCTGGCGTGACGCGAGGACCTTGACGCGGTCACGCCCTTCGACGACTCATCGTCGCGAGGGAACGAATGAAGCACGCGTGGGGAACGATCAGCTGTGTCTGCGCCGCCATCGGCGCGCTCGGGTTCTCGGCCTCTCTGGCCGCGTGCGGCTCGCCCACGCCTGCTGCCAGCGGTGACGGCGCCGTCGGCGTCGACGCGACGAGCGACGCGACGTCTCCGACCGACAGGCCCGCAGCGAGCTGCGTCGGCGCCGCGTGCCCGCAGGTGCGACAGCTCTCGGCGGGCTACGACTACACCCTCGCGCTGATCGTCGATGGCACCGTGCGCTGCTGGGGCAAGAACGACGAGGGCCAGTGCGGCGACGGATCGACCTCCGTGCGCAACCGCCCCGTGTCGGTGATGAACCTCACGGGCGTCGCGCAGGTCGCGGCGGGGGCTTCGCACGCCTGCGCGCGAAAGACCGACGGCACCGTGTGGTGCTGGGGCAGCGGCGCCTTCGGACGCCTCGGCAACGGGAGCACCGACAACGCGCTCACCCCCGTGCAGGTGCAGGGCGTGTCGGGCGCCACGGACCTCGCCGTGGGCTACGGCCACGCGTGCGCCGTCGTGGCCGACGCCACCGTGCGCTGCTGGGGACGAGGCACCGAGCTCGGCACCGGGAGCATCTCGTCGAGCAACACCGCCGTCGCCGTCGCGGGGCTCACGGGCGTCGTGCAGGTCGCCGCGAGCGCGCCGGCCACCTTCGGCGGAAGCGTCGGCCCCTTCACCTGCGCGCGAAAGACCGACGGCACCGTGTGGTGCTGGGGGTCGAACGACTCGGGCCAGCTCGCCACCGGCACCACCGACAACATGCCCAGCGCTCGCATGGCCATCGCGTCGCTCGTCACGGGCGCGCAGCAACTTGTCGCGGGCGGCGCGCACGCGTGCGTGGTGCAGGCCGGCGGCGCGGTGCGATGCTGGGGCAACAACCTCGGGTATCAGCTCGGCGACGGCACGCAGGAGAGCCGCGCGACCCCCGTCGCGCCGACGGGCCTCACGGGCGTGCGCGCGATGGCGCTCGGCCGCGACACGAGCTGCGCGATCCTCAACGACGGCACCGCGCGCTGCTGGGGCGCCGACAGCGCGGGGCAGCTCGGCCGCGGGATGCTCGCGCCCCTCGGGATGCGCTACGACGCGCGGTCTGCGCCCGTCGTGACGCTCACGAACATCGTCACGCTCGCCCTCGGCGAAGACCACGGCTGCGCCACCACGATGGACGGCGTCACGCGCTGCTGGGGCAGCAACAGCTTCGCGCAGCTCGGTAACGGCACCGACGGGAGCTTCGACGGCACGCCCACGCCCGCCGCCGTCGCCTGGTAGCGGCGCGCTCCGCCGTTGACCGCGCGTCCCCATGCGCGCAACGCTCCGCCCGCGCAGGAGCAACGCCGCACCATGACCGCAACACGCCGATCGCGCCGACGCTGCGACGCCGCGCGCGCCGCGCTGACCCGGCTCGCGCTGTGCGCCGCGCTCGCGGGCTGCGACCGCACGGAGTTCTCGCTCGTCGTCGACGCGTCGTCCGACGCCGACGTCACCGACGTCACCGACGCGCTCGACGCGACCGACGTGATCGACGTCACCCGCGCCGACGTGCCCTGGGACCTCGCCACGGACCTCCCGCCCGCGTCGTGCGTGATCCCCGTGCTCGACGCGTCGGTCGCGCGTCGCGTCGCGCAGCTCGCGCTCGGTCGCGACTTCGGGTGCGCGCTCCTCGACGACGCGACGGTGTGGTGCTGGGGCGACAACCACGCCGGGCAGCTCGGCGACGGGAGCACGGTAGACAGACCGTCTCCCTCGCGCGTGTCGGGCCTCTCGGGCGTCGTGGAGCTCACCGCGGGCGGCGCGCACGCCTGCGCGCGCCTCACGGACAACACCCTGCGCTGCTGGGGTGACAACCGCGCGTCGCAGCTCGGCGACGGGACCCTCGTCACGCGCACCACGCCCGTGTTCGTCGTCGGCGTCGCGGGCGTGCGTCAGGTCGCGGCGGGCGGCGCGCACACCTGCGCCCGCTTCGACGACGGCGCCGTGCGCTGCTGGGGCAGCAACGAGGCCGGTCAGCTCGGGGTGGGAACGGTCGAAGACCACGCGCCGCCGAGGCCCGTCACGCTGCTCCGTCCCGCGGCGCAGCTCGCGCTCGGTGGGCTCCACACCTGCGCGCGCCTCGACGACGGGAGCGTGCGCTGCTGGGGCCTCGGCACCTTCGGCCAGCTCGGCGACTGCATGGGCCTCGACCACGGCGTTCCCGCGGTGGTCGCGGGCGCGATGGGCGCCACGCAGCTCGCCGCGGGCCTGCGCCACACCTGCGCGCGCATGGGCGACGACACGCTCAGGTGTTGGGGTGATGACCGCTTCGGTCAGGTCGGACAGTCCGCGCGCTCGGGCTGCATGGGCGGCACCGGGCCCTCGACCTCGCAGTACGAGCCCGTCACCGTGCAGGGCCTCGCGGGCGTCGTCGACGTGGCCGCGGGAGGCTTTCACGCCTGCGCCCGCACCCGCGCGAACCGCCTCTTCTGCTGGGGCGCGGACCTCTACGCGCAGCTCGGTGATTGCGGCTCGACCGATCGCGCGACGCCCGTCGAACTGGGCCTCTCCGACGTGCGTGAGGTGGCGCTCGGCGAGCGGCACTCGTGCGCGCGAACGGGCGACGGAACCGTGTGGTGCTGGGGCGCCAACGACAGCGGACAGCTCGGCGACGGCACCACCGCGTCGCGAGGGACGCCGCGTCCGATACGCTTCAGCGAGACGCCGTGAGGGCGCGTCCGCGGGCGAGGTAGACGCCCGGTCCACCCGTGCGCGAGTCGCTCCACGCGGCGAGGAGCGTTCCGTCGGCGCCGAGGGCGAGGGCTGAGCGCGTGCCGTGCCAGCGCATCGGGTCGGCGGCGGTCGAGAGCACGAAGCCCGTCGACGACACGGCCTCGTTGCGCGTGCATCGCTGCGTGGAATCCGCGGGGCAGCGCGCGTAGGCCACCACGGCGGCGGCGAAGCGTCCGTCGATCCACGCGACGTGGGCGTCGCCCGTTGCGCTGTCGATCGCGAGGCCCGTGAAGCCGTGCGTGGCGCAGCGGTCGGGGTCGTCGTTCACCACGCGGTGACGCCAGGTAGACTCGCCGTCTCGCCTCGTGGCGAGCACGACGTCCCACGCGCCGAGGAGGCCGCCCGTCACGTAGACCACATGCGTGACCCCGTGCGCCCGCGCGACCCACGGGACGTGCGCCACCGGCGCGTCGCCCGCGCGCGTGATGTCCTCTTCGGTTCCCCAGGTGCGACCGCCGTCGCTGGAGCTTCGCACGCGGACGCGGTTCACCGGGTCACCGAGGCCCGCGAGCGCGTTGTCGAGGTTGCGCATCACCCACGCGGCGACGACCTCGCCCGAGGCCGGTCCCGCGGTGAGCGCGGCGATGCCGGGGGCGCGTCGCTGCTGTCCGACGATCTCGCGCGCCGAGAGCGTGGTCGAGGGGTCGAAGGCCGTTCCGTCGACGGCCATGCGCGCGACGATGAGCGCGCCGCTGCCGTCGCGCGGACCCGCGATGGTGCCTGCGTACACGGCCTCTCCCGCGCCGTCGGGGCCCACGGCGACGGCGGGCGCGGCGCACGCGAGACCGCACGCGACGCTGGTGAGCACCGAGCGCGCGCGTTCGAAGGTGGCGCCCTGATCGGCGCTCGCGGCGTGCCGCAACGCGTTGCCCGGGATGTCGGGGTTGTTCGCCACGTAGACGACGTGGAGCCGCCCCGAGCGATCGAAGGCGACGCTCGGTTGGAGCACATCGGGGAAGTCGAAATCGTGCAGCGTCGCGGGCGCTCCCACCGTTCCGTCGGAGGCGATGCGCGCGAAGCCTCCCCGCCAGCGCTCGTGTCCGTCGACGCCCATGAAGGCCAGCACGGCGGTGCCCGAGGTGGGCGCGATGGCGAGCGAGGCCTCCGCTTCGGAGAGCGTGCCGAAGCCCTCGCGCGAGACCGACACCGACGGCGCCGTGAAGGTCATCGCGGGCAGCGGCGCGAGAAAGGGCCCCACGCCCGCGTCGCCCTCGGAGGCGTAGCAGGGGCCGCCGTTGCGGCGTCCGACGGGCTCGTCGTTGGGTAGACACGACGGATACGAGCCGGGGTTCCACACGCGGCACACGTAGCCCTCGCGCATGCGGCAGTCGCTGTCGCGCTCGCAGCCGCGGAGGCAGTAGTGCCTCGACGCGCTCGACGGGTAGCACACCGAGCCCGTCGGACACGGCGCCGCGCGGCAGTCGGGGGCGCAGTACCCATTGGGAAAGCCCTCCTCGGGAGGGACGCAGTACTGACCGCCGGAGCATCCCCCGAGGGGCTCTCCCTGCTCGTTCACGCCGCAGGCCTGACCCGGCGGCGTCGGCGGAACATCGACCGCGTCCGTTCCGAAAGTCGCATCGGAGAAGGTGACCTTCGGCGGGTCGTCGCAGCCCGCGACGAGCGCCAGCGATGCGAAGGTGAGCGATCGGAGGTTCATAGCGGCGGTGAGATGGGCGCGAGGTCGAGGCCGCCGGGGTACGTGTACGACGTCGCCGAGGCGAGGCCCGAGACCACCAGACCGAAGCGCGCGCCACGCAGCGAGTCGATCGAGTGAGCGCCCGCTTCGACGGGCAGGTAGTAGACGTCGAAGCCCGCGACGGAGTGCGCGGGCGCGCGTGTCACGCGGGCGCCGTCGAGGCGGAGCGCGTCGCCTTGCGGCACCGTGGCGATCGCCGTCGCGACGGGAAAGCCAGGCTCGGCGACGAAGTCATAGCGAGGCCGCGTCTGATCGACGGGGACCGCGAGCACCATGTCGGGATCGCCGCGTCCGATCGTGAGCCGCGCGGGGTCGTAGTCGCCGCCGACGAGAAACTGCGCCACGAGGATCGGCTCCGTCCCCGTGACCGTGAGGCTCTCGCGCTGTTCGAACTCCACGTAGTCGCCCGCGGCCGAGAGGGTCACTTCGGCGTGCGCGCTCGCGGGCTCGAAGGTCACGCGCGTGTTCGCCCTCGTCGCGACGATGCGGAGCAGATCAGGCTCCGTGTTCGCAGGCGGCGTTCGCGCGACGACGTAGCGTCGACCGAGCGCCTCGGTGGGAAACATCTGCTCTTCGAGGTGATCGCACGCGTAGCGGTCGTTGGGCACGAGCGCGCAGTCGTGCCCCGCGAACACCGCCACGGGCGCGCTCGCGGTGACCACGGTGCCCGTGAGGTCTTCATCGGGCACGGGGCGGCAGAAGACGTCGCCGCGCACGGTGTCGGGGACGGGCTCGGCGCAGGTGGGCGAGTGGTCTGAGACGAGCTGAAGCACGTCGCCGCGCGCGAGGCGCTGACGGATCTCGGTTCCCGGCGTTCCCGCGGAGATTCCGGCGCCAGCGAGGGTGCGCGCGTGGAGCCTCACGACGACGTCGGCGGGCGTCTCGGAGGCTCCCACGACGGCGACGAAGCCCGCGGCGTGTCTCCATCGCGTCTCTCCGCGCTGCCGCACGCGCACCGTGGGACGCGTGACCACCACGTACTGCTGCCGCAGCGCCGCCGTGGGGAGGAGCAGCGACGCGTCGTTGGAGTACGCGTAGCAGCGCTCCATCTCGCAGCCCTCGACGGAGAGAAAGCCCACGGGGTTGAACTGATACGCGGCGACGGGCGCGCTCGACCGGATGCGCACCGCGCCGTTCGGCGCGAGCGTTGAGATCGTCGCGTCGGCGTCGCCTCCCTCGACGAGCGCGCGCACCCACGGGAGCGTGAGGAGCGCGCTGCCGTGCGGTGAGAGCGTCTCTTGGCGCGTGACGCCGAGGCCGCCTCCGTCGAGCGTGACCTCGACGGCGATGGGCCACGGGTTCGTGAGCGCCACGGCGAAGGGAAAGTCCTCGCGAGATGCGCCCGCGACGAAGCGCCCGAGGATCGTGTTGAGCGTCCCCGCCGCGTGGAACTCGCAGCCCTGATAGCTGTGCGTGCTCGCGGCCCACGCGCAGGGCTCGACGCAGCGCCCCTCGGCGCAGAGTTCTCCGCGCGTCGCGTCGCAGCGAGAGAGCTCGGCGTGCGTCATCCCGTCGGCGTTGCAGCGGCGCACCGCGCGGCCGTCATCGGCGCACGACACCGCGCCCGCGACGCAGGTCGGCGTCACATCGAGCGCGACGTCGGCGAGGGTGTCGGTGGATGCGTCGGCAGGGGCGGGCGTCGCGTCGTCACACGCGGAGAGGGTCGCTGAGAGCGCGCACGCCATCGCGACGGAGCGGCGCGCGACGAGAGGCCGTACGGTCATCGCGGGCAACGCTACACCACGCGATCGCGGGCGTGGGCGCTCTCCTCGCGCAGCGCACGAGGAGCACCGGCGTGTGCGCGCTCAGGGGTTGATCTTGTACTCGGCGCAGTCGGAGGTGGAGCACCCTGATCCCCCGCCGAGCACGGCGGAGCAGATGCTCGACGACGAGTTGCCCGGCGCGGCGAGCCAGAAGAGCGCGCCGAGAGTGCTCGGGAGCGTCGAGGTGACCGTGCTCTGCGCCGCGATGGTGCCTTCGAGCGTCGACTCGATGGAGGCGCGCGTCGAGGCCGAGGCGAGGTTCGCGTTGATCGCGTCGCACACCGGCGTGAACCACGAGATGCTCGCGTCGGGGTTGACCACCGTGGTGGTGCCGAAGCTCACGTCGACGTGGTCGAAGCGGAAGCTCGTGCGACCCGACTTCGGCGGGGCGTAGAAGAGCTTCACCATCACGTTGCGCATCGTGCCGTCGAGCCTGCGGTCGAGGCCGAGGCAGGGCACCGAGATGTCGACGTCGCCCACGCTCGAGAAGGTCACCGTGCCGAGGTTGACGTCGAGCTCGACGAGGTACGGATCGCTCCCGTCGCTGTCGCTCACGAACGACGCCGTCATGTTGTCGTGCAGCGTGAGCGCCGAGGTGAGCGTGAACGATCCGCCCACGCGCACGCCGGAGCCCACCTGCGCGGGGGCGATGAAGCAGTCGCCGCGCGACGTGTCGATCGCGACGCTGAAGGGCGCGGGCGCCGGGATCGTGGTGTTGAGCGCGTCGAGCACCACCTGCACGTCATGCTCCGTGTAGAGGAAGCGATCGGCGAAGGGGCACGTGATCGGCACGGGCGTGAGCGAGCTCGCGGGCGCCTGCTGCGCCTCGCTGTCGATCGCCTCGCCGCCGCCGTAACAGCCGCCGAGGCCGGCGACGAGCGCGAGGGTGGTGATCCACGAGAACGACGGGCCGTTGCGGAGAGAGTTCATGGTCGATGCTCCACGGGTTGCGGCGCGAGGGGGTGGGAGTGTCCGCCGCCGTGGAACATCCACGGGTCGATCGAAGGGCCCGCCGCGCCGCTCGGAGGGGAGTTTTGCAGCGCGCGTGCCGTCGCTTCGGGAGCACAAAATCGCTTGAATTGAAGGGCCCTCGTCGCGAAGTGTCGAAGCCGTCGACGGGGCGTGTCGAAAGGTGACGAAGGGCGTCGACGGAGCCTCGACGGGGGCCCTGCGCGGGGCGTTGACGAATGTCTGCGTCCTCCTGCGGACATCGTCGTCTTCGTGTGCGAGAGGAGTCTCAAACCGCCATGACGATGAACGCCGACGAGATCCGCGCCAACGTGCGCGCCCACTACGGACAGGTCGCAGAGCGCAAGACCGGCTGCGCGCCGGGCTGCTGCGCGCCCAACCCCGAGATGTCCAAGGCCCTCGGCTACTCCGACGAGGAGCTCGCCGCCGCGCCCGAGGGCGCCAACCTCGGCCTCGGCTGCGGCAACCCCCAGGCGATCGCCGCGCTCAAGGCCGGCGAGACCGTGCTCGACCTCGGCAGCGGCGCGGGCTTCGACGCCTTTCTCGCCGCGCGACAGGTGGGCCCCGAGGGCCGCGTGATCGGCGTCGACATGACCCCGTCGATGATCGAGAAGGCCCGCGAGAACGCGCGCAAGGTCGGCGCCGAGCGCGTGGAGTTCCGCCTCGGCGAGATCGAGCACATGCCCGTCGAAGACGGCGTGGTCGACGTGATCATGTCGAACTGCGTGATGAACCTCGTGCCCGACAAGGCCGCCGCGTTCCGCGAGGCCTTCCGCGTGCTCAAGCCGGGCGGGCGCCTCGCGATCTCCGACGTGGTGCTCCTCGGCGAGCTGCCCGCGTCGCTCAAGGAGCGCGTCGAGGCGTACACGGGCTGCGTCTCGGGCGCGGCCTCGGTGAGCGACCTCGAGACGCACCTCCGCGCCGCGGGCTTCGTCGACGTGAAGGTCACCCCGAAGCCCGAGAGCCGCGCCTTCATCGCCGAGTGGTTCCCCGGGCTCGGCGCCGAGGACCTCGTCGCGTCGGCCACGATCGAGGCCCGCCGCCCCGTGTCGCTCAAGGCGTGCTGCGCCCCGAGCTGCTGCGCGTGAGGTGATCCCATGACCGTCGCGCCCGACGCACGCGGCGACTGGCAGCGCCTCGTGTCGACGCTGCGTCCCTTCATCGCGCGCCGCGTGACGTCGCCCGCCGACGTCGACGACGTGCTCCAAGAGACGCTCCTGCGGCTCCACCGCGGCGTCGGCGCGCTCCACGACGACGAGCGCTTCGGGCCGTGGATGTACCGCGTCGCCCGCAGCGCCGTCGCCGATCACCGCCGCGCCCGCGCGCGCCACCCCGTCGCCGCGTCGGAGGCCCCCGACGCGCCCGAGGTCCCCGACGAGGAGCGCGCGTTCGAGTGCCAGGTCGATCAGCACATGGGCGCGCTCGTCTCGCTGCTCTCGGAGCCGTATCAGACCGCGGTGCGGCTCACGGAGCTCGAAGGGGTCTCGCAGGTCGAGGTCGCGCGTCGCCTCGGCGTCCCGCGCTCGACGGTGAAATCTCGCGTGCAGCGAGGGCGGCGACAGCTCCGCGAGATGGTCGAGGCGCTCTGCGTGGTCACCCTCGACGCGAGCGGGCGGGTGTCGGCCTGCGATCACCGCGCGGCCGACTGCTGCGCCGCGCCGACGGGCTGCGGGGCCTCGACGTCGGCCGCGCGGTGAATTGACAGACCCGCGCCGACGGCGCTCTCATCCGCGCGCTCGTCACGCTCTGTGAGCGCCACCGTCCGTCGGGAGAATCTGGGCCCCCGTCGCGCGGCGCGCTCCGCCACACCGACGAGCGCAGGAGCGCCATGCGCACGTTTCTTCTGGTGACCGCCGCCGTGCTCTCGATGTCCGCGACCGCGTTCGCGCAGCCCGTCGGCACCTTCGCCGTCGAGGGCCGCAACCCCGGCGCGAGCGGCGGACCGCCCGCGTACACGGGCACCATCACCATCACGCCCGCGGGCGACAGCTTCGACGTCGTGTGGACCTTCGGCAACACGCGCGTGCAGGGCCGCGGGCTCTTCGTGAACAACGTGTTCTCCGTCGCGTACCCCAACCGCCGCCCCGCGGGGCCCGCCGTCGCGGCCTACGTGCTCATGCCCAACGGCATGTGGGCGGGGCGCTGGGTGATCCCCGGCAACCCCAACTCGGGCACCGAGATCCTCATCCGCAGGTGATACGACCGTCACATCAAGCCTGGACGATTGCGTCGATGCGCCGGGGTTCGGCGTGGGAGGTCGATGTGGGGTCTGGCAGCGCCGATGCGCCGGGGTTCGGCGTGGGAGGTCGATGTGGGGTCTGGCAGCGCCGATGGCGAAGCGCCAGTGGCGGATGCTCGATGCGCCTCACCCCGGGCAACTGAAGGGTGGCCGCTCCCTTCGGGCGCTGCACGACGCGCAGAGGCCGTTGCTGCTTGGACGATCTGAAACGACATTCGCACAGCGCGCTGCTGCAAGCGGAGGAGTGTGACCTGAGAGGTTGCGGCGCACGCAAGAGTCCTATTCGCTTGCGGATGACCTGTAGCTCCTGAAGGGAGCGACCCCCTTCAGTTGCCCGGCGGTGAGGCGCATCGAGCATCCGCGACTGGCGCTTCGACATCGGCGCGGCCAGACCCCACATCGACCTCCCACGCCGAACCCCGGCGCATCGCAATCGCCCAGGTTCGATCCGCCGACGTAACACCCTCTCACACGAGCGCACGAGCGCACGAGCACACGAGCGCACGAGCACACGATCGGGGGGATCCGCGGTCGCGTCTCGCGTGCGAGCTCGTCTCGATTCGGCGCATCGACACGACGCTCGCGCGACGGCGCGCGCGTGCCGCGACGGATCGATGCCCCTCCTTCCGCAGGTGGCACGCGGTCGGGTCGGTGCCAGTGGCACGCGCGCCGGTGCCAGGGCGAAAAACGCGCAAAACGCTGTATTTCAAGCCCTGCGAGCGTTGGCGTACCCGCTGCAATGAGCCTCGTCAGGAGACACACTCATGAACACGCGGATCACCTTTCTCATCACGGCGGCGGCGGCGGCAACGGGTTGCGGGGCGACGGATCTCGGGCGCGGAGACACGCGCGCGAGCGCCTCGGCGATCGTTCAGGGCGGCGTCTCGTTCGAGGCGAACGGCGCGCTGGCCAACGAGCACTGCGCGCTGCCCGAGGCGCTGCGAGACTCGGTGGGCATCGGCCGCCAGGCGCGGCTCGTGTACGGCTCGCCCGCGCGTCACGCGCTCTGCACGGTCGACTCGATCGCGGCCGCGCAGGGCGACGGCGGCGTGGCGCGCGCGGAGATGAACACGAGCTCGCTGCGCAAGCGCTTCAACATCGACCCCGACGCGTCGGTGCCGAGCACGATCCCGAACGTGCAGGTGATGAACGAGGTGCCCGGCGTCGCGGGCGCAGGGCCCATCGCGAGGGCACAGACCGGCGCCGCGCCGGACTTCACGTTCGACGCCCCCGACGTGCAGGAGTGGAACAGCGCGCTCCCCGCCTCCGCCGATCGGGTGATCTACACCGCGCCGCACGCGATCATGGAGACGAACACGCAGCACCAGATGACCGCGGCCCTCACCAACCCCGCGCCGTGGGAGGGAGCGTGGATCGCCATGCACCGACAGACCGGCGGCTCCGGCGCGCTCAACGCGTTTCACATCACGTCGACGGACTTGAGTGACGAGAGCTTTCCGGGGCTCGGCGGGGCGATCACGGCGGGGTACCGCTACGCGGTGTCGTTCCACGGCTTCAGCGACTGCGCGGCGTGCGGCGACGTGTTCATCGGCGGCGGCGCGAGTTCGAACTTTCGCAACGGCCTCGCGGACGTGATCCGCGAGGTGCTCCCCGCCTCGGTCTCCGTCGTCGTGGCGAGCTCGGGCGGGCTCGCCGGCGCCGAGGGCGCGAACTTCGTCAACCGCCTCGCCAACGGGCATGGCGTGCAGCTCGAGCAGTCTGAGCAGCTCCGCAACTCGGGTGTCAACCGCGAGGCCGTCGTGAGCGCCACGCGCATCTGGCACGACTGCCTCATCGAGCCGGCCGACGTGCCCAACGGCTCGCTCGCCGCGGTGAACACGTCGTATCAAGCCACGGTGCCGTGGAACTACGGCAGCGGCCGCTGCCCGCGCGCGACCGTCGAGATCGACGCCGCGGTCTCGCTCGACGAGCTCTCGACCACGCCCTCGGCCTGCGCGGGCAACTACACCCTCCGCGAGGACTTCTTCCGCCGCCGCCCCGACCTCTCGTACGAGCGCATCGGCGGAGGCTCTCGCCACGGCGTCGTCGGCGCGAACGGTCTCTGCACCTGGGTCAATGATTCGAACTACATCGCGCTGCAGTCCGCGGACCTCGCACCCGGTCACTTCCGCGTGGTGGGGCGCTTCTTGACCGACGGCTTTCCCCGCCCCGTGACGGTGCGCGCGAAGAACGGCACGCCGCCGCTCGCGCAGCTCCCGAGGCTGTAGCCCTGCGTCGGAGGCATCGCGGCGATCGCCCCGCGCACGACTGCGAGCGCGCCCCGCACGAGAGGCGAAGGCCTCCGCGGGTGCCGTGATACCGTCGGCCTCGTGGCAGACGCTTCTCAGACCGTCGACCTCCTCACGGTCGATCGACACCGCGTGACGCGCGTGCCCCTCCCCGGGGCCGTGATTCTCTTCTCTTCAGACCAGGTGACGCACGCTGTGATGCCCGCTCGCGACGGCGTCGTCGAGTTCGGTCGCGACCGCCTCGCGGAGCTCGGCCTGCGCGACTCGCGCGTGTCTCGCGCCCACGCCGTCGCCCGTTGGGAGCAGGGCGCCTGGGCCATTCGCGACGAGGGCAGCCGCAACGGGACCACCGTCGACGGCGCGTCCGTCGGCGCCGTCGTGCGCACCGGCGAGCGCGCGGTCATCCGCGTCGGAGACACCGTCGCGTGGCTCGTCCCCGACGTGCTCCCCTACGCGGAGCGCGCGGTGAGCGTCGAGGGGAACACCGTCGTCGGCGCCACCCTCGCGGCCTCCCTCAACCAGATCCGTCAGGCCGCGGAGGGGCACGTGCTCCACATCACGGGCCCCAGCGGATCGGGCAAGGAGCTCGCCGCGAGGGCGTTTCACGCGATGGGGCCGACGCCGCGAGGGCCCTTCGTGGCCATCAACTGCGCGGCGATTCCCGAGGGCGTGGCCGAGCGCGTGCTCTTCGGCGCGCGCAAGGGGGCGTACTCCGGCGCCCACGCCGACGCCCCGGGACACATGCAAGAGGCCGACGGCGGGACGCTCTTTCTCGACGAGGTGGGCGAGCTCTCGCTCGAGGTGCAGGCCAAGCTGCTGCGCGCGCTCGAGGCCCGCGAGGTGATCCCCGTCGGCGCTTCGAAGCCGCAGAGCGTCAACCTCCGCTTCTGCTCCGCGACGCACCGCGACCTCCGCGAGCGCGTGGCCGACAAGCGCTTTCGCGAGGACCTCTACTTTCGCATCGGCCGACCGCAGGTGTCGCTCCCGCCGCTGCGCGAGCGCCGCGAAGAGATTCCCACCGTGATCGATCGGGAGCTCAAGGCCACGGGCCGCAGCGCGCACGCCTCGCTCGTCGAGACCTGCCTCGTTCGACCGTGGCCCGGCAACGTGCGAGAGCTCATCGTCGAGATCGGCGCCGCGGGCCGCGCGGCCGCTGCGGCGGGCGACGGTCGCGTCCGCGCGGGCGACCTCGCTCCCAGCGCGGGGACGGTCTTCACCGTCGAGCGCTCGACGCGCGACGAGGCCGCGCGCACACCACCGCCCGTGACGCCCGCGCCGCCGAGCGAGCCGAGCCCGCGACGCGACGCGCCGGGGCGCGACGAGATCGAAGCGGCCCTGCGCGCCCACGGCGGCCGCATCGCCTCCGCGGCGCGCGCGCTCGGGATGCATCGCAATCAGCTCCGACGGTGGGTGGCCGCCAACAACGTCGACCCAAAGCTCTACGCCCGCGACGACGCCCCGTCGGCCTCCGACGAAGACTGACCCCTCACCGCGCGCGGCGCGCGAACACGAACCCCAGCGCGTCGTCGCGACCCGGCTCGACGGGTCCGTCGAAGGCCACGCTCGTCGCGACGCACAGCGAGGCGACGAGGCTCGACGCGGCGCAGGTCGCGGGCGCGAGGCGCGCGACGACGTCGCGGAGCGCGGCGGTGACCTCGGGCGCACCCGCGCCGTGGAGGTCGACGAGGTCGGCGTGAAGGGCCGCGCGCAGGCCCTGATCCGCGGCGTCCGACATCGCGACGAGCTGCGTGGTGACGTCGGTGACCGAGGCGAACCACGGGCTCGCGTAGAGCACCGCGCAGGGGTCTTCGAGCGAGAGCGCGTGGGCGCCGAGCGCCGCGAAGCGCTCGCGCGCGGAGGCCAGCAGCGGCGCGTCGGGGCGCTCCGCGCGCAGGAGGACGAGCGTGCGCAGCGGGCGCGGCGGCGGCGCGTCGAGGCGAGGGTCGTGCAGAAAGCGCTCGACCTCGCGGAAGATCCCGACGGTGTCGCCCGCGAAGGGGAGGTGGTCGCTGCCAGGGAGCTCGACGAAGCGCGCGCCCGCGACGCCCTCGGCGAGGCTGCGACCGTTGGCCAGGGGCGCGAGGGTGTTGCCGCTGCGGTGGAGCACCAGCGCGGGCACGCGCACGAAGGGGAGAAACACCCTCGCGTCGTAGCGCGCGTTCAGTCGCAGCTGCGCGACCACGTGGCCCGGCGACGACGACGAGCGGAGGTACTCGCCGAACCACGCGCAGAACTCCGCGTCGCCCGCCAGGGAGGGCGCCTCGGCCTCGGCGAAGAGCGGCTCGCCCCAGTGCCGCCGGACGCGCTCACACGCCGCGTCGAGGAACGCGGGGTCGAGGCCGCCGGGGAAGTCCGGCGCTTTCAGGAGCCGCGCCGCGCCGTTGATGCACACCACCGCGCGCGCCCGCTCGGGGAAGGTGGCGGCGAAGAGCAGCGCCGCGGAGGCTCCCTCGCCGACGCCGAGGATCACGGCCCGCTGCGAGCCTGCGGCGTCGAGCACGGCGAGGATGTCTTCGATGCGCTCCTGCAGCCGCGGCGGGTCGAGGACGCGCTCGGAGAGCCCCGTGCCGCGGCGGTCGAACGTGATCACCCGGCTCATGCTCCCGAAGGTCCGAAGGAAGTCGGCCATTCGCGGGTGTCGCCACGCGTAGTCGAGGTGCGACACGCGACCGAAATGGAGCAGGAGATCAGGCGATGCGAGGCCGAAGACCTGATACGCGATGCCGAGCTCGCCGACGTAGGCGTAGCGCGTGGGAGGGGGCTTGAGGCTCGACGGACCCGACGGCGGCCTGCGCGCCTCGACGGCGACCTCGGAGGCCGACCCCGTGCGGGTGTGGTGGGCGCTCGCCTCGGCGGTCTCGCCGCGACGCATGCCGTTGACGACGAAGGTCCACGCGCGGCGCCAGGCGCTCTCGACCTCCGTCGACCACGCGGCGTCGAGCTCGCCGAGCGTGGCGAAGAGCGCGTCACCGACGGCCTGATAGTCCGCGAGGTCGAGGCGATACCGCGCGTGGCGTCGCCCGAGGTCGAGCACCACGGGGAGCAGGCGCTCGTGGTCGCCCAGCGCCTCGACCGAGAGCTGGATCGCCTGCTGGAGCTTCTGCCGCTGTCCGTCGAGGTCCGAGGGAAACAGCGTGCGCAGCTCGGGCCTCGCGAGGAAGAGGCGGTCATACACGCCGCGGGAGAGCGCGTCGCCTCGCGTGAGCGCGCGGCCGAGGGAGCCCGCGACGATCTCGGGGTCGCCGTCATCGCGCTGCGACACGGCGGCCGACCGGGCGGGGAGAAAGAGCGCGCACAGGCGCTCGAGGGTCTTCGCGACGACCTCGGCCGACTCGGGCCGATCCTCGGGGGCGCGGCGCAGGCACGCGTCGACGACCGCGGCGAACGACGGGAGCACGTCGCGGCAACGCGCTGCGACGGGCGGCGCGTTGATGAGCAGCACCGCGTCGACGCTCAGCTCACGCCCGTGACCGCCGTGCGGGAGCGTCCCCGTGAGGAGCTCGTAGACCACCAGACCGAAGGCGTAGAGGTCCGAGCGCGCCGTCGCGGGCTCGCGGCGCCAGATCTCGGGCGGCATGTAGAGCGGCGTTCCCATCACGGAGCCCGCGTGCGTGAGCTGCACCTCGCCGGTGCGGGCGCGCGTGGCGCCGGGCATCGTGCGAGCGCTCGGGTCGACGGAGGTCTCGGCGTCGACGCCCGTCGCAGGGGCGGCCTGCGGGGCCTCGCCGAGGCGCGCGAGACCGAAGTCGAGGAGCTTCACCTCGCCGCCGTCGGTGAGCATCACGTTGCCGGGCTTGACGTCGCGGTGGAGAACGCCCGCCCCGTGCGCCGCGGCGAGGCCCCGCGCGATGCCGAGGGCGATGCGCGCCACGCGGGCCCAGGGCATCGGCGTGCGCAGGCGGTCGAGCGTCTGCCCCGCGACGAACTCGTAGGCGATGTAGGGGCGGCCCTGGGCCTCGCCGATGCGATAGATCCCGACCACGTTGGGGTGTGAGAGCCGCGCGAGGCCGCGAGCCTCTTGAAGAAAGCGCGCCCGCACCGCGGGAGACGGGTTGTCGGCCGTCGTGAACTTGAGTGCCACGGGCCGATCGAGCACGAGGTCGCGACCGAGGAGCACCTGTCCCATCCCGCCGTGGCCGAGGGGTCTGACCACCTCGAACTCATCGAAGCGACGCGGCCCGGTCCACTCTTCGGGCGTGTCGCGAAGCGCCTTGGTCATGCAGGAAAACATCTACCGCACCCGACGCTGCGATGTCGATGAACGCGTTGTCGCGTCGGCACACCGATCCGCGACGCCCTACCGCGAGCGCGCGCCACGGGATCACGTCGCGATCGAGAGCCCGTTCCATCGCGCCGCGAGCACGAGGGCGTCGTCGCGCCCCTGCCAGCCGCGGCGCAGCACGCGCTCGACGAGGGGCGCTGGCGCGGAGACGACGGCGAGGTCGTCGGCGAAGTTCGCGCCGACGCCATCGGTCGCGAGCAGGATCAGGTCTCCCGGCGCGAGCGCGTGCGAAGACTCCCGCACCGTCGGGAGCGACTGACCGACGACGCCCGGCGAGAGGAACACGTGCTGCCGCGCGGCGGCCGTCGCGGGGAGCAGCACCGCCTCGACGTTGCCGATGCCGCACCAGCGAAGACGACCGTCTCCGTCGATCGACGCGAGGGTCATCGCCGCGCCGCGCGAGCCACGGAGCGCCGCGTGGACCCGCTCGAAGAGGGTCTGCGTCGACGCGCCCGACGCGAGCGCGCACGCGGCGACCGCGAGGTCTGCGGCGACGCGGGCGTCCGCGCCGTGGCCGAGCGCGTCGATCACGGCGATCCGTACGCCGTCGGCCCCCGCGCCGACCCAGTACGCGTCGCCCGAGACGAGCTCACGGGGCGCGCACCGCGCGGCCGCCGCCCAGGTGACCTCGCCGACGCGGCCCTCGAAGAGCGCGACCGGCGAGGCGGGGTCCTCGCGCCCGCTCAGAGGAGGCTCCGCGCCGCCGCGCGACGATCGAGCTCGTCGAATCCCTCGTCGAGGTCGAGCGCCGTGCCCGCGCTCGAAAGCCGCAGCCCGAGCTGCGCCATCGCGAGCGCCACGCCCGGCTGCACGCCGACGACCACGGTGTCGGCGCCGCGGTAGCGGAGCATCCGCGCGATGCCGTCGAGCACGCGCGTCGCGTAGGAGTCCATCACGTCCATGGCGCTGACGTCGATGATGACGCCCTTCGCGCGCACCTCACCGGCGCGGCGCACCACGTTGGTGCGAAGCTCCTGCCAGTCGGTGTCGGTGAGCGCGTCCTGGACGGCGGCGATCAGCACGTGCCCGCGCTTGAGAACGGGGACAGGCATCGCTCAGGCTCCGGCCGCCGGCGCGCGGTGGCCGAGGAGGGTCTCGACCTCCTCGATGCCGCCCTGGAGGTCTCCGACGGTGCGCACGCCGCGGAGCTCGGCCCCGATCGCGACCAGCGTCTGCGCGATCTCGGGCGAGATGCCCGTCAGCACGACCAGCGCGCCCATGAGCCGCGCGGCCTCGCAGGCCTGCACGATGTGGTTGGCCACCTTCGAATCGACGATCGGCACGCCCGTGATGTCCATCACCACGCCGCGCGCGCGCCTCAGTCGAATCGCGCCGAGCAGGTTCTCGGTGAGCACCCGCGCGCGATGCGTGTCGACCACGCCCACCACCGGGATGATCAGCACCTGCTCCCGCACCTGGAGCACCGGCGTGGAGATCTCGCGGATGGCCTCCTGCTGGCGCGTGATGATCTCCTCCTTCGTGGCGAGGTAGGCCTCGCCGATGCCGGCGATCCCGATGTCCATGAAGCGATTCAAGCCGCTGCCGATCGTCGTCGCGCGCTCCATGTCCTCGCGCGCCAGCGGAGCGAGCCGATGTCGGATCGCGTTGCGATACACGGAGATGATCTCGAGCCACGACGAGAAGGACATCCCCTGCTTGGCGTACATCACCCCCTGCGCGTACAGGTCGGCGAGGTAGGACTCCCAGTTGCCGTCGAGCAGCGCGGCCCGCTGCGTGGAGAGGCTGCGCTCCTGCTGTCGGGCCAGGATCTCCGGCGACATCGCGCGCAAGAGCGGGCCGATCTCGGGCATCGTCGCGATGACCGGCAGGAGCTCGTCCTGGAGCGACTGGTTGATGGGCTCGTAGAAGAGCCAGTACGCGCGCATGGAGGCCCGCTCTTCGGGGCTGAGAACGGGGGGTGCGAGCGGCGTGGTCACGGGTGCAGACTCCCTCGGCCAGAGGTTCATCGACGATCGGCGGGCGCAGGCCCTTCGTCCCAGGGCGAGCGACTCGCGGCGGCGCCCGATGGCGTACGACACCGTACGCACGAGCGACCCGAGGGCATAGTCTTCGATCGCACCGTCCTGTCAAGCGCCGCCCCGGCCCCTGACAGACGTGCGACGCGCTTCGACAGGCGAAGCGCAGACGGTTCTGCCGGCGCGATCACGTCCTGGGGCGCTGCGCCAGGGCGCGCTTCCGGCGCGCGAGCTCCTCCGCGAGGAACCCTCGGAACGTGTCGATCCCCGCGCGGCGCCACGCCTCCTCTACCTCCGCGGCGATCGCGCGATTGCGGGCCATCAGGGCCATGAAGGGCGCGCGCTCGGGGTCGTCGGGCGCGGGGCACACGTGCTGGTCGTGGGTGTCTGTCATGAAGAGCCAGCGCCTGCGCGAGGGCAACCACTCGATCGCGAGCTTCATGAACGGATAGTCCCGATTGCCGAGGCGCAGCGCGTAGCGGGGGCGCTCGGGCTCGTCGCCGCGCTCGAGCACCGGACTGTCGAAGATCGTGTCGTCGGGGGTGTCGCACACCGCCGCGACACGCGCGGCCACGGGCGGCGGCGGCGGCGCGTCGTAGGCGTGGGCCAGATAGATCTCGATCGCGTGTCGGATCGTGGCCGCGGATGGCAGGGCCCCGGTGCTCACGCGGGCTCTATGGGACCCTCCCCCGCAACCCGCAACGGGCGGCCGCGATCGGTGGTACAGAACTCCGTGCGATGACGACTGCGAGTGCGATCGACGTGCTGGTCGTCGAGGACGATCCCGACCTCAACGCCGTCGTCGGCGCGCTCCTCGAGCTGGAGGGCATCGGGTATCGCCCCGCGCTCGATGGCGCGACGGCGCTGCGCGAGGTGGCGGCGCAGCGCCCCGACCTCGTGCTGCTCGACCTGATGCTCCCCGACATTCACGGCCTCGAAGTGTGCCGACGGATCCGCGCCGACGAGGCGACGCGCGCGCTCCCCGTGGTGGTGATCTCCGCGGTCAGCGAGCCCTCGATCCGCGAAGAGGCGCAGAGGCTCGGAGCCCTCGCGTATGTCACCAAACCCTTCGATCCCGGGGCGCTCATCGAGACGGTTCGCCGGTACGCTGCGACGGGGGTAGAGTCGCTGACCCATGGCGAAGAGCGCACGCCACACACTCCTCGTCGTCGACGATGAACCGAACGTCGTCCAGAGCCTCAAGGACCTCCTCCGACTCGACTACACGGTGATCGGCGCGGCGCGCGGCGCCGAGGGGCTGCTGTGCCTCGACCAGCGCGAGGTCGACGTCGTGCTGACCGACCAGCGCATGCCCGGGATGACCGGCGTGGAGTTCCTCCACAAGGTGCGCGAGCGGCACCCCGACACGACGCGGCTGCTCCTCACGGGCTACGCCGACCTGCGCGCGGTGATCGAGGCGATCAACCTCGGCAACGTCTACCGCTACATCGCGAAGCCCTGGGACCCCGAGGAGCTGCGCGGCGTGCTGCGCGAGGCTTGCGAGCGGCGCGACCTGCTCCGCGAGCGCCAGCAGCTCCTGCTGGAGCTCCAGCGAAAGAACGAAGACCTCGAGCGCGCCAACGAGCTCAAGACCACGTTCATCCGCGTGGCGGGCCACGAGCTGCGAACGCCGGTCACCCTCCAGCTCGGCCTCCTCGGGCTCGCGCGTCGCGCCGAGATGAGCGACCGCGCGCGCGACCTCGTGGAGCGCGTCCAGGCGGCCACGCAGCGCCTCGCGCGCCGCGTCGAGCAGATGATGTCCCTGCTCTACGCGGAGAGCTTCACGCGGCCCCTCGATCGCAGCCCCGTCGAGGTCGAGGCGCTCATGCGCCTCGCCGTCGAAGACGTGCGCCCCTTCGCCGAGCTGCGCGGCCAGAAGCTCACGGTGACCCTGGCCCCCGACCTCGGCGTCGTCGAGATCGACGCCCCCAAGGTCGAAGACAGCGTCAATCAGCTCCTGCTCAACGCGATCAAGTTCACGCCCGACGGAGGCGAGGTGCGCTTGACCGCGGCGCGCGTCGAGGGAGGCCTCCGCATCGAGGTGGGCGACACCGGCGTGGGCATCGCGCCGGACCTGCTCCCGCACCTCTTCGAGCCCTTCTTCACGGGGCTCGACAGCGACCGACACTCGTCGGGGAGGTTCGAGTTCGGCGCGCGCGGTCTCGGCCTCGGGTTGAGCGTCGTGCGCGCCTTCGCGACGCTGCACGGCGGCACCGTCCGCGTGCGCAGCGAGCCCGGTCTCGGCAGCACCTTCACCCTGGAGATTCCTGTGCCATGAGCCCGTTCACGGCGCGGTGTGAGGGGCTTGACGTATTGACCCTCACGGTGCCCTATCCAACCGTCGGCGCGATGAGAGCCCTCCTCCAAGAGATCTTGATCCCGGTCCGCTCGGAGGCGGACATCGTGAGCGCGCGCCAGCAGGGGCGAAAGCTCGCCAGCGAGCTCGGGTTCTCGACCAGCGAGCAGGCCCTCATCGCGACGGCCATCTCCGAGCTCGCGCGCAACATGATCCAGTATGCGCGCGGGGGCGAGGTGGTCATGGGCCAGACGCAGGAGGGGATCACCCGCGGGCTCACCGTGGTCGCCCGCGACAAGGGCCCCGGCATCGCGGACCTCCCGTGGGCGATGGGCGACGGGCACTCGTCGTCGGGCGGGTTGGGCCTCGGCCTGCCCGGCTCCAAGCGCCTGATGGACGACTTCGCGATCGAGTCGAACGTCGGGCAGGGCACCGTGGTGACGGTGACGAAGTGGAAGCGCTGACCGTCACGCACGCCCCCACACCGAGGAGCGTCCGCGACGAGATGGTCGGCGCCTACCTGGCCGTCTTGCGTGAGCACCTCGGCGGCACCGGCGAGACGGCCCTGTGCGACGCGTACGAGCTCGGACGCAAGGCGATCGACTCGGGCCTCGGCGTCGTCGACATCACGTCGATCCACCACGAGGCGCTCTTCCTCGCGCTCGGGGGCGTGGCGTCCGTCGAGGACGGCGCGCGCGCCGTACGGAGCGCGGCGCAGGTGGAGGCCGAGAGCCTCTCGGTCTTCGAGATGGCCCTGCGCGGCTACCGCAGCGTCAACGTCGAGCTGAGCCGCTCGAACGACGACCTCAAGGCCCTGACCACGGAGCTCGAAGCGGTGATCGCCGACGAGCGGAAGGCGCGCAGCGAGCTCCAGCAGGCGCACCGCGAGCTGCAGGTGACGCAAGGGCAGCTCGTCCAGTCGGCGAGGCTCGCGGCGCTCGGGCAGCTGGTCGCCGGGGTCGCGCACGAGGTCAACAACCCCCTCGCCTTCGTGGTGAACAACAACGCCGTCCTCCGTCGCGACGTGCAGGCGCTCTGCGAGCTCGTGCGACACTACCAGGCCGAGGACGACGCGCTCGCCGCGCATCGACCCGAGGCGCACGCGCGCATCCAGGAGCTCGCCGAGTCCATCGACCTGCCCTACGTGCTCGGGAACATCGAGCAGCTCATCGCCCGCTCCGGCGACGGCCTCAAGCGCATCCAGCAGATCGTGCAGGACCTCCGCAATTTCGCGCGCGCCGACGAGAGCCGCTCCGTCGCCGTCGCAGACCTCGCCGAGAGCATCGAGTCGACGGTGAACATCGTCCGCGGTCAGGCGCGCGACCGCGGCGTGGAGCTCGTGACCGCGCTCCAACCGTTGCCCCCGATCGTGTGCGTGCCGAGCAAGGTCAATCAGGTCGTGCTCAACCTCCTGTCCAACGCCATCGACGCGTGCCGCGACGGAGACCGCGTGACGCTGCGCACAGCGATCGACGGTGACGACGTGCTCCTCTGCGTCGAGGACACCGGCGAAGGCATCGCCCCCGAAGTGCGCGACCGGATCTTCGACCCCTTCTTCACGACGAAGCCTCAGGGCCAGGGAACGGGCCTCGGGCTGAGCATCAGCCACGGGATCGTCGCGGAGCACCACGGGCGCATCGAGGTCGAGTCCGCGCCCGGTCGAGGCACGCGCTTCACCGTGCGCCTTCCGCTCGCGTCTCAGGAAGAGCCCGAGGGCGACACGGTCGGAGACGGCACGCAGCGTCCGCCGCGGTGACGCCCGCGCGCGCGTCGCAGGGCGGGGTCGAAGGGTCAGCGCGGGAGGCGCAGCCAGTCGCAGTACGCGACGCCGTCGCTCACGACGTCTCCGAGCGCGCCCGTGCGCTCACCCACGGCGTTGCGACGGAGCGCGAGCGGCGCGCTGGCGCAGGTGCGCGCGGTGACCTCGTCGGCGCCCGCGGCGTCGAGCGGTCCGTCGGCGCTGCCCCACCAGTCGCGCGTCGCGTCGACGACCGAAGGACCGAGGTTTCGCACCCCCGTCGTGTTGCCCGCGATGATCGAGCCGCGGACCGAGATCGCGCGCGCGCTCGCGCCCGTGTCTTCGTAGACCATCACGCCCGTGTCGTTGCCGACGATCGCGTCGTGGTCGACGTCGAGGCGCACGTCGCCGTCGCCCGCCGTGAAGATCGAGTAGCCGGCGGCCCCTTCGCCGCGCACGAGGTTGGCGCGCGCGTGGACGGCCACGGATGATCCCGCGGAGCGCCCCTCGTCGGTCACCTGCACGGCCGCGAGCGCGCTGCCCTGGATGAGGTTGGCCTCGAGGTCGACGGCCACGTCGACGTCACCCGCGAGGCCCGCGTACGCGTTGCCGACGGAGACCCCGTAGCCGCAGTCGTGGAGGAGGTTGGCCCGCACGCGCACCGGCTTGTCGGCGTGCGCTTCGCCGTTGGTGAAGCTGTTGTCGATGAGGATTCCCGCCGAGGCGCTCCCGTCGGTGGCCGCGGCGACGCGATAGCCGCCCACGTCGTTGCCGTGGATGTCCGCCGTCGCCTGCGACGACACCTCGACCGCGTAGCCGAAGTCTCCTTCGGCGCGAAAGGCGCAGCGCGCGATCTCGCCGTGCGCCCACCCGTGGAGGATCACCCCCACGCGGCCCGTGCGAACGAACTCGTCGTCGGTGAACGCGACGAGCGCGCGACGCGCGGACGAGAACGCAGGGGCCGAGACATAGGCGGTGAGCTCGTAATACCCGTCGGCGCTCATGTTCCGAAAGGCGTCGTCGGTGAACGCCCCGGTGCTGTTCCAGACGAGCACGCCGGCGACGAAATCGCCCCGCACCGCCTCGAAATCGAAGGTCACGCCGCGAAAGGTCACGTCCTCGGATCCGACCACCCGCACGGGCGTGCGCCGCGACTCGCCGTAGGCGCCGACGTTCCACCCGAGGGTGCGCGCGGGGCGCACGGTGACCTCGTCGCGCCCGACGCCCAGCACCCGCAGGTGGCGGTAGCCTTCGATGTTGATCGTGTCTTCGTACAGCCCGGGCAGCAGGCGCACCGTGCCGCGCCGCCCGCCGCCCGCGCCGAGCCCGTCGATCGCGGCCTGGATGGTGCGCTTCGCCCGCCGGGGCGAGCGCCCATCGAGCGCGTCATCGCCCGCGGGAGACACCCACACCGTGGCGCCGACGGTCACCTCGTCGACGCCAGACTCGACCGCCGACGCACCGGCGAGATCACCACAGCCCGAGAACACAGCGACGCACGCCAGCGCGTGCGCGAACAGAGGCGCGCGTTTGCTCATGAGGTCTCTCCATCCGTCCGCCAGAGTCCGGGCGGCCCTCGGGGCGGCGCGATTCCGTCACGGTCGTGCCGTGAACGTCAGCGCGTCGCAGGCGTCTGCCCCGTTGAGGCGCGCGCCCTCCGTGGTCCCGAGATCCGCCCGTGCAGCGCCGATGAGCAAGCGGCATACCCCGAGCGCGACGGGCGGCCCACGCGGCTTCACGGGCGCGCTCACGCGCACGCTCCGAGGTCGTGTGGCGCCGACCCCTGCGCGCACGCGCGTCACACTCGCGCCTCGCCGTGGCCGATCGCCACGAGCGGCCCGTCCAGCCGCGCGTCACGACCCGTCGCGGGTGGTCTTCGCCGCGGGCGTGCGACCTCGCGCGGTCACCTCGGGCGGAGGCTCTTCGGGCATCTTGAGCTGCGTCTCGAGGGCCTGGATGACCGCGCGCGGATCGGCCGCGGCGGCCATCAGCTCGGCCTCGACGTCGCGGCGGTCTCGCACGCTCGGGAGGTCGCGGCGCAGCTCCTCGACGAGCGCGATGAGCTTCGCGATCTTCTGCTCGGCCAGGAGGTTCACCTGGAGGTCGAGGTGCGCGCGGCGCGCGTCGAGGCGCGCCTGACGGTTCTGCGTGATGAGCACCATCGTCGCGATGAGCAGTCCGCCGAGCGAGACCGCGCCCTGGAGCCAGAAGAAGGGAGGCGCATCGAGCTCCCGCCATCCGACCTGCTGCGCGATCGTGTTGGCGAGCGCCCACGAGGTCACCGCGGCGATGATCCCGAAGAGCGCGCCGGGCTGGCCGATGGCGGCGGTCACCGACTCGATGGCGCGCTGGTGCGACGTGACGCGCTGCTCCTCCTCGGCCTGGAGGGCCTGCACGGTCTCGACGTTGCGCGCGACATGCACCGACACGTCGGGGCCTTCAGCGCACGCCTCGAGGGCGCTCGCCGCGTCGCTCTCGGCGAGGATCTCTCGCTGCACCGCGCGCTCGGGGGAGTCGGGTGTGCGTGGGTCAGGTCCGCGCTTGTTCGTCATCGTTGGTGGCGCCTCGTCGTTGCGCATCGAGCACCCTGCGTGCCTCGGTCGGAGCGCGCGACGCGACGGCGTCGGATGCGCGCGATGACGAAGCCCGCGCCGCGACAGCGCGTGCTCGGATGCGTCGGCGTCGGAGCGGGAGTCCGCGAGCGGGTCGCGCGGATGTCCGTACGCGCCCGCCGCAACCTGTGGCGGATCTGCACCTGAGCACCACGCCGCGGCGCGCGCCGACGCCTACGCCGCCGCAGTGGTCCGCGCGCTGCAACGAGAGACCGTCATGGACCCGCTCCGTGCTCGATCGTCGCGCTCCGATGCGCCTGCGTTGGCGCAGCGCGGCGGGCGAGCGAATGCGGAGCCGCGAGTCATCCCGCGCGGCACGGGGTGGAGGAAGCGCAGGTGACGATGGGCACGCACACGACTCCGGTGGTGACCCTCAGAGACGGGACTGTGGGCGAGGTCGAGGTCTGGGAGCCCGACCACGGCGAGGGCGCCAACGCGCTCGTGAGCTTCGAAGATGGCGTCCGCGTATGGGTGCCCGTGAGCGCGCTCGTCCCCCTCGGCGAGGGCCGCTACGCGCTGCCGCTCGATCGCGCGCAGCTCGAGTCGTCGCAGACGGTGATCCCCATCGTGACCGAGGACCTGCGCGTGCGCCGCCGCGCGGTCGAGACGGGCGTCGTGCGGCTGCGAAAGGTGGTGCACGAGCGCGAGGAGGTCGTCGCCCCGATGATCACGCGGGAGGTGGTGAGCGTCGAACGAACGCCCGTGGGGCGCATCATCGACAGCCCCATCGCCCCGCGGCAGGAGGGCGACACCGTGGTGGTGCCGGTGCTCGAGGAGGTGCTCGTGGTCGAGAAGCGACTGCGCCTCGTCGAGGAGCTGCGCGTGACCGTGCGGCGCGAGCAGCGCCAGAGCGAGCCGCAGCGCGTGACGCTCCGCCGCGAGGAGCTCGTGGTCGAGCGCGTCCCGGCGCCGCCGGAGAAGGTCACGGAACCCACCTGAAGAGCGCGTCCGCGTCGCGCGATCGCGCGAGGCGCGGGCGATGACGAGAGCCCGAAGTGTCGCCCGCGCGGGCGACGAGAAGGACGGATGACCATCATGGCAAAGACGATCGTTGGCATTTTCGACGAGCCCTCCGAGGCAGCAGCCGTCGTGCAGGAGCTCGCGGAAGCGGGCATCCCGCGCGACAACATCAGCCTCATCACCAACCGGGCCGAGTACGACGACAACGACGACGACGACCGCGACGACGACCGCGACGTCCGCGACGACACCGTGCGAACGAGCGCGAAGGGCGACGGGAACGAGGTGCTCACGGGGGCCGGGATCGGCGCCGTGCTCGGCGGCATCGGCGGCCTCCTCGTGGGGCTCGCGGTGCTGCCCATCCCGGGCATCGGACCGGTGATCGCCGCGGGGCCCATCGCGACGACGCTCGCCGGCCTGGGCATCGGCGCCGCCACGGGCGGCATGGTCGGCGCGCTCACCACCCTCGGCGTGCCCGAAGAGCACGCGCATCACTTCGCCGAAGCCGTGCGTCGCGGCAGCACGCTCGTCACCGTGACCGCCGACGACGCGCTCGCCGCCCGCGTGTCGGGCATCATGAACCGCCACCACGCCGTCGACGTGAACCAGCGCGCCGCGTACTGGCGTCAGGGCGGATGGACCGGCTACGACGCGAAGGCGCCCGCGTACACCGCGGAGCAGATCGCGCGCGAGCGCCTCGCCTACGGCAACCGCGACCTCAACCAGGGGCAGGTGTCGATCCCCGTGGTCGAGGAGGAGTTCAAGGTGGGCAAGCGCGAGGTGCAGGGCGGCAGCGTGCGCGTGTCGAAGCGCGTGGTCGAACGCCCCGTCGAGGAGTCGGTGAGCCTGCGCGACGAGCGCGTGAACGTCGAGCGCCGCACCGTCGACCGCCCCGCGACCAGCGCCGATCAGGGCGCGTTCCGCGAGGGCACGATGGAGTTCAAGGAGACCGTCGAGGAGCCCGTGGTCACGAAGACCGCGCGCGTCGTCGAGGAGGTCGTGATCAACAAGGACGTCAAGGCGCGCACCGCGAAGGTGAAAGACACCGTGAAGCGCACCGAGGTCGACGTGCAGGAGACGCCCCGCGAGGATCCCTCGACGCGCACCGCGCCCCCGCGGTCGCGGTGATCGACGAGGCCCTGCGTACGATGCCGAACAAGCCCCCCGCCCCGGACGCGTGGCCCTCGCCGCAGCCCGCGATTCCACGCCCCACCGGGCCGGCACACCCGACGGGTGACCCTCCCGTGGAGGAGCCGCCGACCACGCCCTCGGAGGAGCCCGTGAAGCCCCTCGTCGAGGACCCCGACGAGCCCGGCCTCGAGGTCCCCGTCGAGCCGCCGCCACCGCGTCGCGCCCCCGTCCCCGAGGAACCGCCGCGGAGGGATCCCGACCCCGACACGCCTCCCGCGCGGGACCCGCCCGTCGTGCCGCCGCTGCCCGGCGAACCGCCTCGACGCATCGGCGATCCATCGCCGCCCTACCGCGTCGCGTCACCCTCCCCCCATCACTGATCCGCACCACCGTCGCGGAGCCCCTCGACGAGCGCCGCCGCGGACCAGGCCTCTCGCTCCGTGCGCAGCCTCCGCTCGCGCGACATCAACGACATGCAGGCCATCGTGCGCGACGGGCGCATCACGCAGTACCGCATCACCGCCAGGCGCTCGTTCGTGCTCGACGACGAAGACCACGGCGAGCGACGCGGGCGCTGACGTCGGCCCGGGCGCTGCACACCACGCCTCGCGCAGGTCGCACGCCGCGACGCCGCGCAAAGGAGCCTCGATCCCGATGCCCGACCTCGACCCGATCCGCCACGATCTCACGCCCGCACCGCAGGGCGCGGGGGTCTTCGACAAGCCATCCTGGCTGCGTGCGCACGCCCTCCTCGTCGCCATCGTCACCGCCCTCACGCTGGTGCTCTTCGCGGTCTTCGTGATGCAGCGGTAGCGTCGACGACGCCTTCAAGGCGCGCCCGCCTCGCGTGTGGCGAGACGACACGCGCGCCGCGCGCGAGGCCGACGACCGCCGCGGCGTGACCCGCCGCAACAAGCGATCACAGGCCCGCGAAACTCCCGTCCCCACGAACCCCGTCGACCGAGCGCGCACGCGACCTTCAATCGCGCGCGGCGCCTCGCTCCCTCGCGGAGGGCGGCGCGCGTCGTCCCCAGAGGAACGGCCGTTGCTCCACGCTGCGCAATGAGAGCGTCAATCGGAGTCGAGCTCGACGTCCCCTTGTGGGCCTGGTTCGTCCTTGGAGGCGTCGTGCTCGCGAGCGTCGCGATCGACCTCGTCGCGCACCGGGGCAATCGCGATGTCGGTCGCCGCTGGTCCGTCGTGTGGAGCCTCGTCTGGATCACCCTCGCGCTCGCCTTCGGCGGCTGGATCGCGCTCCAGTTCGGCCGCCGCGCCGCGGGCGACTACCTCTCCGCGTGGCTCGTCGAGAAGAGCCTCAGCGTCGACAACCTGTTCGTCTTCCTGGTGATCTTCTCGCGCCTGCGCATCCCTCGGAGCGAGCAGCACCGCGTGCTGTGGTGGGGCATCGCGGGCGCGTTCGCGACGCGGGCTGCCTTCATCGCTGGCGGCGCGGCCCTCCTCGACGCGTGGCGCGGCGCCACCTACGTCCTCGGCGGCTTCCTCATCTTCGCGGGCCTCAAGACCCTGAGCGAGCCCCTCGACGGCACGGGCGACGGAAAGGTGCTCGCCTTCGTTCGCCGCAGGCTCCGCGTGAGCGCGCGCCTGCACGGCCACCACTTCTTCGCGGTCGAAGACGGACGCCGCGTGGCGACGCCGCTCCTGCTGGCCCTCATCGTCGTCGAGATCTCCGACGTGCTCTTCGCCACCGACTCGATCCCCGCGGTCTTCGCGGTCACGCGCGAGCCCTTCATCGTCTTCAGCTCGAACGTGTTCGCCATCCTCGGCCTGCGCGCGCTCTACCTCGTGCTGGCCGACCTCATCTCGGCCCTCAAGTACCTCCGCTTCGGCCTCGGCGCGATCCTTCTCCTGGCGGGCTCGAAGATGATCCTCTCGCGCTTCTTCCACGTGTCGGAGACCGCCTCGCTCCTCGCGATCCTCGGGGTCCTCGCGGTGACCACCGTCGCGAGCCTCGTCGCGCGTCGCCGACAGGAGCCGGACCGCTGAGCGCCTCCGCCCGCTGAGACGCGCGACGGCGCCCCGACGAGGTGCGGCGCCTCCGCGGGCGGGGCGACGACACGGCGGAGCGCGCGGCGCGGTCAGGTGATGCGGCGTCCGGGCGTCGGCGGAACGAGGCCCGTGAGCGTGCTACGCGACGATTGCGTCGAGTTTGCGAGGGCCTCGAGCGGCAGCGGCGGCGGCGTGTGAGCGCCCGTCGTCGACGCGCTCACCGCCGCGTCGGGGAGCTTCGGCGGCGTGAGCGGCGACGACGCGGGCGCGGGCGAGACGTTGAGCACGTCGCGCGCGTCGGCGTCGGAGGCCCGCTCGGCGCGGTCGCGCACCATCGCCATGACGCGAAGCTCCGCGAGCTCCGCGAGCTGCGAGAAGACCGCGGAACCGACGACGCGCAGCGCCGTCCTGACGATCGAGGGACGGACCGGCGCGAAGGCCGAGAGCGCGCGGCCGACGCGGTTGATCGCGCGGTTGCGCTCGCGGCGCCAGCGGCCGATGCGCGCGACCACCGTGATCGCCGCGACGCCCGCGAGCACGCCGACGGCCACGAAGATGGTGCGGTCGCGGCCGGGCACCTTCGCGAGCTCGCTGCGGCTCGGGAGCACGCGCCCGACGGCGTCGGTGAGGGCGTGACGCTTGCGGTCGATCGCGTCGATGATGGGCATCAGGTGCTGCATCACCACGTCGCGCTGGTGCTCGAGGAGATCGCGGTCGTTGATCGAAGCGGTCTCGTTGTTCATGCGAGGTTCTCCTTGATCTGTTGAACGTCCGTCGCGATGCGAGCGCGGCTGCGCCCCATGGGGTGCCTGGGCAGCGCCCCGAACGCGATCACCGCCGCGACGACGGCGAGCACGAGGAGACCTCCGCCCACCGCGGCGGCCACGTAGGCCTTCGCCCCGAGGGCGAGCACCAGCGCGACGACGAGGACCGAGAGCGACACGAGCGCGGCGCTCGCGGCGACGCCGAAGCCGATGGCCGCGCGCTCCAATGCGCGGAGGTCTTCGCGCGCCTCTCGCACCGAGAGCTCGACCTCGAGGCGCGCGAGCTCTCGCACGTCGTCGAGGGCGACCTTCACGAGGTCCGCGACGGACGCGTCGTGGAGAGGGTTCTGAGGGTTCATGCGTAGGTCTCCATGGGCTCGCAGTGACGCACTGCACGCAGCATCGCGCGTACCGCGGTCGCGACCGCGAAAGCGTGGAGAGGCGCGCTACACGGTCGGGGGATCGGTCTCGCGCGCCCAGTTGCGGTGCGCGGCGACGGCGGCGCTGAAGGCGCGGACCACGTCGCCGAGGTGCACCGCGTCAGCGGCCACCACGAGGGCGGGGTCGGGGCCGTTCGACGGCGTGGGCAGGACGCGCGCCGCGGTCAGGAGCCGATCGCCCGCCCCGACGGACGCGATGGCCTTGCAGTGTCGGTACGCGTCGCGCACGAAATCGAGGGCGCGTCCGTCGGCCGAGAGCGCGTCGATCGCCACGTCGCCGCCGGGGATGAAGACGGCGTCGAAGAGCACCGAGGGATTGCCCTGCAAGGTGCCTTGCACCTCGAGCTCGAAGGCTCCCTGCGGCGTCACGGGGCCGAGGCGCGCCCCGATGATCCTCACCGTCGCGCCCGCCGCCTGGAGCGCGTCGCGGACGCTCGTGGCGACCACCGCGTCGACGCCGTCGGCCACGAGGATGGCGACCTTGCGCGATCGCACGCCCGCCTCGCCAGGGCACGCGAAGAGGCTGAGCGAGGGCGAGCGCAGCACCTCGGGCGCGCGCGGCGACGCCTGCGTGGGCTGCTGCGGTGTCAGCGGGGCGTAGGGCGACGTGGGCACGGTCATCCCGAGGCCCGAGGCCACGAGCGCGGCGAGCGTCGCGTCGACCTGCGCGAGGTTGCCGAGCATGCGCGCGCGCACGGCCACGGTGTCGACCTTGCTGAGTTCGAAGCGAAAGGCGCCCACGATGTGGTGGCGCTCCACGGGAGACTGGCTCTCCCAGAAGAGCCGCGCCTGGGTGTAGTGATCGGCGAAGAGGGCGCCCTTGGCGCGCGCCTTCAGGCCCCGCAGCCCTTCGGGGAACGACGAGAAGCCTCGCGTCGCGGACTGCATCGGGCAGCCCCCCGCGAGGGAGTTGGGCTCATAGGCGACGCGCCCCTGGTGGATCGCCGTGCGGTGGGCGCCGTCGCGGTTGTGGTTGTGCACCGGCGAGCGCGAGCGGTTGATGGGGATCTCGTCGAAGTTGGGCCCGCCGAGCCGCGTGATCTGCGTGTCGAGGTACGAGAAGAGCCGGCCCTGGAGGAGCGGGTCGTCGGTGAAGTCGATGCCCGACACGACGTGGCCCGTGTGAAACGCGACCTGCTCGGTCTCGGCGAAGAAGTTGTCGGGGTTCTTGTCGAGCACCATGCGCCCGATGGGGGTCACGGGGACGAGCTCCTCGGGGACGAGCTTCGTGGCGTCGAGCACGTCGAAGCTGAAGCCGTCGGCCATGTCCTCGGTGAAGATCTGAACGCCGAGCTCCCACTCGGGGAAGTCCTTCGACTCGATGGCGTCCCAGAGGTCGCGGCGGTGAAAATCAGGGTCGGCGCCGCTGATCTTCAGGGCCTCGTCCCACGCCACCGCGTGCGTGCCCGCGAGCGGTCGCCAGTGGAACTTCACCAGCCGCCCCTCGCCCGCGTCGTTGACGAAGCGGAACGTGTGCACGCCGAAGCCCTGCATCATCCGAAGGCTCCGCGGGATGGCCCGGTCGGACATCAGCCACAGGAGCATGTGCGTCGACTCGGGCGAGAGCGAGACGAAGTCCCAGAACGTGTCGTGCGCCGACTGCGCCTGCGGAAACCCGCGATCGGGCTCGGGCTTCACCGCGTGGACGAGGTCGGGGAACTTCATCGCGTCTTGAATGAAGAACACGGGCATGTTGTTGCCCACGAGGTCCCACACGCCCTCGTCGGTGTAGAACTTCACGGCGAAGCCGCGCACGTCGCGGGCGAGGTCCGTCGAGCCGCGCTCGCCCGCCACCGTCGAGAAGCGCACGAACACCGGCGTCTTCTTCGCGGGGTCTTGAAAGATCGACGCGCGCGTGACGTCCGCGAGCGACCGGTACGTTTGAAAATACCCGTGCGCCGCCGAGCCCCGCGCGTGCACCACGCGCTCGGGGATGCGCTCGTGATCGAACTGCGTGATCTTCTCTCGCAGGAGGAAGTCCTCGAGCAACGTCGGCCCGCGCAGGCCGCCCTTGAGCGAGTCCTGGTTGTTCTGCACGGGCACGCCGGTGTTGCTCGTGAGCGTGGTGTTCGTGTCCTCCACGCGGTGATGCCCCATGGGGGCCTCACGGAGCGGATCAGCGCCTTGCGGCGCGGGCGTGTGGGGAGCGAGCTCGGGGGTGTGCGGCCTGGTGGTCACTGCGGCGTTCCTCCTCGTCGGGGTGAAGCGCAGCGTGTCCGCAATCTCTGTACCCGCCTGTGCGGCCCGCGCGGGCGCGCTCGCCGTGAGGTGTGACCTTCGAAGTCTCGTGCGGGTGTGGCGCGCGAAGAGCCCCACTGTGGCGTTGCGAGACAGGCGCTTCGAAGAGACGGAGAGGGTCTGGTCGGGGCGCGCTACGGCCCGCGGAGGTCGATGCGGTCGTGCTGCTCGGCGGTGTGCTCGGCGGAGGTGCGTGTCACGAGCGCGCGCGCGGCCTCGAAGAGGTAGCGCATGCCCTTCATGCCCGAGAGGTCCCAGAGCTCGGCCTCGGCGGGGTGAAACACCACGAGGCACAGCGAGGGCGTGTCGGGTCCTTCGGGGAAGTGCACGCGGTTGAGCGGCTTCCACGCCTGGCGGATGCGCTCGCGGTCACGGACGATCTCGCTGCGTCCGCGGAGCGTGATGAACGACGTCTTCGTCTGCGCGATCACGCTCGACGTCTCGGGCTTCGACTCGTCGGTCCTGGTCGCCTCGGCGGCGCTCATGAACGTGATCGTGCACGACTCCGAGAGCGCCGCGATGTTCATCGGGCGCGCGTGGATCCGCATGGCCTCGCCCTCGCCCTCGACCGTCGCGAGCATCACGGTCGAGAAGCTCTGGAGCATCGCGTGAACGTGCTCGCGGTCGGCGACGAGCTTCGCGGTGACCTTGGGCGGGTTGTTGGTGCTGGCCTTCGGGGTGGCGCGCGTCGCGGTGGTCTTCGCGGCGCCGCGCTTCGCGACGGCGGGCGTCGCGGCCTTGCGCGCGGCGGAGTTCTTGTGGGCGGAGCCCTTCGGCGGTTGAGAGATGGTTCGCTTCATGAGCGCTTGCGATCTTCATGATGCGTGCCTGACGCGAGGCCCCGCCCCGCGACGCCCGATCGGGCGCCGACGGGTGCGCCGCGTCGACTCACGCGTCGTTGTCGGGACGCTCCGGGCGGTTGACCGCGGCGACCACCGCGTGGGTCTGTTCGAACTGCGGCAGCCCGCGCGAGGGCGCGATGCGCTGCGCGCGGAACTCGAGGTTGCGCGCGCACACGGCGTCGAGCGCGCCGAAGTCGGTGTAGGCGTCCGTGTCGTGGAGGACGAGCGTGGGCACGCGCAGCGGGGTGTAGAGCGAGTCGGCGGCGTCGGGCGTGAAGAGCTCGCCCGCGACGAAGGAGATGGGCGCGCGCTCGGCCCCGGCGACGTGCGCGGCGAGGTACGCGTAGGTCGCGAGGCCTTCGTCGACGGGGCCCACGAACGACTTCGAGAGAAAGTACCGGATCGACCGCCGCGTCGCGAGGAGCTTGAAGACCCCTCGCCCCACGGGCCCGATGTGCAGCAGCGGCGCGAGGGCGTGCGCGCGAAGGGCCTCGACGGTCTTGCGCGGTCGATGCGACGACAGCCCCGAGGGCGAGATGAACGTGAGCTGGTGAAAGAGCGCGGGGTTGACGAGCGCGGCGCGCGCGGCGAACTCGCACGAGAGCGACAGGGCGACGAGGTCGCACGGCGCGCCCTGCGGCGAGGCCACGTCGATGCCGAAGCGCTCGATCGCGCGGGCGAAGAACTCCGGTGAGTACGTGCGCGCGTCGCGCGCGGACCGGCCGAAGCCGGGCAGGTCGAAGGCGAAGACCCGCCGCGTGCCGCGCAGCGCTTCGAAGAGCGGACGCATCTCGTAGCTGCTCGCCGCGGCGTTCACCGAGTGCAGCAGCACCACGGGGCGCCCCTTCACGCTGCGGTCGGCGTAGTAGTGCACGCGCCCCTCGCCCATGATGTCCACGTCGCCCTCCTCCGCGTCGATCGCGGGAGGGAGCGGCGCGGCGCGGGGCGAGGTGCGAATCGGCGTGGCGGCCGAGATCGTTCGGGTGTTCATGGGCGGAGCGAAAGTGCAACGCACGTACCGCCGACGCCGTGACGGAATCGCCCCGCGTGCGCTGGCCGCGGCGTGTCAAATCGCCACGAGGCGACCGTCGGGCGTGGGGATTGCGAGAGGGTGACGCCGTCGACGAGCGCGACGCGGCGATCGGCGCAACACCGGCGCGCGGCGCGAGAGACGCGAGGAGTTCACCCGATGTCCCCTCCGCCACAGGGCAAGACGAAGCTCCTCCTCCCCGGGCGCGACATGCCGTGGGGATATTTCTTCAGGACGCTCGCCGATGCGCTCGTGAATGACGCCGTCGACGACGCGGCCGCCACGGTCACGTTCTACTGCGTCGTGGCGCTGTTCCCCTTCCTGCTCTTCGTCGTCGGCGTGGTGAGCCGCATCGTGACCTGGGCGACGATCGAGCAGACGGTCGGCGACCTCGCGCGCGTCGCCCCGCAGGCGGTCGCAGCGATCGTCTCCGAGCGCCTCGCCGCGCTCAAGAACCACCCCAGCGGCGGCATCCTCACGGCGGGCTTCTTCGGCACCCTCTGGTCGGCGTCGGCGGGCGTCGCGTCGCTCACGCCAGCCCTCAACCGCGCGTACGACGTCGTCGAGACACGCCCCTTCTGGAAGCGCCGCCTCTTCGCCGTCGTGGTCACCGTCGGCGCTGGCGCCGTCGCCCTCATCGCGGGCCTCATCGCCGTCGCGCTGCCCGTCGCCGCCGACTGGATCGGCGGCCTCCTCGGCGTGGCGCTGGTCTGGGCGAGGCTGCCCTTCGCCGCGCTCGTGATGATCGTCGTGTGGGCGAGCCTCTACACACTGCTCCCCAACGTGCGGCCGCGCTTTCAACCCATCACCCCCGGCTCCGTCGCAGGCGTCGGGCTGTGGGTCATCGCCTCGTGGGCGTTCAGCGTGTACGTGACCCACTTCGGCGACTACGAGGCCACCTACGGCGCGCTCGGCGGCGTCATCGTGCTGCTCCTCTGGATGTGGGTTTCGAACATGGCCTTCCTCCTCGGGGCCGAGATCAACAAGATCCTCCTGCCTCCCGAGGCGCGCGCGTGACGAGTCCGACACGGCGCCCCGGTCGCAGCGCGAGCAGCTCGGCGCGGCCCACGAGCGGAAACCACTGCGACGCGGCGACATCGATCGTCCACGGCGCGAGCTCCGTCACGTACCTCGCGCGATCGAGCCTCGGCATGATGAGGTACATGGCGCCGTCGGCCGTGAGGTGCGCCGCGGCCTCACGCAGGCAGCGTCGCACGACGTCGCCACCGCACCACGCGCGCTCGACGGGCGCGCGCGGCGTCGCGTCGTGAAAGGGCGGGTTGAACAGGATCGCGTCGAAGCGCGCGTCGCCGAGGTCTTCGAAGAGGTCGGAGTGCAGCAGACGGAGGTGAACGCCCATGCGATCCGCCGCCTGCGCCACGGGCGCGAGCGGCACCTCGGGGAGCTCCGTCGCGGTCACGACGAAGCCCCGACGGGCCGCCGCGAGGGCCCAGAAGCCCGCGCCGGTTCCGAGCTCGAGCACCGCGGCGCGAGGCGGGAGACGCTCGAGCGCGAGCTCTTGAAGGGCGCCGAACCCGAGGCCCAGAAACGGCGCGGGGTGATGCACGCCGCGAGCGACGTCGAGCGCGACGCCCCGATGCACGATCGCGCCGGGACGAGCGAGCGCGCGCTGCGCGAGCGTGAGCGCGCGCGTTCGAAGGCGGTAGAGCAGGTCCCCGGCGGCGTCGCGGCTCACAGCTCGCCCAGCGCCTTCGAGAACGCTTCGAGGAGCCGCTCCGCGCCGTCGTCCGACAGACGCGGGACCATGTACGCGAGGGTGACGGTGACCGCGTCCGGCGTCGCGGTGACGGTGACGCCGACGCCAGGCTGGCGCGGCAGTCCGCTCAGGCAATAGAGCCGCGAGGCGCCCGCCCGCGACGGCGCGACCACGCCCCCGGTCACGCGGATGTGGCTGAAGAGGAACGAGTACATGAACGCCGAGGGGCGCTCATCGAGCCAGCGAAAGAACGCGCGGAGCGCTCCCGGCGGAGCGATCGCGCCGAGCACGCCGAGCGCGAGGGGCGTGGCGAGCGAGCGATCGAGCGGACGCCCCGCGCGGAGCCGCTCGGAGACGCGGTGAGGCAGCGACGCGTCGTCGACCTCCGCCGCGGTGAAGTCGGCCTCGATGACCGCGAGGTGGTTCTGGAGCGTGCGCCCGACGCCGAACTCCCCGCGCAGATCGACGGGAACCAGCGCGCGGAACGGCTCGTCGCCGAGGCCCCTCGCGCGACGCCACGCCGACGCCGCGCGCAGAAACGCCGCGAGGAGGAGGTCGTTGCGCGAGCAGCCGAGCGTCGCAGCGCGATCGCGGAGGCGAGCCCACGCGACGGCCGAGACGTCGATCACGCGCGCGTGCACGGCGTCGAGCGGGGCGTCGACGCGCTCCATGAGCGAGGCCCTTTTCGCGCCGAAGCGGCGCGCGCCCTCGACGTTGCGTCGAACGAGCGCCGCGGTGACCCCGAGCCCCAGGCGAGCGAGGAGCCCTCGGAGCGTCGCGCCGCTCGGACCGAGCGCCGGAGGAACGACCGCGTCTTCGCCGTCGAGGGCGCGGTATCGCGCGAGCAGCGCGTCGAAGAGCGCGAGCGCGCCGACGCCGTCGGTCACGCTGTGGTGCAGCGTGAAGACGAGCTGGTAGCCGCCGCCGGGGCGCGGCGCGTGGAGGACGCGCAGCGGCTCCTCGATCGACAGGTCGAAGGGCCGCAGGTACCAGTCCGAGCGGTCGAGGTCGAGGGAGAGGTCGCGCCACGAGAGGATCTCGTCGAGTCTCGACCAGCGCTCGGGCGCGGCGAAGCGCGCGAGGCCGAGGGGAGACTCGCGCGTGAAGCTCCGCAGCGACGGCGTCGCGTCGAGGAGCGAGGCGACGGCGCGTGCGAGCCGGGCGCGATCGAAGGGTGCGTCGACCTCGAGCACGTGGTGGGTGGTCATCGGCCGACCGGGGTAGGTCTGCGCGAGGAGCGCGTGATCCATCCAGTTCGTCGCGAGGCGCGCGCGCTCGGGCGCGAGCCTCCACGCGAAGAGGAGCAGCGGCGCGAGCGCGAGGGCCGAGATCGCCGCGAGGCGCCCTCCCCCCGCGGCACCGACCAGCGCGACGCACACGCCCGCGAGGAGCGCGAGGCGAGCGCGTGTCGCGACCGAGAGCGCGACGTAGATCGACAGGGCCAGCGCGATGATGGCAATGCCTCGATCAGCGCCGACGGCGATCACGAGCGACGCGCTCAGCGAGAGCGCCCACGCCGACGCGCGCACCAGCGTCGGGAACGCCGCGACCCGCGCCCGCAGCGACGCATCGACCGGCGAGGCCGCGTCCGCCGTCGGGGCGCGTAGCCCGAGCGCCGCGTCGGGTGTGGCGCCCGACACGGTCACGGGCTCGTCCCGCGACGGCGGCCTGCCGATCCGCGAGCACGAAGCGCAGCACGAGCTGCGCGTCGGCGTCGGAGAGGTGCGCCTTGCGCCCCATGCGCTGAATGATCGCGGGCCACTCGTCGACCTCGTACGTGGGGCGATCGGGGTACTCGTGGCAGCGGTGACAGTTGAGCAGAAAGAGCTGCCTCCCTCGCTCCAGCGACTCGGGCGACGCGTCGGCCCAGCGCGCCCGCGCGGCCTCCGCAGCCGCGGCCGTGAGCGGACCAGGGGTCGAGCCGGCCCGAGGCCCGCAGGCCGCGAGACCGACGCTGAGAATGACCGCTCCCAGAAGTTGTTTGCTCATACCGAGACTTGCCTCCGTCACGGGTGCACGCCGCGAAGCGCGCCCCTCCGCCGATGGCGCCGCGACCGCGACGACCGCGAGGCCCATCGTGGTGACGCCGCGTCGAAATCGCCAGCGTGCGCCGGCGCGCGACAGACGCCTGCGGGCGGTCGTCGTCGCGCGCCGCGATCACGTGTTCGCACCTCGCCTCGATCTCGGGTGCGGCGACGTGCGAGACGTGTCGACGTCGCTGGCGGTATCCGTCATCACTGCCACCGCTCGGCCTCCTCGCGGAGCGTCTTTGTCGCCCGCGCGTGCGTGGACCGCACCGCCCACGAGGTCGCTCCGGCGTGCCCTTGAGAGCATCCGTCGTGCCGACACGCGCCCCCGGCGCGTCGAGCCTCCGCGGCGCCCGGCGCCGCTGCGGCGCGATGAGGCCAGACGCCACAGCGGTCACGGGACGTGTGTCGATCTTGAGCCTCGCGCGGGGCCACGAGCGATCGGAGCGCGCGCCCACGACGCGCTGTCACGGCCTTTTCCGCAGCGGCGCGCGACGGAGAGCCTGACGTTCGGTGACGCCGGGCCCGCGGCATATGCGGTGCTTTGTTCGAGCTCGATGTCACGGGAGTGAGACCACCGACGAACCGCTCACGAGGCCTCGCCGGGTGGATGCGCCGCGGTGGCGGGGACGCCTCTCGCGGCTGCATCCCACGCGCAGACGAAGCCGCGCGCGACGCAGCAGCGGTCCACGACGCGCCAACGGGAAAGCCCTGAATCCACACCGCCCTTCGATGGAAACGCCGCGTCCTGACAGCCCCGTCCGACCGTTGATCTCCATCGGTCCTCCCGCGTCGTTGGCCGTGCTCGCGCTCCTCGGCTGCGGGGCCATCGTGTACGTCTCTTCGAACGTCGCCGTGGGGCTCCTGCTCGGCGTCGTGATGGCATTCGTGGCCGAGCCCCTCTCGCGCAAGCTCACGAGGCTCCTCCACGGACGCGCGCGCGCCGCGGCGCTGCTCACCACGACCGCGGTGAGCCTCGTGGCCGTCGCCGGCGTGCTGGCGGCCGTGTGGGTGGTCGCGAGCGAGACCATGGCCGTCGCGCGCGAGGTCCAGATCCGCGCGGCGACCGAGCCCCTCGACACGCTCATCGGACATGGGGGCGTGCGGATCCTCGACGCGTTTCATGTGCCTCGACCGTGGGTGCTCACGCAGGTGCGCGCGGGGGCGTCGCACCTCCAGGCGTTCGCGGCGCCGGTGCTCACGGGCGTGGTCACCTCGACGGGCGCCGGCCTCATCACCGGCGTGATCACCTTCGCGACGATGTACTACGCGCTCTTCCAGTGGGAGGCCGCCGCGCGGCGGATCGAGAACATCCTGCCCATCCGTCCGCGGTACACCCGCGTGCTGCTCGAAGAGTTTCAATCCGTCGGCAGAAGCGCCCTCGTGAGCACGCTCGGCACGGCGCTCATCCAGGGGCTCCTCGCGACGGTCGGGTACGCGTTGACCGGCGTGCCCCGCGCGGCGCTGTGGGGACTTGCGACCGGCGTCCTCGCGTTCCTCCCCGTCGGTGGAACCATGCTCGTGTGGGCGCCCTCGACGCTCTACCTCTTGTCGTCGAACCGCAACGGCGCCGCGGCGGCGCTCTTCGTCTGGTCGGTGCTCGCGGTGGTGATGCTGCCCGACTACGTCATCCGACCTCGCCTGGTCGGCAGGACGAGCCCCGTGCACCCGCTCCTGGTGCTCGTCGCGCTGCTTGGAGGTGTCGAGACCTTCGGCCTCTGGGGCGTGCTCATCGGCCCGGTGTTGATGTCCGTCTGCGTCGCCACCGTGCGGCTCTACGAGTCCGAGTTCGCCCGCGGCCGCGCGAGGCTCGCGTCCCTGTGAACGCGACGGAGGCGAGTCATGGCGCCGTCCCATCAAAGCTCGACGCCGCGGCGCGGCACGCGCGATCGTCGAGGTCCGAGGCGACGGCGGGAATCAGACGCCGACGCTGTCGAGCGACGCGGTGCGAGCGCCGAGGTGCGCCTCGAACCACTGCCCCGCGAGCATCGCGATCTTGTCGACCGCACCGGGCGCTTCGAACAGGTGTGCGGACCTGGGGACGAGCTCCAGCCGCGTCGGGGCGCGCATCGCGGCCATCGCGCGGATGTCGAGCGTGAGGACGGGCTCCGTGCCCTCGCCCACGATCAGCCGCGTCGGCGCGCACACCCACGGAAGCGCGTCGGCCGCGAGCTCGGGTCGCCCGACCCAAGAGACCACCGCGTGCACGTCGTCGCGCCTCGCCGCAGCCGCGACGAGCGCGACGCCCTTGCCGTGGCTCACGCCAAAATACCCGATCGGCAACGGGGCGCTGCGCACGGCCTCCGAGAGCCAGTCGGTCGCGGCGACGAGCCGCTCGGAGAGCAGCGAGACGCCGAAGCGGTGCTCCCTCGCGCGGGCGGCGTGTCGCTCCTCGTCAGGCGTCACCAGGTCGAGCAGGAGCGTCGCGAACCCGCGCGCCTGAAGCGAGCGCGCGACGAGGCGATCCCCCGCGCTGCGCCGCACGGAGCCGCTCTCGTGTACGAAGAGAACGACCCCCCGCACGCCTTCGGGCACGCCGAGGTCACCCGTCAGCACCGCCCCGGCCGCGCGGACGTGCACCTCGCTCTCGGTGAAGACGCGCGACGCGGTCTCCTCCGCTCGCACTTCGCCTGCATGCTCACGCATCACCACGCACCTCGTCGTGGGCGATTGCACGCTCGGCGCCACTCCCGACTCTCGTGCAAAGAGGCGGAGAACGATGGTTGAGGCGTGGCAGATGGCGACACTGCGGCGTCGCTGCACTTCAGCGCGTGAGAGATCCGCGGCCCTCGATGCGGGACCGTTCGCGGTGGAGGTTGGAGATCCGTAGCTCTACTGTCCCGGATGAAGCCTGGACCTTCACGCCGCGTGTTGAAACACGCGGCAGGGAAGTCATTTTGTGAGCATCCTGCGAAAAGTCCCGCTTCGCAGGACTCCCAATCGGAGCCTCGTGCGCGAGTCCCGCGGAGCGGGACTTCATTCAGATCGATCTCGAACTGCCTTCCCGGCCGCGTGTTTCAGAGGCTGTCTCAGAAAGATCCTGACGCCGCACTTCGCGGACGGAAACCGACCCCGCGGTCGGTCGCGTCGCCGCGCTCGATTGCACCGATGCGCTCAGGTCGTCGCCCGTGTCTTGGTGAATTCGCCACTCGACGCACGACCGAGCGCAGATCCCCTTTCGACATGTCTGGCGCGAGGGCGCCTCGCGACGCTCGTCAGCCCGTTGCCGCGAGGCGGAACTCGCCGACTCGCCAGCGGCGGTAGAGCGCGCGGACATTGAACGCCGCGCAGACAGCGCCCACTGCGCTCGCGCGGACGCGCCCCCACACCGTGAAGCGGCGGAACCCGTCGTTCCATTTCAGCAGCCCGAACACGCGCTCGACCAGCACCTTGCGCCACTCGTACGCCCGCTCGACGCTCGCTGCCGGGCGGTTGTTTGGACGCCTGCCGATCGAGCGCCGCGCGGTCCGTGGGGTGACGCACCGTGCGACCCGTCGCTTCGTCGCGCGTGCAGCGCCCTCGCTCGGGACACGTCGTGTTCGTGCAGCGATACACCTTGAGCTCGGGCTCTCTCGGACGCGAGCGCGTCAGACGCCGCACAGCGGCAGCACCGTCCCCAGAGGGCAGACGTACACGTCGCGCTCCGCGTCGTAGCGGAAGTGCGCCTTGTCGAGGAGCGTCGGCCGACGCAGTCGGCGCATCGACGCTTCCAGGCGGCACCACCACCTCGTGGTGATGGGTTTCGGCCTGCGCGAGCTCGCGGCCCGAGACGTACCCGGCATCCACCGCCGTCGCATCTGGACGCGTGCCCAGCGTGTCGAGCGCCGCGATCGAGCATGGGCGTCAGCAGCGTGTGGTCCGTCTCGTCGTTCGTCACGTCCTGCGCCACGATGAACTCGCCGTCGGTGACGACCTGGGCGTTGTAGTCCAGGCGCAGCTTCGCCTCGTTGTGGCCCTTCATCACGCTTCGGGCTCGCGCGGGTGCAGGTGGTCGGCGCGATGCGAGTCCAACTCCGCCAGCGCCTTCTGGATCACCTGCTTGCGCGCGTCGGGCGTCGACAGCTCCTTGGGCAGGTGCTCGCCGGTGCGATGCTCGGTCTTGTAGAGGGCTTCGAGCTGCGCGAAGACCTCCTCGATCACCTTGTCGCCGTGCGCGTTGAGGAGCTCCAGGAGGCGCTTGCGATGGAGCGCCGAGTCCATCGAGCAGATGGCGCGGAGCTTGGTGCCATCGAGGGCGTGCAGGACCATGTCGATCAGGCCCGCGTGGGCGGCGACGCGGGTGACGTCGCGAGCAGGCGTGCGAAGGGCGTCCCGATGCGCGTGGAAGAAGCGGTGCAGCGCGTTGTGATCGGGGCACTGCATGCCGGTGAGCCACATCAACTGGACGCGCTCGCGGCAGGCGATCTCCATCTGTCGCAGGGGCGTACGTGCCTGAAGTAACAGTAGAGCCAGACCCGCAGGAGCAACTCGCAGCTCCACGGCGGCCGCCCTCGCGCGTCGGTGGGCGGGTCGATGAAGCCCATCGCACGGAGGTCCATCGTGTGGAGCAGATCATCGAGGAAGCGCGCGGGGTCATCGGGCCTGACCAGCTCGTCGAGCGACGGCGGGAAGAGGAACTGCTGCGTGCGATTCGCTTTGCGGCTGTGACTCATGCCCCTCGCGGACAAGACGCAGAGGCACCAACCTCTATTTCCGACCGACGGGTTGAAATGAGAGTCGACAGTTGAGATTCTGAGACAGCCTCTTCAACACGCGGCGTGGGGGCGCAGCGCTCGTCCGGGACAGTAGAGGTAGAGAGTCGGATCTCTGACCCTCACTCCGAACGGTCCCCTCGATGCCGCCCCCCCAGCACGGAGCGTGCATCGCGGCGACCATGAGACGGCGAACGTCGCGTCACCGGAGTTCGTCCGCGGAACGCGCCGCTGCCCGGAGGGTGCTCGCGAGTCAAAGCCGAGCCGTGACCGGATGTCACGGTCTTCGATCATCGGACGACGATCACAGAGAGAGAGAAGGATGCGATGCCGGACAAGCAGACGATCAAGCGGGCGAAGGCTGCGTTGCGCGCGGGAAAGGCCGCGTCGACCGCGGCGGGAGAGTTCGTCCGCGAGGAGATGCACCACGTCCGCGAGGGCAAGCACGGCGTGACCTCGATCAAACAGGCGATCGCGATCGGGCTCTCGAAGGCCCGTCGCGCGGGCTTCCCGGTGAAGTCGAAGAAGGCCGAAGGGCCGGAGGATGCGCCCAGACGCGCGAAGAGGACCAGAGCAGGCGCGATGTCTCCGACCTCGAAGAAGGCAGCGAAGAAAGCAGCGACCACGAAGAAGGCAGCGACCACGAAGAAGGCAGCGAAGAAGACCGCGACCGTGAAGAAGACCGCGACCGTGAAGAGGGCCGCGACCACGAAGAAGGCAGCGACCTCGAAGAAGGCAGCGACCTCGAAGAAGACCGTGACCTCGAAGAAGGCAGCGACGCCGCGCGCGAAGAGGGTCGCGCGTTCGAAGCGTGCCGCCGCTCCTGCCCGTCGCACGCCGACGCGCAGCGCGCCGAAGCGTGACGCGCGTCGCGTGACCCGGCGGGTCTCGTCGTCGCTCCAGTCGCGCGCCGCTGCGAAGCGCAAGCCGGATGAACGCAAGGCGTCAACGCGCAAGGTCGCCAGGGCCCGGCCGCGCCGCGCGAGGCGGCGGTAGCGAGCGCGTCGCGGGTCATCGGAGGATCGCCCACTCGACTCATGATCCACGCGAACCGTCGTCGCTCTGGTGTCATCGAACCGGTATGAACCACACCACGCTCGCGCTCCTGGGCTGCATCGGCGCATCGATGTCGGGCTGTATCGTCGACACCGTCGGGCCGGGCGTCACCGTTCTTCGCAACGCCTATGAGCCGTGCAACGCGGGCGACGCGTGTTCGAACGGCACGACCTGCACGACGGCGATGTACTCGCTCAGCGGACGGCCCGGAAACCTCTGCTCCGCGGCGTGCACGGACGCGTCGCAGTGCCCGCCGTCAGCGTACTTCTCGTCGTTCCCCCCGACGTGCGTCGTGAGCGTGAGCGCGGGGGTGGGGCTCTGTTATGACAGCTGCCTCACGAGCGGAGACTGCGGCGGGGGAACCGTCTGCGCCCAGGTGCCGAGAACCACGGCGCGCGTGTGCGTCCCCGCCACGTGAACGTGATGATCGAAGGCTCCGCGGCGGGGCGCGCGCGGCGCCATTCTCGGGAGCGGCGGCTTGTCGTTCGACGGTGACGACCCGATGTTGCCTCGCACGCGCAGCCCGCGCGTCGCGGGTTGACGACACAGAGGGAGCAAACGATGTCTACCAGCAATGCCTCGGCGCGGTGGGAGGGCGGTCTCAAAGAGGGAAGAGGCGTGATGAAACCCGCGCACGGCGCCGACACGCCCTTCTCGCTGAGCACGCGCTTCGAAGGCGTGAAGGGGAGCAACCCCGAAGAGATGATCGGCGCCGCCCTCGCGGGCTGCTTCTCGATGGCGCTCACCGGGGCGCTCACCAAGGCGGGCATGAGCCCGCGCTCGGTGAACACCGAGGCCGTCGTCCGCCTCGACCGCGACGGCGAGGGATTCCGCATCTCCCAGATCGCGCTCTACGCGACGGCCGACGTGCCCGCCGCGGACCCGCAGCGCTTCGCCGCCGTCGCCGACGAGACGAAGCGCAACTGCCCGGTCTCGAAGGCCCTCGCCGGGACCGCGATCATCCTCGAAGCCACCCTCGCGTAGCGCGCCGCGCCGTGGCGTCCCCCACCGGCGCGCCACGCTACGACGCCAAACGCCACACGCGCGGCGCCACAGTCGCCGCGAACGAACTCGTCTGAGAAGAAGAAAGGCAAAGGGTCCCATGCGAAGCCACGCAAGGCTCTTCGGACACCCCATTCACCAGATGCTCGTCCCGATCCCCCTCGGGATGTTCTTCGTCGGCGCCGTGCTCGACGTGGTTCAGCGCTTCGTCAACGCGGCGTGGATCCCCACGGTCTCGTTCTGGGACCTGACCATCGGCGTCGTGGCGGGCCTCGCCGCCGCCGTGTTCGGCCTCGTCGACCTCATCGCGATCCCTGACGACACGCGCGCCAAGCGCATCGGCGGGCTCCACGCCATCGGCAACGTCATCGTGATCGGGTGCTTCGCGATCGCGCTGCTCATCCGACACGACAGGCTCTTCGCGCCCGCGCCGAACCTCGCGCTGGGCCTCGAGATCGCGGCCCTGGTGCTCGCGCCCGTGACCGCCTGGCTCGGCGGCGAGCTCGTCGATCGGCTCGGCGTGGGCGTCGACGACAACGCGAACCTCGACGCCACGAGCTCCCTCTCGGCGTCGGGCCGACGCGGTCAGACCGTGTAGCGCACCGCGCGCCCCGCGCCGGACCTCGGTCCGGGCGGGGCGCGCCGCGCGGGGCTCAGGCGCTGTTCGAGCGACCGACCACGAGCCGATAGATCCCCAGCAGGACGAGCGCGCCGATCAGCGACATCGCCCACCCCGCCCCCTGCGCCGGGTCGTTGTAGAGGCCCGCCACACGCCCGAGATAACCCCCGAGCAACGAGCCCACCATGCCGATGACCGCCGTGACGATGATCCCTCCGGGATCGCGGCCAGGCATGATGAATTTGGCGATCGCGCCGATGATCAGACCGAAGATCGCGAACATCAAGAAACCCATGATGCGCTCCTCTGTTGGTTGACTGGAGGCCACGGACGCCGCGAGGTGAGAACCTGCGGATCGACGCGCGTCAGTGCGGCCGCCCTCGCGGCCGGCACCGTGTTGAGCAACGCACGGGCCACGCTCGCCGCTCGCCTCGCGCGACCGACACCCCCGCGAACCACACGATCGGTCGACCACCGCGCTACGACGAGCGACGTCGCCGTCGTGGCCGCCTGCGCGAGCGCGTCGATCGGCAGACGCCGCAGCGTGTGATCGCGGCGGGCCGCGGAAGAGGCCGCGAGAGGCGCGGGCGAAGTCGACGCGCGCGAGAGACAGCGTTGGCAGCCCCCGTCGCATCCGCCTACGATCGCACGCCCGATGAGCGCGGGAACCGCAGCACGAGATCGCACATGAGCGCGCGCAACGTCACAACGCGATGGGTTCTCGCGCTCGTCACGCTGGCGTCGTGCGCGTCGACGGTCGGCTCGTACGGTGACGGCGCGATCGATCGCGAGGCGGTGATCGACGCCGCGCTCGACGCGACGGCCGACACCACGCGCGACGACGCGCTCGATGCCCCCGGTGACACCGCGCAGGATGCGGCGCTCGATGCTTCGATCGACGCGCGAGGTGACGCGGCGGTCGACACCGCGATCGATGCGACAAGCGACGCCGCGTTCGATGCGACAAGCGACGCTGCGATCGATGCGACAAGCGACGCTGCGGTCGACGCTGCGCCTCGCGACGTGCGCGCGGCGGACTGCGACCTCGCGACATCGTACGACTTCGGCTGGCACGGCGGCCTGGTGATCTTCGAATGGGAAGGGCGCCTCGCGCCCGGTCGCCGCTTCACGCTCACGCGCGTGTACATGCCCTCGTCCTTCCGTGACGCGGGCGTGGCGATGTGCTCGACCACGCTCGATCGATGCGGAGAGGCCGAGGCGAGCGTCGCAGAGCTGAGCTTCGTGCTCGACGCGCTCGACGACCCCGACGTCACCGCCGCCTTCGCGCAGCCTCCGGGGGTGTTCTACGGGAGCGATCCGACGGTGCATGACACGAACTTCTTCGAGATCACGCGCGCCGATGGCAGGGGCTTTCGCGTGGGCGATCGGTGCGATGGCGCGCCGATGTGCAGAGAGGTTCCTGCGGGCCTCGCGAGGCTGTCTCGCGCGCTCAATGGTCTCTTGTGGAACCAGGGGAGACGGCCCGAGTGCGGAGGCATCGGGCCGGGGTGACGCGCGCCGCGTGGTGCGCCTGGACATCCACCGCGCGTCGCTCGGGCGGGGAATCTTCGCGTGCACCGACTCCGTGCAACGCCGAGGCGCCGGGCGGTCAGACGGAGTTGTGTCCCCTCGCGAGTTTTACTACCTTCCTGGGTCACGATTCTCCGATGGTTTCGTTGCGATGTTCGGGACTCCGGGCGGCCGTACTTGCGCTGGTCTTCGCGCTCTGCGCGTGCGGGATGTCGACCGCGCAACGGTTCCAACAGAATCGTGAGTTCTGCGCGCATGGTTCCTTCGTGAGCTGCGAGTGGGCGCGCGCGGGGAGCACGGCCACGGTCCGCGCGGAGATCGATGCGCTGGAGATCGCAGCGCGTCGTCGGCGCTGCGACGCGAGCGAGGTGGCGCACTGCCTGTACCTCGCGCGGCTCTCGTTCGCCCCGCTCGAAGGCGTGACCGGCGCGCAGCAAGGGCTCTGGCGAGCGAACGGAGGGCAGGATCCCGCGCGCGCAGTGTCGATCCTCGAGCGCGTCTGCCACCGCGGTCAGCGGTTGAGCGCCGAGGTCGAACAGTCTTGCCTGATGCTCGCGGCGGCGGTGTACGAGGGGCGCGGCACAAACGCGGACCACCAGCGGGCGATCGCGCTGGCGAGGAACTTCTCGAATCGCCGCTACGAGGCGCTGCCTCACCTCTCGGCGCTCTTGCCGGGCCACCCCGACCTGATGCGGGAGGCTCCGCCGCCAGATTTCAATGCGACCTTCGGCGTCGCCCGGCGCGCGATCGAAGCGGGACGGTTCGACGATGCGATCACGCCGTTCGCGCAGGGGCTCCTGCAGGTCGAGCTGGCGCGGGAGGAGCGTCTGGACGTGAGCGAGGCGGTTCGTGAGGGCGTCGCGCTCGCGGAGCGACTCTGGCCGCACATGGTGGAGCGCGAGATCGCCGTCGGACGCGTCGTGTCTGGCGTCGCGCACGCCCGCGCGATCGACCAGCGACTCGGCCATCCGTCCGCGCTCGCGGGGCGCGTCGACGAGGCGATCCGCGCGGCGCTCGCGGCGCTCGAACGCGCGAACCCGACGTATCCGTCGGGCAGGGTCGTCGAGTTTCACCGTCGTATCGCGAGCTGGATCCGATCGTCGACTCGGATCGAGCGAATCGCGCCGATGTTGCGCTTCGAACTTCCTCCGCCCGAGTTTCGCCCGCGCTGGCGCTTCGTCGCCAGCGACCCGTCGTGCGCCTGGCTCGCAGACGAGGCGAACGCGTTGTCAGCCACGCGAAGCGGCGACATCACCGTGCGCGTACAGGGCGCCTGTCGCCGAACCGACCGCCTCTGGACGACCACGGAGAATTACACGGAGCGGGTCGAGACCGTCGCGGCCGTGGCTCCGACGACGCAGACCCGTCACGTCTACCGCAGGGCGTACGGCGAGGCGTGCCGTCGCGGCTCGATGGACTCGTGCGGTCGCTGGGTCGACGAGACCGTGACCATCAACCCCGGGTCGCCCGCGCAGTATCGCGACGTCGCGCGCGTGCGGACCATCGAGCAGCGCGAGATCCACGTTCAGGTGCGCGTCGAGGCGACCATCGGCGACGGCGCCGACGCCGTGAACGCGAACTCGAACACGATCATCGACAGCAGCAGCGCGCAGGTCGGGCGCGCGTTCGTCGACCGAGCGTGGGGGCTCGCCGCGCACAACCTCATCGCCGACCTCGATCGACTGGTGCGTCAGGGGGTCAACGCGCTCCCCGCGTCGGAACGTGCCGCGGCAAGGGCCTCGCACGACGCGACCGCCCTCACGCGCGCGGGCGAGACGCTGCTCGACGCGGCGGCCAGACAGATGCTCGATCGCGCCATGACGGAGCGCCTCGGGGCCTTCGCCGCGCGCTACGGCATGACCGCGGACCAGGCGATCGCGATGATGCGCGGAACGCCGGCGGGAGACTGGGAGTACCTGCCGCGAGGCGAAGAGTAGGTCGGCTCTGGTGAACGAGAACGGCCCCTCACGCCGCCGTTGAAGCACACGCCGCGAGGGCGCAGCGTTCGTCCGAGGCAGCCGCGCCGACACCGCGGTGCGACGTCGCCGTCGTGAGCCGCATCCACGCCTCGTGCGGAAGGCGTCGATCGGGCGCGCGGGCCGGATCGGGACGCGAGAACGGTCACAATGGGGCGACGCGGCGCCGCACGGCGTCGTACTCGGCGCGCGCGAGCGGATACACCTCGGCGAGGGCGCGGTCGTAGCGCGCCGCGAGCGCCGCGAGGTCGTGGCCGCCGAGAAGGTGTCGCGCTGCGAGGCCCCGCGCCGCGCGCTCGGGCAGGCGGAGGTACGGCAACGGCGACTCGGGGGCTTCGTTGAGCAGCGCGTCGTACGCGGCGAGCTCCGCGCACCGCCGCGTGAGCGGGAGCACCTCGCCCTCGAGAATGGCGCGCAGGTGCGCCACGTGGAGCCCCACATAGTCGTCGCCCATCACCTCCAGCTCCGCAGGCCCGCGGCGACCCAGCGTCGCTCCGTACGCGGGGCCCCACCGGGTGAACATCTCGTGATGACCGAAGTGCAACGAGATGTCTCGCTGCGCTGCGCCCTTGCGATCGAGCACGCGCGCGAGAAGGTCGCCGACGTGATCGAGGTGGGCGCTGGCGACGAACTCCAGGAGCGGATACTGCCCGGCGCGCACCGAGCTGAGCACCGTGAGGCCGTAGCCCGCCCCCTCGAAGCGCAACGAGCCGTCGCGCAGCACCTTCGCCGCGACGCCGCGAAACTGCGCGTCCATCGCGGCCACCAGCAGCGGTCGTAGCGGGGGGGCGGCCATCTTCGTCAGCTCCTCAAGCGTTGGCGAGTCGCGTGGATCTTCTCCAACCGGGCGAGACGCGTCCAGGGGTTGGTTCCACAGCCATCGAGCGCCGCCACGGCGCCAGCGAGCGGTCGACGCCGCGTGTCGATCGTGCCCGTGCCCCCGAAGACGCGCTGCGAGACGAGGCCCCGACGCGGCCACGATGGTTCGTCTACGTACGAGATGGTTCGGCTACGTACGAGTTCGTTGGGTTGCATACGAGGTGGTTGGGCTGTGTGCGAAGCCGCGGCGATGGGGGCATCGACCGCCGCGCGCTCGCGCTTCGCGCTTTTCAGGGGCCTGCGGGTCGTGGAATCTCTCCCGAGCGCCGCGCGGAGTGACGCCGACGCCGCGCCAGGAGGCCACACCGATGCCCAGCCTCGAAAGCGTCCGCTCCTCCGTGATGAAGGAGCTCGACGGATGGTCCGACGACCTCCGCGACGCGCTCACCCGGCTCGCCCCGGAGCTCGCGCCCGACGCGATGCTCGATCGCACGCGCGAGCGTCTCGGCGCGATGCTCTCGACCGTCGAAGACCCGGGCGCCCTCGCGCCGCACATGCGCGCGTTCACCGTGAGCGGCGCGATCTACGTCGCGTTCTATCTGGCCCTCCACGCCGAGGGCTACGACGCGGCGCGCGTGTGGGCGGTGCTCGAACGCGCGACGGAGCTCCACTTCGAACGCATGAGCCGCTTCGAAAAGGCCGCCGCCTCCGCCGGGATGTTCAGCTGGCCGATGAAGGCCCTCTCCCGCTGGCCCGCGGGCAGGAGCCAGCGCGCTCCCGTCGGCGGGTGGGTGTTCGAGTTCAACGAGCCCGATCGCGAGAGCGACTACGGCGTGACCTACACGCGCTGCGCGATCCGCGAGCTCGCCGTCGCGCACGGCGCCGCGGAGATCGCGCCGTACATCTGCCTCGCAGACATCACCGGCAGCCGGGCTTTCGACTGGGGCCTGACGCGCACCGGGACCCTCGCGCAGGGGGCGCCCCGCTGTGATTTTCGCTTCAAGCGCGGCGGCGAGACGCGCGTCACGGTCAAGCTCCCGGTCGTGGCGTGATGGACGGAGGAGAAGAAAGGGCAGCGGCGATGCTCACCGAGGTCACGGCGTCGCGCGTCGACGAGATCGACGCAGCGCTCGCGTCGCGCGCCCGCAAGCGACGCAAGAGGCTCCCCGCGGTGACGCTCCCGGCGCTGCGTTGGAGGGGCGGCGCGCAGGTCTCCGCCGACGCAGCGCGAGGGCTCCTCGGGCTGCTCACCGAAGACGTCGAGGGCGCCGCCGATCCGCTGCTCCTCGACGCGCGCGCCGCGCTCGGCGACGACGACGCCTCGGCCCTCCTCGCGGCGATCTACAACGCCGTCGAGTGGACCAGCGCGAACAAGTGGAAGGTCTACGCCGCGGGCCTCCTCGGCGACGAGACGCAGCTCCGCACGATGGCCTCGCTGCTCCAGGGGTGGGCCTCCTCGGGCGGTCACCTCCTCGCGTCGCACGGCGTCGCCGCGCTCCGTCGCAACGGGGTCGGCGCCGCGATCGTGTGGCTCGACCATCTCACCCTCCACGGGCGCGGAAAGGTGCAGCGCGAGGCGGGCGAGGCCCTCGAAGCGCGCTGCGCCGAGCGCGGCCTCGATCGCGACGCGCTCGTCGACCTCAACCTCACGCGCGACCCGTCGCCCGCGTCAGAAACGGTGCGCGCGGTGGCGCTGCGCTTCGAATCCGCGATGCTCACGGGGCGCTCGCTCGGCGACGCGCAGCTCGCGACGCTCGTGACCACGGCCTGCGTGCGGCAGTCGCTCGAGGGCGTCATCGTGCGCGACGCGCGCGGCGCGCTCGCGCTCCACGCGGGAGATCGCCTCGTCGACCTCGATGGCGCCCCCGTCGCGCTCGTCGCGCCGGTGACCATTCCCCACCCCGCGACGCTCGACGACGCGGCGCTGTCGCGGTGTCGCGCGGCGCTCTCGTCGCGCGGCATCACGCAGCCCTTCGCGCAGATCGAGCGGCCGTTCACGCGCGATCCCGAGGGTGACGCGGCGGCCCTCGCGTCGCGCGCGGTCGACTACCACGCGCTGCTCGCACGCCTCGACACGCTGGGCTACCGGCGAGGCGAACCTCAAGACGCCGGGATCATCTACGACGCGTGGCGACCGATCGACGCGCGGTGGCTGCTCCGCGTCGACATGAGCGGTTACGCCGCCTCGACCGGCCGCGGCCCGAGCGCGCGCGACACGCACGTGCGGGTGAGCGCCCACGACCGCGATGGCCGCCTCGTCCCCGCGCCGATCGGCCTGCGATGCGAGGCGCTTGCGGACCTCCGTCGCCTCGTCGAGGGGTGACCGCGCGTCGCCACGTCGCGCGCACTCCTCGCGGAGGTGTCAGGCCGTTTCGGAGCCCGACATCGCTCGACGGAGACGCCGCGGAGAGCGTCCCAGCACGTTGATGCAAGTGAACAGCGCCGCACCCCGGTCGTGGTGAACGCGCCTCCGACGCCGAACGCGGTGTCGGTGCGGCCGTCAGAGAGAAAGCGAACCACGCCCGCGGTCGCGTTGGAGAGCGGCATGCCCGCGGCGGCCACCGCTCGCACGACGAGGACGCCACCCTCCGCGTCGACGAGCAGTCCTCCTGCGTAGGAGTCTTGCGGGAGCGCGTGCGCCGCGACGCCGGCGAACACGAGTCGCCCTTCGCCGTCGACCGCAGCGGAGAAGAGGAAGTCCTGCGGATCCTCGCCGTCGATCACCGTGTTGACGCACAGCCGTCCGCGCTCGCCGAAGCTCGTGTCGAGGTCGCCATCGACAAAGCGCATCGAAGAGCCGATCGAGAAGGTCGTTTCGCTGAACCAGGGACGCGGAGAAGGGGGCTCGCCCGGGGTTCGATACACGGGATCGCGGCGTGTCTCGCCTCGGGGTTCGGCGTCTGGATCGTGGCGTTGCGCGCCTTGTGGGAGCCTGAGATTGACGCGCGCTGCGCGCCTTGTGGGGCCTGAGATAGACGCGCGTTGCGCGCCTTGTTGAAGCCTGGGATCGTGGCGTTGCGCGCCTTGTGGGGGCCTGAGATTGATGCGCGATGCGCGCCTGGTTGGAGCCTGTGATAGACGCGCGCTGCGCGCCTTATGGGAGCCTGTGATTGACGCGCGCTGCGCGCCTTGTGGGAGCCTGCCCCGCTTCCGTGGACACCCCAGTTGGCGCGAGGATGCGCCAGGAGCAGGTCCATGAAGGCACGACGGAAGCGACGTCAGTTCACGGTGGAGTTCAAAGCGGAGGCCGTGCGGCTGACGCGCGTGGGCGACCGCAGCGTCACGCAGATCGCCAAGGATCTCGACCTGACCGAATCGGCCTTGCGGCAGTGGATCCAGCACGAGGAGGCCCAGGCCGCGCCGCCGTCGCCCGACGCTCACGCAGCGCTTCGCGACGCAGCGGACCCCCGCTCGGCGGAGCGCTCGCAGAGACGCGCTTCGAACGCGCGTGGGAGACCGCTGCGGACCATCGGGCGGAGGGCCCTTGCCATCGCGCACGAACCGCTTGCGTACGCGTTGTCTGGAGCGCGAGAAGCGCAGGAACGCTTGACGCGTGTCGCGCCTCACGCCGATATTCTGCCTCCGAAATCGGTGGGGCGGGATTTCAGCCTTCTGCTGGGATTCTGACCCGATTCACTCCGAGGAGGTCTGTGTGACGAAGATCAGCAAGCATCTCGTGGGCTCGTTCGTGGTCGTCTCCGTGCTCGGCGCCCTGTCCGCGACGGCCTTCGCCGATCCCCCTGCCGCGCCTGGCGATCGCTGCGCGCCGCCGATCGCCGACAACGCGGCTGCGGCGGGCGTGTGCACGCCCATCTGCACGGCCGTCGGCCTGCGCTTCGCGGGCAACTGGAGCAACGTCGCGACCCACCCCCCCGTCGCCCAGTGCATCGCGAGCCACCAGGGCGAGGCCGTCTGCGGCTGCGCGGCGGCCCCCGGCGACCAGTGCGCGCCGCAGATCGCCAGCAACGCGGCCGCCGCGGGCGTCTGCGGGCGCGTCTGCTCGCGTCTCGGCCTGCGCTTCGCGGGCAACTGGAGCAACGTGCGCACCCACCCCCCCGTCGCGCAGTGTATCGCGACCCGCGCGGGACAGGCCGTGTGCGGCTGCGCCGCGCCCTGAGCGCGCGCCGAGTCTGAACGGATCGTTCCTCCGACCGCCTCCCCACCGCCTTCCCCTGAAGGCGAACACACACACAAACCTCTGCGATGAGCGCGCACGGTCGTGGCCCTGACGCCGCTCACGACGGTCGACCAGGTGGTCATCGTCACCGCGACGCGTCCTGCGCGGTCGTGCGGTTCGACGCAGGCGCCCGACGCGCGGCGATCCAAATCCATTGTTCCGGGGCTCCCGTAGGGCAAGTGCGATCCGTTCGGATCGGGTGGGCCACGAAGGAGACTTTATGAAGAAGTCGGGTATGCACGTCCTTGCGCTGATGTTCGCCGCGCTCGCGTTGAGCGCGTGCGGCGCCGACCCCGACCCCGCGGCGACGAGCGCCGCGCCGTCGCGCGTCACGCTGGTCGCGCGCGGCGGTTTTCAGACTCCGACCGACGCCGTCGCGAGCCCCGACGGCGCGACCTTCTACTTCACCGCGCGCACCGACGCGGGCCTCCCCGCCGTGTTCCGCGTCGCCTCGACGCCCGGGAGTCAGGCCGCGGCGATCGCGACCGGGGCGCCGCTCGTCGCGCCGACGGGGCTGGTGCTGTCGTGCGACGGCGCGACGCTGTACGTCGCGGGCGGCGGCGCGGCGCCGATCCTGTCCATGCCCGCGAGCGGTGGCGCGCTGCGGCCGGTCGAGGTCACCAACGTCGGCAGGGTCGCCGGACTCGCGATCGGGCCCGACTGCGCCAGCCTGTACGCCACCGGCCGCACCACCGACGACCGGCCCGCGCTCTTCAAGGTCGATCGCGGGGGCGGGGTCGCGCGGATCGTCTACGCGGGCGCACCGCTGATCTTGCCCGACGGGATCTTCGTCGACTCGCTGTCGGTCGCCTGGGTCATGGACCAGATCGCCGAGAGCCCGACCTCGTCCGGGGTGCTCTACGCCGTGCCGGCCGACGGTCACAACGCCAGCGTCGTCGTCCGAGACATCCGCACGCTGGGCCTCCGCGGGGGAGTCTCGCTGACCTCCAGCGGCGGCACCGCGGTCCTCGGGACGCTCGCGGCGAGCGGCGGCGCGCAGCTCACCACGATCGAGCTCGCCACCGGGCATCGGACCGAGGTCCCGGCGCCCCAGATGATCGGGCCCGCCGGGCTGCGCACCGCGCGCGGGGCGGCCGTGATCGCGGTGGCCGACGCCACGGGCAACGCGATCTTCCGCGCCGAGTGATCGGCGCCACCGAGCCCGAGCGGCGAGACGTGCCCGAACTGCGCCGCTCTCAATGACGGCACGTGCCAACACACCAGCGACGCGACGATCAGCAACGCGACGATCGCCTCGCCGTCACGCAGTGCGACCTCGCTGCGGCCGACCTGCGCGATGTCGGGCCTTCGCGACGAGACCGTGGACCTCGGCCCAGACGCAGGAGCCGACGTCGCCGAGCGCTCACGGGCGCATCGACTCACGGGTGAGACGGTCGCCTCAGAGATGCGACGGTGCGCGACCCGATGCGCGCTTGAAGACGCCGCAATTCAAGCTGTTTACGCGGATCAGACGGGGCGGCACGCGCGCTGCTCGATGGGGCGGTCGACGCGACAGCGAGGCGGCGCCCGAGGCGGGCGTCACGCGCCGCTGCGCAGGGAGATACCGACATGCGTGGAACCATCGCCATCAGCGCGCTCCCGATCATTCTCGCCACCGGCTGCCTCGGCGCGGCCCCCGATGACAACGAACCCGCGCAGCGCGCCGCCGAGGACATCTCGGCCTCGGCGTGGTCGACCGTGTCGGGCGTGAGCACCCGCGCGACGCCCGCGCTCCGCTCGCTCAACGGCGCGCTCCACATGGTCGCGATCAGCACCAGCGGGACGCTCCGCCACTCGACCACCACCACGTCGGCGGCGGGGTGGAGCGCACCCGTCGACGCGGGCCGCCCGAGCGCCGCCGCGCTCGCCACCGACACGGCGCCGGTGCTCCTGGCCGACGGCACGACGCTCTACGCCTTCGCGCGCGGCGCCGACAACAACCTCTACCGCGCGTCGCGCAGCGCGGGCGGCGCGTGGTCGGCGTGGACGGCGCTCACCGCCAGCGGCAACGTGCGCGGGCGCATCTCCGTGGCCTTCTCGCGCTACTCGATCCTCGTCAACGGAGAACCCGGTCCGAGCGTGCTCGTGACCCACGCGCTCTACCCCGCGGCGTCGGGCGGCGCGGAGTACGCGCGCTTCGAGAACGGCGCGCTCGTGGTGACCAACGGCTTCGCGGGCGCCGACGAGGGCGTCATCGCCTCGAACGGATCGACGGAGACCTACGTGGCCCTGCGCGGCCGCCAGTCGATGACGGTGTTCCGCGCCACGCGCTCGTCGACGGGCTGGGGCTGGACCCTCGTCGGCACCCGCGGCACCTTCGGCACCCTCGGGCGCGTCTACGACGTGTCGGACCTCGCGTACTTCGCCGGGGCCTTTCACGTCGTCTACAGCTACCGCACACAGCTCCTGCCCGACTACAACACCGTGTACCGCACGGCCCACGCGCGCTTCATCCCGGGCCGCAGCGACGACTCGTTCTACCGCCTCGTCACCACCTTCGCGCCCTCGCAGGACCCCGACGTCGCGGGCGTCACCTCCGTGGGACGCCTCGTGCCCGAGGCCACCCTCGCGGTCTATCGCAACAAGCTCGTGGCGGCGTACCGCATGCCCGACGCCACCGTGCGCTACGCACGCTGGGACAACGCCGACCCGACCGCTCCGTGGCTGGGCAACGCCCGCGTCGCCTCGGGGTCGAGCCACCGCCGCCCCGCGCTCGGCGCCTTCAACGGCCGCGGCGCCGTGACGGACTACGGCGCGTCGAACTATGGTGACGACCTCTTCGCCGCGAGCGTCGACGCGTCGCTCGCGGCGGCGCGCGCCGTCGACTTCAGCCGCGCGATCTTCAAGGTCGACGTGGGCGCGCAGTTCAACCTCTACACGTCGAACAGCGACACGCTCGACCCCGTGTGCCGCGACCAGAGCGACCCCTACGGGCCCACGCCGGTCTCCGTCGCGTCGGAGGATCGGCCCTTCGTCTCCGAGCTCGGCTTCGCGCTCTGGGCGCTGCCCGCGTGGTTCGCCGACGGCCTCTGGCGCGACCAGGCCCAGGTGTTCTGCCGCACGCTCCCGAGCTGGCCGAGCAGCGGGCGCGTGCCCGCCTCGTGCGACTCGACCACGCGCATGCCCGTGATCGTGCGCGTCCCCGACGCGGAGTTCGTCTGCCGCGGCACCTGGGTGGGCCGCACGTCGTCGTACATCCGCATCTGGGAGGAGCTCGGCCACTACTCCACCGACGCGCTGGGCATCAACGACGAGTCGTCGGCTCCCACGGCGGACAACGCCTCGCGCACGGGCATCGCGCTCACGGCGCTCCAGTCGGCCTACGACCTCTTCGGCCTGGGCGTCGGCACCTGCGGCGCGGTCACCGGGCGCTGCGTCGGGTTCACGGGCATCGCGAACAACTACGACGCGGGCAGCCGCGAGCACTCGTTCCTCTACACGGTCTACTACTACATGCGCGACGGCGCGCAGCTCCGCGCCTGGGCCGCGCAGGACGCCGCCGGGGGCAGCACGCAGCTCCAGCGCAAGTACGACTGGGTGAGGGACAACCTCTTCCGCGGCGTCGAGTTCAACCGCGACGTCGATCCGGTGCGCGCGCTCTGATCGCCCGGTCTCGACGGCGCTCCCTCCGCTCGCTTGCGTCTCGGTCGCGCCGTCGGCAAACATGCGAGGCGCCCCGCCCATGACGATCACCCTGAACATCGACGCCGGAGAGCTCGACGACGAGCCCGAGGCGCTCGCCTCCCTCGCTCACATGCTCAACGTCGCGTGCGGCGCGCACGCGGGCGACGCGCGCATGGCGTCGACCGTCATCGCGCGCGCCGCTCGGAGCGGCGCCTCGGTGGGCGCGCACCCGTCGTTCCCCGATCGCGCGGGCTTCGGGCGAGGGCCGATGAACCTCTCCGACGACGCGCTGCGCGCGACGCTCCGCGAGCAGCTCCAGTGGCTCGCCGCGATCGCGCGCGACGCGGGGGTGGCGCTGACGCACGTGAAGCCGCACGGCGCGCTCTATCACACCGCCAACAGCGCCCCCGCCGTGGCGCGCGCGGTGGTCGAGGTCGCGCGCGCGGAGCTCGGCGACGTGGCGGTCGTCGGTCCTCCCGCGGGCGCGCTCGAAGCCGTCGCCCGCTCGCTCGGAACGCGCTTTCTCCGCGAGGGATTCGCCGATCGCGCGTACCTCCCCGACGGCAGCCTCGTGGCGCGCGGCGCGCCGGGCGCGACGCTCGATGACCTCGACGCGGTGAGGGCGCAGGTCGAATCGCTCGTGCGCTCGGGGCGCTTCGAGACGCTCTGCGTCCACGGTGACGGAGCGCGCGCCGTCGAGGTCGCGAGGGTCGTGCGAGGGGCGCTCCGTTGATCGCTCCGATGGGCGACGGCGCCGTGCGCGTCACGCTCCGCGAGGGGGCTGATCTGGCGGCGATCCTCGACGCGCTGCGAGCGCTCGACGGGGTCACCGACGTGGCCCTCACCGACGCCTTCGCGCTCGTTCGCTTCGACGGCGCGGAGGTGCCGCGAGGCGTCGAGGCCGCGATCGAGGGGGCCGCTCGACGGGCTCACGCGCCGCGCGAGCACGAGGTCGAGGTCTGCTACGACGGCGAAGACCTCGACGAGGTGGCGTCGCGCGCGGGCCTCCCGCGCGAGGCCGTGATCGCGCGACACGCGGGGCGCGCCTACGAGGTGATTCATCTGGGGTTTCTGCCCGGGTTCGCCTACCTCGGCGCGCTCGACCCGTCGCTCGTGCTCCCGCGCAGAGCGACGCCGAGGGCGCGCGTCGCCGCGGGGTCGGTCGCCATCGCGGGCGATCGCACGTGCGTCTACCCGGTGGCCTCTCCCGGGGGTTGGCACATCCTCGGTCGCGTGCGCGCGTTCGCGCCGTTCAGCGTCGAGGAGGGCGCGCGCTGGTCGATCGGCGACCGCGTGCGCTTCGTCGCGCGATGAGGCCCGCGCTGATCGTCGAGCGCGCGGGCCCCGGCGTCACCATCCAGGACCGGGGACGCCCCGGGTGGATGCACCACGCGGTCCCTCCGGGCGGCGCGCTCGACCCGACGCTTCACGCCGTGACGCTCGCGTCGCTCGGCCACGGCCCCGAGGTCGCGGCGATCGAGGTGCCGTGGTTCGCCGCGCGGTTTCGCGCGAGGGGAGCGCTCGTGGTGAGCGTCGACGGTGACGCCCGCGCGCTCCGTGATGGAGACGTCCTCGACGTCGATCGCGTCGATCGCGCCGTGCGCTACGTCGCGCTCCGCGGAGGCGTCGACGTGCCCGCGCGACTCGGCGGTCGAGGCACGCTCCTCGTCGCGGCGCTCGGCGGGATCGACGGTCGCGCGCTGCGTCGCGGCGACGCGGTCGAGGTCGGCGAGGAGCCCTTCACCGAGGCTCAGCCTCTCGACGCGTATGCGCTCGACGACGCGGCGATCGAGGTGGTGCTCGGGCCCGACGCGTTCTCCGACGAGGCGATCGCGCGCCTCTGCGAGGAGGGATTCGAGGTCACCACCGCGGTCGATCGCGTGGGGATGCGCCTCCGCGGACCCGCGTTGCCGCTCCCTTGCGAGGCCGTGGGGAGGTCGTCTCCGATGGTGCGAGGCGCGATCGAGGTGACGCCCGACGGAGGTCTGATCGTGCTCGGTCCAGATCACCCGGTGACGGGCGGATATCCCGTGATCGCGGTGGTGCGCGCGCGATGTCTGGGCGCGCTCTCGCAGCGGAGGCCAGGCGCGACGGTGCGCTTCACGCGCTCGCGTTCATGCGCGCGGTGACGGACGAGCGCGCATCAACGCGCGGAACTCGCGCGCTTACTCCGGGCCGCGCATGCGGCTCGTCGGAAGCTTCGAGATGCGCTTCACCTCCGCTCGAAGTCGCTCTCGAAGCGGCGGTCCTGCTGCACGCGGAACGCGACGTAGTGCTCCTCCGCGAGCTGTCGGGCGACCTCCGCGGAGACCTTCTCCGCGTGCGTGAGGACGTCGTACTCGTTGAAGCGGAGGAACGCGTCGAGGCGCGCCACCCAGTCGGCCATCTTCATGAGCCGCTCGCGCCGCGCCTGGTTCTCCGCGTAGTCGAGGTACATCCCGACGATGCGCTCGAGCTCCTCGATCTCCTTCTCGATCAGGTAGTTCTTCGCGACCGCCACGTCGGACTCGAGGATCTTCCCCGCGGGACCGTTCTTCCACGTGGTGAGCCCCATGGAGGGCTTCGACGCGTCGGCGCGCTCGGTGATGATCTCCGCAGCGGTCTTGCCGGTCACCGCCCAGTGGAGCTTGTTCTGCACGGTCTGGAAGAAGCGCTTCGTGACCTCGGCGTCCTTGTCGTAGTCCGCGCTGCACTGCTCATAGATGTCTGTGATCTTGAGATCGAAGCGCCGCTCGCTCGCGCGGATGCACCAGCGGAAACCGCGGCGGCGGAACCAGTGCGGCCAGACGCGCCATGAACTCCATGGGCTCCATGATCCGATGCGTCTCGCCGCGCCCACCGGAGACCTTCAATCGCCACGCGATGCGTCCGTCTGCGAGCTCGCTCACCCGCTCGCGGCCCTCGAGGTCACGCGCGCCGAGCACCACGCTCGCGTGGAGGTTGAAGCCCTCGACGTCGCCCGCCTGAGCCTTCGGAGGCCGTCGCCCGAAGCGCGTCTCGTCGACGTCGGCCGTCGCGGCGCTGGTCCCCGCATCGCGCACCTCGCCGTAGACACCCCGCGAGGGGTGCGGCTCTTTTGCGACGGCGCGCGGCGTGACCCCATACCCCGCTTCCGCGCGCCCTTTCCCCGCCAGTTGAGTCTGACCGCCATTGGGGAGTTGACAGCGCCAGACGCTTCCCGTCGCGCCTGGGGTTCGGCCCGCGTGAGAGGGACGCGCGTGACGCGCCCAGGGCTCGCCCCCCAAGGGATGTACGCGATCGGGGGCTCGGCCTGGGCTTCATCAAGGCACGGATCACCGGTCTTCGACCGGTTCAGAAGGCATGGCGAGGCTCTCTCTGCTGAACCCTCGAAGAGGGTGATCCGTGCCTCGTCATAGCCCAGGCTGAGCCCCCGATCGTGTACATCCCTTGGGGGGCGAACCCTGGGCGCGTCACGCGCGTCCCTCTCACGCGGGCCGAACCCCAGGCGCGACGGGAAGCGTCTGGCGCCGTCAACTCCCCAATGGCGGTCAGACTCAACTGGCGGGGAAAGGGCGCGCGGAAGCGGGGTATGGGGTCACGCCGCGCCGTCGCAAAAGAGCCGCACCCAACCGCGAGAGCGCCGCCCGCCGACACGCCGCCAGCGCGTCGTCCTCGCCCTCACCAACCGCATCGCCCGCTCCCGCGATGCCCTTCGCAACCCGCAGCGCGACGCGACGGATCACCGCCACGAGGTCGCTCTGCGTCGGCGCACGTGTCGCGACGAACGTCGGCGTCGCTCCGTCGGTCGCGCAGCGCCACACGCCGTCGGCGGCGACGACGTGCAGATGGACGTTGAGGTTGAGCGATCCCCCTCCGCGGTGAACGAAGGTGATCGCGCCCACCTCGACCCGTGCCACATCGGAGCACGCGACGCCGCTCACGTCGCGATACCAGCGGCGAAGCTCTTCGAAGAACACGCGCGACGCCAACGTGAGCGCCGCGAGTCAGACGCAAGCGATAGCGGGCGTCGCGAGGTCTCGCGCCGACGCTCCATCCTCCGCGCAGGTGGCGACCCGCCACCCCCTCGCCACCCCATCCGCCACCCTTTCCGCCACCCCCTCTCGACGCATCCATCGATTTCCAAGGCCCTTCGCGCGACGGCACGCGACGCGCACTCCGGCGCCCTCATGGAGACGCCGTACGACACGCTGGCGAAGGACGTCCTGGAGCTGCTGTTGAGCGACGTTGGTCGCGTCGACACCGAGAGCGAAGCGCCGCCGCTACGATCGCAGCGCGCCGATCTGCTCTTCGTCCCCAACGAAGCCCACGCCTCGAAGCGCGGCGAGCTCGGCACGCTCGGTCGCATGACGGCGGAGACCTGTCTGCTCGAAGCGTTTCACGAGGCCCCCTCGCTCGATGACGTGATCGAGTGCATGCGCAAGCTGCTCAACCACCGACGCGCGCGAAAGCTCAGTCATCCGAAGGCCGCGGCGCGGACGTGGCTGCTCTGCGGCGGACGGCCCGACGCGGCCATGGCGAAGCTCCACGCGACGCCGATGATCGACTGGCCCACCGGGTTCTATGACCTTGGCGACGCGCTCCCGCTGGTGTTCGTCGTGCTCTCGGAGCTGCCCGACGACGACGACACGCTCCCCCTCCGCGTCATGGGCGCAGGAACCTCTCTGCGTCGCGCGTTGCGTCGGCTGCGTCAGCGATACAGTGCGCTGCCCAAAGGCCCCGCCCTCTTCGCCACGGTGGTAAATGTCTTTCTCGCCGCTCGAAAGCGCGGCACCGATCTCTCGGAGGCACTCATGGTCGATCTCACCGAAGCCTACGAATACATGCGCACCGAGCGTGAGGCGGGACTCCGACAGGGACGTCTCGAAGGACGCATCGAAGGCATCCTGACGCCGCTCGCGCATCTGTGCGAACGCAAGCTCGCGCGAGCACTCACGGAGACCGAACGCGACGGGCTCCTGCGGCGCGTCGAACGCGACGGCGCCACCTCCGCCAGCGACGCCGTGCTCGACCTCGGCCCCACCGAGCTCGCGGCGTGGCTCCGCGACGCTCACTCGTAGTCGACGACGCCATCGCGCTCGTACCAGGCCTTCGCCGCCCGCAGCGACAGCGCGTGCCACAGCACCAGCGACGCGACGATCAGCAACGCGACGATCGCCTCGCCGTCACGCAGTCCGACCTCTCCGCGGCCTACCTGCGCGATGTCGGGCCTTCGCGATGCGACCGTGACCGGCACGAAGTCGCCCTCGCGCGTGTTCTCGTAGGCGTCCGCATTCACGCGCACGCGCACCATCGCGCCTGTCGGAAGCGCGAGATCGAGCGTTCCATCGCCATGTCGGTTGGTGAGCGGGTCGTCGACGCGCTCGCGTGAGACCACCCGCGCATCGACCACGCGCCCGTGCTGCCGAAGCGCGAGGAACTCCCGAAACCACAGCCCGTTCATCGCAACCAATGCCACCACGCCGACGAGCGCTGCGCGCAGGTGCACGCGAGCGCGCCGGATCGAACGCGCGCCGAGGCGCTCCGTCGAGAAGCTCATCACGCCCTCGCACGGACGCAGCACCAGCACCTCGGCCGGTCCGCGGTAGCCGCTCTGCGCGGTCTCGGGGTCGAAGCCGCGCTCCAGCGCGCCGCGAATCACCACGCGCTCGTCACGCGTGAGACGCGCGCGTCGACGGCGTGCGAGCCGTCCCCGCGTCGGCAACGCCTCGGGGAGCTCGAGCTCGTCGAGCAGCTCGACGCGTCCTGCGGGCTCGACGCGCAGCGAACGCCCTCCTCGCAGCGAGAGGTAGAACGGACGCACATGAACGGTCCGCTCGACCTCGGTCCACTGCATCGCGATGGGCGCGGCGGTGTGGGTCTCGGCGCCGGCGCGTCGCCCCTCCTGCACGACCGTGAGGCTCACGGCTGCGCCGCGATCGCCGCTCGCGAGCACGACCTTTCCCTCGACGAGCGCGGGGCCCTCACGGAGCTGCGCGGGGTCTGCGAGGCTCTCTCGCGCGCGACGGATCTCGACGTACTCGCGCCACGCGCGCACGAGCGACGTCACGATCCAGAGCGCGAGCCCGACGCCCACGACGCCCACGACCACGAAGGTCGAGGCGCTCTGCGAGAGTCGATCGGACGGCGCGTATCGCAACGTGAACCTCCGCGCGGACGCGTCCGAGGGTACGCCAGGGAACGCGTCGCGGCTCGCCCGACCAACCGCAACGGGCAGCCGGCGAATGTGACCAGGCGCCCGGCGTATGTCACCTCGCGCCTGCCGTACTTCACGTCGTCCCCCGCGTTCCACACCTCCCCTTTGCCCGCTTCTCTCCCGGCTGACCGGCGTTTGAAAGCGTGCGATCGTGGTTCTCGTGCTGCGATCCCCGCTTCGTCTCGTGGTCGCCGCGGTCCTCCTCGGGTGCTCCGCCGATGCCATCCCCGAGCTCCCCGGTGACGCCGCCGCGCCCGCGGATCTCGTCGACGCCACCGCGCCTCCCACCGACCTCGCCGTCACGCCCACCGACGTCTCCCGCCTCGACGCGTCCGACGCGACACCTCCGCTCGACGCGCGCTTCGATGCGCGCACCGACACAGCCGCGATCGACGCGAGCGCGCCCCTCGATGCCGTCGCACCGCCCCTCGACACGGCCTCCCCTCCCCCGGCCTGCGATGCGCGCTTCGCGTTCAACCCGACGCTCCCCGGTGACAACGCGCCCTTCGAAGTGCGCTTCACCGACGCGACCGGCTGGGCGTACATCGGACTCGACTTCACCGGTCCGGTCACGCCCTCGTGGGCCTTCGTCGATGTCGTCACGCGATCGCCCTTCACGTGGCTCTTTCGCGTGCAGCCCACGCGCGCCGGGCGCTACACCGTCACCTTCACCGCCGACAACGGAGCCCGGCGCCTCGGCGCCTGCACCTTCGACGTCGCCGCGCGCGGTGGAACCCCCGACGCGGCCGCGCCACCCGACGCGTCATCGTCCGACGTCACCGCGCCCACGGGCGTCTTCGTCACGCGCGCAGGGAGCGAGTTCACCGCAGGCGGCGCGCGCTTCCGCTTCGTCGGCGCCAACAGCGCGGGCCTGCCGCACTACGGCGCCGCGCCGCTCATGTACGCGCGCGTCGAGCAGATCGCCGCCGAGCTCGACGAGCTGCATCGCATGGGCGCCCGCGTGGTGCGCGTCTTCGCCGCCGCCGAGGACGCCGCCCCCGACGCCGTCGCCGCGCGCCTCGGACGCGTGCTCGACCTCGCCGCCGCGCGCGGGATCTGGGTCATCGCCGCGCTCACCGACTTCTACGCCTCGACGCCCTACCACCCCCGCGGCGACCGGAGCTTCTACGCGCGCGATCCGCGCTTCTCCATCGACCTCCTCTCGCCCGACTTCTTTCGCGCGGGCTATCGGGTCAACTACCTCCCGTGGGCGCGCGCCGTCGTCTCGCGCTTCGCGTCACACCCCGCGCTCTTCGCGTGGGAGCTCGGCAACGAGATCAAGTGCGACGACGACCACCGCGCCTTCATCGCCTTCGCGCGCGACGTGAGCGACGCGATCCGCGCCCTCGATCGACGGCACATGATCACCACCGGGATGATCACCTCGCGGTGGGCCACCGACGCCGAGGCGCGCGAGCTCTACGGCCTCCCCAACGTCGACTTCGTCACCTTTCACAACTACAACGGCACCGGGGAGTTCGCGGACTTCGAGTACGCCGTCGCGCGCGACACCGGCCGCCCGCTCATCGTCGAAGAGGCCGGCTTTGACGCAGGCGATCGACCCACGCGGGTCGACGCGGACCTGCGGACCCACGTCGATGCGCGCGGCGCGCGGGGATACATGCAGTGGGGATTCACCGCGATCACGCCCGACAACGGCAACGGCGATCGTCAGTTCGGCATGGATCGACTCTTTCACGCGAGCGACTACGACGGGCTCTTTCGCGTGTACAGCGCGGCGGCGAGTCGCTACCGCTGACGGAGGTCATCGCGTCACCCGCGCGCGAATGCGCGCACACCCGCCGACCTCGGCGAGCGCGACAGCTCATCTCGAAGCCCTTCGGCGTGAGCGAGTTCCGCGCCGCGCCGCGTACTCGCTACCGCCGCAGCGCGACCCACGCGCCCACCGCGATCAGCGCGACCACGGCGAGGAGCGCCGCGCGCAGCACGCGAAAGACCTCGTGCAGCGCCCGAAAGGTCGCCATCGCGTGCGAGAGGTCGCGCCCCGTCGTGCGAGAGACGCTGATCGCCGAGTCGGCGCCGCGCGAGAGCCGCGACGAGAGCGCGAGGAGCACGCCGCCCGCCGCGAAGGCGCAGAGCGCGAAGAGCGCGAGCTGCGTGTGCGCGCGTCCGACCTGCCAGAGCCGACGCAGGAGGGCGACGCCGAGCATGGCGAGCAGACCCGCGGCGACGCGCGCGCGCTCCGCGTCGCGAACGAGCCACGACTGGAGCCCCTCGAACGCGTCGGCGTCGACGCTCGTGATCTCCGGCTCGACGGGCTGCACGGGGAGCTCGGGGGCCGTCTTCGGCGCGTCGGGGGCGGTCGTCGAGGGGTCGTCCATTTCACGCTCCGAGGCAGAAGCCGACGACGACCGCGACGGTGAGCGCCGCGATGACCAGCGCGAGCGCGCCGCCCGCCCATTCGAAGAGCGCGCGGGCCTGCTCGGCGGCGCCGCCGACGACCGCGACGACCTCGCCGTCACGGGCGCTCATCATCGCGCGAAACGACGCCACGGCGCGGAGCACCTTCCACGAGGTGATCGCCGCCACGAGGCCCGCGACGAGGCCCGCGACGCCCGCGATGACCAGCGCGCCCGAGCCGGCGTGCATCGCGGCGGTGATCGCACCGACGACGCCGAGCGCGGCCGAGAGCGCGAAGCCCGCGTGCGCGACGTCGGTCATCGTGTGCGAGAGGTCGGCGATGCGCTTCGCGTCTGCGTCGGTCAACCCGTCGCTCCGCACGACGCGCTCTTCGCTCGGGTCGCGGTGCGCGGTGACCCTCGCCGGACGGTTCTTCACCCCCACGAAGAGCGCCACCACGGCGATCACCGCGATGGTGGGCGCCGGGTACTGCGTCAGACACCAGACGAACGCCTGCCAGAGGAGTTCGAGAATCAGTTGAAAGATCAGGCCCACGATCGCGTCGACGATGCCGCCGCCGCCCGAGCTCGACGACCCGCCCGAGGAGCCCGAGGAGCCCGAGGAGCTCGAGGAGCTCGACGAGGCGCCTGTTCCCCACGACGAGCCTCCGAAGCTGCCTCCGGTGGTCTGCGCGATGACGTCCTGCCACGCGACGCCCGGCGACGGAGACGCGTACGAGGTGGCGCACGCGAGGGCCACCGCGAGCGCGGCGAGGAGGCGAACGAGCGGGCGCGCGCGACGACGGAGCACGGATCAGCGCGCGTGGTGTTCGGTGAACGAGCGGCGCCCGGCGGTGCGTTGAGAGACGTCGGTGCTCCGGCTCACGATGCGCATGGGCCGCGATGGAACACCGGCGCTCCGCGGTGCGCAACAGCAACCGCAACGCGATCGCTCGCGAGGTCGGCGGCGTCGCGCGCTTCTCCGTTGCGTACGCGAAGCGTGTGGACGGTGATTCACCCTGGCGCAACACGCGTTGATAGACGTAGGCGCGGCGACGAGAGCGCCGTCGATCGCAACGGACGCTCCTTCGCCATCACCCGCCGAACTGGCAGGCCGCTTCAACCAGCAGTGGCGCGCATGCTGTCGTGGCGAGCAGAAGCGCGAAACCCTCGCCGCTCTCTTCAACGTGCGCGACGGCGGATTCAACATCGGCGTGCGAGCTATTCGTCACGGCCACCAACGCGCTCGGGGTGCTGCCGCGAAACGGGCCGTGGTCGTGCGTGTGGCGCGCAAAGTCGACCAACACGGCCCCCGGCGCGAGGTCGCGCGCGTCGTCGAGGCGAAGGTCCGCCGCGCCGTCGCCGAAGTCGATCGCGCCGTGAGCCGATAGCTGTCCCGCGCGCGCGTCGCGCCAGGCGAGGAGTGATGCGGGCGCGCGGCGAAAGGCGACGAGCGCGAGCGTCGATGCGACCAGCCCCACGAGGGCGGCGAGCACCCACGACGGGGGCGGCGCGCTGCCGACGACGACGTGCCACCCGCGAACGTTGAAGTACCGTCCGGTCGCGCGATGAAAGGCGAATCGCGTTTGCGCGTTCGTGAAGACCATCACGCCCAGGCGCGGGTCGTCCCGAACTTCGAACGCGTCGTGGCCCACGCGCCACTGGCGGAAGGTCGGCTCTCCTGTTGGCGTGACGAGCGCGAGGGAGCAGCCGTTGTTGTCGCACGTGCGGCGAAACCTCGTCGCGTCGACGGTGTAGACGTAGTCGCGAGGCGTCTCGTCGAGTACCGGTTCGACGCGCGAGATCGAGCCGACCACCGGCATCGCGCGCAGCCAACGTCCGAGGTCGCGGCCGGGGGGCTGCGTAAACGAGCGGACGCAGGCGGCAACGACGACCGCCACGAGCACGGCAACCCACGCGAGGCGAAGCGGCCGCACCGCAGGAGTGCGAACACGCAACGACCAGTCCGTTCGCATCTCCGCCCACGCAAAAGCAACGTACACAAGCGGAACTCCGACGACGGGGTAGACCCACACGAAGTCGGCGTATCCCTCACCGAAGGAGCGGAGCCTGGTCCGCCCGAACCAGATGAGCGTGAGCGCGAGCGCGAGCGCGAGCCCCGAGCGCGTCACCGCGGAGGCCACGCTGTTGGCAAATACGCCCGCGAGTCGTGGAGCCACCCACCGCACCGCGAGTGCGCTCGCGAGGCTCGTGACGACGACGCACGCGATCACGTCTGGACCACTCCCCATCGCTCGGTACGTCGGCCCCGGCCACAGCGGCGTGAAGAACAGCGCCGACGCGATGACCCCCACCACGGCCGTCATGGTCTTGCGCGTCGGTCCGTGCAGTGATCGAAGCACGCTCGTCACGCCCAACGTTACCACCGCGTCGGGTCGATCGAGGTGCAACGGATGTCGCTTGTGCGCGTGCCTTCGCGGCGCTCCAGAGCATTGGTCTCTTGACTGGTACGCGCGCAGCCCAAGGGCGAACGAGCGTTGCGGTCCGGCGCGGAGTGCCAGCTCCGCGGCTCCGCGGATACGTCGGCGACCGAGCGTCTGTCGTTGGCGCGCGATTTCGTCCCCGGCGGAGGCCGACGCTTCGGGTCAGCGGTCTGTGCGCCCCGCGTCGCCCGGAGGCTGCGGGCCTTCGAAGCAGGCGCGCGACGGGTCATTCCACTCCGCGGCGTCGAGCACCTGCGTCGAGGCCGTGCCCGCGGGGAACTGGTACCACCTCGCCGCCAGCCGCGCGCCGTCGGGCGTCGTCGCGACCGTGTGGAAGGGCCACACGATGGCCCCCACCTGAACCACGGGGAACTCCGCGAGGACGCGCCCGCCGCGCACGAGTCGCGAGACGTCGATGGGCGTGAAGTTGCCCGTGCGCACGGAACGGTCGATGTCCGTGTAGTAGTGCACGCGGAAGGTCCCCGTCGGCGCCGCGCGAGGCGTGACGTAGCTCGGGACGAAGGTCGCGGGCAACACCTGTTCGACCGACACGGTCACATCGATCCCGACCCAGGGCTCCTCGGGAGGAAACCCCTGCGGCACCTCGCGGAAGGGCACCGGGTCGCCCTCCACGCGGAGCAGCGCGAGGTGGCTGTCGAGGCCGCGGCAACGGTCCCGTTCGGCCACGGGCGTAACTGGTACCGGCGCGTCGCCGAGCTGCTCCTGGGAACAGGCCGACGCGCCGAGGGAGATCAGGGCTGCAACCAGGGTGACGCCGCGCACCCATCGATTCTCACACAACCGACGCGCGAGCGGTGCCAGAGACGCTGTCTCCGGCGCCGGAGACGCGCGCGTTCTCTCGCAAAACAAGGGCTTTCGGAGCAAAATCCGCGGACGTTTTCTAGCGTCCGCGGCGCGCCCTTCGCAGGAGCCTGTCGGCCCACGCGCGCACCGCTTCGAGCTCTTCGATCGCGGCCTTCGCGTCGGCGGGCTCCGCCGCGTCGAGCGCCGCCGCGATGCGCTTCTCGACGGCCTTCGAAGCCACCCCCTCGCGGAAGCGCCGCACCCGCGCGGTGAGCCTCGGCGCCGTGAGCCTCGGCCGCTTCGTCTTGCCGCTCTCGGCCTGGAGGCTGACGACGTAGGCCCTCGTCGCCCGCTGCGTGAGCTTCATCGCCGACACGTGCTGCGCGGCCTTGCGCATGAGCCCGTCGTCGCCGAGCGGGAGCAGGATCTCCTTGCGCCCCGGCTCGAGGTTGCGCCACGCCTCGTCGGTGATGCGCCGGTCGCGCGCCGCGATGTGCAGCGCCACGTAGAGCATCTTCTCGCTGAGCCGCAGCGTCGGTCCGCCGGCGCGATGGAGCAGGTCGAGCCACACGGGGTTGTCGCTGCGGTCGCCGAGCGCGGCGCTCGCGTCGTCGTTGAACACCGCGACGAGGAGCCAGCGACCGAAGGAGACGAGCGCGTCCTCCATGACGTCGCGGGTCTCTTCGGCGCGCCGCAGGGCCTCGGCGAGCAGCGCGCGCTGCGGCGCGGTGAGGGCGGTCGTCGAGGCAGGGTCGACCTTCGCAAGGTCGCGCGCTCGCTTGACGGTCATGCCCGCGACGGTAGGCCACCGCGTCGAGGCCGCGCGAGCGGAAAGCTGCGCCCGTCGAGTTCACCGCGGAGGCTCTTCGGCGTGATACTCGCGCGATGACAGCCCGCCGCGCGCTGCTCGCCCCGCTCCTGTCGCTCGCGTGCGCCCGCGTCGCCTCCGTCGGGCCAGGCGCAGACGCCGCTCCCTCGGACGTTGCTGCGCCCCCCGACGCTGCGCCCCCCGACGCTGCGACCCCCGACGCCGCGACCCCAGACGCGCAGATCGCTTGTCGAGCCGTCGGCGCGCGCACCTGCGTCTCTCCTCGCGCTCGCTCGGTGTGCGACGCAGACGGATTCGAACGCCTGAGCGACTGCCCCGATCGCCCCGCTGCGACGGGCCTCTGCGACGAAGGGACGTGTCGCATCGCCTGCGCGCCCGGAGCCTTCGACTGCGACGACGACGACGCCAACGGCTGCGAGTCGCGCTCGGCCTGCCCCGACGTCATGCTCCGCGGCTTCGGCGGATCGACGGGCTACGGCCCCGACTCGCAGTGCCTCCACGCGAGCGACAACGGATCGTACGCGGGCCCCCTCGGGCGCGATGGAGAGGCTCCCGTCGCCGTCGATCTCACCCCCGCGTTCGGTGACCGGGTGAGCCTCTTCGGCGTCCCGCTTCGAGCGGTGTACGTGAACGTCAACGGCAACGTCTCCGTCGGGCGCGCGATCGAAGACCCGACGCCGAGGGCGTTTCCCATCGCGGGGCGGGTGATGATCGCGCCGTGGTGGGCCGACGTCGACACGCGCGGCGGAGGACAGCCCTCGCGCAACAGCGTGTGCTTCGCGCTCCGACCTCGGCGGCTCATCGTGACGTGGCTCCGCGTCGGTCACTTCGACCGCAGCGACGAGCGCACGAACAGCTTTCAGCTCGTTGTGCGCACCGACCTCGAAGAGTGCCCCACGAATGAGCCCTCCATCGAGTTCCGCTACGCGCGCTGCGAGTGGACCGTCGGCGACCCATCCGTCGGAGTCGCCGCGCAAGGTGGCTTCGACGTCGGCGACCTGCGGAACTACGTCGCCCTCCCTCAGTCGCGCACCGCGGCCATGGCCGACCTCTGCCGCACGACGAACGTGCCCGGCGGGCCGCCCGGCCTCTTTCGCTTCACGATCCGCGGCAGCGGCTGCCTGGGCAACATCTGACCGGAGCGCTTCCGCGCGCAGGTGGCGACCCGCCACCCCCTCGCCACCCCATTCGCCACCCATTCCGCCACCCCGCGTCTTCGCGAGGCTGCGGTAACAAAGGCACTTCGCATGTTGGCTCGGGGTTCGCACCGGGCGCAACGCATGACGCGAACGCCCTTCGACCACTTCGCCAAGGCGCTGCTGCTCGCGCACGAAGGAGCGCGCGGCCGCGCCGAGACCGAGTTCGAACTCCCCGGCGAGTCTGTGTTCGTCGACCTCGCCTGGACGCCATCTCGTCGGTCTTCGCGTAGCGCTCCCCGCGACGTGCTCGATCGCATGGCCTCGCGCCTCTCGCTCTGGGAGTTCTTCCGCAAGGCGCCCACGGTGAGCGGGCGCTGGGGTGCGCACAAGCTCTCCGCGTGGCACGCGCAGCGAATGCGTACGGCCTCATCGCGCCCTCGCGCCCGACCTGCGCTGCCGACGCTCTGCGATCGTCTCCGCGGGCGTCCCCCGCTCGGTGCTCCGCGCGGAGGTGTTCGCGCCGATGCGGGGATGGCCCGAGGGGCCTCGCGGCTCACCGTGCGGTCACACGGGGCTTGTGATCGTCCCGCGCGTGCCGCACGGACGCGAGACGTTGCTGCTACGGCTGATGGGCGCGGGCGCGACGTTGATGCGCGCGGTCGACGATCTGGCCGCGTTGCCCGCGGATTCCCACGAGCGCATGATCGCGCTGCCTCCGCTCCACCATCTCCGCATCGCGAGCCCAGAGGACCTGCCGATGAAGGAATTCGACAAGTTCATGCAGACCACCCAGAAGCTCATCGACGAGCACGAGCAAGCCAGCAAGGAGAAGGCCCGCAACGAGGGACTCGAACGAGGACTCACGCAAGGACTCGCCCCGCTCGTACGGCAGGCGTCACGCAAGCTCGGTCGCGCGCTCACGGATGACGAGCGGCGTTCGCTCACCGCGAGGCTCGACACGCTTGGCCCCGAGCGCCTCGGCGACGCCGTGCTCGACCTCTCCGCCGACGAGCTCGATCGCTGGATCGCTGACCCTGCCGCGCGCTGAACGAACCGCGCCCCCAGCGCGTCGCGGTCCTTCGCCCCCCACCGACGCATCGACGCATCGATGCGACGCTCACTCGTGGTCGACGACCCCGTCGCGCTCGTACCAGGGCTTCGCCGCCCTCAGCGAGAGCGTGTGCCAGAGCACCATCGCCGCCACGATCAACATCGCGACGATAGGCTCGCGATCGGTGCCCGCACGCTGCGAAGAAGACTCGCCGATGAGGGCGCCTCGTTCGCGCAGCTCCGCGAGTCGGTGATGCGCGACGTGGCGACTCACGAGCTCGCGGACGGGAGGCTCGGGGTGAGTGAGCTCTCGCTCACGCTCGGGTTCAGCGAGTCGAGGGCCTTCGTCCGCGCGTTCAAGCGCTGGACGGGCATCACCCCCGGCGCGCGCGCGCGCCGAGGAGCGCGCACGGTGACGCAGCGCGCGCGGCGCGCGTCCGTTGACCGCATCAGAGCATCGCTGCGAGAGTGTGCCGCGTGCACACGCTCAGCCCTCTCGACGGCTCTCGCTGACCTTCGCGATCGTGTTCTCGGCGTGCGGCGCGCGTCCGCTCGACGTCACCCCCACCGACGCGGCGACCGCTTCAGACGCGTCGGTGCGGTGCAGTTCTCTCTTGCCCGCGGGCGCGGTGCAGTGGCGCACGACGCTCACGCAGCAGCGCGCGCTCTCGGGCCCTCTCGCTGCGTCGGTCGACGACACGACCTACTTCGCGTGGGACCCGGCGTTGGTGGGGCTCCCTCGCATGGGCCCACCGGCGCTCTACGCCCTCGACCGTTGCGGCGGCGTTCGATGGCGCAGCGGCTGGGAGCATTTTCAGAACCGCTCGGTGATGGTTCACGCGCTGATCTCGAACGGCAACCTCATCGTCGGCGACGGTGATCTGCAGTCGTTCGACGCTGCGACGGGGCTCCACCGATGGACCGTCGACCTCGTCGGACTCGCACGCTCGGTGAGCCTCGGTGACGTGTCAGGGAGCAACGCGCTCCGTCGCCTCGTGGCCGATCGGGTCGGCGACGTGTACGCGATGATCCAGTCTCGCGAACTGCTGGGCGTGGTGCGCGTGAGCTCCGACGGAGTCGCGAGACTCGTCTTTCGCGCGCCGATCAACGCGGGCGTCTCCAACGTGACCGACATGGTGATCGACTCCGCGGGGCACCTGGTCTTCGCGGTCACTGACACCAATGTGAGCCCGGGGCCCGGCGTGCTCTACGCGTTCCGAAGAGACGGTGCGCCCGTCTACGCGCTGCGTCTCCCCGAGGTGAACTACCAAGATCATCTCAGCGTCGGCGACGGCTTCGTGGTGCTCGGAGACACCGGCACTTTCGTGAGCAACGAGGGCCGCGTGCTGCGCTCGCTCGGCGCCTTCACGGGCCCCGCGGCGATCGCGACAGACGGCACGATCTACACGCTACTCCGTCGTTCGGGCGACGACGCGGGGATGCAGTCGTTCGACGCGACGGACGCGCTCCGCTGGTCTGCGCCGCTGCGTGGCGGCTACGCGTTCTCGTACGAGGGAGGCCCCTTGCTCGGCTGGGGCAACGTGTACTCGATGTATTACCGATCGAGCTCCCTCGCTGATGGGGGCGTCGCGAGCGCCGCGGTATTGCAGTCGGTTCACCACGATTTCAGGGCATCAGCGACGTACGAGTTCGCGGGCCAGTGGCAGGGGCGCGCGCTCCTCCTCAGCACCGGCTTCGTGGTGTTCGCGCTGGATGGCTCGGTGCTGTCGGTCTCGACGGGCGGAGACGCCGCGCCCCTCGACGTGTTCTGGCCGACGCCGCACGGCGCGAACGACCAGCGAGGCGCTCCGCGCGGGCAGTGACGCGCGACGCTCAGCGGCGCTCGAACGCGAAGGCGACGAAGCACTTCACGAACTCATCGGGCAGCCCTCGCACCTTGTCGTCGACGACCTTGCCGCTCGCGTCGAATTGAATACGTAATCCAACGCCCCGGTGCCGCCGACGCGCTGTGCGTTCCGGAGGGGAGACTTCTCGCGTAACGGTTGTTTCGCACAACCCTTGCTGTACGGCGACTCATACTCAGGCGTGACCGAGTCCAACGGCCGTCTGCTGCGTGTTCATGTGGCACGCCGCGGCCGTACAGCGATCGCCATCGCGTCGCCGCCACCTCGACTCCATCCGTCGGCGAGTTCGCCCGTCAGCTCGTTTCGTCCCAACGCCTCGCGGGCGCGGTCGAGACTTGCCCCTCACAGCGAGCATCGCCCTCGCGCTCGATGCCCTTCGCATCGCCCAGCGCCCTACGCCGTCGGCGGCGACGACGCGCGGATGGACGTTGAGGTTGAGAGATCCCCCTCTTCGGTGCGCGAAGGTGATCGCGCCCGCCTCGACGCGCAGCGCGTCGGGGCTCGCGACGCCTCTCGCATCGCGATGCCAGCGCCGAAGCTCTTCGACGAACACGCGCGACGTCAACGTGAACCCCGCGGGTCAGACGCAAGGGATGGCGGGCGTCGCGAGGTCTCGCACCAACGCTCCGCCCTCGGCGCAGGTGGCGGTCCGCCACCCCCTCGCCACCCCATCCGCCACCCTTTCCGCCACCCTCGTCTTCGCGTCACACCTACGGACAAGCCATTTCGCGCGTTGGCTCGGGGCTCGCACCGGGCGCCGCACATGACGCGAACGCCCTTCGACCACTTCGCCAAGGCGCTGCTGCTCGCGCACGAAGGAGCGCGCGGCCACGCCGAGACCGAGTTCGAACTCCCCGGCGAGTCTGTGTTCGTCGACCTCGCCTGGACGCCATCTCGTCGGCCTTCGCGTAGCGCTCCCCGCGACGTGCTCGATCGCATGGCCTCGCGCCTCTCGCTCTGGGAGTTCTTCCGCAAGGCGCCCACGGTGAGCGGGCTGCTGGGGTGCGTGCACAAGCTCCACGCGTGGCACGCGCAGCGAATGCGTACGGCCTCATCGCGCCCTCGCGCCCGACCTGCGCTGCCGACGCTCTGGATCGTCTCCGCGGGCGTCCCCCGCTCGGTGCTCCGCGCGGAGGTGTTCGCGCCGATGCGGGGATGGCCCGAGGGGTTCCTCTCGGGCTCACCGTGCGGTCACACGGGGCTTGTGATCGTCCCGCGCGTGCCGCACGGTCGCGAGACGTTGCTGCTACGGCTGATGGGCGCGGGCGCGACGTTGATGCGCGCGGTCGACGATCTGGCCGCGTTGCCCGCGGATTCCCACGAGCGCATGATCGCGCTACCTCAGCTCCACCACCTCCGCATCGCGAGCCCAGAGGACCTGCCGATGAAGGCCTACGACAAGTTCATGCAGACCACTCAGAAGCTCATCGACGAGCACGAGCAAGCCAGCAAGGAGAAGGCTCGCAACGAGGGACTCCAGCGAGGGCTCGAGCGAGGGCTCGCGCAAGGACTCGCCCTGCTCGTACGGCTGGCGTCACGCAAGCTCGGTCGCGCGCTCTCCGACGACGAGCGGCGCACGCTCACCGCGAGGCTCGACACGCTGGGCCCCGAGCGCCTCGGCGACGCCGTGCTCGACCTCTCTGCCGACGAGCTCGATCGCTGGATCTCTGATCCGGCCGCGCGCTGAACGAAGCGCTCCCCAGCGACCGTGACCAGCACGAAGTCCCCTTCGCGCGTGCTCTCGTACGCCTCCGCGTTGACGCGCACGCGCGGGGTCGGGCTCGCGAACGGAGCAGACGCCTGGGCGTGAACGCCGTACCTTCCTCGTGCGACCAACGACGCACGGAAGCGAGAATGGGTGTATCGCCATGCCCACGGGTTTGAAGCGAGGGAGCGCGGGCCTCGCTCGTCGGATCGCGTGGTCCTTCGCGATGGCCATGAGCGCGTGGGGCCTGAGCGCGTGCGACCCGCCGCCGTGTCCGGGAGGGAGTTGCGTCGACGCGCCCGGCGCGGAGACGCCCGACGACACCACGAACGACGCCCCGGACGAACCGCTCGTGGACGCCGACTCGGAGGCGCGCGACGCGGGGAGGCGTGACGCATCGGAGAGCAGCTTCGACACCCCGTCGGGTGACGAGGGACCGACGCGCGATCTCCCGCCCGAGGATCTTGAAGACACGCCCGTTGCGAGCTTCGACGCGACCGCCTTGGATGCGCGCGACGCGACCCGCTGGGAGGCCATCTGGGATGTGGGCGAGGTCGCGGTCGACGACATGCCGACACCGACCGCGTGCGGCGACTGTCGAGCGCCCTGGCCTCTCGCGCCACGAACCGGCGCGCACGCCACGGCCGGGCGACCGTCGTTCGACTGGTTGCGCCCCGATGGCGTCGAGGCCGTGCGCGTCGTGCTCTGCCGCGATCGGGCGCTGACCCTCGGTTGCGTCTGGCAGGACGCGACGGGCAACGCCCTCACGTTGAGCACCGACCTGGCGCCCGGCGTGTGGCACTGGGGTTTGCGCAGCGTCGCGGGTGGCGACGCCGGGGTCGAGACCAGCGTGGTGCGGCGGTTGTACGTCGGCTCGCGACGGGGCGAAGCGTACACGTGGGGCGGGGACTACGACGCCAACGGCGACGGGTTCGCCGACCGCCTGCGGTTCATCGACCCGGTGCGCTTCGTCGGCCCCTCTGCCGGGAGCGTCTGGCTCGGCGGCTCATCGGGGCTGGTGGCGACCGGGACCTTGCAGGAAGAGCTCATCGGAGGGATCACCGCCTGGCACGACCCGGTGATGTCCTACGCCGGCGACGTGGATGGCGACGGCTACGGCGACGCCGTCGTGGTCGTCAGTGACACGACGGAGCTGCTGCTGTTGCGTGGGAGCGCGAGCGGCCCGCTGCCTGCGCGTGCGTTCTCCCTGCCCATGGCGTCCCCAGCCTGGCGCGCCCGAGCCTTCGTGCTGGGGGGCCTCGACATGGATGGTGATGGGTTCGACGACGTCATCGCCGCGGGCTGGCACACACCGCTCGTGTGGTTTCGTGGGGCGCGCGGCGGGCTCGCACCGGCCGGGATCCTACGATCGACCTTTGATGACAACGACGCGTGCGTCGCGCTCGGAGACCTGAACGGCGATGGGTTCGACGAGGTCGCCTGCAACTACCGCGACCCCAGCGCGGAGGCGACGCCCACCATTTTGTATCCGGGCTCGCCTCGCGGGCCCGATGTCGAGCACGCGTTCGAGTTCCCCGGAGGGCGATGGGGGCTGCCGACAGCAACGGGTGACCTCGACGGAGATGGCCTCGCGGACCACATCCGAATTACCTGGAATGAGAACGAGAACTTCTACCTCGGGGACGGCAGGTTGCTGACGACGACGCGTCCAGCGCCGTACACATGGTCGGACTGCGCCTTCGCCGACGTGGACGGGGACGGCTTCACCGACGCGATCGTGCCGGGCTTCGCGCCGGGCTTCGCTCGCGGCGGACCTTCGGGCCTCGCGGCCCCGACGTACCCGGTCGAAGCAGGGTGCGGCTTCGAAGATTGGAACGTCATGGCGAACGCCGGTGATACCAATGGCGATGGCCGCGAAGACGTGCGCGTCGGCACGCACCGGGTCGAGTTCGGTGCATCGACCGGCCTCGCCGCGGGCGCTGTGACCGTGCGGATCGGCGTGCCGGGAGCGTCGGCGGTGCTCCCGCTCGGTGACGTGAACGGCGACGGTCGCGGCGACATGGGAGTCCCTGACGCGACCGGGGTGACCGTGATTTGCGGCGGCGCGCGCGAGGTCACTGTTGGCGCTCATCTCACGCTCGACGGCGCCGCGGGGTCAGGGCCGCTTCGGGTTCTGGCCGTCGGGGACGTCGACCGCGATCGGCGCGATGACGTGGTCTTGTTGCGAGCGGGGCTTCCGTGGAGGTTGTACCGATCACACGGCGGGTCGATCGACACGGTCGGCGTGGTGATCGCGGGCTCCGTCGGCGAGGCCCCGAGCACCGCCTTCGTCGTAGGCGATCTGAACGGCGATGGCTACGCGGACCTTGGGTCGTTCCGAGACCTTCAATCGCGCGTGTGGTTCGGCGGCGCCTCGGGCCTCGGCGCGGTCACCATGTTGCCTTTCGAGGCGTCGTCTGTCGGTGCCGTCGTTCGGCTCGAACCCGTGGGTGACTTCACGGGCGACGGAAGGCCCGACGTGTTCGGCGTCGGGACCGTCGCCGTCGGGGATCGCTATGACTTTGCCGAGCTCTACCGCGGCACGCCGACGGGCTGGCAACGCCCGAGCACGAGCGTAGTGCTGTACGGTCCCCGGGGGGAGCCTCCGGTCTACGCGGTGGGAGATCTCACGGGCGACCGCGTCGATGACGTGATGGAGTGTGACCCTTTCTATTGTCGGCTCCATTCGACGGATGCGGAGCGCATGTCGGTCGAGTCGCTTCACAGGCTTTCTACCCCACCGGTGCGTGCGATGGGCGACCTCGACGGCGACGGGCGCGCTGAGATCGAGTGTGATGGCGTGCTCCACCTGCGGCCTGACCGCTCTGGCTGGTGGAATTGGGGCGTGTGCCCGAGCCCGGCCGTTCCGGTCAGAGACGTCAACGGTGACGGGCGCGACGACGTCGCGCTTGGTGACCGTGTGCAGTTCGTAGGGGTTCGTGCGCCGGGCATCGCGCCCGTGGAGTTTCCGCGCGATACCTTTCCTTGAGCGCGTGTTCGCCCGTCGGCAATCGCCTCCCCCCTCACCGACGCCCCCGAGTCTCCCCGCCGATGCACTGCCGCACCGGAGGTGAGCGCGACATCGAGCGCGCCATCGCCGTGTCGGTCGCCCCGCATCTCCTCAACGCGCTCGCCGTCGAGGTCCAAGACGACGGCGGTCGGCACCGCGGAGCGCGGCGAGCGCGTGCAAGGTTCCGCCGAGGCTCGAATCACACGCGGCCCATTGGATGTCTCGCCGCGCGCCGGTAATAGTCGTCGTCTTCGCGCGATCGAGCGCGCGCCGCAACACCCCGACGAGGCCACGCATGGAGCTCACGACACCGCTTCACGAACGCGCGCGCTGGCTCTCCATCGCCGCCGCGCTCGCCCTCACGGCGCTCGCGTCGCGCGCCGTGCACCTCGTCGCCACGCAGCCCCCGAGCGCGCAGCCCCACTCCCGCGCGGCGCGGTCGGCGAGCGCGCGCGGGCGCATCCTCGCCGCCGACGGGACCGCGCTCGCCGAGAGCGTCACGGGCCATGAGGTCGACGTGGCGCCCGCGGAGCTCATGCGCGCGCCGTGGGCCATCGACCGACTCGCGGCGCTGCTCGGGTACAACGACACGGTCACCCTCCAGTCCGAGGTGATGCGCGCCGCCGCGCGGGGGACGCGCGTGCTCCGCGTGCGACGCAACGTCGACGAGTCCGTGGCCGCGCGCATTCGAACGGAGCGCCGCGAGCTGCCCGGCGTGTGGATCACGGAGGTCCCCCGGCGGCGCTATCCGCTGGGAGAGCTCACGGCGCACCCCGTGGGCTTCATGGGCGACGTCGACGAGCGCGACCTCGCCGAGCCCGTCGGGTATCACCGCGGAGACCGCGTCGGACGCGCGGGCCTCGAGCGCTCGTGGGAGCTCACCCTCCGCGGCGTGTCGTCGTACGCGCCCGATCACCGCGGGATGACGCTCGCGACCACGCTCGATCCCGCGATGCAACTCGCCGCCGCGCGCTCGCTCGGCGATGCCGCAGGCGCCGTGGTGGCGCTCGACCCGCGCGATGGCAGCGTGCTCGCGTACGTGTCTCGGCCCGCCGTCGACCCGATGCGCTTCGAAGGCGACGCGATCGAGGACTACACCGCGCCGCGCCTCTGGCCCTCGCGCCCGCTGCTCGATCGCGTGTCGGGCGAGACGCGCGCGTGGACGCGCTGGGCGGGCCTCATGGACCTCTTCGACGAGCTCGCGATCGAGCGCGCGAGCGACTGCGGCACGGGGGCCCTTCGCGGCGACGAGACGAACACCGAGCGATGGATCCGCGAGCTCGGCTTCGGTCACATGACGGGCGTCGACCTGCGCGACGAGGCGGACGGCGAGGTGCGTCCCGCGCGCGCGCTGACGCCCGAAGAGGCGGCGAGCGATCAGGGCGTGCTGGTCTACCCCGAGCTCACGGCGACGCCGCTCCAGGTGGCGGTCGCCTTCGCGGCCATCGCGAACGGAGGGGTGCTCTTTCAGCCTCGCCTCGTCGATCGCGTGCTCTCGCCGGAAGGCCAGATCGTTCACCGCGCGAGCCCCGTGGTGCGTGCGCGCGTCACGATCCCGAGCTGCGTGCGTGCGCGCGCGCTCGCCGTCATGGCGCAGGTCGAGGCGCCCGACGTCTCGCACACCCGGGCGGGCGCCCTCCACGACCCGCATCGGAGCTGCGTCGCCGTCGCGCCTGCGCTCGACCCCGCGCTCGTCGTCGTCGCGGTCACCGACGACGGCGGCGTCGCGACGCCCTTCACCGATCCAAGGTCTGCCGCGCTCGCCGTCGTGCGGGTCTGGAACGAACGACACCCCACCCGAGGAGCCCGCCCGTGAACGCCATCACCCGCCGCATCGACCCGTGGATCGCCGCGTCGACGCTCGCGCTCCTCGCGATGGGCCTCGTGAACCTCCGCGGGCTCGAAGGTCTCGACACGACCCTCCGCGGCGGCTTCGCGCTGCGGCAATCGCTCTGGATCGCGATCGGCCTCGGCGCGGGCGCGTGGACGTACCGCCTCGCCCGCCGCGACCGCCACCGCGAGCTCGCGTGGGTGTTCGCGCTCGGCCTCGGCGCGGTGCTCCTGTGCCTCTCGGGCTTTCACGCCGAGATGCGCGGCGTGCGACGCTGGATGCGCCTCGGGCCCATCCTCGTGCAGCCCTCGGAGGCGCTCAAGCTCGGCGTCGTCGCGGCCCTCGCGCGCTGGTTCGGCGACGCGCCCATCGGGACGCGCACGTGGTCGAGAGCGCTCGGCGGCGTGCTCGCGGCGGTGAGCCTCCCCGTGGCCCTCGTGGCCTCGCAGCCCGACCTCGGCACCGCGGTGCTGCTCATCGCGATCGCCCTCTCGACGCTGCTGGTGACGCCGCGCGCGGCCCGCTCGATGGGCTTCGTGATCGGCACGACGGTGCTCCCCGCGCTGCTGCTCCCGCGCCTGGTGCTGCATGAGTACCAGCTCGCGAGGCTGCGGGCCTTTCTCGACCCCGAGCGCTACGCGGCCATCGCGTGGCAGCCCATGCAGGCCCGCGGCGCCCTCGTGGGCGGGAGGTGGTTCGGCGCCGAACAATCGCTCCACGCGCTGCGACATCTGCCCGACGCTCGCACCGACTTCGCGCTCGTGGCGTGGGCGAACCAGCACGGGGTCATCGCCCTCGCGCTGGCCTTCGCGGCGTACGCGCTGCTGGTGACGCGCGTCTTCGCCATCGCGCGGCGCGCCACGGAGCGCTACGACCTCGCGCTGGTGACGGGCGTCGGCGCGGTGATCCTCTGGCAGACGGCGATGAACGCCGCGATGTCGCTCGGGGCGATCCCCGTGGTGGGCGTCGGCGCGCCGCTCGTCGCGTACGGCGGTTCGAACATGGTGCTCTCGCTCGCGGCGATCGGCGCGGCGCTCGGCGTCGGCGCGCGCATCGAGGCCACGCCGAAGGGACCGGACGCGCCGGGGCCCGAGCGGCTCTACCGCGGCGCGGCCTGAGCGCGGACCGTCGACACAATTGCAACGACTTCGCCGTCTCGTGCGCGCTCGACGCACGGTGCACCGCGGCGCACACGCGATGCGAGTCGGGGTTCGCGGCGACCCGTGGATGGCGCCTGGTCCTCGCGTTGCTTTGCGTCGAGCGTCGCGCCACGAAGCATCGTCTGCGCGAGGATGGGAGCGGGATCGACCAATGAAAGCGCTGGTGACCGGGGCGAACGGGCACATCGGGAGCCACGTCGTTCGCGCGTGCCTCGACGCGGGCATCGAGCCGGTGGCGATGGTGCGTCCGAAGGCGGACACGCGCGCGCTCGCGGGTCTGGAGGTCGAGCGGCGGGAGGGAGACATCCTCGACGCCGACGCGGTGAAGGCGGCGTGCCGGGGCGTGGAGGTGGTGTTCCACGTCGCGTCGCCGCATCGAAACTTCGCGACGGACCCCGAGGCGATCGTGGGCCCTGCCGTGACGGGGACGAGGAACGCCCTCTCGGCGGCGCGCGCGGCGGGGGTTCGCCGCGTGGTGTTCACGAGCAGCGGCGCGACGGTGGGCTTCGCCGCGGACCCTTCGAAGCCCCTCGATGAGCGCGCCTTTCTCGCGAGCGCGACGAGCCCCTACACGCGCTCCAAGATCGAGGCCGAGGCCCTCGCGCGCAAGGAGGCCGAGGCTGGCGGGCTCGAGGTGGTGATCGTCAATCCGAGCGGGGTCTTCGGGCCGCGCGACTACCGGATCACGCCGGCCACGTCGGCGCTCGTGGGGCTCCTCCAGGGAGATCCGTCGGTCCTCGCGGTGAGCGTGACCGACGTTCGTGACGTGGCCCTCTGCCATGTGCTCGCGGCGCGCAAGGGCAAGGCCGGTCAGCGGTACCTCGCGACGGGCGACGTGCTCAAGCCCGCGGAGCTCGCGGGCGCCTTCGCGAAGCTCTCGGGGGTGAAGCCTCCGACCTTTCGTCCGCCGCGCTTTCTGCTCTCGTTCCTCGCGGGGCGAGCGGAGAAGAAGGCCGCCGCGAGCGGCGCCGACGCGCCCATCACCCGCGCGATCCTCAACGACGTCTACGGCCGCCACCTCTCGTACGACTCCACCCGCGCGAAGACCGAGCTCGGCGCGACGTTCCGCCCGGCCGACGACGTGCTTCGCGACGCGTTCCGGTGGCTGCTCTTCATCGACGCGCTGAAGCCCGGCGTCGCGTCGAAGGTGCGCGCGACGCTCGGCGATCGGAGCGCCCCCGACGCCGACTGGACGCGCTGATCCGCGCCTCATCCCAGGAGCTTCACCCGCGCAGCAGGGCGTTGAGCGAGAGCGACTGGAGCAGCGACTTGTTCACCGGGCGCTTGGCGTCCCAGAACACCCGCGCGCGGAGGAAGGCCTGCGCGCGCTCGCCGTTGAGCGCGTCGGCGATGCGCGTCGCCGCGGCCGCGTCGGGGCACGGGAGAAAGTACGACGTGTCGTCGAGCATCGCGGGCCGCCCGTCTTCGGGCCCCACGACGTTGAAGCGCAGGCGCTTGTAGAGCCCGCAGATGGCGACCTTGTAGGGCGCGAAGGAGTACTCCCCCACGCCGAACATCGCGAAGGGAGGTTGCCCCCGGTAGATCGCGCTCCTGCGCGCGTCGAGGAGGGCGCGGTGCGCGTCGAGGTAGGCGCGCGTCCGGGGCGCCGTCGCGCCGAGCTTCGAAGTGTCCTCGCCGAGCGCGCGCTGCGTCACGATCACGTAGCGACCGCGCGCCTCGCGGCCGTTGGCCACGTCCGATCCCTTGCGCAGCGGGAACACTCGCTCGTCTTCGAGCGCGACGCGCTCGCCGAGGCCGTTCAGGTAGACCGCTCCCTCGCGGCGGAGCTCCATCACGGCGGCGCAGTCGTGCTTGATGCCCGAGCGCCACTCGATCTCCGAGCGCCCCGCGAGGTCGCGCGTGCCCGTGAACGCGTCGAGGTCGGCGTAGAGCGCGCCCCCGACGACGCCCATCGTCCGCGACGGAGCCTCCGCGTCGAGGCCGTCATACACGGGCCACTGCGCCTTCGCGGGCGCGTCTCCGCGGCTGGTCACCGCGAGGAGCACGGCGTGGACCGAGGCGTCGAAGTGCGCCATCGCGTCGACGCGCCACGTGGCGCCGTCGAGGGCCCAGCGGTTCGCGCTCGCAGACTCGAGGAGCCTCCGCGCGACGCTCGATTTGCAGAGCATCGCGACGGTGAACGCGCGACCGCGCAGCGCCGTGATGAGCCGCGTGAGCATCCACTCGGAGATGTCGAAGTTGGCCTTGCCCGTGATCGCGTCGAGGCCGCGGTGGCCCTTGAAGTTCGCCTTCGCGGGGAGGTTCCCCGAGCCCAGCGTGCCGAGCGTGGCGGAGGTCACCCACGGCGGATTGCCGAGTACGAGGATGGGCTCGGGCAACGCGCGGAGCACCTCGCTCCACTCGGTCTCGAAGAAGTCTCCCTGGTGCAGCTCGGCGCGCGTGCCCGCGAGGTCGGCGCGGGCCGTCGCGAGGTGCTCGGGCGAGAGCTCGTAGCCCACCACGCGCGCGCCTTCGAAGGTCGCGAGCGCGGCCCGCACGAAGGCCCCCCGCCCGCACGTGGGCTCGACCACGGAGGCCGGTGAGACCCCACGCGCGCGCAGGAGCCCCGCCACGCGCAGCGCGAGCTCGTAGGGGGTCTGCCAGTCGCCGTGTTCGACCCGGCGGGTCGATCGCTCGGCCATGCGCACGCCGTATCACCGCCGCGCGCGCCGGAGCAACCTCCGGGAGCCGCGACGCGCGAAACGAGACCTCCACGAAAGACGCATCTTTTCTTTTTACGAGAGCAGTTTCTAGTATACTAGAATCACCACAATGGACGACGCATCGAACTCACTCCGCCTGGATCGACGGTCGCTGCTCGCGGGCGCGGCCGGCGCGGCGCTCTCCTTCGCGTGCCGGAAGAAGCCCTCGGACCCGAGGGTCCTGCGCCTGGGGTCGTTTCCGAACCTCACGCACGCGCCTGCGATCACGGGGATCGCGTCGGGTCGCTTCGCGCAGGCCCTCGGCCCCACGCGCCTGGTCACGCACTCGTTCAACGCGGGGCCCGCGGCCGTCGAGGCCCTCATGGCCGGCGCCCTCGACGCGACCTTCGTGGGCCCCATCCCCGCGGCGGCGGGCTTCGTTCGAAGCCACGGTCGCGCGCTCAAGGTCGTGTCGGGCGCGGCCTCCGGCGGGACGTCGTTCGTCGTCCGCCGCGGCGCGAACATCCGCGGTCCGTCAGACCTCCGCGGCAAGCGCCTCGCGGCGCCGCAGATCGGCAACACGCAGGACATCGCCCTGCGCCACTACCTCTCGACGCACGGCCTCGCGCCCGCCGAGCGCGGCGGCGACGTGCAGCTCACGGCGATCGAGAACGCCAACATCTTCACGCTGTTTCATCAGGGCGGCCTCGACGGCGCCTGGGTGCCCGAGCCCTGGGCCTCGCGCCTCGTGCTCGAGGCCGACGGCGTGGTGCTCGTCGACGAGCGTGACCTCTGGCCGAACAGGTCGTTCGCGATCACCCTGCTGGTCGTCCGTCAGGCGTACCTCCACGACGCGCCCGCGCCCGTCGATCGCCTCGTCGACGCCGCGGCGAGGGAGGTCCGCTGGATCCGCGAGCACGACACCGAGGCGCGGCTCGCGGTGTCGCGCGCGCTCTCGGCGCAGACCGGACGCCCGCTGCCCGCCGACCTCCTCATCGCCTCGTGGCCGCGCATCGACTTCACGGCCGACGCCCTGCGCCCCACGGTCGAGACCGCGGCGCGGAGGGCCCACGCGCTCGGGATGTTTCCGAGCGACGACCTCGCGGGACTCTTCGACGACGACCGCTGCGCCCGCGCCGTGGCCGTCGCCGGAGGCGCGACGTGACCATGGCCCGCCTCGCGCTCGCGACGGCGCTCTCGCTCGCACCGGCCGCCGTCGCCGCGCAGACGCAGCCAGCGCAGACCCCACCGACGCAGAGCGCGCCGACGCAGACCACACCGACGCAGACCACACCGACGGATCGCGTGAGCTTCGAAGGGCGCCCCGGGGCGGGCGTCACGATCACGCTGCGCGACCCGTCGATCTCGCTCACCGTCTCGTCGCGCGCGCAGTTCCGCGGGACCTTCACCGCGCCGTCGCAGGGCGATCCGCAGACGGACATTTCGATCCGGACGCTGCGGCTCATCCTCTCGGGGCACGCGTTCTCGACGGACGTGCGCTACTACGTCCAGCTCGCGCTCGCCGCGCAGGACTACGAACAGGGCAGCGCCTCGCCGCTCTTCGACGCGTGGGCGCAGTACACCGCCGCGCGAGACCTCCAGCTCCGCGTGGGGCAGTTCTTCGTGCCCTTCGATCGCGCGCGGACGATCCGTGAGGCGTCGCTCCAGTTCGTCGACCGCCAACAGGTCGTGCGCGAGCTCAGCCTCGACCGCGACGCGGGCGTCGAGCTCTCGTCGCGCGACCTCTTCGGCCTCGGCGGACGCCTTCAGTACGCCCTCGGCGTGTTCTCGGGCGAGGGCCGCAACCGCCTCGGCGGCGACGCGGGCTTTCTCTACGTCGCGCGGCTCCAGGTGAGCCCCCTCGGCGCCTTCGACGACAACCTCGAGGGCGACCTCGAGCGCCGCGCCTCGCCGCGCCTCGCGATCGGCGTCGCGGGCGCCTACAACCAGTCGTCGACGCGCGCGCAGAGCACCCTCGGCGCGACGCTCGCGCACGGGTCCTACGACTACCTCCACGCCGCGGCGGACCTTCATTTCAAGTGGCGCGGGCTCTCGCTCCTGGCCGAGGGCCTCTGGCGTGGGGCCTCGCAGGCGAGCCACGGCTACGTCGCCGACGGACGCGCGGCGACGGAGTGGTCTCGCGCGGGGTGGGGCTACCTCGTGCAGCTCGGCGTGATGCTCGGCGCGCGCGTCGAGGCCGTCGCGCGGTGGGATCACCTCGTCGCCATCACCGACACCGACCCGACGCTCCGCGCCCTCGCGTCGACGCGCGGCCACGAACTCGGCGCCGGCGCAAACGTCTACCTCGGCGGCCACGCGTACAAGCTCCAGGCCGACTGGCAGATGAACTTCGGCGACGACCCGTCGGCCGCGCAGCACCTCGCGCGGGTGCAGCTCCAGCTCACGCTCTGAGCGCTCAGCGGTCGCGCAGCGAGGCCTGCCACTCGGCGCAGGTGTTCGAACACGCCCATCGCCCCATGAGGCAGCGGCAACGCTCGAGTCCGACGGGCCCCACGGCGGTGCCCGTGTAGCACATGAAGCGAGGCCCGCGGCACTCGGCGCCGGGCGTGTCGCACGCCGCGCCCATGAACGCGATGCCCACGAGCGGACAGCCCGCGTCGTCGGAGGGCGGCACCTGCGCGTCGAGCGCGCCGTCGATCGCGTCGTCGGTCACGTCTCCGTCTGCGCTCGCCTCGCGGGCGTCGGAGGCGTCGACGGTCGCGTCGATGCTGGTGCCCGGCACGACCTCCGTGCAAGCGGGCGCGCACTGCGCAACGAAGAGCCAGACGAGGGCCGCGCACACGCGGGAAAAAGTCGATCGGACGACCATCGGAGGGGGCGAGAAATACCACGGCGCGATCGGGGGGCGACGAGGGGCTGCGGCCGCTCCGTTGAATCATCGTTGGAGGCCCGCAAATGCCTTGACGGCATCGAACCTCCAGCGCTTGATCTTCGCGTCGGAGCGCGCAGGAGCGGGCCCTTGCCGGAGGAGGCGACGAGCCTCCGCCGGAGCGCTGCACCCGCGCGTGACGGAGCTCGTCCACACGCAGAAGGGAGCCGATGACGTGGGTCACAGTCGCCTGTTCGATCGAGTGCGGAACCTCGTTCGCCTCTCTCGCGCCGCGGATCACCTCGGGTGCAGCGTCGACGACGCGCGCGGCGAGGCGATGGCAGAGCGCGAGCGGAGGCTCTCACGCCGACAGATGCTCGGCGGCCTCGGGGTCGCCGCGGCGGCCGTCGTGGGCGTCACGCCCTTCACGGCGAGGGCGTCGCCGGTGCGTGGCGCGCCGCGGATCGCGATCGTCGGCGCCGGGCTCGCGGGCCTCGCGTGCGCCGACGAGCTGCGGCGCAGGGGGCTCACGTGCAGGATCTACGAGGCCCTCCCCAGCCGCGTGGGCGGGCGCGTGCTCACGGACCACGACACCTTTCCGGGGCAGGTCGCCGAGTGCGGCGGCGAGATGATCGACACGTTCCACACGACGATGCTCTCGTACGCGCGGGAGTTCGGCATCGCGCGCGAGGACCTCGAGCACACGCCCGGCACGTTCCGGTACCACTTCTTCGGCAGCCTCCACGCCGAGGACGAGGTCGTCGCCCAGTGGCGCGCGCTCGAGCCCCGCCTCGCCGCGGACTTCCGCACGCTCTCGAACGGCCCGACGTTCTTCTCGCACACGGCCGCCGACGAGGCCCTCGACAACCTCGACCTCGCCACCTACCTGAGCGCCCGCGCGTCGGACCTCCCGCTGATCCGCGAGGTGCTCTACGAGGCCTACATCGCCGAGTACGGCCTCGAGCCCTACGAGCAGAGCAGCCTGAACTTTCTGCAGTTCATCCACATGGACCGCAGGCGTCACTTCACCGAGTTCGGCGTCTTCAGCGACGAGCGCTACCACCTCATCGGCGGCAACGACGGCATCGCGAGGGCCATCGCGGCGCGCGTCACCGACGCGGGCACGGCCATCGACCACGGCGCGACGCTCACGCGCCTCGCGCGCAACGCCTCGGGCGAGTACCAGCTCTTCTTCAACGGCTCGACCACGCCCGAGGTCGCCGACGCGGTCGTGGTCACCGTGCCCTTCAGCGTGCTCCGCGGCGTCACCCTCGACGCGTCGCTCGGCCTCACGACCGACAAGCTCCGCGCGATCAACGAGCTCGGCTACGGCAACAACGCCAAGACCATGGTGCGCTTCAACCGCCGCGTGTGGGCCGAGCAGGGCGGCACCGGCGAGGCCTACGCCGACCTCGCGAACGTGCAGAACACCTGGGAGACCAACTACATGGCCCCGGGCCGCGGCGCCGGCGGGATCCTCACCGACTACAGCGGCGGCAACCGCGGCTACGAGCTCCAGCAGAACGCCGCGCACAACTTCGGCTGCGGCGGCTGTCACGCCGGGCCGCCCACCGACGGCGTGATGAGCGCCGCGGGCACCGCGCGCATCGGCGGCGAGATGGAGGACTTCGTCCGCGACCTCGACCTGATCTTCCCCGGCGCCGCGGCGGCCGCGTCGAGGGACGCCAGCGGGCGCCTCATCGGGCGTCGCGGTCACTGGACCCCGCAGCGCTACAGCAAGGGCTCCTACACCGCGTATCACCCCGGCCAGTTCACCACCGTCGCGGGCCTCGAAGCCCAGGCCGCGGGCGCGCTCAAATTCGCGGGCGAGCACACCGACTCGTTCTACGACTCGCAGGGCTTCATGGAGGGCGCCTGCAACTCCGGCATCCGCGCCGCGCAGGAGATCCTCGAGGACATCCGCGCGCGTCGGCTCTGAGCTCCGCCCCGTCTCATCACCCCTCGATCGTCGGTAATTTCAGGGTCGCGCGCGTGACGCCGCCGTCGCTCGCGATCGCGAAGGCCCCGTCGTGCTGCGCCGCCGCCGCGCGCACGAGGTAGAGCCCGAGGCCCATCCCCTCGCCCGGCTCGCGCGTCGTGACGAAGGGCTGACCGAGCCTCGGGAGCAGCGCCGGGTCGATGCCCACGCCGCGGTCTTCGACGGTGATCGTCACGGCCCCATCGGCGGCGTCGACGCGCACGGCCACCGCGTCGCCCGTCGCGTCCCGCGTCGCGTGGCGCGCGTTGTCGAGGAGGCTCACGAGCGCCTGGCGCATCGTCTCGGGCCGCAGCGAGAGCCTCGCGTCGCGGGCCTGCGCGCTGACCCTCAGCGGCACGGCGGCGTGCTCGGGCGAGCTCGCGAGCACCTCGGCCACCCACTCGCCCGCGGCGACGTCGCAGGGCTCCTCGGGGCTCTGCTCGTGCGAGCGCATGCGCGAGAGGATCGCGGCGCAGCGCTTGATTTCCGCGCGGATGTGGTCGGCCTGGGCGCGCGCCTCGGGCCGGTCCGAGAGCATCTCGGAGAGCTCGCTCGCGACGATCGCGATGGTGCCGAGGGGCGTGTTGAGCTCGTGCGCGGTGCCCGCGGCGAGGGTGCCGAGGGCGGCGAGGCGCTCGGCGCGCTCGGCGTCGAGGCGGGCCTCGGTGAGCTCGGCCTCGCGGCGGCGCAGCGAGGCGTTCACGCGGTCGGTGAAGTACCAGAGGCAGCCCGCGGTGAGCGCGAAGGCGAGCCACATCCCGCGCACGTGGAGGAGGAACATCCCCGGCGCGTGCCAGACGTGAACGGCCTCGGGCTTGAGCACGAGGAGCGCGCCGAAGGCCCCGACGGAGCCCACGGCGACGGCGAGGCTGAGGCGCCGCGAGACGAGCACCGCGGCGAGCGCGACGTGCAGGAGGTAGAGCGTGGTGAAGGGGTTCATCGCGCCGCCGGTCCAGAGGAGCAGCGCCGTGATGGCCGCGGTGTCGAAGAGGAGGTTGAGCGCGATGGCGCGGTCGGAGATGGTTCGGCCGCGGCGCAGCGCGAGGACGAGGAGCACGTTCGCCACGACGAGCGCGCCCACGATGGCCGCGACGGGGCCCTCGGGCACGGGCGCGTGGAGCACGAAGCGCACGGCGACGACGGAGGCCGAGAGCGCCGCCACGGCGGCCCAGCGCAGTCGCACGAGCCAGTGGACCTCGACGGGCGCCGAGCGCGTGCTTCGGGGCGCGCTCATCGCCGCGGAGGGAGCTTCTGGAGCTTCCGCTGGAGCGTCCTGCGGTGCATCCCCATGCGTCGCGCGGCCTCGGAGATGTTGCCGTTGCACTCGGAGAGCACGCGCTGCAGGTGCTCCCACGCGGCGCGGTCGAGGGACGGGAGGTCTTCGGACTCGGCGGGTTCGGCGCCCGCGGGCGACTCGGTGAAGGCCGCCTCGATCTCCGAGGGCTCCGCGGGCTTGGTCAGGTAGTTCACCGCGCCCGCCTTCACGGCCTCGATCGCGCTCGGGATGCTCCCGTACCCCGTGAGCACCACCACGGCCACGTCGGGGAAGCGCCGCTTGAGCTCACGCAGGAGGTCCATTCCGCCGCCGCCGGGCATGCGCAGGTCGATCACCGCGCGGTCGGGCGTCCACGCGTCGCAGACCGAGAGCGCGTCGGCCATCGAGCTCGCGGCGCGCACCGCGTGTCCGCGGCGAGAGAGGGCCGCAGCGAGCGCCGTGCGAAACGGCAGGTCGTCGTCGACCACGAGCCAGCGGGGAGTGTCGGAGGCGTCCATCGAACGTCGCGTCGGCTGTGTCTCACGGACGCCCCTGGAGAGCCACAACCCCCTCGTGCGTCACGTTGTCGCAGGACCTTGAGCGACCGACCGCGACGACCTTATCAACCGCGACGCCCGATGCGACGCCCGATTGCTCTGCTCCTCCTCGCGCTCCTCTCGACCGGCTGCGGCGCGCCCGCGCCCGACGACGCCGCACCTTCGCTCACCGAGCGCGGCACCTTTCGCGTCGAGATCACCCACGACGACGGAGACTTTCGTCGCGGCGTGAACAGCTTCCACGTGCGCGCGTGGGACGCGTCGAGCGGCGCCTCCGCCGTGCTCGCCGAGGTGGTCGCCGCGATGCCCTCGCACGACCACGAGCGCGCCGTCGCGACGGTGACCGCCGAGGGCGAGCGCTTCGCCGTCGACGACCTCCGCCTCACGATGCCCGGCCGCTGGCAGATCAACCTCCGCGTCGCGCAGGGAGCGCGCTCCGATGTCGCGCTCGTCAGCGTGTTCATCCCGTAGCGCCGCCCTCCTCGCGGGATCGCTCGCGGCCCTTGTTCTTCCGGGTGAACCGCGCGCGTGTCCGTGCGCGCCCGGCGCCGCGCCCGTGACCGCGCTCAGCGCCGCGGGCGACGCCTTCGCGCTGCGCGCCAGCGTCGCGGCCATCACCGACGCGGCCACCTGGGACGAGCGCGGCCGCGCGTACCCGACGCCGTCGGGCGTCTCGACGCGACGCCTCGTGTTCGAAGCCGCCGGCGCGTGGCGCCCGACCCGCGCCGTGGAGCTCTCCGTCCTCGCGGGCGCGGCGCTCTCCGCCGCCGACGAGCCCGGCGTGTCGGTGCGCGCCCTCTCGCCCGGCGACGTCACGGCGCGCGTCCGCTGGGAGGTCCGCAACGACTGGCGCTGGCGCGTGGCCGCCTCGGGCTCGGTGCGCGCCCCCACGGGCGACCGCGTCGCGGGGACCGTCGCCAACGGCGTCGCGGGGCTGGGCCTCGGCGCGTGGGAGCTCGGCCTCGGCGGCGAGCTCGCGCGGCGCAGCGACGCCCGCGGCGAGGTCGGCGTCGCGGCGGAGGTCGGCGTGCGCGTGGCGACCCCGCGCGACGCGGGCTCCACGTGGACGCCAGGCCCCCGGGCCACGGTCACCCTCTTCGGCGCGTGGCGGGCCACCGGGGCGCTCACCGCGACCGCCAGCGTCTCGCAATCGATCGAACTCGACGCGTGGCGCGACGGCGCGCGCGTCGCCGACTCGGGGACCCGAAGGCTCTCGGTTGCCCTCGGGGTGGGCCTCCGCGTCGACCGCGCGCTGTGGTCCCTCGGGCTCGCCGCAGACCCCTGGATCGACGGCCTCGGCGCCAACGCCACGGCCACACTCCGCGCGACCCTGGCCGTCACCTGGGGGCGCTGACGCGGAGGGGAGGTATGCGGTCCGAGAAGCACACCGTCGACGCAACCGCCAAGGATCGCAGAAGGCCGGTGCGGCCCGACGCGGCTGCGTGATAATGCAGAGCGCCATGTCGGTCCGGCGCTTCCATCGGTGGGGACCCGCGTGATGCTCGAAGGGGCCGCCATGACCTTTTTCGACGCGTCGCCCGACGCGCTCGTCGTGGTCGACCGCGCGGGCTTCGTCGTCGCCGCCAACGCGCGCGCGCACGCGCTCTTCGGCTATCCCCAGGGCGCGCTCGTGGGCGAGCGCGTCGAGGCCCTGATGCCGACGCGCCAGGCCGAGGCGCACCCGCGACACCGCGAGGACTTCTTCGCCGGCGAGCGGGGCGCGCAGATGCGCACGGCGCAGCTCGTCGAGGCGAGGCTCAAGGGCGGCGGCGTGACCGAGGTCGAGGCCAGCCTCAGCCTCACGCAGATCGGCGAGGAGACCTACGCCATCGCCGCGCTGCGCGAGGTCTCCGAGCGCGAGCGCGAGCTGCGGCACGCGCGTCAGCAGCTCCAGCGCGACGAGGCCCTCTACCGCACGATCGCCGAGACGATCCCCAACGCGCTGCTCGGGGTCTTCGACCGCGACATGCGCATCCTCGCCGTCGAGGGCGCGCTCACCTTCGACGGCGTGCCCTCGCGGGAGCTGATCGTGGGCCAGCGGCTCCACGAGCTCACCACGCCGGAGCGCCGCGAGATGGTGTTCGCGGCGTGTCAGCGCTGCCTCGACGGCGAGCGCGCGTCGTGGATGTCCGAGCGGAACGGCCGCTACCTCGACGTGAAGCTGGTGCCCATGCGCTCCGCCGCGGGCGAGGTGACCGGCGGCCTCGGGCTCGTCTACGACGCGACGGAGCGCGAGCGCGAGCTCGCGCGGCTCTCGGAGCTCTCGACGGAGCTCGAGGGCGTGCTCGAGATGCTCCCCGACCCCATCGTGATCCGCGACAACGACACGGTGCTCTACGCCAACCGCGCCCTCGCGAGGAAGCTCGGCTACGAGAGCATGGCCGACGTCGTCGACCGGCGGATCCTCTCGGCGGTGCACCCCGACGACCGCGCGATGGTCCTCGAGCGCATGGCCGCCGTCGACGCGGGGGTGTCGCAGGGGCTCATCGAGGTGCGCTACCTCGCGGCCGACGGGCGCGCGGTGCCGCTCGAACACGGCCAGCCGACGAGGGTCACGTACCGCGGGCGCCCGGCGTGGCTCATCGTGCTCTACGACACCCACGAGCAGCGCCACGGGATGCTCGCCCTCGCCGCGCAGGAGCGCATGGTCACCGTGGGCACCCTCGCGGCGGGCGTCGGCCACGAGATCAACAACCCGCTCACGTACGTGATCGGCAACCTCGACCTGCTCACCGAAGAGGTGCAGGCGCTCCCGCACGCCGTCCCGCAGCAGCGGAGGACCGAGATCCTCGACCTCATCGCCGAGGCGCGCGACGGGGCCGACCGCATCCGAAAGATCGTCCGCGGCCTGCGCACCTTCGCCCGCGGCGAGCGCGAGGAGCGCACGCGCGTCGACGTGCACGCGGCCGTCGAGATGGCCCTGCAGCTCGCGCAGAGCGCGCTGCGCCACGTGACGCCCGTGGCCTCCGACCTGCTCCCGACGCCGCGCGTGCTCGCCGACGAGTCGCAGCTCGTGCAGGTGCTCGTGAACCTCCTCGTCAACGCGGCGCACGCGCTCGCCCCGACGCCCATCGAGCGAAACCTCGTGCACATCCGCGTGTGGGCCGAGGCCGGACGCGCGCTCCTCGAGGTGGCCGACAACGGCCCGGGGATGCCCCCCGAGGTCGCGCGGCGCGCGTTCGAACCGTTCTACACCACCAAGGGCGTGCGCAACGGAACGGGCCTCGGGCTCTCGATCGTGCACAACATCGTGACGGGCCTCGGCGGCACGATCAGCCTCGACACGGCCCCCGGCGCGGGCGCCACGTTCCGCGTCTCGCTGCCCGCCGCGCCCGAACCGTAGCGGCTCCGTCGCTTGCCCCCGGGGCCTCGGCGCTGCTACGCGTTGCCTCGCGATGGCGCCGCCACTCCCCTCGCGCGATGACTTCGAGGACGACGTATCGCCCGCGAACGACCCCGTCGTGCGCATGCCGAAGCGCATGTACGTGCCTCCCCCCGAGCCCGAGTCGCAGGGCGCCACGGGGGCCCGCGGGATCTTTCTCATCGCGGGCGTCGGCGCCACGCTGGGCGCGGCCCTCGGCGCGCTCGGCCTCGCCATCGTGTGGACCACGCTCGACCCGCTGCGCCCGCCTCCCGCGGCGCGCCCCGTCGCGGCCGCGCGTCGCGTCGTCGAGCCCGCCGCGACGCCGCCGCCCTCCTTCGCGCTCGACCTCGACGCCTCGGCGCCGACGGAGCCTCCGCCCCCCGCGGGGCCCGCGTTCGACGTGTCGCAGGAGCGCCTCGGCCCTCGCACCCTCGCCGCCGCGCTCCGCTCGCTGCGCCTCACGCCCGCCGACGCGCAGGGCGTGATCCGCGCGCTCCAACCGCTCGTGAACATGCGCGCGCTCCAGGCGAACGACCGCGTCGCCACGATGCGCGACCAGATCAACCGCGAGGTGCGCAGGGTCGAGTACCGCCGCGATGCCACGCTCGTGTGGGCAGCCATTCGCGAGCCCGAGGGGTGGCACGGCGAGCGCGTCGAGGTGACCATGACCTCGCGCCGTCTCGCCGCGGGCTTTCGCGTGACGGGCTCGCTCGCGGCGACGCTCGCGATGTCGCACCTGCAGCCCGACATGAGCGCGCGCCTCGGCGAGGTGTTCACGGGCATGGGCCTCGCGCCGCACATCCTCGCGGGCGACGTGCTGCGGCTCATCGTCGACGAGGAGCGCATGAACGGCCAGTTCTACCGCTACGGCCGCGTGCTCGGCATCGACTACCGCGGCGCGTACGGGCACCGCAGGGCCTTCTGGGTGGGCATCGGCCCCACGCGCGGAGACTTCTTCGACGCCCAGGGCCACACCTTCGAGCGCGGCCCGCTGCACTCTCCGGTGCCCGGCGCGCGGCTCTCGTCGCTCTTCAACCCCCGGCGCATGCACCCCGTGTTGCATGTGATCAAGGCCCACAACGGCGTCGATTTCGCGGCCCCCGAGGCGACGCCCATCTACGCCGCGGCCGACGGGATCGTCGCGACGGTGGGCGACGCGGGGCCCTCGGGCAACCTCGTGACGGTGAACCACCCGACGCTCAACGTGGCGACGGGCTACGCGCATATGTCTCGCTTCGCGCCGGGGCTGCGGCCGGGGATGCGCGTCCACGCGGGGCAGCTCCTCGGCTACGTGGGCACGACGGGGCGGAGCACGGGGCCGCACCTTCATTTCTCGACGCGGCGCGCGGGCGCCTTCATCGACCCGATGACCCTCATGGGGATCCGCCGGACCATCGCGCAGGAGGCGAGGCTGATGTTCGACGCGCAGTCGGCGCAGATCGGCCGCGCGCTCGATCGCATCGCCGTCGAGGGCGTCACGCTCGACGACGCGCACCCGGCGGAGACGGGCGGCGACGCGGGCGCCCCCCCTCCCACGCTTCCGCCCCTCGAAGTGGCCCCTTCGGGCGTCGAGTCGGAGCACGAGGAACCCGAAGGAGAGGGCGAAGACCCCCTCGACGACGGCGAACGCCCCCAGTAGGGTCCGCGCCGCTCCGCCCTCGCCGTTGGCGCGTCGGAGTGGCGGTTGTCTTCGCGCGCGGGGTTGATCTAGTGTCCGCGCGCTCCGCTAGAGACTGCGTCCCTGAGAGAGATCATGAAGACTTCTTCGAGCGACCGCTGGGTGTCCTATCTCGTCGCGGCGACGGCCGCGGTGGTCGTGTTGCTTCTGGGCCTTCAACGGTTCGGCATCTGGCAGCCCGCCGAGGTGCATGTCGCCGACCTCGCGCGAGACCTCATCGCGGGCAACCCCGTGCCCTACGATCGCCCGCCCGCGCAGGTGAGCGTCGTCGCGACGGGCTTCCGCCTCGGCGGAACGACGGAGCTCTGGGGACGCCTCCCCGGCGCGCTCCTCTCGCTCCTCGCGCTCGGGTCGCTCATGGCCGCGGCGCGCAACGTCGGCGACCGTCGCCTCGCGGCCTACACGGGCATCGCCTACGCGACGCTGCCGCTGGTGTTCATGAACGCGCGGCAGATGTTCGGCGGCGGCCTCGCGCAGAGCGCCACCACCCTCGCCCTCTCGGGCCTCGCGCTGCACCTCTGGGGTCGCGACGCGCGCTGGCGCGTGGGCGGCGCGGTGGTGGGCCTCCTCGGCCTCGTGCTCGCGCAGGGCGCCGCGGGCGTGATGCTCGGCGTCGTGCCCGTGCTCGGCGCCGCGGGCATCACGGTGGCGCTGCGCTTCGCGCGCGAGACGCGGCAGTCGCGGGCCGTCGGCGCCGTGGCCTTCGTGCTCGCGGGCGGGCTCGCGATCAAGTGCCTCATGGTCGCGTCGCGCGAGCTCACGGGCTACTCGGCCTGGGTCGGCGCGAGCAACCTCTCGCAGCCCGCGGGGCAGTGGCAGACCTTCGAGGTCTACCTCGAGAACCTCGCGCACGCGTCGTTCCCGTGGACGGGCCTCGTGCCCTTCGGCCTCGTGCGCCTCGTGTCTCCGCCGTCGCCCATCGCCGACCGCGGGCGCGCGCTCCTCGACGACGACGAGCTCGACGCGCTCGACCCGTGGCGCGAGTCGGGCCTGCGGCTCATGGCCTTCGTGGCCATCGCGCTCGGCTTCGCGCTCCAGACCTTCCACATGCAGATCTACGGGATGACGGCCTTCGTGGTGGCCGCCCCCGTGGCCCTCGGCGTCGCGGTGCTCCTGCGTGACGCCGAGCGCGAGCTCAAGCCCTGGCGCACGGTGGCCGTCGCCGCGGCGCTGCTCACGGCGCTGATGCTCCGCGACTTCCTTCAGTTCCCGAAGACCTCGTACGCGGCGCTCGGGCTGACGGACGGGGGCCCCACCTTCCCCGCGGGCTTCGCGACGAAGTTCACGCAGTGGCTCCAGGACTGGAAGGCCGCGCGCGAGGCCCACGGCGAGATGCCTCCGCTGCCGGGCGAAGCGTACTTCCTCCTCGAGACGGTGGTGTTCCTCGGGCTCGGCGTGGTGGTGCTCTTCCAGGGCGCGGGCGACGTGGCCGCGGTGACCTTTCAGCGCCCCTGGCAGTGGGTGCAGGACATGGAGTCCGAAGGCCGCGACGCCGCCGCGCAGGACCGCAAGGACCTCGGCCGCCCCAGCGTGGGCTCGCTCCTCCTCGCGAACTTCCGCTACACGCTCGGCGGCATCGCGGGCCTCCTCGTGGCGCTCGGCGCGGCGCTCCCGCTCGTGCCCGGCATCGCGCGCCAGCTCACGACGCCGCAGAAGCACCTCTTCGTCTACCTCGCCGCGTCGCCGGTCATCATCATCGCCGGCGTCTTCGCCTTCATCGCCCTGTGGAACGTCTACGCCTGGCTCGGCCGCCCCGGCACGCCGGTCAACAACGCCCTCGGCTCGCGCGTCGCGTGGATCCCCCTCTCCGCCGTGGCCGTCGCCGTGATCATCACGCAGGGCTTCGTCCCCGCGCTCTCGGAGCACATGTCTCCGCGCGGCGTCTGGGCCGTCGTCCGCGCGATGCGCCACGGCAACGAGCGCGTCGGACGCTACGGCGGACCCGCCGACGACCCCGCGTCGCGGTACTACACCACCACGGCCCCCGAGTCGCTCTCGAGCGAAGAAGAGGCCGTCTCGTGGCTCACCGCGCCGGACCGCCGCTTCCTCGTCGTGGGCTCCGACGTGTTCGGTCAGCTCAACCGCTCGTACCGCCGCGCGCGCCACGTGAACGTCCCGGTGGCCGACTCGAGCAACTCGAACCTCCTGCTCGCGGTGAGCGACCTCGAAGGCCGCCCCAACCGCAACCCCCTCGAGCAGTGGGTCTCGACCACCGAGCCCCGCATGGGCCACCCCCGCCGCGACCCGCGCAGGACCCCCTCGGGTGAGCCCTCGCGCCTCGACGACGTGATGGAGTACGTCGGCTACGACCTCGACTCGCACGGCATGTCGTATGTGCCCATCGGCGGGTCCTTCGACATCACCTTCGTGTTCCACTGCCTCACCGAGTCGCCGCGCAACTGGCAGGTCTTCGTGCACGTCGACGGCCCCGGCGGACCGCGCATCAACCGCGACCACGACCCCGTCGAGGGCGGCAAGTACCCCGTGCGCCTCTGGCAGCCCGGCGACTACGTCCGCGACCGCATCAACATCGCGATCCCGGTCACCTACCGCCCCGGCGTCTACACGGTCTACATCGGCTTCTTCGACGGCGGCGACCGCATGCGCGTCGAGGGCGGCGACCACGACCACGAGAACCGCGTCGTCGCAGCGCGCGTGCGCGTGCAGTAGCCCACGGACCTCGCAACCCACTCCACTCCCCGACGGAGCGACCGCGTGAGCGACAGCAAGCGACCCGACGGCGCCTCCCACAACGGCCACGAGCGCCGGTCGTTCCCCCGCTACGACGTCACCTGGGCCGTCGACTGCTCCGACGGAGAGACCTTCCTCTTCGCCTCGATCAGCAACATCTCCGCGCTCGGGATCTTCATCGCCACGCGCACGCCCCCCGCCGTCGGCGCCACCATCTCGCTGCGCTTCACGCCGCCCGGCGAGAGCCCCTTCGAACTCCGCGGCGAGGTCGCGTGGATCAACCCCCTGCGCGCCGACGGAGACAACCTCAACCCCGGCTTCGGCGTGCGCTTCGTCGACCTCGACCCCGACATGCGCGAGCGCCTCGTCTCGCTCGTCCACGCCATCGCCTACCTGCCCCCCATCTCGACCCCTCCGCAGGGGTGACAGACTACGTCACACGCCCCGTTGCGCGGTCGCGACGGAGGACGCAGCCTGCGAGCCGCTCCACACGAGAAGGCGGTGCGCGATGGATGATGTGACGCTGACCCTGGTCGACCTGAACCCCAAGATGATCGAGGCGTGGCTCGCCGTATTCGACGGTGAGCCCGGCGTCGAGATCGTGCACGGCTCGCTCCTCGACGAGCGCGCGGGCGCGTGGGTCACGCCGACCAACTCGCGCGCGAAGATGGACGGCGGCGTCGACGGCGCGATCCGCGCGAGGCTCGGCGCGAGCATCCAGGCGCGCGTGCGCCGCACCGTGGCGACGCAGTGGGGCGACTTCATCCCCGTGGGCGCCGCGACGTGTGTGGAGACGGGCAGGACCTCGCCCTCGTGGCTCATCTCGACGCCCACGATGCTCGAGAGCGCCGAGGACATTTCGGCCACGCTCAACGTCGCGCTCGCCACCGCCGCCGCGCTCCAGGCCGTGCGCATGCAGAACCGCCGCTGCCCCGGGAGCATCCGCTCCGTCGCGATGCCCGGCCTCGGCGCGGGCACCGGACGCGTCGCCCTCCCCGTCTGCGCCGAGCTCATGTGGACCGCGTGGCACCTCTTCGAACACCACCACTTCGAGCGCTTCGACGACGTGCGCGCGGCCCTCGAGCTGGAGCTCGGCGACCTCGGCCCCGTGTCGACCTCCGCCCCCGCGCCGCAGCCTCGCGCGCTCACGCCCCGCGGCCCGCGCGGCCCCGTGCTGCCGCGCCCGTTTCACGGCTACGGCCGCGCCATCGCGTGAAGAAACACCCGCGTCACCAGAGCACGGCGACGGGCGCCACCTCGCTGTCGGGCGAGGTCGTCTCGTTGTTCCCGAGCTGCCCGTAATAGTTTCTGCCCCAGCAGCAGAGGTCGCCCACGCGGGTGCGCGCGCAGGCGTGCTGATCGCCCACGTAGATGTGCTCGGAAGGCCCCACGGAGCCGAGCTTCATCGGCGGATCGATCGCGGCCACACCCTCGCGCGAAGCGCTCCGCCGCGCGTCGCCCGCACCCCAGCACCACACCTCGCCCGCGGTCGTGACCGCGCACGCGCGCCCCTCGTTGGCAGACACCTCGACCACGTCGGAGACCGCGGAGACCACCACCGGCTCGCGGCTCTCGAGCGGCGCGCCGTTGCCGAGCTCGCCGTGATACCCGTCGCCCCAGCACGCCGCGCGATGATCCGCGAGCGTCGCGCAGGCGAAGTGTTCCGCTACGGTGAGCTGCGTCGGCGCCGCGGCGAAGCCCGTCACCTCCACGGGCGTGCGCGTCGAGACCGTCCAGCAGTAGACGGCGCCCGACTCCATGCGCGCGCAGCTACGGTGATGCCCCGAGGCCACCTCGGCGACGCGTCCTCGGAGCGGCACGCGCCACGGCGAGTAGCGCGGCGCGTCTTCGCCCCAGCACCACACGCTCCCGTCGTTGCGGAGCGCGCAGACGTGCCACCCCCCGCACGAGAGCGACCGGATGTGATCGACAGGAGACCGCACGGGAGACGCCGTACACGAGGCCCGCAGCGAGAAGCGGATCTGGTTGTGCGTGTTGTTCCCCCAGCACTCGGCGGTGCCGTCACGGAGCCGCGCGCACGAGTACGAGAAGCCCACGCACACCTGCGCCGCGCCCTCGACGTCGCGCACCTGCGCGGGCGCCGCGGGGCCGCGGTCGGTGCCCGTCGATCCGTTGCCCGTCTCGCCGTCGAGGTTCGCGCCCCAACATCGCACGCTGCCGTCTTCGATGCGCACGCACGTGTGGCCGTGACCGAGCGAGACCTCGGCGTACGAGACCATGCGCTGCGACGGATCGCGCGTGAAGCCACAGGTCGGCGTCGGCGGCGGCGCGGGGCGCTCGACCGGTGTGTACACACGCGGCAATCGCGGCGATCGCGTCGTCGCCACGACGGGCGGAGGCTCGGGCTGCGTCGCGACCAGCACCGTGTCGGGCGTGTCGGTGACCGAGACCCTCACGCGCACCGTCGTGCGATCTTCGGGAACCGCCGCGCTGCACGACACCGTGAGCGCCACGAGGAACACGCGCTTCATCGCCACCTCACGGGGGTCGGGACGTGCCTGTCTTCGAAGGTCCCGTCGCCGAGCTGACCGCGATCGTTGCGCCCCCAGCACCAGAGCGCGCCGTCGCGGGTCTGCGCGCAGGTGTGCCCCTCGGTCACGGCGACGGAAACGACCTGCTCGCGCGACGAGATCTCGACGGGCATCGCGCGCTCCACGGTGCTCCCGTCGCCGAGCTGACCGTGGTCGTTGCGGCCCCAGCACCAGAGCTTCGCCCCCGCGCGGATCACGCAGATGTGATCGGCCGCCACGGCCAGCGAGACGGCGTCTCGAATGCGCGCGAAGTTCACGGGGACCATGCGATCGGACGATCCGCCGTGCTCGCGGTCGTGGCCGCCGTCGTAGCCCGCGCCCCCAGCACCAGAGCGCGCCGCCGCGAGCGATCGCGCAGGCCACGTCGTCGCCCGCGCCCGTCGACGACCAGCCGATGCCGAGCGCGTCGAGGTCGCGCAGCGCGCGGAGCGTGTAGTGGCGATAACGGTCTTCGTAGTGGTCGGGCTGGCGGTACGTGTACATGAGCGCGTTGCCGAAGCAGTGCATCGCGCGCGTCGGGGTGAGCGCGCAGGTGTCGACGCCGAGCGCGAAGCGGCTCACGTCGTCGAAGCCCTCGATGCGCGTCGGAACGACCGAAGGCGCCACCGTCACGTTCGCGCCCATGTTGCCGCCCCAGCAGCGCACGCCGTCGCCGCGCACCCGCGCGCACGAGTGCCACTGCCCCACGCCGAGGAGGTCGACGTTCGCGAGGCCGGGGATCACCCGCGGCGCCGCGCGGTCTTCGTGGCCGCCGTCGCCGAGCTGGCCGTAGGTGTTGTCGCCCCAGCACGAGACCGCGCCGTCGGCGCCGAGCGCGCAGATGTGATCCGACCCGAGGCCCACCGAGACGACATTCGAAACGCCCTCGACGCGAGAGGGACGCTCCACGCGCTCCATCTCCCGCTCGCGCGCCGACACGCCCGCGAGCTCGCCCCAGCAGCAGAGCGATCCGTCCGTGTGACGGGTGCAGGTGCGCGCCGGACCGAGCGCCACCTCGGCGATCGAGGCGAGCGCCTCACCCTCCCTCGCACAAGGCGGGAGCGTGTCTCGTGGCAGCAACGGAGGCGGCGCCGCGACGCGCGCACGCGGCGGCCTCGCGGGCCTCGCGACGACCGCGCGCGGCGCCTCGGGCGCCTCGGGGACTGCGACGATCACACCAGCTCCGGTGCGTCGGATCGCGACGTTCACGTCGACCTGCGTCTGCGTCGGGGCGCTGCACGCCGCCGCGAACACGGCGGCCAGGGAGGTCAGGACGTTCCTCATGGCGGAGGGCGTGGAGCGTACCCCTCGCGGCGTGGTGGCGCGACGTACTTGGGCCCCGGCGACGGGTTCTGATAGGGTCACGCGCGATGCTTCCCGTAGCGGCGCAGCGGATGGCCTACGCCGACGCGACGGACCTCGCGTGCTCCGGCGCGCAGACGGCCGACACCGTCTCGATGGCAGGATGCGCCCTCGGCCTCGCGGCCCTCGCGTTCGCGTGGTGGTACCGCGCCCGCGCGGCGCTCGAAGACGACCACAAGACCTGGGCGGCCATTTCGCTTCTGGCGTTCGCCGCGCAGATGCTCGCGTCGATGTGGGTGGTGCCGATGGGGTGCCTCTCGTGGCACGCGCTCTCGACCTTCGCGGGCTACGCGTCGCCCTGGATCATCACGGCGGCCCTCTTTCGCAGCGCCCTCGCGCCCACGCCCGAGGCCCTCTCCGACAAGAAGTCCGAGCGCCCCGGGGACCCCTTCGCGTGAAGCTCCGCGCCTGGGCCGCAGCGCTCGTCGGAGCCCTCGCCGCGTGGGGCGCGCCGAGGCTCCTCCACTCGCAGTCCGTCGACGACGCGGGCGACGCATCGCGCGACGCAGCCTCGCCTGACGCCGCCGTCGATGCCGTCGAGACCGACGCGATCGCAGACGCCGAGCCGCCCGCCCCGGCGCCCGCGAGGCGTCCCTACGACCACGTCGTGATCGTGAGCTTCGACGGGATGCGCCCCGACGGGATGGAGCGCGCCGACGCCCCGATGCTCCACCGCCTCCGCGCCGAGGGGACCTACGCGCTCCAGGCCGAGACGGTGGGAGACTCTTCGACGCTCCCCTCGCACAGCTCGATGCTCTCGGGCGTCGAGGTCGAGGTGCACGGGATGGAGTTCGACGACTTCCGCCCCGAGCGCGGGTTCATCCGCTTTCCCACGGTGCTCTACCGCGCGCACGACCTCGGCCTCGCGACGGCGATGTTCGTCGCGAAGACCAAGCTGCGACACATCGCGATCCCGGGCTCCGTCGACGTGTGGTCGCTGCCGCACTGGTCCTGCGAGCGCGTGGCCCGCGCGGCGTCCGCGTACCTCCCCACGGCCCCCGCGGGCATCACGTTCATCCACTTCGAGGAGCCCGACGACGCGGGTCACCGGCACCACTGGATGAGCGCGCGCTACATCGACGCCATCGCGCGCACCGACCGCTGCCTCACGACGGTGATGGCCGCCATCGAGGGCCGCGCCGACCGCGACCGCGTGCTGGTGATGATCAGCGCCGACCACGGAGGCCACGGGCGCCGCCACGGCACGCACAACCCCCTCGACCTTCACATCCCGTGGATCGCGTGGGGATCGCGCGTGCTGCGCGGAGACTTCGACGCGCGCGTCCGCACGACCGACACGGGCGTGACGGCGATGGCGGCGCTCGGGCTCGACATCCCGAGCGACGTCACGGGCCACGTCGTGCGGCGCGTGTTCGAAGGCGCCGCGGAGGCGACCGCGAACGACGCGGGGGGCGGTGACGCCGGGGGCGGTGACGCTGGAGGCGGTGACGCTGGAGCGGGCGACGCGGGCGACGCCGCGAGGGACTGAGCGAGGCGCTCAGGTCGAGAACGTGGTGATGGCGCGCTCGACGGCGGGCGTGGCGTGGTCGAAGACCTCGCGGTCTCCGCCGGCCTCGACGATGAAGACGCGCGAGGGGCGGAGAAAGCCGCTGTCGCGCACGAACACGGTCACCCAGTAGCGAAGCACGCGGCCGCCGCCGTCGCGCACGAAGCGGAGCTGGACGCCGTGGAGGCCGCTCGCGTTCTGCACGGGGCGAGGCGCGCCGTCGGGCGCGTAGCCCTGCGTGCGGAGGCGCTCTTGAACGGCGCCCGCCCAGAACTCGAGGTTGCCGTGGAGGCGGTTGCGCTCGGAGCGCACGGCCACCACGACGCCCTCGGCGTTGGTGGCGCGGTAGTCGAAGTCGTCATTGTCGTCGAGCTCGGCGAAGCCCGCGGGGGTGGTCATGCGAAAGGTCGCGCAGGCCCCGGAGCTCGCGCCCAGGGCCATCACCAGGATCATCGGAAACACGCTGCGGTTCATGGCTTTCCTCGTGGTGAAGTGTCGGGTCCGGGCGGTTCACTCGCGCGTGTCGAGCAGGCGCTCGAGTCCGATGCGGCGGAACCACTCCACCGGCAGGTCGATGGCGCGTCGCGGGGGGATGGGCGGCCCCGCCGCGATGGAGATCTCGGGCCTCGGGCGCACGTTCACCGTGACCAGCGAGAACGACACGCGCGTCCCGAGGAAGCGCAGCCGACCCTCGATCGTGTCGATCTCGCGCGTGATGCGCTCGAGCTCGCGCTCCACCTGGAGCGCGTCGGTCATCGAGCCCGCGCGCGCCAGGAACTCTTCGAGGCGACGGCGCACGGCGCGGAGGTTCTGGAGCCTCACCTCGAGGTCGCGGTACTCCTCGGAGACGTCTTGCGCCGCGACGGAGCGGTGCACCACCTCGCCGAAATCTTCGACCACCCTGAGGCTCTCGCGAAAGCGCGCCGAGGGGATTCGAACCTGCACGCTGTTGTCCGTGCGGCGCAGGAGGTAGCCGCCCATCCCCGTGGCCGTCTCGATCACCCTGTCGATCGTCGCCACGACGCGGTCGCGCTCGGTCTGGAGGTCGATGTCCGCGGTGTACACGAGCATCGGCGCGGGAGGCTGCGCGGGGCCTTGCTGCGCGGGGTTCTGCGGCGCGCCGTTGTTGCCCGCGGGGCCCTGTCCCCCGGTGTTTCCAGCGGGTCCGCGCGCCGTGGCCGGAGGCCGCGTGATGCCCGGCATCGCGCGCGCGGGAGGCTGCGCGGGCGCGGGGGCCTCGCGCGTGCGGCTCTCGTTCTCATCCGAGTCCGCCGAGCTCGACCCCGTCGTCGCAGCGGTCGAAGCCCCCTCCTCGACCGAGCCCGGCGACGCGGGCGCGGCCTCCGCCATCGACGGTGAGGGCGGCGCCATCGAGGCCACCGACGACGGCGACATCGCGTAGCGAGAGGCCGCCCCCGACGCGCAGCCGACGAGCGCCGCCGGCGCGGCGCACAACCACAAGACCACGAACGCGTTCCATCGCATCGAGCGACTCTCCTTCATGTGCGGGCGTTGATCGGCGCGATGAACGCCGCGCGGCCCCGTGTTCTTACATCCATCGCCGCCTTCGGGCGCAGCGTGATAGCGTCGGCCCTCGATGCGCGCGAGGCACCCTTCGATGGACCTGCCCGCGCTCGACGTCGCCTCCGCGTGGTCGCTTCTAGGCGAGCCCGTCGACGACGTCGAGCCCCTCGGCAAAGGCACCCGCTCTCGGGTCTACCGCGTCACCCTCTCCGACGGCGGCACGCGCGTCGTGCGCTTGAGCCCGCGAGGAACGGGCCGCCTCGCGCGCGAGGCCTGGGTCCGGGCGCGCATGGCGGGCACCGCGGCGCCCACCGTCGCCGTGGTGTCGGTGACCCACGCGACGCTCTCGCAGCGCGCCGACGTGGTGCTCATGAGCGAGCTCCCGGGTGTGACGCTCGACGTGGCCCTGGCCCGCGCCCCCGACGACCAGGTGGCCGCCCTGTGGCGCGCGTTCGGCGAGGGGCTCGCGGCCTTTCACGCCGTGCACGTCGAGGGCTTCGGGCTCCTCGACGGCGCGGGGCGCGGGGCCTTCGCGACCTGGCGCGCCGCGATGGAGCACACCTCCGCCGAGGCGCTCCGTGACGCCCGCGCGACGGAGCTCGTCGACCTCTGCGACACGGCGGAGCAGTCGCTCGAACGAGACGCCCCGGCCCTCGACGCGGTGACCTCCGCGCGGCTCGCCCACGGCGACGCGCAGCCCTCCAACGTGCAGCTCGCCAACGGGAGCGTCGTCGCGTGGCTCGACCTCGAGTACGCGATGGCCGCCGATCCCCACTACGAGCTGGCCTTCGTCTCGCGCTTCTTCGAAGCGTCTCCGTGGGTGAGAACGTCGAGCGCGCGGGTCGCCAGCGCGGCCGACGGGTTCGCGCGGGGATACACCTCCGACGTGGCGCCCTGCGACGCCGCGCGCCTCGGGTATTACCGCGTGACGCACGCGCTCCGCACGGCGGAGATGCTCCGTGTGATGGACCCCGAGGATCCGAAGCGCGGCGCCGCCGAGGCGTACGCGCGGCAGCGGCTCACGGCGGCGCTCAGCCGAAGCTGAGGGCCTCGAGGTCGGGCATCGCGTCGAGCAGGCCCGCCACCTGCGCGCGGAGGAACACCCCCGAGCGCTCCGCGGGGGTCGCGCGGTGATCCGCGGCCACGCGCTCGACGAGGTCGAGGAGCCGCGAGAACCTGAAGGGCTGCGCGACGAAGTGATCGACGCGCAGCGCGGCGCAGTGCTGCGAGAGGTTGGGCAGCGACGAGATCATCACCACGGGCGGCGCGTCGTCGCCGAGGGCGCGCAGCGCGAGCACCGTGGCGATCGCCTGGAGGCGCGTCGCGCCGAGGTCGCACACGAGCACGTCGACGCGGCCGTCGCCCACGGCGAGGAGCGCGCCGCGCGCGTCGTAGGCCGTCGAGACGCCGTGACCGACGGACTCGAAGAGGTCGCCGAGCCGGTGGAGGAAGGGCTCCTCGTCGCCGACGAGGAGCACGCGCACGGCCTCGAGCCCGTCGGCTCCGCCGGGCTCGTCGAATCGAGGATGGTCCATATCGCCCTTGAGCGACGGTTCGCACGAGCGGCGGGCCGACGAGAAGTTTCCTGCGCACTTTGGAGATGAGCCGTTGACACACGGCGCGCGACCCGCGATTCAATCGTCTCATCCCACCTATGGAGCTCTGGAGCCTCTCTGCGCGCCGCGCGTCCGCGATCGCCCTCTCGTTCCTCACCGTCACCGCCGGGTGCGGGTCAGACCCCGTGGTGACGCCGCGCGACGCCGCCATCGTCGACGTCATGGAGCCCGAGGACACCTTCATCGGCACGGGCACCCTCGTGCTCGCGTGGACCGTCCGCGGCATGCCCGCGTCGACGGGCTGCGCCGCCGCGGGCGGCGTGAGCGTGCGCTTCCCCGCCAACTTCGTGCAGTTCCCGCAGGACACCACCGTGCCCTGCGAGCGGGGCGAGCTGCGCATCAAGAACACGGGCGCGACCCTCGCGGCCATCAGCGCCGAGCTCCTCGACGCGAGCGGCAACGTGATCCACTCGTTCGTCACCGACGCCAACGTCGTCGCCGGCCAGACCTCGACGGCCAACATCCGCTTCGAACCCGCCGGTCGCCTGCTCATCCGCTGGCGCATCAACGACCGCGCGCCCTCCACCGAGTGCGCCGCGACGAGCGCCGTGCAGGCCCAGTTCCGCGTGCAGCGCTCGCCCCCCACGGCGCGCACGTGCACGGGCGGATCGGTGACGGTGAGCAACGTCCAGGTGGGCCCCGTGAACATCGTCGGCGAGCTCGTGATCAACGCCATGCCCGCGCGCCCGTGGCCCACGATCAACACCATGGCCGAGGTCGTCTCCAACGAGACCACCACCGTCGACGTGAACTTCGAAGCGCAGTCCACGACGATGATGCCCTGAGCGCGCCGCGCGCTCGCATCGCCGCCTCGCCGCGTCGCTACCGCTTCCCCACGCGCTCGGCCCGCTCCAGAAGCTCCTTCGCGATGATGACGTCTTTGAAGAAGAGCACCTCACCGGGCGCGTCTTCGAACTCGTCGTCGGCGCCGCGGAGCCGCCACGGCACCGCGAGGATGAGGTTCTTCGGCCCCTCGGCCTTCAGGAGCGCGAGGCGCGCCTCGAGGTACTCGCGCTTCCAGAAGCCCATGAGCTCGACGTAGGCCACGCGCTTGTCGGTCTTGTGCCGCAGCACGAACTCGGGGATCAGCACGCCCCGCCCGCCGAGGTCCACCACCTCGCTGCGACGCTCCAGCGTCCACGGGGTGTTGAGGTCCGCGAAGCGGTCCATGAGGAACTGCTCCTCGCGCGTCACGTACACCCCGCGGTCGGGGTAGTGCGACACGAGCCCCTGCTCCGACGTCACCCGCAGCGTGAGGGGCCGCTTCTCCTTGCCCCACTGCACCTCGGCGCTGAGCCTCCACCCCTCGCACAAGAGCAACGCCGGGAGGAACTCCGCGAGCTGCAGCCCATACTTCTGCGAGAGCTGAAAGAGCGACATCGGGCCGTCGAGCCTGATCGTGTAGCCCTCCTTCGCCGTGCCCGTGACCTGGTGCATCAGCCGGTAGAACTTCACGTAGCGAAAGAGCTGCCGGTACCGCTGCGGATCGCCCTTCGCGATCTCGACCGTCATCGACGTCGCGCGCAGCAGCACCGCCTGCGCGAGCCCCACGTTGTACCGATGCAAAAGCGCCTCGGGCTCGATGTCGGGCCCGCGCGTCATCACCTGCTCGCCCTCGAGGTCCGCGTACATCGCGGCGGTCACCACCGACGCCTCGACGCCGAGCTCCTTCGCGACGCGGGCCACCACGTCGTCGCGCGTGACCTTGTGCACCGCGTCGGCCACCTGCACCGCGGGATGCGCCTTCGCGGCCTCTTCGAAGAGCCTCCGCCGCAGCGCCGAGGGCTCGCACGGCGCCTTCACTTCGAACTCCGACCGATCACTCAAAAGCTTCGCCAGACCGCGATGCAGGAGGTACTCGGTGCCCTCTCCGAGCAGCGCCGCGAGGTCGCCGTCGAGGGCCTCGCGCGTGCGTCCCACGTTCTCCGCGAAGACCTTCACGACGCGCTCCGCGAGGTCGAGCGCGGCGGGGTCCTTGGGGCTCACGTAGCGGGGCCGCACCTCGCCCTTCACCACGCGCGCGGCGACGAGGTCAGCGGTAAGCATCGTGCTCCCTGCGGCGTCCGCTCTGGTGCTCCTCGACGGTGCCGCGCGTGATCACCTCGTAGAGCACCGCGCGCTTGCCCTCGGCCCGTCGAAGAATGCGACCGAGCCGCTGCACGTGCTCCCGCACGCTCGCCGTGCCCGAGAGAATGATCGCCACGCTCGCCTCGGGGATGTTCACGCCCTCGTTGAGCACGCGCGAGGTCACCACCGCGGGGTACTCCCCGGAGTTGAAGCGCTCGAGGATCTCCTTGCGCTCCTTGATGTCGGTCTGGTGCGTGATCGCGGGGATGAGAAAATTCCGCGAGATGGCGTAGACGGTCTCGTTGTCGTTGGTGAAGACGATGGTGCGGTCCTTCGCGTGCTGGCGAAAGAGCCCTTCGAGCACGGCGAGCTTGCCCCTCGACGCGAGCGAGATCTGCTTCTGCTCGCGGTAGGCGAGAAAGGCCCTGCGGCCCTCGGGCGAGCGCGACGACATCATCACGAAGCGCCCCCAGCCGTCGGGCGACCCCATGCTGATCCCCGACGACCACACGAAGTCTTTGTAGAGCGCGCGCGCCTCGGTGTAGGCGGCCGACTCCTCGGGCGTGAGGTCGACGAGGAGCGTCTCGACGTCGTAGTCCGCGAGGTACTCGCCCGCGAGGTCTTTGATGCCCTTCGCGTACACCACCGAACCCACGCGGTCGTCGAGGAGGGTCTCGCGCCCGTCGGCGCGTTCGAGCGTCGCGGTGAGGCCCAGACGAAAGGGCGCCACGCTCATCTCCGCGGCCATGAGGTAGGTCGGGCTCGGGAGGTGATGACACTCGTCGAAGATCACCAGACCCCAGCGGTCACCGAGGCGCTCCATGTGGATGTACGCCGAGTCGTAGGTGCTCACCGTGAGGTCTTCGGGCTCGTGGTAGCCGCCGCCGAGGAGGCCCACCTTCGCGCCGAAGGCCGTGACCAGCACCTCGTACCACTGGTTCATCAGGTCGAGCGTGGGGGCCACCACGAGGGCACTGCGCTGCACCGACGCGATGGCCATCTCGGCCACGTAGCTCTTGCCCGAGCCCGTGGGGAGCACCACCACGCCGCGCGATCCCTTCGCCCGCCACGCGTCGACGGCCTCGCGCTGGTGGTCGAAGGCCTGACGCTCGGCGCGGTGCGTGAGCGTCAGGGTGTTGTACCGCCGCGCGGCGTCGGTGAAGGCCCCGTGGCCGCCGCGGGCCCAGCGCGTGAGCGCCGTGAGCACCTCGCGATAGCGGAAACCGGGGGCGCGCCAGCGAGAGACGCGGGCGTCCCAGAGGCAGCCCGGCGGCGGCGCGTCGAGGCCCGCGCACAACGTCGCAGGGAGGCCCTCCAGAACGAGCGTCCCGCTGTCGAAGCGGAGGGTGATCTCGACGGGTGCCATCGTCGCGAGGCGTCGTAGCGCCTTCTCCGTCGCGCGCGCAATCCCCGACGCGCGCCTCGTGGAGATCGCGCCGCACGCCGCGAGGCCGCGGCCCCGCGCCGGAGGCGCGCACAGCGCTCGCCCTTCGGTGCTATGTCTCAGAGCGTCTCCTCCGACGCTCCGCGCAATCCATTACGCGGGGGTGGACGTAGTTCACTGCGCGACCGGTTTTCGGTACACCTTCACAGGCCGTCTCGAAGCGGTCTCCATCGCCACCATGAAGCGCCCTGTCGACCACGATCCCATCGTCGAGAAGCTGCTCGTCGGCACGCCTGCGCGCGTGCTCGCGGGCCTCTCGGGCAACGACCCCGCCGTGTGCGAGGCCATCGACACGGACCTCGAAGCCCTCGCCGCGCTCGCCCTCTCGCTCGACCCCGTGGCCCCCTCCGCGGCGCTGCGCGAGCGCGTCGCGAAGACCATCGCCGCGACCCCGCAGCCCACGCGGCGCGCGGCGCTCCTCGTGGTCGACATGCAGCGCGATCACCTCACCCCCGAGGCGCCCCTCGAGATCCCCCGCGCGCGGGACATCGTCCCCGCCGTGCAGCGCCGCATCGAGCGCGCGCGCCGCGACGGAGAGGCCGTGATCTACGTCGTCGACCACCACGAGCCCGGCGACCCCGAGCTCGACGTCTGGTCGTCGCACAACACCGGCGACCCCCTCGACGACGTGTGGCCCGAGCTCGCCCCCGCGCCCAACGACGTCATCGTCACGCACCGCTCATACAGCGCCTTCTTCGAATCGCGCCTCGACGACGTGCTCCGCGGCCTCGACGTGAACGCCCTCGTCGTCACCGGCTGCATCACCGAGATCCACCTCTTCGCGACGGCCACCGACGCGCTCCAGCGCGGCTATCACGTCGAGGTGCCGCGAGACTGTCAGGCCGGTTCCTCGCCCGAGGCCGAGGCCGTGATCCTCTCGACGCTCTCGGTCATGGCGCCGACGCAGCCGCACCTCGCCTGAGACGCCTCCGCAGAAGCGCCACCGCGAGCGCCGCCCACACCGCGCAGCCGCGCGACGCGATCCCCGGTGTCGCCGCGCACGAGAAGAGTCCGCGCCTCGCCGTCGGCGCCGCGGGCGCGCGCACGCTCACGTCGCGCCGCACGGGCGCGTCACCCGCGACATCGACGGCCTCGTCACGCGCGTCGGAGGCGTCTTCGGTCGCCGCGTCGGCTTCGTCTTCGACGCTCGCGTCGAGCGCGTCGCCGCGGTGATGGTGCCTCGCGCCCGCGTCGCGGTGGCTGCTGTGGTGCCTGCGGCTCTCGCACACGAGGCAATGAAAGCTCCGCACGCCGTCGTCGGTCTCGCGGGTGCAGCGACGGCGCTTGCAGACGCCTTCGAAGTCGTCGGCCTCGCAGGGGTCGCCGGGGCGGTGCGCGCGGCACGGATCCGACGCCGCCTGCGGCGGATCGGCGTAGGCCCACGGCGACGCGAGCGCGAGCGACGCGGAGAGGAGGAGCGAAGCGCGGCGCGAGCGGATCATCGGCCTCGCGCGGAGTTCGCAGCAATCAGCGAGGAAAGGCAAGCGCCGTCGACGCGCGTCGCGCGATCAGCCGCCGAGGCGAAAGCGCACGCCCGCCGTGACGGCCAGCGTGACGACGCCGCCGTTGTCGCCCGGCGCGAGGTCGAGCGCGACGCCCGCCGTGGCCGCGATCGCGGGGGTGAAGTCGTACTGCGCGCGCACGTAGGGCTCGATCCACACGGTCGTGATGCGCGCCCCCGAGAAGCCCTGAAAGAGCCCGATCAGCGCGCCCGCCGTGCCCCTGAAGCGCCCGCGGCTCGTCGAGGGGTACGTGTACTGCGCGCCCGCGCCGAGGCTCATCGCCGTCGTGGGCGAGGTCATGAGCATCAGCGCGCCCGCGATTTCGAGGCCGCTCACGGCGCGGAGCGCGTAGGCCCCCTCGGCGCGGAGCATGAGCGCGAGCGACGACGGCTCGCTGAGCTGCGCCCCCGGACGCGGCGCCGCGGGCGCCGTGCGCGTCCCCGAGACGAGCCCGCCGAGCTGAAGCCCGAGCCCGATCGCCCACGGACCGCCGTCGCTGTACGAGCGCGTGGGGTTCGCCGCGTCCCAGGCCCGCTGGCGCGCTTCTTCGGCGCGGCGCTGCTGCTCGGCCGCGTTGCGGCGCTGCTCCTCGGCGCGGCGGCGCTCTTCTTCGGCGCGACGCGCGGCCTCTTCAGCGCGGCGGCGCTCCTCCTCGGGGTCGACGGGCGCGGGTCCGAGCGCGGCCGGATCGAAGAGCGCGGCGACCATCACGGCCACGGCCTCGCCGGGATTGTCTCCGCCGACGTTGCCCTGCCGCGTGGCCTGGCGCGCGCTCGACACGTCGGTGAGCGTGAGCGTGAGGTCGTACTGGCCCGACAGCGGACGCACCGCGCCGGTGATGACCTGCGTCGCCCCCATGTTGCGCCCGAAGCCCGCGATGCTCTGCGCGTCGCGCGGCGCGTCGACGCCGAGCATGGTCGCCACGGCGGCGCGGTCGGGCACGCGCGCGCCCCGCGCGAGGAGCGCGTTGCGAACCACGGCGCTCGCGTCGTCGATGAGGTCCTGCGTGGCGTTGCCCGTGAAGGGGAGCACCACGACGACGGGCTGCGCGGCGGGCGTCGCGGGCGGAGGCTGCGTGGCGGGCGGCGTGGGCTGCGCGAGGGCGACGGAGGACGTGAGCGCGAGGGCGAGCGAGAGGGTGAGCGAGGCGTGACGCGAGCGGTTCATCCGAGCACCTCGCGATCCTTGCCGGGCCCTTTGGGGGCGCCCACGATGCCCTCGCGCTCCATCTTGTCGACGATGCGCGCGGCGACGTTGTACCCGATGCCGAGGTAGCGCTGCACGAAGGACACGGAGCACTTGCGCTGCGAGAGAACCAGCGCGACGGCCTTCTCGTACTTCTCCTGCGGGACCTTGATCTCCGCGGGGCCGTCGTCGGCGGCGCCCTCCTCGTCTTCGCGGGGCTTCAAGATGTCCTCGTCGAAGGTGGGGCGGCCCTGCTCGCGCCAGTGATCCGTGATGCGCTGGACCTCGTCTTCGTTCACGAACGCGCAGTGTACGCGACGCAGGTCGCTCGCGCCCGGCGGCAGGATGAGCATGTCGCCCTTGCCGAGGAGGTGCTCGGCGCCCTGCTGATCGAGGATGACCCGCGAGTCGAGCTTCTGGCTCACCTTGAAGGCGATGCGCGCGGGGAAGTTGGCCTTGATCATCCCGGTGATGACGTCGACGGAGGGCCGCTGCGTCGCGAGGATGACGTGGATGCCCGCGGCGCGAGCCTTCTGCGCGAGGCGCGCGACGGCGGCCTCGATGTCCTTGCCCGCGACCATGATGAGGTCGGCGAACTCGTCGACGACCACCACGATGTAGGGGAGCTTGCGGGGCTGCGCGGCGCCGGCCTTCGCGAGCGTGACGTCGTGCGACTCCCCATCGGTGGCCTTGATCTCGACGGTGGTGCCCGTCTCCTTGGTGCGCACGGGGCCGTCGGCGCCGCGGAGGCTCTTGCCCTCGGCCACGGCCTTCGCGACGCGCTCGTTGTAGGTCACGATGTTGCGCGAGCCCGTCTGCGCGAAGAGCGAGTACCGACGCTCCATCTCGTCGACCACCCAGCGCAGCGCGAGGGCGGCCTTCTTCATGTCGGTGACCACCGGCAGGAGCATGTGCGGGATGTTGTCGTAGACCGCGAGCTCGACCATCTTGGGGTCGACCATGAGCATGCGGACGTCTTCGGGGCCGCGCTTGTAGAGCAGGGATGCGAGCATGACGTTGAGTCCTACGCTCTTGCCCTGACCCGTTGCGCCCGCGACGATGAGGTGCGGCATGGTCGCGAGGTCCGCGAAGTAGGGCGCGCCGACGACGTCCTTGCCGAGCGCGACGGGGAGCGCGCCGCCGAGGTTCTGAAACGCCTCGGTCTCGATGAGCTCGCGGAGATAGACCATCTGCCGCTTCGCGTTGGGCACTTCGAAGCCCACGCGCCCCTTGCCTGGAATGGGCGCCACGATGCGCACCTTCGAGGCCTCGAGGCTCATCGCGATGTCGTCGCTGAGCCGCGCGATCTTCGAGAGCTTCGTGCCCGCCGCGGGGACCACTTCGAAGGTCGTGACCACGGGTCCGGGGTGGACCTCCATCACCTTGCCCTCGATGGTGTAGTCCGCGAGGGTCTTCACGAGGCGCTCGGCGGTCGCGCGCAGGTGGGCCTCGTCGAACTGAACCCCCGCGGGCGGCGGCTTCGACAGCATGTCGATCGAGGGGAACTCCATCTCGACGGCGGCGGGCACCTGCGGCGGCGACGGGTCGCTCGCGACGTGGTGCGCGACCTTCTTGGCGCGCTCGATCTCGTGGTCGTGCGACACGATGTTGAGCGGGCCGTCGGTGGGCTCCTCGATGACGAGCTCGTCGTTCGCGACCTGGCTCGCCCTCGTCGAAGCGGGCTTCGCGCGAACGGGCTCCCACGGAGGCTCGTCCGAAGCCTCGCTCGCGGCGTCGACCGGCTTCTCGCGCTCGACCGCAACCTGAGATGCCCCTCCGTTGCGTTTTGCGCTCTCAACCGCAACCTGAGATGCCCCGGTGACGGCGTTTGCCCTCTCGACCGCAACCTGAGATGCCCCGGTGACGGCGTTCGCCCTCTCGACCGCAACTGCGTTTGCGCTCTCGCGCGGCCGAGGCGCTTCGGGCGCAACGACGTTTGCGCTCTCGCGCGGCCGAGGCGCTTCGACCACGGGCGCGTTCACGACGGCGACCTGTCGCGGGGATCGCGGCGCAGGCGCGGATGCGGGTGCGGGCTCGGGACCGACGGCGATCACGAAGTCCGTCGCGGCAGGCTCCGGCGATTCGATGGGGACCTTGCGTCGGCTCTTGCGGGCGGCGACGGGCGCGGGCGGGGCCTTGGGCTCCGAGTCGGTGGCCGAGCGGGTGAGCGCGCCGAGGAGCGCGTCGGGACCGGGGTCCGAGCGCACGGCCTCGGGGGCGGCGACCTCGTCTTCGTCGTCCTCGTCGGGCGGAGGCGGCGCGTCGAGCACGGGGCGCAGGGCCTTCGCGGTGAGCTCCTCGGGGGCGGGCGCGCGGGGCGTCGCGGGGCGCTTCTTCGCCTCGCGCTCGTCGACGGAGCGGGCTTCCTTCCAGGCGCGGGCGAGCATGGCGCCGCCGTCGATGGCGAGCACGGCGCCCTTCATGCTGGCGTCGCGCGCGTTGGTGGCGACGGTCACCACGCTGAGCCGCGTTCGAACCACCAGCGCGACGAGGAGCACGGTGAACACCACCGTGAAGGCCCCCGCGGTGCCCACCGTCACCCGGAGGAGCTCCCCGAGCGTGGCGCCGACGAGGCCGCCCGCGGGGAGTCCGCCGAGCGCGGGCCAGTCGTTGAGCCAGAGGTGCAGCCCCGTCGAGACCGTGGCGATGATGGCCGCGGTGCCGAGGCTTCGAAACGGCCGCACGGGGCGAACGGTGCGACGAAAGAGGCGCACGGACACCACCGCGCACGACCACGGGAGGAGCACCGAGGCCGTCCCGAGGAGCGCGATGGTCGACTCGGCGACGTACGCGCCGATGGGACCGACCCAGTCCGCCCCGCCGGAGACGTGCCAGCTCGCGAGCGCGAGCGCGTGGAGCGCCCCCCCCGAGAGCAGCACGATCCCCATCACCTCGTGGCGCTTGGGCTCGGAGACAGCGAGCGGATCACGGCGGACGTTGGCGGGCGGAGACGGCACGGCGAGATGGATAGCCACAACCCGCGCGCGGCGGCCAGATAACGGCAGGACGCGAGGAGACCCCCCGCAGGAAACCCCTCGGCGGGCGACGAAGTGTCGAGCGGCGATGCGGTCCGGTGTTTACCCGTCGCCCCGGAGCGTTTACGATCGCGCCGACGTTGGGTACTGGTGTTCTGATGACGCGGGACACTTCACGCCGCGCACGAAGATTTCTTGTGTATCTGGTGACGCCCCGCAAACGCCCCGTCGAGGAGCATTGATGCGTTCGTTCTGTCAAAGGGCCGCCCTCACCGCGGCGATCATGCTGGTGCTCTCGGGCTGCAACGTCACCGACGCCGACATCGAGCACTGGAAGCACACGCAGCGCGGCCCTCGAAAGATCACGACGGTGCTCGTCGAGAGCCGCTACGACCAGGCGATGCGCGTCCACGCGGCGCGCGCCCTCATCGAGATGAAGCACCCCAACGCGAGCGGCCTCGAGCTGCTCCAGGGGGCCTTTCAGTCGATGTCGCCGTCGGACCGCGAGCCCATCATCCACACGCTCGTGACCGAGCTCCAGGGGATGCTCCAGTCGGCGGGCGGCGCCAGCACGCAGGGCCCCACCGAGGCGCAGATCAAGGCCAAGGACGCCGCGTACGTCATCCTCCGCGGCGACAACCACGCGTCCTTCGCGAGCGCCGAGGACCGCACCACCCTCTCGAACCTCGTGCTCGACTGGGTGCTCGCGGACTTCAACACCCGCGCCCTCGCGGGCTCGTACACCGCCGAGCAGATCGTGCAGGCCATCGGGCCTTCGTCCGTCGATCGGCTCACGGCGGCCATCGCGTTCACCGAGCAGTCGATCCCCGTGGTGGTCGAGATCGCGAAGCTGGTCAACGGCATCGCGACGACGCAGGGCAAGGCCACGACGACGGGTCGCATCGTGTCCGTCGCGACGGAGATCGACAGCCCCGCGGGCGACACGCGCCTCGCGCCCATCGCCGAGCGGCTCCTTCGGACGGCGAACCGACCGACCGACGCGGCCACCGTGGCGCGCGCCGTGGGCACCCTCCGCACGCAGTACCTCACGGTGCTCTACGAGGCCATCCGCACGCTCGGTCAGCCCAACGGCACGGACTACCTGCTCAACGTCGCGGCCAACGCTGCGACGCCGCTCGACCGCCGCAAGCTCGCCCTCACGGCGATGGCGAACACCGTGGGCACGTCGCACACGGCGCGGCTGCTCTCGATCGTGAACTGCGCCGCGACGCCGCCGGCGACCAACTGCGACATGGACCTCCGCGGCGTCGCCGTGGACCGCATCGGCGAGACCCGCGAGCGGAGCATCCTCCCGCAGCTCTTCGCGCTCTACGACACGGCCAACGGCGGCACGGCGGACCTGGGCTTCACCCTGCGGTGGAAGCTCGGCGAGGCGATCATCAAGCTCGGCGGAGCGACGGTGATCCCCGAGTTCGTGCAGCACCTCAGCGTGGCGCGTCCGGCGCCCTTCGCGGGCTTCACCTTCGCGGAGCTCAACGGCGAGGCGCAGGCCCTCGGCGACCTCGCGCCGCCGCCCCGCGAGTCGATGCGCGCGTACCTCGCGACGACCCACGCGGTGCAGGTGCGCGTCCTGGCGATGATGTTCCTCGGGATCAAGGGTGAGGAGGCCGACCTGACGGCGCTCCAGCAGTTCACCACCGAGGCGACGCCCGTGACGGGCGAAGGGTGGACCGACGCGCAGCTCACCACCGTCGGCGCCGTCGCGACCCGCACGCGCACCAGCCTCCAGCAGACGCTCCGGCAGGGACACTAACAACCGGTGACAGACGCCCTGCGCCCGCGCAGCCAGCGACCGATGACGGACGACACCCCATGATGCCCGATCCCCAGAACAAGAACCCTCGCACGTTCCAGTGTCGCGACTACCTCTGGGAGGCGTTCGAGTCCATCGCGCAGGAGATGGACTGCACCACGGACTCCCTCGTGAACGAGGCGATGCGGGTGTACCTCCAGTCCAAGAGCCGCGGCGGCCCCATGGCCGACATCCCCGAGCCGCTCGAACCCCGCGCCGGTGGCGGGTTCCGCGCGCCCGGCATGGGCCAGGGCATGGGTCAGGGCATGGGTCAGGGCGGGATGCCGGGGATGCCTGGGATGCCGCGTCCTGGCGGGATGCAGGGTCCGCCCGGGATGCCCGGTGCGCCGCGCCCGCCGGGGATGCCCGGTCAGCCTCCGCCCATGCCCGGTCAGATGGGGCAGATGCAGGGGCAGATGCAGGGCCAGATGCAGGGCCAGATGGGGCAGATGCAGCGCCCCCAGATGCCCCCGATGAACCAGGGGCAACAGCCTGGGGGAATGCCCGGTCAGCGACTCCCGCCGCTCGGCCCGCAGGGCCAGCAGGGCGGCCTGCCGCCGATGAACCCCAACGCGCAGCGCCCCGGCGCGCCCGGCGGAATGCCCGGTCAGGCGCCGATGATGGGTGGCGGACCTCCGCGTCCGCAGCCTCCGATGCCTGGAGCTCCGCCGCCGATGGGTCCTCCCGGCATGGGCGGCCCCGGCCAGATGACCGCGCAGCGCCCGATGAACCCGCAGCCCATGGCGCCGCCGCCCCAGATGGCGCCGCAGATGGCGCCGCCGCGCCCGCCCGCGCCGGGCCGTCAGGGCGGCACCCTCGTGGCCATCTACGAAGGCCAGCAGTACCCCGTCACGAAGGAGGAGTTCGTGATCGGTCGCGGGCAGAAGACCAGCGACCTGACCATCCGTGACTCCAACGTCTCGCGGCGCCACGCCTGCGTGGTGCTCTACAACGGCCAGTACTGGATCGTCGATCAGCAGAGCACCAACGGCGTCGAGTACAACGGCACCAAGGTGGACAAAAAGGTCGTCGAGCACGGCGATCTCTTCCGCATCTGCGATCACGAGATCCAGTTCGTCTACCGCTGAGGCGCGCAGACCCGCTGCCCGCGCGCATCGCTCGCGGTCCGTTGCGACGAGAAGTTCACCGCTCGGCCCTCGCTGGTGGTAACGTCGGGTTGGACTTCCCTGTGGGGGTCCTCTTACGGGTTTTCAGGTGATTTCGTCACCTGCTCGCGAGAGGGACCATCACGCACGGGGACGGACGCCAACCCGTAGAACGAGCGGCCGGCTGTTGACCTCATGACCGAAGACCCGAACCGCAAATCGCTCCGACAGTTTCAATGCCGGGACTATCTCTGGGACACCTTCGAACAGATGTCGCAGGACCTGGAGTGTTCGGTCGACTATCTCATCAACGAAGCGATGCGCCATTACGCGCGCAGCCAGGGGAAGCTCCGGCAGACCATGGCGCCCGGCACGGCCAATCGCCCTGGTGAGATGGCTCCTCCGCAGCGCCCCGGCGGGCCCATGGCGCCGCCGCAGCGCCCCATGCCCCAGAGCTCCATCCCGGGTCAGATGCCCGGCGCGTCGAGCGCGAGGCCGCCAGGCCCTCCTCCGATGGGCCCCAACGGCGTTCGCCCGATGCAGCCCATGCAGCAGCCCCCGATGCAGCAGCCCCAGATGGCGCCGGGCTACGCGCAGACGCAACAGCGTCAGGCCCCGCAGATGCCCGCTCCGCCGCCGGGCGGATACGGTCAGCCGCAGCGCGTGCCGCAGCCGCCGGCCTTTCCCAACGCGGGCGGCGGAGGCGTGCTCTACGCCGTCTTCGAAGGCCAGAAGTACCCCATCGTCAAAGACGAGTTCTACATCGGCCGCAGCAACAAGAGCTGCGACCTGATCGTCAAGGACCCCAACGTCTCACGCCAGCACGCCCGCATCGTGCGCCACCAGGGCCAGTTCTGGATGGTCGACATGGGCAGCACCAACGGCATCGAGTTTCAGGGCGGCCGCGTCGACCGTCGTCCCATCGGCGAGGGCGACGTGTTTCGCATCTGCGATCACGAGATCGTCTTCACCTACCGCTGATCGCCCGACGGCGTAGCGCCCGCTACGCCGCGCTCACACCGCGCATCACAGCCCCGCCGCGGCGAGCTCCTCACGGAGCGCGCGCAGCCTCGCGTGCTTCGCCTTGAGCGACGCCACCCACGCGACGCCGCCCTCGTGGTCGCCCACCACGTCGCGCAGCGCGCACACGCGCCGCGCCGCGGCGGCGGCCTCGCGGTACTGCGTCCGTCGGCCCGTCGCGATGAGGTCGTCGACGTGCTTCTCCCAGATCGTCATGGCCTCGCGGGGGTGCGTCCGCTCGGCGGCCTCGGCGACGCGGAGCTTCATGCCCGCGGCGGCGGCGAGCCCCGAGGCGTCGACGGTGGGCTCGTCCCTCACGCGATCGAGCGCGCGGGGGATGTCTCCCTCGTCGAGCAGGGCCTCCACCGCGACGCGGTGCGCGCGGGCGTCGAGGGCCGCGAGGCCGCGCTCTCGCACGGAGCTCCACGCGCCCGCGGGGTCATCGGAGACGAGGGCGCGCAGGGCCCTCCAGCGGTCGAGCGACGGGGCCGCGAGCAGGAGCGCCTCGGCCTCGCGCTGCATCGCCACGCGGTCGCCCTGGACGCGCGCGCGCGCGAGCAGCCACTCGTGGAGCGACACGTCGGCCACGACGGCCGTTCGGCCCCGAACGATCTCGTCGGCCACGGCGCCGTAGCCCCTCGCGACGAGCGCGTCGGCCACGGCGCGGAGGTTCTCGGTCGACGCGTGACGCGCGGCCTCGACGGCCTCGTCGGTGCGGTCGCGCGCGAGCAGGCGATCGACGCGCTCGGCGTCGCGCCCGAGGGCCGCGCAGGCGGCGAGGTACTCCGCGTCGGAGAGCGTCGCGGACTCGAGGTCGAGGAGAAGGCCCGCGTGCGGACGCGCGTGCCACGCGGTGCCCTCGGGCGAGAGCGAGCGGACCCAGCGCGCGACGAGGGCGCGCTCCGACGGGTCGACGTGCGCGAGGATCACCTCGGGGACCTCGTCGGCGGGGCCCATGTCGCCGAGGTGGTCGTCGGACTCGAGGATCTCGAACATCGCGCGCAGGGCGCTCTCTCGCACGGCGCCCGTGACGCCGGGGACCTCCATGCAGCGCCCGAGCGACTCGACGCACTCGGTGACCACGTGGCGCAGGAGCATGTCCTCGTCCTGGCGCTCGTACTCGGCGTAGCGGTCGATCACGGCGTCGCCGAGGCCTTCGAAGACCGCGATGGCCGAGGCCGCGTCGCGCTGCGCGAGAAAGCCGTCACCGATCGCGCGGATCGCGCGGAGCTCCGTCACGATGGGCACGACGGCGCCCCACTCGGTGCCGTTGCGTCGGATCACCGCGTCGGCCTGGCGGCGGTACATGCGTGAGCCCGCGCCGTCGGCGACGCCCCTCGGCGCGCGCCCCTTGCCGTCGGGGAGCGGCGTGACGAGGAGGGTCTCGAGGTCGGGGTCCTGTCGGAGCATCTGCTTCACGAGCGCGATGAGCTCGGCCCGAGAGCGCCGCGAGAGCGTCGCGTCGACGTCGTCGAAGACGAGAAAATCCGAGGTGAGGTTGATCCAAGGGAGGAGCAGCGCGCCCACGTGCTTGCAGCGGCCGTCGGCGCCCACGGGGCAGGTGCATCCCGCGCCCGAGATCGCAGCGCCCGAGAGCGTCGCGCGCACGTGATACGACTCGGCGCTCTGCCCCTCGCAGCGCGCGCGCAGCGTCGCCCCCTGGCGGCGCGCGTCGAAGACCGCGCCCTCGCGGACATACTCCTTCGCGCGGTCGAAGGCGCCATCGCCGACCCACGCGCGGACCTCGGACTCGGACGGTGTACCAGCGACGACGATGGCCCTCATGAGGGCCGAGACGATACCGCGATCCGCGCGCGCCGGGCGCTCAGAAGGTGCCGCCCGTGGCCGCGATTTCGGCGCGGTCGTTGGTGCCGCGCGTGGGCACCTCGGCGCCCGTGCGCTGCGCCGTGAGCTGCGCGTCGAGCACGGCGCGCATCACGCTGGCGGCGGCGGTGACGTGCGCGCCTTCGAGGCGCGAGGGCCAGTGCATGAAGACCCGCGGGACGTTGCGCGCGTCGCGGGTGAGCTTCGCCGTGACGCGGTTGGTGGCGCCGCGCTTGGGCACGCTCGCCTGGAGGAGCGTGAGCGTGCGCCCCGGGTACGACATCGCGTAGTTCACCGCGTACGTGATGTTGTTGCAGAGGTACGTGTTGCCGTCGCGCGGAAAGCCCGCGAGGCGCGCCCCGCCGAGGATGTCACCCAGCGGGCGTCCGCCCTCCATCACCGTCGACTGGCGCGCGATCTCGGACCGCGCCGCGTCGCGCACGGCGGTCCACGAGAGGAACATCCCGCGCAGCGTGTCGGACTGACTGGCCGAGGGGACGATGGGCGCGAAGGCGCGGTCTGGGGTCACCACGGGCTCGAGGAGGTCGGACCCGTCGCGGAGGGTCATCGCGCGGTTCACCGAGCCGAGCTCGATCCAGAGGTCCTGCTCGGGGCCCGCGATGCCGTTCATCAGCACCACGTCGGGACCGAAGGCTTCGACCTCCTTCAACGTGAGGATCGCCGCGAGGTCCCAGTACACCGGGAGCACCATCGCGCAGACGTCGACCTCGCCCGAGCGGGGCAGCGTGAGGGTCCCCCGCGCGACGCTCGTCTGCGGCGCGGGGAGGTCCACGGAGCCCTTCGGAGGCCGCGCCGTCTCGGGGTAGCGCGCCTCGGGGACGAGCGCGCTCACGATCCTCCCCGTGGCGTTCGCGGGGTTGTCGAGAAAGCGCCCGAAGCCCGTCACGAGCACGCGCTTTCGACCCGCGCGAGGCGCGCAGCGGGCGCGGTATCCCAGCGCGAAAGCAACGTTGGCGTCGTATTGCGCCCGCGCAGCCGGCGAGCTCGTGTCTACGGTCACGGCGTCCTCCACGGGGCTGTCATCGACGTCGGCTCCATCCTCTGGGCTGCAAGAGGCCACGCACACGGCCGCAACGCCCACCACCAGCAACGAACGGAGCCACATGGCGAGAGCGTACCGTCAACCGCCCGCCCGCGGCCAGCGCGCTCGACACGCGACAAACACGCGCACGCGACCTCGTTCCACGGCATGATGCGCGGCGCCCGTGAAACCCTCCCCTCCCCCGCTGCTCGCGGCCGTCGCGCTCGGTCTGTGCCTCCTCGACGCGAGCGCCTCCGCAGACCCGCCGCCCGATGCCGCGCTCGACGTGTCCGCCACCGACGCGACCCTCGATCGCGCCGACGTCGCCGATGACACCGACGACGCCCTCGACGCCGCGCCCGCCGTCGCACTTGACGCTTCCGATGCGCCCTCCGACGCGTCCGCCGACGACGCGCAGGGCCTCGCGAGCGACGCCACCGACGCGGCCCCCGCGCCCGCGACGGAGCCCACGGATGAAGCCCCCTCGCTGCCCGAGGTGACCGCGCCAGAGCCTCGACTCGACGTGGCGAGCTACACCCTCGACGCGCGCCTCGATGCGCAGCGCCACGAGGTCACCGGACAGGGGACGCTGCGCTGGCGAAACACCTCGAACGTGGCCGTGCGCGACCTGTGGTTTCACCTCTACCTCAACGGCTTCGCCGACGAGCGGACGGTGTTCATGCGCTCCACGGGCGGAGAGCACCGCGGCAACGCGCGCGGTCGCATGGGGCGCATCGACCTTCGCGCCCTCGCGCTCTCGACGGGCGAAGACCTCCTCGCCACGGCGACCAACGACCCGAGCATCGCCGACGACCGCTCGCAGCTTCATGTGACGCTCCCGCGCGAGGTCGCGCCGGGCGCCGAGGTGACCGTCTCGATGGCGTGGACGGCGGTGCTCCCCGAGGTCTTCGCGCGCACCGGGTTCAAAGACAGCTTTCACATGGTCGCGCAGTGGTTCCCGAAGGTCGCGGTGCTCGAAGCCGACGGCCGATGGGCGCACTTCCCCTTTCACGGAAACACGGAGTTCTACGCGGATTTCGGGCGCTACGACGTGACCCTCACGGTGCCCCGCGGCTACGTCGTCGGCGCCACCGGACAGCCCGTGCTCACCGAGCACCTCGCCGACGGAGAGCGCCTTCGCTTCAGCGCGTCGCCCGTCCACGACTTCGCGTGGACCGCGTGGGATCACTTCCGCGAGCGCCGAGACGAGGCGGGCGACGTCACGCTGCGAGTGCTCTATCCGCCGGGCTACGAGCGCGCCGCGGAGCTCACCGTCGAGTGTCTTCGAAGGGCCATGCCCGCGTACGAGCACCGCTTCGGAGACTATCCGTACCCCAACCTCACGGTGGTGCTCCCGCCGCGCGAGGCCGAGGGCGCGGGCGGAATGGAGTACCCCACGCTCATCACGACGGGCGCCGACTGGTGGACCCCGGAGGGCGTGCGCGACGTCGCGTACGTGACCCTCCATGAGTTCATGCACCAGTATTTCTACGGGCTCGTGGCCTCGAATGAGAACGCCTGGCCCATGCTCGACGAGGGCTTCACCGAGTACGCCACCGCCGCGGGCCTCGAAGACCTCTACGGCCACGGCGGGCCCTTCGTCGACCTCCCCGCGCTGGGGGTCCGCTTCGAAGCCTTCGCGCTCGAAGCGTGGTGGTCGGGGAGCATCGAGCACGCGCTCCCGGTCGCGCGCGGAGCGCCTGATTTCCCCACGTTCGGAGACTACGCGGTGCACGTCTACTCGCGCACGGCCACGACGCTCCGCACGGCGGAGAACCTCGTCGGGCGCGAGCGCTTTCGCCTCGCGATGCGCGCCTACGTCGACGCGTGGCGCTTCCGTCACCCGACGCCCGAAGACTTCTTCGACACGATGCGCGCGTCGCTCGGCGCCCCCATCGTCGACGAGCTCCTGCGGCCCGCGCTCGAGCGCCCCGTTCGCGTCGACTACGCCATCGAGAGCGCCACCTCGAAGCGCATGAACGGACGCCACGTCGGCCGCGTCATCGTGCGCCGCGACGGAGACCTCACGCTCCCCGTCGACGTCACCCTCGAAGACACCCGCGGCGTCACGCAGACCGTCCGCTGGAACGGCGACGGCGGTTGGGTCGAGATCCCCTACGAAGGAGACGCGCCCCTCCGCGCGGCCCGCGTCGACGCGCAGGGCCGCATCGCGCTCGACCGCGATCGCATCAACAACGCGCGCCTCGCGACCGACGCCACGACGCGCCTCCCCGTTTCGGCGGTGTCTCGCGTCGCGTACTGGTTCGGGCTCCTTCTTCAGGCGGTGGGGCCGTGAGCGACTCGCCCTTCTACGGCCGCAAGACCGCCATCGCCGCGCTCTGCTTCGCGCAGCTCACGCTCGCGTGGATCACCTCCGCAGCGGTCACGCTCCCCGCGCTCGCGCCGCTGCGGCGACACCCCGACGGCGCCTTCGCGCTCTACACCGACGGCGGCAGGATCCTCTTCGAAGTCCTCTCGCAGTCGCACACCACGCTCACGCTCGGCGCCGCGACGCTCGGGCTCGTGACGGTGCTCTACGGGTTCGTGTGGCTCCTGCTCGGCGCGATGATCCCGGTGCTCGCGGTGGTCGAGCCCGCGCCGCCGCTCTACCGCGCGGCCTCGTACTCATTGCGTCGCTTCCCGTCGCTGCTCGGCCTCGCGACGCTCGCGCTCCTCGGCTACGCGCTCGCGGGCGCGGCGGGCGCCTTCGCGTGGGGTCACCTCTCGCATCAGGCCGAGCGCATGGTCGACGCGCGCGCCGGAGACCTCCTCCAGCTCCGCGCGGCGGTGCCTGCGCTGGCGATCGCGGCGCTCGTGAGCGTGTGGCACGACGTCGCGCGCACGTGGGCCGTGGGCTCGGGTCAGGGCGTCTGGTCGTCGACGATCGACGCGCTCGCGACGCTCGTCATGGCGCCCATCCAGACCCTCGCGCGCGCTGCGGGCTACGCGCTCCTCGGCGCGCTCGCGGTCGTGGTCGCGTGGGGCGCGTCGCGCATCTTCGGCGGACGCGACGGCGGCGCGTTGATCGCCCTCATCGTCACGCAGCAGCTCGCGCTCGTGTGGCGCTTCGGATGCCGCGCGCGCTGGCTGCTCCACCTCGGCGCGCTCTATCGCAAGCGCACGTCGCCCTCGGTGGCCGAGGCCGACGACGAGACCGAGACCGGGACCGCGGCAGCGCCCGAGTAGCTCGAAATAGCTTCTGCGAAGGCGTTTCAGCCGCCCGCGGTGACGGGCGCGACGGCGGGCGCCGGCGCCGTGGGAGCCCGCCCGCGGAACTCGTAGTAGTACCGGAGCACCTGCCGCACGTAGTGCTGCGTCTCGTCGAAGGGAGGCACGCCGCTGTAGCGGATCACCGCGCCCGCGCCGGCGTTGTAGGCCGCGACGGTGAGCACGAGGTCGCCGTTGAAGGTGTTCGCGAGGAGCCTCAGAAAGCGCGTCCCGCCGAGGATGTTCTGCCTCGGGTCGAAGGGGTCGGTGACGTTCATGCTCGCGGCCGTGCTCGGCAGGAGCTGCATGAGCCCCATCGCGTTCGAGGTCGACACGCTGTACGGGTTGAAGTCGCTCTCCTGCTTGATGACGGCGCGAATGAGCGCCTCGGGGAGCTGGTAGAGCTGCGCGGCCTCGCGGATCACCGGGTCGAAGCGCGCGTAGCGACCGGGGTCCTGCGCGGTCTGGACGTAGAGCGCGCGCGTCTCGGCGCTCACCGACGGCGACGGCGGCATCACGGTGGAGGGCACCGCGGCGGGGTCCATCCCCGGCGGACGCGGCGGCGGCTGATCGCGCGACGAGATCACCACGCGCGCGTCGGAGCGGCGATGCGCGGGGACGTTCGTGAAGTGCAGCGACCCGTCGGCCGAGCGAGACATCCAGATCTGCGCGTTCGCGCCGAGGGGAGCGAGCGTGGAGGCGATCAGGAGGGCGGTCGAGGTCGAGGTGCGCACGGCGTCGAGTGTACCCAACGACGGAGCGGAGCAGCCACTTCCCGCAAAGCGACTCAGCGCACCGTGGCGCGCGCCCCGAGGCTCTCGTCGCCGAAGCGGTTCGAAGCGCTCACGGCGTAGGTCCCCGCGGCGGTCACCGTGGCGGAGCTCTGCGACGCGGGCACGATCTGATCGACCTCCCACGCGCCGCTCACGTCGCGGTAGACCACCCACGACCGGAGCCTCGCGGCTTCGGGGTGCGTGATTCGCAGCGTTCTGAGGTCGACGGTGACCGTCGGCGCGGCGGGCCTCGGTCGCGCGCCCGCCATCGGCGGCGTGAGCGCGGGGCGCTGATAGAACTCCGCGCGGAACGCGTCGGCGACGCCCATCCGATTGCTCTGAAAGGGCTGCACGGTGAACCAGATGTTGCCCCGCGCGCCGCGGTCGGCCTGCGCGCGCGTGAGGGTCACCTGTCGACGGAACTCATCGAGGCTCCACGCCGACGACGAGCCGAGCTGACCGAGGTTGTTGCCCGCGAAGACCGAGCGGCCTCCGGTGGCGAGCGCCGCCCACCACGCGATGAGGGTCCCGTAGGCCTGCGCGGTCTGCGTGCTCGGCCAGTAGAGCTGCGGCGCGAGGTAGTCGACCCAGCCCTGACGCATCCAGAGGACGGGGTCGCAGTAGATGGCGTTGTAGGCGTCGAGCCCGGAGATCCCCGCGGGCATTCCCGGGCGGTAGATGCCGAAGGGGCTGATGCCGAAGCGCACGTCGGCGCGCGCGGTCGCGACGGTCGTCGAGACGCGCTCGACCATGCGGTTGACGTTGTCGCGCCGCCAGTCTGAGAGCGAGAGCGCGCCGCCGCCCATGCGATAGCGGTCGTACTGCGCGCTGTCAGGAAAGGCCGTCCCGCTGATGGGGTACGGATAGAAGTAGTCGTCGAAGTGAACGCCGTCGACGTCGTAGCGCGTGACCACGTCGCGGATCACCGCGGCGAGGCGGTCTTGCACGACGGCGCGCGAGGGGTCCATCCAGAGGGCCGAGCCGTAGGTGACGACGGCCTCGGGGTTGGTGACCGAGATGTGCGGTGAGACCGCGGCGCTCCCGGCGGCCGACTTCGCGCGGTACGGGTTGAACCACGCGTGCACCTCGATGCTCCGTCGGTGCGCCTGCGCGACGAGGAAGTCCAAGGGATCGAAGCCGGGGTCGCCGCCCTGACGGCCCGTGAGGTAGCGGCTCCAGGGCTCGATCGACGAGCGGTAGACGGCGTCGCCCTCGGGGCGCACCTGAAAGACCACGACGTTGAGCCGGTTGCGCTGCACGACGTCGAGCATCGACGTGAGCTCCGCCTGCGCGGCCGTCACCGAGAGCCCTGTGTGACTGGGGAAATTGATGTTCCCCACGGTGGCGACCCACACGCCGCGGAGCTCTCGCGGGTGCGACACGTCGGCCAGCGTCGAGGCGTCGGGCGCGTCCGTCGGAGCCGCGTCTCGCACGACATCACCGCCAACGTCTCCGAGTACGTCCGCGCGCGCGGCGTCCATCGCCGCTGCGTCGACCGACGCCTCGGACGATGCGTCCGCGGCGTCGACCTCGCTCGACGGCGCGTCGCCCGCGGCGTCGACGGAAGCCTCGGAGCTCGCATCGAGCACCGCGACATCTCCCGCGTCTTCGGCGCCGTCGAGCGCGTCTTCGGCGCCGTCGAGCGCGTCTCGCGCGGGCGCGTCGGAGCTCGCGTCCGCGGACGCAGCGGGGTCCTCTCCGCCGCACGACGCGGCGAGCGTTGCGACACACGCGAGCGCGGCGACCCTCTTCACGAGCTCCATCGCGGCGAGTGTCGTCGATCGCGCGTCGATGTAAAGCGCCCTCTCGAAACGGCTTTTCGAGCGCGTCACCCTAGAAAATAGCCCTCGCGTCAAGTGCGCAAGTTCTGCAAGGCCGACGCAGGAGGCTTCATAGCTGCGCGCGTGCGTACCTGCGCCCTCCCCGCGTGAACGCGGCCCGTACACGTGGACTGAACGTTGCTACTCCCGTGCGCATCACGAGAACCGACGCCGTGACGCTCTTCACCTCCACGCTCTCCCCACGGAACCGCTCGCGACTCCTCTCCGCAGGGGTCGCGCTCGCCGCGTCGATCGCGTGCCTCGCGCCATCGACCGCGGACGCCCAGACGACGGCTTCGCAGCCAGAGCTCGGCGCCGATGAGGCCCGCCTGGTCTCGGTGCACGGAGCCGTCGAGGTCCTCGGCGCAGACACCCACGCCGCGCGCGAGGGTGAGCGCCTCTCGCGCGGGCTCCGACTGCGCACCGGCAACGACGCCACCGCCACGATCGCCCTCTCCAACGGCTCGCTCGTCGAGGTCGATCCGAGCTCGCTCCTCTCGATGTTCGCCTCGCCCACGCCCACGCCGCAGGGGTCGCCGCCCTCGACCACGACGACGCTCGTGCGAGGCTCGGTGCGCGTTCGCGCCTCGTCGTCGGGGCTGCGCACGGCGCCCGTCCCCATCGCCACGCAGGCCGTCACCGTGTGGACGGGCCGCTCCGACGCGATGATCGCCGCGGACCTCGGCGGACACATCACCCGCATGGCCGTGTGGCGCGGTCGGATGCGCGTCCGCATGGGCACGCGCGAGTACCTCCTCACGCAGGGCTACGGCGTGCAGGAGGAGGTCGGTCACCGCCCCGGCGTGCTGCAACAGCTCCCGCGCGCGCCCGTGTGGCGGGCGTCTCCGCCGACGCGCGTGCTCTCGTTCGGCGAGGCCCTCGACGTGTCGGGTCAGTGGGCCCCCAACCCCCGCGCCCACGCGTCCCCCGCGAACGAGTGGAAGGTCCAGGTCGCGCGTGACGAGACCTTCCGCGACCTCGTCGAGAACGTCCGCATCCCCGTGAACACCACGCGGTGGACGGGCCGCTCCTACGCGCCGGGCACCTATCACGTGCGCGTCGTCGCGGTGGACATCAACCGCTTCGAGAGCCCCTCGTCCGCGGTCGCGCGCATCGAGATCGCCGCGCCCACGGTGCTCCCCGCGACCGAGGGACCCGACGAGCGGCGCGCGATGGTGCGCATCCCACGGGGCTTCTACTGCGGCCTCGACGGTGCGCCGCTCTCGTCCGCCGACACGCAGCTCGCGCTCGCGCCGGGGCGTCCTCACACGCTGCGCTGCGCCTCCGACGCGTCGGGCCGCAACGCGCGCGAGCGGATGATCCCCGCGGGGCTCTCGGGCCCGCTGCGCCGTGACATCGAGATCGGCGCGCCCTCGGGCGACAGCGACGACGGACCCGCCGTGGGCTCGCTCTCGCTGCGGCTCCGTGACGCGACAGGCGAGCCTGTCTCGCTCGCGCGCATCGAGGCCGAGGCCACCGACGGCGTGCTCGTCGACGCCGTGCGAGAGACCGAGCAGCGCGGGGTCTACACCGCGACGCTGCGCTGGCCCGCCCGCGTTCGCGCGTGCCGCGTGCGATTCACCATCAACGAGGCGCTGCGCTTCGAGCAGGACGCGCGCGCCGAGCGGGTGCGCGTGGTGACCCCGCAGTCCGCGCCGCCGCGCCACGACCCCGAGCGCGTGCACGTCGACACGATCCGCATGGCCCCGCCGCCAGACCCCGAAGACGAAGCGCCCTTCGAACGCGAGGAGTGACTCCTCCCTCCGCGGTGGCCGCTGGTCACGACGCTGCCCACTTGTACGCGGGCGCGCCTCGGGGGTCTAATCACGACACCGTCAGCTTCGCTTGATGCGAGGGAGAAGAGTGGTGCCGTGAAGAGCCTCCATCGATCGCTTCCCTGGTTGACCTTCGCGCTCGTGGGCGCGTGCTCGCCGCAGGGCCCGGCGTACGTCGACGACCCGCGCGGCGACGGCGGCGTGATCGACACGGGCGCGCGCATCGACGTACGCCCCGGCGTCGACAGCACCACGCCCGTCGACGGGCCCATGGTCGCGTGCACCGACACCGACCGCGACGGGCTCTCCGACGGCATCGAGGGCGCGCCGTCGCGCGACACCGACAACGACGGCATGCCCGACTTCATGGACACCGACTCGGACAACGACGGCTTCCTCGACGTGAACGAGGCCAACCGCACGTACCCCGGGTATTCGATGGGCGTTCGGCTCATCTGCGGCGGCACGGGCGACAACTGCGACGCCGTCACGGCGGGCCTCGGCGACTCGATGCCCAACTACCGCGACACCGACTCCGACGACGACGGGCTCACCGACCGCGAAGAGTTCATGGCGCAGACCAACCCCTGCGCCGCGGACACCGACGGAGACCACGTCCCCGACCTCATCGAGACGTCGGCGATGAGCGACCCCCGTATGGCCTCGAGCGTGCCGCCCGAGAACTCGCTCTACGTGGTGCTCCCGCACTACCCGGCGCCCATGATGGGCCCGCACGAGAACCGCGAGTTCACGTTCTCCACGCGCATCCGTCAGGCCGACGTGTTCTTTCTCGTCGACAACTCGGCGAGCATGGAGCCCGTCATCACCAACCTCCGCACGAACTTCTCGATGGTGATCGTGCCCGGCATCCAGCGGCAGATCCCCGACGTGCGCATGGGCGTCGGCAGCTTCGACTCGATGCCCGTGAACCCGCAGGGCGCCGCGGGCTCGCCCGGCGACTACACCCTCTGGGTGCGTCAGGCCATCACGCCCGACATCACGGCCTCGCAGAACGCCTTCAACGCGATGGTCACGATCTCGTCGTTCACCCGCAACGCGTTCTTCGGCGGCGACTACCCCGAAGACCAGACCGAGGCGGCCTTCGAGGTCATCGCGGGCGACGGCAACCGCGGCCACGAGAGCGACGGCGCGGCGCTCTACTCCGTGCGCAACGGCCACGACCCGCGCGGCAACGGGTGGGTCCCGCGCAACAACCCCATGCGCGACTGCGGCTCCACCGAGGCGGCCGTGAAGTACGGCTGGGGGTGCTTCCTCGAAGGCCGCGTGCCGATCATCGTGCTGGCCTCCGACGCGAGCTGGTACGACGGCTGCGCGCCGGGCTCTCCCGCGACGCCGGGCAACCCGGGTCACAACTGCAACGAGCTCGTCACGGCGCTCAACAACCGCGGCGGCTTCTTCATCGGCGTCGACGTGGGCCGCGGCGTGGGCGGAGACACGTACAACAACGCGTCCATCGTCGCGATGCGCACGCGCACCGTCGACGGCGCGGGCGCGCCCATCGTGTTCGGCCCCGGCTCCGCGGGCATCGCGGGCGCCTCCGCGGGCATCGTCGACGCCGTCACGCGCGTCGCCGGATCGTCTCGCCAGGACATCACCACCCGCGTCGTCGCGGACACCATGGCGACGGACGTCGTCACGGGTCACACCACGGCGGACTTCATCAAGTCGGTCACGCCCCTCCGCAGGACCTCCCAACGGACGGCGACAGGAAACGTCCACGCGGTTGGACGAGCCGCGAGGCTTGCGCACAGCGTGAGGCGGCCTCCCCAAGACGAGGATGAGGTTGGCGCAGCGTGTCGAGTCGCGGGTCGTTGTGGAGGCGTCCAACGCGAGAGGTCGCCGGGGATCCCTCACCCAAGCAGGGCGAAGTACACCTCCAGGTCCAGCTCCCCGGGGCCCGGCAGCAGCACGCGTCGCAGCGCGTCCCGCAGCTCCCCCCACGACGGGCGGCTGCGCAGGCGCACCCCGCGCAGCCATCCCACCACGTTGAACGCCAGCAACCGAAGCCAGCTCAGCAGCTGCAGCGGATGGCGATCGGGGGCCGCCGCGGCGTTGCTCGCCCACGCCGTCCCGTCCTCCTGCCACACCACGTCCAGCGTCCAGTTGCAGTCGTTCTCGATGCCCCAGTGGCCCCGCACCACCCACAGGATCTGGGACCCCGACAGCAGACCCCACGGCATGTTCGTCACGAACCACCGTTCCATCGTCACCTGCTCACGGCCCGCGTCGTCCAGCGTCACCGTCTGCACCAGCCAGCCCTGGCGCACGTGCGCCCAGCCCTCCCAGCCCGCGATCGCGTCGGTGCGCAACAGCCGCCGCTGCACGCTCCGGCCGTCGCGGCGCTCCCAGTTCGAGACCGCGTCGGGCTGACCGACCCGCGGGCGCAGCATCCGCTCCAGTTCCGCCCGTAGGGTGGGCTGCGAGGCGTTGACGCGCATCACATAGCCGTAGCCGTCCCCGTCGATCAGGGCTGCATTGGCCTGCGAGGTGTAGCCCGCGTCGAGCGTCACGGCGCTGAACAGCTCCGTGTGCTTCCATGCCTGAACCAGCGCCCGCCAGAAGGTGGGGAAGTGCCCCATCTCGTTGGTCTGCGGGGGGATGAAGTCCTGGTCGATGCAGGGCCGCGATGCGGCGCTGGTGAGCACCGCGCGCATCGCCCGCAGGTTCCAGACCCCGTCCTGGAGTTGGCACCGCGAGTCGCCGCGGTGGTCGCCCGTCCAGACCGTCTTGCCGTCGACGGCGAGCACGCCCAGAGGCAGGCCCACGGGCCGCAGGGTCTTGCTGCGGAGCATGGCGCGCACCTGCGCGCGCAGGGCCGAGCGTGCGGGTCGCGGGTCGATGCGCTCGAAGGTGTAGGCCAGGGTGCTGTCGGGCACCTTGATCGCCATCTGCTCGCTGGCCCGCTCGACTCCCTTCATGGAAGGTGTCTGGAGGATGGCGGCGGTGAGGAAGACGTCGAGGAGGTAGGCGAAGCCCCACCGCTTTCCCTTGCGTCGTCGAGGGTCGTGCAGCAGCGCGGTGAGCTGATCGAGGAGCTGCACCCGTTGCAGAAAGCGCTTGATTCGTCTGGGGATCCGCGGCGATGTCATCCTTCGGTTGGCGGCCGTGGGGATCGGTCGGGCGTGGCTGCGAACTTCGACCGTCCGATCTCCCGGCCGTCGGCCTCCGCCCGCAGATCTACGCGAGCGAAGCCGCTGCGTGGGCGCGAATTTGCGCCCGGAGCTCCGATCGCCATGCCAACCGCTGCGCACAGGCACGCGGTAAGGGTCTACCTACCGTTCATTGGGAGGCCCTGCGCCCCTCCGCGGGATGCCCGACATGCCCGACGGCTACGACCGCCGCGACATGACGACCTTCTACAACGTGTCGCCCTCGACGCGCGTGGTCTTCGGCGTCGACTTCTACAACGACTTCCAGCCCGGCGCGGCGACGGCGCGGCTCTTCAGGGCCACGATCGAGGTGCTCGGTCGCGGCGGCACGGTCGTCGATACGCGTCCGGTCTTCATCGTCGTGCCCGCGATGGGCGCGTCGATCCCCGTCCCGCAGTGAGCGAGCGCGCTCAGCGCTCTCCCATCGAAGCCCCGTAGTCCGCAGCGCCCGGAACCGTGTTCCCCGGACCGGAGACGGGCGCCGCCGTGGCGCTCCCTCGCCAGGTGAAGACGCCGCTCTGGGGCAATGCGCCGGCGCTCGTTCCGCCCCAGCCGAAGGCGAAGTCGTCGATCGTGTCGCCGTCGTAGTCGCCGATGATCGTCGCTGAGCGCCCGATCCCAGAGACGTCGGTCATCGTGCTGAGCAGCATGAGCCGCGACGCGCCCACGGGCCGCCGATCGAGGAGCGCGTAGACCTCACCCACGCCGTTTGCGTTCGGCGCGCCCACGAGGAGGTCGTCGTCGGGCGTTCCCGCGATGTTGCCTCCGCCCGCGAGCGAGGCGCCGAAGAGGCCGCCGGAGCGCGTCCCGACGACGGTGTAGGAGGGCCGCGCGCCGATGAGGAGCCCCGAGGTCGAGAGGTACACCGACACGTCGCCGGTGTTCGTCGAGGCGCCCGGACGCGCGAGCGCGAAGTCTGCGATGCCGTCGAGGTCGATGTCGCCGCCGACCGACGCGACGAGGCCCCAGGTGCCCTCCTCGGTGGCCGTCAGCGCGAGCGGAATCGGTCCGCCGAACAGCGCGCCCGGGAACGTCGAGCCGGGGTAGATCCACGCGCGCTGAAAGGCCGCCACGAGCGCGTCGGGACGACCGTCACCCGTGACGTCGCCGACGCCCGCGATGCTCCACCCGAAGCGCGTCGGGACGGGCAGATCCATGGGCAGCGGCGAGAGCGGCAGGGCCGTGGGCGCCGCGGGGAGCGTCGCGCCGCCGCGCACCGTGTAGAGCACCCCCGCGGGCGTCGGAAAGGTCCCCGGCGCGGCGATGAGCAGGTCGCCGTAGCCGTCTCCGTCGATGTCGCCGAGGCCCGCGATGTCGGCGCCGAAGCGCTGCGCGATGTCCCCGATCGAGTACGACGCGAGGGGCACGAAGGTGCGCCCTTCGAGCGGGAGCGAGTACACGTTCACCGTCGGGGTGCACACGGCGCCGCTCCGCGGGCACGCGCTCACCGCGAGGTCGGCGCGCCCGTCGCCGTTCATGTCGGGCACGAGCGCCACCACGGCGCCGAAGCCGTCGTCCGCGCCGAAGATCGTCTGCGGACGCGTTCCGGTGAAGGGCATCATGCCCGCCGTGCCGAAGTGCACGTCGACGCTTCGCCCGCCGGCGAAGCTCGTCGGAATCCGCGGGAGGCCGATCGCGAGGTCCGCGCGCCCGTCGCCGTTGAGGTCGCGCGTCCACCCGATCGGCGACACGCCCGAGCCCGAGCCCGAGAGCCAGAACGACCACACGGGGCTCCAGTCGCTCACGTCGCCCGCGCCGCAGAGCCCTCGAACGCGCCAGAAATACGTGCCTCGGGGGAGTCCGCTGAGGACCGATCGCGCGTCGCCGGAGCCGCCTCCGGTCACCGACGCGACGACGCTCGTGAACGCAGGGTCCCTCGCGATCTGCACCTCGGCCGTAGTCACGACCACGTTGTTGTGCCAGGCGACCGCGATCGACGACGAACCGAAGCGCGTCCCCGAGAGCGGCAGGAGGGGCCTCGGCGCGACGACGCATCGCGGGGTCGAGGGCACATCGGCAACGTCTCGCACATCGGGCGCATCGAGCGCGACAGGCACATCGGTCACGTCTCGGGCGTCGGGCGCATCGAGCGCGACAGGCACATCGAGCGCGACAGGCGCATCGGTCACGTCGGCGGCGTCTCGCACGTCGGGCGCGTCGAGGCCCTCGTCGACGACGTCCATCACGGCGACGTCCATCACCGCGTCGGTGGCGATGTCGGGCGCGATGTCGGTGGCGACGTCGGGCGTGGCGTCGGTCTTCACGTCGGCCGACGCGTCGAGCGCGTCGTCGGTCGCGTCGCGCGCGGCGTCGGTGGCGACGTCCCGGTCGGCGTCGACGGCGGCGTCCGAGGTCGCGACGCAGACGCCCGGCTGCGCGGCCGTGGCGGTGTATCGGAGGCCGCTCGCGCAGTCGGGCGCGGGCGCCGCGCAGTAGCCCGTCGGCGCGCACACGGCGGGCGCCGCGCAGGCCCGCGTCGCGTCGCAGCGGTACGGCGACGCGGGGCAGCCGCAGAGGGAGATCGCGAGCGCGAGCAGCGGCGCCCACGAGGCGCGAGCGTGTCCGAGCTCGGGGTGTCGGTGTCCGTCGCTCGTCGACATCGGAGGTCCCATCGGCGCTGCGACTCCGTACAACGGGTCCGTCGTGCGTGTACAGGGGCGCCCGTTCCCCCTGCGCCCGCGCGCCGTCGCGTTCGAACGCCGCCGCGGCGCCGCGAAGTCGCTTGACCGGAGCGCTTCGGCGCGTGAAGCATTCGCGCCCCATGAACGACCGATTCCTCCGCGCGTGCCGCCGCGAGCCTGTCGACCGCACCCCCGTATGGTTCATGCGCCAGGCCGGGCGCTACATGCAGGAGTACCGCGCCCTCCGCGCGAAGCACACGCTCCTCGAGCTGTGCCGCACGCCCGAGCTCTCGCTCGAGGTCACGATGCAGCCCATCCGCGCGCTGCCCGTCGACGCGGCGATCCTCTTCGCGGACATCCTCCTGCCGCTCGAGCCCATGGGCGCGCCCTTCGAGTTCGCCGCGGGCGAGGGCCCGGTCATTCACGAGCCCATCCGCTCGCGCGAGCAGATCGACAAGCTCCGCGTGTGCGACCCCCGCGAGGGCCTCGGCTACGTGCTCGACGCGATCACGCTGATCCGCAAGGAGCTCGACGGAAAGGTCCCGCTCATCGGCTTCGCGGGCGCGCCCTTCACCCTCGCGAGCTACCTCGTCGAGGGCGGCAAGAGCTCGCACTTCGTCAAGACCAAGACCCTCATGTACCGCGACCCCGAGTCGTGGAACGTGCTCATGGCGAAGCTCTCCGACGTGGTGGCGCGCTACCTCGTCGCGCAGGTCGCCGCGGGCGCCCAGGCCATCCAGCTCTTCGACTCGTGGGTGGGCTGCCTCTCGCCGCAGGACTACAAGCAGTACGTGATGCCCCACGTCGCGCGGATCCTCACCGAGGTCTCGACCTGCGGCGTGCCGGTGATCCACTTCGGCACCGGCACCGCGACGCTCCTCGAGCTCCAGCGCGACGCGGGCGGCACGGTCATCGGCGTCGACTGGCGCACGCCCCTCGACGACGCGTGGAATCGCCTCGGCAACGGCGTGGCCGTGCAGGGCAACCTCGACCCGCTGCTCCTCCTCGCGCCGCGCGAGGTGCTCGAGGCGCAGGCCACGACCATTCTCAAGAGCGTCGCTGGTCGCGAGGGGCACATCTTCAACCTCGGCCACGGGATCATCCCCGAGACCCCCGTCGACAACGTCAAGGCCCTCGCCGACCTCGTGCACCGCGTGACCGAGCGCGCCTGATCGCCCCGCCCTCTCCGACGCGCTTCTCCTTCGCTACTTCCAATCTCGCAGCAACGGCGTGAAGGCGCGCGCCCCCTCGGCGCGGTCGACCTTGCCCGTGGCGCGCATCGGCAGCGCGTCGACCACGCACACCTTCCTCGGCCGCTTGTGTGGCGCGAGCCTCCGCGCGAGCTCCGCCGCGAGCGACGCGCGCCACGCGGGCTCGTCGTCGATCGTACGGCTACGAACGATCGCGGCGGCCACGGCCTGCCCCCAGCGCTCGTCGGCCACGCCGAAGACCATCGCGGCCTCGACACCGTGTATTTCCATGAGCGAATGCTCGACCTCGACGGGGTAGACGTTCTCGCCGCCCGTCACGATGAGGTCGGTGCGCCGCGCGTGGATCGTGAGGTTTCGTTCGGTATCGAACGATCCCAGGTCGCCCGTGTCGAGCCAGGCTCCGTCGCGCGGGGGGTGACGCCAGTAGCCCGACGTCACCGCGGGCCCCTTCACCCGGATGCGCCCGATCTCACCCGTCGCGACGGGGGCGCCGTCGTCGCCCGCGAGCTCGACTTCGAAGCCTGCGAGCGGCGCCCCGCTGTCGTCGCGCGCCACGAGCGGCGCGGCCTCGTCGTAGCGCTGCGTGGTGACCTGCGAGCACGCCTCGGTGAGGCCCCAGGTCGTGAGCGCCCTCACCCCCGACGACGCGCAGCGTTCGAGGAGCGACCGCGGCGTCGCGGCGCCGCCCACCAGCACCGCGCGCAGCGACGAGAGCGCCGCGGCGTCTGCGTGATCGAGGAGCGCGCGCAGCATCGTGGGGACCACCGAGAGCAGCGTCGCACGGTCGCGCGTGATCGACGCGAGCACCGCCGCGGCGTCGAAGCGCGGGAGCATCACCGCGCAGCGCCGCGCCATCACGCAGCGCGTGAGCACCGAGAAGCCGCCGACGTGACACACGGGGAGGCACAGGAGCCAGCGGTCGTCGTCGCGCCACCCGAGGTTCGCCGCGCTCGCCGCGGCGCTCGCCACGAAGGCGCCGCGAGGGAGCATCGCGCCCTTGGGCCTCCCCGTGGTGCCCGAGGTGTAGAGCATCGCGAGCGTCGCGTCGGGGTCGTGCGCGACGGGTTGACCGCGCCAGCCCTCATCACGCGCAGCGCGCGGCGAGGTCACGGAGCCTTCATCGAGCACGAGCGAGGGCGCGGCGTCGTCGAGGAGGCACTGCGCCTCGACGGCCGTGAGCCTCGGGTGGATGAGCACCGCCGTCGCGTCGAGCGCCATGAGCGCGAGGAGCGTGAAGACGGCCTCGGGGTCGTTCTGCGCGCGCACGGCGACGCGCGTATTCCGGGTGACGCCGCGCGCGCGGAGGCGCTCGACCACGGGCCACACGCGGTCGGCGAGCGCGCTGTACGAGAGCGTCTCGGACTGCCACACGAGGGCGTCGCGGTGGGGGGCCTCGCGCGCCGCGGAGAACACCGAGAGGGGGTCGTCGATCATCGCGCGGAGAGCATTGGGGCGAGGTCGAGCCCGAGTCCAGGCGCGCGCGACGCGGTCACGAACGCGGCTTCGCGGCGCTGCGGAATCTCGACGGGCTCCCACGCGGCGAGGCCGGGGTGCAGGTCGAGTCCGCACGCGAGGGGATCGCGGAGCGCGAGGGCGAGCTCGCACGCGGCCGCGAGGGCCACGGGGCCGTCGAAGAGGTGCGTGACGACCACGCCGAGCCCCGACGCAGAAGCCCTCTGCGCGAGCTCGTACGCGCCCACGAGGCCGTGCATCGCGGGCTTGATGACGGCGGCGACGCATCCCGCGCGGGGGCCTTCTTTCAAGGCGAATTCTGTGTCGTCGGGGTCAGAGAGCGACTCGTCGATGGCCCACGCGACGGCGCAGCGCCCGAGGGCGCGGAGGCTCCCCACGGCGACGGGCTGCTCGACGAACGCAGGCGCGAGGTCCGAGAGCGCTTCGAGGCGCGCGGGGGCGGCGGGGAGCGTCCACGCGGCGTTGGCGTCAAGGCGCAGCGTCCAGTCACCCGGGAGGTGCTCACGAAGCGCGAGGAGCGCGGCGCGCTCGCGGTCGAAGCCCGCGTCGGAGCCCGTGAGCTTCACCTTGAGCGTGGTGATCCCGCGGGCGAGCGCCGCCCTCGCGTCGTCGCGGAGCGCGTCGTCGAGCGCGGCGCCCACGTAGGCGTTGACGGGCACGGAAAGGTCTTCACGGCGCCCCGAGAGGAGCGCGTGGAGCGAGATTCCCCGGCGCTTCGCCGCGAGGTCGAGGAGGGCCGTTTCGAGGGCGAAGCGCGCGGAACCGGGCATCGCGCGGACGCGCGGCGCGGAGAGCGCTTCGAAGGGCGCGTCGAGGGAGGTCGCCGGGAGCCAGCGGTGCGCGCCGTCGAGCGCGGTGACGGCCGCGTCGAGCGACTCGGGGGAGTGGCCTGGGAGCGGGGAGGCCTCTCCAAAACCCTTATTTCCAAGGTGATCGATGAGGGTGAGGAGCGCGCCGCGGCGGGTGGAGACGCGCGCCCTCGCGGCGCCGACGGGGGACGACGCGGCGCCTCCGCGGAGCGAGACCGTCGACGCTGCGAGGGGGGAGTGGGTCAACGTCGGAGGCGCATCCTGGCGGCCTTGGCGGCCTTGCGCGCGGCGACGTCTTCGACCTCGGGGACCTCGACGCGGACGTCTCCGGTGCCCGTGAGCTTCGCCTGACAGGCGAGGCGCAGGCCGACGATCTTGGCGATGGTGCCGAGGTGGTTGATCTCGGAATCGACGAGGGGCGAGAGGTGCTCCTTGCCCTGGGTTACCGTGACGCGACAGAGCGCGCAGGTCGCGACGCCGCCGCACGACGTCGAGATGGGGTGTCCGCCCTCCTGGAGGGCGCGTAGCAGCGAGGTCCCGGGCGCAGCCTCGACGGTGCGCTCCGTGGGTCCCGCGATGGTGATCTTGGCCATTGCGACGAAGGCCACTATCACACCGCCGCGGGGCCTCGCTACGGATCGGCCTCGGGGGGCCAATCGGTGCGGTCGCGGGACTCCCCGAGGTCGCGCACGAACTTCTGGAGGTGCGCCAGGATCATCTCCCGCGCCACGCGGTTGTGCCCCCCTTCGGGGATGATCACGTCGGCGAAGCGCTTCGAGGGCTCCACGAAGGCCATGTGCATGGGCCGCACGGTCTCGTAGTACTGCGCCCGCACCTGGGCGAAGGTCCGGCCCCGGTGCTCGAGGTCGCGACGGATGCGGCGCATGAGCCGGATGTCCGCGTCGGTGTCGACGTAGAGCTTCACGTCGAGGCGGCTCCGGATGGGCTCGAGGGCCAGCACAAGGATCCCCTCGACCACGATGATGGGCGTGGGCTCGAGGCGCTCGGTGCGCGTCTCGCGGAGGTGCCGCGCGAAGTCGTAGCGGGGCTTGTCGACGCCGCGACCGGCCTTCAGCGCGTCGAGGTGCGCGATGAAGAGCTCGTTGTCGAGCGCGTCGGGGTGGTCGAAATTGATCTTCGCCCGCTCCTCCTGCGAGAGGTGCGAGAGGTCTCGGTAGTACGCGTCGTGCTCGATCGACGCGACGTGTTGCGAGGGCAGGGCCTCGACGATGGAGCGGGCGATGGTGGACTTGCCTGAGCCGCTGCCACCGGCGACGCCGACGAGAAGGACGCTCACGGGCGCGGAGGGTAGTCCCAGCACGGCGGCGCTGTGAAGCGCGAACGGTGCGAGGGCTGGACGCTCCACCGCGCGAGACGCCCGATCGCCCGGGATTTCAGTGACGTTTCAGCGAGGGAAGATGCGTCGCTGTGGCAGACACGCCCGAGCGCTTCTGCTGTTGTGTGTGTGTCGCAGGGAGAGAGTGAATCGATGACGGGCGAGAGCCACGAAGGTCGGAGCGTCTCTGGAGCGACCGCGAGGTCGATGACCTCTGAACCCCCTGGCCCGCTCGCCCCCGCGCGGGTGCTGGTCGTCGAAGACGAGGTGCAGGTCCGGCGCGCCGTGGTGCGCTACCTCCGCGACCCCGCGTTCGAGGTGCTCGAGGCCGACGACGGGGAGCAGGCGCTGGAGGTCATCGGCCGCGGCGGCGTCGACGTGGTGCTCGCCGACGTGATGATGCCGCGCATGTCGGGCATGGAGATGCTGCGTCGCGTGCGGTCGCAGAGCCTCGACGTCGAGGTCATCATGATGACCGCGCACGACGAGATCTCGATGGCCTTCGAAGCCGTGCACGCGGGGGCGTTCTACTTCCTCAAGAAGCCCTTCGCGGCGCAGGAGCTCCACACGCAGGTGCTCCGCGCGGCGGAGCGTCGTCGGATGCTCGCCCGCACGCGGGAGCTCGAGGCCGAGCTCGGCGGCTCGCGCGTCGCGTCGCGCCTCGTGGGGAGCTCTCGCGCGATGCGTGAGGTTCGCGAGGTCGTGTCGCGCGTCGCGGCGCTGCCCGTCACGGTGCTCATCACGGGCCAGCACGGCACGGGCAAGGAGGTCGTCGCGCGGGAGATCCACGCGCGCTCGCCCCGCGCTCGCAAGCCCTTCGTGGCCTTCAACTGCGGCGCCCTCACCGAGTCGCTCCTCGAGGCGCAGCTCTTCGGCACCGTGCGCGGGGCGTTCACGGGCGCCGAAGACCGCGCCGGGTTCTTCGAAGCCGCCGACGGGGGGACGCTCTTCCTCGACGAGATCGGCGAGCTCCCGAAGAACCAGCAGGTGCGGCTCCTCCGGGTGATTCAAGAGAGCCGCGTCACGCGCGTCGGCGAGGTGCGCGAGCGCGAGATCGACGTGCGCCTCGTGGCCGCCACCAACATCGACATCAAGGCCGCCGTGAGCGACGGGCGCTTCAGGCCCGACCTCTACTTCCGACTCCAGGTGCACGAGCTCGAGGTCCCCGCGCTGCGCGATCACCGCGAGGACATCCCCCTGCTCGCGTACCACTTCATGGCGCGCCACGGGCCGCGGCACAACCCGCGCGTCACGCGCATCTCTCCGATGGCCGTGCGCGCGCTGGAGTCGTACGCGTGGCCGGGCAACGTCCGCGAGCTCGAGAACGCCATCGTCTCGGCCCTCGGCACCTCGAAGGGCGACACGCTGGAGCTCGACGCGCTCCCCAAGGCCGTGCGCGCCGCGCCCCTCGCCACGGCCGTGAAGGCGTCGTCGCCGGGCGCCGACACCGCGCTCGACTACAACCTCGCCAAGCGCCGCGCCGTCTCGGAGTTCGAGCGCACGTACTTCAAGAACCTCATGGAGCTCACGCAGGGGAACATCTCCCGCGCGGCGCGCCTCGCGGGGCTCGATCGCAGCAACTTCCGACGCATCCTCCGGCGCGCGCAGGCCGACGGGCTCGGCGCCGTGATCACCGACGACGCGCCCGACGTCGACGGCGCCGACGGCGCTGCGTTCACCGACGGCGACGACGCCTGAGCAGGGCCGCGCAGAGCCCGAAGATCACCGCCCCCGACGCGCTCGACGCGCTCTTCGAAGGGCGCGCGGAGCAGCCCTCGAAGTAGTTGCCCTTCGCGGGGTTCACGCACTGCTCCGAGGTGTTTCCGTCGGCGTGGCCGAGGGGGTCGAGCACCTGGACGTTGAAGCACACGGGGCCCGACGCGTCGGCGCCCCGCAGCCGGAACGTGCGCTGCGCCGTGCTCACCACCGACGAGCCCGAGCGCTGGAGCCGCACCCTGTCTCGCTCGCGCGGGCCTGAGATTCCCGGTCCGCGGGTCTCATAGATCACGTACTCGAGGTCGCTCTCGGGCCACGGAGCGTCGCCGAGACCGAGCACGCCCGAGGTCGCGCGGTCGAACTTCACGGTGATGTCCGACGCGTCGGGGTCGCAGTCGCTCGACGGCGCGCGGTCGGCCTTCACGTCGGAGATGCCCCCGAAGACCAGGCGCTCGGGGGCGACGCCGCGGCCCGTGACGAAGGTGATGTTGCTGCTCCCGCTGCCCTCTTCCTGGTACGTGACGAAGTAGCGCCGCGAGGCCTGGAGCACCGCGCCGCCGGGGCCCGCGAGGGGCTGCCACACGATCTCGTCACCCACCGCCGCGGAGGAGCCCGGGAAGCACGGCGAGTCGAGCGACTCGAGGCGCACGCACACCACCGGCGGCGACGGGACGCGCCCGTAGTACCGCAGCCGCACGGGGCTGTTGAGCGGCACGTCGACGCCCTGGTCCGCGGGGAACGAGTCTCTCAGCGTGCCCGCCGTGATCGGGTCGATGCCCCCGTCGCCCGCGTCGCACTGCGCCCGCGCCGCGCCCGAGGAGACCATCGCCGAGAGGCCGAGCGCGAGCGCCGTCGCCGCGAGGGCCGTGCGGTTCGTCGTGTAAGACATCGCGAGGATGGTACATCATCGCGGCGATGGAGCCGCGGCTCGAACGATGGCGCCCCTCGCCCGCGGCCGTCGCCGCCCTCGTCTCGGGGGTCTCGCTCGCGCGCATGGCGGCGCCCACGGTGACGGACCTCGACGCGGGTGAGCTCTCGACCGCGGCGTTCAACCTCGACGTCGCGCACCCCACGGGCTTCGTCTTCGACATGGTGCTCATGCGCCTCGCGGCGCTCGTCCCCGCGGGCGACGTCGCGATGCGGATGAACCTCTGCGTCGCGGCGCTCGGCGCGGCGTCGTGCGCGCTCGCCGCGTCGCTCGCGTGGAGGCTCGCTTCGAACGCGCCGCCCCTCGCGCGGTGGCTCTGCGCGCTCGCGCCCGCCGCGGTGATGGCCTCGTCGCCCACGATCGTTCGGGGGTGGACCGCCGTGGAGGTCTACTCCGCCGCGATGTTCGTCGCCCTCGCGTGCCTCGAGCTCTTCGCGCGCGCGTCGAGCCCCGCGGCCCCGCGGAGGCGCCTCGTCGCGGCGCTCTCGGGCCTCGCGGCGCTCACGCTCCACACCTCGGCGCGACCCGCGGCGGCGCTGTGCCTCGCGGCCCTCACGCTCCAGGGGGTGCGCGCGCTCGATCGTCGCGCGCTCGCGCGGCGGGTGATCGCGGTGCTCGTCGTGACGGCCTCGACCGCGGCGCTCGTGTTCTGGCTCCCGGTGGCCTCGCGACGCAACGGCCCCGTCGACTGGGAGGATCCCGAGACCCCGCGGGCCGTCGCCGCGCACCTCTCGGCGGCGTCGATTCGCCTCTCGTACAAGTCTCGAATGCTCGTGGGATGGCGCATCCCCGAAGACCTCGCCCACGCGGGCTCGATCCTCTGGGAGGACCTCGGCCCCTTCTGCCTCGCGCTGGCGCTCCTCGGGCTCGTGCGCGCGGCGCGTGACCCCCTCGCGCGCATGCTCGCCGTCGTGGGCCTCATCGACCTCGCGTACGCCGTCGCCGTGAACCCCATGGGCATCGGAGACCGGCAGACCTTCTTTCACTTCGAAGCGTGCGCGGCGCTCCTCGCGGCGTCTGCGGCGGCGCGGTTCGCGAGCCTCGTCGCGACCACGCGGCTGCGGCGCTCGGCTGCGATCGTGGCCTTCGCGCTCGGCGCCGCGGCGCTCCTCCGCCGCGACCCCTCGTGGGCTGGCGCGGCCGACGGTTGGAGCGCCCCCGAGCTCCTGGGCGGCCCTGGGGCCCTCGGCGCCGTGCCTCCGCGGACGCTGGTGCTCTGCGGCACCGACGACCTCTGCGGCGGCTCGCTCTACGCGCAGCACGTCGAGGGTGAGCGCCCCGACGTGACGGTGCTCGCGCGCTCGCACGTCGCCTGCGCGTGGACGTGGCGACGCATCGAGGCGAAGCGCTTCGGCGAGGCCGTTCCCGCGGTCGGCGACGACGACTCGGAGGCCACGAAGATCGAGCGCATCGTGATGCTCCTCCGACGCTACGGAGACCGCGTGCGCTGGGAGGGCAGCGGCGAGGGCGAGCGCCCCGAGTTCCGCGCGCGCTGGGGCTTCGGCACGGGAGAGTCTCCGGTGCTCTCGGCGCCCGGCGCGACCGTGGGCGACGTCGACGCGCAGGCCGAGCGATGGGTGCTCGACCGCCTCCCCGCGGAGCGCGGCGCCGGCGCGCGCTGGGTCGGCGCGATGACCACCTTCGCGGCCGGATCGAGGCTCGCGCGGGCGGACCTCATGCGCGCCGTGCCCCTGTGGCAGGCCACGCTTCGAATCAATCCGAACCACGTCTCGGCGCGCACCAACCTCGCCGTCGTGGCCGCGCGGAGCGGAGATTTTCGCGCCGCCATCGCGCTCACCCGCGAGGCCCTCGCGCTCGACCCCGAGCGGCCGATGGCGTGGCGCAACCTGAGAGATTTTCTTCGAATGACGGGCGACGAAGAGGGCGCGCGCGAGGCCGAGCGGGAGTTCCTCCGCAGGCGTTGAGTGAACGTCGACGCCCGCGCCCGCGTCGCAGACAGAACCGAACGATGCTCCGCCGAACGCACCGCAGCGCCATTTCTCTCACACTCCTCGTCGCCTCTCTCTCTCTCTCGGTGGCGGCGCGCGCGCAGCCCCGCGACGACTCGTCGACCTCGCACGTCGAGGCCTTCATGCGCATGCGTCAGGCCGCGGCGGCGCGGGCCCGCGGCGACCTCGACGAGGCCGCGCGGCTGCTCCGTGAAGCGATCGAGGGGGGCGCTCCGCCCGAGGCGCTGCGCGACCTCGCGGTGGTCTTCGAAGCGCAGCGGCGGTGGCGCGAGGCCGCGGGCCTGTGGACGCGCTACAGCACGCTCGCGCAGCGCGACGCCGAGCGCACCGCGGCCATCGAGCGAAGAGAGGGCCTGCGCCGCATGCTCACGACGCTGCGCGTACGCGTGACGCCTCCCATCGCGGCGCGCGCGGCGCGGGTGTGGTTCGATCACGAGCCCCCGCGCTGGTATCAGACCGGCGGCATGGAGTTCGTGGCCGAGGGAGGACGCCACCGCGTGCGCGTCGAGGTCGAGGGCTTCGACCCGTGGGAGATGATGGTCCCCACGGGCTTCGGCGAGGCGGTGTCGGTGGTGGCGGTGATGCAGCGACGCGCGGCGGGCGACGCGGGCGCGCGGTAGCGAAGCGCCTTCAGCGCGGCTCCCAGCGGAGCATCTCGCCGCCGCCGGCGAGGATGCGCTGCTGGTTGAGACCGTCTTGATTCATCAGGAAGATGCCGCCGCGGCTGGAGCTGAACGCGATCATGCGTCCGTCGGGCGAGAAGGTCGGATCGACGTTGCTCCCCTGCCCCTCGGTGAGCCTGCGCACGGCGCCGGAGCCGATGTTCACCGTGAAGATGTCGCTGCCGCCCGAGCCGCGGCCCGAGTACGCGATGGTCTGTCCGTCGGGCGCCCACGAGGGCGAGGTGTTGTAGCTCCCCGCGAAGCTCACCCTGCGCTGACCGCCGCCGCTCGCGTCCATCACGTAGACCTGGGGACCGCCCGCGCGGTCGCTCACGAACGCGATCTTCGACCCGTCGGGAGACCACGCGGGCGAGATGTCCGCGCCGGGATCCGTGGTGACCCTTCGAAGGTTCGATCCATCGGACGAGCCCACGTAGATGTCGCTGTTGCCGTCGCGCGTGAGCACCACGGCCATGCGCGAACCCGAGAACGCCGCGCCCATCACGAGGCCGTCGGCGCGCAGCACGGGCTCGCGCGACCCCGAGCGGAAGAGCGCGAGAAACCCCTCGGGCGTCTGCGACGACCAGTAGAGCCCGCTCGGGCCCCAGTTGGGCGTGAAGTTCAGCCGTCCGGAGCTCACCTGCGCGAGGTTCTCGCCGTCGCAGTCGACGGTGAAGATGTGCCTGCGACCGCGCGCGCCGCGGCGCGCGAAGGCGATGCGGGTGCCGAACACGCCCGCTTGATGCGTGTAGTGCTCGATGAGGTCGTTGGCGATGTGATGCGCGACCGAGCGCGCCGAGCCGGGGCCGTACGCGCGCGTGAGAACAGGCGCCGCGGGGCGACCGGGCTCCCACACGCGGAGGTCGACGCGGACGTTGTCGGTGGTGCCGGTGACCTGTCCCTTCACGACCGCGGTGGCGCCGACGGAGACCCACGAGGGCGCGGAGATGTTGGTCCCCTCGCTGTCGAGGTCCGCGGTGAACGAGCGCGGGTCGAGCACGCGAAAGAGCGACGAGAGGCGCAGGTCGTTCGAAACCACGCCCGCGATGCCGTCGCCCGACGTGCCGCGGAGCGCGGGGATCGCGATGGGGAGCAGCCGCGCCTCGAGGCCCTGGAGCGTGATCGTGAGGTCGCCCACGGCGGGCACCTGCGTGACCTGCGCGGGCTGCGGCTGGTTCTGCGCGCGCGACACGAGCGGCGGCAGGAGCGCCGCGCCGGCGGCCGCGGCGACGAGGAGACTCTGAGGGATCCTTCGCATCACGCGCGCAGTGTACCGAACATCGTCGGCGCTTGCGAAACAGATGCAGCGCGGCGTCAGTGCATGCTCGCGAGGGGCACGTTGACGTTGATGTTTCGCCCGCCCACGGCCGTGACCTCCTCGGGCGTGAGCGACTCGATGCGCTCGTGGTGCTCGGCGAGCGACTGGGCCTGCGCGAGGATGTCGGCGTCGAGGGCGTCGTTGCCCGAGGCCGTCGTGATCGACGCGCTCTCGATGGCGCCCGAGGCGTCGATGCGGATGCGGAAGGTCAGCCTCCGAGGCTCGCTCCCCGTGAGCGCCGTGGTCACCCGGATGTGCTGCCGCAGGAACTCGTCGATCTTCGTCGCCGCGCCGTGCGTCGCCTGCGCGGGGTCGGTCGTGTCTCCGACCGAGCTGCCCGTGGGGTCGCCCTCGCCCGCGGGGGCCGTGGGGTCGTTGGCGCGCTCCGCCGCGGCCATCTGCGCGATGCGCTCGAGCTCGGCGAGGTCTTGATTGCCGCGCGCTTCACGGCGACGCCCCGTGATGATGGCGTTCATGTAGTCCTGCGCGCCCGCGTCGGGGGCGAGCTGCACGGCCGTGGGATCGCGCGCGATGGCGATCTGTCGCGGGGCCTCGCGCTCGGCGAGGGTGGGCGTCTGCCGGTGCACGACGTGGCGCGGGTCGAAGTCTCCGCCGCCCTTCTTCAACAGGTGCGTCTCGATGATCTGCTGCGCGGCCGCGGGCGGCGCGACGGCGACGTTGCCCTCGCGGTGCCCGAGGCGCAGCGAGGTGAGCGCCACGGCGAGGTGAACGATCAGGGTGACCGTGAGCCCCGCGAAGACGCCGCGGCCGTCGTCGCGGTGGGCGTCGAGGGTGCGGTTCTGCACGGGCACCGTGACCGCAGGCGCCGGGGGCGCGACGGAGGGCAGCGTGAGCCCCTGCGGAGGCGTCGGATCGTCGTCGGTGTGGTTCATCGCGCGGACGTCGGTCGTGTGTACCACAACACCCCCGCGGGTTTGGAGCGCGCGCAGAGGGTTGCAGGATCATCCCATCGCGGGGGGTGGGTTCTGGGGGTTGCGCGAAATCATCCACCCTTCGAACCCACGAAACGCCTTGTTTTCAAGGGTCTCGACCGTGGCACGGAGATCGCTTCAAGGGAGGGCAACGGGCGCGACGGAGCGCCGGTCGAGAAGGAGCGCAAGGTGGACACGATGATCGTGGAGCAGGAGAGCGTGACGTCGGTTGGGATGCAGCCCGTGAGCCCCGAGGTGCGAAAGCGCGTCGAGGCGGCGTTCCGGTCGTATGAGTCGCGGCTGTTCCACGCGGCGCTGCGGATCACGCGCAACGACGACGACGCGTGGGACGCCGTGCAGGAGGGCATGGTCAGCGCGCTCCGCCACGCCGACCGCTTCCGCGGCGACGCCGCCGTGGCGAGCTGGATGTACAGCATCGTGGTGAACGCGGCCCTCTACCAGCGCCGCCGCACCGTGGCCCGCCGCCGCGGGGCGGACAAGTACACCGAGAAGGTGTGGCCCGAGGCCGAGCGCTCCCTCGAAGCCGGCACCACCTTCTGCGACCCCGAGTCGTGGCTCCTCTCGCGCGTCGAGCTCGGCCGCGCGCTCGAGCACATCGCCACGCTCCCCGAGGAGAAGCGCACCCTGCTGGAGCAGTCGATCGACGGCGAGTCGTGCGCCGACATCGCCGACGGCGTCGGTCAGCCCGTGGCCGCCGTGAAGAGCCGCCTCTGGCGCACCCGCGTGGCCCTGCGCGAGCAGATGGGCATCGCGGCCTGAGCCTTCGATCCTCTCAGAGCGACAGCGCGAGCACGCGCCCGATGGCCGCCACGAGGTCATGGGCGCGCGCCGGCTTGTCGACGTAGTCGTCCATGCCCGCTTCGAGGCACAGCTCGCGGTCGCCGCGCAGCGCGTTGGCCGTCATCGCGATGATCTTCGGCCGCGTCACACCCCACCGCTCGACGATGCGCCGCGTGGCCTCGAGGCCGTCGAGCTCGGGCATCTGCACGTCCATCAGCACCACGGCGTAGCGCTGCCGTTCGAGCGCTTCGAGCGCCTCGAGCCCGTTCGACACGACGTCGACGCTGAACCCGTTCTTGCGCAGCATCATCTCGGCGACGCGCTGGTTCACGGGGTTGTCCTCGGCGACGAGCACGCGGAGGCCGCTGCGCTCGGGCGCGGGGATCAGCGAGTCGCTCCGCGCGGGCGGGGCCTCGCCCGACTCCGCGCGCCGCACGCGCACGGTGAAGGTGAAGGTCGTCCCGCGGCCGTGCACGGTCTCGGCGCTGATGGCGCCGCCCATGAGCTCGCAGAGGCGCTTCGAGATGGCGAGGCCGAGGCCCGTGCCGCCGTAGCGCCGCGCGGTGCTCCGATCGCCCTGGGTGAAGGGCTTGAAGAGCCGGTCGAGGCGGTCGGCGGGGATGCCGATGCCCGTGTCTTCGACGCGGAAGCGGAGCGTGACGGGCGCGTCGGGGTCGAGGTTCGCGTCGGCCTCGAGGCGCACGTGCACCTTGCCCTGGCGCGTGAACTTCACCGCGTTCGAGAGCAGGTTCACGAGCACCTGCTGCACGCGGAAGGGGTCGCCGCGGGAGTACGTGGGCACCGCGGGGTCGACCTCGGCGGAGAGGTCGAGGCCGCGCTGGCGGGCCTGCGCCGACACGATGTCGACGGCGTCGCGCACGACGCTGCGGGGCTCGAACGCGCGGTCTTCGAGCTCGACCTGGTGCGCCTCGATCTTCGAGAAATCGAGCACGTCGCTCACGATCGAGAGGAGCGCGTCGCCCGAGGCGCGCAGCGTGTGGACGTACTCCACCTGCTCGGCGTTGAGGGGCGTCTGCTGGAGGAGCGAGATCATCCCGATGACGCCGTTGAGGGGCGTGCGGATCTCGTGGGAGAGGTGCGCGAGGTACTCGCTCTTGGCGCGGCTGGCCTCCTCGGCCTCGGCGCGCGCGCGCAGGGTCTCGGCGAGCAGCTTGATGCGCGCCACGTTGGCCGACACGAGCTCCGAGATCTGCGTGAGGAGGGCCGCGTCGCTCAGGCCGAAGACCCCGTCGCGCTGCGACGAGGCGTGGATCGTCCCGTAGGGCCGGTCGCCGTCGTGGATGGGGACGTGAAGGATCGAGCGGACGGCCATCCTGGCGAGGGGGGTGTTGATGGGCGTCGGCGGGACGGCGTCGCGGATCACCGCGCGGTCTTCGCGCAGGGCCGTTTCGAACGCGGTGCCCTGGATGGGGAGCGGCGGCGGCAGGCCCACGGGCTCGCTCGCGGACTCGAGCGCGACCATCTCGCCGTCGCCCGTGGCCTCGCGGTAGAGCGTGACGCCGGCGTGGTCGGCCGAGAGCACGCGGGTGATGCACGCGCACGCCGCGGCGTAGACCTCGCGCTCCGTCGTGGCGTGGTGGAAGCGGAGACTCATCTCCCCGAGGAGGAGCAGCCTGTCGTCGCGTGCCACGTCGCGGCGCGGCACGTCGGTCTCATCGAGGGGCGAGGTCACTGGCTGGTGAGCGGATCGGTGACGATGCCGAGCTTCTCGACGCCGGAGGTGCGCATGATCGCGAGGACCCGCACGACGATGCCGTAGGGGATGCTCTCGTCGGCCTGGACGTAGGCCTCGTGGTCGCGCTGGATGATGGCGTTCGTGCGGAGCACGTCGCCGAGGCGCTCCATCGACACCTTGTCCTGCCCGACCCAGACGGCGATGGGGGAGCGGAGGTCGGCGGCGTTCTCGTGGCCGATGGTGATGTGCAGCTTGGTCTCGGTCACGGGCATCTGCGGCGCCTCGGCGTTGGGCAGATCGACCTTGATGCCCGCCTGGACGAGCGGCGCCGTGACCATGAAGATGATGAGCAGCACGAGCATCACGTCGACGAGGGGCGTCACGTTGATGTCGCTGACAGGGCCGCCGGAGTTTCCGCCGCTGGAGATCGCCATCGCGCCTTCTCGGAGCCTGAGTCGCCGCCTACTTGAGGATGTGGCGTCGGACGATGTTCAGAAAGTCGTTCGCGAAGATGTCCATCTCGGTCGAGAGCACGCGCACCTGACGGATGAAGTAGTTGTACGCGATGACGGCGGGGATGGCGGCCACGAGGCCCACGGCGGTGGTGAAGAGCGCCTCGGCGATGCCGGGGCCCACGCGGTCGATGGTGCTCGTGTCGTGCGAGGCGCTGAGCGCGAGGAAGGCGTGCATGATGCCGTACACCGTGCCGAAGAGGCCGATGAACGGGGCCGTGCTGCCCGTGGTGGCGAGGAAGGGCACCATGCTCTCGAGCACGGTGGTCTGCTTCGACGTGGCGCGGCGCAGGGCGCGCTCGATGTTCTCGATGCCGCCGGAGTCGTCGTTGCCCGCGGCGGCCTTGACCCGGATGAGCTCGTCGTAGCCCGCGCGGTAGAGCTGCGCGACGGGGCTCCGCGGGCGCTGCACGGCGGCGTCGTTGGCCACGTTGAGCTGCCGGGTCTCTTCGAAGACCCGCAGGAACGACTCGTTCTCGTCGAAGGCCCGACGGAGGTAGAGCCACTTGAACCCGATGATGTACCAGCACGCGATGCTGAAGATCAGCAGGATCGCCAGCACGATCTTCACCGGCAGCGTGGCCTGCGCGACGAGTTCGAAGGTCCCCAGGGTGTGCGCGGCAGGTCCGCCGCCGCTCGTGTGCTGGAACGTGACCAGCCATGAGTAGATCACGTGGTGCATCGCGTCTTCGCCATCACGGCTATCGCCCCTCGCACGGCGGTGTCAATCGCAGAGCACAGGGCGCCGCCGTTCTGCCCGCGAGGCGCCGCCCGCGGCGCGCCGCTGTCGCGCGGCGAGCGCGCTGGTAGAGTGCGCCCGTGGACGAGCAAGAGACCCCGATCCAGGCGCAGATCCCGCGGCTCTCGCGGGCGATGAAGACCGTCGCCGCGGTGCTCGGCGTGGTGTGGCTCCTCGAGGTGCTGCTCCAGGGCACGGGCATCGGCGGCATGCGCGGCCCCATGGGGCCCTTCGAAGCCCTCGCGCTCGTCCCCGCCTCGGTGATCCAGCGCGGGCGCGCGTGGCAGCTCGTCACCTACGCGCTCCTGCACGACCCGTCGAACGCGCTCGGCCTCGTGGTCACGGTGATCTCGCTGTGGTTCGCGGGCTCGCCCCTCGAGCGCCTCTGGGGCCCGCGGCGCGTGCTCATGCTCCTCGGCGTCGCCACCCTCGTCGGCGGCGTCACGGTGATGGGCGCGGGCGCCCTCGTCGCGAGCATCTACACGGGGCTCACGGTCTCTCCCGCCGCGGCCAACACGGCGCTCCTCGCGGCGTGGTGTCGGCTCCACGCGCGCGAGCAGCTCTCGTTCTTCGGCCTCGCGACGCTCACGGGCGCGCGCCTCCTCGGCTTCAGCGTGGCCTTCTCCGCGGTGCAGTTCGCCTGGCAGCGCAGCGGCGCGGGCGCCGCGGCCCTCGTGGGCTTCGCCGTGGGCTGGGTCTTCGCGTCGACCCCGCGCGACGTGGGCGCGGCCCCGCGCCGTCGCACCGAGAGCGGCCCGCGCTTCCGCGTGATCCAGGGCGGCGGAGGCCGCGACCTGCCGAACTGAACGCTACGTTGCGCACGACGCGCTTTCGGGGCGATGCTCCGCCCCGATGCTTCGATCGCTCCGCCGCGCGCTGCTCCTCGTCCTCGCCTCAAGCTGCGTCGAACAGGTGCCGCCGGAACCGACCTGCACCGACGGGCGCAGCCGCTGCGTCTCGCAGGTGAGCCTCGGCGCGGGCTTCGGGTGCGCGCTCCTCAACGACCGCACCGTGTGGTGCTGGGGGCGCAACGACGAGAGCCAGCTCGGCTACGCCACCACCGACCTCTGCCCCGAGGAGCTCGCGAGCGGACAGACGCGCTCCGTCGCGTGTCACACCTTTCCCTTTCAGGTCACGGGGCTCGACCACGTCGTGCGCGTCGCGACGGGGTCGTCGTTCGCGTGCGCGCAGCGCGACGACGGCACCGTGCGCTGCTGGGGCGCCAACGGCGCGGGACAGCTCGGCAACGGCCTCACGCTCCCCTCGCCCACGCCCGTCGCGGTGCGCGGACTCACCGGTGCGACGGCCCTCGCGGCGGGCGCGCGCCGCGCCGCGCGGTCTCGATGGGCCGCGTGTGGTGCTGGGGCGCCAACGACCGGGACAGCTCGGGCGCGCGCCTCGGCGCGTCCGTGCTCGATGGCCGAAGGCGCCGTCGCGTGCGAGTCGCAGCCCGTGCAGGTCGAGGGGCTCGAGAACGTGATCTCGGTGACCGCAGGCGCGGCCCACACCTGCGCGCGTCGCCGAGGGCTACGCGATCTGCTGGGGCGACGCGAGCTACGGTCAGCTCGGCGGAGGCTCCGCGAGCGCCGACCCGTCGCCGGTGCCCGTCGCGGTGCTCTCCGACGTGCTCCCGCTGGAGGCGCTGCGCCGACGTGTCGGCGGGCGCGCAGCACACCTGCGCGAGAGACGAGAACGGCGCCGTGTGGTGCTGGGGTCGCAACGACCACGGCGAGCTCGGATCGGCCTCTCCAGAAGGCGTTCCCGAACGCTGCGCGGGTCCGTGCAGGACGTCGCCCGCGATGGTCCCCGCGCTCGAGCGACGCACGCCCGACGCGGGTGAAGCGCCCTCGACGCCGCCGTCGACGCCGCCGCGAGCGACGCCTCCGCCGACGCGCGCGCGCCGACGCCTCCGACGCGCGCGCCGACGTGACACGCGACGCGCCCCTCGACGCGCGCCTCGACGCCGCGGACGCCTCCGACGCAGACACCACCGACGCCACCGTCGAGGACGTCGCGGACGACGCCGCCGACGTCGAAGACGTCGCGCCCGTCGACGCCGTCGCGCCGCCCTCGATGGTCCCCGCGCCATCGCCTCGGGCGGGACCTTCGCGTGCGCCGTGCTCGACGACGGGACCGTGCGCTGCTGGGGCGACGACTCCGACGGACAGCTCGGGGACGGACGCAGGGTCCGAGAGCCGCAGCGCCCCGTGATGGTCATCGCGACGCCCGGCGCGGCGCGCACCAACCCCCTCCAGAACGTCGTGAGCGTGGCCGCGGGCGCGGCGACGTCGTGCGCGCTCCTCTCCGATGGGAGCCTCCGGTGCTGGGGCTCCAACCAGGGAGGCGCCCTCGGCAACGGGACCACGAGCGCGCAGTCGGGCCCCGTCCCCGTGACCTGGTGACCATGAAGGAGTCGACGCCGATGATGTCCTCTCGACGCAGCGCCTCACGACTCCGCAGCACGCTCGTCGCAGCGCTCGCCGCCGCGTCGACCGCGCGATGCTCCGCGGAGCTCTCGGACCTCGCGCCCGACAGCGGCATCGTCGTGGGCCCGAGCATGCCCGCGAGCGCGCCGTCTTGTACGGGCGCCGCGTGCGTGCGCGTGGGTCACTGCGCGGCGGGGCAGGCCTCGGCGCAGTTCCGATCGCAGACGATGCTCCCCGCGTCGGCGTCGCCGTCGGCGCGCCTCGCGATGCAGGTGACCTTCGACAACTGCTCGGGCGTCGACTGGACCACCGACGCGTTCTCGCTCATCCCCGTCGACCCCGAGGAGGGCAACGCGTGGGGCGTGCGTCGCGTGACGCTCCCCGCGGAGGTGCCCGACGGCGCCGAGGTGACCTTCACCTTCGAACTCCAGGCGCCCCTCGCGACGGGCTCGTATCCGTCGCGCTGGGCCGTGTCTCGCGACCGCGTCGAGGTCTATCAAGAGCACACCCCGACGCAGACCGTGAACGTGCTCGCGCCCGCGGACTGCACGCAGCCGGGGCCCCGCATCAGGTTTCGAACGCAGCGCGGACCGCCCGCGTTCGTGGGCACGGGCAGGCGCCTGCGCACGAGCGTGACCTTCTCGAACTGCGACACCGCGGCCCTCACGCGCGCCGACGGATGGGGCCTCACATCGCTCGCAGACCCCGGCGACACGTGGGGAGCCGCGCGCGTCGAGCTCCCCAACGACGTTCCTTCGGGCTCGGAGGTGACCTTCGACCTCGACCTCGTCGCCCCCTCGACGCCCGGTCGCTACCGCTACGCGTGGCAGGTCGCGCAGCGAGGAACGGGCGTGGGCGAGGCCTCTCCGACACTCAACCCCGTGGTGCTCCGACCCGCGGACTGCAACAGCGCCTCGACGCCCGCGCGCTACGTCTCGCAGAGCACGCCGCCGGGCACCGTCGATCCCAACCAGGGCTTCGACGTGCGCGCGACCTTCGCCAACTGCGGCGAGGCCACGTGGGACGCGCGCCACCGCCTCGACAGCGCCCTCGCCGACGCCGCGCACACGTGGAACGCGGGGCCCGTCGAGCTCCCGCTCCCTGTGGCGCAGGGCTTCGAGATCGACGTGCCGTTTCATGTGAGGGCTCCGTCGTCGCCCGGCCGATACCCCTATCGCTGGCGCATCACGGGCCCGAGCGGCGGCCTCGAAGAGCCGACGCCGCCCGTCGACATCACCGTGCGCTGCATCCCCCGCTGCGGCGATCACAACTGCGGCGGCGACGGCTGCGGAGGCTCCTGCGGCGGCTGCGCCGACGGGTGGAGCTGCGACGGCGCGCACTGCCAGGCCCCCGATCGCCCCGTCTGCGGCGAACTCCAGTGGTGGAACAGCTACATCACCTACGAGCACATCTCGTCGGGCTGGCGCGACACCGACCTCGGCGTGCGCTCGGGGACGCGCGTGCAGCTCCGTCACACCTCGCGCCTCGAGCGCACGGGCGTCTACGGCTGGGGCTACATGCCCGAGTTCACCGACCTCTCGACGGGCGCGCGCTTCAGGCTCCTGCACCTGCGACCGCAGAATCAGTGGGCGACGAACGTGGGCGCGGTGTACCCCGCGGGCTACGTCGTGGGCCTCTCGGGCGGAGACACCTACGACACGGGCTACCCCACGTGGTCGACGGGGCAGCACCTCTGCGTGCAGACGCTGTGGACGTACCGCGCGGCCTTTCCTCGCGGCGACGACGCGTGCCGTTGAGCGGGTGACCTCAGCCCGCGACGAGCGCGTCGAGCCTCGCGCGGATCTCGTCTCGCGCCGCGCGAAAGCGCGCGAGCAGGTCGTCGCGCGTGAGCGTCGGGTCGTCGCTCGCGGGGTCTTGGAGCGGCCAGTGGAGCCGCGTCGCGCGCCCGAGGAACACCGGGCACACCTCCTCGGCGCACAGCGTGATGACGGTCTCGACGCTCGCGGGGTCGATGGTCTCGACGGACTTCGAGCCGTGCGTGGTGAGGTCGTAGCCGAGCTCTCGCATCACCTCGACGGCGTAGGGGTTCACGCGCGACGGCGCGCTCCCGGCGCTCTGCACGCGGACGCTGTCGCCGAAGCGCATCCGCGCGATGCCCTCGGCCATCTGCGAGCGCGCCGAGTTGGCGACGCAGAGAAAGAGAACGCTGCGTGTCGTGGTGGTCATCCGACGGCTCCCTGCGCGAGCTCGCGCGCGAAGTAGCGGCGCTGAATCCAGAGCGCGACGTGGACAAGGCCGATGAGCGCGGGCACCTCGACGAGGGGCCCGATCACCGCCGCGAAGGCCGCGCCGCTGTGAATGCCGAAGGTCGCGACGGCGACGGCGATGGCGAGTTCGAAGTTGTTCGAAGCGGCCGTGAACGACAGCGTGGCGGCGCGCTGGTATCCGGCGCCGACGCGCGCGCTCATGAAGAACGACACGACGAACATCACGGCGAAGTACACCAGCAGCGGCGCGGCGACGCGGAGCACGTCGAGGGGCAGCTCGACGATGGCCTGGCCCTTGAGCGAGAACATCACGACGATCGTGAAGAGCAGCGCCACGAGCGTGATGGGGCTGACGCGCGGCACGAAGCGCTTCTGGTACCACTCGATGCCCTTCGCGCCGACGAGCACCTTGCGCGTGACGAAGCCCGCGGCGAAGGGAACGCCGAGGTACACCGCGACGCTCTTCGCGATCTGGCCGATGGAGATGTCGACCACCGCGCCGTGGAGCCCGAGCCACGTCGGGAGCAGCGTCGCGAAGAGGTACGCGTACGCGGGGAAGAAGAGCACCTGAAAGATCGAGTTGAAGGCCACGAGGCCCGCGCAGTACTCGGCGTCGCCCTTCGCGAGGTCGTTCCACACGATGACCATCGCGATGCAGCGCGCGAGGCCGATGAGAATGAGCCCGAGCATGTACTCGGGCTTGTCGGGCAGAAAGAGCACCGCGAGGCCGAACATGAGCAGCGGGCCCACGATCCAGTTCTGCACGAGCGAGAGCGCGAGCACCTTCTTGTCGCGGAGCACGCGGCCGAGCTCCTCGTAGCGCACCTTCGCGAGCGGCGGGTACATCATCAGGATGAGGCCGACGGCGATGGGGATCGAGGTGGTCCCCACGCTCATGCGGTTGAGCGCCGCGGGGACGCCCGGCGCGAAGTGCCCGAGCGCGACGCCCGCGGCCATCGCGGCGAAGATCCACACGGTGAGGTAGCGGTCGAGGAACGAGAGGCGTCGCGTGACGCTGTCGGGGTCGGAGCTCATGCGGTGACTCGTGGGTTCAGCGGGTCGGAGGAGCGGCGGCGGTCGGCGTGGCGAGGGTCGGCGCGGCGGCGGTCGCTACGTCGTCGCGCCACGGATCGAGCGCGATGCGGCTCGCGTGGGCGGCGAGCTCGCGCAGGTGCGCGGCCTCGTGGGCCTGCCGCGCGCGGAGCACGGGGTCGGTGACGCGCAGCGTGGTGAGGCACTGGTTGACCACCCAGGCGTAGGGGGTGATCCCCGCGCGGGCGAGGTCGCGCTCGAGCTGCATCGCCTCGTGAATCGGCGTCGCCTCGGCGAGCGTCACGAGGAGCACGCGGGTGTACGCCGGGTCGCGAAGCCGCGGGAGCAGACGGCGCACGGCCTCGGGGCTCCCGCCGGGCTTTCGAAGCACCTCGCGGTGGTACGACTCCGCCGCGTCGAGGAGCAGGAGCGTGTGCCCCGTGGGCGCCGTGTCGATGACGACGAAGCGGTCTTCGCCGCGCGCGACGGCCTCGGCGAAGGCCCTGAACACGGCGATCTCTTCGGTGCAGGGCGAGCGGAGGTCCTCCGCGAGGAGCGCGAGGCCCGCCGCGTCGACCACGCCCGAGGCCGTGCCGAGCACCTCGCCGGTGTACTTCTTCGTCTCGGCCTCGGGGTCGATGCGCGCGACCTCGAGGGTCTCTGGGCGCTCCCTCGCGGCGTCGGCGACGTGGGCGGCGGGGTCCGTGGTGGTGAGCAGGACGCGGTGTCCGCGGCGCGCGAGGGCCGTGGCGACGTGCACCGCGACGCTGGTCTTGCCGACGCCGCCCTTGCCCATGGTCATCACCACGCCGCGACCGCCGCGGGCGATGCCGTCGACGATCGCGTCGAGGCGCAGCGCTTCGAAGGGCGGCGGAGCGTCCGCGGGCTCCTTCGCGGGCGCCTGGTCGGCGAGGTCGCGGCGCGAGAGCGCCCGCAGCGCGGCGATCCCCACGAGCCCGAAGGGCAACAGCGGGACCTCCACGCGCGGGAGCGCGGCGATCCCCTCGGGGATGGCGGCGAGGGCGGCGACGGTGCGCGCCTCGAGCGCGAGCGCGACGGGGTCGCTGCGGTCGGTCGCGCGAAACACGGCGTTGATGAGGAGCGTGAGGTTGGTCACCCCGAGGGCCGCGAGCTCGCGGCGCGTGCGCTCGGCCTCGGCGAAGGCCGCGCGCTCGGGGCGGGCCACGAGCACGAGCGTGGTCTTCGAGGGGTCGCGGAGGGCCGCGTTCGAAGCGGCGTAGAGCGACCGCTGCGCGCTCAAGCCCGCGAGCGGACCGAGGCACGACGTGCCGCCGGCGTTGTGCTCGATGAAGCTCGTCCACGCGGCGGGGAGCTCGAGGAGGCGCAGGGTGTGACCCGTGGGCGCCGTGTCGAAGATCACGCGGTCGTACGCGGCCGTCGCGGCCTCGTCGCCGAGGAGCTTCGAGAACTCGTTGAACGCGGCGATCTCGACGGTGCACGCGCCCGAGAGCTGCTCCTCGATGCTCGCGACGGCGGCCTCGGGGAGCACGCCGCGGTACGGCGCCACGACGCGCTCGCGATACCGCGCGGCGGCCTCGACGGGGTCGATGTTCATCGCGCTGAGGCCCGGCACCGAGGGGATCTCCCGCGGCGTCTCGCCGAGCTTCACCCCGAGCACCTCGTCGAGGTTCGACGCGGGGTCGGTGCTCACGAGCAGCACGCGCTCGCCCGCGTCGCAGCGCGAGACCGCCGTGGCGCATGCGGCGGAGGTCTTGCCGACCCCCCCTTTGCCCGTGAAGAACAGGACGCGCGTCGGACGCTCGACGAGAGCAGTCATGGGGTTTCCCGCTTTCTCAGTGCAGACCGGAGACGTTTCAGCAGCAGCCCGAGCCCGTCGCGCCGGGCTTCGAGGGCGCGCAGCACGACGGGGCCGTGACCGTCGACACGTCGAGCCCCACGCGGCTCGCGAGCGTGGCCCGCGTCGGGTAGCGCCCCTTCGAGATCACCTCTCCGTCGCACACGATCATCGGGAGGCACCCGTTGCCGTCGCGCTGGAGCGCGGCCTTCACCGCCTCGTTGCCCACGAAGGCCGCGGGCTCGCTCGAGAGGTTGAAGCGCTCGACGCGGAGGCCCTGCGCGCGCAGCCACTCGAGGTCCGCCGAGAAGCGCGCGAGGATGGGGTCCACGGAGGGGCCGCACACGCCGCTGGCGCAGCACATCGCGGGGTCGAACACCTGGATCGTCTTCATGGTGAGCAGTCTCCTATTTCGTCGTTCGACGATGAGCTCACAGCCCGCCCACGAGCGCCTTGAGGCGCCGCAGCGCGCGCGGTTCGAGGCAGTAGCAGACCCGCGGGCCGTCGATCTCGCCGCGGATGAGCCCCGCGTCCTTGAGCACCTTGAGGTGCTGCGACACCGTCGACTGCGCGAGGCCGATCTCGTCGACGATCTCGCCGCAGACGCATTCGCTGCGTCGCGCGAGCAGCCGGAGGATCTTCACGCGCGCGGCGTGCCCCACGGCCTTCGACAGCGTCGCGAGCTCGTCGTCGGCCTCGTCGCCCTCGACGGGGCGCACGTCGGGCGTCACGTCGGGCGCCGGGCAGCAGACCTGGACGGGCAGCTTTTTCATCGTCAATTGCCGATGAGACCTCTAACCCCGCGTCAGGCGCTTGTCGAGGGGATCTCGCGTGACGATCTCGCGACGCAGCGGACGTCGCGCTCGGAGACGAAGGACGGCGCCTCAGGGGCGCAGGCGCGCGCCGCTCGACACGGCGGCGAGCATCCCGTCGCCGCCCCAGATCACGAGCTCCGAGCCCGTCCACACGGCGCCTTGGCCGTAGCGGGGAGACGGCGCCCCCAGCGTTTCGAGGGCGCGCCAGCGGCCCGCCGTGGGCTCGAACGCGCCGCCCGTCTCGACGGGGACGGGTCTCGGCGAGGGCCCCGGCATGTCGACGGAGGCTCCGCCCCAGAGCACCACCTCGCGGCCCGTCCACACGGCCGTGGTGTCGCTGCGCGGCGGGGGCTGGTCGACCATCGAGACCGCGCGCCACCGATCGCTCGCGGGGTCGTAGAGCGCGCCGTCGGCGGGGAGCACCCCGAGGTCGTCGAAGCCTCCCCAGATGAAGACCTCGCGGCCCGTCCACGCGGCGACGGCGTTGGCCCTCGCGCCCGGCGCGCCCGCGGCGGGGAGCGCCCTCCACCGATCGCTCGCGGGGATGTACCGCGCGCCGTCGCCGCGCCACCCGTCGTCGCCGACGCCGCCGAAGATCACCAGCTCGGCGCCCGTCCACGCGGCCACGGCGCCGCGTCTCGCGGCGGGCGCCGCGGTCACGGACATCGCGCGCCACCGGTCGGCGGCGGGGTCGTAGCGCGCGCCGTCTCGCAAGATCGCGTCGACGCCGAAGCCGCTCCACACGACGAGCTCCGAGCCCGTCCATGCCGCCACCGCGTTCGAACGCGCAGAGGGAGCGCCCGCGCTCGGGAGCGCGCGCCATCGATCGGCGACGGGGTCGTAGCGCGCGCCGTCTGAGAGGGCCGAGTCGGATCCCCTCCCGCCCCACACGACGAGCTCCGAGCCCGTCCACGCGAAGGTCATGTCGAAGCGCGGCGGCGGCGCTCCCGCGCGCGAGATGGCCGTCCAGCGTCGCGCGTCGAGGTCGTAGCGCGCGCCGTCGCCGAGGGCGTCTCGCCGTTGAGCCCGCCCCACACGAGCACCTCGCGGCCCGTCCACACCATCGCGAAGCGGCTCCGCTGCGTCGGAGCCCCCGCGGACGAGAGCCCGATCCAGGCCGGGTCGCAGCCGCCGTCGACGCACGCGCGGCCCGGTCCGCACGCGCAGGCTGCGCCGTCGTCGGCGTCGGCGCGAAGGGTTGCGTCCGCGACGTCTGCGTCGAGGTCGACGGTCGCGTCGGGCGTGTCGCGCGCGTCACCGGCGGCGTCGCCAGGCGCGTCGGCGACGGCGTCGCTCGCGGCGTCGGAGGGTTGCGGGTCACCCGCGCAGGCGCCGAGGGCGGCGACGGCCGCGACGCGAACCATCGCGCAGAGGGTCGGTGTGAGGCTCGTCATCAGCGCCGCGCGTTGCACAGCGCGAGATCGTATACCCGCATCACCGCGACGCATCGCGATTGGAACTCGCCCCCCGTTGCGTTACCTTCCTCAGAGGCAACGGGACGCGGGGCGACGCCGATCACGGCGACCCCGCATCACTGCCCTTTACCCTCTGGTGCCACATGCAGAGCCAAGACGACGCGGGGCGACCGTCCTCGCGCACCGTCCTACACGCTGACCACGCTGAAGAGCGCGCGCGCGCAGAGGTGCGCCGCGTGCTCGACGCCGCGCACGACGGCATCGGCATCGTCCGCGACGGCCGATGGACGCACCTGAACCCCGCCCTCTCTCGCCTCCTCGGCGAGACCGCCGCCGACGCGCTCGTGGGCAAGGCCGTGCTCGACGGCGTTCACCCCGCCGACCGCGACGTGGCCGACGTGCGGCTGCGCGGCGCGCGGCACTCCCCCGCGCCGAGCCCCGGGGTGCTGCGCTTCATGCGCCGCGACGGGGCCGAGGCGGCGCTCGAGGTGTCGGTCACCGCGGTCGAGGGACTCGAAGGCGACGGCGCCGTGATGCTCGTCGTGCGAGACCTCACCGAGCGCAGGCGCCGCTTCGACCGCCTCGTCGCGGCCGATCGCGGCGTGGCCCTCGCGGCCCTCGCGGCGAGCATCGCGCACGGGATCAACACCCCGCTCGCGCAGGTCTACGGCAACGCGTCGTACGCGCGCGACCTCGCCAAGGGCCTCCTCCGAGACATCGACACGCTGTGGGACGCGGGCGACTCGGCCACCGTGCGCGTGCGCCTGCGCAACATCGCCGAGAGCGTGGGGCAGCTCCACGAGGGCGTGACGGCGGTGGCGAACATCACCCGCAGCCTCGGGCTCTTCACGCAGCGCGACGACGAGGGCGCGGCCACCACCGCGGAGCTCGGCCGCGTGCTCGAAGCGGCCATCGACCTCACCGAGACGATCATCCGTCACCGCGCGCGGCTCACCTGCGAGATCGGGCTCCTGCCGCCGGTGAAGGGCAGCGAGTCGGCGCTGGGTCACCTGCTCCTCTCGGCGCTGCTCGCGAGCGCGCAGGCGATCCCCGAGGGCGACGCGAAGCACAACGAGCTGCGCGTGCGCGCGAGCACCGAAGACGGCGGCGCGCGCATCGAGATCATCGACTCGGGCGAGACCCGCGCCTCGCCCGGCGACCTCACCGACCCGATGGCGGCGCTCGACCGCGGGGCCTCGCCGTCGGCCTTCGCGCTGGCCCTCTGCCGCGCGCTCGCCTCGGCGTCGGGCGGCATGTTCGAAGTGACCCCCCTCGAACGGGGGACGAAGGTTACCATCCACCTCGTGGCCGCAGACGAGAGCGTCTCCGACGCGAACAAGGTGGGGAGCAAGGCCGCCTCGCACGAGCCCGTGCGCGGGCGCGTGCTGGTCATCGACGACGAGCCCGTGATGCTCGGCCTGCTCTCGAAGATCCTCAGGCTCGACCACGACGTCGACGGCACCGTCGACCCCTTCGAGGCCCTCACGCGCATCGAGCAGGGCGAGCGCTACGACGTGATCCTCTGCGACCTGATGATGCCCACGATGTCGGGCGTCGACCTGCACGCGCGCATCGGTCACTTCGCGCCGCACGTCGCGCGACGGATGGTGTTCCTCACGGCCGGCGCGTTCACCGAGAAGGCGCGGGCCTTTCTGGCCTCGGGCGACGTCGCGTGGTTCGAGAAACCCATCGACCCCGACCGGCTCCGAGAGATCGTCTCCGACCGCGTCGCCCGCGAGCGGGGCTAGAGCGCCCATCGCGCCTCGCCAGGGAGTGGCGGGCCGCCACCCCTCCGCCACCCCGTCCGCCACCCTTTCCGCCACCCCCACCCTTCGAAAACACCGTGAATTCACGGTGGCCCCGCGCTTGCGATCGCTCCCGTCTCGGAGGGATCGACGATGATTCGAAGCGTGATGTTGGGCGCGGTGTGTCTTCTCCTCGGGTGCGGCGCCGACGATGGCGGCGGCGACTATGAGTCCACCCGCGTCGAGCCCGTGGTGCGCGGCGCGCGCGACCGTGGGCGACACCCCGCCGTGGTGGCGATCCGCACGCGCGAGGGGATGCTCTGCACGGGCGCGCTCATCGCGCCGACGGTGGTGCTCACGGCGCGGCACTGCGTGAGCGTGACGGCCGAGGCCGTCGACTGCGCGGCGCGGCGCAACGTCTTCGGTGACCATTCCCCGTCGTGGTTCGAGGTGACGGCGAGCGAAGACGCGCTCAACGCGCCCGCCGACGCGAGGGTGTCGCGCGTGCTCGTGCCCGACGGAACGAACCTCTGCGGCGCCGACGTGGCCGTGCTGGTGCTCGACCGTCCGTTGCGCGGGATCACGCCGCTCGCCGTCGAGACCCGCGCGCCGAGGGCCGGCGACGCGGTGACGGTGGTGGGCTACGGCCGTCGCGGAGACAGCGGCCGCGCGGGCGTCGGGACGCGCTACACGCGCAGCGACGTGCGGGTGACGGCGGTGAGCGCGCGCGAGGTCGCGACGACCGAGGGGACCTGTCAGGGCGACAGCGGCAGCCCGCTCATCGACGGCCGCACGGGGCGGGTGATCGCCGTGCTCTCACGCGGAGAGGACCGCTGCGTGGGGGGGAGTTCCGTGTGGACGCGCGCCACCGAGGCGCTCGCGCTGATCGCGCGCGCGACGAGAGACTGAGCGGCGATTCAGGCGCCGCGGACCATCGCTTCGAGGCGGTCGAGCGCGGTGGCGATGGTCTTCTCGTCGGGCCCGAACGAGAAGCGCACGTGGTCGCGGAAGCGCGACGCGCGGCCGAGGCGGCGCTTGCCCGGGTTCACGTCGAAGAACTCGCCCGGCACGGTGATCACCTGGCGCTCCAGGGCCGCGCGGAAGAAGCCCATTCCCGTGTTGAAGGGCGCGGGCAGACCGGCCACCGAGCCCCAGCCGTAGAAGCCTCCGTCGGGGTCGCGGTCGAAGCGCACGCCGAGGGACTTGAGGCGCCCGAGGAGCATCGCGCGCTTGCGTCCGAAGGCCGTCTGGATCGCCGCGGTCTCGCGCCGCGCGTAGTCGGCGTTGACGATCTCGCAGGCCGCCCGCTGCATGGGCTTCGAACCGCCGCCGTCGAGGAACGACCCCGCGCTCGCCACGGCCTCGATGATGGGTCGCGGCGCGACGGTCCACGTGATGCGCCAGCCGGGGTAGCGCCAGTTCTTGGTGAAGCCGTCGAAGATCACCACGGGGTCGCGGTCGACGTCTTCGACGTAGCGCGCGGCGCTCTCCATCGGGGCCTCGGTGCCCGGCGCGGCGTTCCAGATGTAGTGCGAGTAGAACTCGTCGACGAGGAGGGCGCAGTCGTACTCGCGCGCGACGGAGAGCCATCGGCGGAGGGCCTCTGCGCCGACGAGGCGCCCCGTGGGGTTGCACGGGTTCGACATGAGCACGGCGCCGAGCCCGCGGCCCACGACCTCGCGTTCGAACTCGCCCGCGGTGAACTCGTAGCCCCGCGCCGGGTCGAGCAGAATCGGGATCGGCGAGAAGAGACGGAAGACGTCGAGGAGTTCTTCGTAGGCCGTGTAGTCGGGGAGAAAATGCCCGAGGTTCACGTTGCCGAGGGCCGCCGCGGCGCGCAGGAGCGAGACGCGTCCGCCGCCCGAGATCGACACGTTCTCGGCGGAGTACTTCGACGGCATCCCCTTGCGGAAGAGGTCGTTGTACATGCCCGCGACGGCCTCACGCAGCTCCCAGAGGCCCGGGACGGGGGCGTACTCCTGGTCGTCGGTGCCGATGCTGAGCGACTGGATTCGCTCGGGCGCGCCGGGGAGCGGGCCCGTCTCGGGCTGTCCCTGACCGAGGTTGCACCACCCCTCGGCGCCGTATCGAAACCCGAGCTTCTGCGCCTCGGTGGTGACGTAGATGACGCCCGTTCGGGGCACCGCGCGAAAGGCCGTGAAGTTGGTTTCGCTCACGGCGAGCGGTGATCGCACACAACCGCGGAGGTAATCAACGAAGCCGCGCGGCCAGCACGCGGAAGGGGTGCGCGAGCTGACCCATGAGCGTCTCGGGCACGGGCTCGTCGGGCGTACCGAAGTGCGCGGGGAGCGCCCCCTCGGGGCAGTAGAACGTGCCGAAGACGAGGTCCCAGAGCGAGAACATCCCCGCGAAGTTGCAGCCCGGAATGGCCTTCGCGGCCTCGTGGTGCCAGCGGTGAAAGGTCGGCGACACGAGGACGTACTTGAGCGGCCCGAGGTCCCACCGCACGGCGGCGTGCGTGAAGACCGTGTGCACCATGAGGGTCGCGCCGAGGAGGTCGAACACGTCTTCGCGCGCGAGGAGCACCAGCGCGAGGCCCACGAAGACGTTGTCGAGGAGGTCGTCGACGGGGTGCATCCTCGCGGCGGCGAGGCCGTCGAGGCGCGTGGGGCTGTGATGCACGGCGTGAAAGGGCCACAGCCATTTCGTGTGCCGTATCCGATGGCTCCAGTACCCGATGAGGTCTGCGAGGCAGAGACACTCGAGCCACTGGAGCGCCAGCGGGTGCGTCCACACGCGCCACGGGATCGACGCGCGGACGTGGTCGATGAAGTCTCCCGCGAGGGCGCCGTAGCCCGCGAGGCGCGCGACGCTGAACACGATCCCGAGCGTCGCGACGCGCGTGAGTGTGCCCGTCACGAAGGGCGAGAACACCCACCACGCGAGGTCGTTCGTACGCGAACGATCGATCGGCGGAACCTCCCCCGCGGGCCACCGGCGCTGCGCGAGGGCCATGAGCGATCCCACGAGCGCGAGGCCCACGTAGATGACCAGAAAGGGGCGCACGGCGGAGGGCGCGATCGTACACGGAGCGGGTTGCCCGGTGCCCGCTCGTCGCGTAGGTTGCGCGGCTGAGAGGCGGAGCTCCACGCGGGCGTGGGACGCATCAACTAGCTCAGATGGGTAGAGCGATCGACTTCGGATCGGTAAGGCGAAGGTTCAATTCCTTCGTTGATCAAAGTGATCTCCGTCGGGGGCTCCGCCTCTCGTGATCTCCTTCCGCACCGCGGCGCACCCGCGCGCCTGAACGCTCGCGGACGGTCACCGCACGCGAGGCGCGCCACAGTTCCGCCACGATGCCCGCGCGATTCACCGCGGCCCGCGCGACGGCGCGAGGCGAGCGCATCGGTGCATCGAGCTGTCACCCGCGTGCGCGAGCGCCGCGTCGCAGTGCGCCCTCGGAGGCGCGGCGTGCGCTCACAATCGCCGTAATCTCCAAGCTGTCGATTTTGTCAATTTACAATCGAATCTCGCTTGATTCATGGTGCTATGCTCGTCGCATGACCGCCGTCGATACGCTCGCTCCAGTTTGCGTCGACGTCGCGCGTGAAGCGCCCGAGACGCTCCCGGTTGCCGCTCCCCTCTCGGGCGTGCCGGTGACCCCCACCCCTGCCGACGCTTCGAAGAGCGGCGCGGCGTCCGTGACGCTCCACCGTGAGGAGCGGTGGACCTTCGGTGTGATCGCGGTCTTCGCGGCGATGCTCATCGCCGTCGCGATGCAGCCCACGAGCGCGCGACCGGCCACGCAGCGCAGCGACGCGCGCTACGCCGCGATGGACGGCGGCGCCTCGCTCCTCGCCGGAGCGCGGGTTGCCCTCGCCCGCTCCGTCCGCTAGGTTCGCGCCCGAGAGGCAGCGCTCCACGTGGGCGTGGGACGCATCAACTAGCTCAGTCTGGTAGAGCAATCGAGTCGTAATCGGTGTGGCGAAGGTTCAACTCCTTCGTTGATCAACAACAGTCTCCTGTCGGGGGCGCTGCCTCTCGAGAACTCCTCGCAGGGCACCGCAGAAGACGCTTCGCCACCGAAGGCTCGCGCTACATGAGCGAGTCGTAGATCCCCGCCCAGAACGCGCAGCGGTTGTCGGCGTCGCCGGGCTCCGTCGCGATCGTCGCGGCGAGACGAAGGCGCAGGTCGGCGCTCGGGCTCCACGCGGGCCACGCGGGCGTTCCACCGGGATCGGCCGTCGCCGCGAAGCGGGTCCAGTAGCCGCGCATCGCGACGCCGAGCGCGGGCGCTGACGAGTCGTCGCCGAGGAGCCGGCTCCCGTTGCCCCACACGAACGACAGCTCCGACGCGTGAAAGACGCCGAGGCCGGGGATGCCGACGTGACCGGGCTCCTGGTCGAAGCGGTAGAGGCGCACGGGGTGACCCGCGGCCTGCTGGAGCCGCGCGACGTAGCGCGTGCTGCACGCGAAGAGTCCGTCGGTGGTGACGGCGGTGAGCGCGTCGGCGGGTGAGTCGTAGCGCGACGCGGGATAGCGATCGGCGATCATCGCGGCCTGCGCGGCGTTGAATCCGAAGTTGATCCCGCCGCGCACGAGGGCCGCGCGATACTCCGCGTCGGTGGTCACCGCGGGGCCGAGGAGGCCGCCCGTGAAGAGCGTCCCCTCGTCGGTGTTGGTGCCCATGATCATCGGCGCGTCGCTGCCGCGGCCCGCGCGAAACGTGTTGAGCGGCTGCTCGGTGAAGGTCACCCCGTCGAAGGTCGGGAGGTACACGAACCCCCTTGTTTGATAGAAGATCCCGCCGGGCTCGTTGGTGCCCGTCACGGCCGTTTCGAGGGCCGCCACGGGGGCCGCGCGGAGGCACGCGGCGACGTCGCCCGCGGTGCATCCCACGGCGCGCGCGGCCATGTCGCCGATGGCGTCGGCGCGTGCGCGCGAGGGGAGCTGCGGGCACGGACCGCTCTCGACGATGGCGCGCGCGAAGAGCCCGCGTGAGCCCGGCGCGACGGCGTGGAGGGCCACGGAGGTTCCGCCCGCGGACTCGCCGAAGATCGTGACGCGCGCGGGGTCTCCGCCGAAGTTCGCGGCGTTGTCGCGCACCCACCGCAGCGCCGCCTGCTGATCGAGGAAGCCCCAGTTGCCCGACGTCGCCGTCGACGCGCCGAGGGAAGGGTGCGAGAGGAAGCCGAACACGCCGAGGCGATAGTTGATCGTGACGACCACGACGTCGGCCTCGGTGACGAGCCGCGTGGCCTCGTAGGTGGCCTCGGAGCCGCTGCCCGTGGCGAAGCCTCCGCCGTGAATCCACACCATCACGGGGCGCGAACCCGTGAGCCCTCGCGTCGTGACGTTGACGTGCAGGCAGTCTTCGGTGCCGCTCGCGCCGCCGCCGCCGAGGAGGCTCCCGCCCTGCGCGCACTCGGAGCCCGCGACGGTGCCGTCGAGGGGCGCGGTCCACGGGGTGACGGGCGCGGGCGGCGCGAAGCGGAGCGGGCCCACCGGCGGCGCCGCGAAGGGGATGCGACGAAACACCTTCACACCGCCGCGATCGACGCCCATCACGGGCCCCGCGACGGTGCGCGCCATCACGGGCGTGGGGGCCGCGTCGACGCTCACGTCGGCGGGCGCGTCGGTGCTCGCGTCGAGGTTCGAAGGCGCGGCGTCGGCGGGCGCCGGGTTGTCGGAGCCGCAGGCGACGAGGAGCGAAGATCCCGCGAGCGCGAGGAGGAGGTGTTTCATGGGGTGTGGCGATAGCGCACGCGATGTTTCGCGCCGTCAAGTGATCCCCGCGTTCGACGAACGGTGACGGAGCGCTGCGCCAGAGGGCGCGACGCCGACGTACACTCCGCGCCCTCATGGCATCGGTGACGCCGCCGAGGCTCTCGGTCGAGGGTCTGCGTCTCTCCTTCGGTGATCGCGTGCTCTGTCACGACGCGTCGCTCTCGCTCGGCCACGGCGAGATCGCGGTGATCGAGGGCCCCTCGGGCTGCGGAAAGAGCACATTGCTCCGCGCCCTCGCGCGGCTCGACGCGCTCGATCACGGGCGCCTCTCGCTCGAAGGACGCGACGCTGCGAGCCTCGCTCCGACCGCGTGGCGACGGCGCGTGGCGTACGTGTTTCAGCAGCCTCCGATGTTCGAGGGAAGCGTCGCCGACAACCTCTCCGCGGGCCCCGCGCTCATGGGCAGGACGATGTCGCGCGACGAGGTCACCACCCTCGCAGACCGCGTGGGCATCGACCGCGCGCTCCTCGACCGCCCCGCGAAGAACCTCTCGGGCGGAGAGCGCATGCGCGCCGCCATCGCGAGAGCGCTCGCGAACGATCCGTCGGTGCTGCTCCTCGACGAGCCCACGGCGGCGCTCGATTCCGCGGCCGCGTCGATGATCGTCGCGCTCGTGCGAGAGCTCGCCGCGAGCGGCGTGAGCGCCGTGGTGGTGACGCACGCCCGCGAGCACGCCGAGGCGCTCAAAGGCACCCGCTACACGCTCACCGAGCGCGGACTCTCGCGCGTGGAGGACGGCGCGTGAATCCGGTGCTCATTCCGTTTCACCGTCTGGCGCTGTCGCTCGGGCTCGTGGCGCTCTCGATCGCGCTCTCGCGGCGCTGGTCGCTCGGCATCGAGCGCGACCTCGGACTCGGCGCCGTGCGCGCCGCCGTGCAGCTCATCGCGATCGGATACGTGCTGCTGGTGCTGTTCGAACATCAGCGTCCGCTGCTGGTGATGCTCTCGCTCGCCGTGATGCTCACGATCGCCTCGGTGACCGCGTCGCGGCGCGTCGAGCACGGACCGCCGTCGCGCGTGCTCCTGCCTCGCGCCTTCGCGGCGATCGGCGCGGGCGCGCTGGTGGCGCTGCTCCCGGTGTTCGCGTGGATCGTCCCGCCGTCGCCGTGGTTCGAGGCGCGGTACCTCGTGCCGATCGGCGGGATGATGCTGTCGAACGCGATGAACACGGTGGCGCAGGTCTTCGAGCGCGTGTTCGCGCAGTCGAGCTCCGAGTCCGCGACGGTGGAGCAGTGGCTCGCGCTCGGCGCCACGCCGCGTCAGGCGCTCGCGTCGATCACGCGCGCGGCGCTGCGCGCGGCGATGATCCCGACGATCAACGCGCTGGTCACGGTGGGCCTCGTCGCGCTGCCGGGGATGATGACGGGGCAGATTCTCAGCGGCGCCGCGCCGGAGCAGGCCGTGCGCTATCAGCTCGTGGTGATGTACCAGCTCGTCGCGGTGGCGGCGGTGTCGGGCTCGATCGCGGCGTGGTTCGCGCGACGGCTCTTGTTCACCGAGCAGGCGCAGCTCCGCGCGGCGTGGACGCGGGCGAAGGGCGCGTGAGCGACGCGGCGAAGGGTCCGAGTCATCGCAGGGGTGTGTTTTCGCCGCGCATCGATCACTCGGAGCGATCGCAGAGCCGCGCGTCGAGAGCCGGGGATGACTCGGAGTCATCGCAGAGGTGCACGATGCGTCGCGGTGAAAGCCTGCGGCCATGACAGCGGCAGAGAAGCGCCCCCCCGAGTGACGTCGACGCGGTGCGCGAGGCGCTGCGTCCGATCGAAGGGATCGTCGAGGTGCGCCTCGTCGGCCCTCACCTCTGGATCATCCGAGACGAGGTCAACGTGGCGCGCGACCGCCGGATCAGCCACGCCCTCGGGGACCTCGTCGACGACTACCAGACGGCGGCGGTCGAGCGCGCGGGGATGGTGCCCGAGGGGCTCCGTGTCCTCTGACCTCTCGCAGCCCACGCGACACCGTCGCGCGGGGTGACCCCTAACCCCGCTTCCGCGCGCCCTTTCCCCGCCAGTTGAGTCTGACCGCCATTGGGGAGTTGACGGCGCCAGACGCTTCCCGTCGCGCCTGGGGTTCGGCCCGCGTGAGAGGGACGCGCGTGACGCGCCCAGGGCTCGCCCCCCGAGGGATGTACGCGATCGGGGGGCTCGGCCTGGGCTTCATCAAGGCACGGATCACCGGTCTTCGACCGGTTCAGAAGGCATGGCGAGGCTCTCTCTGCTGAACCCTCGAAGAGGGTGATCCGTGCCTCGTCATAGCCCAGGCTGAGCCCCCGATCGTGTACATCCCTTGGGGGGCGAACCCTGGGCGCGTCACGCGCGTATCGCCCTGGGCGCCTCACGCGCGTATCTCCCTGGGCGCGTCACGCGCGTATCTCCCTGGGCGCGTCACGCGCGTATCTCCCTGGGCGCGTCACGCGCGTCCCTCTCACGCGGGCCGAACCCCAGGCGCGACGGGAAGCGTCTGGCGCTGTCAACTCCCCAATGGCGGTCAGACTCAACTGGCGGGGAAAGGGCGCGCGGAAGCGGGGTTAGGGGTCACCACGCGCACCGCCGCGAAAGAGCCGCAACCCCGTCGCGCAGCACTCGGAGTTCCGCGCGACGGCGGAGAAGCTCTGCAAGCACTGGCGATCGATGGCCGGCAAGGCGTGATGGCCGCGTGCGCGCGGGAGACGGGCGTGCGCTTCGAAAGGCAACCTCCGCGTCGTCATCCGCGCCCCGGCGCTCGACGGGGTCACGGGAGGTCCGCCCGAGTGGCGCGTCTCCGATGCGCTCAGGGCGCAGCTCTGTGGCTCGCTCACGCCCGAAGCGCCGTTGTGGAAGGCGGCGCTCTCATGGCAGCGCGATCGCCTCGCGCGTGTGGCGCAACTCGCTCGTCGACGCAGTTCCTCGCGCGGATAGACCCGCCAACTTCGACCGCCGCATCCCGCGCACTCACGAGTTGTGTGTCTCACCGCGTCGCGCGATCGTCGCGCGCGTGAAGCTCCTCGTCTCCGTGCTGGTGTTGTTCGCCCTCGTCGCGGTGAAGGTGCTCGGCGTGTGGGCCGCGGCGCGCGCCTTCGGACCGAGGCTCTTTCCCGCGGCGACGCCGTCGCCCATGAAGGTCGCGTGGGCGCGCTTCGCCCTCGGCCTCGTCGGAACCGCAGTCGCCCTCGGCATCGCCACCATCGTCACGAACTCCCTCGCCGGAGGATGGAGCGGCGACAACCGCAGCCTCATCGGCGCCGCCCTCGGCTTCGGGACGCAGCTCACCCTCCGCCTCGCCGCGTGGGCCATCGTCGTGCGCGTGTACTACGACCGATCGTTCGCGAACCGGCGCTCCGTCGCGATCGCCGTCGTGGGAGGCGCGGTGCTCAGCTACCTCCTCGACGTGCCCAACGCGCTCCTCGCGATCGCCGACCTCGCGTGGGTCTTCAACGACGTGCGCTTCTGCTGACCCACAGCCCCGACGGCGCGCGCGACCGGTACACTCCGCCGTCATGCACATGGTCACGCTGCTGCGGCTCCCCTCGCCCATCGAGCGCGCGAGCGCGTCTCTCGCGGCCCTCCAGGGGATCTCGACCTACGAGGCGCGCACGCGGCTGGCCGGTGAGTTTCCGCGCGTCGTCGGCGTCTTCGCAGACCCCTCGGCCGCGATGGAGCTCGCGCGCGGACTCCTCGCCGACGGCTTCGTGGCGGCCGTGCTCGACGGCGACACCGTGGAGCACGACGCAGACCGCGACGTGCCCGCGACACTCGACTTCGGCGACACGCAGCTCGAAGCCACGCTCCGCAATGGGAACTCCCGCGTCATCGCGTACGACGACGTGACGCTGCTCCTCCACGGCGCGCGCACGGGCGTGCGAACGAGCACCGAGGAGAGCACCGTGAAGTCCTTCAGCGCGGGGCGGGCGATCCTCACGGGAGGGCTCTCGATGCGCACTTCGAAGACCGTCACCACGACGAAGAGCACCGAGGTGCGAGAGACCTTCGTGTACGTGCGAACGAGCGCGGGCGGTCCGTCGCTCGCCGTCTACGAGCGCGGGATGAACTACAGCTTCCTCGGGGCGGCGCGCGCGGCGTCGAGCATGGCGAACTTCACCACCGTGCTCACCACGCTGCGAACGCGCTGCAAGGGCGCGCGCTACGACGATCGGATGACGCGCGTCGGAGGCTTCGGGCTCGTCCCCATGTGCCCCACCGCGATGGACCCGGCCGCGTGGAAGAGCGACGTCGCCGCGGCCCTCGTCGCGCTCGGCCACGAGGTGTGACGGCGTACGCGCCGCGCGGGTGAACGTGCGCCTTGACGCGACGGGGAGAGTCACGCTCCCATCGCGACGATGCGATTCGATCTCGTGTTCGAAGGGGGCGGCGCGAAGGGGATGGTCTTCGTCGGCGCCCTCCAGGCGTTCGAAGCCGCGGGACACACGCCGGGGAGGCTCCTCGGCACCTCCGCGGGCGCCATCACCGCGACCCTCCTGGCGGCGGGATACTCCGCGGAGGAACTGCTCGCCGTGATCTCCGAGCGCGAGGGCGAGCACCCCGTCTTCGCGACCTTCATGGGCCTCCCCGACGCCACCGGGGGAGACGCCATCCGCGCGAGCGCCACGCGCGCGATGCTGCGCGAGATCGACCTTCCCTTCGTGCCCGACCGCATCGAAGACGCGCTCGACGACCGCATCGCCGCGTCGATGGGCGCGTCACCGCACCTCCGCCACGTCTTCTCGTTCGTCGAGCACGGCGGGTGGTACGCCGCCGAGAACTTTCTGAAGTGGATGCAGCGCAGCCTCGACGCGGGCACCTTTCGCGGCGCGCGGCGCGCGTTCGGAAGCAGCACCCTCGCGGAGTTTCACCGCGCCACGGGCGTCGACCTCACGCTCGTCGCGTCAGACCTCACCGGGCAGCAGATGCTCATCCTCAACCACCACACGGCGCCCGACGTCCCCGTGGTGTGGGCCACGCGCATGTCGATGAACATCCCGCTCCTCTGGCAGGAGGTCATCTGGCAGCCCGCGTGGGGCCTCTACCGCGGCCGCGTGATGGAGGGCCACGCCATCGTCGACGGCGGTCTGCTCTCGAACTTTCCCCTCGAGCTCCTCGTGTCGCGTGATGCGCGCGTGACGGCGGTGATGGGCGCGCGCACCGACGCGGGCGTGCTCGGCCTCATGATCGACGAGTCGAAAGCCGTCGCGGGCATCGACGCGGCGCCTCCCGCGTCGGGCTTCACGGTGGGCGGGCTCCCCACGGCGAGACGCCTCTCGGCCCTCGTGAACACGGCCCTCTCGGCGCGCGACAAGCTCGTCATCGACGCCTTCGAAGGATCGTCGTGCGACTCCCCGCGAAGGGCTACGGCACCACGGAGTTCGACATGACCGACGCGCGGCGCGAGCGCCTCGTGGCCGCGGGCCGTGACGCGATGCGCGCGCATCTCGAAGCGCTCGCCGAGACGCCCGTGAGCTTCGGCCTCGACGGCGACTCCAGCGACGCGCGCCGAGCGGGCCGCCGACAGGCTCGCGACGCGACTGCTCGCGTGACCGCGCAACAGCCGCGATTCCTGCTTGATTTCACGCGTGCGGCGCGAGGCGATACGGCCTCCGTCGAGCTCCCCGAAGGAGACCAGGAGTACCAGCTCCGCGGGCAGCGGCAGTCGCGCCCCGACCTCGCCACGCTGCGCTGGTCACCGCGGCTCATGGAGCTCCTCGACGAGCTCCGCGCGCACACGGGAGACGCCGTCGGAGAGGCCGCCGCGCGCGTCGGTCGCACCCTCGCGGACTTCATCGACGTGCCCGGCTGGTCGGCCTCCGCGACGCAGATCGCGGCGCTCGGTGACGGCGCCCCCTGCGCGCTCACGATCCGCTCCAACGCCGCGGAGCTGTACCTCCTGCCGTGGGAGCTCGTCTCCATCGGCGAGGTCACGCACGCGGCCTTTCTCACGCGGCTCCTGATCCGGTACGAGTGGCCCGACACGGCGACGGCGCCGCGGCTCCCGGGGCTCTCTCGCACGGCCCGCGGGCGCGTGGTCTTCGCGTGGTCGGCGGCGGGCGGAAAGGTCGACGCGTCACGCCACGCGGCCCTCATCACGCAGGCGCTCGACGACAGCATCGCCGCGTTCGACGCGCGCGACCGGGGCCTCGACATCGTCGAGGGCGCCACCTGCACGACGATCCGCGCCGCGCTGGAGCGCGCGAAGGAGGCCCGCGAGCCCGTCGCCGTGCTGCACATCCTCTGTCACGGAGGCACGGACGAGAAGGGCTCCTTCGGGCTCGTGCTCGGCGGCGCGGACGACCCGGGCACGCTCGACCTCGTGAGCGCGTCGCGCGTCGAGCAGCTCCTCCTGCCCTACGCGGGCCTCGTGCGGCTGGTGATTCTCTCGGCGTGCGACGGCGGCAACGCGGGGCCCATCGGTCACGCGCTCGGCAGCGTCGCGCAGGCGCTCCATCGCGCGGGCTTCGCGGCCGTGATCGCGTCGCGCTTTCCGCTCTCGTGGGAGGGCGCGCGGGTCTTCGCCGAGGCGCTCTACGACGGGCTCCTCACGCGCATCGCCTCGCTCGAAGCGTCGCTCCTCGACGCGCGCCGCGCCCTCTCGCTGCGCGGGACCTTCGACTGGGCGAGCCTCCAGCTCTACGCGCGCGAGGCCGACGGCGCGGAGACCTTTCCCTTCAACGCGCGACCCTATCGCGGCCTGTCGGCCTTCGCGCCGGAGCACGCGCGGCTCTACTTCGGCCGCCAGTCCGAGGTCGACGAGCTCGTGCGCGAGGGCGACGGGCTCATCGCCGACGGGCTTCCGCGCTTCATGGTCGTGGCCGGCGCGTCGGGCACGGGCAAGTCGTCGCTCGTGATGGCCGGCGCGATCCCCCGCTGGATGGCCGCGTCGCCGCCCGGACGCTTCGGCTACGTGGTCGTACGGCCCGGCGCCGCGCCCGACGCCGCGCTGCGGCGTATCGAAGAGAAGCGCGACCACGCCGCGGCCTGCGAGCGCTTCGTCGTCGTGGTCGATCAGTTCGAAGAGGTCTTCACGCACGGCGGCGCGGCGACGGCCACGGCCTTCGCGCGCGCGCTGTGGGACCTCGCGACGAGGCCCGACGGGCGCGTGAGCGTGGTGCTCACGATCCGCGTCGACTTTCTCGGCAAGTGCAGCGAGATCACGCTCGACGACGAGGGACGCCGCCTCGACAGGGTCGCCTGCAACGCGCGCCATCAGGTGCTCGTCGCGCAGATGACGCCCGAGCAGCTCCGCGAGGCCATCGAGCTCCCCGCGCGCGCCGTGGGGCTCACGCTCGAAGCGGGACTCGCGGAGCTCATCGTGCGAGACGTGCAGGCCGAGCCCGGCGCGCTGCCGCTCATGTCGCACGCGCTCTATCTCCTGTGGCTCGGGCGCGACGGCTCGACGCTCACGCGCGCGGCCTACGAGGCCATCGGGTCGGTGCAGGGCGCCCTCGACGCCCACGCCGAGGCGCGCTTCGCGGCGCTTCGTGACGACGCGGAGCGCGAGGAGGCGCAGCGGCTGCTCCTGGGGCTCGTGAACCCCGGCGAGGGCGGCGCGCCCGACACGCGACGGCGCTGCGAGCTCGCCGACCTCGTGCCCGACGACGGCGTCGCGCGCGAGCGCTTCGAGCGCGTGGTCGAGAGCCTCGTCGACGCGCGACTCCTGGTGAAGGGCGCGTCGGGCGCGTCGGGCACCGTCGAGATCGCGCATGAGGCGCTCCTCTGGAGCTGGAAGCGCTTTCGCGCGTGGGTCGACGCCGACCGCGCGGACCTCGCGCGGCTCCACAGGCTCTACGCGTGGGTCGACGACTGGAAGCGGAACCCCGACGGCCTGCTCACGGGCACGCGCCTCGGATACGCCGAAGAGGTCGCGGCGGGGCGTCACGGCGCGCTGCGAGCCGACGCGCGCAGGCTCATCGACGAGAGCCGCAAGGCGGCGCGACGGACGCGATGGACGCGACGCGCGCTCGTCACGACGGCGCTCGCGACGCTCACGATCCTGAGCGCGGTCTCCGTCGCGCAGTGGAAGACGGCGGTCTCCGAGCGACGCGTCGCCACCACGGCCCGCGACCGCGCGATGGAGCAGGCGGCCATCGCGCGACGCGCGCGCTTCACGGCGACGCTGAACCACTTCACGAGCAGCGCCGCCGAGCTCCGCGCGCGCGCCGACGAGCCGGGGCTGGAGCTCGAAACGCTCGCCGACGCGATCGACCTGCGCGCGAGCGCGAGGACGCAGTTCAGCGCCGAGGCGGTGCCACCGGGCGTCGACGGCGCGCTCACGCAGGCGACGCTCTCGACGCTCTCGCGGCTGCCGCTGCGGGGCCACGCGGGCGAGGTGCGCGCGGTGAGCTTCTCGTCCGACGGCGAGCGCGTGCTCACGGCCTCGGCCGACGGAACCGCGCGCGTCTGGGGCGCGCGCGACGGGCACATTCAGGTGACGCTCGACGGACATCAGGGCGCGCTCCTCGACGCGCGCTTCTCGCCCGACGGCACGAAGATCGTCACGGCGCCGACGCAACGCGGCCCCGCGGGGCTCTGGGACGCGCGCGACGGCCGTCTCCTCGCGCGACTCGGCGAGGGAGACGTCGGCGTCGACGCGGCGCGCTTCTCCCCCGACGGCGGCCGCGTCGTGGTCGCATCGGGCGGCGCCGTGACCCTCTGGGACGCGCGCCTCGCGAATGCGCCCGTGCGCTGCGTAGGCGCCGCGGGCGTGGTCGAAGACGTCGCGTTCTCACCCGACGGCACACGCGTCGCGGCGGCCTCTCGCGAGGGCCTCGTGCGCGTGTGGGAGGCCCGCGACGGACGCCTCGCGATGACCCTCGACGGCCGCGTCGGACGCGTGGCCTCGGTGGCCTTCTCGCCCGACGGCGCCCGCGTCGTGACGGCGGGCAACGCGCTCGAAGCGCGCGTGTGGGACCTCGCCACCCGACGCGTCGCGCTCGTGCTGCGAGGGCATTCGCGCGACCTCCTCGACGCGCGCTTCTCGCCCGACGGACGCCAGGTGCTCACGGCGTCGAGGGACCACACGGTGCGGCTCTGGGACGCGCGCGACGGCGCCCTCACGATGACGCTCAACGGACACCGCGACGTGGTGTTCCTCGCGACCTTCGCGCCCGACGGGCAGCGCGTGGTGACGGCCTCGGCCGACGGGACCGCGCGCGTGTGGAGAGCCCGTGACGGCGCGGTGCTCCACACGCTCGAAGGCCACGCGGGCGACGTGGTGTACGCGCGCTTCGCGCCCGACGGCGCGCGCGTCGCGACGGCGTCGAGAGACCGCACCGCGCGCGTCTGGAACCTCGACACCTCGTCGGCCCTCGCGCGGCGCCTCACGCACGACGGCGCCGTGAGGAGCGCCGTGTTCTCCCCCGACGGCGCGTGGGTGGCGACCGCGGCGGGCGACGGGTGCGCCCGCGTCTGGGGCGCGGATGACGGCGTCTCGCGCGCGGAGCTCACCGTCGGCGACCTCGTCGAGCGCGCGCGCTTCTCGCCCGACGGCGCGCGCCTGGTGGTCAACTCCAACGACGCGTGGGCGCACCTCTGGCGGTGGCGCGAGGGCCCCGAGACCGCGCTGCTGCGGCACACGGAGAGCGTGCGCGACGCGCGGTTCTCGCCCGACGGAGCCCGCGTGGTCACGGCCTCGAGCGATCACACGGCCTGCCTCTGGAACACCCGCGACGCGAGCTCCCCCGGCTGCCTCACGGGGCACGGCGACAGCGTGCAGCGCGCGCAGTTCTCGCCCGACGGCGCGCGCGTGCTCACGGCCTCGTACGACCGCACCGTGCGCCTCTGGGACGCGCAGCGCCGCGCCGAGACCGCGCGGCTCTCGTGCGGCGCCGACCGCGTGCTCGACGCGCGCTTCTCGCCCGACGGCGCCCGCGTCGTCACGGCCTCCGAGGACTACGTGGCGCGCGTCTGGAGCACCGTCACCGAAGCGCTCCCGACGCTGCTCCAGGGGCACCGCGGGGCGGTGTCGTGCGTGCGCTTCTCGCCCGACGGCACCCGCGTGCTCACAGGCTCCGACGACGGAACCGCGCGCATCTGGGACACGCACGACGGCCGCGCGCTGCTGGTGTTGCGCGGACACACGGGGCCCATCACCGACCTCGACTTCTCGCCCGACGGCGCGCGCGTGGTGACGGCGTCGTCGGACCGTCGCGCGCGCATCTGGAGCCTCGACCCACGGCTCGCGCTCCGCGTCGGCTGTGACCTCCTCCGCGGGAGTCCGATCTGGAACGCGCGTCCCTCGGTGGCCGAGGCGTGCGACGCCCCGTAGCGGTCGCTCAGCGCTTCTCGCGGTCGGTGACGACGAGCAGCTCGATGCGCGTGTTGCGGGCGCGCGCATCCGCGGAGTCGCCCGGTACGAGCGGCCGCGTCGACCCCGCGCCCGTCGCTTCGACGCGCCCCGCAGGGAGCCCCGCGCCCGTGAGAAAGCGCAGCACGAGCTGCGCGCGACGGTTCGAGACGCTGAGGTTCGTCGCGGCGTTGCGCTGATCGAACACGTTCGCCACCACGCGCAGACGCTGGATCTCGGGGTGCGCGAGCATCACCTCGACGACGCGTCGGAGCATCGCCTCCGAGGGCTGCGTGAGGCGCTCTCGCGCCAGCGTGATCGGCGGATCGAGCCGAAGGCGCGGCCCTTCGAGACGCATCCCTGACGCCACCATGACGTCGGACGCGCCCACGAGCACGGGCCCCGAACAGCCTCGCGGCGCGCGCCCGTCGGTCACCCCGCCAGCCGCGTCAGGACACTCGTCGAACACATCGGGGATCGAGTCGTTGTCGCGGTCGGGCAGCGGACACCCCGCGTGCGCGGGGTCGGGCGAAGGCCCCATCGCGTCGGTCGGGCACTGGTCCTCGTCGTCGAAGCGACCATCACCGTCGGTGTCGACGCGAGGACGCGGCGGAACCTCACACGCAGGCGTCGCCGTCGTGTCGGCGGGCCTCGTCGCCGCGGTCGACGCGCACGCAGAGAGAAGCGCGAGCAGCGCGAGGCACCCGTTCGCCCCGCGAGCGTGACGTGACGTCATCGATCGATGATAGAGAGACGCGCGAGGGAGATCCAACTCCGCGTCGTGCGGTGGGTGCGCGCGATCAGCCGAGGCCCACGTAGCGGGTCTTCGCTTCGACGTACTCCATCACGCCTTCGAAGCCCGACTCGCGGCCCATGCCCGACTGCTTCACGCCGCCGAAGGGAGCCTCCGGCGTGACGGGGTACCAGTCGTTGACGCCGACCATGCCGAAGTCGAGCCCCTCGGAGAGCTTCGTGGCGGCGCGCAGATCGCGGGTCCACACGTAGGCCGCGAGGCCGTACTCGGTGTCGTTCGCCATCGCGAGCGCCTCGTCGATCGTCTCGAAGGGCACCACGGGCATCACGGGACCGAAGAGCTCCTCACGCAGCGCGGGCGCGTCGCGGGGAACGTCTGCGAGGATCGTGGGGCTGTAGAAATAGCCCTTTCGATCGGGGATCGACGCGCCCGTGACGACGCGCGCGCCCATCGCGACGGAGCCGTCGACCATGCGCGCGACGCGGTCTCGCTGCGCGGCGTTGATAAGCGGACCGAGCGTGGTCTTCGCGTCGAGCGCGTGACCGAGGATCTCTCGCTCCGCGGCCTCTTTCGCTGCGGCGATGAACGCGTCGATGACGGAGGCGTGGACGTAGAAGCGCTGCGGCGCGATGCACACCTGCCCCGCGTTGCGGAGCTTCGCCGTGACGCCGCTCTTCGCCACGGCGGCCACGTCGGCGTCGGGCATCACGATGACGGGCGCGTTGCCGCCGAGCTCCAGCGAGAGGCGCTTCACGGTGCGCGAGGCGCCGTCCATGAGGAGCTTGCCGACGCGCGTCGAGCCGGTGAAGGCCATCTTGCGGCAGCGGTGGTCGTCGAGCATCGCCTGGCCCATCGACGCAGGGTCGCCGTTGACGACGTTGAGCACGCCCGCGGGGAGGCCCGCGTCGACGAAGGCACGCGCGTAGTCGAAGGCCGACCGCGGCGTGAACTCCGACGGACGCAGCACCGCCGTGCACCCCACCGCGAGCGACGACGCCACCGCGCGGTTGGGGTTGTACACGGGGAAGTTCCACGCCGTGATGATCCCCACGACGCCGACGGGACGGTGCATCACCTCGATGCGCCGCGGACCGAGCCGCGACGGGATGGTGCGTCCACCGAGCGCGCGCGCCTGCTCCGCCGCGACGCGGAGGTAGCCCGGCGCACCGGCCCACTCACCGCGCGCCTGCGCGAGGGGTTTGCCCGATTCTTCCGCCGTGCGAACGGCGTACTCCGCGGCGCGCGACGCGATGATCTCCGCGGCCTTCTCGAGGATCGCGCCGCGCTCATAGGGCGTGCGCGCAGACCACGCCGCGAGGGCCTTCGAAGCCGCGTCGAGCGCGCGCCTCGCGTCGCTCGCATCGCCATACGGAACCGCGCCGAGCGAGGCCTCGTTGCCCGGGTCGATGAGCTCGCGCGTCGCGCCGCTGGCGGCGTCGGTGAACGCTCCGTCGATCAGCATCTTGTCGATCATCTATGCAGCTCCGAGCTTCTTCGCGGTGGCGTCGACGGCGGCGTCGACCACGTCGAAGGCCTCGTCGAGCACGTCGTCGGTGATGTTGAGCGGCGGCAGAAAGCGCACGCAGTTCGAGAAGAGCCCCGCGCGGATGGTGATGACGCCGCGCTCCAGGGTGGCGGCGTTGACGCCCTGCGTGGCCTCGATCCAGGGCTCGCGCGTGTCGGGGTCGCGCACGAGCTCCATCGCGAGCATGGGGCCGAGGCCGCGCACGTCGCCGACGAGCCTCGGGTGACGCGCTTGAATCGCGTCGAGGCGCGCGCGAATGCGCACGCCCACGGCCTCGGCGCGCGCGAGGAAGGCGGGCGCGGTGAGGATGTCGAGCGCGGCGAGCGCGGCCACGCACGCGAGGGGATTGCCCGAGTACGTGCCGCCGAGGCCGCCGGGGTGCGGCGCCTCCATCACGTCGGAGCGGCCGATGACGGCGGAGATGGGCATGCCGCCGCCGAGCGATTTCGCCGTGGTGATGAGGTCGGGAACGACGCCCGCGTGGTCGACGGCCCAGAGCTTTCCGGTGCGTCCCATGCCCGACTGCACCTCGTCGGCGACGAAGAGCATGCCGTGCTTGTCGCAGAGCTCGCGGAGTCGACGGAGCCACGCGGCGGGCGCCGGGAGAAAGCCTCCTTCGCCGAGCACGGGCTCGATGACGACGGCGGCGACGTGCGACGGGTCGACGATGGCGGTGAAGCAGTGATCGAGCTGCGAGACGTTCCACGCGACCCACGCGTCGGCGCTGAGCTCCTTGGGCCGACGGTAGAGGTTGGGGAACGGCATCCGATAGACCTCTGGCGCGAAGGGACCGAAGCCCTTCTTGAAGAGGTTGAACTTCGAGGTCATCGCCATCGTGAGGCTGGTGCGACCGTGGTAGGCGCCGTCGAAGACGACGATGCCCTGGCGCTTCGTGAACGATCGGCTGATGTGCACGGCCGTCTCGAGCGCCTCGGCGCCGCTGTTCATGAGCACGGTGCGCCGCGGGAGGTCACCGGGCGCGAGCGCGTTGAGCCGCTCGGCGAGCTCGATGGCGGGCTCGTAGCTCGCGACGATGGCGCACATGTGCACGAGCCTCGCGGCCTGCTCCTGAACGGCCTTCACGAGCGCGTCGGGGGTGTGTCCGACGGCGAGGGTTCCGATGCCGCCCGCGAGGTCGATGAAGGCGTTGCCGTCGACGTCGGTGACCACTGCGCCGTGGGCGGACTCGACGGCGATGGGCGTGAGCTTCGCGGCGCCGGGTGGCGTCGCGGCCTCTCGTCGCGCGATGAGGGAGCGGCTCTTCGGTCCAGGGATCTCCGTGCGAAGTTGAATGACGCCCATCGGGGTACTGACGCCTCCGTCGATGCCGCGGGCGACGCGCGCGCGGCGGGGCGCAGTTTCGCCACCGGCCCCGTCGAAAGGCAAGCGCCCCGTGCGGCGAGGGCGTGGGCCCGATCGTGTACGCCTCTCTCGAGTGCACGACGCCCATCGCATCGCGGGCGCAACGAGCCTCGCGGGGACCATGCATCGACCGGGCGTTCTCACACCGAACGCTGCTGCGTCGGGTCCGAGCGACGGGCGTCGGCGGCTCGGATCGTTGGATTCCCGATCCGCTCATCCGTGCATGGCAACGGCGACGCCCCTTCGACGGAGGCTGAGGCGGCCACAGGGCGCCGATCGAAGCGCGATGGGACCGCGCGCAGCGGGCTTCACCACCCCGCGGGAAAGACCTCTCGGCCCTTCACGAGCGCCGTGAGTGACGGGTCGATCGGCCGCTCGGGAAAGAGCGCCCTCAACCCCAGCGCGATGACCGCGCGCGCGCGCGCCCGCTGCTCCTCGGTCGGCCTGTAGTGCATGTCGATGCGCGCGGTCGCGAAGGGGCCGCTCGACGAGGTCACCGCGCACGACATCCCGCGCGAGTCGGAGGTGGTGAGCAGCATCACGTCCGCGCCCCAGTGCGGCGAGGGCCCCGAGACGACGAGGTGCAGACCCATGCTCCAGGAGAGCAAGGCGACGGAGGTCGGCGCGAAGTCGAACCACGACGGGAACAGCGCGAGAAGCTCCCTCGCGAACGACTGCGCGGTCGTGTGCGCGTCGCTCGCGTCGATGCGGGCCAGGAGCGCGGCGAGGGCCTCTTCACGCGGCGACGCGCGCAGCGAGACCTTGCCGAGCTCGTCGCAGCGAGCGATGAGCGAAGAGGTCCCGGTGGGGCGAGCGGGCGTCGCCCAGCGGTCGACGGCGAGGTAGTGGGTGCAGCGTTGGATGGCGGCCTCGTCACGCGAGCGGTCGTCCGCGAAGCCTCCGAGGAGCGTCCACGCGTCGGCGAGGGTGCCGTGACGGTCGGGGAGGTACCGCGGCCGCTCGCCGACGTGCACGACGGTGACGCGCTCGGAGCGGGTCTTGAGAAATTCCATCGCGAGCATGTCGACGCCTCGAAAATCGCCCACGATCCATGAGGTTTCGGGGGAGACCGCCGCCCGCATCGACGGGGCGTACAGCGTGAGAAAGTCGTCGAGTTCGAGACGACCATTGCCGAAGACGTAGACCGTGCGATGGCTCATGGTGGGGCGCACATGGTGAAGCGATTCCCACGCGGAGCAACCGTCGCCTCGGGCGATTGATCGTTGGCTTCGCGCCCGGCGAGCCGACGCGCCGTCATCCGCAGCGGACCTGCGCCGGCGATCATCGCAGACGGCGTGCGGGAGGGTCCCGTCGACGACGCTCGGCGCTTCGCCGACGCCCAATCGTGCGCGCCTCGCGTCTGACGCTCCGCAGCCCTCCCCCTCGGCAGCGACAGATTCACGCCGCCCGCCTCGTGGAGCCACTCAACCTCCGATCCGTGGTGGTCCGCGCGATGGCGGACGCCCCGTCGCGTCGCGCGATGGCAAAGGGCCCGAAGCAGCGCGTCGAGATGCGCTTCAGCGAGCTGCGCGAGGTGCTCGCGGCGGTGCGCAAGCCGCTCGTGGCGTGACGTGCGGGCGGCCTCCGGGGCCGCGGAGGCGAGACAACGGACCGCCCCTCGCGGTATCGTCGTCCCATGAGCTCGGGGGAGGTCCGGCTGCTGGTTGTGCTCGGTGACCCGTTCGTGGCGCGTGTCGTCCGGAGAAGCGTCCAGGCGCGGGGGGTGGCCGAGGTGCGCTGCGCCGCGAGCCTCGATGAGGCGAGACGCGTGCTCGATGACTGGTGCCCGCACGTCATGCTCTTCGAGGCGTTCGTCCTGCCTATTGCAAACTCATCGAACGAATGCCTGGCGTCCCGGCTTCGCGCGCGCGATCCGGGCGTCGAGCCGCTGCGTGCGTTCCTCGAGCTGGCGCGTGCTCGGCGTGACGGTCGCCCCCTTCCGATCGTGGAGCACCTCGATGCGTGTCCAGAGCCGCCGACGCATTTGACGCGCTCGCTCGGGGTGCGCGAGGTGCTGCTGAAGCCCCTGACCTTCCCGATGCTCGAACGCGCCATCGAGGTCGCGCTGAGGCCCGTCGAGGCGCCGCGTCTCGACCTCTCGCGCTGGCACGCGCTGCGATTCGACTTTGTGATCGCGACCCACAGCTTTCTGCCGGCTGCCCTCGCCATCACGCAGTCCTGGGTGGAGTTCCCCGAGATCACGCGCTCGGAGATCGCGGCGGACTGCGCGGAGCTCGCGCGGCGCCTCCGTCGCCTCGCGCTGCCGCTCTTCTACGCGCGCGGCGACGCGGTGACGGCCCGGCGACACGACCTCCGAAGCACACGAGTCGCCGCGTGGCTACGCGAGGCAGACGCGGCGGTCGACCTCCCCGAGGTGCTCGTCGATCCCGACGCGTTGGCGTGCGCGTTCCCCGGCCTCTTCGCCCCGTCGGACGCGGACGACAGCGGGCATCTCTACGTCCACTCGCGTCCCGTCCGCGAGGTCAGGGCCGTCGCGCGAGGCGTCGCCCCGCCGCCCGCCGCGTCACGATGGCCGGTCGTTCGCTGCGGCGGGGGCGTTGCGACGGAGTGGGCGGAGCTCATCGTGAGCGTCGACCTGTCCCCCTGGGAGCGTCGGAGCATCGCCGCGCACCGCGACTACGATCGGGATCGCACCGAGATGCTCCTCTCGCTCCTTCAGGGAGCCGTGTGGGACGTCGATCGAGACGATGGACTGAGAGAGATCCACATCGCGCTCCCGACGGCCGCCAGGGGGTGGGGAGACGCGCGGCTCGACCCTCACGTCGAGGAGCACCGCGCGGCCTCGCTCCTCTGCGACGAGATCGAGCGGGCGCTCGCAGCGTCTGACGCGATCGTCGAGCTGCTGCGCGCGACCGGCGACGAGCCCGTGGGCGCCGACGTGACCGCGCACCGCGACGCGCTCGTCGGCGTGCTCATCAAGTCGAACGAGTGGCTCTACGCCCTCTCGTGGATCGCCCCGCCAGCGGCCCGCCACCTCGATGGGGGGGTCACCCTCGGCGAGTTGATGGCGCGGTGCGGGGGGTCGATCCCCTCTCGACCGGACGACGCGGCGGCGCCCGGGGGGCCCCACGCCCGAGTCGGCTTCTGCGTCGACGTCCTCGATCCGTCGACGCTGGTGCGCGGTGACGAGAGGTTCCATCGGGCGCTCACCGCCGCGTGCCGCTGGCTGGCCTACGCGCTCTCGGACAACGACGGCGCGTGCCGCGGCGAGCTTCGCTGCGCGCTCGGCGTCGACGCGTCGTCGCGCGAGGCGCTCGTCGTGACAGCGCACCAGCTCCCGGGCGTGACGCCACGGGTCCGCGGCGACGACGCGTGGCGCGCGGCGGCTGACGAGGTGACCTTCGCGGGAGGCGAGTTCGACCGCTCCCTCGACGCCGACGGCGCCACGTGCGCTCGCTTCTCGTTGCCGCTCCGATCGATCTGAGCGCCTCTACGCGATCAGCGCCAGTCGCGCGTCGCGCGGAGCGAGGTCAGTCGCGCTTCGAGTTCGTCGGCGGGAGCCTCTGCGATCCACGCGCGACGAGCACCGTCGAGCGCGATTCCCACAGCTTCGCAGTACGCCTCGATGGCGATGCGCAGCCCCTCGACGCGGCCCTCGGCGCGGCCTTCGACGCGGCCTTCGACGCGGCCTTCCTCTCGTCCCTCGTTGCGCCATCGCTTGAGGAGCGCTCTGGCTTCGGTGACATCGAGCATCGAATCCTCCGAAGCGCCCGGTGATTCACGGGCGCGAATGCGTTCAAACTGTATCACGATCTCGATGAGCTCCGTGCGCGCGGGGAAGTCCTCCGGCGCCTCGCACAGCGCCTTGAACGCGCTCGCACGTGTCGCTCCGACGCCCAACAGCCGCAGCGCGAGCGTGTCGGGTCGCGCGGGCAGCTCCGAGAGCACCACGAGCGAGAGCGTGAGCCCTCGGAGCTCGTAGAAACCGCTCGGCCAGCCCGCCATCGGAGCGCATCCGAACGTGTCGAGCGCGGCCGATGGACGCCCCGCGCAGAGCAGCCACGAGCGCTCCGCCGCACGCCTTGGGGGACGCTTGAGCGTGCGCGCGTGGCGGTGGTTGAGCAGCTTGCGCAGACACTCGCGAACGTCGTCGGTGGAAGGCGCGTCGCTGAACGGTTCGAGCAGGCACGCGCAGGCCGTCATGCGCCCGAGCACGCCGAGCGACGGGCTCGACACGGGAGGCTTCGCGAGCGGTACGAAGAGCAGGTCCGCGCGCTGTGACCGCAGCGACGCGACCTCCGCTTCGGCCCTCACCTCGCCGCGGCGATGGAGGAGCGTCTCGAGGATCTCCTTGGCCTCGTGGTCGTGCGCGATCGGCATGGTGGAGCGCGGCCAGAGCGCGCCCCGTGCCATGTCACGAAACATCTTGTTCTCAAGCGAAACGCAGAATGCGGGGGTGGCGAAAAGGGTGGCGGAGGGGGTGGCGGAGGGGTGGCGGGTCGCCACCTCAGAGGCGCTACCCGATGCGCGGCGCGAGCAGCGGCGCGATCTCGTCCCAGGCGCGGCGGGTGACGTCCATCGGAACGGTCCCTCGCCCTCCGGGGCGCATGGCGATGATGCTCCGGCTGCCCGTCGAGGCGTGGCTCAGGTGCAGCGGGCGATCGGGCCCATAGAGGTACATCCGGTCGAAAGGGAGCGTGTCGCGGATCCATCGCGCGACCTCCAGAGCCTCGACCCCGGGAACGCGAAGGTCGCACGACTGCCCGCCGCGCTCGCAGACGCGCTTTCCTCGGGCGGTGCGTTCGAAGCCTCCGTGCTGGTCGTGCGGCGGTGAGATGCGCTTCGGGATGTGCTTCGTGAGCGTCGGCCCGGCGAAGCCGTAGGTGATCTCGACGGCGCCGAAGCGCTCGCGAAGCGGGTCGAGGAGCGTCCGCGCGAGGGCTTCGATGGCTTCGAATGTCTCGTCGCGCAGGGGGAGGTTCGACACGGCGTGGCCCTCTCGCTGAAGGCGACGCCAGGTCTCGCCGCACTCGATCAGATCGGCCCAGGTGAAGTACCTTGAACACAGGGCACGGAGGTCGATCTCGGACAATGCGCTCATCCTCGTCGGACACGTTGCGCCTCTGGCGCCGCCTCGTCGAGGGTCTCGCGGAATCGCGGTCGTCGCGCGAGCGCGTTGACCCAGAACGTCTCCGCGCGGTCGGGTCGCGCGTCGCGCGTCTCCCACAAACCGGAAACGCTCAGCCCGCTCCACGAGGAGCGCATCGAAGCTCTCTGCGGTCTGGTCGTTGAAGAAGCGCCCCGCCTCCCAGCGCTCCGCCTCTCCGCGCTTGTACGACGCGTAGAAGACGCCTCCCGGAACGAGCGTGACCGAAGCACACGAGCGAGCGCGTCGGGCGTCTCTGATCGCGGAACATGAAGCAGTGACGCGCAGGCCCACACGCCGTCGAAGCGCGCGTCGACGTCGAGCGCCCCAACAGGCATCAGAGCACCTCTCCGCGAATCACCGCGGCGACCTTCCGCGCGAGCGCTTCGGAGGGTTCGAGCGCCGTGACGCGAAAGCCAGCGGCTTCGAACGCGAGCGCGTCGCGACCACTCCCGCTGCCGAGGTCGAGCACGGCGCGCCGGGCGCGAGCTCCGCGGGTGAAGGCTCCGCGCAGCGCGCTCAGATCGACCGCGTGAGCCCCGTCTGCGAAGGCGTCGGCGTTGGCGTTGTACCAGTCGAGCGTCTCGGTCATCGGGTCACGCACCATCATCACCGGGTTCGCTCGTACGCGATCTCAAGAACCCGTAGAGCCGGGCCTCTGCGCGCTCCGCGATCGCGCGTCGAAAGACGAGCGAGGGCGAGACGTCGCCGGGCGTGCGAATCTCGAAGGCGTCGTTGCCGAGCGTGAAGAGCGCAGCCTTCTTCGCCAAGGACCTCCATCGGGAACTTTCGAGGGATCTCGCTCGGAGCGCGGATGGGCCATTGTACGCGCCCGTCTTCGAGTCGATGAAGAAGCGACGCGCCTCGGGGTGCTGCGTCTCCAGGTGCTCCCAGAAGATCGTCGCCCCTTCTCGGACCGTGACCTTCGCGACTCCTCGCGAGGCCATCGCGCCGAGCAGGATCATCTTGTGCGGACCGCTCATGCCGGTCTTCTCGATCGCGAGGAGCAGCGACGCCGCGGAGCTCGACGCAGCGAGGCGTCTGGTCGTCTTCGGTCAGCGCGTCCGCCGCGTCGAGCAACCCGGAGCCACGAACCGGAAGAGTTGCGCCACCGTCGGCCGAGAGCCCCGTCCGTGAGAGCACCTCGACCAGCGTCGCGCGCACTCCGCCCTCGCACAGATCCCGAGTCGCTGCGAGCAGCCGCTCGCGGGGTCCCGTGATCGCCTTCTCGACGGCCTTCACCGCGTCGATGGCCTCGGGCGAGAGCACCACCTCGCGACCGTCGTCCCATCGACGGTGAAAGGTGCGGAGGCGCGCGCGTGACTTCATCGCGCGTCACACCGAGGAGCGCGAGACGAGTTCGCGCGGCGGTGATTACCAACGAGGTCGAGCACCGTGAGCGAGCGCTTGCCCTCGTGCAGACGCAGTCCGCGGCCGATCTGCTGGAGGAACACCGTCGGCGAATCGGTGGGGCCGAGCCCACGCGATCGAGCGACGGCACGTCGACGCCCTCGTTGAACACGTCGACCGCCACGATCGCGTCGAGGTGACCGCGCTCGAGGTCCCTGATCGCCGCCGCGCGAGCGGTCGCACCGGGGCCGCTGTGCACGCAGGCCACGCGCATCTTCGCGTCTCTCAGCGCCGTCGCCGTGCGGTCGGCGTGCGCGATCGTGACGCAGAACACCAGCGTGCGCGCGCCCGCATGTCGAGGGTCGGCCATCGCGTCGAGCACGCAGGAGACGCGCGCGCGTCGGAGAGCACCGCGCGTTCGAGCTCGGCGACGTCGTAGCCGAACGAACCGCCCTTCCATTCGAGGCGCTGATAGTCGACCGGGTCGGGTACGCCGAAGTAGCGGGAAGGGCACCAGCCAGCGTCGCTCGATCGCATGGAGCAGCGTCGCCTCCCACGCGACGACGCCGTCGAAGAGCGGATAGATGCTCGCGCCGTCGAGGCGCTCTGGCGTCGCCGTGAGCCCGAGCACGAAGGCGCCGCGCACGCGGTCGAGCAGCGCGCGATAGCTCCTCGCCGCGCCGTGATGCGCCTCGTCGATGACCACGTAGTCGAAGCGCGCGAGGGTCGCGTCGTCGAAGGCGCCGAGGCTCCAGATCGAGGCGTAGACGTGGTCGGCCTGCGTCGACTTCTCCCCCTGATGCACGAAGCCGTGCGTGCCTGCGTCGCCGCGCACGCGCTCGAACGAACGCCGGGCCTGCGTCAGAAGCTCCATGCGATGCGCGACGAAGAGGATGCGCCCCTTGCCGGGCGGCACCACCGCGGTCGCATCAAGGGCCGCGAGGATCGTCTTGCCCACGCCGGTCGGAGCCACGACGAGGGCGCGCGTCCCCCCGTTGCGACGGATGTCCGCGAGCCTCGCGAGGGCCTCTCGCTGCGCGTCGTTGGGCGTGACCGGAGATGTCTCTTCCTCCACGTCGAAGAGCGGCGCGGGAGGCAGCAGCCATGTCTGCGCGTTCTTCTCCCAACGCGCGATCATCGCGTCGTCGAGGGGAGCCCCCTCGGCCTCGAAGAGCGCCTCGATGCGGGCGCGGGCGTCATCGAGCAGGCCCGGCGCGCTCGCGTCATCGAGGGAGAGGTTCCACTCGACGGACTCGGCTCGTCCTGTGAGCGCGTCGCGCGAGAGGTTCGACGAGCCGACGAAGAGGCTCACCGCGCCATCACGCGAGACCACGTGATACACCTTGGGATGAAAGTGCCGCGTGGGGTCTTCGACGAAGCGCACCAGCGCGTGACCGTAGGACGCCGTCACGCCTCGGAGCGCCTTCAGGGCGTCGGGGCGCGTGCCTCCGAGGTAACACCCCGCGAGGATGCGCAGTCGACACCCCGCGTCGAGCGCGCGACGCAGCGTCGGCGCGACGAGCGCGACCCCGCCGACGGTGAGATACGCGACCACGACGTCGATCTCAACCGCGTCCATGAAGCGCGGACGAAGGCCGTCCCACAGCGCAGGCGCGTCGCCCGCGTAGAGGCGCGGTCCCCACGTCGACTCCCCAGAGTCGACGGTGAGCGTCTCGCCAACGACGAGACGTCGTGGTGGGGTGGGCGTCGCGAGCGCATTCGACAGCGCGACAAGCTCGGCGGCGAGAGGCGCCGCGGACACGCGATCACCTCGCAACTCAGCCCGCACGAGGAGCCCCGCGATGCGCTGCGCCTCGAGCGCGACGACCTTGCGATACGCGCCCTCGTCGAGGCGCACCGTCGTTCCGGGGCTCGTCCCGTCTCCCTCCCAGAGCACCCGCAGTGTCATGGATACACGTTCGCGTCTCGCGGCGACGCGTGTCAATCGTCGAGATCATCGCCGCAGCACCGCTCCCCCCACCGCGAATCGCACCGTGTCGTGCCAGAGCCCCTACGCGCTCAACGCCAGTCGCGCGTCGCGCGGAGCGAGGTCAGTCGCGCGTCGAGCTCGTCGGCGGAAACGCCCGCAAGCCACGCGCGCCGAGCGTCATCGAGCGCGATGCCCACATCTTCGCAGTACGCCTCGATGGCGATGCGCAGCCCCTCGACGCGGCCTTCGACGCGGCCTTCCTCTCGTCCCTCGTTGCAGAGCCTCTTGATGAGCGCTCTGGCTTCGGTGACATCGAGCATCGAATCCTCCGAAGCGCCCGGTGTCTCACGGGCGCGAATGCGTTCGACGGTGTCACGGCCCCAAGAGACGCCCTCGACGACGACCGTGTCGTCGGTGTCGGCGTGCGCCCCTCGGGGACATCGCGTACACGCGGCGCGTCGCCTCGCGTAGACTTTTCGACATGATCTTCCGAGGTGTCGGGGCGGTGGTGTTGCTGTCGCTCCTGACCCCGGGCTGCAACGCGCGCGCTCCCTCGGCCCTCGCGCGAGAGAACCCGGCTTGCGCCGCGAACCGCGCCGAGATCCGCGAGGATCCGGCGCGCGTGCGGACGATCCGCGAGGCGGTGGCGGCGAGCATCCGGCGACGCTGGGGCGACGTCGCGCTCGCGCAGCTTCGCAGCGATCTCGGCGGAGCCTGCCACGACTACGCCGATCTTCGCTGTAGCTGGGAAGAGGTCGACACCTTCGCGTGGGTGACCTGTTACAACCCGACGCGGCACGTCAACGAAGCCCGCTTCATCGACGGCCAGACACTCCGCCCTGCGCTCTTCACGGACGCGATCACGCTGCTGCTTCGGGACGGACTCGCGCCCGCGACGCGCGCGGAACGCCTTCTGTACGTCTACGAACGATTCTCCAACCGTCAGGTCGTGCGCACGGCGGCGGACCTCGCCAACATCGTCGGTCCCGGCGAGACCGTGCAACTCGGGCGCTTCGACGGGGCGATTCCACCGGGGCAACGCCTGGAGGGGCTACGCTTCGTCGCGTACGAAGGTCCGCACGTCGCCAACCCCCGCGCGCTGGTGCACCTGAGGCTCCGCCTCGCCTCGCGATCGCTGGAGGTCATCGAGCGTGTTCCGCTCGCGTCGCTCCCCGTCCCCGTCGCCGACGAGACGCCGCGCGAAGGCCGACACCCGACCTTTCCTTCGCCGCCCTGATGCCCCGCGCGCAGCCTCGGTGACCGGCCGTGCGCAGAGGGTGACGCGCCCCTACGCGCTCAGCGCCAGTCGCGTGTCGCGCGGAGCGAGGCCAGCCGCGCGTCGAGCTCGTCGGCGGAAGCCTCTGCGAGCCACGCGCGCCGAGCGTCATCGAGCGCGATGCCCGCGGCCTCGCAGTACGCCTCGATGGCGATGCGCAGCCCTTCGACGCGCCCCTCGACGAGGCCTTCGACGCGCCCTTCGACGCGGCCTTCGACGCGGCCCTCCTCTCGTCCCTCCTCTCGTCCCTCGTTGCGCCATCGCTTGAGGAGCGCTCTTGCTTCGGTGACATCGAGCATCGAATCCTCCGAAGCGCCCGGTGATTCACGGGCGCGAATGCGTTCAAACTGTATCACGATCTCGATGAGCTCCGTGCGCGCGGGGAAGTCCTCGGGCGCCTCGCACAGCGCCTTGAACGCGCTCGCACGTGTCGCTCCGACGCCCAACAGCCGCAGCGCGAGCGTGTCGGGTCGCGCGGGCAGCTCCGAGAGCACGACGAGCGAGAGCGTGAGCCCTCGAACTCGTAGAAACCGCTCGGCCAGCCACCCATCGGGGCGCACGCGAACGTGTCGACGCCGCCGTTGGACTGCCCCGCGCGAGCAGCCACAGGCGCTCCGCCGCACGCCGATGGGCGCTTGAGCGTGCACGCGCGTGGCGGTGGTTGAGCAGCTTGCGCAGGCGCTGCTCGCGAACGTCGTCGGTGGGCGCGTCGCTGAACGGTTCGAGCAGGCACGTGCAGGGCAATCATGCGCCCGAGCACCGGCGACGGGCTCGACGCAGGGGGCTTCGCGAGCGGTACGAAGAGCAGATCGCGCTGCTGACCCGCAGCGACGCGACCTCTCCGCTTCGGCCCTCACCTCGCCGCGGCGATGGAGGAGCGTCTCGAGGATCTCCTTGGCCTCGTGGTCGTGCGCGATCGGCATGGTGGAGCGCGGCCAGGGCGCTTTCCCGTGCCATGTCACGAAACAGCTTGTTCTGAAGCGAAACGCAGAATGCGGGGGTGGCGAAAAGGGTGGCGGAGGGGGTGGCGGAGGGGTGGCGGGTCGCCACCCCAGAGGCGGTGCGAGCGCGAGGATCACAGGAGTGCTCGTCGTCCGACGTCGCGGCATCGGGTGCGCGTGTGCGCTGCCTCCGATGGGACTGCGTGGAGTTGATGCGCTCGACGACGCGGGCTGTGTTTCCGCGCCTGCGACGCTATTTCTTGAACCGCGCACGCGGCGGATCGGGCCACGGGGGCGCGGGCGTCTTCGCTGGAGCGGCAGAGGACTTCCACCTGTCGGTGTTCCAGTGGGGGAAGGCCGAAGTCAGCGGTGACGCGGGGGGCGTCGGTCGCTCCCAGAGGTGGAGCGGGTTGATGACCTGGCCCAGGTCGAGCGGAGAAGGTGCGAGCACCACGTAGGGGACGCGAGGTGGATACCCGATCCGGTCTGGCGGTGCCTCGTGCTCGCTCATGGGCTCGTACATCCCAGGCATGGGTCCGAGCCCGTGGCGGCTGAACTCTGCGGTGACCGTGCACCAGGTGACCTGGTGGGTCTGCGGGTAGCGACGGCGTCGCAGGTCCTCGTCCGTGATCTCGCTGTCGAAGCGCGAGCCCGGCAACGAGGGCGCGTTGAGCGCCAGCGTGATCCCGTTCTCCGTGCGCACGCGCCGGGGGACGTACACCACGAGCTCGCCCTCGGGTGTCACCAGCGTGCACGCGCCGCGCTCCCAGAGCGCGAGCAGCGGAGCCCACGGAGAGGCCGCGTCACGACCGTAGGCGAGCAACCAGATCGCGTGCATCACCGCAGCGTTGCCGCCGGGAAGGCCCACCGCCAGAGCGCCTCCGCGTCGCGCGCCGGGCCCCTCGCACGACCGCGCGTGGTCGTCGAGCACGCGCCACACGTCGAGCGCAACGCGAGCGCGCGCCTCGGCGCTCACGCGCTTCGACAACGCGAAGAGCGCCTCGAACCACGCGATCGAGAGCTTCGCCACCAACGCCATCGCGGCGGGGCTGTACTCCCCGACCCTCGACGTGATGCGAGGGAGGTTCGCGGCGCGACTCGCATCGTCGAGGAACGACACGACCCTCCACGGCGGCGGCGGGTCGGCATCGCTGTATCCGAGCGCCGCGAAGAACTCGTCGACGCGCTCGCCAAGCCACGCCATCGCGCCGTCGCCGAGGCCCTCGAGCTCCGCGTCGGGGGAGAGCCACCGCATCAGACAGAGCCGCGTGAGGAACCCATCGAGCCACCGAGGTCCGTCACCCATGGGCCGATCTTGCCCTTCGGCACGTCGATCGGAAACCTCTACGTCGAGCGCGCGACGCTCCGCGCGAGCGAACTCGGAACGCCCGCACGTCACCGAGAATCGCGCGGCGCGCATCGCCCGGGGCTCCGCCCCTCGGGGCATCGTCCGACGCCCTCCCCCATCGTTCGCCCGTAGCCACGCGGCGCGGACCTTCTGTACCCTCCGCGCTCTGATGATCACTCCGACCACCGAGCCGTGGCCCTTTCGTGACGGCGACATTCCCCCCGGGGAGAACGCCGAGAAGGTCCGCGCCGCGCTCGCGCGCTTTCAGCTTCAGGAGGTGCGCTCCGACGACGCCTTCGCGCTCGGCTACGACACCCTCGACGCCGTCTTCGGACCGCCCGGCGAGATCGAGCGGCGCGGCGTGCTCGAAGCGTGGCTGCGCGGTTCGCTCACGAAGCCCGACGCCCGCATCCGCGTCGTCTATCACATGAGCCTCCTGTGGGAGGGCAGCGCCCTCGCCGCCGTGCGCGACCACTTCTCCGTCGTCGACCGCGCGACGGGCCACGTCGTCGCGTTCATGTCGCACTCGCTCGTGATCCCCGCGTTCCGTCGCTCGGGCGTGGCCGCGCTGGTCCGCGCGCTCCCCGCGGCGCACGCGCGCCTCGACGCGCTCGCGCTCGGCGTCACGCCCACGGAGGTCTCGCTCCTCTCCGAGATGGAGATGTTCGAGCCCCACCGCAGCGAGACCCTCGTGCGCCTCTACGCCTATGGACGCGCGGGCTTCAGGGTCGTCCCTCCGTGGCACCTCCCCTACGCGCAGCCTGACTTTCGCGACGTGACCGCGCTCGGCATCGAAGCCCTCCCCGTGCCCATGATGCTGCTCGTGCGACAGGTCGGCGAGGAGTCGCGCACCACCATCGACCCGCGCCGCGCGCGCACGCTCCTCGACGCGCTCGCGGCCGTGCACGCGCCCACCGTGGATGCTCCGCAGATCGCAGCCATGCACCGCAACGTCTCGCACCGCCTCGATCCGCGCGGCGGCGCCATCACCCTCATCGACCCCACGCCCGTCGCGCCCGCGGAGGCCTCGCTCGCCCCGCTCGCACGCGCCGGACTCACGCACCTCTACCCCTCGAAGTGGCTCGGAGAGAAGATGAACACCGAAGACCTCTTCCCCGGTGAGCCGTCGCGCGCCGCGATGGTCACGCGCGTCCCCGGCCCTCGCACCGAGGAGCTTCGCGCGCGTCACCACAAGCACCAGGACGCACGCACGGTTCACTACTATCAAGACGCCCGACGGAGCCTCGGCAACTACGCCGTCGACGTCGACGGCAACACGCTCCTCGACGTGTACGGACACATCGCCTGCGTGCCCATCGGGTACAACCACCCCGCGCTCCTCGAAGCGTTTCGAAGCGAGAAGTTCGCGTGGCTCGCGGGCTGGCGCCCGGCCCTCGGCGTCGCGCCTCCGCCCGAGTGGGTCGACCTCGTCGAGGGCCCGCTCATGCGCTGCGCCCCGCGCGGACACGACCGCGTGATGACCGTCACCACGGGCGCCGAGGCCGTCGAAAACGCCTTGAAAGCGGCAGCCGCGTGGAAGGCCGCCGTCGCCGCGGCAGCCGCGTGGACGCCCGACGAGCTCTCGTCGGTGATGCTCAACCGTCAGCCCGACATCAACGCGCTCAAGATCATCTCCTTCGAGGGAGCCTTTCACGGCCGCACCCTCGGCGCCCTCTCGGCCACGCGCAGCAGGCCATTCACAAGCTCGACTTCCCTGCGTTCGACTGGCCCGTGGTGCCTTCCGGCGAACCGCTTTCCGCTCGACGCGCGCGTCGACGAGAACCGCGCCATCGAAGCGCGCTCGCTCGAAGTCATCGAGAAGCTCACGCGCGACGCGCATGGAACCATCGCCGGTCTCATCGTCGAGCCCATTCAGGGCGAAGGCGGCGACCGCCACGCGAGCCCGCGTTCTTCCGCTCGCTGCGCGCTGCTCACGAAGTACGAAGCGGCCTTCATCGTCGACGAGGTGCAGACCGCGCTCGGCGCCACGGGAACCTTCTGGGCCCACGACCAGTGGCACCTCGAAGACCCGCCCGACGTGGTGACGTGGTCGAAGAAGTTCCGGCTCGGGGGACTGCATCTCCGCGCGGACTTCGTGCCCTCCGAAGCGTACCGGCTCTTCCAACACCTTCCTCGGCGATCCGCTCCGCGCGGCCAGGCTGAGGTGATCCTCGACGTGGTCGCGCGCGACGGCCTCGTCGACCACACGCGACGCACGGGCGAGCTCCTCGTCGCGGGCCTCACCGACCTCTCGACGCGGTACCCGTCCTCTTCTCGCAGCCCCGCGGCGCGCGCACCTTCGCCGCCGTCGACGTGCGCGACACCGCCACGCGAGACCGCATCCTCGACGGCGTGCGACAGATCGGACTCGAAGCGGGCGGATCGGGCGACCGCTCCATTCGCTTCAGGCCCGCGCTGGTCTTCGGCGCGCGCCACGTCGCCGAGGCGATGGAGCGCTTCGACACCGTCGCGAAGGAGCTCGCGTGAGCATCCAGCTCTACCTCGCCGCGCTACTTCGCAGGACCTCGAGCAGCACGTCATGCCCATCCGCAAGTTCGGCCTCGTGCGCGCGGCCATCGAAGCCGAAGACCCGAGCGCGCGCATCGCCGAGCCCGACCCCGTCACCGACGAGGACCTCCTGCGCGTGCACACCGAGGGCGTACGTGCGCGCCATCGCGACGGGCGAGCCGAAGGCGCTCGCGGAGTCGCAGAGTTCCCCTGGTCGGCGGCCCTCGCGGAGTCGGTGCGGCACACCAACGGCGGCTGCGTCGCGGCGCTGCGAACGGCTTTGAAAGAAGGCGTTTCGGCCAACATCGCGAGCGGCTTTCACCACAGCCACAAGACGCGCGGCGAGGGCTACTGCACCTTCAACGGCCTCGTCGTCGCCATGGAGCGCCTCCGCGCCGAGGGCAACCCCGACCTCCGCCCGCTCGTGCTCGACATGGACCTGCACTACGGCAACGGCACGGCGTACCTCCTGGCCGAGCGTCCGTGGGCGCACCAGCTCTCGATCTACGGCAACTTCTACAAGAACAACCTCGCCGTGCGCGACGTGACCCTGGAGCGCGCGCCCGACACCGAGAACTGCGTGTCGATCCCGGTGCTCAACGGCTCGAACGGAGAGGTCTACCTCGACCATCTGCGCCGCTCGTTCCCCGCGGCGATCGAGCGCGCGAAGCCCGACGTGGTGCTCTTTCAAGCGGGCGCCGATCCGTACCGCGAGGACCCGTACTCACCGCTCGACCTCACGCACGACGACCTCCGCGCGCGCGACGCGTACGTGTTCGAAACGTGCCGCAGCAAGGGCATTCCGGTGATGTGGGTGCTCGCGGGCGGATACACGCCCGACGTGTCGAAGGTCGTCGAGGTGCATGTGAACACCTGGCGCGCGGCCGTCGCGGTCTTCGGCCGCTGAAGCTCAGCGTCGCTTCGCGCGACGCTCCGCGTACTCGAGCGCAGCGCAGCGCGCTCGGCTCAACACGGGGAACGTCCCCCGCAGCACCTTCGCCTCGAGGCCCGTGAGCGGCGCCTCGTCGATCACCGCAAGCACACGGCGCAGCAGCGTCCGCTCGATCTCGGCCTCCTTCTTCGACGCGGCCTCGGGCTCGCTCTGCGTGGGCGACTGGTAGCTCGCCGTGCTCTCCGCCGTCGCGCGGTTCTTCACGCGGTAGTGAAAGAGCACCTCGTTCACGACGGTCACCTTCTCGCGCATGAGAAAGCGCAGCATGAAGAGGTTGTCGGCGTGGCGCGCGTCCGAGAACACGTACTCGAAGGGCAGCACGCGCCGCAGCGCCGCCGTGCGGAACATCCCATAGACCAGAAAGGGATTGCGCCACATGAAGTAGAGATAGAGGTTGTGGAGCCGCGCGTTGTCGCGGTTGAACGTGAGCACGCGGTCGAGGGGCGACGGGCGGTTGGCGATGAAGCGCGTCTTGCCGTGGCGCAGCACCTTCTCGTCGTCGTCGACCCAGTTGTAGTCGCAGTAGACCAGCGACGCGTCGGCGTCGGCGCGCAGCGCGCCCACCATGCGCTCGGCGAAGCGCGGCTCCCAGAGGTCGTCGGAGGCGGCCCACATGAAGAGGTCGCAGGAGGCGAGCTCCACGGCGCGGTCGAAGTTCGCGAGCACGCCGCGGTTGGTCTCGCTGCGCACGTAGCGGATGCGGGGATCTCGCGCCGCGTGCTCCTCGCAGATGGCCTGCGTGCGGTCGGTCGACGCGTTGTCGCAGATCACCAGCTCGTAGTCGCCGAAGGTCTGCGCCGCGAGCGAGCGCAGCGCCGCGCCGATGTACTTCTCGCCGTTGTAGACGGGCATCCCGATCGTGAGCGCAGGGCGCGCCGTCGCGGGCCTCGCGGCCTCTGAGACCTTCGCAGTCGACGCGGCGGACTGTTCATCTCCACTCATCATTCGCTCCGTCTCGGGTGCGCTCGAAAACCCTGTCATTCAACGCGCTCCGACTGTGTCTACGAAATCGCCTGCCGCGGCGACGCGCGCCCGAGGAGTCGGCCCACGATCACGTCGCGCGACACAGGTGCCGAGAGCGCCGCGACGCTCGCCGCGATCGCATACACCACGCCCACGAACACGAGCGACCCCACGCGCGTCGGCGGCGAAGGAAGGAGCTTCGCGACGAGGCCCACCGCGACCGCACCGGCGCCCGGCAGCAGCACGTCGGAGAGGTACCACCGACGCTGGTCTCCCTTCAGCAGCTTGCGGTGCATGAGCTGAATGACGCTGAGCACGTAGCTCGCGTTGACCACCAGCCAGCCCACCGCCGCGCCGGGCGCGCCCCAGCGACGCGCGCCGAAGAACTCCAGCGGAACGATCACCGCGATCGCGAAGACGTTGATCGTCACGATGAGCCGCGTCCACCCGTGCGCGATCTGGAGCGACACGGGGAGGCTCATGAGCCCGTTGCAGCACGTCCCGATGATGAGCAGCGAGAGCACGAGGTGAGCGTTGGCCGTCGTGTCGCGATTGCCCGTCCACGCGAAGAGCACCTCCGACGAGAACGCCGAGATCACCACCGTCACCGGGATGATGACCACCGAGAGGATCTGGCAGCTGCGGTGATAGAACTCGCGCAGCGCCTCTTCGTCGCCCACGGCCGTGAGCTGGATCAGCCGGGGGTAGCACGCCGCGCCGATGGGGGCGCTGAGGTTGAAGAGCGCGTTGGCCGCCGCCGTGGCGACGCTGTAGTAGCCGACCTGCTTGAGGCTCAGCGAGCCCGTCACGATCATCTTGTCGGCCTGCGTGAGGATCACCGACAGCACCGAGATCCCGAACATCCCCGCGGCGAAGCGCCAGTGCTCGCGGAGCACCTGAAAGCGAAAGCGCACGGGCGCCGTCGTGGGCGGCAGCGACCGCGTGAGCGCGATGCCCGTGAGCGTCGTCTGCACCGCGCTCGACAGCACCTGCGCGAGAAAGAACGCCTCGATCGTGGGCGACACGAACTTGATCACGAGCAGCGCGCCCACCGACCGCAGCGTGCCCACGAACATGAGGATCTGGTTCGCGAGCACCTGTCGCTGGAGGCTCATGAGTCCGCCGAGAAAGATGCTCGACGGCCACTGGAGCGCGATGATGACCCCCATGAGCCCCACGGCGCGGATCACCGTCGCGGTGGGTAGTCTGTCTGCGCGGATCCAGTGCGTCGCGAGCATCGGGGAGCTCGCGAGCACGATGAGACCCGAGACGATGCCCACGCAGGCGAAGACCGTCGCGAAGGTGCGCACGAGCTCGCGCATGGGCACGGCCGACTCCTCGCGGGGGAGCGCCGAGAGCCGCGCGAGCTCGCGGTTGACCGTGGGCTGCATGCCGAGGTCGAGCAGCCCCATGATGGCCTGGAGCGAGCCGAACACGCCGACGAGCCCGTACGACTCGACGCCGAGCACGCGGATGTAGATCGGGATGACCGCGAGGCCGAGCGCCGCAGACCAGATCTTGCCGATGAAGTTCGCGACCGCGTTGAGGGTGACCTTGGACATCGACTCGGGGCGCCCCGAACATCGGGGGCGTGTGGCGTTGTGGTTCGATTCGACGGCGCTGAACCCGCGCGTCTGGCGAGGTCTCGGCGCGTTCTGGTGCCGCTCGATACGCCGTCGTTCAGGGAGGGTGCCACCCGACGCGCTGCGCGCGCAAGACGCTCTTCCTCGCGGAGGGGGCCGCGTGCGGCGTGTCGAAAGACGCGTTGGGGGTACTCCCCTCCCCCCGACGAGTGTCTTTCACGACGGGTGGCATCGGGGGGCAGAGGGTCAGTCGGGCTTCGTCGGAGACGGCGGCGCCGGGGAGGGGTCGGGCGTCGGAGGATCTTTCGCGACGCTCGCAGAAGGGCCGGGGGTCATGCGGCGAAGGTTGTCGATGGGCGCGAGGGCCTGGAGGGCCGCAGAGACGGTCTCGGGATCTTCGTCGTCGACGGTGGCGGAGATGAAGCGCGCGTAGTCGACGACGAGCTTCTGCACCTCTCGGACGAGCGGGTTGAGCTGCGTGTCGTCGGTGCCGACCTCGCGGAGGAGGGCGAGCACCATGACGTCGTAGTCTTTGACGGCGGCGCGGAGGTTCTTCATGCACGCGTCGCCGACGATGCGGGTGAGCGCGTCGACGAGGCCATCGGCGGCGAGGGCGTCGAGGCGGTCGTGCATCTCGGCGCGCTGCTCGACGTAGCGGAGCGAGGTGAACGCGAGGCCGCCCTCGCCGAAGAGCATCGCGTCGAGGCGCGTCGCGATCGCCTGCTCGGGCGCGAACACGGGCGCGAGGTCGAGGTAGCCCGAGAGGTAGCTCCGCACGGCGCGCCACGCGCGATCTGCGATCTGATCGATCTCCTGGGAGGAACGCTCGGGGGTCGGCCCCTTGCGCCGCGCGCTGAGCTCGTTCGCGATCCGCGTTCGGAGCTCCTTGAGCTTCTGGAGGGTCTTGCGCGCGAGCGGCGGCGCGGTCTTGGACGAGACGATGGCGAGGCCATCGACGAGAGCGATCGCCGTGGCGATCGTCAGCACGGGAGCGCGGTGATACGCGCTCGGGTCAAAGAGGGGAGCGTCCATGTCTCTTCAGGTATCTCACGGCAAGGCGTCCGGGCGAAAGGGCAAAAACGCACCCTTCGCTGGGCCGAGGGCAGGCCCCGGCCAGGTGCGGGCGCTGTGGTCGACACCGCATCCAGAACGATTCGTCGCGACGCTCCTCATGCGCAAGGGCCTGAGCCGGGGGCGCCCGAGGAGAGCCTCGCGAGGGATGGACCGGGCGCACGCTGCGGGTTAAGACCAGCGCCCCGGGTGAATCCACGCCCGACGAATCGCAACCTACGAGATCGTGAAGCCCACCTCAGCCGCGCGCGACGCAGCGTCCCCCTCGTCACCATGACCCTCGAAGAACAGCGGGAGCAGGGCTTTCTCCGCGAGCGGGAGCGGCTCATCGCGGTCGAGATGTTCGTCGCGGCGGGTCTCTGCGCATGGGCGTGGAAGGTGGCGATCCCCGACCGCGCCGAGGTCCTCCCGTCTGTGTTCGCGGAGATCGCGGTCCTCGCGCTGTGCGTGATCACGCTCACGACGCGAGACCCGCTGGGCACCCTGCGACTCTCGAATCCGGCCCTCTCGATGGTCGGGTGGATGTTCTATTATTTCATCAAACCCGCGTTCACGTGGCTGCAAGGCTACAGGATGATGTTCGAATCATCGTCCACCATCATCCTCGACGCATCGATCGTCTCCGACGTGCAACTCCTGCACTGTTACTTCATGGGGGCCTTCTTCACGACATACCTGCTGGTCGCGCCGCGTCGCATGGTGCGTCCGATCTTCACGAGAGACAGTCAACCCAACCTGCCTGTGCTCCCGTTCATTCTTCTCGGCCTCGCCCCCTATGTCGGCACGATGGTCGACCGCATCGCGACGACGGGGACGATCTTCCCGACGGCGAGCTATGGAGAGGCCGTCGCGGCCGAGGCCGACTCTCTCTTTGAATCGCGCGCCGAAGGCGGGGCGGGCTACTTCCTGACGCAGGTCCTCTCGAAGGTCTGGTACTTCCCGTTGATGGCGCTGGGGCTCGGGTACGGCGTCCTCGTGTCGAAGTACGTGACCCAGAAGCGCTGGCTGCGCGTCGCAGCGATCTTCGCTCAGGTGCCCGTTCTCCTGCTCCTCGGCAGTGGGAGCCGCTCGGGTACGATCTACCCCTTCCTCCTCGCCATCATGATCGCAGACGCGCTTTCGGGTCCGTACCGCTGGTGGCGCCTCACCCCGCTCATGGGTGTAGCGCTCGAAGCCTTCGACTTCTACGGCTTCTTTCGAGGCCACCAGCAGGAGGGTTTTCAAGCCGGGATCGAGTCTTCACTGCGCGAGATCGACGCCGCTCCAGACACCGCCCGCAGCGAAGACGCCACCATGCTCACCAAAGAGGCATACTGCCTCTTCATCGTGAACCACGGACGCGACTACAAAGGCATCGAGTACTTCGCAGAGCAGCTCATCCAGCTCCTCCCCGCGCAGCTCGCGCCCGAGAAGATGCGTCAGGTGAACACCGCCGACTTTCTCGCCAATGAGCTCATCGGATACGGGCGCTACGCCTCGGGCGTGGCCGGGGCGATGGTGGGTGACGGCTACCTCATGGGCGGTACGCTCGGTGTCATCTGCCTCTCCGCGGTGCTCGGCCTCACCTTCGGCCTCGTGGTCCGCTGGGGGATGTCAGGGGCGAACGGTCAGGCCGTGCTCTGGCGCTATCTGCTCATGGTGATGATCTCTGTACAGGCAACGCAGTATATCCGCGCGGACTTCAGCGTCGTGCTGGTGCAGATCCTTTATTACGTCGTCCTCCCAGGGCTCGCAATGCGCGTCCTGAGCGACGCGAGGATCATCACGAGCGCGGGGTGGGCGCGTCGGCTCTCGACGATGGGTCGAGCGGGCTCCTGAAGCATCAAGACTCAACGAGACTCCCCTCACCGAGATAGACCGGCAACGTCATGAAGACCCAAGGCACCCACCGAGCGCTCTCCTCGGACCGCGCGCTAGCCTGGATCGCGGGGCTCGCGTTCCTCTCCCTGCATGCCCTCTGGTACGGGCGCGTGTGGCCCATCTCCTCCGACGGCTCGCACTACCTCGCCATCGCGCGCGAGCTGCGACTCGGACACGGCCCCGTCGACCCCATCGGGTTCGTCGGCCACCCGGCCCCTCGCGCGGCGCTCCACTGGCCGCCGCTATACCCCATGGCGATCGCCGCGCTCAACGCGTCGGGCCTCGGCTGGGTCGCGGCGGCAAGGCTCGTCTCGCTCGCGGGAACGCTCGCAGCCGTGGTCGTGTTCGCGCGGCTCATCGCGTCGTACGCTCGCGGCCCTGCGCGGCTCGTCGGCGTCGCGTGGATCGCCACCGTACCCGCCCTCGCGTGGCACTCCGAGCTGGTCGCCTCCGACGGTCTCTCGGTGGGCCTCGTCGCGCTGACCTTTCTGTTGCTCGATCGTGCGCGCGGCGGTCTGCGCGCCCCCGAAGGGTTCGCGCTCGGCCTCGTGAGCGGCCTCGCCGTCGCGACGCGTTGGGCGGTGGTCGCATTGGCGCTCCCCATCGCATGGCGCGGGCTCCACGAGCTGCGGGCGAAGCGGCCCGGCTTCGTGCCGTGGGCGCTAGCCTCGATGGCGGGCGCCGCGTCAGTGCTTGCGCCGCTCGTCTGGTGGAGGCTTCAGGTCGGTGACGGCCCGCGCGCGCCCACCATCGAGACACCCGCGTCGCTGGCGCATGACGCCGTGCTGGCGGTGGTGAAGGTATGGGGTGTCAACACGCTCGCGCTCGGGCTCCTGCCCGCGCTCGTCGCCCTTTCGTGGGAGGACGACGTCGTCACGGACGACGAAGCGCGCGACACCTCGGGGGTGTTCTGGGAGCATGGCGTCTTCGTGGTGACCGTCATCGCGATCCAACTCGTCGCGGCGCTGCAATACCGCATCGACACGTTGGGGAGCCGCCTCCTGTTGCCAGCGACTCCCTCGATGGTGCTGATGGCGGTGTTGCTCGCGCCCAGGCTTCGCGCCGCGTCACGGTGGCGGCCGGGGCCGCGACTGACGGCGGCGGCCGCTGCGGGTGCGGTGTTCGTGGCGCTCGCGACCCACGCCGTCTTCGTGCGACGTTGGGCGACGCAGCGGCAGGGCCGCGCGGCCATCGAGGTCGTACTCCCTGCGCTCGCGCGACTCCCCGCAGGCGCCGAGGTCTATACCGACGCCGCCGAGTTGATCACGTACCGCCTCGACCTGCGCTGGACGCGCCGCGAACACGCCCCCAACGGCGCCTTCGGCCCCATCAGCGCGGCTCGTGCTGACTGTGTCGCTCCCGCGCGCTGGTGGGTCACCACGCCGGAGACGCTCGGCGCTCCGTCCATGAACGAGGGGGACTGCGCAGCGGCGGCGTGCCTCCGCGCGCTGCCGTGTGCGCGGTGAAGAGATCGCGCAGAGCGCAGCGATGTGCGCTCTGTGTGGCTCAGGAGAGCGGGTCACGCCGGTCGGTGATGTCTTGGAGACTTGAGCGCCTCGTGTGGCGAGGCAAGGGGAGGCGATCGCAACGAGCGCTCGCGCTCCCCAGACATCATCATGTACGGAAGTCGACGAGGATGATGTAGTCGACCGGGTTTGTGAAATCGTTTGTGAGTTGGAGGAAATAGGGAGAGACAGCGCTCCACGTGGCCCGCACACCGCCGCCGGAAATGGGCGTACCGGTGATGTCGAAGTTCGTGGTGCCTGACAGTTTCGCGAGGGAGCGAGTCCCACCTGCGAGGTTGGACGTGTGCACCAGAGTTCGTCCCGACGGCCACATCAAGTTTGGAGTTGAAACCTCACGCGGCGGCCGCTGCGATCTCCCGGCAACGGGAGCCGACGCTCGTTGATGTCATCGAGCATCGCGGCGATGGCGTTGAGCTCGGTCCGAGTCCCCGCGGGCGCGAGCTTCACCGTGACGCTCGTGGGTGAGACCACCACGTCGCCCGGCGCGAGGAAGACGTTGCGCAGCACCCGCTTGGCCTCCGCGGGTTTGCGCAGCCGAGCTCCAACGAGTGCAGCAAGCTCGCTCTCGGCGTTCGCGCACGCGATCCGCACCGTGTCGATCAGCAGCTTGTACGCGGGCTCGTGCCGTACCAGCGTGTCGGCCAGCTCCGACTCGCTCAGCGCGATCTTCTGCGGCATCAACGGACGCTGCGCCACCAGCTCCGCCTGACGCGCCACCGACTCGGCCAGATCCGACGCTGCACGCTCGCGCTTGGAGCCCTTCGTCGACGGGTCCGCCAGCAGCCGCCGCGCGTCGCCCTCCTGCGTTCGCGCGAGGCGCAGCGCGCGATCGAGCCGACGACGCGCGGGGTTGGGTACGATCGTGTCGGGGTCGTACGGCGCCGTCGCGCGCCCGTCGAGCGCGTTGATGCCCCAGCGCTCCGCACCGTGTTTGAAGGCGTTCTCCTGCGCCCACCGCCCGCGCATGATCTCCAGCAGGCGCACCGCGGGAAGCGACGAAACGGCGAGCAGATTGACCTGATGATCCTCGGGCGTGCGCACCGCGACGCGACGCACGCGACCGCGTCCGCCGCCAAGATTCTTCCGCGTGTCATGCACCGCGAAGGTCTCGTCGCCGAGCGTCACGCGCTGCTCGAAGGCGCTCGGCGCCAGCAGTGTGTAGGGCCGACGCTCGTAGGTGACGAACTCGAAGCCCTCGTCGCGCAGCGCCTCCATCTGCGCGGGGAACGATCCACCGCGATCGAAGGCCAGAAGGATCCGCTGCTTCTCTCCGAGCGCCGCGCGGAGGAACTTCGCGGCCGTCGAGAGCACCTCCGTGAGCGAGGGGTTGTCTGGCGCGTGCAGCCGAAGCACGGGCCTGCCGTCCTCGTCGTGCACGTAGAAGTCGCTCGCACCAGGGACCGCGCGCTTGTCCTGCATGCGCCACCCCATGCGAAGCTCCTGCTGGCCCGTGTAGTGGCGCAGGTGGTTGTCGACGTAGAAGACCGCCGCGCTCTCCTCTCCCTGCGCCGCCTCGCGGATCCACCGCCCGGCCATCTTGAGGTGCAGCCAGGTGCTCGCCGCGTCTCGCGCGAAGCGGCCGAGCGCGCGACGAATCCACGTCGCGGAGGGGGCGCGTGTCGAGCGAAGCAGCACGGGCGCGGTGGGAGTCGCGAGGCGACGCGAGCCCTCGACGGTGTGCTCCCCGATGCCGAGCGCCACGATCAACGCGTCGAGCGCGAGCCGCAACGCGTCGGCGCGAACACGCTCCCCACGCAGCGCCGCGGCCTCCGCGTGCAGCCCTTCGGCCGACACGATGGCGAGCAACAGCCACGAGCCCGCGTGCTGGATGTGACTGGCTGAAACGGGCTCCGCGAGCGGGAGCGGATCCCCCTTGGCGTCCGACTCCTCCATCGCGTCGGACGAGGACTCCGCGTCGTCGGCCTCGTCGCGCGTCGCGGCGCTCGCGTCGTCCGAAGGGGACGTGAGGGGCGACAGCTCCGAGTGCGGCGCGAAGGCGAGCTGCAACGCGGGCATCGCGCTCGACTGCGACGGGGTCGAGCGCGGCGGCGTGGAGCGCTCGGCGCGCCGCACCCAGGCCGCGTGGACGTTGCCGATGGCGCTGCGCGAGACGCTCCATCGCGAAGCGACGCGCACCATCGCGTCGTCGATGGTCACGCCCTGCGCGAAGAGGGCTTCGAGCTTGCGTCGCCGCCCGTCCGTGATCTTGACGTTGTGCGCGCCGCCGTGACGTCGCGCGAGGAGCGCCTCGGGCCCCTGAGCGTCGTAAACCTTGCGCAGTTGTCGCAGCGTCTCGGGGCTGATCTCGAAGGCGTTGGCGAGGTTGCCGAGGTGCGTGTGCGGGTCTGCGGCGAGGCCCACGACGAGCACGTTGCGCAGCCCGACGTCGTCGGGTCCGAACTCGCCCACGAGGCTGCCGCCGACGAAGGCGATGCAACGGTCGCCCTCTCGATACACGCAGCCCACCGAGGAGAACCACGTCGTCTGTCGGGTGCGCTCCGCATCCACGAGCCCGAGCGTCGCCTGTGCCGCCTCCATCACGAAGGATCAAACGCACCGGTCGCCCGAGAAATTCCACGACTTGAGTTGGATCGTACGACTGCTGTGATTCTCGATGAATCCGATCACTCAACCAACAACCGGGACGAACTCTGGTGCACGAAGGCGACGACCCCCGCACAGAGCGCGTTACTAGAAGTGTTGTAAGCGGTGACCGTGACGACGCCCACACGCCCGTCCTGGTAGACCACCTGGGGGACGGTGATCGTCGAGCCCGCGGCGATCGAGCCCGTGAGACGCGCCGAAAGAGTGTCACGCACGCGCCAGACGATTCCGAGTCCCTGGAGGTCGACCGAGTAGTGAGCTGATGGCGGGGGCCATTCCCCGGGGTAGTAGGCGAGTACCGGCGACTGCTGAATGCACGAAAGCGAGCCAGTGGAGACCTTGCCATATTGAAGAAAGAGGCAGTTGCTCCACTTGACCTCGAAACAGGTCGAGTCGACATCGATGACAGGCAGATCGGGGACCGCAGCAGTATCGATGGACGGGAAGCGACAGTCTTCGATCGAGACGAGCGAGACGTTCCTCAGATACAGCCCTCGATTCCTGTGGCCCTGCACGTCCCCCTGCGCGATGCTGAACATCACGTTCTGGACGAGGAGTTGCCGAAGTTTTCCCTGGGTGAGGGCGATATGAATCGCCGCCCCGCCAATGTTCGCCGCGGCGGTCATCCCCTCACATTTGAAATTCCGCAGCGTGACCATCGAGCTGAACGGGGAAGAAGTGTCGCTAGGAGCGTCCCACTTCAGAATATATCTACCACCCGTGAAATCGTTGGACCCATCGATCACCCAGTTGTTCACCGCAACCCCAGGCTGGACGAAGATCGCCTCCCTGCTCGGGTCGAGAGTCGTGATCGTGAGATCTTCGAAGTGAAAGCAGTCCAGATCTTCCGTGGTGTATGGGGCGTTTGGATTGATATCAATCCAGATCGGGCGATCTGCGGAAATGTCGATGTTGCGGATGCGTCCGAGTTCGCGTCCCAGCGTGTGAATCCCAACGCTCCCGTCTCCGGTCCAACCGAAGATCGCGACAGAATCCATCTTGAAGCGGCTGGTATCGTAAAGTTGTACTGCGACCTTGTTGGTGGAGGTGTCGGAAGACGTGATCCACAGATCGCGGAGCGCACATTGGTACAGCACTCCCGACGGCATCTTGAAGTCGAAGAGTGTTTGCGTGCCCGAAGTGTTGGCAGGCACGAACAGGACCTCAGTGGCGCATTTGCCGTCGCCGACGATGTCTACCCCCTTGAACGCGATGCTGAGCGTGGACGTGACCTTATAGCATCCACGAGGGAGGTACACGCCGGAGTACCCCTTCGATCCCAAGCCTCCAGCCGTGGTGTAGTTGCCCGCGCCGACCGAATTGATGGTCTTTTGAATCGCGACGGTGTCGTCGTGGCTTCCATCACCTCTCGCCCCGAACCACCGAGCGTTGATCGGGCCAGAGTAGATACGGACCCAATACCCGGTCGTCGTTCCAGAGGAGACGATGACGATGCCATCATCGTCGAGCACCCCAGTCGGCGGCGCTCCAGCCTTCCACGCGAACACTCCGCCACCACCGTCACCACGCGTGTCATAGCCGAGCAGGAGTGCGAACGAGTCGTTGGCCATCACGCTGTAGGAACGAAGCGTCGCGATGGAATCGAACCAGAGCACGCTCGATGTCGTGGCGGCTTGCGCGACGCGCCCAGATACCACCGCGTCGGCTTCGCCCACGCACCCGGCCAGGGCAGCACCGCCGCCGAGCATCGCCAACAGCGCTCCGAGGCTGCGCCGCTCCAGGTTGGGCGCCGCCTGGATGACGCCACCTTCGCCGTTCGTGGAATCGATCTCTCTCGTCATGTTTCGAATCCTCCCTCCGCAGCGCTGATAGAAGCGCCGACGGGCGAGAAAGCAAGGAGCGATCCCTATCTCGCCAGAGCATCGACCAACGCAAATCACGAGCGCTTCGCGTCGCGCACCTGATTGCCGCCAACCAGGCGCGCACATATCCGTGCGGGAGGTGCATCAACCAGAAGAGAGCGCGAATTTTTTTTCCGGAAGCGTGGCGGGGTCTTCGGTCGAGACCCTGCCGGTGCGGACGTCTCCAAACGCGGAGAAGCGCGTGGCGCACTCAAGGAATGGCGACCACGTGGCCACCCGGCGCGCGTTCCCCTCGCGTCGACGCGCTGTCGTCGAGTTGACGTCCGCGCTACTTGCTACTTGACCGCTTCGATGAAGAGGCAGAGCCCGAAGCGGTCGCCGAGCGCGCGCACGAGCCACCGCGGATAGAGCGCGAAGAGCGCCTTGTGCAGCGGGTGCTTGTACTTGTCTGACAGGCGGAACTTCAGAAGGTCACCGAACGCGAGCTGCGTCCACACGTCGGCCTTCGAGAAGTCGCCGAAGAGCGTGCGGGCCTCGTCGACGGTGTAGACCTTCGTGCCGGGGCTCTCGAGGTACTGGTACACGGCCCAGCGCGGCGACTTCCACGGCTGGCCCTTGAGCGCGCAGTGCAGCGCCCAGAGCATGAGCGTGGTCCACGACTCGAGGTGATAGACCATGATGAGCGCGGTGCCGCCGGGCTTGAGCACGCGGTACACCTCGCTGATCGCGCGCACCGTGTGGGGGCTGTGGTGCAGCACGCCGTACGAGTACACGATGTCGAAGCTGTCGTCGGCGAAGGGGAGCTTCTCGGCGTCGGCGCGCTGCACGTCGGCGGTGAAGCCCTCAAGGGCGACGCGCTCCTTCGTGAGCTCGACGCCGCGCTCGGTGAGGTCGACGCCCGTCGCGATGGCGCCGTTGCGCACCCAGTTGATGAAGTCGGTGCCCGCGCCGACGCCCACCTCGAGCACGCGCTTGCCGCGGCCGCGTTCGAAGCGGGCGAAGGGCTTGATGTAGGGCTCCCACTCGTAGCGCTCGCGCTCGATCTGGTCGAAGAAGGCCTTGCGGTCCTCGCCGTCGACGCCGCGCGTGCCGCAGGTCTCGGCCTCCCAGTGGTCGCGCACCGAGCTCTTGAGCGTGTCTACGGGATCCATCGTTCTCCTCCAACGCGTACGGGAATCAGGTGGATGCGAGCGGTCCGCGTCGCATTCAGTGCATCAGATCTGCGGGGAGTGATCGTGCGCTCCGCGGCGACGCGCGGGCGCTGCGGGTCTCAGGCGCTCTCGCCCGAGGCGGGGGAGTCGCTGGAGGCCGTCGAGGCCGCGGGCGTCACGGCGACGTCGCCCTGCGCCTGCGGGTTGTGGAAGAAGCGCGAGTCGATCCACTCGGTGAGCGGCGCGGCCACGTAGATCGAGCTGTAGGTGCCCGCCACGACGCCGACGATCATGGCCCACGCGAAGTCGCGGATCACGCCCGTGCCGATCACCGCGAAGGCCGCGACGGAGAGCACCACCGTCGTCGACGTGAGGATCGTTCGAGAGAGCATCTCGCTCACGGAGATGTTGATCACGTCGAGCATGCGCGCGTTGCGCTTGCGCGCGAGGTTCTCTCGGATGCGGTCGTACACGATGATCGTGTCGTTCATCGAGTAGCCCACCACCGTGAGGATGGCCGCCACCGTCGAGATGGTGACCTCCTTGCGGGTGATGACGAAGAAGCCGAGGGTCACCAGGGCGTCGTGCGTGAGGGCGAGGATGCCGCCCGGCGCGAAGCGCAGGTCGAAGCGGAAGGCCACGTAGATCATGATGAACACGATCGAGTAGGCCACCGCGCGCACGGCCGCGTCGCGAAGCTCCTTGCCGGCCTTGGGCGACACCCAGACGCTCGCGTTGAGGCGGCCGTCGACGCCGACGCCGCCCTGATCGCGCGAGCCCGTGAGCTGGCGGAAGATCCGGTCGCCGACGCCGATGAGCGGCACCTGCCAGCGGTGGTCGTCGCGCGCGCCCATCTGGATCGCCGCGTCGCCGCGCACGTTGGCGCCGGCGTCGCGCAGCAGCGTGGCCACGTCGGTGGCGGTCATGTTGCCGCCGTTGATCTGCACGACGAGGTGGTCGCCGCCGGGCGAGAGGCGGAAGTCACCGAGCGAGCCGCGATCGGGCGAGGCCGTGAGGCGACGCTCGACCTCGCGCTTGATCGAGTCGCGCTCGGCGTTCGAGAGCGACTGGGTCTTCTCGACGCGGATGATGTACTCGTTGGGCCGCGCGGAGTTCTGCGTGGGCACCACCTCGGGGCGGTCGTTGCCCATGCGCTCGAGCGCGTGACGGATGTCGTCGGTCGAGACGGGGCCGTTGAACTGCACCGTGAGCTCGGTGCCGCCGAGGAAGTCGATGCCGTACCGGGGACCGGGCTTCCAGATGAGGATCGCAGAGATGACCGCGGCGATGATCGAGAAGGCGATCCAGTACTTCCGGATCGACATGAAGTCATAGATGCGGTGCTGTGTATTGATTTCCATCTGGAGCCTCTACGCAGCCTTCCGCGCGCCGACGCCGAGGAGGGACTTCACCTTGAGGCCCTTGACCAGCCAGTCGAAGACCACGCGCGTCGCGAAGACGCCGGTGAAGAGGTTGGCGATGATTCCGATGAGGAGGGTCACGGCGAAGCCCTTCACAGGCCCGGTGCCGTACTGGAGCAGCACGACGCCCGAGATGAACGTCGTGATGTGGCCGTCGAAGATGGCCGTGAACGCGTGGTTGTACCCCGCGTCGACGGAGGCCCTGATCGACTTGCCCGAGTGGAGCTCCTCGCGGATGCGCTCGTTGATGAGCACGTTGTTGTCGACGCTCATGCCGACGGTGAGCGCGAGGCCCGCGAGGCCCGGCAGCGTGATCGTCGCGCCGAAGAGCGCGAGCGCCGAGAGCTGCAGGAGCAGGTTGATGAGCACCGCGGAGTTCGCGATCCAGCCCGCCGCGCCGTAGTAGACCGCCATGAACGCGAGCACGAGGCCGATGCCCACGAGCATCGCGTGCTGCGCGTTGCGGATGGTGTCAGACCCGAGCGTCGGGCCGATGTAGTCCTGCTTGCCCTCGGAGAGCGGCGCCGGGAGCGCGCCCGCGCGGAGCACCACCATGAGCTCGTTGGCCTCACGGAGGAGCGCGCGGGGGTCGTCTGCGCCGAGGGTGATCGACGCGTTGCCGCCCGAGATGCGCTGACGGATCACGGGGGCCGAGTTCACGCGCTCGTCGAGCACGATCGCGAAGCGCTTCTTGACGTTCTCGTTCGTGACGCGGTCGAAGACCTCGGCGCCGCGGCGGTTGAACTGGAGCTGCACGTAGGGGTGGTTGTCCTGCGGGTCGAGGGCCACCTGCGCGTCGGAGATCATCGAGCCGTCGACCTGCGCGACGGAGAAGACCGTGTACGTGCGCCACGACTCGGGCGAGCCCGGAGGCGCGTCGGCGTTGCGGTCGGCCTTGCCCATGAGGAGCTGACGCCCCTCGGGGATGAAGGGCCGGAGCGCGTCGACGTAGGTCTGGAGCTTCTGCCGCGCGTCGGCGCCCGTGGAGACGAGGTACGACGCCATCACGTTGCGACCGCGACCCGCCGTGGTCGACTCGGTCTGGATGGTGATGCCCGCGGGCAGCGCCGGAGGGGTCGCGCCCTCGGTGGGAGGCGTGACGCCCGAGGGGACGTGGCCCGACGTGAGGTCCTGGAGGATCGTGCTCTCGTCGTCGAGGATCTTGAACTCGAGGCGCGCCGTGCGACGGATGATGTCGCGGATGCGATCGAACTCGGCCTGGTTCTGACCGGGCACCTCGACGACGATGGTCTCGCCGCGCGCGGTGATCGAGGTCTCCTTGATGGCGAGCTCGTCGACGCGGTTCGAGATGGTCTCGACGGCCTGACGGACGGCCGTGTCTTCGAGCTGCGAGACCTCCTCCTGGCGGAGGCTGAGGGTCACGGTGTTGCCCGAGCCCGTGACGCGCACGAGGCCGCGGCGCGAGAGGAAGTCCGTCGAGATCTTCGAGACGTCGGCCGCGTCGGTGAAGCGGACGTTGAACTGACGGTTGTTCGAGAGGGCCGTGAGCGTCACGCGGCGCGCGAGCTGGGTGACCTCGTCGGGCGTGAGGCGGTCCTGTCCGCGGTGGATGCGGAAGTCACGCGCGAGCTGCTCGCGGACGTCTTCGATCTGGCGGTTGCGGCGCTCGCCGATGGCCTGCCCGATCTGCACGTCGTAGGAGAGTCGCGCGCCGCCTCGGATGTCGAGGCCCTCGTTGAGACGGAAGGGGATCTTCGCCTTCGCCCAGGGCGTCGCGAGTCCCGGAATGTTGGGCCACAGGATCACGAACGACGCCACGATGGACGCCAGGACGAGACCGAGCCGCCAGTACCAGCCACGGTTCATCGGCCGCTCCTCCCCTTCAGGACTTCTTCTCGGCCGAGGCCGTCGACGTGGAGCTCTCCGCGGACTTCTCCGCGGGCTTCTCGTACTTCGTTTCGATGGACGCGCGGGTGAACTTCATCCGCACCTTCTCGGCCACCTCGAGGACGACCTCCTGGTCGTCGATGCCCGTCACCGTCCCGATGACCCCGCCGCGCGTGACGACCTTGTCGCCCTTGCGGAGCGACTTGTTCATCTCCTCCTGGTCCTTGCGCTGCTTGCTCATGGGGCGAAACACCATGAGATAGAAGATCACGCCGAAGAGCAGCAGGGGGACCATGCTCCCAAAGGGCGACGGCGCCGCGCCGGGGGCGGCTCCACCGCGACCCGCAGGCGCGTGGCCCTCGGGCGAGGCTCCCACCTGCGCGATGAGGTGGACGAACGGACGCCCCAGAAGGGCGCTCGACAGGGACGTTTCGTTGGGGATCATCGGTGCCTTGGGCGGTGTCTCGCTCAGCCCTCCCGAGTACGGCCTCGGGGTGCTGCGATGAAGAGGTGTCGCGCGGGTTTCGTGTTCGCGGGAGTGTCGTCGTGCTGCCACCGCGGGACAGACCGCGGACGTGAGCGGCGCTGCTAACACGCGGAAACCCGCCCGGTCAACAGTGCCTCTATGCCCGCGGCGGGGCCGTGAAGCCGCCTGTACCCCGGTGGTAGACTCTGCCCGTGAACCTTCAGGGCTTCTGGGTTGTTCCGGTGGTTTTTGCCCTCGCCGCCTGCGGCGACACGAAGCCCCCGGGCGACGTCCCCCCCGTCGACGGGAGCGTGGTCACCGCCGTCGACCTCGGCACGGGCCAGCTCTACTGGGAGCCCCTCGCCGCGACGGGCACCCACGTGGAGCTCATCCACGGCCCCCAGGGCGGCTACCACATCTTCGGTCGCGTGCGCTTCACCGCCCCGACCTCCGACGTCTACGTGGGCTTTCGCGTGACCCCGACGGCGGGCGGCGCCGCCCTCAACGACCCGACCGAGCGGCTCCACCTCGTCGAAGGCCGCGGGCTCATGCGCACCGCGACGGGGTGGGAGAGCACCAGCGCGCTCCTCGTCGTGCTGGTGAACATCCGCGGCCCCGCGGAGGTCGTCGGCCGCGCCGTGCGCTTCGAAACCACCATCACGCCCTCACCCGCGACCCCGGAGACCCCTTCGGCCGCGGCCTCGCGCGAGGTGCTCGTCGTCGACAAGACCTGACGCGCGGCGCGCGGAAATTCCTTGGGTTCGCGACGCAGAATTTCCCGGGCGCGGAACGCGCGTGAACACTGGTGGGGCTTTCGATTCGAGTGTTAGACTCGCGCCGTGGCTGCAAACCTCTACAAGCCTCGCCCCACGACCTCGATGCTCCGGGCGCAGGGTGCCAACCCGGGCGACGTGAACCAGAACCTCCGGTCGCTCAACCCCGGCTCCGTGGTGATGGGCCGGTACACGATCCAGAAGGTGATCGGCCGCGGCGGCATGGCGACCGTCTATCTCGCCCGGAACCAGGAGACCGAGCGCCTCGTCGCCCTCAAGATCCTCGACCCCGAGATCTCGAACGACCCGAGCTACGTCGAGCGTTTCCGCCGTGAGGCGAGGGCCGCGGGGCGCATCCGCAGCGACCACGTGGTGGCCATCTACGACCTCGGCACCGACGACAGCGGCACGCTCGTCCTCGTGATGGAGTACCTCGAAGGCCAGACCGTGCAGCAGGCGCTGCGCAACGGTCGCCTCCCGCTCCAGCGCGCGATGATCCTCGGGCGCCAGCTCTGCGAGGGACTCGCCGCCGCGCACGAGAACGGGGTGATCCACCGCGACCTCAAGCCCGCCAACCTCTTCGTCGAGAAGCTCACGGGCGGCGCCGAGAAGCTCAAGGTGCTCGATTTCGGCATCTCGAAGCTCGCCGAGGCCTCGTCGCAGGAGCTCACCCGCGCCGGCCAGACGCTCGGCACGCTGGCCTACATGGCGCCCGAGCAGATCCGCGGCGCGGTCAAGGGCAACGACCCCCGCCTCGACCTCTACTCCGCGGGCGTGTCGCTCTTTCTGATGTTCACGGCGAAGCGCCCCATCGACGCCGAAGACACCGTGCAGCTCCTCCAGGCGGTGCTCGAGAAGCCGCCGCTGACGCTCGCGCAGGCCGCGGGCGTCGAGTTCCCGCAGGCCGTCGAGGCCTTCATCGCGAAGGCGCTCCAGAAGGACCCCACGCGGCGGTACCAGTCGGCCCTCGAGATGCGCGACGCGCTCCTCCAGGCCGCCCACGACGCGCAGGTCGACGCCATCGCGCACTTCTCCTCGCCCACGGGCGCCGCGCCCGCGATGACGCAGCCCTCGCGGCCCGTCGAGCCGATGCACACGCCCGCGTCGGGCGTCGCGACCATCATGGAGGCCGCGCCGACCTACACGCCCCCGTCGGGCGTCATCGTCGCGGGCCCTGATCCGTCGGCCCCCGTGGTGCCCCTCACCCTCCCGTCCTTCGATGACGACGACGAGGAGGGCAAGACCGAGGTGCGCGCCCCGGGCGGCATCCAGATGACCGCGCCGTCGTCTCCGCTCCCCCTCGCCGGACGTCGCCCCACGGGGCTGAACCTCCCTGCCGCGGGCGCAGACGGGCACGTCCCCGACGGTCCGCCCTCGTCGCCGATGCGCGCGCCCACGATGGCCCCGCGAGGCCCCGGCGCGAACAACCAGCCCACGCTCCCGCCCAACCGCGCGCAGACCATCCTCGGCGTGCAGCCCGCGCCCGAGATGCACCACGACGCGCCGCCGGGCTTCGGCGACTCGCCCCCCACGCAGGCCGTCGACATCTTCGGCGGACCTCCTCCGGGCTACGCGCCGCAGCCGCAGGTCTCTGGCATCGCCGCGCCGCAGCCCACCTTCGGGATGCCCCCCGCCCCCGAGATGCAGCCCCCGGCGCCGGCCCCCGCGCCGAAACGCTCGCCGATGAAGGCCCTCCTCCTCGGCGCGTCGGCGCTCTCGCTCGTGCTGATCTCCGTCGCGGGCTACGTCGCCGTCGGATCGCGGAACTCCACCGCGACGCAGGGCGCGACGCAGGCCTCGATCCGCGCGCACGCGCCGGTCGTGGCGCCTCCCCCGGTGGCCGCGCAGCCCACGGCCGCACAGCCCGCCGCCGCGCAGCCCACGGCCGCACAGCCCGCCGCCGCGCAGACCGCAGCCGCGCAGCCCGCCGCCGCGCAGCCCGCGGAGCCGAACGTCGCGCAGGTGCTCAACCCCACGCCGACCGCCGCGCCCGAACCCGCCGCAGCCCCCGCGGCGCCTGTCGCGCAGACGCCCGAGCCGCCCGCCGCGCAGCCCGCGCCGACGCCCGAGCCGCCCGCCGCGCAGGCTTCGAACGCGCCCCCCGAGGCCGCGCCCGAGCGCCCCCATCGGCCGCGTCACGCGCAGCCCTCGTCGCAACCGACGGCCGCGCATCCCGTCGCGGCGCATCCCGTCGCGGCGCATCCCGTCGCGGCGGCGCACGCGACGGCGCCTCAGCCCGCGCGACCGGCGCGTCCGCCCCGCGTGCGCCGCGGCCCGATCACCGACATGCCCTTCTGATCGCAGCGATTCGCTGCCATCCACGACGCGACGACACTCCAACCTTGACGCTCGACGGGCGCATGGAGAACATCGCGCCGTGCGTCAAACGCTGCTCTCGATTCCGCTCGCGCTCTCGTTGTCGTTCGCGACCTTCGCCGCGACCTCGACCGCGCTCTGTCAGCCCGCTCCCGCCGAAGACCCTGCGCGCGTCGAGGAGGCGCGCGCGCGGTACCGCGAGGGGCTCCAGTTCTTTCAACGGCGGCAGTTCCCCGAGGCAACCGTCGCGTTCGAACGCTCGTTCCGCATCAGGCCTCACCCCTTCACGCTCTACAACGCCGCCGAGGCGCGCATGCGCGCGGGTGATCCGCAGGGCGCGCTCCAGCAGCTCCGCGACCTCCTCGCGATGACCAACCCCGCGCCCGAGGCCGACCTCCAGGCCCGCGCGCGCACCCTCGCGCAGCAGATGGGCGAGCAGAACCTCCAGGCCACGCCGCACGAGTCGCACGAGTGCCCCGCGTGCCCCGCGTGCTCGGCGGCGCCCGAGTGCCCGGCCCCGCCGCCTCCGATGCGCGTGACCACGCAGATCTCGCCCGCGGCGTGGGGGCTCGCGGGCGCGTCGCTCGCGCTCGTCGGCATCGGCGCGGGCTTTCTCGCCGTCGCCGTCGACAACTCGAACACCTACGCCAACCCCCTCGCGCCGCGCGTGCTGCAAGAGCAGCTCAGGGATCAGGGCGAGACCTACCGCATCGTCGGCATCGTGGGCCTCGCGGCGGGCGTCGGCGCGGCCGTCGGCGCCGTGTGGATGTTCACCCACCCCCGTCGCGTCGAAGAGCCCGCGCCCACCGCGCGACTGCGCCTCGACGTAGGCCCCTCGGCCCTCACGCTCAACGGCACCTTCTGAGGACGCCCGGAGCGCGGACCGCGGGAGAGAGCCTCGACGCGAGGCGCCCGCGCGACGCGTTCCGTGCAACGATCACCCGATCATGACGCGAACCTCCACCGCCCCTCGCGCGCAGGAGCCCATCGAGTCCGCGCTCGCGCGGCTCAACCGCGGCGCCCCCAAGGCGATGCGCATCGAGCGTGACAAGCCCGTCGCCTTCGGCGGCCACGCCATCGAGCGCCTCACGCTCGGCAACGGGCTGCGCATCCTCGCGCTCGTCGACGCCAGCGCGCCCGTGGTCTCGTACAACACCTGGTTCCGCGTCGGGTCGCGGCACGAGCGCAAGGGCAAGACGGGCATCGCCCACCTCTTCGAACACCTCATGTTCAACGAGACGAAGTCGCTGCCCGCGGGCCGCTTCGACCAGCTCCTCGAGCGGGCGGGCGCAGAGACCAACGCCGCCACCTGGAACGACTGGACCTACTACTACGAGAACATCCCGCGCGATCAGCTCGCCCTCGCCGTGCGCCTCGAGGCCGAACGCATGCACAACCTCGTGCTGCGCGAGAAGCCCGTCGCCAGCGAGAAGGAGGTCGTCGCCAACGAGCGCCGCTACCGCGTCGAAGACGACGTCGAGGGCGCCATGAGCGAGAAGCTCTGGGAGCACGCCTTCCGCAAGCACCCGTACCACCACCCCACGATCGGGTGGATGGACGACATCCTCAACTTCACCCCCGACGACTGCCGGGCCTTCTATCGCACGTGGTACGCGCCCAACAACGCGACGCTCGTGCTCGTGGGCGACCTCGACATGCACCGCGCGCTGCCCCTCTTGCGCAAGCACTACGGGCACCTCAAGCCCGCGAAGCTCCCGCAGGTGCGGCTCCCCACGGAGCCCGAGCAGACCGAGGAGCGCGTCGTCACGCTCACGCGCGCCACGCCCACCGACAAGGTCTCCGTCGGATACAAGTCTCCGCCCATGGCCCACGCCGATCACGCCGCCCTCAGCGTGCTCACCGAGGCCCTCACGGGCGGACGCTCCGCGCGCTTCTACCGCGACTTCGTGACCGAGCGAGAGATGGCCTCCGACGTCTCGGGGTGGACCTCCACCTTCCGTGATCCGGGCCTCTGGGAGGTCTCCGTCACCGCGCGCGAGGGGGTCACCGTCGAGCGGCTCCTCTCGGCCCTCGACGCGGGCATCGACGGACTGCGCATGCGCCCCATCACCGCCGACGAGCGCGACCGCGCCGTGGCCCGCATGGAGCTGAACTTTCTCCGCAACCTCGAGACCGCGGGCGGCAAGGCCGAGCAGATCGGCTTCTTCGACACCGTGCTCGGCGATCCCGCGGGCGCCTTCGCGCGCCTCGACGCCGTGCGCGCCGTCTCCACGCAGCGCATCGCCGAGGTGGCCGCGCGGTACCTCTCTCGCGCCCGACGCACCGTCGTGAAGGTGCGCGCCGACCTGTCGTCGGAGGCCGCGTGAAGCACGCACCCGAAAAGCTCTCGAAGCGCGTCTTCACCGCGGCGTCGCACGACCTCCCCATCGTCGACCTCTACATCGTCACCGACACGGGCACGGCGCACGATCCCAAAGGGCGCGAGGGCTCGCTGCACCTCTGCCTCCGCGCGCTCCGAAGGGGAACCGCGCGACGCACCGCTCACGAGATCGACGCCCTCATCGACCGCCTCGGCGCCGAGCTCAGCACGTCGGCGGACCCCACCACGTCGATGCTCCACGCGACGGTGATCCGCCGCAACCTCGAGCCCTTTCTCGACATGATGCACGACATCGTGACGGCGCCCGCGCTGCCGACGCACGAGGTCGCGCAGGTGGCGCGCGAGATCAAGGCCGAGATCATCGACACGCGCGACGACGACCGCACGCTCGCGGGACGCCACTTTCGACGCGCGCTCTTCGAACATCACCCCTTCGGACGCCCCTCGCAGGGCACGCCCCGGAGCATGGAGCGCCTCGGCCGCGACGACGCCCGACGCGCCTGGAACCTCTCGTTTCGACGGAGCAACGTGCTCATCGCCGCGGCGGGAGACATCCGCCCCGCGGAGCTCGAAGCCTTCGCCGAGCGCACCCTCGCAGCGCTGCCCGACACGCGTCCGCCGGAGCGCTCCGTGCCCGAGCCCGTGGCGCCTCGGGGACGTCGGCTCGTGCTCGTCGACAAGCCCGCGCGCACGCAGACGCAGATCTACGTGGGCGGCCTCGGGTCGCACCCGCGCGACCGCGATCACATGGCCTTCACCGTGGCCAACACCATCTTCGGCGGGACCTTCACCGCGCGCCTCATGCGAGAGATCCGCTCGAAGCGGGGATGGTCGTACGGCGCGTCGAGCAGGCTCGGGCGAGACCGCGTGCGCGACGCGTGGTCGATGTGGACCTTCCCCGCGGCGGCCGACGCGCCCGCGTGCGTGGCGCTTCAGCTCAAGCTCGTGGAGCGCCTCGTGGAGAAGGGCGTCTCGGCGCGGGAGCTCGCCTTCGCGCGCTCGTACCTCACGCGGAGCTTCGCGTTCGAGACCGACACGGCGTCGAAGCGCCTGTGGCACGACCTCGACGTGCGGCTGCTCGATCTCCCGAAGCGCTATTTCAAAGACTACGTCGAGCGCGTGGAGGCCGTGACCCTCGACGAGGTCAACGCGGCCATCCGTCGGCGCATTGCCCCCGAGCACCTGGTGATCACCGTCGTGGCGACGGCGAGCGAGCACCGCGCCGCCCTCGAACGCGGCGTGAAGGGCCTCGACTCGACCACCGTGGTCCCCTTCGATACCGACTGAGCCCGTCGCCGTGGAACCGTTGCGCCGCGGCGCGCGGGCGTGGTACCCGCACTCGCCGTGGTGATGGCTCGACTCGCCGGGTTTCGGAGCGTTCGGGGGCACGGCGCGGCCGTGGAGCTCCTTCGTCACGCCGTGGAGAACGACCGCGTCTCGAGCGTGTACCTCTTCGCGGGCCCCGCGGGCGTCGGCAAGGACCGCCTCGCCCACGCGCTCGCGCAGGTGCTCAACTGCCGCGCCCCGAGGTCCGACGGCGACGCCTGCGGCGAGTGCGAGATGTGCTCGAAGATCGCCCGCGCGGTGCACCCCGACCTCATCGTGCTGCAACGTGAGCTCAAGGATCCCCCCAAGGACTCTCCCCGCGACACGGTGAAGGACCGCGAGGAGGCCGAGCGCATGCGGACGAAGCGGCGCGAGGAGATCCCCGAGAGCGAGCTGCGCCCCAACATCACCGTCGAGCAGATCGAGGAGCTCCTCGCGCGCATGCCCTTCAGGCCCCACGAGGGCGCCACGCGCTGGGTGATCTTTCGCGACGCCGAGCGGCTCCTGCCCGCGGCGGCCAACAAGCTCCTCAAGACCCTCGAAGAGCCCCCGAAGGACACCCACTTCGTGCTCGTCACCGCGCGCCCCTCGGCGCTCCTCCCCACGATCCGATCGCGCTGTCAGACGCTGCGCTTCGGGCTCCTCAGCGCCGCCGACGTGGGCGCCGTGCTCCGTGAAGGCGCCGACGAGCTCGGCCTCGACCCGAACCACATCGACGCCCTCGTCGCGCTCGGTGACGGCTCCGTCGGACGCGCGCTGGAGTTCAAGAACCAGGAGGCCCACAAGGAGCGTCAGGCCGTGGTCGACGACATCCTCAACGCCCTGCGCGCGGGCGTTCCCGGCAGCTACGTCGCCCTCGGAGAGCACGTGAAGTCCATCGACCGCCACGAGCTCGACACCGTGCTCCTGCTCCTCCAGCGGCACTTTCGCGCGGAGGCCATGCAGAACGCGAGCGCGAAGCCCCGCCACGCCTCGGCCAACGCCGCGCGCGCCGACATCGTGCGAGAGACGCAGACCCTCCTCGACGGGAGTTCGAACCTCAACGCGCAGCTCGTCCTCGAGGCGATGCTCGTACGGCTCCGCGAGGTGCGATCGTGAGCAACACCGACGACCGCGAGGCGCCGCGCCCTTCGAAGCCCCCGAGCGCGCCGCAGGCGCAGAACACCTCGCAAGCGCAGAACACCTCGCAAGCGCCGAGGCCTTCGAAGCAGCCTCCGCCGCCGCAGCAACAACAGCGACCGAGGCCCTCGCGCGCGCCCGACGCGCCGCAAGCGCAGGGTCCGCGACCGTCGGAGCCGCCGCAGGAGCCGAGGCCCTCGCGACGTCCGACGGACGAGCAGCCGAGGCCCTCGAAGCGCCCGCCCAACGAGCCCTACCGCCCCTCGAAGGGACCGCCTCCGCAGGGCCGACGCAACGACGACCCGAGGCCCTCGAAGCGTCCGCCCAATCAACAGGGAAACCCTTCGATTCCGAGGCCCCCGCGCGTGCCCGGCGAACCGCTCCCGAACGCGCAGGACCCGCGCCGCGGTCGTCCCGGTCCGCCGCCGCAGACGCAGCGACCGCCGCAGCAACCGCAGCGTCCGCCGCAGCAGCAACAGCGTCCGCCGCAGCAGCAACAGCGCCCGCAGGGGCCGCGCCCGGGCGATGCGCGCGCGCCCGAGCGTCGTCCCAATCCGCCGCCGCAGGCGCAGCAGCAACCGCGTCCGCAGCCGCCTCCCGCAACGCCTCCGCGACCGACGCAGCAGCCGCAGGCGCAGCCCGAGCCTGTGAGCGAGGCGCCGAAGCGCGTGTACCTCCCGCTGAGCGCGCAGTCGGCGGAGCTCGATCCGCTCGGTGAGCCCGAGTTCCCCGAGTACGACTGGCCCGAGGGGGCGACGCTCACGGGCGTCGCGATGGTGCGCACGCCCGACGCCTCGCGCGCGACCGCCGTCGACGCGGGCAACGCCGTGCTGCGCAAGGGAGACACCGTGGTGCTCGAAGGCGAGCGCGGCGTCGACCTCGGGGTGGTCACCTCGCCGCCGCGCCGGCAGATGGTGTCGGCGCGCCTGCCGCTGAGGGTGCTCCGTCGCGCGGGCGAGGCCGACCTGCGCGCCGAGGCCCGCATGCGCATCCGTGAAGCCGACGCGACGAAGGTCGCGGCGAAGGTCGTCCATGAGCTGAAGCTCCCGGCCAAGGTCGTGCGGGTCGAGTGCGGGCTCACCGGGGCTCGCACGGTGGTCCATCTCGCGAGCGAGGAGCGGCTCGAGCTCCGTGACGTGGCGCGTGCGCTCACGACGGCGCTGCGAGGGCGCGTCGAGATCCGTCACGTGGGCGTGCGCGACGCGGCGAAGAACCTCGGCGGCGTGGGCCCGTGCGGGCTCCAGCTCTGCTGCAACACCTTCCTCTCGGAGTTCGCGCCGGTCTCGATCCGTCACGCGAAGGACCAGGGCCTCGCGCTCACGCCGCAGCGCGTGTCGGGCGTGTGCGGTCGGCTCATGTGCTGCCTCGTCTACGAAGACGCGTTCTATCGCCAGCAGCGCGCGCTCTTTCCGAAGCAGAACAAGCGGGTCATCACGCCGAAGGGCGAGGGGCGCGTGCGCGACGTCGACGTGCTCGCCCGCACCGTGCGGGTGCTCTTTCCCGACGGAGGGGTCGAGATCTTCAGCGTCGAAGAGGTGCGCTCCGCGACGGCGCCCGATCCCTCGCGCGCAGGAGCGGCCGCGCCCGAGGCCGCCGACGACGACGGCCCCGAAGAGGTCGCCGACAAGCCCGACGCCCCGCCCGAGTCATAACCAGCTTTCGCGTGCGAACGCGCGGTGACGCGGCTATACAACTCCCCCCTCGCGCGGAGGAATCACACAGCCATGACCCGCAGCTTCTACGTCACCACGCCCATCTACTACGTGAACTCGTCGCCCCACGTGGGCACGGCCTACACCACCGTGGTGGCCGACGCGCTCGCGCGCTTTCACGCGCTGCGCGGAGAACACACGCACTTTCTCACGGGCACCGACGAGCACGGGCTCAAGCTCGAACGCGAGGCGCAGCGCAGAAACATGGCCCCGCGCGACTTCGTCGACGAGATGTCCGGACGCTTCCGCGACCTCTGGCCGAAGCTCCTGTGTCGCCCCGATGATTTCATTCGAACCACGGAGCCGCGGCACGAGGAGGGCGTCCAGCGCTGGTGGCAGCGCTGCGTCGACAACGGCGACATCTACCTCGGCTCGTACGAGGGCCTCTACTGCGTCGCGTGCGAAGACCACAAGACCGAGAAGGAGCTCAAGGACGGCAACCTCTGCCCCATCCACGAGCGCCCCGTCGATCGCGTGCAGGAGGAGTCGTACTTCTTCCGCCTGAGCGCGTACGGCGATCGGCTGCTGGCGTTCTACAAGCGCAACCCGAGCTTCGTGCGGCCCGAGACGCGGCTCAACGAGGTGGTCTCGTTCGTCGAGGGCGGCCTCAAGGACCTCTCGGTCTCTCGCACCAGCTTCACGTGGGGGATCCCCGTCCCGGGCGATCCCAAGCACGTGATGTATGTGTGGTTCGACGCGCTCTTCAACTACCTCACGGCGGTCGAGAAGGCCGACGGCACGAGGGCCCCGTGGCCCCCCGACGTGCAGCTCGTGGGCAAGGACATCCTGCGCTTTCACGCCGTGTACTGGCCCGCGTTCCTCATGAGCGCGGGGCTCAAGGACGAGGAGCTCCCGCGTACGGTGTGGAGCCACGGGTGGCTCCTCACCGACGGCAAGAAGCTCTCGAAGAGCGACGCGAAGCAGACGCAGACCCGCGGCACGACCGATCCCGTGCGCGTGGCCGAGTCCGTGGGCGCCGACGTGCTGCGGTACTTTCTGCTCCGCGAGGTCTCGTTCGGGCAGGACGGCGAGTGGTCGGTGCCGGCCCTCGTCGCGCGCGCCCGCGCCGACCTCGCAGAGACCGTGGGCAACCTCCTCAACCGCGCGCTCCCCTTCGCGAAGCACTTCGACGGAAAGGTCCCGCACGCGCCCGCGGAGACGCTCACCGACGCCGACCGCGCGCTCGAAGCGCTCGCCGCGAAGTGCGCTGCCGAAGCCGCCGATGCGTGGGCCGAGCCCGCGCCGCACAGGGCCCTCGAAGCGACCATCGAGCTCGCCCGCGCGGGCAATCGCTACTTCGACGAGAGCGCCCCGTGGAAGCTCGCCAAGGCCGGAGACCTCACCCGTCTCGCCGCGGTGATCTATCACGTGCTCGAGCTCGTTCGCGCCGTGGCCGTGATGCTCTGGCCCGCGACGCCTTCGAAGAGCGACGCGATCCGCGCGCAGCTCGGGCTCGATCCGCTCACCGCGCACCACGACGCCGACCTGTGGCCGCTCACCTGGGGCGGGCTCGCGCCGCACAGCGCGCTCGCGCCGGGTCAGCCCGTGTTCCCCAAGTACGATGCGCAGCAGCAGGCGCAGATCTTCAAGGACCTCGACGTGGCGACGGAGACCGTGACCGAGAGCACCGAGAAGAAGCCCGAGAAGGCCGAGAAGAAGCCCTCGGAGAAGAAGCCCGAGAAGGTGGCTGCTCCCGAGGTTCCGCCGGGCCCGATCACGTACGACGAGCTCATGGCGAAGGTCGACCTGCGCCTCGGCAAGGTGCTCACGGCGGAGCGGATTCCCCGTAAAGACAAGCTCCTCAAGCTGTCGATCGACCTCGGCGAAGAGGGTGGACCCCGCACCATCATCGCGGGCATCGCGCTCGCCTACGCGCCCGAAGCGCTCGTCGGCAAGCAGGTGGTGGTCGTCGCGAACCTCCCGCCGAGAGACTTCGGCGGAGGACTCGTCTCCCACGGGATGCTCCTCGCCGCGGGTCCCTCCGACGGCCTCTCGCTCGCCTCGTTCGAGAAGGAACACGCCCCCGGCACGCGCGTGAAGTAACGCACTCACCTTCGCTCAAACGCCCTCACGTGAGGGATCGTTCGGTACCGCACCATCATGTTCGGTCTCCCTCCCCTCCGCAGGAACTACGACGCCGCCGTGCGCGACCTCCGCTCGTCGAAGCCCGAGGTGCGCGCCTCCGCGGCCCACGACCTCGGCATGGTCGGAGACGAACACCCGCGCGCCGCCGCCGACGCGCTCGCGCCGCTCCTCGACGACACGTACTCCGACGTCCGCCGCGCAGCCCTCGCCGCGCTCGGGACGCTCGGCGCGCGACACCTCTCCGACCGCATCGCCGACCGCATGGAAGACGGCGCCAGCGACGTCCGCCAGCACGCCGTGGACCCCCTCGCGGCGGTGGCCGGCGCGCGCGCGCTCGAGCTGCTCAAGCGCTCGCTCCAGAGCAACTACGCCGACGTGCGCTATCAGAGCCTCCTCGGCGTGCTCTCGCTCGACGCGCGCGAGGGCTTCGCCGCGGCCATCGACGCGCTCGCCAGCGACGACCCGTGGATCGCCTCCGAAGCCGCCGAACAGATCGGACGCCTCTTCGCCACGGACCCCGATCACCGCACCGAGAACTCCCTCGGCGCGACGGAGCGCACGCGTGCGCTCGAAGCCCTTCGCACGGAGCTCGACGACCCCGCGCAGCGCGTCGTGGTGACGTGCGCGATCGCCCTCGCACGCATGGGCGAGACCGACACGCTGCGCGCCCTCTGCGACTTCGTACGCTCCCCTCGCGCCGTCGACGGAGCCGACCGAGAAGCGCTCGTCGTCGAGGCCATCGACCTCCTCGGCGCGGTGACCGGAGAGGCCGTACGTGACGCGCGCGAAGCGCTCTCGGTGGTGGCCTGGCGGGTGATCCCCTCGCCCGAGCGCAACGTCGCCCGCGCGGCCCTCGCGAGGCTCGGCGATCCCCGCGCGTGCGACGAGATCCTCGGTCAGCTTCGATCGCTCATTCCAGGGAGGCGCGAGGCGGCCGTGAGGCTCGTGCGCGTGGCGCGCTTGAAGGGCGCCGAAGGGGCGCTGCTCTCGATGATCGACGACGGGGGCGTCGAGCTCCCCATCGTGCTCGACGCGCTCGGTGTGGTGGGGAGCGAGCGCTCGAAGGCCACGCTCTCGCGGCTCGCGCGCACCGACGCCCGCTCGGAGATCCGCGACGCCGCGCGGCGCGCGCTCACGCGCATCGAGGAGACGCAATGACCGAACGCGCACCGCTCATCGACTCGCACTGCCACCTCGACTTCGCCGACTTCGGCGCCGAGCGCGAACAGATCCTCGAACGCGGACGCGCCGAGGGCATCGTGTGGTTCGTCACCATCGGCTCGGGACGCGGCGCCGAGAGCGCCCCCGACGCCGTGGGCCTCGCAGACACGCACCGCGACGTCGTCGCAACCGTGGGCATCCATCCCCACGACGCGATCGCCGCGACGCCCGACGCCGTCGCCCGCATCGAGCAGCTCGCGTTGAGAGATCGCGTCGTCGCCGTCGGTGAGGTGGGGCTCGACTACCACTACGACCACTCGCCGCGCGAGGTTCAGCGCGAGACCTTTCGGCGCTTCGTGGCGATGGCGAGGGCGGTGAAGAAGCCCCTGGTGATCCACACGCGCGCGGCGCCCGAAGACACGCTCGCGATCCTCCGCGACGAGGGGGCGCGCGACGTCGGCGGCGTGATCCACTGCTTCAGCGAAGACGCTCCCTTCGCGAAGACCGCGATGGACCTTGGCTTCGACATCTCGTTCTCGGGGATCGTGACGTTCAAGAAGTCCGACGACCTGCGCGCGGCGGCGAAGACGGTTCCGCTCGACCGGATGCTCATCGAGACCGACGCGCCGTACCTCGCGCCGATGCCCATGCGCGGCAAGCGCAACGAGCCGTCGTACCTCGCGCGCACCGCGGCGCACCTCGCGGGCACGCTCGGGCTCGCCGAGCGCGAGCTGCGTGAGCGCACCACCGAGAACGCGATCCGACGCTTCGGGCTCGACCGCTTCGCGCGCTGAGAAGCGCTCGGTCGTTCGGGCACGTACGATCGCTTGCAGCCTACAACTGAACAGACGTACAGTCTCACCCCATGAGCGAGCGAACTCTCGCGCCTGTAGGGCATCCGTACGAAGAGCCGCAGCCTCGGGCGCAGAGCCCGATGGACTTCACCGAGGACCAGAAGCAGCTCATTCGCGACTCCTTCGCGAACGGGGCGAGCGACGCGGAGTTCGCGGTGCTGCTCGAAGTCGCCCGCGCGCGACGGCTCAACCCGCTGCTCAGGCAGATCCACTTCGTGCAGCGGTGGGACTCCGAGAAGCACCGCATGGTGTGGGCCTCGCAGGTCTCGATCGACGGGCTGCGCGCGCTCGCCGAGCGCACGGGGCTCTACCAGGGGCAGGACGAGCCCGAGTTCGTCGACAACCCCGACGGCACGCTGAAGCTCTGCAAGGTGCGCGTGTGGCGCAAGGACTGGCCGCGCCCTGCCGTGGGCATCGCGTACTGGAACGAGTACGTGCAGACGACGCGAGACAAGCAGACGGGCAAGACGCGCCCGACGGCGATGTGGGCGCGCATGCCCCACGTGATGCTTTCTAAATGTGCCGAGGCGTTGGCGCTGCGAAAGGCCTTTCCAGAAGACATGGCGGGGCTCTACACGACCGACGAGATGGCGCAGTCGCAGCCCGACGCGCAGTCGCGCAACGCGCAGCCCGCGAGGCCCGACGGCGCGCAGGCGAGCGCGCGCGTGACGCCCATCGACGGCGGCTCTCGCACGGAACTGCACATCCACGCGTCGCTCCCCGCGGTCGCGTCGAAGCCGCGCGAGGAGCAAGCGAGCCACGCGACGGTGCGCGCGCCCACGGTGGTGAAGACCGTCGAGGCCGAGCGAGCGCCAGCGCCTCCGGCTGCGCCCGCGAACGACACCGCGCCGCGCAAGCCGTCAGACCCGTGGATGGACTTCTACGGCTGACCACATCGTCGCGCGAGATCGCAAATCCGTCGCCGCGGGAGCGCTCGTAGTGGAGGGCGATCACCTCCAACGAAAGGCACACGCAATGAAGATCAAGAGCAACGTCAGGGCCGGCGAGATCGCCCTCATTCAGAAGCCGGGGCACTGAGCGCCATGAAGATCAAGAGCAACGTCAAGGCCGGCGTGATCGTCTGGATCCAGAAGCCCGGTCACTGAAGCAGCATCACCCGACGTGATCGGGGAACTCGTCCCACTCCTCGTCGCTCCACCACTCGCGCTCGACGCCGTCGCAGGACGCGCCGAAGTTCGGGCAGATCGCGCAGCCCTCTCCGCGCACCACGCCATCGTCCGTGATCGAAGGCCACCGCGCGATGAGCGCGTCTCCGTCGTCGCGCGCGAGCGCCTCCTCGTCGGTCTCGCGCCGCGAAGGGAGCTCCCTCACGCCCGCCGCGCGCAGCCGCGCCTCGCCCTCGGGGAAGAGCACCGAGTTCTCGGCGTCGATGTGGAGCGAGAGCGCGCGCGAGAAGGCCGTCGCGAGCGCCGTGAGCCTCGCGCGGAGCGCGTCGTCGAGGGGCGCGTCGAGCAGCGTCGAGAGCTCGCGGAGCATCGCGCGCATCGCGGCGTGGTCGGCCGTGATCGCGGCGATGGGACCGCGCGTCGACGGCACCTCCGCGTGCTCGACCAGCGCGGGGAAGAGCACGCCCTCCTCGCGCGCGTGGTGAAACTCGTCGGCGTACTTGCGGAAGAAGGTCACGAAGCGCGCGCCATCACCGGGCGCCTCGCCTTCGAGCCGACGCGCGACGTAGCCGCGGAGCGCGCCGAGGACCGATTCGATTCGCTGGTGCTCCTCGCGGAGCTCATCGAGGAGCCTCATGCGGTGAGTATCCCGCCCCGCGGTGCGCGCGCGACATGACGGTCATCACAGCCGCATCGCGTCGCAGATAGATTGCGCGAACGCGCGCGTCGGTGTCATTGCCACCGTCGCATGTCCGCCCAGACCGTTCCCTCACCTCGCAAGGCCGCCATCGGGTTCATCTTCGTCACGGCGCTGCTCGACGTGATGAGCCTCGGGCTGGTGATCCCCGTGCTGCCGAACCTCGTGAAGAGCTTCGTCGGCGGAGACACCGCGCAGGCGTCGCGCTGGGTCGGCCTCTTCGGCACCTCGTGGGCGCTCATGCAGCTCATCTTCTCGCCCGTGCTCGGCATGGTCTCCGATCGCTTCGGGCGACGCCCCGTGATCCTCATCTCGGTCTTCGGTCTCGGGCTCGACTACGTGCTCATGGCGCTCGCGCCCGACCTTCGGTGGCTCTGGCTCGGTCGCATCATCTCGGGCATCACCGCCGCGAGCTTCTCGACCGCGGGCGCGTACATCTCCGACGTCACGCCGCCCGAGAAGCGCGCGCAGAGCTACGGGATGATGGGCGCCGCGTGGGGCATCGGCTTCGTGCTCGGACCCGCGATCGGCGGCGCGCTCGGAGACATCTCCCCGAGGCTCCCCTTCTGGTGCGCCGCGGCCTTCTCGCTCGCCAACGGCTTCTACGGCCTCTTCGTGCTGCCCGAGTCGCTCCCCGCCGATCGACGGAGTCCCTTCCGTTGGAGCAAGGCCAACCCCCTCGGCGCGCTGCGGCTCCTTCGGAGCGCGCCGGGGCTGCCGACGCTGGGCGTGGTGGTCTTTCTCTTTCAGCTCGCGCACAACGTCTTGCCGAGCATCTTCGTGCTCTACACGGGCTTTCGCTACCACTGGACCACGCGCGACGTGGGCGTGATGCTCGCCGCGACGGGCGTCGCCAACATCATCGTGCAGGCCACCCTCGTGGGCCCCGTGGTGAAGCGACTCGGCGAGCGCGCGGCGCTGCGCGTGGGGCTCCTCTCGGGCGCGGTGGGCTTCGCGATCTACGCGCTCGCACCGACGGCGACGACGTACTGGATCGGCCTTCCGTTCTTCTCGCTCACGGGCTTCATCCAGCCCGGCGTGATGGGGCTCATGACCCGACGCGTGAAGCCCACGGAGCAGGGTCAGCTTCAGGGCGCGAGCGCGAGCGTGATGGGCGTGACCGGGCTCATCGGCCCGGGGCTCTTCACGTCGATCTTCGCGTGGTCCGTCGACGGCGGACGCGCGCAGCACATGCCCGGCACCGCGGTGCTCGTCGCGGCTGCGCTCATGCTCATGGCCTTCGCCGTCACGATGCGCGTCGAGAAGGAGCCGCCGCGCGGATCAGCGTAGCTTCGGGTGCGCGCCAGGGCCCGGCGTGACGGGCTCCGCGACGCGGATCTGATGCGCGAGGTCGATGGAGGGGCGCACGTCGTCGAGGCCGTAGCCGTGCCCCGCGAGCACGTCGCGGTAGACGACCGTGTGCAGGTCGGTGAAGCCCTCGGAGAACTCGATCTCCTGACCGTCGACGGTGATCGAGCGGAAGGTCGCGCGGCCTCCGGGCTCGGGCGTGAAGGGCAGATCGCGCTGCTCGACGGAGAGGAACCAGCGAACGCGCGCGCGCTCCAGGGCGATGGTGCCCGCCATGCGACGCGGCTGCTTGAGGTGTACCTCCTGCGACTCGACGTCGCCGAAGAGCCACACGAGCAGGTCGAAGAAGTGGATCCCGATGTTCGTGGGGACGCCGCCGGACTTCTCGATGGAGCCCTTCCACGACACGTCGTACCAGGCGCCGCGCGAGGTCACGTAGGTGAGCACCACGTCGTGCGGCGCGCGCGGCGACTCGGCGCGGAGGCGCGCGCGGAGCTCGATGAGCTTGGGGTGCGCGCGGAGCTGGAGCACCGTGAAGATCCGACGCCCCGTCTCGTGCTCGAGCTCGCGGAGGGGATCGAGGTTCCAGGGGTTGATGACGAGGGGCTTCTCGCAGATGACGTCGGCGCCGACGCGCAGGCCGAGGCGACAGTGCGCGTCGTGGAGGTAGTTGGGCGAGCACACCGTGAGGTAGTGGACCCTGTCGGCCTCGACGCCGCGTCGGAGTTTTTCGAGGTGCCGATCGAAGCGCTCGACCTCGGTGAAGAAGCGCACGTCGAACGAGTACTGGTCGAGGATGCCGACGGAGTCCTTCGGGTCGACCGCGGCCACGAGCCGGTTGCCCGTGTCGCGGATCGCGCGGAGGTGTCGCGGCGCGATGTATCCGCCGACGCCCGTGATGGCGAAGTTGCGGCTCACGCGAAGGTCCCTACGAGCGCGCGCGCCTCGACGATGTTGTCCTCGATGGCGCAGTAGGTCCAACCGCCGTAGCGGCCGATGGAGTGGACGCCGCGCTGGCGCAGGTGCGCCGAGAGCCGCGAGTGCTCGGTCATCGACGCGCGGGTGATGTGCACGTACGCGGGGTCCATCACGACGGAGTGCTTCGAGACGAGCGTGTGTCCGTCGGTGACGCCCTCGCGTTCGAGGTCGGCGAGCACGCGCGGGAGCATCGCGTCGGCGTCGACCTCAGCGCCTGACGGATAGCCGAGCTCGACGTAGACGCTGAGGCGGTCGCTGTCGAAGATGTTGTCGTAGAAGCCCACGCGGTAGAACGACGTCGCGCGGTCGGGGTAGTAGGTCCAGTGGACGTCCTTGGGCCCCTTGCGGTCGAAGCCGAGGTTGAAGACCAGGACCTTGTTCCACGAGAAGACCGCGGGGTTGTGGTCGAGACCACACAGGGCGACGAGCTTGTTGAACGGGGCCGACGAGACGAGTCGCTCGAAGCGGATCTCGCGCTGCGTGGTGCGCGCGACGCGGGCTTCGAGGTCGACGGCGACGAGGCGCTCGTTGAAGGCGATGGCCTCGGGGCGGACCGCGCTCGCGATGGCCTTCACGTACTCGATGGCGCCGCCCTCGGGGTACGTGAACGTCGCGTTGTAGCTGGAGTTGTCAGGCGTCCGCATGTTGCGGACGATGTCCGTGAGGTTCGCCGTGGGGAAGAACCTCCCCATCGCGTCCTTGTCGAGCGCGGCGAGGTCGCACGCGTAGAGCTTCTCGTTGTAGGGGATGAGGAACTTCTCCGCGATGCCCCGCCCGAAGCGGCCGAAGAGCATCTCCTTGAAGCTGCCGTGCTCGCGCGCCGCGCCGCCCTCGGTCTGCGCGAAGTAGAGGTCGTGCAGGCAGTCGATGAACTCCTCCTGCGGGAGCTGGTGGATGTTCTTCTGAAACGGGAAGTCGACGTCGCGGCCCTTGTAGCGAATGAACGACCGCTTGAGCACGCGGCGGATGCGCTGGCCCGGCATCCGATCGCAGAGCCAGCGCTCGATCTCGGGGTGCTTGAAGTGAAAGAAGTGCCCCGAGTAGTCCCACACGAAGCCGTCTTGCCGGACGGTCTTGCAGTACCCGCCGATCTCTCCGTCGGCCTCGAGGATGAGGTACTCGCGGTCGCCGAGCGCTGCGGCCGTCGCCAGGCCGCTCACGCCCGCGCCCACGATGAGCGTCTGGATGGTGTCCATAGGGGGCCCGCGACGTTACAGGATTTGAGCGCCCCGCGAGAAGCGTCGAGCGCGCCGCTTCGACGCCCGCGCGATCAGCGCACGATCTGGTCGACCGCGCGCTGTGCGGCGCGCGTCATGGCCCTGCGCACGCAGTCGCTCTGGCCTTCGGGCGTCGCGGCGCTCGGCCCTGACAGGGTGACCGACGACGTCGATTCGAACTCGTACTCGCGGCCCGGCGAGGTCGACACCACGATCGACACGCTCGCCTGCACGCTCTCCGCCGAGACGCGCACGGTCTGGATGTTCGCGTCGAAGACGTGGCCCTGCGGCCCTCGCACGCGCGCGCCTCGCTGCGCCGCGCCGCTCGGTGGCGTCGTGGTCACCTCCGCGCGCCCCGCGAGCGCCGAAGCGATGGCGTCGTGCGCCGTGGTCGTGAGGGCAGGCCCGCCGACGCCCGCGTTGTTCACCACGGCGCCGAGGCCGACGAAGACCTGACGGCCCGCGCCCTGCGACGAGATCACGGCGCCGAGGTCGCCGTGCAGGTGCGAGAGGGCCACGGCGGTCGCGGCGCCCGCGCCGAGCACCAGCAGCGAAGCGGCCGCGGCGACGTTGATCCAGCGGCGTTGTCCTTGAAGCTCCACGCGCGTCCCTCCGATCGGGTGAGTACATCCCCGCGGCCCGCGCGATGTCAAACGCCGCGCGCGCGAAGCGTGATGGCGCGCGCCGAAATCGCGCGACGCACGCGAAGAGAAATACCCTCGAATTCCACACGTCAACGACGCTTGTCAAGGGAGGGGGGTGGGTCTGTTCTTCGCGAAAGCGTTGTGATACTTCGCCCCTCCGTGGTTGCCGCCGAAGCGCGAGAGGCCTCTCGCGCGGCGGATTCGGAGTGACGGTGTCGTTGATGAACAACTCCACGCTGAAGACCTACACAGTGATCCTACGACCCCCGGTGAGCGCCGCGGGCCGATCGCGTCGCTGGAGCGGTCACTGCCTCGACCTCGACCTCGGCGTGTCCGCAGGTTCGGCCTCCGAGGTCCGCATGCGCCTCGCCACCTCGATCGCCGCGGCGGTCTCGCCGACGCCGCGTGGGGCGCGCGGGCGCCGCGGCACGAGCGACCTCTCGCTGTGGGACGTCGCGCGCGCCTCTCCCATCGTCACGCGACAGACCGTCGAGACCGACGCGGGGCCCATCGAGGTCCGCTACGTCCAGCCCCTCGAGTCCGCCTGCGCGTAGTCGCGGCGACGCTCCGTCGGCGCTTCACAACGGACGAGCCCAACGCGTAACGTCGCGGCCTCGCATGGCACGCACGCCGCTCACCGCACGGCTCTTCGACACGCTCCGCGACGCGCTCCGCTTCGAACGCGACGGCCTCTCGAACGCCGTCGGCGTCGAGCGACGCGACGAGGCGCGACACCGCCGCGCGACGCGACGCGAGGCCCTCGCCCTCGGCGCCGCGGCCCTCACCGCGTGCGCGTCGAGCGTGACCGCTCGGGCCGTGCGCGCGCCCGCCGCGAGGGCCGTCACGGGCGCGCCGCGGGTCACCATCGTGGGCGCGGGGCTCGCGGGCCTCACGGCCGCGTGGAGGCTCAAGCAGGCGGGCCTCTCGCCCGTGCTCTACGACGCCTCGGGGCGCGTGGGCGGCAGGGCCTTCACGCTGCGCGAGCACTTCCCCGTGCGCTGCGAGCTCGGCGGAGAGCTCATCGACTCGGGTCACCGACACGTCCGAGACCTCGCGCGCGAGCTCGAGCTCGAGCTCGTCGACGCCATCGCGGCCACGAGCGGATTCGAACGCGAGCGCTACGTCGTGGGCGCGGTGCGCTACACCGAGGCGCAGCTCCTCGACCTGTTTCGACCGCTCGTCCCCGCGATCCGGCGCGACCTCGCGACGGTGGGCGAAGGGCCCGTGACGCACCGCCACCACACGCCCTCGGCGGAGTCGCTCGACGCGCTCAGCCTCGGCGGCTGGTTCGAACGCAACGGCGTGCGAGGCGCGCTCCGCGCCATCCTCGAAGCGGCCTTCGTGAGCGAGCTCGGCCGCGAGCCCTACGAGGTGAGCGCGCTCGCGTTCCTCTCGATCATCGGGCAGGACACCGATCGCCTCGCGCTCTTCGGCGAGAGCGACGAGCGCTTCACCGTGCGCGACGGCGTCGGGGCCATCGCCGATCGACTCGCGGCGCGGCTCGGCGCCGCCGTGGTGCTCAGTCACAGGCTCGCCTCGGTGCGCGTCGGCGACGACGACGCCATCACCTGCGCGTTCGAAGTGGGCGCCGGCGCGCGCGACGTGACCGCCGACCGCGTGGTGCTCGCGCTGCCCTTCAACCAGCTCCGCCGCTGCGAGCTCGGCTTCGAAATGCCCGTGGCGAAGCGCCGGGCGATTCAAGAGCTGCCCTACGGCACCAACGCGAAGGTGATGATCTCGACGCGAGGGCGCCCCTGGCGCGACGCGCGCGCGACGGGCACGTCGTTCAACGACGGCGGCGTCTACCACGAGAGCTGGGAGTCGACGCGAGGCTACGAGGGCGACGTCGCGGTGATGACCTCGTACACGGGCGGGCGCCTCGGCGTGAGCGTCGGAGAGAGCAACCCCGAGGCGCAGGGGCGTCGCTTCGCGGAGGCGCTCGACGCGGTGTTTCCCGGCACGGCGGCGGCGTTCACGGGGCGCGCGGCGAGGATGCACTGGCCCGGCGCGCGTCACTTCGAAGGCAGCTACGCCTGCTACGCGCCGACCGATCGCGTGCGCTTCGGCGGCTCCGAGTCCGAGCCCGTCGGCGGGATCTTCTTCGCGGGCGAGCACACGAGCCCGTGGCAGGGCTACCTCAACGGCGCCGTCGAGTCGGGCGAGCGCGTCGCCCGCGAGGTGCTCGCGTCGCTCGGCATTCGCGCGGCGCAGAGCACGGGGCGCTGAGCGCGCCGACGCACCGCAGAAATGACCTTCGCCGCGCCCCCCGAACATCGGGCGACGCGGCGAAGAGAGCCCTCTCAGCGCGGGTTCAGAACTCGATGGGCGC
>JAXLYG010000015.1:0-235890 GCA_046351535.1 Polyangiales bacterium
TCGCGGCCCTGTCACCGACGCGTCCGACGCCCCTCCGACGCGGCGTCGACGTGGGCGCGTGGGAGCCTGTCCTCGCGCGCGCCGCAGCGCTGCGTCCCGGCGACCGATACCCCGACGCGGGGGCGCTCCTCGCGGCCCTCGACGCCGCGCTCCCCGACGCGACGCCGCGCGCCGCGACGGTCGACGCGCCGCCGATCACCGCGCAGCCCATCACCGCGCAGCCGATCACCTCGCCCTCGGCGCCGCGCGTCGAGACGCTCCCGCGTGACGCGATCGTGCCGCGCGTGAAGTGGCGTCGCGCGCTCGCGGCCTCGGCCGTCTGCGCGGCGCTCGTCGCGACCTACGCGTCGGTCGCGCGCCGCGGCGCCGTCGAGACACGACAGACGCCCGCCCCGCAGCCGCTCGAAACGCTCTCCTCCGACGCGAGTACTGACGTCGCGCCGACGCCCGTCACGGCGCTCCCCTCGCCCTCCGAGGCGCCCGCTCACGACGCGCCCGACGCTGGATTCCAAGGCATTTCGAGGGACGCGAGCCCCGCGCGAACCGCGGCGACGCGGGCCTCGTCGCGGCGCGCGCACCCGTCCATCGACGCGGCCGTCACGGCGACCGTCGCAGCGCCCGTCGCAGCGCCCGTCGCGGCGCCTCCGCCCGCGCCGCCGGGGCCCGACGAGGCGCCGCAGCGAGAGCCCTTGCGAGCGCCTCCCGCGGTGGAGCATCTTGCGCCCGGTGAATAGGGCGCGCGGCATCTCCGCCGGAATCGTGGTGCTCCTCGCGGCGTCGTCGGCGACCGCGCAGGAGACGCCCGACGAGATCGCGCGACGCGGCCTCATCGAGCAGGCCGAGCAGGCGCGCGAAGCCGGTGACCACCCGCGCGCGCTCGACCTCGCGCTCCGCGCCGGGGCCATCCGCATGACCCCTTCGGTGCGACAGATCATCGCCTACGAGCACGACGCCGTCGGACACCTGCTCGAAGCGCTCGACGCGGCCGACGGCTGCGAGCGCGAGGCGCGCACCGACCCGACGCTGCGCAACCGCGAGCGCATCCAGGAGGCGTGTCGATCGCTCGGCGCGTCGCTCCGAGCGCGCGTGGCGTGGATCACCGTGCGCGTCCCTTCGACCGCGCCGACGAGCGTGCGGGTGACGGTGAACGGCGCCGCGCTGAGAGCGCCGCTCTGGGGCGTCGAGCGTCCGACGCTCCCCGGCGCGCTCGCGATCGACGCGGTCGCCGACGCGGCGCGCTTTCATCGCGTCGTGACGCTCGCCGCGGGCGCGCACGCCGAGGTGCTCGTCGAACTGAGCACCGCAGCGGCCCCCGACGCGCCGCCGCGCGGCCCCGGCGTGGCCCCGTGGATCGTCGTCGGCGGCGGCGCCCTCGCGCTCTCGGCCGCGGTGGTGTTCGCGGCGCTCCGCGGCGATGCGCGCGCGTCCCGTGACGCGGGCTGCGACCGCGACGGCTGCGACGCCTCGACGCGCGACCTCGACGCAGATTTCCGACGCTACACGGTGCTCACCGACGCGGCGCTCGGCGTCGGCGCGGCGGCCGTGCTCGGCGGCGTGACGTGGTACCTCGTCGCGAGGCGCGGCGCGACGCCGCCCGCGGTGACCGTCGCGATCACGCCGACCGCCTCGGGCGCGACGCTCGGCGTCGGAGGGTCGTTGTGAGCGCGCGCGCGACGCTCGCCGCGGGAATGCTCCTCGCGGGCTGCACCTTCGACGACTGGGTGTTCCGCGCGCGAGACGCCGCCGTCGACGCGCGCCCCGAGGCCGCCACCGACGCGTCGATCGACGTGCCGACCGACAGCGCCGACGACGTCGCCGACGCCGCGATCGACGCCGTCGAGGCGGGCTGCGAGGCGGGCTTCGTCGAGGTCTCTGGCGCATGCACGATCGCGCCTCCGAGGCTCGTCGCGCCGGGCTCGGGCTCCGTGGTGACGAGCCGTCGTCCGACGCTGCGGTGGCTGCTCGCGCGCGGCACCGACGGGGCGACCGTCGAGGTCTGCGGCGACCGCGCGTGCGAGCGCGTCGAGGCCACGATCGAGTCGACGTCTTCGAGCGCGCGCCCCACGGCAGACCTCGCCCCGGGCACACACTGGTGGCGCGCGACGGGTCGCATCGGCGGCCGCGCGGGAACGGTCCGCTCCGCCACCTGGCAGCTCGTGGTGGGCGCGCGCTCGGCGCCCGTGGAGTCCGTCGTCGGACGCGCGCCCGACCTCGACGGAGACGGCCTCGTCGACGTGATCGCGGGGCGCCCCGACGCGCTCCGCGCGCCCTCCGAGGTGCGCGTGTTCCGAGGGAGCCGCGCCGGCCTCGCGTGGCCCGGCGAGGCCATCGCGTCCCCCGAAGGGAGCCTCGAAGACCAGTTCGGCGACGCGCTCGCCGTGGGCGATTTCGACGGCGACGGGTTCGTCGACCTCCTCGTGGGCGCGAGGCAGTCCAACGGCGGCAACGGCGCGGCGTGGATCGCGCGCGGAGGCGCAGGGCCCCGAGAGACCCGACGCGTCGCCTCGCCTCCGGGCGCCGACGGCTTCGGTCACCTCGTCGCGGGCGCGGGCGACGTCGACGGCGACGGCTACGCCGACGCGCTCGTCGCGAACCTCGGATCGAACAGCGAGAGCGCCGCGGTGTACGCCTTCCGCGGCGGCGCCGGGGGCCTCACGCTCGCGGCGACGCTGCGCGATCCGCTCTACGCCGTCTACGCGCTGAGCATCGCGGGCGTCGGAGACCTCAACGCCGACGGCTTCGCCGACGTCGCGATCGGCGCGCCCCGCGGGGCCGGCGGAGGTCGCGTCGACGTCTTCTACGGGCGCGCGCTCGGCTTCCCTGCGACGCCGAGCGCGACGCTCTCATCGCCCGCGACGGACGCCTCGTTCGGCGTCGCGGTCGCAGCGGCGGGCGACGTGAACGGCGACGGCTACGCCGACATGATCGTGGGCGCGAGCGAGTCCGCGGGCGGCGGCGGCGCGTGGGTGTTCCTCGGGAGCGCCGCGGGCGTGACGGCGTCCTCGCGCGTGGCCCTCGCCCCGGGCGCGGAGAGCCACCAGGCGGGCGTCTCCGTCGCGGGCGTGGGCGACCTCGACGGCGACGGATACGCCGACGTCGCGGTGGGCGCTCCCTCGGGCGCGTCGCAGCACGGGCGCGTCTACGTGTACCGCGGCGCCGCGGCGTCACCGCTCTCCGCGGGCCCCGTGGTGCTCTCGCAGTCGCCGCCCGACCTCCCCAGCGCGAGCGCGACGGTGCGCTTCGGCCGCGCGCTCAGCATGGCGGGCGACGTCGACGGCGACGGCTACGCAGACCTCGCAGTGGGCGTCCCCTCGCCGTCGAATCCGCCGCAGCAGCGCGTCGAGGTGTTCCGCGGGTCGGCGACGGGGTTGAGCGTCCCCGCGGCGTGGGTGATCGCGTCGCCGTCGCGCGGCGACTTCGGCGACGCGCTCGCGCAGTAGCGAGTACGCGCTCGTGTGCTGCCCACGGCACGGTGCGCCAGAAATGGCACGCGCCGTCGAGCGCCCGTTCGCCGCGAGAAGCGCGGACTTCTCGGTGGCCTGCGCGATGCACTTCCGTGAAGGCGTGCGGCGACGACGCGCGCGGCAACTTCGCCCCGCGCAGCGCGCCACGACACACGGAGACAGACCATGATCATCAAGACGCACGTCAAGGCAGGCGGACGCGACCTCAACCACAACGCCATCGCGCTCAAGATCAAGACGCACGTCAAGGCAGGCGGACGCGACCTCAACCACAACGCCATCGCGCTCAAGATCAAGACGCGCATCAAGGCCGGCGGACGCGAGATCAACCACAACGCCATCGCGCGCCGCTGACACGTCGCTCCCCACACTCCGCTTCGAGGTCCACCATGTGCGCACGTTCACCCGTTGACGAGCAGGCGCACGGCGCGGCCCGTCTGTACGACGCGGCGCGGCTCCTCGCCGAAGACCGGGCCCCCGAGGCCCATGCGGCGGCGCGATCGGCGCTCACGAGCGCGCGCGATCGCCGCCGCGACGTCGCGCGCTGCGAGCTCATGCTCTCGAAGATCGAAGAGGCCCTCGGACGCGACGTGCGCGCTGACGAGGCGGCCCGGCGCGCGCTCTCCGCGCTCTCGGCGTGCGAGGCGGACGACGACGTGGCGCGGCTTCGGGTGCAGGGCCTCGCACGCCTCGGTCACGTCCTCAGGGTTCGCGGCTGTTACGAGGACGCGCGGCAGACGATCGAGGAGGCCCGCGCGCTGGCCTCGAAGGCGATGCGTGAAGACGATGACGAGCTCGGCGCGGTGCTCGGTGAGCTCGGCGCGCTCGAGCGGTGCGCGGGACGCCTCGACGAGGCCCGCGACGCCTGGCTCGCCGCGTTGCGCATCGCGGCGCGAACGAGCGGCCCCCGCTCGCTCGAATTCGCCGCGGTCTTGCACGACCTGGGAGCGCTCGCCCGCGAACGCGGAGACCATGTCGGGGCCGAGCATCCCGCGCGTCGCGCCCTCGCAATCGTCGAGTCGCTGCGAGGGAGCGAACACCCCGCGCTCGCGGCGGAGCTCGTCTCCTGGGCGGCGACGCTGCGCGGCCTCGGTCGACATGACGAAGCCGAGGCGGCCTACCGACGCGCGCTCACGATCCTCGAACGTGTCGGGGGCCCCGATCACCGCGAGATCGCCTTCGTCGAGTCAGACCTCGGCGCGCTCCTCACCGAACGCGGTCTCGCGGAGGCCGCCGCGGCGCACCTCGACCGCGCGCGAGCGCTCCACGAGCGCCACCTCGGGCCGCGTCACCCCGAGCTCGCGAAGGTGCTCGCGCGGCGCGCCGTCGTCTCGAACGCCCTCGGCGACCGCCCCGCGGCGGTACGCAGGATGTCGCACGCGCTCTCGATCCTTCGTTCGTTCCACGGCGACGCGCACCCCCAGGTCGCGCGCTGTCGCGAGCACCTCGACGCGCTCCGAGGCGACGCGTTCGCGCCGCGCAGCGCGCCGCGCGAACGATGACGAACCGAATGCACAACCCATGTTTCGAGGCCATTCCGATGCCGCCGTCTCGGATGGCCGGGGATACACTCGCCTCCACGGATCATGAGGTCGAGCGACGCGACGATTCTGGTCGTCGATGATGACGTGGCCATCACCTCGGTGGTCGCGGGGGTGCTGAAGCAGGAGGGGATCACCGCGGTGATCGTCGGCTCGGGGGCGAGCGCCCTCGCGGCGCTCTCGAATCGTCCTGTCGACGTGGTGCTGACCGACCTTCGAATGCCCGGCATCGACGGGATGGAGCTGCTCGGGCGCATCGCGGCCGAGTGGCCTGACGTCCCCGTGGTGATGATGACGGCCTACGCGACGGTGAACACCGCGGTCGAGGCGATGAAGCGCGGCGCGGCGGATTTCGTGACCAAGCCCTTCGACGTCGACGAGCTCGTGTTCGTGCTCCGCAAGGCCCTCGACAAGGCGCGCCACGCGTCGACGCGAGGGCACGCGACGGGCGCCTCTGGCCCCGCGGGGATCACCGGCAGCAGCGCGGCCATCCGAGAGCCGCTGCGGGTGATCGCGCGCGCCGCGCGCACGAGCGCGACGGTGCTCATCCGAGGCGAGAGCGGCACGGGCAAGGAGCTCGCCGCGCGCGCGCTCCACGACCTGAGCGCGCGCGGGGGAGGACCCTTCATCGCCGTGAACTGCGCCGCGCTCCCGGAGTCGCTGTTGGAGAGCGAGCTCTTCGGCTACGAGAAGGGCGCGTTCACGGGGGCCGTCACGCGCAAGCCCGGACGCGTCGAGATGGCCGAGGGAGGCACGCTCTTTCTCGACGAGATCGGCGACGTGCCGCCGCCCGTGCAGGTGAAGCTCCTGCGGCTGCTTCAAGAGAGCGAGTACACGCCGCTCGGGGCGCTGCGCGCGCGCAAGGCCGACGTGCGCTTCGTCACCGCGACGCACCGCGACCTCGAGGCGATGGTCGCCGCGCACGAGTTCCGTGAAGACCTCTTCTATCGCCTCGCCGTGGTGCTGGTGCAGCTCCCGCCGCTGCGCGAGCGCGCCGAAGACATCCCCGAGCTCGCCCGCGAGTTCTGCGCGCGCTTCGCCGCGAAGCACGACCGCGCGGGGCTCTCGCTCCACGGCGACGCGATCGCACACCTCGCCGCCCTCCCCTGGCCCGGCAACGTGCGCCAGCTCCAGAACTTCATCGAGCGCCTGGTGGTGATGTCCGACGGCCCCGTGATCGACGTCGCCGACGTCACGCGCGAGCTCAAGGGCGCGAGCGCCGTCCGCGCGCCCGCACCGTCCGCGCCCCCATCGCCGCCGTCGCCGCCACCGCACGACGCGCCCGGCGGAGCCGTCGAGGTCCCGACGGGCGGCCTCGTCGCGCACATGCGCCAGATCGAGCGCGAGGTGCTCGTCGCGACGCTCGCGCGCACGCGGAACAACCGCACCCTCGCCGCCAACGTGCTCGGGCTGAGCCGGCGCACCTTCTACAACAAGCTCGAAGAGCACGGGATCCCGTGAGCCCGAGGCCGCGCGCGCGGGGGGCGCCTCGATGCTCGACGCCCTGACGCTGCTCGCCTGCGCGGGGCACCTGACGCTCGGCGCCCTGGCGCTCTTCCGCGGCGCGCGGAGCCCCATGGCGATCCCCCTCGCGCTCCTCTGCGCGGACTTCTTCGCCTTCAACGCCGCGCCCCTCGCGGAGCGCATCTCGGGCGTGCCCGGGTGGGCGTGGATCGACGCCGCCTCCTCCTCGATGCTCGCGCCGCTCTCGGTGCACGTGCTCGTGGCCTTCGCGGGGCGGAGGCGCGAGCTCTCTCGGCTCCTCTACGTCGGCTACGCGGTGCACGGCGCGATCGCGGGGGCGTGCGTGCTGGCCTTCGCGCGCGTCTCGTGGGCGCAGTCCTTCGCGCGCTCGTCGCTGTGGGCGGCGGCGGTGCTCGGCGTGGGCCTTCCGTTCCTCGTGGTCGCGCTGGCGCTGGTGATCCCGCCGCACTGGCGTCGCAACCCCGACGCGGCGGAGCGCGCCCGCACCAAGGTGATGCTCGCGGCCTTCGCGATCGGCACGCTCCTCTGCCCGACGGAGCTCCTCGCCGACATGGGCGTCGCGGTGCCCAAGCTCGCCAACGTGGGCACGCTCGCGTCGACGCTCTTGTTCACGCTCGTCACGCTCCGTCACCGGCTCTTCGACCGCGACGTGTCGCTCCTGCTCGCGCTCAAGGCGGCCGTCGTGGGGGTGCTCTCGCTGATCGTGTACGTGGCGAAGTTCCGCTACCTGGCGAGCGCGTACTCGATGGCGCTCTTCGGCGTGCTGACGCTGGCGCTCGGTCTCCTCCCCGCGCTGCGCGACGTGGTGCAGGCGCAGACCGTCGAGCGGGAGCGCTCGCGGCACCTCGCGACCCTGGGGCGCTTCTCGGCGCAGATGGCCCACGACCTCCAGAACCCGCTCGCCGCGGCCAAGGGCGCGACGCAGCTCCTCCTCCGCGCGCGCGGCGACGAGGCGCTCACGCCGTCGCAGGCCGAGTACGCGCGGCTCATCCACGAGCAGATGGACCGCATGCTCCGCGTCATCACGGACTACCGTCGCCTCGGGAGACTCGAGGCCGACCTCGCCGACGGAGACCTCGCGCGCGTGGCCTCGGAGGTCGTCGCCGCGCAGACGAACGCCGCGCCGCCGGGCGTCACGCTGCGCCTCGACGCGCCGTCGCCGGTGCCCTGCGTCTTCGATCGCGACCTCGTGATCCGCGCGCTCGAGAACCTCGTGAAGAACGCGTTTCAGGCCACGCAGGAGGGCGAGGTCACGGTGAGCGCGCGCGGCGAGGTCGACGGCTTCGTCGAGCTGCGGGTGCGCGACACGGGCGCAGGAATGAGCCCTCGTGTGGCAGAGCAGGCGCTCGACGATTTCTTCACCACGCGCGCGACCGGGAGCGGGCTCGGCCTCGCGCTCGTGCGCCGCGTCGCCGAAGCGCACGGCGGCGGCGTGTCCATCGAGAGCGCCGAGGGACGCGGGACGACCATTTCGCTGCGACTGCGAGCCGACGGGCGCTGAGCCGCGCGAGCGGAGTCACGTCACCGACGGCGCCTTCTCGTCGCGATCATCGCCGCGAGCAGCGCGAGCATCCACGGAGACGCATCTCCCGCGGGCGCGCTTCGGCAACCGCAGTCCGACGGCTGCGCGGCGGGCGGCGCGGGCGCCTCGTCGCTCACATCGTCCTTCGTCACGTCTGCGAGCACATCGATCACACCGCCATCGACGGTCGCGTCTGCGGTCACATCGGCGCTCGCGTCGGCCGGGGTCGACGCGTCGACACACGGCGCGAGCGTGATGCGCGTGTCGGGCGAGCTCCACGTGTCGCCCGCGTAGTGCAGGACGAACTGCACCGACGTGGGCGCCGGAGACGCCGCGTTGAACGGACCGATCACGGCCTCGTAGCGCTCGGGCGCGATCATCGTGAGCGCGGTCTCGACGGCGCGTCCGTCGCTCCACACGACGCTCCCCGCGGGGCGGATCGACGCGGGCGGGAGCATCCACTCGTTGATCCCCCAGTGCAGCGCGCCCGCTCTGCGAGACCGCACCGTGATGCGATCGCAGAGCGTCGGCGCGGCGGGCTCGTACGACCCTTCGACCACGGGGCCGAGGTCCGTCACCACGTCCACGGGGCCCGCGTCGGGCGTCGCGGGAACGTCCACGGGCGCGACGTCGACGGGCGGCACGTCGAGCACCGTCGCGTCGTCGGGACCCGCATCGGGAATGGGGATTCCGCCGTCGGGCCCCGTCGCGTTGCCCGCGCCCACCCACGCGTGGATGACGTCGGTGCGGCTCACGTTGCCGCGCGTGTCCTGCGCTTCGACCATGTAGTGAACGAGGCCCCGCGCGACGCTCGCGATCGAGGCGCTCCACTGACGCGCGCGCGCCGTCGCCGCGGGAACGCCCGTCGGAACAGGGACGTCGGTTCCCATCATCGCGACGTCGTTCCACGTGCCCGCGTGGAGCTCGTCGGAGACGTCGACGCGGCCGTCGGGGTCGAGCCGCCAGCGCAGCGTGACGCGCGTGATGCCCGAGAGGTCATACGCGAGCGTCCACACCGAGAAGGCCGTGGGGAGCACCGTCGCGCCCCACTCGATCGCGCCGGGGTTGTACGGGTCCCGCTGCGGAGGATGGAGGCTCGGGCCGAGGTCGTCGCGGCTCATGTCGACGACCTCTCTCGCCGCGGCGACGGCCGTGTTGCACGCGCGCGTGGGGAGCGAGTCCCAGGTGCCTCCCTCGCTGTTGTCCCAGTACCAGTAGTCGCTCGCCTCGGACTCGAGGAGCGCGCGCCACGCGCGCTCGGTGGCGTTTCCGCGGTTGGCGCGCACGTTGGCGACGGCCTCGATGGGGCGCTGCCGCTCGGCGGTATGAACCCAGTTTCGCGCGGCCACCACCGAGGCCCACGAGCTGCGATCGGGCGAGATCCCGCTGCGCGCGTCGGGGTCCGCGTTCCACTTGAGAAACTCGGGATCGCCGTTGTCGGCGCCGGCCCACGAGCCCGCCTCGACGTGGATCACATCGCTCGCCTCGGGCGGAAACCTGTCGAGATAGTCTTGAATCGTCGTGCAGACGAAGCGCGTCGGGTTGGCCGCCATCCACCGCGCGAAGGCTTCGAAGTTCGAGTGGTAGTAGCTGTCGGTGCCGCCGCCGTAGTTGTCTCCGTCGTGGTGGAGCACCACGAGCATGGGGTGCCTCGGGTCGGTGTTCTGCGCCGCGTACTGCGACAGCACGCGCTCATACTGGAGCGCGCCGAAGCCCCCGCGCGCGTCTTCGTTGCCCTCGTAGCGCGCCGCGGGCACCGCGATGATCGAGCTCACGCGCCCCGTCGCCGGATCGACCCACGCGACGCGATGCGGCTGATATCCCCACGGCGCAGACACCCTCGACGGCGCCCAGATGTCGTTGAGCTGCACCCACGCGCCGGGCTGCGCGGGCGTCCTGCGATCGGCGCCGTTGGGCGGATAGAGGTTCGACCCCGCGGCGTAGGGGAGGTCGACGCGCGTGCGATCGAAGTGGACGTTGTCGACGAGCGCCCACTGCACGCCGAGTCCCGCGAGCGTGGGGATGAGCCGCGGGTGAAACGCGTTCTCGGGCGTGAAGATCCCGCGCGACGCTCTGCCTCCGAAATGCGCGTCGCGGAACTCGCGGAACATCCGCACCTGGAGCTCGTTGTCGCGCGGGTCGTTGAGCGGCATGAGCGGGTGAAAGAAGCCGAAGTCGACGAGGTCGAGGCGCGCGTTGCCGCGGTCGGTGGTCCACGCGCGCGCCTCGCGCCAGGGAGCCACCCAGTCCGCGAAGCCCATCCCCGCGTCACGGATGGCGTCGAGGTTCTCCATGAGCGAGCCCGTGAAGCTCACCTGCGCGCCGCACGCGCCGAGCCCCGCGGCCCTCGCCGCCGCGATCGCGTCGCGCGGCCACGTGGTGTAGGGCCCCGAACGATCGCGGTGAATGGTCAGCGGATCGAAGCTGAAGTGATGCGCCCCCGCGGTGGTCACCACATCTTCGCCGGGCCAGTACCGCGGCTGATGCATGTGCCAGAGAAAGGTCACATAGATCGGCTGCTGCGCGTGGGCGGGTGGGGTTCTCAGCGCGCACAGCGCGACGACGAACAACGCGACGAGCGCACGAGCGCCGCGAAAGCGATGCGCGAACGTGATCCGGGGGCTCATGAGAGCGCGCGAGGTGCAAGGAGCGCGCTGAATGGGGAACGGCGGCTCCGCTCAGTGCCAGCCGCCGAAGATCGCGCCCGTCGACGGCGCGGGCGTGAGGCCCTGCACCTCGGGCGTTCCGTGGATCCACACGAGACGCGCGTGATCGCCGCGCGACTGGGGGTGCTCGGCCACGCGCCGCATCGTGAGCGACGCGCCCTCGCGCACGTGCACCTCGACGCTGCACCCGAGGAAGCAGTCCTGCGTGGCGTAGGCCGTGCGACGGCCGTCGGGCGAGGGCAGCGACGCGAAGGGCAGCGGGGTGTTGAAGAGCCAGTTCTTCTGCGTGGCGGCGTGCACGTACGCCGAGCCGACGAGGAGCGAGAGCTGCATCGCGGCGAGGCCGACGAGCCAACCGATGCGCCGCGGCTTCGGGAGCGCGCGCACCGCGGGCCACGCGCGTCGCGCGACGAACCAGATCACCGCCGCGACCGCGAGGAGCGGGAGGAACAGCGTCGCGTTTCGCAGGTGGATCACCGCGGGCACGAGGCGCTGCCCGTCGTCGAGGGAGGCTTCCCAGCGGTTGAGCGCGATGGCGGGCAGCGCGCAGAGGAGCGCCGCGCCGACACCGAGCGCGAAGGGGCGTCGGAGGTCAGCGCGCGTGGCGTCGTCGGAGGCGGAGGCGTCGGTGGTCATCGGTGGAGATCTTCCTCGCTCGGCCATGGGCGCGTGAAGCGCTGGCGAGCGCTCGTCCGACGGCGCCCGTGGCGGTCGGGCCGCGTCTCCCGTCCCGTGGATGGTGACGAGGCGTAGCCTTTTGGGGAAGCCGCGTCGACTTCGGCGCGAGCGGCGGTGTCGGGGTCGTTTCGCGGAACGCGCGGACGATCGCGCGGACACCGTCGCGGCGTCACCGACGCGCGGTCACGCGACGCTGCGAGGATTCGCCTGGTAGGCCTGGTTGCGCGCCTCGCTCCAGCCCTTCGCCGCGCCGGGGAAGTGCGCGTACACCTCGGGGATCTCGTCGGACGCCAGGCCGTTCGACGTGACGCGCGTTCCGTCCGAGAGGCCGAGCGTCGCCGACCAGGACGTGCCGCTCACCGCGCCCTGCCAGGTCGTCTCGACGCCGTAGACCCACACGACCTCGCCGCGACGCTTCTCCAGCACGTCGAGAAAGGGCGTGCTCACGGGTCTGCGCCAGAGCCACGCGCCGAGACCGAGCGCCGCCAGCACGAGCCCGCCCACGAGCTGCGTCGCGAGGGCCTGATTGGGTCCCGGCGTGAAGGCCGCGAAGGCTCCGAGCCCCGCGAGGCACAGCATGAGGCCCGGCCAGATCCAGACCGTGGTTCGGTGCGCCTCCCTCGCGCGCAGGCGCTCTCGACGCAGCCACACCGGGCCCTCCCCGAGGCTCGGATCGTCGGGGATCGCGCCTTCTTCAGACCGCCAGCGCGTGCTCTCCGCGTTGCGCGCGGCGACCTTCTCGGCGGCGCCGAGCCCCGCGAAACCGCCACCCTTCGCGGGCGCGCGGCCGGCCTCCTCGATCATCTCGCGTCGCGCCTGCTTGCGCTCCGACTTCGACATCTTCCGGCCGTGCGAATCCTGCCCCATCGCGCTCGACTCCCGAGGCGGAAGCGTCGCGCTCGACGACCGCCCTCGACCTCTCTTTTGCGACCTTTCGTCGCGTACGTAAACTCCCAAATTGAGCTCCGGGGCGCGGGCTCGTGGCGCGTTGCTCGGTCCGTCGCCGCGTCCCGCAAGACGCGGCAGGCTCTGGGAACGCGCGTTTCCCCGAGGAATGAGACCCAAAGCCCTCGCGGGGGAAGGGGACGGGCCGCGCACACGAGGCGCCGCAACACGCAGAAACTGTCGGAAATCGAGACCCGACGGGGCTCGGGTAATTTCTCGCTTCGATCAGGAAATACCTTTAGTTCCTCACGCAAACAACGGAATGTCGGGGAGCTGCACGCCCTCGCTCTGCGGACTGCCCATGACCTCACAGGCGACCCGTCACACCGCGACGCTGGTGCTCATCATCGTGGGCATGGCGATGGTGGTCGATTACGTCCTCAGCGACGTGATCATGGCGGGGAGCGGCACCTACACGCCGCTCAACACGATGCTCATCGCGACGATCGTCGGGGCGCCTGTCTGTTACTACCTGATGCGGCAGCGCCTCGCGCTCCAGTCGCTGAAGGACGACCTCGGTCGCGCGCGCGACGCATCCGAAGCGGCGAGCCAGGCCAAGAGCGCGTTCCTCGCGACGATGAGCCACGAGATTCGAACGCCGCTCAACGGCGTGCTCGGCATGACGCAGGCGATGTCGGTCGACGAGCTCTCCGCGCCGCAGCGCGAGCGCCTCGAGGTGATCCGCGAGTCGGCGATCACGCTGCTCGCCGTGCTCAACGACGTGCTCGACCTGTCGAAGATCGAAGCCGGACGCCTCGACCTCGAGGAGATCGAGTTCGACCTCGGCGAGGTCGTGCGCGGCGCCCAGCAGGCCTTCACCGCGCTCGCGAACAAGAAGGGCATCTCCTTCGCGCTCGACGTCGACGAGGGCGAGGGCGTGTACCGCGGCGACCCCACGCGCGTGCGGCAGATCCTCTACAACCTCCTCTCGAACGCGGTGAAGTTCACCGAGCACGGCGAGATCCGCGTGCGGGGCTGGCGCGAGGGCGAGCGGCTCATGCTGTCGGTCACCGACACGGGCCCCGGCATCCACGAGGCCGCGCTCTCGACGCTCTTCACGAAGTTCACGCAGGCCGATCCGTCGACCACGCGACGCTACGGCGGCACGGGCCTCGGCCTCTCGATCTGCCGCAAGCTCGCCGGGCTCATGGGCGGAGACATCACGGTCGAGAGCCGCGTGGGCGAGGGCTCGCGCTTCACGGTGTCGCTGCCCCTTCCGCGCGTCGGCGAGGCCCGCTCGCGAGGGCGCGTGTCGTCGCTCCCGGCGCCGTCGCTGGTGCGGCCGCTGAAGGTCCTCGCGGCGGAGGACAACCGCGTGAACCAGCTCGTGCTCAAGACGCTCCTGCTGCACCTCGGCGTCGTGCCCGTGATGGTCGGCGACGGCGCGGCCGCCATCGAGGCGTGGGAGCGCGAGCCCTGGGACCTGGTGCTGATGGACGTCCAGATGCCCGAGGTCGACGGCGTGTCGGCGACGCGCGCGATCCGAGCGCGTGAGGCCGAGAGCGGTCGTCGCCGGACCACGATCGTGGCCCTGTCGGCCAACGCGATGTCGCATCAGGTGGCCGAGTACCTCAAGGCCGGGATGGACGCGCACCTCGCCAAGCCACTCGAGCTCACCTCCCTCACGGAGCTCATCACCTCGGCCGCGGAGGCGAGACAGGCCCGCCCCGAGGGCGCCTCGGAGGCGTAGCGAGGCTCCTCCCCATCTCATACCACCGTCCCATCAAACCTGGACGTTTGCGTCGATGCGCCGTCGGTTCTGCGTGGGAGGTCGATGTGCGGGGGCCGTCGGTTCTGCGTGGGAGGTCGATGTGCGGGGGCCGGGGTTCGGCGCGAGAGGTCGATGTGGGGTTGGCAGCGTCGATGGTGAAGCGCCAGTGTCGATTGCTTGTGGCGCCTCACCCCGGGCAACAGAGGGTGGTCGCTCCCTTCGGGAGCTTCGCTTCGAGCGCACTCGGGCGCCTGTCGTCGGGGCGCCAACGTGGAGTAGTTCGTCGGGCGCAGATTGCACATCGAGGTCCGATGCGCGCATCCGTAGCTACCTCCTCGACCAAGCGAAACATCACGCGAAGCACACGGTCATCGACGCCTGGGAGCGCGCCGTTCCGTAGCTCCCGAAGGGAGCGACCACCCTCTGTTGCCCGGGGTGAGGCGCCACAAGCAATCGACACTGGCGCTTCACCATCGACGCTGCCAACCCCACATCGACCTCTCGCGCCGAACCCCGGCCCCCGCACATCGACCTCCCACGCAGAACCGACGGCCCCCGCACATCGACCTCCCACGCAGAACCGACGGCGCATCGACGCAAACGTCCAGGTTTGGTGGGACGGTGGTATCAGGGGTTGAGCGTGACGGTCTCGACAGGCGCCGCGCCGAAGCCCGAGGGGCCTCCCGGGTAGATCTCCAACGCGTGGGTCTCGGCGTTCCAGGCGTACAGATCGCTGTACCCGTCGCGGTCGTAGTCGCCCGCGGAGAAGTACGTGACCGGCCCGCACGGCCCGGCGCAACGCGGCAGGTCGGCGGAGCGCACGAAGCCAACGGCGCTGCCCAGATAAAGCGCGGCGGGCGCGGCGCCCGACGACACGATTCGATCGGTCATCCCGTCGCCGTTCACGTCGAAGAGGGGAGCCTCCTCGCCCTCGGGGAGCGAGCGAGTGTCGATCGGCAACGTGCGCTCCAGCGAGTACCCGTCGGGACCGCCATGAAGCACGACCGCGAACGCAGCCACCTCGCGCGCGATGGCGTCGAAGCGCACCGCGAGATCCTCATAGCCGTCGCCGTCGAGGTCGCCGAGGCGATCGAGGCGAGTCGACACCGGAACGCGATCCGCCGCCACGCCGTCGCGCCAGATCCAGTCGGTGACGCGCGACGACGCTGCGAGGCGGAGGCGAGCGAACCCAGGCTCTGCGACCAACGACGCCACGTCGCAGCGACCGTCGCCGTCGGCGTCGAAGCCGAAGGCGGCCGCGCCGGTCAAGAAGGGATTGAACGGAGCATCGACCGGCTCGTAGCTCGCGTTGATCGCGACGCCAGGAAGCTGCGCGCCCAAGCCGCCTTCGCGCCCCCGATACACGGCGGACTCGAACGTCCCAGCCCGCGTGTTGCGGTGGATGTACCCCACGTCGCCGAAGCCGTCACCGTCGACGTCCCCGCCGGGGAACACCTTGAAGTAGTGCAGATTCATCTCCGCGTCTGGCCAGTCGGCGATGTGGGGCGCGAGCGACGGCCCCCCCGGAGCGCCGGGCTCCGTCGCGCCGCCTGCGATGAACCAAACGAGGACTGCGTTGTTGTACAAGTCGCCGGCGGGGTGTTCGAAGTGCAGCGTCGCAAGCCCGAGGTCGCCGAACCCGTCGCCGGTGGTGTCGCCCACCGCCCGAACCCCGATGATGTGCCCGCAATCGGGGTCGAGCACCCCCACGAGGCACCCGCTCGGCGTCCACGCAGCCCTGCGGTACGACCTCCCGTCGGAGAGGTACACGCCGCGGCTCCAGTTGTCCGATGCGACCGCGTAGTCTGAGCCGCCACCGCTGCCGATGTGGACGCTCTCGATGTCGGGCACGCCGTCGCGGTTGACGTCGACCACGCAGCAGCGCGAGGTGTCGACGGGCGAGTCGTGCGGCGTCACGAAGAACTCCCACGTCGGCGACTCCCACGGGGCGCCCGTCGCGGGCGTCACGCGCACGCGCCAGAAGACAGGCCCCGGTCGGAGCGCCTCCGCAGGACGCGCTGAGGCCCCCGCGGCGTCGAGCGTCGTGAGCACGCGCGAGCACGCAGGGTCATCGCAGAGCGTGACGCGCGCCGCCGCGCCCTCAGGTATCGGCCCCCATCGCAGCGTCGGGCGACGCGACGTGACCACCGAGGTCGAAATCGGCGCGAGGAGCCGCAGCGTCCCCACGGTCGCCGGGTCTGTCGTCGCCGCGTCGCGCACGACGACATCGGGCGGTCGCAGCGTCACCGCGTCGCTCGCGTCGACGCCCCCATCGAGCGCGCCTCCCTCGTCGGCGTCGGGCGTCGGGTGGTCTTCGAGCGCGCCATCGGTCGCCGCGACATCGAGCGCGTCGGGAGGCGAGTCACGCGCGACATCGCGGCGAGACACATCGGTCGGTACGGGCGACGCGTCTTCGTCGGGGCTGAGGGTGTCGGGCGTGTCGGATGTGTCGGGCGTGCTCGTCGAAGCGTCGCCCCCGCCTCCAGCCGGGTCGCAGCCAGCCGCGAGGAGGAGCACCGGGAACAACGCCGCGGAGAGCCGCACGGCGACGTTGGTTGTTCCGGGCGTCGCGGGCGTTCGATGAGATGATCGGTTCAGAGCACGAGCCTCGACGGGGGTCACCGACCCCTCCGCGAAGCCCCGGGAGCCTCCGCCCCGGGGGTCACCGACCCCTCGACGGAGCCCCGCGAGCCTCGCACCAGGGGTCGCCGACCCCTCGACGGAGCCCCGCGAGCCTCGCATCAGGGGTCGCCGACCCCTCGACGAAGCCCCGCGAGCCTCGCACCCGGGGTCACCGACCCAACCCGTGAAGCCCACCGTGCTACGAGGAGGGGTCCGCGATTGGGGCGCCGAGGTCCGCGAGCCTCCGAAGCGGCGTCGAGCGCTCACCCCGTCGGGGGCGACGGCGGCGTAACGGGGTTCGCGGGAGCCTTCGGCGCGGCTCCCTCGCCGCCGCGGCCGACCCAGAGCGAGGGGACGTAGAGCTCCCAGCCTCCGGGCGACGACCAGAAGATGGGGGCGCCGAGACGACGCACCTCGTCGTACTCGCGCACGAGCACGGTGAACGCTCGCGCGCGGAGCTCGGAGGTCGAGAGCTTGTCGGCCTTCGCGGCGTCGGCGACGAGCTGCACGCCGATGCGCGCGAGGGCGCTGGCGGCGAGCGCGCGCGCCTCGACGATCTCCTCGGGCGAAACGGTGCTGCGCGGTAGCTTCGCGAGGTTCTTGTCGTACCAGGCCGCGGCGTCGTTGAGGTCGTTGGCAAAGTCGGCGGCGTCGCGCTCACCGAGACGCAGATCGGCGACGACCTTCGCCGGGCAGCGTCCGCGCTTCACCTGGATGTCGAGGTCATCGAGCAGCAGGCCGCGGAGCTCGGTCATGCGAGGAAAGATGTCCGCGAAGAGGGCGGTCTTGTCCTCGGAGACCCGGTGCAGAAGGTCGCCGTGCTGAACGGCGAGGGCGATCTCGATGACGGCCTCGAAGCGCGCGATGGGCGGATTGCAGAAAAGGGCAGCGAGCTCCTCGCGACGCGAGAGGAGGTTCTTCGTGGCGGCGATGGCGACGGAGGCGGCCTGGGTGACGTCGAGCGTGGCGATCGCCACCTCGGCGCGGCGGAGCGCTCGAAACGCGGGTTCGTGCTTCTTCCACGCGGGCTCGGTGGCGGCGAGGTCGATCTCGACGGGTGGCCTCGCCTGCACGACGGGCGCGGCCTTCGGGGTCTTCGGTGTGGTGACGGTGGGCTTCATCGTGGGCTTGTGTCTCCTTCGGCGCCGCGGTGTGAGGTGCGGCAAAGACGTAACGTATCGCCGCCTCGCAGCGCGGGTGAAGCGCGAAGTGGGAGGAGAGGCGCCGATGCGATCTTCGACGCGCTCCGCCGCAACGCTGCGTTGTCTATTCGGCGACATCACCGACGGCTGACGCTCGCGCGACGACGACGCTTGACACCCTCACGCCACTGGTCGCGTCATCGCGGCCTCGGCGACGACGCCGAGAGAGAGCGACACATGATGACTCGACGGATAGGACTCGGCGTGCTGACTGCGATGGTGATGGCCTGCGGCACCGGCGGCGGAACGACCACCGACGGAGGCACCGACACGCCCGCGTCGTCGGGCGGCTGCCCCACGCAGACCGAGATCGCGTTCAACAGCGCGGTGCGCGGATCGACGGGCGGGGGATGGGGCCAGAGCCTCACGTCGTGGTTCGCGCAGAGCAACGTCGCGTGCGCCCCCGCCACGATGAGCGCGTCGTACCCGGCGCCCTTCGCGGTCTTCTCGCTCCAGCAGCCGCGCACGACGGATTGGGACGTCGTCGTGACGCCCGACAGCGGCGTCGACATCAACGTCGTCGCGTGGCAGCAGTCGTCGACCGACGGGTCGTGCTTCCCGTCGCGCGGCGTCGGCGTGGTCACCTGCGAGGTCTCGGGACGCGCAGGCCCCGGAGGCGCCGAGACCGTTCGCCTTCAGGCCACCACGAACCCGTATCGCATGGTGATCCTCGTCACCACGCCGCAAGGCGGCACGCGCGGCGGCTTCTCGGTCGTCGTGCGCAACCACACCTGACCCGCGAGCCCCGGGGCTGCAATCACGCTCCGCGCGCGGACGCAGCCTCGACGCATCCGCGCGGACGTCGCCGTCGAAGCGTCGACGCGTCCTCGAAGATCAGTTCGGCTCAGGCGAGGATCCACGCGATGGTCGCGAAGACGCCGAGCTGTAGGGCGAAGCTCAGGTAGGCGACCACCACGTGCTCGCGGCTCTTCTGGAGCGACTCGAGCGCGTCGACGAAGCTCAAGACGGCGAGGCTCACGATCGCGGCCAGCGCCACGCCCACGGTGATCAGCATCGCGGGGATGCCGATGAGGCCGACGGGCCACTCGGTCCACCCGAGCGAGACGAGCAGGTGCCAGAGCAGGATCTCGCCACCGAGAATCGCTGCCGCAGCGAGCGCATAGAGGAACGCGCGCGTCGCCTTCTCATCGGTCCACCGCAGGGGGCGCATGCGCAGGAGCGTATCACCGCGTGCGCTGCGTCGAGCGGCGGGAGCGCGACGACGTTCCGGCGCACGAGAGGTGTGGCCGCGCACGCATCGCACCGTCGCGCCATCGCCTTCTCGAAGGGCACGAGGAGTTCGTCGCCTCCATGCTCGACGGGCTCACGCGCGAAGAGAAGAGGATGGGCCTCGCGCCCCGCCGACGTGCAGGCAGAGGTTCGCGCCCGCCTCGCGCGCTGAACGCGCTTCGCGACGACGCGCGGCGAGCCTTCGCCACGGTCTGCGATCGCACCGCGACGCGCGCGCCGTGTGGCTCGCCGATCGTGACGCGTGCTGACTGGGAGGGGGCTGAGAAGCGGGGAGGGACTGACGGACCGAGACGTCGCCTCTCAGACGGCGTACTCGCTCACGGGCGCGCAGGCGCAGAAGAGGTTGCGATCGCCTCGCCCTCCGCGCAGGTGGCGGGCCGCCACCCCCTCGCCACCCCCTCCGCCACCCTTTCCGCCACCCCCCATGATCGAGAAAGGGCATTCCGCACGGTATTTTCGCGTGTGGCACGTCGGGCGCTACGGCCGCGCGGCGATGAGCGTGAAGAAGACCGCGTGGCACCCGCCCTTCACCGGGCTCTTGCAGGAGCGCGCCCCGCGCTGGGCGAAGGTCACACCCGAGGTGCAGCTCACGACGGAGCCCCTGCGCGTCGACGACGTCATCGAGGTGTGGGCCGATCGCGTTCCCGACCCGAGCGACACGGGATCGACCCTGCGCGGCATGTGGCGCTTCGTCGTCGTGGTCGCGTTGCTCGAATACAAGAGCGCCGTGTGGCCCCTGCAACGCGGTGACCTCTACCGCCTCCTCGCCTACGGAATGCTGTGGTTGACCAGCCACCAGCGGCGAGAACGGAGCAGCGACGGCGCGCGCGACGAGCGGCTCTCCGCGCACGAGGTCACGCTGCTCCTGGCGGTTCCCTCGATCAACGTGGCGCTGCGCGAGGAGCTCAACGACCTCGGCCTCGCGCTTCCCCCATCGAGCGATGGCTATCACCTCGTGGAGCACGCGCTTCTCCCGCTGGTGGTGATCGACCTCGGCGCGGTGGCCGAGCGCGAAGACGATGACGTGCTACGCGCCTTCGCGGGACACCGCGTCCGCACGCTGGCGGCGCAGCAATGGATGAGGCAGCATCAGACGCGGCGGAGCGACGCGATGGGAACACAGGCCACACCCGACCTCGAAGGCTACAAGGAGTTCGTCGCCTTCATGCTCGACGGGCTCACGCCCGAAGAGAAGATGATGGGCCTCGCGCCCGAGCAGAGACTCGCGGGACTCGCCCCCGAACAGCGACTCGCGGGACTCCCGGAATCGGAGCAGGTGCTCGCGATGTCCGACGCGCTCCTGCGCGTGCTCCCCGAGTCGTACATCACATCGCTACCCGCCGACGTGCAGGCGAAGGTTCGCGCCCGCCTCGCGCGCTGAACGCGCATCGCAACGCCGCGCTGTGAGCTTGACCGCGGTCTGCGATCGCACCGTGACGCGCGAGGTCGAGCGGTTTGGTCTCGAAGCGCGCGGAGTGAGAGAAGATCGAGGCATGAACACCGTGGGCGCACGACTGCTCTCGCTGCTTCTCCTCGCAAGCTGCGCCGAAACCGTGCGCGGCGGCGCGGGCGCGGAGCGAGACGTGCCCTCTGTCATCGACGCCTCCGCACCGGACGCCACGGTCGACGCGCCAGACGTCACGATCGACGCGCCGGGCGACGTCGCGCCCGAAGCCGGAGGACGCTGCCAGTCGAGCGCAGACTGCCCCTCGGGGCTGCGCTGCGAGATGCCTCCCGGGTGCGGTGACAGCATCGTCGGACGCTGCGCCGAGAGGCAGGGCTGTGACATGCTTCCGGTGGTGCTCCGGTACTGCGACTGCGACGGGAGGACCTTCGAAGGGACGGGAGGCTGCGCGCCCGATCGACGCTACAGCCAGCGCGGCCCATGCCCCGAGGCCGACGGCGGAACGGCCGACGCCGCCTCGGACGTGCCCGACGACCACCGCTACTTCGGCGCAGTGATGGCGTGGCAATCGCCGGGTGGCGTCGCGGGCACGGGCCCCGCGGTGCTCGTCGAGGCCGAGGGGGCGGTCTTCGCGTGGCGCGCGACCACGGAGTTCGCCCCCTTCTCGTTGGTGCCCACCGCGGACATCGTGAATCGCCTCCCGCAGCCGGTCGCCAACCAGCTCTTCGCGCGGTGGGCGCGCGCCCCGGTGACGGGGCTCCCGCACGGCATGGTGAGCTTCAACGAGTGCTACCCCTTCGTGACCGTGAGGCTCTGCTCGACCTGCGACGCGACCACGATCCGGTACAGCCACCCCAGCCAGCTCACGCCCGAGATGATGGAGGTGTGGGCGTGGTTCGCGGAGCACGTCCCGGACTTCAACCCCGCCACGTTCTGCGATCGGTAGCGCTACGGGATGCAGCGGTCGACGTCGATCGATGAGAGGACCGACGGGCGTCCCGCCGCGATGTTGTCGCTGTGCACATAGAGCCGCCGCGCACGCGGATCGAAGGTCAGGGCCGAGCGGTTGAGCGAGGTGGCGTAGAGCAGGCGCATCGCGTCGCGCACGGTCGCGCTCGTCGGGTCGCTGCCCTGACGGAGTCCCGTGAGCCGTGCGCCCGAGAGGCCCGACTCGACCACCCAGGTCGTGCGTCGCGACGAATCCCAGACAGCGCCGAGGTTCTGCACCTCGGGCGCGGCCGTCCAGCGCAGCGGCTCCGACGTGGAGTCTCCGATCGACCACGGCGCGAGGTCGCCCGCGGGCGCGCGGAGAAAGACCAGCAGCGCGTCGCGAGATCCGTCCCAGGTTGACGTTCCCATCGACGTCGCAGCGGGCAGCTCCAGCCCGGCGCCCTGCGTCCACGACCATTGCGTGACGGTCTCCGCGCGAAAGCTCCAGCGTTCGAAGGACCGCGTCGCCCCCGTCGCCGGGGTGCCCACAACGCGAAGCGCGTGGCGTGTGACGTCGTAGCCCGCGACCCACGACGTGAGGCCCGAGGGCGACGCGATCGAGAAGATGTTGAGCGTCTCCCAGTGGTCGGCGCGCGCGAGGTCGAGCGTGAGAAAGAGCCTGTTTCGCTCGGCGATCGGAACCGACACCAGCAGGCCCAGGGCCGGGTCGAGCGCGATCTGCGCATCGACCGTGACGCCGTAGCGCCCGGGGTCGGTGCGCGTGATGGCGCCCGTCGCGGGGTCGATGCGCAGCACCCGGCCGTCGTCGCTCCCCACGAGGAGGAGCGTGCGACGCAGCTCGTCGAAGAGGAGCGCGTTGTGGCCAGGGCCGCCCGCGGCGAGGTTGAAGTCGCTCGCGATCAGCGTCGCCTCGCAGGCGCGGGGTGGGGCCGTGTCGGGCGGGTCGTCGGTCGCGTCGATGACGCCAGCGTCGAGCGCGCGCTCGGAGGGGACATCGCTCGCCGCGTCAGGCGGTCGTGTCGCGTCGAACGTGTCGCTGGGGGCGACGTCTTCGATCGTGCCGTTGACCGTGCTCGCGCAGGCGGGTGCGACGAGCACGAGGAGCGTCGCGAAGCGGAGCGTGTGCGAGGACATCGCCTGCGACCGTAGCGAATCGCAGGCGTGTTGGCGATGCGCCGTGAATCGAGCGCGCGAGGCGTTCGGCTCAGCGCGCGAGGCGGAGGCGGTAGCGGGGGACGTCCTCGTCCCACATCCCGCTGTAGCTCGAGTAGTGCACGCGCACGGTGCCGTTGCCGTTCACCGCGATCACCTGGCCCGCGTAGTACGACGCGCCCCACTCGATGAGCACCGCCTGGCCGCCCACGAGCGGCGTCGTGTCGAGCACCAGAAGACCGTGCTCGTCGGACGGCGGCGGCGCTGCGACGAAGGTCGGGTGACAGGGCGCCGACTGCGTCACCACCACGACCGGCGCGGGTCGAGGCGCGGGCTGCGCGACGTACACGACGGACACGCCGCGACGCATCCCGCGAGGCTGCATCGGCCCGCGGAAGGGCGCGTACGCGCCGGGCATCGCGCGAGGGAATCCCATCGGGAAGGGCTGCGCCTCCGCCGAGACCGACACGAGCGCGACGAGGCCGAAGGACGCGAGCGAGAGGAGCGACGAGAGCTTCATGACGAGGACCCCTTGTTGGTCGCGGCATCGAGCGCCGCGTGGGCTCCTCTGGTGCAGCGCATGTGCCGCTCGATCGCCCGCGAATTCCAGCGGTTTTCGCGCGTGGCACGGCGTGGCGCGAGCGCCACGCGCGGGGCTCTCGCGCGGCGGCCGATCGGTCCGTGGGCGCGCGTCGTGTGAGCATGCGAATCGGGCGTCACCGGTTGGTTCCGTCGCGCGTGGCGCTGCGCGTCTGCGCAGGTCAGCACGGCGTCGCCGCGATGTCGGACGACCGATCCTGGCGCGCAGGTGAGAAGAGGTTGCGGTCGCCTCGGAGGTTGTCGATCGGCGCGCTAGCTGCACTCGGCGGTGCAGTCGGTACAGGCGTCGAGCGCGACGAAGCGGCAGGCGAAGCACGCGGGGGTGACGGTGGTGGTGCTCGCGCAGGCGCTCGCGCAGGCCGCAGCGTCGTAGCCCGGGCAGGCGGAGAGCCGCCGACAGTACAACGAGCAGCCACGCTGGCACGTCCCCGCGACGCAGTCTCGGGTAAGCCCGCAGGAGTTGCCGCAGGCGCCGCAGTTCGCGACGCTCGTCTGCGTGTCCGCGCAGCCGCTGGCGCAGGCCGAGAGGCTCGCAGCGCAGCCGCCGATGCATCGGACGGCGACAGGCGCGCTGCGGTCCGTGGCAGTGCCGTCGCCGAGCTGGCCGTTGGTGTTCATGCCCCAGCAGCGAACGACGCCGGCCGCCGTGCGCGCGCAGACGTGATAGAGCCCGCACGACAGCGACGTGGCGCCGCCGAGCCCCGCGACGACGACGGGCGCGCTGCGGTTGGTGGTGCTGCCGTCGCCGAGCTGGCCGTTGCTGTTGAAGCCCCAGCAGCGCACAGAGCCATCCATCAACCGCGCGCAGGTGGTGCCGCCGTTGGCCGCAAGCTCGACGACGTTGCTCAGGCCCGAGACCGGGGTGGGCGCGCTGCGATCGGTGGTGGTGCCGTCGCCGAGCTGCCCGAAGGAGTTGGAGCCCCAGCAGCGGACCGTGCCGTCGCTAAGCCGGGCGCAGGTGTGGACGAGGCCCGCGGCGAGCTCGACGGCGCTGCTGATCCCGCTCACCGCGACGGGTGCGCTGCGGTTGGTGGTGCTGCCGTCGCCGAGCTGACCGGCGCTGTTGAAGCCCCAGCATCGCACCGTGCCGTCCGTCAGCCGCGCGCAGGAATGAAAGCTCCCCGTCGCGAGCTCGACGATGCCGCTGAGCCCGCTCACCGCGACGGGCGAGCTGCGATCGGTGGTGCTGCCGTCGCCGAGCTGGCCGAAGGAGTTGGCACCCCAGCACTGAGCGGTGCCGTCCACGCCACGGACGCAAACGTGCCCGTTCCCGGCCGCGAGCTCTGCGGGAACGGAGCTCAAGCCCCCGACCATCCCCGGAACGCTGCGCGGCGTGGTGGTGCTGTTGCCGAGCTGGCCCGTCGCGTTGCCGCCCCAGCAGCTCACGGCGTTCGTGAAGGTGCGCACGCACGAGAAATCGGTGCCGCTGACGACCTCGACGGCGTCGCTCAGCCCGCTCGCGGAGACGCAGGAGGCGGTGGTCGCGGTGTTGCCGACGCCGAGCTGACCGGCGCTGTTGGCACCCCAACACAGCACCGCGCCGCTCATGATCGCGCAGGTGTGCGAGCCTCCCGCCGCGACGGTCGCCGCGCCGCCGGTGGAGCAGACCCCTCGGATGCACGTCTCGCTCGCGGCGCAGGCGCGGCCGCAGGCGCCGCAGTTCGCGTTGTCGGTCTGCGTGTTCGCGCAGGTCGGCGAGGGCGCAGCGGGCGCGCAGTCGGTCTCGACGGGCGCACAGGCCGGACGCGCCCGACAGGCTCCTGCCACGCAGGTCTCCCCGGCGGCACAGGCTCGCCCGCAGGCGCCACAGTTCGCGGCGCTGGTCTGCGTGTTCACGCAGGTGGGCGCGGGCGCGGTCGGCGTGCAGTCTGTCTCCGCGGAGGGGCACGTCGAGCGCGGCGTGCCGCATACGCCCGCCATGCAGGGTTGACCCGAGGGGCAGGCGCGGCCACAGGCGCCGCAGTTCGCGTTGTCGGTCTGCGTGTTCACGCAGGTCGGCGAGGCCGCGGCGGGCGCGCAGTCCGTCTCGGCGGGCGCGCAGGTCGGACGCGCTGCGCAGACGCCCGCGACGCAGGGACGACCCGCGACGCACGCGTTGCCGCAGGCGCCACAGTTCGCGGCGCTGGTCCGCGTGTCGACGCACGCGCCGCCGCACAGCGACTGCGGCGCCGTGCAGCCGCTGACGCAGAGAACGGTCACGGGCTCGTACTGCGTCCCGGTGGGTCCGTTGCCGAGGTTGCCCGCGGTGTTCGCACCCCAGCATCGGGCGGCTCCGTTCGACAGGCGCGCGCAGGTGAAGGCTCCCCTGCTCGCGAGCCCCACCACGTTGCTCAGCCCGCGCACGGTGGTGATCGAGGGGGTATCGGTGGCGGTGCCGTCGCCGAGTCCGCCGTAGAAATTCATGCCCCAGCAGCGCGCGGTGCCGTCGCCCAGGCGCGCGCAGGTTTGAAGGGCTCCCGCGGCGAGCTCCGCGACGTTGCTCAGGCCGACGACGCGCTGGGGCGTGAGGCGGCTCGTGGTCGTGCCATCGCCGAGCTGTCGAAGGATGTTCTTCCCCCAGCAGCGCACCGTGCCGTCCATGCTGACCGCGCACGAGTGGCTCGCGCCGAGCGCGAGCTGCACGACGTTGGTGAGGGCGCTGATCGCGGTGGGGTTGCTCCGGCTGGTGGTGGTGCCGTCGCCGAGCTGGCCGTCGCTGTTGTCGCCCCAGCACAGCACGCTGCCGTCCCTCAGCCGGGCGCAGGTGTGGCTGTGCCCGCTCGCGAGCTCGACCGCGCCGCTCAGGCCCCGCACCGCCGAGCAGGAGCCCGCGGTTTCGGGGCTGCCGCTGCCCAGCTCGCCGGAGGTGTTGATTCCCCAGCACTGGACCGAGCCCGCGACGAGCGCGCAGGCGAACCCGGATCCCGCGGAGAGCGCCGTGGCGGGTCCGGGTCCGCACAGTCCCGCGCGGCACGTTTGACCCGCGGGGCAGGCGGTGTTGCAGGCGCCGCAGTGCGCGGGGTCGCTCTGCGTGTCGACGCAGACGGGGCACCGCTGTCCCGCGGCGGTCGGGATCGCGCAGGGGGCGGTGCACGATTGCAGAGGTGCGGTGCACGCGGGCGCCGTCGTGGCCCCGACGGTGCCGCCGCTGAAGTGCTGGATCTGGGCGTACAGGCGTCCGTCCTGGAGCCAGGTGCTGGTCTCTTCGAAGGCGCCGTCGGCACGGGTCCAGAAGACCCTCGGGCGATCACCCTGCGCGGGCAGCGCGAAGGACAGCAGCAGGGGCGCGCGGAACTGCGTTCCCTCGGGGGTGAAGCGGAAGATGGGTGCGAGGGTGGTCAGCCCTGCAGGAGGAGCCTCCGTCGACGAGGTCACCCGCAGCATGAGGTCGCTCTCGAGCGCGCCCGCGGGGAGCTCGAGCCGCATGGACTCCAGGGAGAGCGTCCCTCCGTCCGCGCCCACCACGGCCATCGCAGACTGGCCCGTGCCGCGCGGCGATTCGATGCCGCCATCACTCGCTGCGTCCATCCCCGCGGCGCCGTCCATCCCCACGGCGCCGTCCATCCCCACGGCGCCGTCCATCCCCACGGCGCCGTCCATCCCCACGGCGCCGTCCATCCCTGGAGTCGCGGGCGAGGCCGTGCACCCGGCCACGAGGGAGACCATCAGCGCCAGCGCGTTGCGAACACCCGAGCTTCTCATCGGAACCCCTCTGTTCGAATGATGCGCGGGGACACTCCAACCCGCGGCACGAGTAGAACACGAGGTCTCCGATCTCGAACGCACAAAGTTCGAGACCGATCCGGGCGTGGGTGGGCGTACCCGCGGGGTGTCTCTCCGGGTCGAAAATCCAATCCCGCATTGCCCGAACGATGCCCGTCCCATCGCCGCGGCAATGCGGGATTGGTTTTCTCATCTCGCCCCCCTCCGCCCGCACCTCCGTGCCCTCGCCGACCGCACGCCTACCTCGGACGTCGAAGCCCAGGCCGCGCGAGACGCGCCGCCTTCAGGCGTTCCGCGACAGGAGCGCGACGAGGATGACGGGGAGGATGCTGAAGCGGAGGGGACGGACAGAGACGTCGTCTCTCAGACGGCGTACTCGCTCTTGGGCGCGCAGGTGCAGAAGAGGTTGCGGTCGTCCCCAGCGCATACCGTCGTGGCGTGGGGCGCTCCGCGTCGCGCTCGTCGAGCACGAGTGATCTCCCCGCAACCGACCGCAATTTCGAGGGCTCAGGTCGACACACGACCGACCGACGCGCCCCGCCCGCGTCCCACGACCTCACCGTGTTTGCAGCGCGATCGACGCGGTACACGCGTTGCGTTGACGTGCGCGTCATGACGTTGGCCTTCCCCAGAAGTCTCTCGCGCGGCTCTCGCTTGTCGCCGTTCTCGCCGCGTGCGACGCAGGCACCCCGCCCGCGGTCGACGGCGCCGTTGACGCGCTTCCCGACGTGCCCACCGCCGACACGCCCGTGGATGCCGCCGTGGATGCGCCCGTGGATGCCGCCGTGGATGCGCCCGTGGATGCCGCCGTAGATGCGCCCGTGGATGTCGCCGTGGACGCGCCCGTGGATGCACCCACGGATGCGCCCACGGATGCGCCCACAGACCGTCCGGCCGACGCCGCGCCGAGCGACGGACCGCCCCCCGACGTCGGCGCCATCTCGTGCGGATCGGCGACGTGCGGCGCTGGGCAATACTGTCTGGTGCAGTGCTCGGGCTTCGACGCGGGTCCGACGTGGAACCCCTACCGCTGCGTCGACCTCCCGCCGAGCTGCGCGGCCACGCCGAACTGCGCGTGCCTTCGACCGTGCGGCTCCATCAGCGGCGGAAGCATCTGTCAGGACAGCGCCCCTCGGCGGCTCACCTGCCAGCTCTGCGTGTAACCAGGGCGAGGGACGCCGCGGCCGTCGTGAGCGAGTGCGACGGCCTTCGGTCGACGCCTCGCAGAACGCGCTCCGGCAGGACGGCGCGGCGCGCGATGGTCCCCATCGGAGGCCAGCGCAACAGCGGCCACACGTGCCGATGCGATTGCCCGCGTCTTCGCGCTCCATCGGCGCGATCGTATCGCAGTCGCCCAAGGTATCACCCGAACATGTCGGGGGAACGGATGCGTGGTCCGGCAGCGCGGCGCGGCGTGGGTCGAGTCGGTGCCGCCCGAGCGTCCCAGTGAGAACGCCGCAGAGAGGATGCCTACGACGCCGTGAGGTGACTCACAGCGTCTCGTAGAGCCGCGCGAAGAGCGCCTCCCGAAGCGCCTTGAGCGCTTCGGCAGTCAGGGTCTCGCCCATCGCTTCGTGAATTGCATCGCGCACCTCGAGGGTGAGGCGCGAGCGTCCCTGGTCGGTGTTGCGCCAGTCGCGGCCGACGCGCTCCCGAAGACCGCGCAGCGCGCGGAGCGCGGTCTTGAGACCTTCGCGGGTCTCCGTCGTCGCGGTCGCGTCACCGAGCGTCGCGAGGAGCACGTCGTAGTTCGCGAGCTCGACGCGCGTGAGCCCCTCGGCGGCCTCGCGCGCGATCTGGGCCTTGAGCGTCTCGATGGGAGTCGTGATCGCGACGACGAAGCTCCCGAGGTCGCGCGCGCCCGCGGCGTACTCGTCGATGGCCTCCTGCACGCTGCGCTGGAGTCCCACGAGCGTCGGGTTCTGCTGCGCCATCTGGGCCGTCCAGCGCTGCACCATCGCGCCGATCGCGAGCACCTGCGCGGCGCCCGGTCGGGGTGCGTCTCCTTCGGGGTTCTTCGCGAGCGCGGCGCGCGCGGCGTCGAGGGCGACGAGGTCGACGGCGCCCAGGTCGAGTCGGTCGACGGAGAGCGCGGGGCGATCGGCGTCGGCTTCGAGCACCTCGTCGAGCACCTCGTCGAGCTTCGTGAGCACGCGCGTGAGGTCGCGCGGCGCGTCGAGCTCCGCCAGCGCGGCGGAGAGCCTGCACAGCGCGGCGCGGTCGAGGGTGTAGTCCGCGCAGCGGGGGTCGTCGCCGAGCGCGCGGCACTGACGATCGATGAAGGCCGCCAGCGCGCGGAACACCCGCCGCGGAGCGGGCGCCGTGGCGAAGAGCTCGACGGCTTCCTTCACGGCCGCGAGGCGTCGCGCGCGGTCGGTGGCGTAGAGCTCGTCGAGCGACACGCCGAGCGATTGACACACCGTGCGGGCCTCTCCCACGGCCTGCGCGAGGCGCGCGATCTCCACGGCCTTGTCGGCCACGGGGCGGTCGAGGGCCCCGCCCGCGGCGTGCTCCTTCTCGTAGTCCTTGAAGGCTTTTTCGAGGTTCCTCAGCACCCCGACGTAGTCCATGACGAGGCCGAAGTCCTTGCCGGGAAAGACCCTGTTGGCCCGCGCGATGGTCTGCATCAGCGTGTGGTTCGCCATGGGGCGGTCGAGGTACACGACGCCGCACGGAGGCGCGTCGAAGCCCGTGATCCACATCGAGCACACGAGCACCAGGCGCAGCGGGTCGTCGGCGCGCTTGAAGCGCTCGGCCATCGCAGCGACATCGCCCGAGAGCGTCCGCTCGACCCACGCGCGCGTCTCCGCGGAGACCTCGTCGGTCGCGGCCTCCGCGCGCTCCGCCTCGATGGAACCCTCGACCTCGGGATCGCCGCGATAGGGTGCGTCGCCGACGCCCGTGAGGAGCTGCCGCTGCGCGGCCTCCATGCGCTCCGCGTAGGCCACCACGCCCTTCGCGTGGTAGCGGAGCTGCTTCGAGAGAGACTCCACGTCGCCCTGCGAGCGCGACACCACGACGGCCCACTCCAGGGCGTCGAGCTCGGCGAGGCGCTGCGTCATCACCCGCTGCGTCGCGGCGTCGTAGTCGTGGAGCTCTTCGAGCTTCGCGCGGAGCTCCTGACGGCGCAGGGCGAGCACCTTCTCGACGCGCTGCGCGAGGCGGAGCGTCGTCGGGCGGTCGACGCACACGGCCATGGCCTTCATCGGCGGCGCGAAGCCGAGGAGGTGATCGACCATGTGCGCGGCGACCTTGTCGAGCCGCGACGAGCGCGTGAGGAGCACGTAGAAGCGCGAGAAGTACCGCTCGATCTCCTGGCGATCCTCGTCGGAGAGGTTCGACTCGGCGGCGACGCGATCCATGGCGGCGTCGAGGTCTCGGTCGCCGAGCTGCACGTCGGGGATCGTGGCCTCGTAGTAGAGAGGCACCGTGGCGCCGTCTTCGATGGCTTGAAAGAAGGGGTACCGCGACACGTAGTCGCCGAACTTCGCGCGCGTCGTCGTGTCGCTCGCGAGGAGCGGCGTCCCCGTGAAGGCCATGAAGCCCGCGTTGGGGAGCGCCTGACGCATGCTCGTCGCGAAGGTGGCGTACTGGCTCCGGTGGGCCTCGTCGGCGAGCACGAGCACGCGAGGGTTCGCCGCCAGCGTGGGGTGCTTCTTCTGCCCCTCGTCGAGTCGAAACTTGTGGATGAGCGTGAAGACCACGCGCTCGTTGCCTTCGAGGAGCTTGCGGAGGTGCTTCGTCGTCGCGGCCTGGAGGCCCTTCTTCTTCTCCGTGACGCCCGTGGCGACGAAGTTCTTGTAGATCTGCTCGTCGAGCTCGTCGCGGTCGGTGACCACCACGAAGCTCCAGTCGCCGGGGACCTTGTGCTGCACCTTCCGCACGAGGAAGGCCATCGAGTAGCTCTTGCCCGAGCCCTGCGTGTGCCAGAAGACCCCGAGCCTCCGCGCGTCGTCGAGGGTCTTCGCGTCGGCGCCCGTGTCGAGGGCGGCGCCGTAGGCCGCGATGCGCGCCACGGCGGCGTTGACCCCGAGGCGCTGGTGGTTCTGTCCGATGAGCTTTCTCAGCCCCTTGTCGGACTGCTCATAGAGCACGAAGCTCTCGACGAGGTCGAGAAAGGCCGCGGGAGCGAAGACCGCGCGCAGGGCCGTGTCGACGTCGGCGCTGCGGGCGTCGTCTTCGCGCAAGCGGGTGTAGCGCGCGAAGTGTTCGAGCGACGAGCCTGTGAGCGTCCCCACGCGGGTGTCGGTGTGATTCGAAAGCAGCACGACCGCGTTGGGGACGAAGAGCTGCGGGATCTCCGCGCGGTAGGGGTCGAGGTTCTTCGTGAGCGCGGTGGCGAGGTCGACGCCGACGCCCTTGAGCTCTCCGACGACGAGGGGGATTCCGTTGATGAAGCCCACGAGGTCGGGCACGCAGGCGCCCGCCGTGGCGGTCACCGTGAGCTGCCGCACGAGGAGGAGGTCATCGTTCGCGGGCGCGTCCCAGTCGATGAAGCGCACGGTGAAGGTGTGGAGCGCCCCCTGCGCGTCGCGGTGCTCGCACTTGATCCCGTCGCGGAGGAGCCCGTGGACCTCGCGGTTGGCGTTGACGAGCTCCATGGCGCCGCGGTCGCGCGTGAGGGCGCGCAGCGCGTCGTCGCGCACGTCGGAGGGCGCCGCGGGGTTCAAGCGCGCGAGGGCCGCGCGTAGCCTCGGGAGCAGAAAGACCTCCCGCTGGTTCTCGCGCTCCGCGGCGACGTCGTGTCCGGTGACGACGGTCCAGCCGAGGGAGGCGAAGCGCGAAGCGACGACGTTCTCGACGTCGAGCTCGGAGACGATGCTCATGGCGCGATGATCACGTCCGCACGGGGCGCCGGGCAACGGGGATCGGGCGCGTCGTGACCCGTCGGCGCCCGATCATGTTGCAACATCCCCCGGAACCCGTCGGCAGCCTCGGGACCATGTTGCAACATCCCCCGAAGGCCCTCACCGGGCGCTGACACCATGTTCCAACATCCCTGGGAACCTGTCGGCGGCTTCGGAGGCATGTTCCAACATCCCTCCGGGGCGCGCGGGGGGCGCTCGGACCATGTTGCAACATCCCCCGGAACCTGTCGGCGGCCTCTGGGGGATGTTCCAACATGACTTCTGCGCCGTCAGGCGGGGGTCGGAGGCGCCGGGGGCTTCGGCTCGCCCTCTTCAACGGTTCCGCGGTTCGGTCCGCGGCTCTGCCCGAGGCGCAGCGACGGGACGTACTGCTCCCAACCGCCCTCCTCGTACCACCACAGCGCCGCGGCGCCTCGTCGGCACTCCTCGTAGGCGTTCACGAGCAAGGTCCAGGCGCGGGCGCGCACCTCCGCGGGCGAGAGCTCGCCCTCCTTGCGCACGGGGACCGCCCGCGCGGCGAGGCGCCCGAGGAGCTTCGCGGCCAGCTCATCCGCCCGATCGAGCTCGGCGAGCGTGATGTCGACCTTGCCCTGGAACTCATCCCACTTCGAGCGAAACGCGTGGGCCAGCGCGGTGAGGTCGTTGGCCCTGTCTTCGATCCCCGTACCGGGCTCCACCGTGTCGATCAGCGACTGCTCGATGCGCTTGCGCCTCACCTGCACGCGGGCCTGTTCGAGCAGCAGGTCACGGAGCTCTTCGACCTCGGGCATGAGGTCCGCGCACGAGAGCGTCACGTCGGTCGAGATCCGCCAGAGCAGGTCGGCGTGCCACGCGGCGTACGCGAGCGACGTGAGGTCGTCGAGGGCGCTCACGCGAAAGTTCGTCAGCGTCGCGACGATCTCGTCGCGCGCCGCTTCGAGGTTGGCGTAGGCCCCGAGCGCGATGGTCACCGCGCGGGTGACGTTCACGTTCGAAGCCGCCAGGTCTCGGGTCTTCACCGACACGATCACGCTCCGCCAGCGCTCGTAGTGTCCGGGCGAAGCCTTCACGTCGAGCGTGAGGGCGTCGAGCTTCGGAACGCGGGGGCGGGTCTTCTTCGGGGTCTCTGTCGTCATCGCGGGTTGCTCCTTCACCGCGAGCGAAGAGAGCGCCCACGGTGACCGGCACGCTATCGCAGCGCTGCAAGGCGATGGAAGCGAGAACGACGCGGGAGACCGAGTCAGGGCCGCCAGACCGAGGCGTCGCCCCACACCGACACCTCGACAGGACCCGCCTGTGGCACCCGAAGCGCCACCATCGGAAAGTCCTCGGCCTGCCGTATGATTGTGGTGTCCTCGGTCCATCCCGCGGAGGCGGCGGCCGTGCGGGTGTCGGGGGCGGTGTGGGTGATCGCGAGGCGCGGCGCGAACTCGCGGAGCTTCGAGAGGCCGTCCACCCGAGGGAGCTTCTCTTCTTGTCGGCGGAAGGGCGCGATCACGCCCCAGGGCACAGAGCGTCCGCCGATATGCTCCTGCCATGTCTGCTCGTGGATGGCTCCACAGGAGCCGTGGTGGGCGATCTTCACCGCGTCGAGCGCGCGCAGCAGATGGAGCTGGTTGCGTGAAGGGTCGCCGAGCGAGAGGTGGATGCCCGCCCAGCCCCTCCCCTCGGTGGCCTCGCCTCGCTCTACGTCGCCGCCGAGGAGGATCCTGCGATGATGGAACTCGACCGACAACGCGATCGAGAGCTGATTGGGATGGTCTTTCGGGCGTTTGCCATCGCGGAAGAAGTCCTCCATCCACGCGACGAACTCCGCGCCCTTTCGCTCGGGCATGGCGCGAAGATCGCGAAACGCGTCGGCGGCGCCACGCTCGTCGTCGTCGGTCGGGGCGATCGGCTTGATCTCGTAGGGCATCCCCGCGAAGCGCCAGGGCTCGCGCGTGCCTCGGATCGCCTCCACGCGCCGTGGCGCGGTCTCGTGATAGCGGTCGAGGGCCTCCGCGAAATGCGTGAGGTCCCGGAGGGCGTTCGTCACCGGGATCTTGAGCGCCGCGGCGTGGCGCTTCGCGCGCACCAGCACGGTGCGCAGGCTGGCGTGTTCGGGGTACATCCAGACGCGCCCCGGCGGGAACGCGTCGAGGAGCTCCGCCGCACCTCGCACATGATCCTGATCGGGGTGCGTGACGACGAAGAGGTCGACGCCCGCGACACCGAGCGCCCTCAACAGCTCGACGCCGAGGTTGCGGTCATCGCGCATGCATGCGTCCACGACGACCACCTTGCCGTCGGGCAGGAGGAGCACCTGACACTCCCCGACGCCCGGCCCAAGCACGTACAACGAGAGCCCGTTCCACCCCGCGCGAAGGGCGTTGGAGAGAGGCGGGTGCATCGGTCACCTCACTCCGTCGTGCGGGGATTCGTCAGCAGATCGTAGAGCGCAGGGTCGTCGCGCCACGGTTCGCACAGCGCGGAATAGGCGGCCAACCTCCCGGCGTCCTTGAAGGCGCCTCGCACGGGCTTGATGAACCACGAGATACGCTCAGGAGTCTGGAGAAGGCGCCCTTGAAAGTAGCGCAGCTCCCGCTCGAACTCGCCGCGGATGTCCTCGCCGAGCGCTCCGCGAAACCCGAGCAGGCGGCCGTGGAAGAGGGGGTTCCGGTCGCTCCGCCTGTCGACGATGCAGGCGCGTTCGAGCGCGTGCCGCGCGTCTTCGCGCACCTTCACGGGCATCAATTCCAGGCTGCGCCGGTGAGGCCACCAGAGGTTGGCCCCGAGGTACTCCCACGCGTAGGCGTCGCGAGGATCGAAGCGCTCCACGATCTCACGGAAGACCGCCGCCGCCTCGTCGTAGCGCCCATCGAGGCTGGCCTCCGTCCCGATCGCGCGGAGGTCTCCTCCATAAAACGTCGAGGTCTCGATCGCGAGCTTCGCGTCACAGGCGAGCACGGCGTGGTGGTGCCGCTCGATCTTCGCCTCGTCGGATTCGTCCTTCGATTCGAGCGCGATCTGCCGGTGATCCTCGCGAAGTTCCTCGGGCGCGAGGGCTGTCGCGTGGCCGCGCAGAAACACGCGGATCTCCCTCGGGAACTCCACGCGCTGCGGGGGCTCTGGCGCGGGCGTCAGGAAGCCCGCCGCGAGGAGCTCATCAATCGCGCCACGGTGCAGGGTGCGCAGCGTCGGTGCCGCCGCCCGGTCCGCGCCACGGGGGAGCAACGGAAACGGTCCGAGCACGCCGTTGAGCCGCTGCGGCGCCCGCATCGCCGAGAGGCGCAGCGCCGTGTCACGCGTCGAGGGGAGCAACGCGTCCCACGCCACGTCGAGGACGTGTCGCTCACACCCGTGGCCCAGGTACGAGGCCAGCGTCAGCTCGTCGAGGTGGCCCTCCGCGAGGACCCATCGAGCCACCGGGCGCAGCGCGCGCTCGAAGCGCTCGACGACAGGCGCTCCCTCGGGCGCGGGCGCTTCGCGCTCCTGCGTGACCACCGAGTCCGCGCCCTCCAACGCGTGGCGCAGCCTGCTCCGCTCGAAGACGAAGTCCCGGTCATTCCAACGGGTGTCGCCGCCAAACCTCGGCGGGGGGAGCGCCCCGGCGTCGCGCACTCGGACCAGCGGTCGCTCCGCGCGCGACGCGCGCAGATCGGCCGTCCGCAGCAACACCATCAGCGCGTCGAATCGCTGCGACCAGGGGTTGTTGTTCGCCTTCCGACAGAGCGCGGCGGCCTCTGGCTCGAAGCGCCGCAGCGCGTTCGCAAGCAGCACCGTGAGCCGCAGGTGATCGTCGGGGTCCCCGTAGGCGACGACGGTCCGCGCCTTCTGCTGATCCGCTGGTGAGTTCAATGACATCGCGTGCCCCACCTATCTTCTACCCGCCCCGTCGTGCGCGTCGAGCGATCGCCGCGGAGAAGCACCCCCTCGCCTGCGGTGCCGCGCGCGCCCCGAGTCGCGCCTCGGGGGCAAGGACTCCGCCCGGGGCTCCGTGCGGCCTCGCACTGCCCACCAGCCCGAAGCACAACGCCCGCGACGACACACAGCTCTGCCGGTTCGCCCCGCGGGGGCGGAGCGCGCGGCAGCGGTGGTGGGGCCGCGCTCGATCACCCCGCGGCCTCCGCCGGATCAAGGATGCGCTCGACCGCAACTGCCCCGAGAGCAGCTTCGGCAGCCGGAACCCGCGCCGCGCGCGGCGCTCGGTTTCGTTGATCCACGGTGCCCCCATTGCGCATGAAGGGGCGCGACGTGCTCCGAGAGGTGCTGAATGGCCGCTGCGCGGAGGCGACGATCAGCACGCTTCAAGACTGAGTATCGTCGAGTCATCGTGCCGTGAGACGCCTCATTCGCCATCTGGCGCAACGACAAGCGTGTGTGTCGAGCGCGCTGAAACTTGATCATGCTTATCGATCGCCCATTGCTCATCGCGCGAACGATGGCCTTCAAGTCGCATGGTATTGAAGAAGACACCGTTCGTCGCGGTCGATCCCCGAAGAGGGCTCCTTCGCCAGCCGACATCCCGCGCACGACAGCCAGAATGGTCCCGGACCACGAGCATAGAACGGCTCCGTCGTCCTCGATAGCGGTCCTCGGAGTTGCCCTTGATACCTGGGCGTCGAATCATCGACACCCGCTTTCAACTCGCGGATCTTGACGATCGGCACCCCCTCACCCGCGAAGTCAGACGGTTTGAACGCGTAACCATTTACGTAGTCACCGAGCGCGCTGACAGCTTCGAACGCCCATCCTTCAGGGATCGCTCCCTTCGCCGACGGCACTTTCTTGTCACGTTCGTGCCCCGGATATCGGAACTGTACGAACCACTCGCGATATAGAGCCCGCGCCATCTCCTCCAGCACACGGATGCGCCTCGCGTTGTTCTCGATGAGGTCGTCGTACGCTAGAAGATGAGCCGCTACGCGATCCTGTGCTCCCCGATCAGGGACCCAGAAACACTTTTCCGCAGCGAACTTTGTATACTGAAATCGAGAGAGTCCCGTATGCTGTGTATTGAACTTCCGCAGAAGCCCAAGGTCGTACATTACCCGCAGCAAGTAATAGATATAGATTGAGTTCGCTTTCGCATCATCAACGCGCAGAAACCTGGAGAAACTCGCGCAGGAGACTGGAACTCCGACACCGCGCAACGCTGTTTCTCGCAACAGTAAAGCGCGGCCGGTCGGACGATCCTTCGTCCCCCCGGCGGTCTCGATAACGATGTCGTAGGGCTGCAACTTTTTCTGCGACGCCTTGCCAGCCGGAATGTGACGCAACGGCACGTCGCTCCAATTCGCGAGCTCTACGTCCGAAAAATCCGTCCCTCGGATCACAAGCATTTCGCAGGTATCAGTCGAGGCGGTATCAGATCCCCACTCGCCATCCTTGGTTAGCACAAGAATCTCGCTCAGAGAATTCATCAGATATCTCCAAGCAATTGAAGGGCGTTGCGTTCGATGACTTCCTCCAGCCGGTGCGCCTCCGCGTTGAGCGCGGCGAGCTCCTCGTGGAGCGCTTCGAAGCGCGCGCGGAACTCGCCGTCGTCCTGCTGCTGCGCGACGACGCCGACGTAGCGGCCGGGGTTGAGGCTCGCGCCCTGGGCGGCGATCTCCTTGCGCGTGGCGACCTTGCAGAAGCCGGGGACGTCGCGGTACTTCCCCTCGGGGAAGCGTTCGTCGAAGAGCGCCTTCGTGCCCTCGCGGAGGAACTCGGGCTTCTCTCCGCGGTAGAGGCGCACGGTGTCGGCGAGGAGCTCGATCTGGTGCGCTTCGAGCTCGCGGTGGGCGCGGTCGACCTGACGGAAGATCCCGCGCGCGTCGAGGAAGAGCACCTTGTCCTTGCGGGCCGTGCGCTCCTTTCCGCGGTCGAGGAACCAGAGGGTGACCGGGAGGGTGACCGTGTAGAAGAGGTTCGACGTGAGCGACACGATGACGTCGACCGCGCCCGCGTCGAGGAGCTGTTGACGGATCTCGAGGTCGCGCCCTCGCCCGTCGCCCGCGCTGTTGGCCATGACGAAGCCCGCGCGGCCGGTGGGCGAGAGGGCGCTATAGAAATGCTGGATCCAGAGGTAGTTGGCGTTGTCGCCCGTGGGGGCGCCGAAGGGATATCGCTTCGTGAGCTTCTCGGCGCGGGCCTTCTCGACGCCGCTGTCGTTGAAGGGCGGGTTGGCCATCACGAAGTCGAAGGGGCCGTTCTTGTCGTGGGCGGCGTCGTAGTAGCTGTTGGCCTCGATGACGCTGCCCGCGAGGCCGTAGACCGCGAGGTTGAGCTTGCAGAGACGGAGTGTCTGGGCGCGCTTCTCGACGCCGAAGATCGAGAGGTTGTGGACGTCGCGGCGATGCTCCTCGACCATGCGGGCAGACTGGATGAACATTCCGCCGGAGCCGCAGGCGGGGTCGTAGATGCGTCCCTCGTAGGGTTCGAGGACCTCGACGATGAGTCGCACGACGGAGACGGGGGTGTAGAACTCGCCGCCCTTCTGGAGCGTGAGCTTGGCGAACTCGCCGAGAAAATACTCGTACACGCGCCCGAACACGTCGCCCTGCGCGTCGGGGGGAATGGTCGAGAAGCGCTTGAGAAAATCCCGCAGGAGCCGGTCGTCGAGCTTCGCGAAGGTCTCGGGGAGCGCGCCGCGGAGGTCGGGGTTGAGCCTCTCGATGGCGCGCATGGCTTCATCGAGCAGCTCTCCGACGCGCTTGCCCTTGTCGGGCCCGGTGGGGAATCCCCCGTCGGGGATCTGGAGGAGCCAGTCGTAGCGGGCGTTCTTCGGGAGGTACGGGACGCGGGCGGCGACGTAGTCCTCGCGCTCCGGAGCGGTGATCTTCTTCTTCGCGAGGGCCGCGGTGTGCTGCGCGAAGCGCGCGTCGGCGAAGCGGAGGAAGAGGAGCGCGAGGACGGGCTGCGTGTACTCCGAGGGTTCGAGTCCGGTGTTGGCGCGCATGAGGTCTGCGGCGGCCCAGAGGTCTCGTTCGAAGTCAGGCGGGAGCGGCATTGCGCGCGGGACCGTAGTGCATCACGGCGCGCCGCGTGAAGCGGGAAGCGTCGGGCGGGGGGAGAAGGAGGAGCGCGGGGCGGCGTGTCAGGGCGGGGGAGTCCACGGCGGCAGGGACGCGGGAGGGCGCACGCCCTTGTGTTGTCGAAGGTACTGTCGTTCTACGAGGGGGCAGTCGCGGGCCATGAGCCACCAGTTGAAGGGGCTCGGGTTGTGTTCGTAGAGCTTCCACGCTTCTTCGCGGGCTTTTCGCATGGGCTCCCGGTCGAGTTGGAGCCGGTCGATCGTGTGCACGACCATGTCTTCGATGGCTTTCGGCAGATTTGGCGCGGGAGAGAGCGAGAAGGTGATGAAGTCGAGCAAGAACCAGAAGTCCTGAACCTGGAATGGGTCACAGAGCGTTTCGTCGGTGCCCTTGCGCGTGTTCATCGTGCGCGACGCGAGACGGAAGTTGTCCCACTCGTAAGCCTTGTCGGGATGGATCTCTTTGGGTTGCCAGTGGTCGACGGTGCCACTGCCTCGTTCTTTATAGAGATACAGCCCGCTGTAGGCGCAGACGTCACCGTAGCACCTTCCAAGCGAGGGGAGCGCCCGTCTCCAGTAGGGGGACAGCATCGAGGGAGTGACGCGCTTGACCTTCCGTCTTTTGGGGAAGCGCTTCCTCGGGGCCCCTTTCAGGCCGCGCAGCACGGCAAGGAGGCCGAGTCCGGGTTGTCGGACCTCTGTGTCGAAGTCGAAGTCCGGGGGCTTCGGTTCAGACACCCTGACAACGTGGATCATCGCGTCGTGCGCCCGGCGAGGCTCTCTTTGAAGATCCGCCAGCGAGAGAAGATCGGGTCGAGCTCAGGGAGCACCGCCTGGAGACGCTTCTCCATCGCAGCGACCTCGCGCTTCGAGATGGCTGCGTCTTCGGTGGCCGCGCGGCGGTAAAGCGCCTGAAGATCAGAGATGACGGCCTCGCCCTCGATGGATCGCGTTGATTTCAGATCGAAGAGGTTCGACGTGGCCCACCCCGCGATGTCGCCGCGCCGCTCCCAGGGACGGCGAGTGAGGGTGACCTTTTGATCGACGAGGTCGAGGTCCCAGGACGCGTCGGTCCTCTCTTCGACGATGTTCTCGATGGAAAGCGGGACGAAGGGAGAGTGTGTCGTGGCGAGGATCTGTACGTTCGCTTTCGGAGCGAGTTCCTTCGTCACGTCCATCAACGAAGATAGGATCGAGCGTTGCCACCGCACATGGAGGTGGGACTCGATCTCGTCGATCAGAAAGATGATGCGAGGTTCGGGCTTCATACCCAGGAACTCCTGCGCCGCCTGATGCTCGCGAAACGCCCACACCAAGAGGTACGCCATCGCAGCGATGCGGCGCACTGCTGCCGATGTTTCGAGAATCGGCACGTCCCCGTACGGCAGCGCCAACGTCGGCATCTCACGAACGTCGGTCGGCGACACACGAGTAGGCTGCCCAGGTTCAAGAACGAGGTCCCCCCCTTTAGGAGAAAGGTGATCGAGCACTCTGGTCAACTGCTTGAAGGCGGGATCGTTCGTCTTCTGCCACGCGACCCAATCGCTGAGAAGACCTCTACAGAACACAGCCTCTCTGTTCTGAATGCCTGACCAGATCGTGTGCGTGTCGAACTTGAACGCATCAATGCGATCCGGATCGTCGGCGGCCGAAGGAGCGTCCTTCCAGTAGTTTCGCGCAGGATCCCAGACACAGAAGCTGCCGTCGATGCATGCGTAGAGGATGAGCCCTGCGCTCGGAGGGCGTCCGGCATCGTGCTTCCACCGCTGCGTCGCTCTGTCGAAGGAGCACCTTTGAGTACTGCGCTTCCCGCTCGCGTTGTCGAAGTCGAACGCCACCCGCCCAGGTGCGGGGTTCGGCAGCACCCGTTCGAGTCCGTCGATTGAGCGCACGATCTTGCCCTGTCGATATGGCGGATGAATCGGTTCGCCCGCCCAGGTGCGAGTCAGAGCCCACCATGCGACGTCGAGCAGAAAGCTCTTGCCGAGGCCGTTATCGCCCGTGATGAGGTTGAGCCTCGGCGCGAAGTCGATTTCCAACGACTCGCTCGGGCCAACGCCCTGCATGGTGATCGAGTGAAGCAACGTGCGTTCTCCTACGGGCGTCGGGACTGTAGAGCCCCCGAGGCGACGCCGTCGAGAACCCGGCAACCGCGTCGCTAGCCCTTCACCACCCGCCCGCTCTGGTGCAGGTGCTCCCACACGGCGCGGTGTTGCGCGCGACCGCGGCCCGCCTCGTCTCGCTGCCCGAGGCACTGCTCCGCCCGCGGGAGCGTCTGCTCCAGCGTCGCGCCCACGTGGTCGCGCGAGACGATCACCAGGCCCGTCGTGTGCCGCGAGGCCATCACGCAGAGCCGCCCCGTGGCGAGGTCGAACACCCCGGGGCTCGTCACCCCCGAGAGCGGGTGAACCACGATCATCAGCGGACGCTCGAGGCCCTGCCAGCGCTCGGGCGTGTCGACCCGCACCTTGCCCGCGAGCGGGCCGAGCGCGTCGGCGATGCGCGTGTTCATCACCCGGTGCGTGGCCGTGATCCCGATGTCCTCGGGGCGGAGCGCGTGCTCGCCCTCCTCGGTGCACACCGTCCGCGTGACGCTCCAGGGCGCGTCGCGCGATGGCCGCCGCGGCGCGGGCCACGTCGAGGTCCTCTTCGAGCGGAGGTCCGCCCGCGGGCGTCGGAGCGCGAGGAGCGAGGTGGTTCCCGTCGAGAGAGACTCGAGCGCGCGATCGACGGACTGACCGTCGCCGTTGCCCGTCGGCAGCACGAGCCGACGCTCTCCGGGCGCGGCCCACGCTTCGAAGTCGAAGTCGTAGAAGGCCCGCACGAGCGCGCAGGTGTCGTGCGGGAGCCGCGTGCTCACGGGCAGCTCGACGCGCACCGTGGGGAGCGTCCTGTCGCGCAGGATCACCTCGGGCGCGGGCACGTGCGGCGGTCGCCGTGACGTCTGCCAGCGCGACACGTCGATGGGCACCACCGGCGGGATCTGCCCCGGGTCACCCACGAGCACGAAGCGCGACGCGACGGCGCCGAACAGCATGAAATCAGCCCACGAGAGCTGCCACGCCTCGTCGATGAAGAGGGCGTCGAAGGGGTCCTGCCCGTCGAGGTCCTTCGACGTGGCCCATTTCGGCGCTCGTCGCCACCACGATGCACGGCCCCTGCGCGGTCTCGCCCGCGATGCCATCGCACCGAGGCGCCGAGCGCGCGCGTCCGCCCGCCGAAGCCCAGCGGTGCACCGTGAACCTCGGGAAGTCCTTCGCCATGCGGACGCAGAAATCCTCGGCCTGCGCGTTGGTCTGCGTGGCGACGGCGACGCGTCGCGCGCGGTGCCTCGCGAGGGCCACGGCGCGCGTGGTCACGTAGGTCTTGCCCGATCCTGGCGGCGCCTTGAGCACCAGGAGCGACTGGTTCGACTCGACGTGCGCGAGCACACGTTGGAGCACCGCGTCGCGCCGCGCCTGGAGCTTGAGCTTCGCGGGCGTCATTGCAGCCCCTTCACGAGCTCGACGAGGTCGGGTCGCACGAGCCCCGCGGGGGAGGGCTCGGGCAGCGGCGCGGCGTGGGTGAGCCACGCGCCGGGTCCGTCGGCGCTGCGTACGAACATGCTCTTGCGCTGCGAGATCCCCACGGCGCCGCGGTCGAGGAAGGTCACCTCGCGGCCCACCCACGCGCCGTCATCCGCGTCGGGAACGGAGGGCTCCGCGCGCTTCGTGAGCCCGCCGTCGAGCTCGACGACGATCACACGGGCGTCGTCGCGAGGCTCCACCGAGACGATCGCGCCCGCGCGCTTTCGCGCCCCGACGAGGCACACCTTCGACTCCTCGCGGAGCCGCAGGCTCTCGTCGGGCGGGCACTGGATCGTCCAGCGCACGGGACCGCTGCGAGCGTTGTTCTCGCGTCCCACGGCGGTGACCGTGCCCGTGAAGCCGTCGCCCGCGTCGAGGCTGCGCTCGAGGAGCACGCGGTCGCCGTGCACGAGCTCATTCGAAGCGACCTCGTACGCGTGGAGGTGCTGAAAATACCGGGCCGCGGCGCGTGCAGGCGAGAAGTCGGTCTCGGGATGCGAGCCGAGGGACCGCCGCTCCTCGGGCGAGAGGTCTTCGCGGAGCCCCTGCGTCTCGTGGCGCCAGTATTGGAAGTGGCACTCCTCGGCGCCGAGATCGAGCACGGGGCCGAGCTGCGGGTTCTGCGCGCGGGGATCGGCGTCGAGCGCGCGGAGGCACTGCACGGTCAGCGTCCAGCGCGCGGTGAGCTCGGGCGAGAGCGCCGCGTGGATGGCCTTCGCGGCCTCGTCACGGAGCGCTCCCGTCGCGTCGTGAAAGGCGCGCACGAGCGGTTCGAGGGTGTCGCGTTCGAACTCCGGCGAGAGAGTCACTCCGACGGAGCATCGCTCCGCGACGCGGGCTCTGGCCTCGCGCTCGGCGCCGCTGCCCTCACCGAGCCACGCGAGCAGATACCCCAGGTGACTCTGCCGCGCGGGCTCCGATGGGAACACCCACGCGCCGCGGAGCCGCGCCGTCGCGTCGTGAACTCGCACCTGCCCGGGCCGCGTCGACTCGCGAAAGAGCCATCCCGCGGCGCGCCCGAACGCGCGCATGGTCTTGAGCGACGCGTCGTCTCCCGTCGCCGCCAGGGTGTACCTGTAGTCGAGCAGGTGGAGCATCTCGACGTGCGTGGCGCCGGGCAACCAGAGCTGCCTCAAGCGCAGCGCCTGCGTCGGAAAGGGCCGCTCGTTCACGGCATTCCCCGCCGCGCCGTCGTCGCAATACCGGGGGTGCCCGACGTGGGCGAGCAACTCCGCGGAGAACGCGCGCACGAGCTCGGCGTGGGCGTCGCGATTGCGGGGATCAGGCGCGGTGAAGACCCTGGGCGCTCCATCGGGACGCCCGATCGCGACGCCCCAGGGCACCGACTCGCCGCCCATGCGCACGAACGCGAGCACGAGGCGCTCCGCGTCGGGCACGCGCGGAAACGGCAGCGTCTCCGTGGTGGGTAGCGGCGCGCCCTGCTCCCACGCTTTCAACCGATCGACCAGCTCGTTCAGGCTCACCGCGCCCTCCGAAGAAAATCGACCTCGGCCTCCCCTTCGGGCGCCTCGCCGTGAAGCAGCGCGAGCGCCCGATGGAGCGACAGGGTCCCGAGAAAGCGCGCGAGGTCCTCGCCGAGCGCCGCGGGCATCCCCTTCGCGAGCGCCTCGTCGCGACAGCGATCCGCGAGCTCGCAGAACGAGAGGCACGCGTCGCCGTAGCGCTTCTGCGCGGCGATCACCGCGTCGAGGTCGGGCGCCGCGTCGGCCTCGGGGTGCGGCCGTAGCTGCGCGAACATCTCCTTTGCCCGCGCGGCCTGCCACGCGAGGTCTTCGCCCGCGCGCACCGAGGGCTGGTTCGAAGAGGCGCGCGCCAGCACGAGGAACCCGTCGTCGGCCACGAGGAGATCGCGCGTGAGCGAGAGCGCCTCGACGAAGCGCTGGAGCACCGCCACGTAGAGGCCGGCCTGCGCGCGCGCCGACGCGAGCTGCGCGCTGTCGGTGAACCCGCCGCGATCGGGGTAGACCTTCACCTCACCGACGCGGAGCGTGATGGGCGCGGGCCGCGGCTGCGGGTGAACCGTGAGCACGTCGAGCGCGAGGAGCCCGCCGCCCATCACCTCGGGCGGCGCTCTCATCGCGGCCCCCGCGACGATGGTGGGGAGCTGCATGCGCGCGTCGCCCGTCGCCCGCGCGGCGTCCTTCAGAAAGCGCTCGAACGCATCCGCGGACTCTTCGAGCGTGCGCATGACGCCGCCGCCCTGCCGCAGCCGCAGGTCGACGAAGCCCGTCGCGTTGGCGGGGAGCGCCTTTCGCTCGATGAGCGCACGACGGAGCGGTGAAGCATCGTCGTCGAAGAGTCCGCGCTCGAAGCTCTGTCCGCGCTGGATGGCGAAGGGCGACTGCCCGAACACGGGGACGAGGCCGACCTTCTCGGCGACCTTTCGCATCGGGATGTTCTGCAACGCGGCGCGGGCGTTGGCCTCGCACCGGGGATTGGCCGCGTACTGTTCGAGGCGCCGTCGCACGTCTCCGATCGAGTTCCCCACCGCGCTGCTCCTGGCGCGCGACGGTATCGACCGGAGGCGGTGGCTTTCAACCGAAACGTGGCTACCGCGGAAGGTTCACTGCCCCGGCGGGCGGAGCTGGAAATCAGGCTTGAGGAGTTGGACGGGGGGGTTGGCCTGAGGTCTCGCGGACGCGAGCGCGTCTCTCAGACGGCGTACTCGCTCATGGGCGCGCAGGTGCAGAAGAGGTTGCGGTCGCCCCAGGGGTTGTCGATGCGGCCCACGTAGGGCCAGAACTTCGAGTCGCGCAGCCACGGCGCGGGGTACGCCGCCTGCTCGCGCGAGTACGCGTGCTTCCACTCGCCCGCGAGCGAGGCCGCGGTGTGCGGCGCGTGCTTCAGGGGGTTGTCCGCGCGGTCGCTGCGCTTCTCTTCGATCGCGCGGATCTCCTCGCGGATCGCGATGAGCGCATCGCAGAGGCGGTCGAGTTCGGCCTTCGACTCGCTCTCCGTCGGCTCGATCATCAGCGTCCCCGCCACCGGGAACGACATCGTCGGCGCGTGGAAGCCGTAGTCCATGAGCCGCTTGGCGACGTCTTCGGCCTTCACGCCCGTCGTCTTCTCGAAGGGCCGCAGGTCGATGATGAACTCGTGCGCCACGCGCCCCTTCGCGCCCGTGAAGAGCACCGGGTAGTGCGCCCCGAGCCGCGCCGCCATGTAGTTCGCGTTGAGGATCGCGTACTGCGTCGCGCGCTTGAGCCCCTCGCTCCCCATGAGCGCGATGTAGACCCACGAGATCGTGAGGATCGACGGGCTCCCGTAGGGCGCCGCCGACACCGGACCGATCGCTTGCGCGCCCGACGACGCAGGCGCCGCCACGGGGTGCCCCGGGAGGAAGGGCGCCAGGTGCTTCGCCACGCCGATGGGTCCCATGCCCGGTCCGCCGCCGCCGTGCGGGATGCAGAAGGTCTTGTGGAGATTGACGTGACACACGTCGGCGCCGATGTCGCCCGGCGAGCAGAGGCCCACCTGCGCGTTGAGGTTGGCGCCGTCCATGTAGACCTGTCCGCCGTGCTGGTGAACGATCTCGCAGAGCTCGCGGATCCCCTCTTCGAAGACGCCGTGCGTCGAGGGGTACGTGACCATCACGCAGGCGAGCCGCGCCGCGTGCTTCTCGGCCTGCACGCGGAGGTCGCCGAGGTCGATGTTGCCGCGGTCGTCGCACTTCACGGCCACCACGGTCATGCCCGCCACCGCCGCCGACGCGGGGTTGGTGCCGTGCGCCGAGTCGGGGATGAGGCACACGTCGCGGTGATGGTCCCCGCGGCTGCGGTGGTACGCGCGGATCACCAGGAGCCCCGCGTACTCGCCCTGCGAGCCCGCGTTGGGCTGGAGGCTCACCGCCGCGAAGCCCGTGATGTTCGCGAGCCAGCGCTCGAGGTCGGCGAAGACGCGCGCGTAGCCCTTGGCCTGATCCGCGGGCGCGAAGGGGTGCAGCGCGCCGAACTCGGGCCACGTCACGGGGATCATCTCCGACGTGGCGTTGAGCTTCATCGTGCACGACCCGAGGGGGATCATCGAGTGCGCGAGCGACAGGTCGCGGTTGCGCAGCTTGGTGATGTACCGCAGGAGCTCGGTCTCGCTGTGATAGCGGTGAAACACGGGGTGCGAGAGGAACGCGCTCTGCCGCGCGAGGGGCGCAGAGAAGCCGAGGTCGACCTCGCCGAAGAGCCCGTCGACGGTGAAGGGCGCCGCGCCGTGCGACGCCTTGAGGTTGAAGCACGCGAAGAGGTCGGCCACGTCGCCGCGCGCCGTCGTCTCGTCGAGGCTCACGCCCACGGAGCCGTCGCCGAAGTCGCGGAGGTTGATGCCCCTGCGCAGCGCCTCGGCGATCACCGCAGACGAGGCTCCGTCGGCGACGCGCACGCGCACCGTGTCGAAGAACGCGCCGTTGAGCACCGTGTGACCGAGCCTGCGCGCGCCCTCGGCGAAGACCGCGGCGTAGGCGTGCACGCGCGAGGCGATGCGGCGCAGCCCGTCGGGGCCGTGATAGGTCGCGTACATCCCCGCGACGATGGCGAGGAGCGCCTGCGCCGTGCAGATGTTGCTCGTCGCCTTCTCGCGGCGGATGTGCTGCTCGCGCGTCTGGATCGCCATGCGGTACGCCACGTCGCCGTGGACGTCGCGCGAGACGCCGATGATGCGGCCGGGCATCCTGCGGGCGTGGTCGGGGCGCGTGGCGATGAAGGCCGCGTGCGGTCCGCCGTAGCCCATGGGCACGCCGAAGCGCTGGCTGTTGCCGATCGCGATGTCGGCGCCCCACTCGCCCGGCGGCGTGAGGAGCGTGAGCGCGAGGAGGTCCGTCGCCACCACGACCTGCGCGCCCGCCGCGTGGATGCGCTCGGCGCGCGCGCGGTGATCGTCGACGCTGCCGTCCGTCGCGGGGTACTGGAGGAGCGCGCCGCAGAGCTTGTCATCGAGGGCCGCGGTGAGGGCCGCGTCGTCGCCCACGCGCACCTCGACGCCGAGGGAGCTCGCGCGGGTATGCACCACCGCGATCGTCTGGGGGTGGCAGTCCGACGAGACGAAGAAGACCTTGCGCGTCGCGTCGTGTCCGCCCGCGATCGAGAGGCACATCGCCATCGCCTCGCCCGCGGCGGTCCCCTCGTCGAGGAGCGACGCGCCCGCGAGCGCGAGGCCCGTGAGGTCGGCGATCATGGTCTGAAAGTTCAGGAGCGCCTCGAGGCGGCCCTGCGAGATCTCGGCCTGATAGGGCGTGTACTGCGTGTACCAGCCGGGGTTCTCGAGGATGTTCCGCAGGATCACCGCGGGGGTGATCGTGCCGTGGTAGCCCATGCCCAGGTACGAGCGAAACACCTTGTTCTGCTGCGCGATCGCGCGGAGCTCGGCGAGCAGCTCGGCCTCCGCGCGCGGCGCCCCGATGTCGAGCGAGCGCCCGAGGCGGATCGAGGCGGGCACGGTCTCGTCGGTGAGCGCGTCGAGCGAGGCGACGCCCAGGGTCGAGAGCATCGCGGCCGTGTCGGTCTCACCGGGGCCGATGTGGCGGCGCGCGAACGTGTCGGATGCGTCGAGCAGAGACGTGTCGTTCCTGACGTGCATGAAGGCCCTCGGTGGGTCGATGGTTGAGCGACGCCCCTCAGGTGCGCGTCGACGCGCTGGGGCGGCCGTGTACTAGGGTATCGAGGGTCCGAAGGTCAATACGAGGGGGCGATCTTCGCGCGCGCGCGCACCGACTCGGCCTTCGCCTTCTCGCCCGCAGCCCGGTAGTGAAAGACGATGCGCTCGGCCAGCATCGGGAGGTGACCGTCGGCGTGCGCCTCGAGCGCCGCCCCCACCGCGCCGTGCAGCGATCTACGCACGTCGGTCGTGAGCCCCTCGTAGAGCACGTCGTGCAGAATCTCGCTGGAGAAGCGTGACTCACCCGGCCCCGCGGGCGCGAGGTGTCCCGCCGCGACGAGCGCGCCGAGGGCGGCGTTGAAGGTCACCGTGTCGAGCTCCGCGGCGTCGCGGAGCTGGTCGTGGTGGGCGCGCATCCCGAAGACCGAGGCCACCTGGAGGAGCCTCCGCTCGGCGGGCGCGAGGAGCGACAGGTTGCTCGCCGTGAGGCTGCGCACGGTGCGAGGCACGTCGACCACGTCGAGGGGCGTGAACTGCGCCACGCCGTCGGTCATGGTGACGGCGCCGCTCTGCTGCCACGACTTGAGGTATTCCTCGATGTAGAAGGCGTTTCCCGCGCAGCGAGACTGGAGCTCGCGCACGAGCTCGGGGGGCGGCGAGACGTTGCCGAGGCGCAGCGCGACGAGGGTCTGCGCCTCGTCGTCGTCGAGGGGAGCGAGCGTGATGCGGTGGTGCGTCGAGAGGCTCTCCCAGGGCCACGGACGCCCCGGGCGCCCCGCGAGCAGCACCAGCACGGGCACCCGCGCCGCGTCGCGGAGCATGTCCATGAGACGGGCGCGCGTGGGCTCGTCCATGTGCTCCGCGGAGTCCCACGCGAAGACCGTGACCTGCCCCGACGCGGCGCCGCGGATGATCTTCTGGATGGCCCCGCGCAGCGACCGAGACGCCGACGCGCTGGCCTCGCCGCCCGCGCTCACCACGCCGAGGAGCGAGCCCGCCGCGAGCATCTCGTCGGGCGTGAGCTTGAAGTCTCGCAGGCGCCCCGCGCGCTCCCTCGCCTCGGCGTCGCTGTCCGCTTCATCGATGCCGAGCACCGCGCGGAGCATCGTCTGGAGCGCCGCCATCGGCAGCTCGCGGTCGTGAAAGAGGCACCGCGCGTTCAGCCACGACACCGGGTGCCCCATCTTCCGCAGCCGGTAGACCACCTCCTCGAGGAAGCGCGTCTTTCCGATGCCCGCGGGGCCCGTCACGGTCACCACCTGCGCGCCCTCGTTCGCGGCCTTCGCGAGCAGCTCGCCGAAGAGCCTGAAGAGGTCTCTGCGACCGGCCACCCTGCGCCGCGCGGGCGCAAGCTCGCCCTTCACCAGCACGGCCCCCTCGGCCACCTCGACGCACTCGAAGTGATCGGCCCCCGCCGTCGCGACGCCGGAGCTCGCGAGCACGCGGTTGCGCGCGGCGTCGGCCAGGGCCTTCACCACCTCGAGCGCGTCTTCGAAGCGCGCGTCGCGCACGGGCTGACCGTCGCCCTTCACCGTGAGCAGCGAGGGGTGAACCCCCGCCCCCACCGTGGCGATCGCCTCGTGCACCTGCGCCGCGCGCAGCGCCGCAGACTGGAGCTTCAGCGCGAGCCGCGTCGCCGTGAAGGCCTCTCGGCCGTCGGGGTGCTCGAGGCCGAAGGCCGCCACCACGCGCGTCGCGTCGCGCTCGATCTCGACGCCGCCGTGGCGCGTGATCACGTGCGCGAGCGGGCCCATCACCTCGCGGGCGATGTCCTCTTCGGCGTGGATGGTGAGCGCGAGCAGCGTCGCGTCGCGCAGCTCGTCGAGGCTCTGCACCACGGGCGTCTGCACGACGCTCACGACGCTCACGGGCTCGGGGCTCACGAGCGACGGGCGCGAGTCGTCGTCGCGCCCCGCGAGCTGCGCCGCGCGCAGGTTCTGGAGCCACTCGGCCAGGTCGCGCGGACCCACGCGGCGACCGAGCGAGTGCAGCACCGACGAGAGGTCTTCGTACATCCGCGCCGCCGTGAGCGGACGCTCCGACGCCTCGCGCGAGAGGGCGCGGTCGATGAGGTCGACGAGCACCTCGGGCACGTCGGGGCGCGCCTCGCGCAGGGGCCTTCGCTCGCCCGAGAGGGCCTTGCGGCGCATCTCCTCCGCGGTGGTCGCGTAGAAGGGGTTGCGGCCGACGAGGGCCTCGTAGAGCGTCACGCCGAGGGAGTAGAGGTCCGCGCGTCCGTCGACGGCGAGGCCCGACGCCTGCTCGGGCGACATGTACGCGTGCTTGCCCATCACCGTGCCCTTCGCCTCGACGGTGGAGCGGGCCTTCGCGATGCCGAAGTCGGTGACCTTCACCTCGCCCTCGAACGAGAGCAGCACGTTCTGCGGGGAGATGTCGCGGTGCACGAGGCCGAGGGGGCGGCCGTTGGCGTCCTTGCGGCGGTGCGCGTAGTCGAGCGCGCGCGCGACCTCGCAGCCGATGTAGACGCAGAGGTCGACGGGCGCCGGCGTGCCGCTGCGACGGCACGTACGGATGGCCTGCCCGAGGTCCATCCCGGCCACGTACTCCATCGCGATGAAGTAGGTGTCCTCCTCGCGGCCGAGGTCGAACACCTGCACGATGTTGGCGTGCGAGAGGGCGACGGAGAGCCGCGCCTCGTTCAAGAACATCTCGACGAACTGCTGGTTCTCCGCGAGTTCAGGAAGGATGCGCTTGAGCACCACGACCTTCTCGAAGCCCTCGACCCCGTGGCTCTTGGCCTTGAAGACCTCAGCCATTCCCCCGCGCGCGACCCGCTCCATGAGCTGATAGCGCCCGAAGAGCAGTGGAGATTCGCCCGTCACGTGCTCGTCCTCACGTCCGTGTTGCCTTCGACGCGGCGCGAGGATACAGCGGTTCGCACGCGGCGCGAGCGCGTTTTGCAGGAGCGCCCCGCGAGAGCCCTCCAATGCAAGCGCCCAGCACGCAAGCCTCGCGTCCGATGATCCTCGTCTCGGCGGGCGTCGTCGCCGCGGCCGTCACCGTGGCCGTATGGGCCGTCGTCCGCGGAGGCGCGCCCGCGACGCTCCCGCCGGGCCGCTGCGACGTCACGTCGACCGTGTCCGCCAGCGTCGACGCGACGGAGCGCGCCGTTTCTGTCGCCCGCGACGCCGCCTCCGCGTGGGCGCTTCTCGTCGCCCCGAAGGAGGGCGCGACGGACGGATCCGTGCGCGTCCGCGTCGCGCGCGTGCCCGACGAGGGGTCGACCTCGATCGTCCACACCTCCGAAGCCCCTTCTGCCGAAGCCGTTTCGGGCCTCGTGCGCGTGCCCGACGGCTTCGCCTTCGCCGTCGCGCGCCGCGAGTCCGTCACCGCCTACGTGCTCTCGCCCGCGGGAGCCGTGCGTGAGCGCCCGTTTCCCCGCGGAGAGGCGCCTGCGGGACGCGCCTCGCTCACCCCCTCGATCGCCCTCACGGCCTCGCGCGACGGCGCGCTCTCGGTGCTCGCGCGCTACCCCGCGCCCTTCGCCACGGTGCGCCTCCACGACCGCGACGTGCGCGAGAGCGACGCGTGGAGCCCACGCCGCGAAGACGCCTTTCGCGCGCCCGACGTCGCCATCGCGCGCGACGCGGTGCTCCTCGCGCAGGAGCACGTCGCGGGCTCGTTCTCGGGTTCGCCCGCGAGGTCTTCGGTGGAGCTCGTCGCGCTCGACCCCTCGCCCGCGCACCCCGACCTCCGCTCGACGGTCACCCTCAACCGCGAGGGAACCACCGGGTCTCATCCCCGCGTGGCGCTGCTCGATCCCAACGCCTCGGGCGCAGGCGCCGTGATTGTCTGGCGCGACGACCACGGCATCGCCGCGACGCGCGCGCTCCCCGCGGCCGACCGCGCGTGGCGGCCGCGCGAGTCGATGCGCGTGCTCGATGCGCAGGGCACAGAAGCGTCTGTGACGGGCGACCTCGACGTGGCCTCGACGGGCGCCCTCTGCGCCTCCGTCGCGGCCTGGCGAAGCGGTGATGACGTCGCCGTGCGGGCCTTCGACCTCGCGCGAGGCATCACCGGCGAGATCGCGCGCGTGCGGCTCCCTTCGAACGGCGCGACCGCGCGGATTCGCGTGGAGCGCACGGGGTCTCGCACGCTCCTCGTGGCCGACGGAACGGAAGGTCCGAAGGTCTTCGAAGCGACGGTGACCGACGCGTGCGCGCTCACGGTGAACCCCGTCGCGCTCCCTGCGAACGCTTCTGCCGCAGGGGTTCGCGTCGCGGGCGTGGCGACCTCGGCCAACGTCGCGGTGCTCGGTCTCACGCGCGCCGCCGTCGATGCGACGGAGAGCGCGCTGACCTTCGTGACGATCCCCGCGCTCGCGGCGCAGCCCGTGAGGCTCGCGCCCGCGGCGGTGACGCTCCATCAGGGCGTGAGCGAGCTCACGATGTTCGCGGGCGATGTTCCCGTCGCGGTGGGCCGCGCGCGCGGATCGGTGATGCTCCAGCGCATCGACGGCGCGCAAGACGAAGACGGACCGGGCGAAGACCTCCTGCTCCGCGGGATGCGCGGCGTCGACCTCGCCGTCGACGCGAGCGCGACGCTTCACCGCGTGTGGGTGGCCGACGTCGCGGGCGACGAGGAGACGGCCTTCGGACCGCCGCGCGCGGTGGTGCTCCAGTCTGCGATCGACGCGCTCGAAGACGGGCCTCGCACCGAGGTGCGCACGGCGACCGTTCCCCACGCGGACTTCGCGCGCATCACGCTCTCGGCGCTCTCGAACGGGGGCGACGCGGCGTGGGGCGCGACGCTCTCGGCGAGCACCGGGAGCGACTGCGTGGCGGGCGCGTGGGCGACGATCCGGAACGCCGACGACCGCGCGCTCACCCCGACGACGCCGTCGCGCGAGAGCCCGTGGCCCTGGTCCGTCCCGCTCGTGGCGCAGGCCGATCGTCGCTGCGGCGATCGCGTGCTCACCGCGCACTGGGAGGGCACGCGCCTCGCGGCCACGCTCGCGGGCGAACAGGTCGGGTCGCGGCTCGTGACGGGCGACGCGCGCACGGGGACGCTCCGCGCAAACCCGCTGGATTCAAGCGCTTCGGCGAGGGTGCGCCTCGCCTCGGTGACGCCCGCCACGAACGGCCTGCTCGCCCTGTGGCTCGACGGCGACGCCCACTCTCCGACGCTGCGCTATCGGATGTTCTCTCGCGACGGCGCCGCGCGCACCGACGCGGTCACGCTCGGCGAGGTCACCGAGGCGCCGGGCGAGAGCGCGCCCGGAGAGTCGATCCCGCTCGCGGGAGAAGGCGAGCACTACGTCGCCGCGCTCCGCACGGTGCACGGGCCTCGCATCGCGCGGCTCTCGTGCGGCGCGGTGCCCTGAGCCTCAGCGCGTCGGAGACGTGACGACGATGGGCTGCGTGTTGCCGAACTTGCGCTGAAGGTCGTTCTTGAACGCGAGCACCATCACGCCCACCACGATGAGCAGGCCCATCACCGACGCGGTCTGACGGATCCACAGCGGGACGGGCCGACGGATCACGCCCTCGACGGTGAAGAAGAGCAGGTGCCCTCCGTCGAGCGTCGGGATCGGCAGGAGGTTGATGAGCCCGAGGTTGATGCTCACGAGGGCCATGAGCCACAGGAAGCCCCACGGCCCCTCGGCGCCCGTCGAGCGCGTCACGTCGTAGATCATGATGGGTCCGCCGACGGTGCGGATCGACACGCGGCCCTGCACCACGCGCACGATGCCGAGGCTCAGAAAGCGCATCGCCTCGGTGGTCTCGCGCATCGCGTTTCGCATCGCGTAGCGCATCGGCGCGGGGTTCTCGATGGGCGCGTCGGCGTCGGTCGGAACCCAGTGCCGCGTGTCGAACGAGAGCCGCACGTAGCGCTGACCGAACTCGTCGGTCCACGAGGTGGGGCGCAGCGAGAAGCCGCCCTCCGACTCCCTCGCCTCGCGGAGAAAGCGGAGGCTTCGAAGCCTCCGTCCGCCGCTCATGATGCGCTCGTGAAAGCGCTCCCACGAGGGCGGCGACTCGCCGTCGAGGGAGACCACGCGCGCCCCGCGGCGCAGCCCCATCTGATACTCGGGCGACTCGGGGGAGACGTCGGCGACGTAGAGGTCGGGCGACTCGATGCCCGTGCGACGGAGCACCTCGCCGGTCCCGGGCTCGGGGGTGATCTGCGCGAGTCCGGGGTCGAAGACCTCGAGCTCGCAGAGCCCACCCGCAGCCTCGGGGACCTCTCGCGGACGGAGGAACCCGACGGGCACCGTCGCGCCGCGGCTCGCCTGGAGGGCGCGCTCCAGGTCGATCCATCGGCGTATCGGGTTGCCCGCATACATCGTGAGCACGTCGAAGGTGCGCAGCCCCGAGACCGCCGCGGGGACGTTGGCGCCGCGCACGCCGATGACGGGCAGCGCGAAGCCCGCGTGGATGCCCGCGCGGCCCACGGTCTCGACGATGTCGAGGGGGCGCTCCACACGCACCGACTCGGGCGTCACGCGCACGGTCATGGTCTGCTCGGCGCGCTGCACTTCGAAGCGGAGCTCGCGACCGGGCGCGGCGGAGACGGCGTCGCGGACGTCTTGAAACGAGCCCACGGCGCGGCCGTCGATGGCGAGCACGCGGTCGCCGGGGAGGAGCCTCCCCTCGGCGGGGTAGCCCGACACCACGGTGCCGATCACCGGCGACGTCAGGTCGGTCTGCCCGAGGAACACCACGAAGTAGAGCAGCACCGGGAAGGCCAGCGACATGAGCGGCCCGGCGAGCACGATGAGAAAGCGCTTCCAGAGCGTCTGCCGGTGAAACGACCGCGGGACGTCTTCGGGCGCGACGCGGTCGCTCGGGTCTTCGCCGAGCATCTTCACGAACCCGCCGAGCGGGATGAGCGAGACGCAGTAGTCGGTCTCCTGGTGTCGGTAGCCGATCACGCGGGGCCCGAAGCCCAGCGAGAACTTCAACACCTTCACGTTGAAGATCTTCGCCCACACGAAGTGCCCGAGCTCATGCACGAACACCAGCGCCCCGATGAGCGCAACGAACCGCAGGAGATTCACAAGCACGGCGGCGCGACGCTACCACAGCGCCCGCGTCACGCCCCGACCACCACCGCCGTCACCGTCGCGAGGGGCACGGTGATCTCCCGAAGCCGCTCGTCGCGCAGGTCGACCATCGCCTCGTCGCCGCGCTGATAGAGCACCGCGGGGACCCCCCTCGCCTCGCTCGACGCCCCGTCTTCGCCGCGCACCGTGAGGGTCACCACGGCGCCCGCGGCCTTCGCGAGGCGCAGCGGACGCAGCGCCGGGGCCAGGTCGCGCACCCGTCGAACGGCCCCGGGGATGCGCCACGGCGCGCCCGCCTCGGTGGCGTGCGCGTTGAGCGTGGCGAGGGTGATGGGCGACGGGAGCCGCGCCGCACAGGCCGAGAAGAGCCTGCGCGTGAGCTCCGCGTCGGCGAGGGCCCGATGCGGTGATTCCGTGGGGAATTCGAGGTGCTTCGCGAGGGCGGCGAGGCCGTGGCGGGGCGCGTCGGGGATGCAGTGCTTCAGAAACTTCCAGGTGCAATAGAGGGCCTCGGCGGGTGGGGTCACGCCGGTGCGGGCGTACTCCGCCGCGAGGATGTCGCGGTCGAACACGGCGTTGTGCGCGGGGAGCACCGCGCCCTCACAAAATCTCTGGAGCTCCACGAGCGCGGCGCGCGCGTCGGGGGCTCCCGCGACGAGCTCGTCGGTGATCCCGTGGATGGCCGACACGCGCACGGGGATGGGCCTGCGCGGGTCGACGAGGGTGCGCCATCGGGCCACGACGCGCCCCGCGCGAAAGCGCACGGCGCCGAGCTCGACGAGCCGCTCGTACCAGCCGAGACCCGTTGTTTCCGTGTCGATCGCGACGAGGTCGAGGTCTTCGACGGAGGTCTCTTGCCGGGCCCTCGTGACCCGCGCGCGACGCGGCTCCGACGGCGTCCGGTGGTCGGCGCTTCGAAGGGGTCGGTGCTCGCGGGGGGCCATGTCGAACATCGCGTTCGGGCACAACCCTGCGGCTAGAACCGCCACGGCGACAACACCCGCCGCGCCGGGAGCGGACATACTCTGACCGGGGCGTTCCCGTTGCGCGCCTCGCGGCGTTGGGGATATGAACGCGCGCCATGAGCGAGACGAAGGGCTTCGAACGGGTTGCCGTGATCGGCGCGGGGACGATGGGGAGCGGCATCGCGCAGGTGTGCGCGCAGTCGGGCCTCGCGGTGTCGGTGTGCGACACGAGCGAGGCGTCGCTCGCGCGCGGGCGCAAGACGGTGGAGTCGTCGCTGGAGCGCATCGTCGCCAAGGGCAGGCTCACGGCGGAGGCCCGCGACGAGGCCCTCGCGCGCATCGCCTGGGGCGCGACGCTCGAGGCCGCGGTGGGCGAGGCCGACGCGGTGATCGAGGCCGTGCCCGAGCGCATGGAGCTCAAGGTCGACACGTTCCGCAGGGTCGACGCGGCGGCGCCCGAGGGGGCGCTCCTCGGGAGCAACACGTCGTCGCTGTCGATCACCGAGATCGCGCAGGGGCTCAAGAACCCCGCGCGCCTCGTGGGGATGCACTTCTTCAACCCCGTCCCCGTGATGGAGCTCCTCGAGCTCGTGCGCGGCGTCCGCACGGCCGACGAGACCGTGGCCCGCGCGCAGTCGCTCTCGGCGCGCCTCGGCAAGACCTCCATCGTGGTGCGCGACGTGCCGGGCTTCGCCACGAGCCGCCTCGGTGTGATCCTCGGCGCCGAGGCCATCCGCATGCTCGAGAGCGGCGTCGCCACGGCCGAAGACATCGACCGCGCGATGGAGCTCGGCTACCGCCACCCGATGGGCCCGCTGCGCCTCACGGACCTCGTGGGCCTCGACGTGCGCCTCGCGATCCTCGACCACCTCCACAAGGAGCTCGGCGAGCAGTTTCGCGCGCCGGCGCTCCTTCGCCAGATGGTGCGCGCGGGCAAGCTCGGCAAGAAGACCGGCGAGGGCTTCTACAAGTGGTGAGCGCCTCACGCGGAGGGCTTTTCGAAGTTCTCGTACCCCCTCACAGCCTCGCGCGGCTCCGTGGTAATGGCTTCGGCCAACGCCATGGCAACCACCGCTGAACTGCTCGGGCTCGCGTCCGAGCACATGCTCAAGAACTACAAGCAGCCGCCCCTCGTGATGACGCGCGGTGAGGGCTGCCGCCTGTGGGACACCGACGGCCGTCGCTACCTCGACCTCTACGCGGGCATCGCCGTGTGCGCCCTCGGCCACGCGCACCCCGCGCTGGTCAAGGCCATCTCCGAGCAGGCCGCGCGCCTCGGGCACATCGCGAACTACTACTACAACGACAGGCAGATCGAGCTGTCGGCCGAGCTCTGCAAGCGCACGGGCTACGACCGGGTCTTTCTCTGCAACTCGGGCACGGAGGCCAACGAGGCCGCCCTCAAGCTCGCGCGCCGTTACCACTTCTCGCGCGGCGACAAGGAGCGCACCGAGCTCGTCGCGACGTGGAGTTCCTTTCACGGCCGCTCGATGGGCGCCGTGTCGCTCACGGGACAGGCCAAGTACTGGGAGGGCTTCGGCCCCGTGCTCGGCGGCGTCTCGCACGTCGCGTACGGCGACCTCGAGGCGATGCGCCGCCGCGTGAACGACCGCACCGCCGCGGTCTTCATCGAGCCCGTGCAGGGCGAGGGCGGCGTGCTCCCGGCGCCCGAAGGCTACCTCGCGGGGCTCCGTCAGCTCTGCACCGAGCGCGGCGCGCTGCTCGTCGTCGACGAGATCCAGACGGGAATCGGTCGCACGGGGCGCTTCCTGGCGACGCAGCACTGGGGCGTCGAGCCCGACATCACCACGATCGCGAAGGGCACCGCGGGCGGCGTCCCCATCGGCGCGATGCTCACGCGGGAGCACATCGGCGAGGCGCTCCCGCCGGGCACGCACGGCAGCACCTTCGGCGGCAACCCCCTCGCGGCCGCGGCCGCCCTCGCGGTGCTCCGCACGCTCGACGAGCGCGACCTCATGGCCCACGCCGATCGCATGGGGCGTCACCTCGTCGACGGCCTCAACGCCCTCGTGCGCAAGCACCCGCGCGCCGCCACGGGCGCCCGGGGCATGGGCCTCCTCGCGGGGATCATCCTCGCCGACGGCGTCGATCCCCGGGGCGTGCTCGGCGCGCTGCGCGAGCGGGGCGTGCTGGTGTCTCAAGCGGGCGACCGCGTCGTGCGCTTCGCACCGCCGCTCATCGTGACGGCCGAGGAGCTCGACGAGGGCCTCGCCGCGCTCGACGCGGTGCTCTCCGATCCGCCGCGCGTGTAGCGCGCCACCGCATCCTCGTATTTTCCAAGAAGATTCGTTCGTAGCGCGCGCGGCGCTTCGCGGCTTGTCGCGGCGTCCGCGGCTTGCGATGCTCCGCCCGAAACCGACACTGCTCGACGGAGAGACTGGCAATGAAGACGGTGAAGCGCGATTTCCTGCGGCTCCTCGACCTGGAGCTTCACGAGATCGTGACGGTGCTCGACCACGCGAAGGCGATGAAGAACCAGCGCGCCGCTGGCGGCCGGAGGAAGATCCTCGAGGGCCGCTCCGTGGCGCTCATCTTCGAGAAGCCCTCGACGCGCACGCGGGTGTCCTTCGAAGTGGGCGTGTTCGAACTCGGCGGTCACCCCGTGGTGCTCTCTTCGCGGGACATGCAGCTCGGGCGCGGCGAGTCCATCGAGGACACGGCGCGCACGCTGTCGGGGTACGTCCACGCGATCGTGATCCGCACCTTCGAGCACGCGCGCGTCGAGGCCCTCGCGGCGGCGGCGAAGGTGCCGGTCATCAACGCCCTCACCGACGAGCACCACCCGTGTCAGATCCTCGCGGACCTGCTCACCGTGCGAGAGTCTCACGGCCGCATCGAGGGGCTGCGCTACGCGTGGGTGGGCGACGGCAACAACGTCGCGCGGAGCTGGGTCGAGGCCGCGGCGCGCTTCGGCTTCGAGCTCTCCCTCGCGACGCCCGAAGGTTACGAAATCCCGGCGGCGGAGCTCCCTCCGTCGGTGCGCACGGTGAGAGACCCGAGCGAGGCGGTCAACGGCGCCGACGTGGTGATCACCGACGTGTGGGCGAGCATGGGCCAGGAGGGCGAGGCCGAGAAGCGCCGCAAGGCCTTCGAAGGCTATCTCGTGAACCCCGCGCTGATGGCGCGCGCGAACCGAAACGCGGTGGTGCTGCACTGCCTGCCCGCGCACCGCGGCGAAGAGATCGACGGGGTGTACCTCGACGGGCCCGACGCGGTGGTGTGGAGTGAGGCGGAGAACAGGCTCCACACGCAGAAGGCCCTGCTCGAACACCTCTTGCGCTAAGGGCTTTCTTCGGGCTCCGCGCGCACGATCACGGTTGCGAAAAATACAAGACTGACGGACGGTACACAGGTAGGACGCTACCGATCGGGATGGAGATGGAAAAGGTCATCGGCATCGATCTTGGCACGACGAACTCCTGTGTATCCGTGGTGGAGAACGGCGCCGCGGTGGTGATCCCCAACCGCGGCGGGTACAAGACCACGCCGTCGATGGTGGCCATGACGGAGGCGGGCAAGCGCCTCGTGGGTCACCTCGCCAAGCGCCAGGCGATCACCAACGCGGAGAACACGGTGTACTCCGCGAAGCGGCTCATCGGCCGCAAGTGGAACTCGCCGCAGGTGAAGCAGGTGGCCGCGAGCGCGTCGTACTCGATCGTGGAGGGGCCGCACAACGACGTGCGGATCCAGCTGCGAGACAAGGCGTACTCGATCCCCGAGGTCTCCGCGATGGTGCTCGCGGAGATGAAGCTCATCGCCGAGGAGTACCTCGGGCACGAGGTCACCAAGGCGGTGGTCACGGTGCCCGCGTACTTCAACGACAACCAGCGTCAGGCCACCAAGGACGCCGGGCAGATCGCGGGCCTCGACGTGATCCGCATCATCAACGAGCCCACGGCGGCGGCCCTCGCGTACGGCTTCGGCCGCAACATGGACCGCACGGTGGCCGTGTACGACCTCGGCGGCGGCACCTTCGACATCTCGATCCTCGAGATCGGGTCCGAGGGCGTCTTCCGCGTGGTGAGCACGAACGGCGACACCTTTCTCGGCGGCGAGGACTTCGACGCGCGCGTCATCGACTGGCTCGTCGACGGCTTCAAGGCCGAGCACAACATCGACCTTCGCAAAGACCGCATGGCCCTCCAGCGCCTCAAGGACGCGGCGGAGAAGGCCAAGATCGAGCTGTCGAGCGTGCGCGAGGTCGAGATCAACCTCCCGTTCATCATCTCGTCGGGCCGCAACGAGGCGCTGCACCTCCAGCGGGTGCTCACGCGCGCGGAGTTCGAGAAGCTCACCGTCGACCTCGTCGACCGCACCGTCGAGATCGTGCGGCAGACCCTCGAAGACGCGGGCCTCTCGCGCGACGAGGTCGAAGACGTGGTGCTCGTCGGCGGCATGACCCGCATGCCCCGCGTCGAGCGCGCCGTGGCCGAGTTCTTCGGCAGGGAGCCCTCGAAGGGCGTCCACCCCGACGAGGTGGTGGCCGTCGGCGCTGGGATCCAGGGCGCGGCGCTCGGTGAAGAGGCCTCCGTGGCCCACAAGGTGGTGCTCCTCGACGTGACCCCGCAGACCCTCGGGATGATGGTCGCGGGCGGGCTCTTCGAGCCGCTCATTCCGAAGGACACCACGGTGCCCACGATGCGCACCAAGAGCTTCACCACGTCGCGCGACAACCAGACGGCGGTGAAGATTCTCGTGATGCAGGGCGAGAACGACCAGGCCGACAAGAACGAGCTCCTCGGGGAGTTCATCTTGACGGGCCTGCGCCGCGCGCCCGCGGGCGCCGTCGAGATCGAGGTGACCTTCGAGATCAACGCCGACGGCATCGTCAGCGTGCACGCCAAGGACCTCGAGACCGGCAAGGAGCAGTCGATCACCGTCACGGCCACCTCGGGCCTCACGGCCGACGAGCTCCGCGACATGATCGACGCGGGCGAGCAGTACGCCGTCGAGCGCAAGCGCGACGAGGAGTTCGAGAGCCGCAAGCAGGAGGCCGAGGGCCTCATCTACGAGATCGAGAAGCTCTTCGACAAGGTCGAGACCGTCGTGGGCGGCAGCGACTACGGCCGCGACGCCCTCGAGAAGGCGCACGGCGTGATCGAGAAGACGCGCATGGGCATCGACCGCTTCGACACGGCCGCGATCAAGGTCCAGATCGACGCCCTCTCGCGCACCCTGAGGATGTTCAAGGGCGTCGTACAGAAGGGCTGAGGCGCCGACCGAGGCGGCGCAGACGGAGCAACAAGGGTCTTAGATGGGCAACGGCGAGCGCAGCAACGATCCCGCGGCTGACACCGTCGACGGGTGGTTCGACCTCCTCGTCGATGATGACGACGCCGACGTGAAGGGCGCCCAGCGCGCGGCGCACGCGCCGCCGCCGCCGCAAGCGCCGAAGGCCCCCGCGCAGGCGGGCAACCTCAGCGCGCTCAACGAGATTTCGAACAAGGTCACGCCGGTGATGCTCCTGCCGGTGCACCACCTCCTGCCGCCCATCGAGCCCTCGCAGCGAAACACCGAGCCCCGCGACGTGTGGGAGACCGATGTGGGCAACGAGCTCGACTCGTTCTTCTCGGTCCCCGTTGCCAACGCGCCGCCGCCGCGCCCCGAGCGCAAGAGCGAGCCCGACCCGCTGCCGCCGCTCATGGAGCTCTCGGACTCGGACGGCGAGGAGTTCCTCGATTTCGGCGACTCCGCGGTGAACCTCTCGGCCGCGGCGACGCTCGGATCGGCCGCGCGCGCCTCGGCGCCGCAGCCCTCGCCGCCGCCGTCGCCGCCCGAGCTCACCGAGTCGACCGAAGACGCGGTGGTGGAGTTCGGCACCGTCTCTCCGCCTCCGACGCCCATCGCGTCGCTCGGGCAGCAGCCCCCGATCGCGCAGCCCGGGTCGACGCAGCCCTTCCTCGTCCCGCTGGAGCGCGAGGCGGCGCTCCGGCTCCCCGACCCGACGGGCATCACGACGTCGACGCCGCTCTCGGAGTCGCTGCTCAACCCCCGCTCGCTCCCGCCTGCGCCCGCGCAGCCCGAGACCACGCACGACGACTTCGACCTCAGCGACTTCGACCGCTGGGGACGCGACGCGGCCGAAGAGGTCACCCCCGCCGCGGGCTTCAACGTCTTCGCCGACGCGCCCCGGTTCGCCGCGCCGCCCTCCGCCGACGACTTCACCGACGAGCTCACCGTCCCTCGCATGGCCGACGGCCGCGTGGCGCCTCCGCACCAGGCCGTTCGCACGGCCGACGCGCCCACGGTCGTGCCCGCGCCCGATCCTCCGACGGTCGTCCCCGCCCCCGCGACGGCGTCGTCTCCGCCCGCGCGTTCGTCCTTCACGCCGCCGTTGCCGCCCGGTCGTTGGGGCGACAGCACGCCGCCTCCGGCCGCCCCGTCCGCGACGCGCAGCTCGCCCCCGATGGCCCCCGGCGCGACGCCCTGGAACCGCCCCGCCTCGCCCTCTCGCCGCCCCGCCGCGGCGCCGTCGATCCACGAGGCGCCGACGCCCGTTCGTCCGCCGCCGCTGCCGCACGTGCACACGGCCGTGACCGCGCCGCCGCCGCAGTCGCCCTCGTCGATCCCGCCGCCCTCGCAGCCCGCGCACACGTCGTTCACCGAGAGCCCCACGCCGCCCCGGCCGATGCCCGCGGTGAAGGCCTCTCCGCCGAGGGCCACGGCCGCGGTGCCGCCCGCGAGGCCGGTGCCCGCGCCGAACCTCTCGCCGCCTCGCCCGCTGCCCGCGGCGCACTCTCGCCGCCGAGGCCCATGCCCGCGCTCGCGGTGACGCCCCCGCGACCGACGCTCGCGACCGCTGCCACGCCGCCGCAGGCGATGCCCGCGCCGGCCGTGTCTCCGCCGCGACCGACGCCCGCGGTCGAACCGCCGCCGCCGCGCAAGCTCCTGCCCGAGCAGGAGATGCACGAGCGCTTCGACCTCGGTGACTTCGCGGGCGCGCTCAACACCGCCGAGGCGATCCTCGAGGTCGACCCCGAAGACCGCGACGCGACGCACGTCGCCGAGGTGTGTCGCGCGAAGCTCCGCGCCATCTACGTGGGCCGCCTCGGCTCCCTCGATCAGGTGCCCGTGCTCGCGGTGTCACCGTCGGAGTTCCGCTGGCTCAACCTCGATCACCGCGCGGGCTTTCTGCTCTCGCTCATCGACGGGGTCTCGACCATCGAAGACATCGTCGACGTCTCGGCGATGCCTCAGCTCGAAGCCCTGCGCACGCTCTGCCACCTCAACACGCAGCAGATCATCACGCTCCGCAGGCGCTGATTCGCCGGCGCCCTCGCGGGGCCGAAGCGGTCAGCGGTCGGCGCCGGCGTCGGCGACCGTGCGCGTGCCGGTGCACCCGGGCACCGACGCGGCGGCCGCGGCGTTCGAGGGGCAGCAGATGCAGCTCGGCGCGCCCTGACAGGCCGTCGCGGGGTTGGTCTCGCTGCGGCACAGGTCCGTGTCGGGGTTGCAGTCGAGGTCCTGCTCGCAGCGCGAGCCCGAGGGCTGCACGGTGCACGCGAGAGACGAGAGGATCACGAGCAGGAGGAACCTTCGCATGGTGGCGCGGACCCTTACCACGCATGCGCGCCGCGATGAAACCCCGGAGGTGCGCCCGGGGCCATGTAGGTATATCCTCCCGCGCCCTTCATGACCCCCCCCAGCAATGATCCCCCTCCGCCGGTTCGCCGCGCGGGTGTGGTGGCGCTCGTCGGTCGCCCCAACGTCGGCAAGAGCACCCTGCTCAACGCCCTCGTGGGCGAGAGCCTCTCGATCGTCACGCCCAAGCCCGAGACCACGCGCGACCGCGTGCTCGCCGTCGCGACGCGCCCCGCGGGGCTCGACGTCCAGCTCGTGCTCGTCGACACGCCCGGCATTCACAAGCCCCACCGCCGCCTCGGCGAGTACATGAACACCGAGGCGCGCACCGCCGCCGACGACGCCGACGCCGTGCTCTACGTCGCCGACGCGACGGACGGAGACAAGGGCCCCGCGCTCGACGCCGAGGTGCTCGCCGCGCTCGCGGCCACGAAGCGCCCGGTGATCCTCGCGCTCAACAAGGTCGACCGCGTGCGTTCGAAGGCCATGCTCCTGCCCGCGCTCGACGCGTACGGCAAGGCGCGCAACTTCGAAGAGATCATCCCGGTGTCGGCGACCACGGGCGACGGCGTCGAGCTCGTGATCCGCGCGCTCGCGGCGCTCATGCCTGAGAGCCCCGCGCTCTACCCCGACGACACGCTCACCGACCGGCCCGAGCGCTTCTTCGTCGCGGAGCGCATCCGCGAGGCCGTGATCGCAGAGACCGGCGAGGAGGTGCCCTACGTGACCGCCGTCGAGATCGACGCGTTCGACGAGAAGGCCCCCATCCCGCGGATCTCGGCGTCGATCCACGTCGAGCGGCCGGGGCAGAAGAAGATCGTCGTGGGCCGCGGCGGAGAGCGCATCCGGGCCGTGGGGTCGCGCGCGCGGGCCGAGGTCGAGAAGCTCCTGGGCAAGCAGGTGTTTCTGGAACTCTGGGTGAAGGTCACGCCCGACTGGACGCGCTCGACGGAGGCCCTCGCCCGCTTCGGGTATCAGTCGCAACCGCAGAAGCCTCGGAGGAAATCATGAACCGCGAAGACCGCCTCTCGACACCGGCCGAGACGCGCGTCGCCCGGGGGCACCGCCCCCTGGTCGCCATCGTCGGCCGCCCCAACGTGGGCAAGAGCACCCTCTTCAACCGCCTCGTGGGCAAGCACCTCGCGATCGTCGAAGACGAGCCCGGCGTCACCCGCGACCGCCACTACGCCGACGCCGAGGTGCGAGGGAAGCAGTACGTCCTCGTCGACACGGGCGGCTTCGAGCCCGACACGAAGGACCCGCTCATGGCGGGCGTGCGCGACCAGGTGCGCCTCGCCGTCGCCGAGGCCGACGTGGTGCTCTTCGTCACCGACGGCACCGCGGCCCTCACCGACGCCGACCTCGAAGCCCTCAAGCTCCTGCGCCGCGCGGGCAGGCCCGTGATCTACGTGGCAAACAAGGCCGACAGCGCGTCGCGCGCGATGGAGGCCACGGACCTCTACGCCGCCGGGGCCGACAAGGTCTACGCCGTGAGCGCGCAGCACGGGCGCGGGATGATGGAGCTCGAAGGCGCCCTCGACGCGCAGCTCCCCGCGGCGCCCATCGAGGACACCGTGATCGGCGAAGGCGTCGCGCGCGTCGCCGTGGTGGGCCGCCCCAACGCGGGCAAGAGCTCGCTCATCAACAAGCTCCTCGGCAGCGAGCGGCTCGTGGTGACCGACGTCCCGGGCACGACGCGCGACGCCATCGACACGATGGTCACGCGCGGCGACAAGCAGTACGTGTTCGTCGACACGGCGGGCATCCGGCGCAAGCGCGCGGTCTCGGCGCCCGTCGAGATGACCAGCGTGATGCAGGCCATCCGCGCGATGGAGCGCTGCGACGTCGTCGTGGTGCTCATCGACGTGGCCGAGGGCCTCGCCGAGCAGGACCTCCGCCTCGTGAGCCTCGCCGAGGAGCGCGGCCGCGCGATCGTGGTGGCGCTCAACAAGGTCGACAAGGTCGACTCGGCGACGGAGCGCAAGGCCGTGACCGAGACGCACCGCAAGCTCTCGTTCGCGCCGTGGATCCCCGTGATGAAGCTCTCGGCCAAGTCGGGCCGCGGCACCACGAGCCTGCTCTCGATGATCGACCGCGCGTGGGACTCGCACTCCAAGCGCGTGGGCACCTCGGAGGCCAATCGCTTCTTCGAGGAGGTCGTCGACAAGCACCCGCCGCCCACGCAGTCGGGCCGCGCCGTGAGGATCTACTACATCGCCCAGGTGGGCACGCATCCGCCGCGCTTCGCGGCCGTGACCAACCACCCCGAGTACGTGGCCGAGAGCTACGCGCGATACCTCCAGAACCAGCTCCGCGAGCGCTTCGGCTTCGAAGCGGTGCCCGTGCGCGTGAGCTTCAAGGCCAAGCGCCAGCGCGAAGACCTCGTGCGCTGAAGCGCGCGCTCCGTCGAGATTCGAAGTCGCGCCGTGACGTTTACGGCGTGACGACGGCGACGAGGCGTTGCGCGGAGCGCGTCGTCGGGCGATACGTCCGCGCGTGATCCGACTCGACCAGGTTTCGAAGCAGCACGGCGCGCAGATCCTCTTTCTGGAGGCCTCGATGGGGGTCTTCAAGGGCGAGAAGGTCGGCCTCGTGGGGCCCAACGGCGCGGGCAAATCCACCATCTTCAGGCTCATCGTTCGAGAGGAGCTGCCCGACGGCGGTCAGGTCTCCATCGACCGCGGCGTGACCGTCGGCTACTTCAGCCAGGACGTCGGCGAGATGCACGGCCGCACCGTGGTCGAAGAGACCATGGCGGGCGCCGGGGCGGTGGCCGACGCGGCGCACGAGCTCCACCAGATCGAGGTGGCGATGGCCGACCCCGAGCGCGCCGACGAGCTCGAAGAGATCATCGAGCGCTACGGCCACGCGCAGGCGCGCTTCGAGGAGCTCAACGGCTACGCGCTCGAGGCGAAGGCGCAGGAGATCCTCGCGGGCCTCGGCTTCTCGCCCGAGGTGATGGCGGGCGACGTGGGCGCGCTCTCGGGCGGCTGGAAGATGCGCGTGGCCCTCGCGAAGATCCTTCTGATGCGCCCCGACGCGCTGCTCCTCGACGAGCCGACGAACCACCTCGACATCGAGTCGATCCTCTGGCTCGAAGGCTTTCTGCGGGGCTTCGAGGGCGGGCTCATGCTCACCTCGCACGACCGCGAGTTCATGAACCGCCTCGTGAACAAGATCGTCGAGATCGACGGCGGCGAGCTCACGACCTACACGGGCAACTACGATTTCTACGAGCGCCAGCGCGAGATCATGGCCGCGCAGCAGGAGGCGCAGTTCGCCCGACAGCAGGCGATGCTCGCGAAGGAGGAGGCCTTCATCGCGCGCTTCAAGGCCCGCGCGAGCCACGCGGCGCAGGTGCAGTCGCGCGTGAAGAAGCTCGAGAAGATCGAGCGCGTGGAGCCCCCGAAGCGGCGCAAGGTGGTGGAGTTCGACTTCCGTCAGCCCGCGCGCTCGGGCGAGGACGTGGCGAAGCTCACGGGCGTCTCGAAGGCCTACGGCTCGAAGGTGATCTACAAGAACTTCGACCTGCTCCTCCGTCGCCGCGAGCGGTGGTGCGTGATGGGGGTCAACGGCGCGGGCAAGTCGACGCTGCTCAAGATGGTGGCGGGCGCCTCGAAGCCCGACGCGGGCGAGGTGACGCTCGGCGCGAGCGTGACGGTGGGCTACTTCGCGCAGCACGCGATGGACCTCCTCGACCCGACGCTCTCGGTGATGGAGACGCTTCAGCGGAGGTTTCCGGGCTCGACGATCGGGACGCTGCGGAACCTCGCGGGGGCCTTCGGCTTCTCGGGCGACGACGTCGAGAAGACGTGCAGGGTGCTCTCGGGCGGCGAGAAGGCCCGCCTCGTGCTCGCGGCGATGCTCTACGACCCGCCGAACTTTCTCGTGCTCGACGAGCCGACCAACCACCTCGACATGTCGACCAAGGAGACGCTCCTCAAGGCCCTCGCGGGCTTCGAAGGCACGATGCTCTTCGTCTCGCACGACCGGCAGTTTCTCGGCGCGCTCTCGAACCGCGTGCTCGAGATCACCCCGGGCGACGTGCACGCCTACGGCGGCGGCTACAAGGAATACGTCGCGCAGAGCGGCCACGAGGCCCCCGGCGTGCGGTGACCCGCGGCGACCTCGCGGCGCGCTCAGACCGTCAGCGGACGGCGATGCTGAAGCGCCGCGTGTCGGTGCAGCGGGCGCTGTCCCACTGGGCGTTGTTGCTCGCGCAGCGGTCGTAGTAGGCCGAGTTGAAGCCGTTGAAGAAGGGCGCGGCGGTGCCGTTGATGCACAGCCGCCCCCAGTTCAGGTACGTCGACCAGCCGCTGTTGCAGTCGTATCCGAAGTCGCGATAGCCGAAGCGCAGCGTGCGGCCCGAGGGCGACGCGCCGCCGATCGAGGCGCTCACGGTCAGGTCGACGCGCTCGTACGTGAACGGCGACCGCGCGATCCACTCCGTCGGCAGCGGGAAGGTCGCCCAGTTCGCGTCGACCACCTGGCGCTCGGTGCCGCGGTACGCGATGAGGGCCTCCGTCGCGGTGCTCCGCACGCGCATCTCGGTGACGTCGTAGTTGAGCGAGCTCGTGACGAGGTTGGTGCTCCCGCCGGCCCAGAAATAGATGACCGTCCAGCCTCCTCCGGCGGTGGTCATGTCGCAGAAGACGCTGAGCATCGCGGCGCCTTCGGGGCGGATCATGTACGTGCCCGACGGCGCCGTCGGCCAGAGCCTGTGGATCTCGTTGCACGAGAGCGCCGGGGCGCAGGTCCCCGCGGCGCAGCGCTGGCCGCGCATGCAGGCCATTCCGCAGCGCCCGCAGTGAACGACGGAGGTGTTCGTGTTGGTCTCGCACGCGTCGACCGTCGACGCGTTGCAGTCGGCGGTGCCCGGATCGCAGGTCATCGGCGCGGCCATGCACGCGCCCGTTCGGCACATCCCCGAGCCGCAGACGTTGCCGCAGGCGCCGCAGTTCATCGGGTCGGTCTCGGCGTTGACGCACGCGCCGGCGCACCACGTGTTGCCGCCGCCGCACGTGCAGGCGCCCGCGGTGCAGGTGCCTGCGCCGCAGCGGGCGCCGCAGGTCCCGCAGTTCATCTCGTCGGTGGCGACGTCGACGCAGGCGGTGCCGCAGAGCGTCCGATTGCTCGGGCAGGCGCAGTTGGAGTCCTGACAGGTGAGCGGCGCCGCGCAGGCGTTCCCGCAGGCTCCGCAGTGCGCGTCAGAGGAGCGGACGTCGACGCAGGTCCCGCTGCAGTAGCGGCGGTTCGAAGAGCACGCGCAGACGCCCGCGGTGCAGGTCTCCATCGCGTTGCACGCGACGCCGCAGCGGCCGCAGTTCGCGGAGTCGGTGTTGACGTTGACGCAGGCCTCGCCGCAGACGGTCAGGCCCGTGCCGCAGACGATGTCGGGGCCGGTGTCGGTCTCGACGTCGGGTGCGATGTCGGGTGCGATGTCGGGTGCGATGTCGGGCGCGACGTCGATCGCGATGTCGGGCGCGATGTCGGGCGTGATGTCGATCGCGATGTCAGGCGCGATGTCGCGCGGGACGTCGAGGGTGACGTCAGGCGCGATGTCGGGCGTGATGTCACGCGGGACGTCGATGGACACGTCGGGCGTGACGTCCATCGCGATGTCGGGGGCGACGTCGGGCGTCGTGTCGATGGCGACGTCGGGGGTGACGTCCACGCTCGCGTCGGGGGCGACGTCAGGCTGCGGCGCGTCTCCGCGATCGAGCGTCACGTCGAGCGAGGCGTCGTTCCCGGTCACGTCGAAGGACGCGCCATCGAGCTCGGGGAGCGCGCCCGCGTGGTGCTGTAACGAGCACGACGACACGAGGCACGCAGACACCAACGACACGACGACCCGAAGCGAACGCGCACTCACGCGCTCGAACGTACGCCGATGTGTTTCGCGTAAACAAGAACGTCCCCGGCGCCGCGCGCTGTGCGGGGGTTGCGCAGCGCTCAGTGCGCGCCTTCAGGACGCGCCGTCGGCGGCGCGGGCGCGATCACCGTCGTCGGCGCGCTGCCCCTCGCAATGGCCCACGCGTCGAGCACCTTGGGCGGCGTCGTCTCCGCGTCGAGCGTGAACGACGAGTCCGTCGCGACCGCGTCGCGCAGCGCCTCCGCGGCGAGGTCGCGGCGATCGAGCGCGGCGTACGCTTCGGCGAGTCCGCGGTCGATCACGAGGCGCTGGTCACGCGTGAGGTCCGTCGCACCCAGGAGCCGCGCGCCGAGCGCCACGCACTCCACGTAGAGCCCGCGCGCGAGGTACTGACGGAACGCGGGCATCTCGCGCTCGACGCGGCGCTGCGCGTTGTGGACCTCGACGAGCTGCGCGTCGGCGCTCCCCGCAGGCTGATCGCGCAGCGCCACCTCGGCCAGCGGGAGCATCAGCGCCATGCCCCGCTGCACGCGCGCCGAGGCCATGAAGTTGAACTCCAGAATGAACTGCACCTGCGTGCGGTCGCCGTAGAAGCGCTGCGCCACGTCGAAGAGGGCCTCTTCGCCGTTCAGGATGTACCGCAGGAGGTACGGCAGTCGGATCACCGTGCCGGGCGACGGCGGGATGTCGAAGCGTCCGCTGTTGATGCGCGCGAGGTAGGGGCCGCGGCGCGGGTCGGAGAGGTGCCTGCGCGCGAGCTGCTCCCACGTGTCGCCGTTCTGCACGCGGAGGTACGTGACGCTCGGGATGACGAGGTGCGTCCCCGGGCCGATCGTGGGCTGCGCCTGGAGATACAGGTAGTTGGCCGCGACGATCACGGCCTCGAGGCCCACGTTGCCGTAGTAGCGCTCGGCGAGGCCCGCGAGCGTGTCGCCGCGCGCGACGACGTGGATCACATCAGCGTGCGCGGTGGGCGTCGCGAAGGTGAGCGCGAGCGCGAGGAAGAGCCCCCACCCCGTCCCTCCCCCGCGAAGCGGGGAGGGTGCCGTTGGTGGCTGCCATGCCCTCACCCCACCCTCTCCCGCCAGAGGCGGGAGGGAGTCAGCAAGCGACGGATGCCCTCACCCGTCCCTCTCCCGCGAAGGCGCGGGAGAGGGAGGAGAGCAGCCACGAGACCGCGACGAGAAGGTGCGTGCTGACCGCTCGCACACACGCACCCGCGAGGGTCTGCGTTGCGCGCAGACTCCCTCTCCCGCCTCTGGCGGGAGAGGGCGGGGTGAGGGCATGGCAGCCACCAACAGGCACCCTCCCCCGCTTCGCGGGGGAGGGACGGGGAGGGGCCTCACTGCGTCGCCTCGCTCGCGGGGCGGAGGTCGACGTCGATCCAGACGACGGCCCCGGCGGCCACCTGGATGCTGCGATCCTCGGTGATGCACGAGGGGTTTCGCAGTCGGATGAAGTGGCTCCCCGGCGCGAGCGGAACGGGCCTCGCCGTCGGTGTTGTGTCCACCGTCACACCATCGACGGAGATCTCGGCCCAGGGGCGCGCGAGCACGCGGAGATACCCGACGCCGGGCGTCCCCATCGGGCGTGGACCGAGCGCGGGCGAGGGTTCGGGCGAGCGGGAGAGCGAGAGTTCCGCGGTGCCGAGGCCGAGCGTGAGCGCGATGAAGGCCGCGGCCTGACCGAGCGCGATGACCTTCAACGGATCGCGATCCGCGGAGCGCTTCGCCCACGCGGAGGCCATGGGACCGAGGGCCTTTCGCTCGCCGTCCTGATCGAGCACGCCCACGTCTCGGAGGTGCGCGATGAGCCTCGCCTCGTGCGAGCTCACGCCCGCGCGCGAGAGGTACTCGTTGAGGTCGTCGCAGAGCGCGCCCGTCGAGGGGTAGCGGTGCGCGGGGTTCTTCTCCAGGCAGCGCCCGAGGATGCGCTCGATGACCGGGGGGACGTCCTTTCGCACCGAGCGAGGACGCGTGTAGCGGTCGAGGCGGATCTTCTGCATCACCGTGCGCCCCGGGTCTTCTTCGAAGGGCCTGCGCGCCGTGAGCATCTCGTAGAAGACGATCCCGAAGGAGAACACGTCGGAGCGGAAATCGAGGCGGTCACCGAGCACCTGCTCGGGCGACATGTACGCGGGCGTGCCCACGACGCCGAGTCCCTCGGAGGCCGTCTCACCGGCCTCGCGCGCGAGCCCGAAGTCCGCGAGCTTGACCTCGCCGCGGCGGCTCACGAGCACGTTCGAAGGCTTGCAATCACGGTGGATCACGCCGCGGAGGTGCACGTACTCCAGCGCCCGCGCGATCTTCAGCGCGATCACCGCGGCCACGTCGCACGGGAGCTGCTCGGCGGGGCTGCGGCGCGTGAGCGCGCCGAGCGAGAGACCGTCCACGAGCTCCATCACGATGAAGGGACGGCCCTCGGGCGTGATCCCCGCGTCGTGCACCTGGGGGATGTTCTGGTGCGCCATCGAGGCGAGGAGCGCGGCCTCGCGATCGAAGCGCACGCCGAGCTGCGAGCCCGGCGCCACGGACGACTTCAGGAGCTTCACCGCGACCTCGCGGCCGAGGGGCTCGTGCGACGCGCGCCACACTTCCGAGAGCGTCCCCTCGCCGAGCTTGTCGGTGAGCTTCCAGACGCGGGGCGATGGGGTGACCGTGAGGCCCGACGGTGGAGGATTCGTCCCTCGCGCCGACGAGGTCATCCCCCGCACGCCTCACGAGGGAGCTGCCGCACCTGTTCGAGCCGCGCGCGCGCCGCCGTGCCCGCGGGCGTGCGACCGTGACGCTCGACGAGGAGCCGCAGCGTGCGCTGCGCCTGCGTGCACATCCGAAGGTTCACGAAGGCTTCCGAGAGCACCGCGAGGGCCTCGGGCACGGCGTCGCCGTTGGGGTACGTCTGGAGCAGGCGGTTGAGGTCCTGCACGGCCGTCGCGGCGCGGTTCTCTGCGACGAGGCACTTCGCCTGGAGCAGCAGCGCGTCGTCGGCGAGCGGATCCTGCGCGGCGCGCGTGAGGAGCGTCGTCGTGAGAAACCTCGCGCGCACGAAGTCTCTCGCGTCGAAGGCCGTGCGGGCCTGCGCGAGGAGGGCGGCGTTGTCCGCGGGGATCTGCGAGGCGTCGACCTGCGGCGCGAGTCCCACCCGGCGCTCGACGGCGGTGACGCGGGTCTCGACGGCGGTGCGCGCGGTGGCGCTCTCGTCGAGCGAGTGGCGCAGGTCTTCGAGGGCTCCGTTGAGGGTGCGGGCGCGCTCTTCGATGGCGTCGATGCGCACGCCGAGGTCGGCGAGGTTGCGCGTCTGCGTGCGGGCCTGCTCGAGCTGCTCGTTGAGGGTGCGCACCTGCGCGGTGGCCTGGTCGACGGCCTGCTGGAGCTGCTCCCTGCGCTGGCGGTCGTTGTTCTCGAGGGCGCCGAGGCGGTGGTCGAGCTCGGCGCGCACGCGGTCGTGCTCGGAGCTGGTCACCCAGCACGACGGGAGCAACGTCGCGAGGCAGAGCGCGGCGGAGAGGACCTTCGGAGCGTTCGGTCGACGGCTCATGGGTTTGTGCTGCTCAGGGGCGGAGGCGGAAGTCGACGCGGCGATCGCGGCGCCAGCCATCTTCGTTGGTGCCAGACGCGAACTCCGAGCCCTCGGACGACACCGCGAGCCGGTCGGGGAGCACGCCGAGCGAGATCATGTAGCGCTGGACGATGCGCGCGCGACGCTCGCCGAGGGCGAGGTTGTACTCCGTCGTGCCGCGCGGGTCGGCGCGGCCAATGAGCACGTAGCGCGTGGTGCGCTCGCGCTGGATGCACTCCGCGGCGCGCTGCAGGAGCTGGCGCGAGGACTCCGCGAGGGCGACGTCGTCGAACTCGAAGGTGGGGGGCTCGAGGGTGCACTGCGAGCCGCGGTTCTCGACGGGGTCGGTGTCTTCGAGCTCGGCGACGACGCAGCGGCCGGCCTCGCAGCGTCGGCCCTGGCCGCAGGGGCGCACGGAGTCGCACTCGGGGCGCTGGATGCAGCGGTGGTTCTCGCAGAGCTGACCGACGAGGCAGTCGTTGTCGCCGTCGCAGGCGTTGACGCCGGCCACGCAGCGGTTGCGGAGGCAGGTCATGCCGTCGCCGCAGTCGGCGGTGGTGCGGCACTGCTGGCAGCGGCGCTGGAGGCAGAACTCGCGGCGCCCGTCGCGCTGGCAGTGCTGGTCGTTCTCGCAGTTGGGATAGTCGGGGGTGCTGGTGCACGCGGCGCCGCCCGAGGCGAGGGCCGCGAGCACCAGCGCGCGCGCGGCGAGCGAGAGACGCGATCGGCTACCTGAGGGGCGCATGGAACGCGTGCGTATCCCCGCGGAACCCGGCTTGTCAACGTTCCTGCCGAGCGGAGGGGCGGCGGGCCGCGGCGCCCGGAGGTGTATCTCGCGGGCGAAAGAGGCTATACGACGACCCCCACCGGATGAGCACTGAACGCACTCCCTGGCTCGACCCCCGCAAGGCGCGTCGCATCCTCGGCCTCGCGGGGCCGGTCATTCTCGCGATGCTCACGCAGACCGGGGTGAACGTCGTCGACACGTACTTCATCGGCAAGCTGCCGCCCGAGGTGGCGAGCGACGGCCAGTTCGCGCTCACGCCCTCGCTCATGTTCCTCTGGGCCGTCGGAGGGTTCCTCTCGGCGATCTCCGTCGGCACGCAGGCCACGACCGCGCGGCGCTACGGCGAGGAGTCGTACGAAGAGGCGGGCGCGGTGCTCCCCAACGCCGTGGCCCTGGCCCTCGCGGGCGGCGCCATCGGGGCCCTCATCGGCTGGTTCGCGCTGCCGCACGCCTTCGGGCTCCTGTCAGACAACCCCAACGTGGTGGCGCTCGGCACGGCGTACTCGCGCTGGCGCTTCCTCGGCATCGCGTCGATGGCCGCGACGGCGGCGTGCAAGGCCTTCTACGACGGCATCGGGCACACGCACCTGCACCTCGCCGCGGCCGTGGTGATGAACATCATCAACCTCTGCCTCTGCTGGGTGTTCATCTTCGGCCACCTCGGGGCGCCCGCGATGGGCGTCGAGGGCGCGGGCCTCGCGGCGTGCATCTCCACCTGGGTCGGCTTCGGCGTGATGATCGCCTTCACGCTCCGCAAGGAGGACCTCACGCGCTACCGCTTCTACGGCGGCGGCGCGCGGCGCGTGCTCTCCGCCGCGATGATGTCGCAGCTCCTGCGGCTCTCGGTGCCCGGCGGCGTCGCGACGGCCGTGGTGATGTTCGGCTTTCTGCTCTTCACCAAGGTCGTCGGGCGCATCGACGCCGACGCGATGCTCCACGGCGCGCTCCACAGCTACAACGGCGCGGCGACGACGATCATCATCGAGGTGCTGAGCGCCACCTTCGTGTCGTGCATGGCCTTCGGCACCTCGACGGCCACCCTCGTGGGCCAGAGCATGGGCCAGGGTGACCCCGACCTCGCCGAGCGCTACGCGTGGACGAGCGTCAAGCTCGGCGTGCTCATCTTCGGCGCGATCGGGCTCATCATGTTCGCCTTTCCGAGAGGCGTACTCGCGGTGTTCAGCCACGAGCCCGCGGTGGTCGAGGCCGGGGCGATCCCGATGCGCATCATGGCCACGATGGGGCCCGTGGTGGCCACGGCGATGATCCTCACGCAGGCGCTCTTCGGCGCGGGCGAGACGCGCTACGTGATGATCGTCGAGGTCACGCTGCACTTTCTGTGTCTGGTGCCCCTCGCGTGGCTCTTCGGCATGGTGCTCGGCCTCGGCCTGCCGGGCGTGTGGACCGCCGTGGCCGTGTACGCCACCGCCCTCGCCGCCCTCATGGCCCTGAAGTTCCTCAAGGGCGGCTGGAAGAAGCTCAAGGTCTAGGCCCGCGCGCGGCGCGGACGTGCGGGTTTTCCCTTCGAAAAAAATTCGTCGGACCCCTTCAAGGCTCGGCCGTAGCGGCCGTTCTGCCTTGGTGGAGGACGACGAAACATGGGACACGCGCACCACTTTCTCTCCCGCCTCGACCGGGTCTCCCAGGATCACGTCGAGCTCGCCCTGTCGCTCTACAACGACCCCGACCTCCTGCGCGCGGTGATGGCCGAGGCGCACGCCCCCGAGTCCGCCGAGCGCATCGCCATCTCGCTCGCGCACCCCATCGAGGGGCCCTTTCTGGTGGTGACCCGCGAGGGGCGCTTCGTGACCTGCCTCGGCGACGGGATGCGCCAGAGCTGGCCCGTGGTGACCCGGCGCGAGCTCGACGCGGCCATCGATCGCATCTCGACCCTGCGCGAGCGGCGGGAGATCTCCGAGCGCCTCTGCCCCGACGAGCGCGCCAGCGCCAAGCTCGTCGAGCGCATCGGGACCGCGGGCGAGAACCTCTCGCGCGAGGAGTTCGTCGCCCTCGCCGCCATGCAGCCCATGATCTGGAAGCAGCTCTTCGACTCGCTCATGCGCAACGTGACGCGGCTCCAGGGCGCGTACGAGGCCTTCGTCCGCATCGACTTTCGCATCGAGCACGACGCCGTCACCGACCTCCTCGACGCGTGGTGGCACTCGTCGTGGTACGTGCGCCACACCCTCGTCCTCCTGGGCATCGACGCGCCCCGCGAGCGCTTCGAACACCTCCCGCCGGAGACCCTCGCGACGCTCCGCCACGCGCTCACCCACCACGCGGGCCCCGAGGGCCTGATGCCCGTCGTCGCCGCGGGGGCCTGGGCCACGGCGCGCTTCGGCGACGCCTTCGTCCCCATCTGTCAGCACCGCCTCCAGCGCGCCTCGACGCGCGCCGAGGTGATCGAGAACGCGGCGGCGCTCTTCGCCATCGCGGGCCGCTCGCAGTTCTACCGCCGCGCCGCGCACCGTGCCCTGATGACGGGCCCCTCGCCCGCGGCCAACGACGGCCCCGCGAAGGCCCTGCACGCGCTCAAGCGCGAGTGCGAAGACGCCTTCGTCACGACCTTTCGCCGCGGCGAAGACCGCCTCGAGATCGACGCCGCCGTCGCCGGCGCCAACCTCTTCGTCGCCCGCGACGAGGCCGCGGCCCGCAGGAACGGCTGGCACTCGGTCAACGACATGCCCCTCGCCCTCGCGCGCGTCGCCCTCGTCAACGAGCCGACCCTCGCCCTCGACGAGCGCGCCAGCGTGGTCTCCGTGCTGCGGCACCTCCCCGCGATCGCGAGCTTCCGCGCGGAGGACTTCTACCTCCCCGAGGCGCTGCTCGTGAAGGTGCGCCGCCCCTGGAGCGTCGAGCGGACGCGCGACCTCGCCCTGCGCCTCGCGCCGCCCGACAAGCGCCCGCAGCGCATCCCCGCGGTGGGCCGCAACGAGGAGTGCCCCTGCGGCTCGTCGCGCAAGTACAAGAAGTGCTGCGCCCTCAAGGACGTCGCGCCGCGCGTCGCCGTCCGCCTCGCCCACGCCGCCGCGAAGGCGCCGGAGCCCGGCGTTCCCTCGCTCGCGGTCACGCTCCGACGCAGCGCTGCGTAGCGCTCAGGGCCACGGCGACGCCGCGCGCAGCGGAGCCCCGGCGCGCGCGGATCGAAGCGCAGCATCGTCCCGCGGTCGCCCACCGCGACGCCCGTCACCGCCCCCGTGTCGCCGTCTCGCACGAACGCGAGCGCGTGGAGGTCTGCGCGCGTGCCCGTCGCGACCTGCTCGTACGAGGCGCCGCCGTCGCGCGAGACCAGCAGCGCGCCGCGCTCGCCCGCGACCCACAGCGCGCCGTCGGGGGAGCGCGCCACGAAGTTGAGATCGCCGGGCACCGTGCCCCTCGCGAAGCGCCAGCGCACCGTGCGGTCGCCGTCGTTGAGCTGCGCGTAGAGGAGCATCCCGTCGGGGCCGCAGAGCGTGGCGGTGCCGTCTTCGTCGACGCGAAAGCCCGAGACGTCGAGCGCGGGGAGCCCCGCGAAATCGTGCGACTCGGGGCGCCACGTGCGCCCGCCGTCGCGCGTCGAGAACATCCGCGTGCGCTGCGCGATGCCGCGCGCGTCGAGGTCGTGCGAGATGATCCAGGCCCGGCGGCGATCGAGGAAGTAGAGCCCGAAGGGGTTCGCGCCGGGGATGGGCATCGGCGTCCAGCTCCGCCCGCCGTCGGTCGTCGCGCGCATCACCTCGCCCGCGCACACGAGGAAGCCGTGCTGCGCGTCGGTGAAGACCACCTGCGTGTACATCGCGCCCGCGTCGAGGCCGCGCTCGAGGTCGCCCGCCATGAGCACCTCCCAGAACGCGCCGCCGTCGGTGGTGCGCCACACGACGCCCGTGTCGTCTTCGCCCGCCGCGCCGCAGGCCCAGACGTGCATGTCGTCGAGGGCGAACACGGCGTAGAAGTGGTGCGCGTCGGGGTCGCGCGGGTCCTGCCGCGTGAGCTCGCGAAAGGTCGCCGCGCCGTCGCGCGAGACGAGGAGGCCGCCGGGGGTGCGAGGGCCTCCGAGGGCGAGCCAGAGCGCGCCGCCTGGCGTGACGCAGGCGTCGGCGATCAGCGGTCGTGGCGCGCGGCTTGGCGCTCGTCGTACGTGCTGCTGCACAGCGGGACGAGGAGTGTGCACCAACACGATGCGCGCAACACGGAAGGTTCTGTCTACATGTCGATTTTTCGAGGTCGCCACTGCAACGCTGAAGCGTGGTCGAAGCGCGCGACGACTTCTGTGACCTCTCGCCTCGACGCGCGCCGAATCGCAGTAGAGTCGCGACCCGCCGTGTCACCGTTCCGCTCACGACCCGAGGAGCTCGAGGCGCCCATCGCGGCGAGCGACGACGTGCTCGAAGCCGTCGGCCAGATGGTGCGGCAGTTCGCAGACCCGATGGCCTTCCTGCGAGAGCTCGTGCAGAACGGACTCGACGCGGGGGCCACGGCGCTCGACGTCTCCGTCGACTGGGAGCGCGGCGACGCGAGCGACGCGCGGGGCACGCTCCACGTCACGGTCTCGGACGACGGCGCGGGCATGACCCAGGACGTCATCGAGCGCTCCCTCCTCGTGCTCTTCCGCTCCACGAAGGACCGCGACCCGACGAAGATCGGCAAGTTCGGCGTGGGGTTCTTCTCGGTCTTCGCGGCGTCGCCCGCCGAGGTGCGCGTCGACACCGGCGTCGACCCCGCGCGCGAGGCGCTGCGCCTCAGGCTCCGCCCTGATTTCACCTACGAGCTCGAGACCTCGGCGCCGCGCAGAGGCACCGCCGTCACCCTCCGCGTCGCGCTCTCCGAAGACGAGGCGCGGGCCTTCGCGGCGGCGACGATCCAGGCCCTCGAGCGCTGGTGTCCCCACGTCGCCGTGCCGCTCTCCGTCGAGGTGCGCGGCCTCGGCGACGCCGACCGCAAGCTCCGCGTCGACCGCCCCCTCTCCGTCGATGGAGAGGCCCGCGTCACGCAGCGATCGGGCGCCGTCACCTGGTGCCTCGCGGCCTCGCCCGCCGCGCGCGCGCGGCCTTCTACAACCGGGGGATCCTCCTGCACGAGACCGGCGAGGCGTTCGTCCCGGGCGTGCACCTCAAGGTCGACTCGCCGGAGCTGCACCACACGCTCTCGCGCGACGACGTGCGCCGCGACGCGGCCTTCGCGAACCTCCTCGCGCGCGCCCGCGCCATCGCCGCGGGGCCCCTCGCAGAGGCGCTCTCGTCGTCGCTGCGCGCGCCCTCGCCGAGCGCTGCGCCGCCGCGCGCCACCAGGGCGCCTTCGACCCGCGCGCGGCGGAGTTCGCGGCCCTCCTCGAGGTCGCGCGGCGCGAGCCCTTCGCCCTCGACGCGGCCACCCTGCCGTGGCCCCTCGTCGCGCCCGTCGCCGTCGAAGGGACGCCGCGCGTCTGGTCGACCTTCGACGTGAAGGGGTGGTTCCGCCCGGCGCGCGCGTTCTACGCCGTCGATCGCACGCCGCTCGCCCTCGCCCTCGCCGCGCGCGGCGTCGCCGTCATCGACCTCGGCGTCGCGGGATCGCCCGCGGCGCAGCCGCTCGCAGAGACCCTCGCGCAGTGCTTCGGCGCCGCCGCCGTCGACGTGGGCGCGCGCTACTGCCTCCCCGCGCGCGCGGCGCGCCGCGGCCACCTCGAAGGGCACGCGCGAGACCTCGTGGCCCGCGTCGGGTCGCTCCTCGGCGTCGCGGACCTCGGCGTCGCGGCCCTCGGGACCTCGCGGGCGCAGGGCGCGACCGCGCGTGGATCGCCCTGCGCGACAGGGACCACCTCGACCACCCGTCGCTCGTGATCGACGTCGACGAGGAGGCGCCCTTCTCGCTCGCCCGCGACCGGGTCGTGGTGCTCAACGCGGAGCACCCCGCCGTGCGCTCGGCCCTCGACGCCGCGAAGCGCGACGTGCCCCTCGCGGCCGTGACCCTCGCGCGCCTCGTGCTCCTCTCGGGCGGCCGCCTCGACGAGGCGCGACCTCGAGCTCATCACCCGCGCGGCCCTCGTGGAGGTCTGACCGTGTCGCACGGACGCAAGCTGGTCTCGCGCGGGACGGTGCTCGTCGACCCCCGCGCCGCCGTCGCCAAGCTCCGGAGCTACCAGCTCGGCGAGCCCGTGATGTACGTGCTCGAGCTCGTGCGCGCCGCCGTCGCGGGCGGCGCCACGGCCATCGAGCTCGAGAACGACGCCGACGACTTCGCGCTCACCTTCGACGGCGACGCCCTCGACGCCGAAGACCTCTCGCGCCTCCTCGATTTTCTGCTGAGCGAGTCGAACCGCAGGCTCCGCCTCGTGGCCGTCGCGGTGAACACCGCGCTGGGGTTCTCGCCGCGCTACGTCGACCTCTACACCACGCGCTTCGAGGGCGCGCCCGCCGACGCGTCGACCGTGGCCCGCGTACGCTGGAGCCCGCGCGCGCAGCCCGACGCGTCCATCGATCAGGGGGTCATCACGCGCGTCCCACGCCCGCAGGGGATGCCCGCCGCGGGGATGCGCGTCCACGTGCGCGAGGCCTTCGGGCTCGCGGTGCTGCGCGAGTGGTTCCGCGCCGCGCCCGCGGAGACCGACCTCCTGCGCGAGCGCGTCGTGGCGCTGCCCGTTCCCCACACGCGCAACGGCGTGGCGCTCACGTCGCGCGACGCGAAGCCGCCGCTGGCCTCCGTCGCGCTGGAGCTTTCGGGCGACCTCCGCGGCACCCTCGAGCTCCTCGAGGTCGGCCACCCGCGGAGCGGCGCGCTGGTGTTCTGCGAGCGCGGCGTGGCGCTCGAGATCGTCCCGCTGCGAGAGCCGCGGCCCAAGGTGGGCCCACCCCCGCTTCGAATGATCGTCGACGCCGACGCGCTCCCCACCAACGCGTCGCGGTCGAAGGTCACCCTCTCGGCGGGCCTCCGCGGCGCGACGCGCAGGGCGTGGGAGGTCGCCGTCACGGCCCTCGTCGAGGCCGCCATCGCGCGCATCGACGACCGCGCCACGGCCATCGCCGAGTCCCTCGCGGCCCTCCTGCGATTCGAGGCGGGCGAGCAGTGGACCTCGTGGTCGCCCACCGCCGCCGCCGAGGAGTCCGCCGTCGCGGGCGCGCTCCCCGTCGCCGCCGTCGCGATGCTGCTCAACGCGCCCATCGTCCCCGTCGCCAACGGCGCGCGCACGTCGCTCCGCGAGCTCATCGCGTGGCGCCCGCGCTACCTCTGGAGCAGCGCGAAGCCTCCGCCCGACGAGCTCGCCCCGTGGCTCCGCGGCGTGGTCTGGGTGCGCGGCGAGCGACCGGCCCTCATGGCCCTCCTCGCCGCCGTCGAGATGGAGCCCGCGTCGTCGGCCATCGCCCGCGCGAAGGAGGCCCGCTCGCGCCACCAGCGCTTCATGTCGCTCCCCGCGGGCGACCCCGTGAACGAGCCCCGCGAGGCCGCGGTCAAGGTCTCCTTCGGCGAGGTCGGACGCGCCCGCGGAGAGCTCACCATCACCGCGAAGGCCCTCGCGAAGCCCGGCGCGATGCGCGTCGTCCCGTGGATCGAGCGACGCCCCCTCGGCGCCGAGTCGCTCGATGGATCGCCCGTCGCGTGCGAGGTCGCCATCGAGGCCCCGGGCCTGCGCGCGAAGCCCGAGTTCGACGGCGTCGTGCGCGACGCGGCCTTCGACGACGCCGTCACCCTGCTCCGCGACCTGCTCTTCGAAGCGCTCGCCGCGCTCGTCGATCACTGGGAGGGCGCCCTCCGCGCCGACGACCCGCGCAGCGCGTGGATCGGCACCTTCGCCGACGATGTGGAGCCCGCCGTGCGCGCGCGCGTGGTGCGAGCCGCGTGGGCCGTCGCGCTCTCTCGCGTCGAGCCCGCGCGCGTCGCGCGGCGGCCGGCGCCGTGATCGAGAAGCACCCGCGGCTCGACGCGGCCCCCGCGCCCACCACGTCGCCCAGACCGACCCTCAGCACCGCGGCCGTGCGGGAGCGCGCTTGGGCCCCCTCGGTGCTCCTCTCGGCGCCGCCGTCGTCGACGGGCGCGCACCCCGGCGGCGCGCCCGTGCTCACCCTCGACGGCGACGACCGCGCGACGCTCACGCAGCTCGTCCCGCAGCGCGTCGAGTGGACGGACTACAAGCCCTTCCTCGCCCCGGGCGCGCGGCGTCCGCTCGTCGAGCTCCTCGCCGACGAGGCGCTCGCGACCTCGCTGCCGTGGGTGAATCTCAGCGGCGACGGCGCGCGCCTCGCGATCGCGCCCGCGCCACAGGCGGGACGCGGCGCGCTCACCCTCGTGCACGCGGGCAGGGTGCTCGAGAGCCGCGCCCACACGACCACCGTCACGCGCGACGGGCGCACCACGCCGCTCGCCCCCGCGCTCGTGATCCTCGAAGACGACGGGATCATCCCGTCGCCCAAGGGCAGCGGCGCCGTCGCGGGGACGCTCTCGCTCGACGCGCAGCGGCTTCTCGACGGCGCGGGCGTGGCGCTCGCCCGGGGGCTCGTCGCGGCGCTGCGGGGCGAGCGCGGCGCGGTGAAGGTCTCCGACGACGACCCCCGCGTGCGGCTCTCGGCGCTGCGGTTCCTGCTGCTCACGCTGAAGACCACCGAGGGGGCCGCGGAGCACGAGGCGCTCGGCGACGCGATCACGAGCGCGCCGCTCGTCCCCGTGTTCGGGCGCGGAGACGTCGTCGCCAACGTCTCCATCGACGCGCTCACCGACCGCTACGCCGCGGGCAAGGGTCCCCTCCCCTCGCTCCCCGCGGCCCCTTCGGGCGTCGACGGCTCGGGCTTCGACGCGATCATCCTGCCGCCCGACATCGCCTCGGCGCTGAGCGCCGCCACGGGGATCCCCCTCGTCGACGCGTCGTCGCAGCTCCCGCACCGCAAGGGCGAGCGCTCGCGTCGACTCGCGCGCGAGGCGCTCCTGGCGCGCGCGAAGACGACCCTCGACGGGCTCGCGTCGCTCGGCGCCGCGGGCCCCTCCGCCACGACCTCCATCGACCGCATGGGCTCCGTCGCGATGGCGCCCGCGAGCGCCCCCTCCGCGACGCGCGTGCAGGTGCTCTTCAACGACGTCGTCGCCATCGACCGCGCCGAGGTCCGCACGTCGTACCCCGTCGTCGCGCGCGTCGCCCTCTCGCAGGAGCGGCACCTCCGGTCGAGCTTCGACAGCCTCACGACGGCGGGCGTCCAGGCCGTCGAGAAGCTCCTCGAAGCCGGCGCGCACGCCCTCGCGTCGCGGCTCGCGTCGGCCGCGCACGAGGGCGACGTGGGCGACGCGTCGAGGCACTTCCTCTCGTCGTGGGTGGGGCTCAAGGGACGCCGCGGCCTGCACGAAGACGCGTCGCTTGGCTCGCCCTCTCTCGCGCGCCCCTCTGGCGCACGGCCTCTGGCGAGCGCGCGTCCGGGCTCGACGCCCATCGCGCCCCCATCTCGTGCGTGCGCGTGGCGCCCGGCGGTGGCTCGGCCCTCGCCCGGAGAGCCACGCCGACTCGGTGTACCTCTGCGTGGCCGACGAGGCCTGGGTGAAGTGCATCGCGAGCATCTCGACCAGCGCGGCGCGCGACGTCCACCCAGGCCGCCCTCACGGCGCAGCGCGCGCGGCGACTGCGAAGCCCGCGGCGCGCGCATCCACCTCGACGGCGCGGCCCCGGCGCCCGCGCTCTCGGGTCGCATCGAAGCGCTCGCGCCCTCCTCGGCTTCGGCGAGCTGCGGATCGTCGAGAAGGTGCGCCGCGTCGAGGTGTCGGTCTTCGTCGAGGGGCGCAGGGTGCACCGCGCGACGCTGCGCGCGCCCTTCGCGATGGCCGTGGCGATCGAGTGCGCGGCGATCGATCCGGCACGGGTCAACGAGTCGTTCCTCCAGCTCGACCCGGTGCCGAAGCTCCTCGCGGCGGCGCGCGCGCTGCTCGAACGCGCGGCGGCGATGACGCGCGACGCGCGATCCGCCGTGGGCGCAGCCGTGCTTGCGGTGGTGGCTGCTCACGACGCCCGGCCACGACGCCCGCGCGCGCGCGCCACGGCGGCCTTCCTCGACCAGCGCGGGGAGGCCCATGTGCCTCGATGATTTCGAAGCACAGGCGCGTCGCCACGACGCCGTGGCCTTCGCGACGGGCGCGCCCGCGGAGCCCGTCGAGCCCACGGAGCCCGAGCGCAGGGTGGTGCTCCTCACGGCCGAAGAGGCCCGCTGGCTCGGCGAGCGTTGGACGGCGCTCAACTACACGACGCGGCTCTTCGAAGACGCCGCCGCGAGGCGCTGGGACGCCGAGCGCCCGCACGACAAGATCATGGCCACGGACCTCCCGCTCGGAGCCGTGCGCGTCGCCTTCGACGACGACGAGATGGAGGGCGAGATCGGGCTCCTGCCGCCGAACGTCGAGGGCCGCGCCAGGGTGCAGTGGTTCTCGCTGCGTCGGCCGCTGTGCGAGCTCGACCTCGACGCGCCGTGGCCCTGCGCCGTGGCCGTCGAGGCGCGCGGCGTCGCCCCCAACCGCAGCCGCAGCGCGCCCGCCGAAGGAGACGCCCTGCGACGCGCAAAGGACGCCCTCTCGCGCCGGATCGTCCGCGCGCTCGACGAGGCCCGACCGGCGCCCGCGGACGCGCTCGTGACGGCGCACGCGCACGACGCGAGCAGCCCCAGCGACGCGCGCTCGGGGCCTCGCGTGGCGGGCGCGCTGTGGCTCTCGCTCGACGACAGGGCGGGCGAGCTCGACGTCATCGCCGAGGGGTGGCGCGGGCGCCTCGGACGCGACCGCGACCCGCGCTTCGACACGCCCGTTCACGGGAGGCTCTGGCTTCGTAGCGGCGCCGCGAGGGCGCCCGCGGAGCGTGAGGCGCTCCTCGCGAAGGTGGTCGAGTGGGCCTGGCAGACGATGCTCGAAGCGATGATCGCGAGAGCTCAAAAAGAAGCTGATTTCGCGCGTGACGACCGCGTCGTCGACCACCTCGTGCGAGGCGCGCTGCGGGGCATGCTCTCGGGTCCGAAGGCGCGCACGTGGGCGCGCGCCGCGACGCTCCCGGGCTCGGGGGTCACCTACGAGCGTGTGGCCGGGTCGAAGTGGTCGCGGCTCCTGCTCGTCGAGCCCGGTGACCCTCGCATCGGAGGCCCCGACGCGGTGCCCGACCTCGACGCCCCGTGGCTCCAGACGCTGCGAGAGGACGACCGCCTGCGCGCGCCGCCCGTCGAGGCGCCGGAGCCCGCCGCGAAGCCCTCGCGCGCGGTGACCGCGAAGCACGCGCCGCCCGCGAAGGCTCCCCCCGAAGCGTCCGAGGCCCGATGGAAGCTCGGCGCGATGGTGCGCGCGCTCCTCGACGGGGCGCGCGTCGCGGCGCTGGCGGGCGTGCGGGTGGTGGGCACCGACGAGGCGGTGAGCGCGCGTCGCCCGATGGCGCGCTTCAACGCGAGCGCGAACACGGTGACGGTGTTCCGCGCACACCCCACGGTGATGGCGCTCGAAGGCGGCGCCGCGGAGCGGGCGGCGAGGTTTCTCGCGCTCGCGGCCTTCGGCGCGATCAACCGCGATCGGGCGAAGGTCACCGACGCCGACGAGGCGGCCTTCATGGAGTCGCTGCTACGACAGATCGCGGAGGGCTGATGCCTCCGTTACGGCGTCGAGGTGCCCGCGGCGAGGTTCACCTCGGAGCGCGCGGTGGCGCCCTGGCGAACGGTCACGAGCACCTGCTGCTCGGGCGCTCCGCTCGCGGGCACGACCCGCAGCGCATAGACGCCCGGCGACATCGCGACCTCGTGCAGCGGCGTATGGCCGAGGAGGCGCTCCCCCACGTACACCGCAGCGGGCGCGTCGGACGAGACGCTCAGAAAGCCCTCTGCGCGCCGCGTCCCGTCGTCGATGACGCTCGTCCCCGTCGGACGGGGCGCGGGTTCTTGCGGGTGGCGCGAGGGCTCCCGCACGCGCGGTACCGGATCGGGCTGGCGCACCACCGGATCGGGCTGTCGCACCACCGGATCGGGCTGTCGAACAACGGGATCGGGCGGACGAACAACGGGGTCGGGCTGGCGAACAACGGGGTCGGGCGGACGGAGCGCGGGTTGGGCGGTGCGCACCGGCGGATCGGGCTGGCGGACCGCGGGGCGACCGGGGCGGACGGCTTGTTGGGCCGGGCGGGCCTGCCGGTGCGTGGGGCGCGGCTGGGGATGGTCGTACCAGATCTGCGCCATGACGCCGCCCATCACGAAGAGGCCCGCGATCGTGGCGTAGTCGGCGAGGCGGCTCCGTCGCGGGGGAACGGCGACGGGCGCCGGCGACGTGTCGCGCTGGACCGGCGGCGGCGTGTGCTGCGGCGTGTGATTGAGCAGCCGATGCGGCACGAGCGGCTCGTCGGGCTCCGGCTCGATCGTGCGACGCGTGAGAGGAATCGCCTCGCCCACCGGGTCGTCGGGGAACGAATCGCGCTCCACGAGCGGACGCGATCGCTCCGAGGTCGGCGCGCGCACGATGGGGTCGGGACGCGAGGCGCGGGCCTGCGTCGGTCCGTCGAGGGCGTCGTCGGGGTCGAAGATGCCGCCCTTGTCGAGCGGGATCCTCGCGGGCGCCTCGCGCATGCGCGTCGGGTCTTCGCCGTCGTCGGCGCCGGGGATGCCCAGACCCATCGCCACGGTGTTCGCGTCGGCCACCTCGACGGAGGTGCGCGGCGCCGACTGCCACTGCGCGATGAGGTCTTCGAAGGGTCCCTCGTAGGCGCGGAGGTACCGATCTCGCCACGCGATCTGGTCGGCGAAGAGGGCCTGCATGAACTCGCCGACCTCGCTCACGCCCGCGTGGCGCTCGGCGGAGTTGAGCCACGCTTCGAGGGCGCGCGTGAGCTCCATGGCCGAGGCGTAGCGGCGGTCCTTGTCGCGCTCGAGGGCGCGCATCACGATGGCTTCGAGCGCCGGGGGGTAGTCGTCGCGGAGGCGCGACGGGCGGGTGATCGGGTCGCGCGTGATGGCGAACACGGTCTGCGCGTCGGTCTGACGGCGAAAGAGCCTCCGGCCGACGGTCACCTCCCAGAGCACCACGCCGAGGGCCCACACGTCCGTGCGGCGGTCGACGTTGCGCTCGTGGAGCTGCTCGGGAGACATGTACGCGAGCTTGCCCTTGAGCTCCCCCGTGGCGGTGCGGTCGTGCTCCTGGAGCTTCGAGCGGGCGACGCCGAAATCGACGACCTTCGACGTGCCCGTGTAGGTCACGAAGATGTTCTCGGGCGAGACGTCGCGGTGCACCACGTTGGCGAGCGAGCCGTCGATGTCGCGCATCTCGTGGGCCGCGTGCAGGCCCCGCGCGGCGTCGGCCACCACGCGCACGCAGAACTCCAGCGGGAGCGAGCCCTGCGTCGACCAGGCCCTCCGGGCGACGGCGCCGAGCGTCTCGCCGTGGAGGTACTCCATGGCGATGTACCAGGTGCCGTCCTCGTCGCCGAAGTCGAAGACCGAGCAGAGGTTGGCGTGGTCGAGCTGCGCGACGAGCCTCGCCTCGTCGAGGAACATCTTCACGAAGCGGTCGTCGGCCGCGATGTTGGGGTGGATGATCTTCAGCGCCACCCACTTGCCGAAGCCCACCGCCGTGTCGAGGCGGGCGAGGTACACCGAGGCCATCCCGCCCTGGGCGATGCGGTAGCGGACTCGGTAGCGTCCGAGGCGCGGCACGTCCGCGCCGGATCTGGCGCTCGGTCGGTTCTGTACCGAAGCCATCGTCGCCTCGGAACCTAACACCCCCGTTGAGAAATCGGGAGAACGCCGCAGATCGGAATTCTCCCTATGGCCGACGCCCCGATGAGGGTCGTGAGACACCCATCGAGGCGCGCGGGAGGCTATTCTTGAAGGACTTTTTCGAAGTGTCACGCGCGCGGGCGGCGCGCGTCACGGGGAGCTTTCGCAGCGGAGTCGCTCGGAGCTCCGCGCGAAGCGATCAGCGGACCGCGCGCTGACCGAGGACGAGCGGGGCGCGCACGCTGGCGCGCATCGGCGCGGAGCCCGGCGTGGGCGCGAGCACGATCTCGAGCATGTTGCCGCGCGAGCGGGCGACGAAGGGCGGCGCGGCCTCGCGGAAGCGCAGCGTGAGGCTCGCCCCCGCGGCGCCGTTGAGCACGCCGGCCCCGGCGATGCGCGGGTCCTGCGAGACGAAGGGCGCGGCCATGTCGAGCGAGCGACGACCGGGCACGTTGAGCACGATCTGAGCGCCGCGCGCGCCGACGCCCTGAATGGCCGCCACGGGGCCGTCCATGTGGAGCCGGAGCACCGTCCCCGTGCGCACGGCGGGGTTGCCGAACACCGCGGGCCTCACGGGCCCCTGCGCGACGTTCACGGCCTGCGCGGGCTGCTGCATCACGCGCTGCTGCATGGGCTGCTGCATCACGCGCTGCTGCATGGGCTGCTGCACCGCGCGCTGCGCCATCGGGGGCTGCGCCGCGAAGCGCTGCGCGGGCTGCTGCATCACGCGCTGCATCGGGGGCTGCGCGCCCATCGCGCCCTGACGCGCGAGCGCCGGGGGGAGGTAGCGGGCCGCGCGCTGCGGCGCCGTCTGGATGATCGGAGCCTCACCCTCGCCGATCGCGTTGGCCGAGCCGGCCGCCGCGGCGAGGTCCGCCGTGCGGGGGTTCGCGCCGTTGAGGAGCCGGGGCTCGGGCTGCTGCGCGACGGGCTCTCCCGTGGGCTCGTTCTGCATCGACGGATCGGCCGCCGCGACGGGCTCACCGGCCGCGTTGGGGTCCGCTGCGGGCGCGTTGGGATCGGTCGTCGCGGGCGTCTCGGGCGCGACGGCGACCTGGGGGTGGGGCGTCTCGACCTTGGGTCCGCTCGACGACGCGTAGGCCACGATTCCAGCCGCGAGCACGAGGCCCACGACGGCGTAGAGGCCCACCTTGCGGTTGCGCTTGCCGGGCGAGGTCACGATGGCGTCGCCGCCGTCGCTGGCCTCGGGGTGCTGCGGGCGGAGCCCCTTGCGCGACGAGGTCTCGTCCTCGCCCGCGTCGCTCATCTCGGCCTTGTTGCGGCGCGCGATGCGCTCCTTGAGGCCGAGGGCGGCGTCGAAGGCGCGGCGCATGACGGGTCCCGCGGACTCACCGACGCGCGCGGCGGCGCCGCGGACGGAGCGCATCCCCTGGGTGAGCCAGCCCGGCGCGGCCTCGTCGTTGAACGACGTCTCGGCGTCGTCCGCGGAGGTCTCGGCGTGGGTGTGATCCGACGCGAGGGCCTCGGGCACCTGCGTGACGCGGGGCCTCACGGCGCGCTCGGGCTTCTTCGACAGCTCGACGGGCACGTCTTCGAGGTGCGCGGTCTTCACGGGCTTCGCGGGCTCGCGGGCCACCGAGGCGCGCGCCGCGGGGAGCTCGGGCTCCGACGCGCGGGGGCTCGCGGCGAGCACCGTGGGCGCGGTGCCGATCTCGGCCCGGGTCTTCTTCTTTCCGCCGAGGTCGATGGAGAGCACGAGCCTCGGGACGCGGGTCTTCGCGTCGACCTCGACGTCGACGCTGTCGATCACGCCGGTGACCTTCGCGCCGTTGCCGCTGTCGACGTCGACCTTGTCACCGAGCTTGAGGAACGACAGGTCGCTCCCCACCACCATCTCGCCCGTCGCGGCGGAGCGCACGCGGGCGCGGAGCGGCGCGTCCATCCCGTGGATGAAGAGCTTCACCCGCGCGTCGGGCGAAGGGAGGCGCACCTCGGGGGCGATGACGTCGTCCTTCTGATCGAGCATGCGCCGCAGCGACTGCTCGACGGTCGGAGGAACATCCGTGAAGCGCACGCCGAAGGCGCCCGCGTTGGGGCCCTTCTCGAGCGCCCACACGACCTCACCGCGCGCGGCGACCGTGGAGTTGCCCTCGGGCTTGAACGCGAGGGCGAGCTGCTCACCGATCTCGGGGAGCGTCGATCCGCGCATCGACATCCCGCCGAGCGAGAGGTCGATCGCGTCGGCCTGCCAGACCTCGCGGTCGTTGTCGGGGGTGAGATCGACCGTGGCTCGAATCGCGCGCCGGGGTGCGGTGGGATCGCGCCGGTCCGCATTTGCGGTGGTACCCATGTGTATGTACTTCGCCTCCGTGTGCAATGCTGGTTCGCGCCACTGCGGCGCCCGCGACCTCGCGGCGAGACGTCGGCCGTGCGTCACCCATCGGACGCGTGGCGAGAGCTCTCTGCCACCGTGCGCGGGTCGCACGACGGCATCGAGACGCCACGCTCCGTGAGCGGCCGTCGTCCCTCCGCTTCGGGAGCGCTTCGTTGTTGTTGCTGCGCTTCGGTCCCGCCTATGCGACGCCGCGAGGGGGAGCGTCCACTTTTTGGCTGCGAGATTTCTGAGCGCGCGATGACGGCATCACCGACGGGTCGCGAAGTTGACCGCGCGACCTCACGCGTCGTAGGCGTCGCGCCGTGGCGGTGACGCTGACCATCTCGACGGCAGGGCGTGAGCCCCAGTCGATCACGCTCGACCTCCCGCGCATCGTGCTCGGGCGAGGCGCGCACGCCGACGTGCGGCTCCCGTCGCGCGCAGTGAGCGAGCTCCACGCGGTGCTGCTCAACGACAAGCACGAGGTGGCGATCCTCGACGAGGGCAGCACCAACGGCACGCGCGTCAACGGACAGCCCCTCCCCCGCGGACGCCGCAAGGTGCTCCACGACGGCGACGTGATCGCGGTGCCTCCCTTCGCGCTGCGCGTGACCGTGGGCATCGCGCGCCCCGATCCGCCCGAGCGCACGGCGAGCCTCGCGCGAAGGCTTTTGCTCGACGCGCTCACCACGCAGAGCGACGAAGCCGCGCCGCCGCGCCTCGTGCTCCTCACGGGCAAGGAAGCGGGCTCCGCGTGGATGCTCCCGCCGATCCCGTCGCGCGTGGTGATCGGACGCGAGCCGGGCTGCGAGGTGCTCCTCGACGACCGCGAGTGTTCGAAGCAGCACGCGGAGGTCCTTCGCGACACCGAGGGTGTTCTCGTGCGCGACCTCGGCAGCCGCAACGGCATCGTCGTGGGCGGACGCGCCATGAGCGAGCGTCGACTGCGACACGGCGACGAGTTCACCGTGGGACGCACCTCGCTCCGCTACCACGACCCGACGGAGGAGCTCCTTCGCTCGTTCGAAGCGGGCGCCGACGAGCCCGCGCCCGAGCTCCCCGAGTCGCTCTCGATGCCGCCTGCGGCCGTCTCCTCCGAGCCCGCGGAGACCACCGCGGAAGAGACCGATGACGAGGTCGACGCGCGCGATCCCACCGAGGCGACGCCGGAGGGCGGCGAGGCCCAGCCCGCGCGCATCTCGGCGAAGCCCGCGCTGGTGACGGCGAAGCCGCTCGCGCGCAAGGGCAACTTCGACTGGGTGGTGGTCGTGCTCGCGGTGGTGGTGCTCGTGGTGAGCGTGAGCGCGCTGGTGCTCCTGCTCAGCGGACGCACCTGAACGCGACGGCGTTCGCGCGGTAGAACCCGCTCAGACCGCGAAGCGCTGCGCGTCGTCGTGGGTGCGCTTCGCGGCTGCGGCCACGCGCTTCGATCCACGCTTCGCCGGACGCGTCGCGGCCCCCACGGCGGTCGAGACCGCGGGTTCTGCGATCACCACGGGCTCCGCGATCACCACGGGCGGAGGCGGAGGCGGAGGCGCGACCTCCACCGGACGCGGCGGCCACTCATACGTGCTCCCGCTCGCGACGGGCGCGACGGACACGGTGGCGGTGGTCACCGCGGGCGCGCTCACCGGCGCGGCCTCGACAGCCTTCGCCCGCGCGCGCTTCGGCTTCGATGCGGCTCGCTCGGGCGCGCTCACCGGCGCGGTCTCGACGGGCTTCGGCGCCTCGACCACGACGGGCTTCTCGGGCGCCTTCGGAGCCTCGACCACGGGCTCGGGCGCAACCACGGGAGGCATCGCAGAGAGCTTCTTCATCAGCTCCGCGTGCCCCTTGATCGCGCGGTGGAACGAGCCCGTCGAAGCCTCGCCCGCGCGATCGGGGTGCAGCTTCGACACGACGAGGCGGCGCCCGCGCTCGAGCGACTTGAGATCGCAGGGCCACACGGCGATCGTCGCCTCGACGAGAAAGAACTCCGCGTCGAGCGTGAGACCGCGCGCGCTGTAGACCTCGCCCGCGCGACGATCCTCGGGCACCGCGTCGTCGGGGAGCGAACCGAACCCGCCCACGTGTGACCGCGGCGCAGACTTCGCCTTGTCGCTCGCCTCGACCTTCGCCTTCGGCGCTGCGGTCTTCGCCTTCGGAGCCTCGGCCTTCGCGGCTTCGACCTTCGCCTTCGGAGCCTCGGCCTTCGCTGCTTCGACCTTCGCCTTCGGCTTCTCGGTCGCAGCGACCTTCGCCTGCGGCTTCACCACGGGCGGCGCTTCGACGGGAACCTCGACGGGCTCATCACGCCGCTTCGAACGCGGCGCGAGATGCGCGAGCCGCACGGGCGGCGCCGCGTTCGCGCCGTAGCCCGCCGTCGCCAGCGCAGCGTCGTACGAGGCCAGCGCCTCGGCCGCAGGAACGCGCTCGCTCCCCGCGCGGACCTCGCACGCGTGGAGCCCTCCGCTCGCCAGGTGACGCAGCACCATGCGCAGCGCCCACGCCGTCGCGCGCGCGGGCGAGTCGACGTCGATCACCTCGTCGGAGACCTGCTTCACGAGCGGACGCACGTCGACGCGTAGCTCCGCCGCGCACTGCCACGCGAGGGGACGCGACGCGCCGCGAACCCGCGAACGCGACAGCCGCGCGACGCCGCGACGCTCGAGCCAGTCGAGGCACGCGCCGAGCACGTCGAGCGAGCGGGCGTGGACTTCGAAGGCGCGTGCGACCTCCTGGCCCATGCGCGCCCCGAAGGCGTGCGTCGCGGCGGAGACGCCCGGCGCCGCGGCCCCGTCGACGACGGGACCGTGCAGCGTGACCAGAGAGGCGAGCGCCTCCGAGGGGCGGAGGCTGATCTGGATCCTGCGGATCATGCGCGGCAATCTCCTCGTGGAGAGGACGTTGAGGTCGTACGGGGTCGAACGATCAGGCCACCTTCGCAGGGAGGAGGTTGCCCGCGAACACGCGGTCGAGGTCGAGGCTCTCGATGCCCCGCTCCCAGTTGCGCGCGCGAGACTGGATCCACAGGGCCAGCGCCGCGAGGTTCGCCATGCAGGTCTTCTGCGCGCGCGAGACCTTCTCGACGATCGCGCCCGACGGGAGGCGCATGCGCAGCCGCGCCCAGTTCCCCTCGGTGTCCCAGGTGACCTTCACGTCGCTCTCGGGGATGCGCAGCCGCGAGAACGACGAGCGGAACACGTCGATGCACTCCTCGACGGACTTCGAGCCCTCGTAGTAGTTCACCTTCGTCACCACGTACGCGGGCGCGGCGTTGTCGTTGGTGGCCTGCACCACGCTGTCGGCGAAGGCCTCCGCGAAGGTCTCGATGCCGCGCTCGAGGTTGCGCGCGCGGTCTTCGAGCCAGAGCGCGAGGCACGCCGTGTTGGCGTCGAGCGTGGGCTGCGTCGCGCAGGTGCGCTCGATGCGCGTGGCCGCGTAGCTGAACGTCACCGACATCGAGCCCGCGTCGAGCCCGCGACCGGGCGCATACGTGAGCTCCGTGAGGCCCAGGCGCTCGGCCGTGCGGGCGAGCTTCTCGCGCGCCTCTTCGCCGGTCATCGTGCCCTTGTAGATGTTCGTCTTGCGCTGCGTGGTCATGGTCGTCGCCTCCTCTCGCGCAACCTCCACCCGTCGGAGGAATCGGCGAGAACGACGCGTACCCTAGCAGCGCACTGAACGAATGAACAGCCCCCTCAGGGACGTACCCTGTCCGTCACTGATAACGGGGTACGGCGCCCGAACGGACGAGGGTTCGGAACACGATCCCGGCGCCCGCTTCGAACATCCCGTCGCGGCCGCCGGTGCCCTGCGCGTCCCACGGGCGCGAGGTGATCCAGCGCGCGGCGACACGGAGCATCACGCCGTCTCCGCGCGACCACGCGAGGGGACTTCGAAGCCTCCGCCGAGCACGAAGCCGAAGCCTCCGCCTGCGTGCACGGCCTCGCCCGGTCGCAGCCACGCGCCGCCCACCCGACGCCGATGGAGTCGAGCGCGAGGTCGAGCCAGCGCGGCCCCTGCTCCCAGTCGTAGTTGGTCCTCGCGAGCCACGCGGGGCGGAGGTCGACGGCGAGCCACACGGCGTCGTGACGCGCCGACGCGATCGCGCGGTCGTAGCCGAGCGCGAGGCCCGTCATGTCCATGAAGCGCGCCCTGATGGCTGCGCTCGCGGTGCCGCTGCCGCCCGTCGGCGTGTCGGCGTAGGCGCCCATGAGCTCCGCCGAGAGCACGAGGTCTCCGTCGAAGCGGCCGTAGACGCCGTCGCTGTCTGCGCGCTGCGCGAGCGCGACCGCGGGCGCCGCCATCACGGCCAGCATCACAGAGGCTCTCACGCTCGAACGAAGCACGCCGCGCACGGTTGGAGCGGCGGACCCTACAGCACGCGGGTGGCGATCCGCCACCCCCTCGCCACCCCCTCCGCCACCCATTCCGCCACCCCCCTCTCGGACGAAGAGCTACAAAACAAGCGATTTCGAGAGATGGCACGGAGGCTGATTCGTCGCCTCGCCATGATGATCGAAGCACCCCCGTACGACGACACCGACGCCCCCGACGCCCGATTGCGGCGCGTGGGCGCCGAAGCCCTCAGCGACGCCGAGCTGCTCTCCATCGTGATGAGCGGAGGACGACCGACGGGCACCACCCTCTCCGCGGCGCGCTCGCTCCTCGGCGCGCACGACGGGATCCGCGGCGTGACGCGCGCGGGCCTCGGCGCGCTCTCAGACGCGGTCGGAGAGCGACGCGCCACGCGCGTGATCGCCGCCGTCGAGGTGGCGCGGCGGGCGAGCGCCGTGGCCCTCACCCGCGCGATCCCCTATCGATCGAGCCGCGACGTGGTGCGCGCGTTCGGACCGCGCCTCGCGGACTCCGCCGACGAGGTGGTGGTCGCGGTGATCCTCGACGCGCGCCAGCGCCCCGTCGCGGAGCGCGTGCTCGCGCGAGGGAGCGCCAGCGCGTGCGCCGTGGGCGCGCGGCAGGTCTTCGCCCTCGCGGTGCGCGAAGCAGGCGTCGGCGTGTTGCTCGTGCACAACCACCCCTCGGGCGATCCCACGCCGTCGGTCGAGGACATCGAGTTCACGCGCAACGTCATCGCCGCGGGGCGGCTCCTCGAGCTCCCCATCGTCGATCACGTCATCGTGGCGCGCGAGGGGAGCTTCTCGTTCCTCGACGCGGGACTGCTCGAACGAAAGGACTCGCTCCCGTGATCACCGCCCTGATGATCCTCTCGCTCTCGCTGCACACCGGAGCGCGTGAGCGCGCCAGGCCGACGCACGACCGTTCTCCCCCGACCACCTGCTCGCAGCACCCCCTCGCCGCGCCGCACACATCCCCGATGCCTCCGCGGCTGGTGCAGGGAAATCCCGGCGTTCACCTCATCGCCGCGGGCGCCCACCCGTCGGAGTCGGGGCTGCGATTTCGCGCACGACGCACGCTTGACAGGGCGCGGTGAGTGGTGTTTCTTCCCGCCCCCAGTTCGAGGAGGACATCGTGTCGAAGCGCACCTATCAGCCGAGCCGTACCCACCGCAAGCGCACCCACGGATTCCGTGCGCGCATGAAGACCGCGGGAGGCCGTACCGTGCTCAAGAACCGCCGCCGCAAGGGCCGCACGCGCCTCGCCGTCACGACCTACGAGAAGTAGCGACGTCCGCCCCGGCGACGCCGCTACGCCTCGTAACCCCTTCGTCAGGGTGCAGGGAGCGCGCTTTGGGGTTCGCCTTTCCCAAGTCAGATCGCGTCACCAGGCGCGAGGATTTCGTCACTGCGCAGAAGCGCGGTAGGCGGGTCAGCGCGCAGCATTTCGTGATCGTGATGCACGATCGCGGGGTCGACGGCCCCGCGCGCCTGGGTCTCGTCACAAGCCGCAAGGTCGCCAACGCCGTGGGGCGCAACCGCGTCCGCCGCGTGCTGCGCGAGCTCTTCCGCACGAACAGGGAGTTATTCCCCGATCGCACCGACGTGGTGGTGATCGCGCGCGAAGGCGCCGCCGCCCTTGCCACGGCGGTGATCCGTGAAGAGATTCTCGCCGCCCTCGCGCGCCGCAAGGGTGGTGGGCCCTCTCCGGCCCGCGCGCCGAGACCTCCCGCCGACCGCCCGGTGAAGCCATGATCCGCGCCCTGTTGCTGCTTCTCATTCGCGCGTATCGCTTCGCCCTCTCGCCGCTCCTCGGCAACGTCTGCCGCTTCGAACCCTCCTGCTCGCGCTACTCGATGACGTGCATCGAGCGCTTCGGCGCCGCGAAGGGATCGTGGCTCACCGTGAAGCGCCTCGCGCGCTGCCACCCCTTCTGCCCTGGCGGGTATGACCCTCCGCCTCCGCTCGACTCCACACCCCCATCCGACGCGTCGCACGCGCCGGCAGGACGCTGACGCATGAGCAACGACTCCTCGCGGTTCCTCCTGATCGCCGCGGTCATCGCGGTGATCGGGTACTTCCTCTGGAACCGCTACAACGAACACCCCACGCCCCGTCGCCCCGACGAGGTCGCGCTGCCCGCAGCCTCGCTCCATCCGCACGCGAGCTTCAGGCTCACGACGGGCGCGGCGGGCCTCGACGCGGTGCTCTCGACGCGATCGGGCGCGCTCACGTCGGTGCGCCTCAACGACCCCCAGTTCCGCTTCAAGAACGCGCGGCGCGTGCCCTCGTCGCGCGACGATGACCCCCGCACGCCCAACCCCTCGCGCGGCCGCCCGGCGCCCGACTCCGAAGGCCTCTCGGCCCTCATGGAGCGGCTCTTCCCCGGCGCGCCCGCGGAGAACGAGTCGGAGCTTCGCCCCGATCCCGACCGCCGCATCGAGCTCGTGTCGACCTGGGAGGAGCCCTCGCTCCCCCTCCGCACGAAGCTCATCGTCCGCCGCGACAACCAGGGGATCACGCCCTACTGGTGGGACTTCGAAGGCCGTCAGGTCTCCGATCGCGAGGTCGAGCTGCGGTGGAGCGGCAACGACGTCGAGGTGGTCCGCACGGTCCGCGCGGCGTCGAACTTCGCGCTCTCGGTGGTGACCACGGTGACCAACCACGGCGCGGCGATCACCGTCGACCACCAGCTCCCGCTCTACCAGTGGACCGAGCGCGACGAGGAGACGGGGAGCTTCTTCGGGCGCCGCCCGTGGCAGATCTCCGAGGGCGCGTGCCGCCACGGCAGCGACCTCTTCCGCGAGGCCCGCGACGAGATGGAGAAGCGCTCGTTCAACGAGGGCTTCCCCGGTCGCGCGGAGTTCGTGGCCGTGAGCAACCTCTACTTCGCGCAGGCCATCGTGCCGCGCGGCAACGCCTCGACGCGCTGCTCCCTCTACGCGTGGAACCGCCCTTCGAACGAGCACGCCATCGGGTCGATCTACTCGGGCGACGTGTGGTGGCCCCGCGCGACCATCGAGCGCGGCGACTCGCGCAGCTTCGAAGCCACGGCGTACTTCGGGCCCAAGATCGACACGACCCTCGCGGCGACCGATCCGTCGCTCGTCGACACGATCAACCTGCGGTTCTTCTTCTGGCGCTTCGACCTGTTCAACTACGGCGTCCGACAGATGGTGCGCTTCATGCGCTTCCTCCACGGCGTCACGGGGAACTGGGGCATCGCGATCATCCTGCTCACCATCTGCATCCGCATCCTCCTGCTGCCCCTGCTCGTCCGCAGCATGAAGTCGATGGTGATGATGCAGAAGCTCAAGCCCGAGCTCGACGAGATCAACAAGAAGTTCGGCGACAACACCGAGGCCCGCGGCCTCGCGATGATGGAGCTCTACCGCCGCCACGGGATGTCGCCCTTCTCGCAGGTGTCGGGGTGCCTCCCGCTCGTGGCGCAGCTCCCCATCTGGGCGGCGCTCTACTCGTCGCTCCAGACGTCGGTGGAGCTCTTCCACACGCCCTTCGCGCTCTGGTACCACGACCTCTCGGCGCCTGATCCCTTCTTCGTCCTGCCGCTCGTGCTCGGGGCGATGATGTTCCTCCAGCAGAAGATCATGCCGCCGCAGGGCATGGACCCGATGCAGACCAAGATGCTCATCTACTTCATGCCGGGCTTCATGACCCTGGTCTCGCTGCTTCTGCCCTCGGGCCTCGCCCTCTACATGCTCGTGAACACCATGCTCGGCATCGCGCAGCAGTGGTACACGAAGCGACACATGGACAGCACCAAGGGCGACGGCGGAGGCCCGAGCGGCATCGTCGTCAAGCCCCTCGTCGAGACCGCCAGCGCAGGAGACAGGAAGTGAGCGAGACCGAGCAGCGCCACCCGTTGACCGACCCCGACGCCATCGCGGCCGTGTCGACCTTTCTCTCTACGACCCTCGCAGACATGGGCTTCGAGTGCACCGTGCACGTCCATGAGCAGGAGCGTGAGACCGTGTTCGAGCTCATGGGCCCCGACGCGCAGCACGTCGTGGGCAAGAAGGGCGCGACGCTCGACGCCCTCCAGGTGCTCGCCTCGCGCGTGGCTTCGAAGCACCTCCACGGCGAGCGATGCAACCTCGTCACCGACGCCGCGGGCTGGCGCGAACAGCGCGAGCGCATGCTCACCTCGATGGCCGAGAAGCTCGGGAAGCAGTGCGTGCAGCAGGGCAAGGTCATCGTGATGGACCCGCTCCCTCCCCGCGAGCGGCGCGTGATTCACATGGCCCTCGCGCGCTTCGCGGGCGTCACCACGCAGAGCGAAGGCGAAGGCGAGGAGCGTCGCATCAAGATCATCCCGATGCCCGACCCCAACGCGCCGCGCCCGTCGCGCGGACGCTGAGGGCCCCTCCCCGTCCCTCCCCCGCGAAGCGGTGGAGGAACGCGGCAACCCCTCCCCGTCCCTCCCCCGCGAAGCGGGGAGGGTGCCCGTGGTAGCTGGAATGCCCTCACCCCGTCCCTCTCCCGCCAGAGGCGAGAGGGGTGCCGATCGGGCGAGCGCCACCTCGGGGCCTCGTAAAGAGACGGAACGCGCCGCACTCCAGCCGTGACGATGATGCTGCCCAACGTCCACTGCACAACGCCCACGCAGCCGCCCGTGACTCGCCGCACAGCGCTCACGCAACCGCCTGCCTTGCACCGCGCGCCGCTCACGCAGCCGCCCTCTCCCGCCTCTGGCGGGAGAGGGATGGGGTGAGGGCATGGCAGTCGAAACAGGCACCCTCTCCCGCTTCGCGGGAGAGGGACGGGGTGAGGGCACGATCCTCGTCGTCGACAACTACGACTCGTTCACGTGGAACCTCGTCCAGCTCCTCGGCGCCGTGGCCGGGGCGCGGGCCCGCGTTCGCGTGGTGCTCAACGACGAGCGCACGGTCGACGAGCTCCTCGCGAGCGACCCGTGGCGCGTGGTGATCTCGCCCGGTCCCGGTGATCCGAGGCGCGCGGGCGTGAGCAACGCGCTCATCGCGCGGTCGACGGCGCCGGTGCTCGGCGTGTGCCTCGGTCACCAGTGCATCGCGTCGGTCTTCGGCGCGCGCGTGATCCGCGGGCGCGAGCCCGTGCACGGCAAGTCCGCGGAGATCATCCACGGCGGAAACGGCTTATTTCAAGGCGTTCCATCGCCGTTCAGTGCGGCGCGGTATCACTCGCTGGTGGTCGACGAGGCGACGCTCCCCGCGTGCATCGAGGTGACGGCGCGCACGGCCGACGGCGTGGTGATGGCGCTGCGCCACAGGGAGCGCGCGATCACGGGCGTTCAGTTTCACCCCGAGTCGGTGCTCACGGAGCACGGCGCGACGCTGATCGAGAACTTTCTCGCGGGGTGACGCGCGTCGTGGCGACCGCACCGCCAGATGCCCTCACGTCCACCACTTTGCCCTCCGCGCACCGTTGACCGCACGCGGTGCTTTCGTGCGACATTCGCCCGCGATGAGGGCCCCGTACTCCGTCGTCGTCTTCGCGTCGTTCCTCGTGGCCTGCGGTGATTCTGCGAGCACGCCCGCGTCCGACGCGACCAACCCCACCGACGCGACGCTCGACGCGACCACCGACAGCCCCTCCGCGCAGAAGGACGACGACGTCATCGTCGTGCCCACCGACGCACCGCCCGTCGGCGATCCGCGCGGCTTCGACGTGCGTCAGCGCGGTCCCTTCGGCACCGGCTACCGCCTCCTCATGCACACGTACACGCCGCGCGGCTCCACGACGCCGAGGACCATCCCCGTTCACGTCTGGTATCCGACGCGCGCCATTCGCGGGCCGCATCCGACCTACGGGCGCTTCTTCACCGACCCCGAGGCGATCACCGACGCGCCCCTCGCGCCGAGCGTCCACCCCCGCGGATATCCCGTGCAGGTCTACTCGCACGGCGACCACGGCTTCGGCGGAACCTCGCACTTTCTCATGCGCTACTTCGCGTCGCACGGATGGGTCTCCGTCGCGCCCGATCACGTCGGAAACACCCTCTTCGACACGCCCGACCCGCGGCCCTTCACGCTCTATCACCTGCGATCCCAGGACGTCCGCGCCGCGCTCGACCTCGTCGAGGCGCTCCCCGCGAGCGATCCGCTCTCGGGGCGCTGCGACACGCGACGGGTGGTGCTCACGGGGCACTCCTTCGGCACGCACACGGTCTGGGCGAGCGCGGGCGCGACCTTCGACGTCGACGCGTTCAGGGCCATGTGCACGCCGCGTCTGAGCTGCGCGGAGAGCGACCTCGCGGTGTTCCGCGAAGGTCTCGGTGACCCGCGCATCGTGGCGGCGATCCCCATGGCGGGCTCGATCAACCGCACGCTCTTCGGCGCGCTGGGACACGGCTCCGTGCGCATCCCGATGCTCGCGATGAGCGGCAGCGAAGACCCCGTCGGCGCCGACGGTCAGTTCACCTCGACGGCGCCGATGCCCCTCACCTGGATCGACGTGCGCGGAGGCTGTCACCAGTACTTCGCCCTCGGCGGCTGCACGATGATCCCCGATGCGCTTCAGGGCGTGATCGTCGGCGCGTGGTCGATGGCCTTCGCGCGTCGCCACGTGCTCGACGACAGCGACCCCACGGTGCTCGGCGTGCTCGACGGAACCCTCGCACTCTCTGATCGCGTGACCCTTCACAGGAGGCCCTGAGAGCGGTGCTCAAACGCCCTTCGATTCTCTTCGTCTGCGCGGCCCTCGCCGCCTGCGAGACCACCCCCCCTGCGACGCCGCCCGACGCGTCGGTGATGGCGCCCGAAGACGCGCCCCCGCCGCCGCCGTACGTCGCGCCTGCGGCGCCGCTGCGGAGGCTCACGCAGTCGCAGTACGCCAACACGCTGCACGACCTCTTCGGCGACGCCGTGGTCGTTCCGAGAGCGCTCGAACCCGACACCTCGCGCGAGGGATCGCGCGCCGTCGGATCCGCAGAGGCGAGCCTCTCGGCGCGCGGCGCGGAGCAGTATCAAGACGCCGCGTACGCCATCGCGGAGCAGGTGCTCCGAGACGCGACGCGACGCGCGGCGGTCGTGACGTGCACCCCCACGGGGCCTTCAGATACCGCCTGCGCGACGACCTTCGTCCGCACGATGGGACGGCGCGCGTGGAGGCGTCCGCTCACGGACGAAGAGGTCGGCGCGCTCGTGGCCGTCGGGATGCGCGCCTCGATGACCCTCTCGGACTTTCATCGAGGCATGGAGTACGCGCTCGCCGCGATGCTCCAGGCGCCGGACTTTCTCTACCGCGCGGAGCTCGGCGTGGCCGACCCGATGCGCGACGGTGAGCGCCGCATCGCGGGCTACGACCTCGCGTCGAGGCTCGCGTACTTCCTCTGGGATGGGCCTCCCGATGACGCGCTGCTCGACGCCGCGGGAGACGGCTCGCTCGACACCGAGGCGGGCCGCGCGCGCGAGGTCGATCGACTGCTCGCATCCCCGAAGGCCCACAGGGGATTGCGCGCCTTCGTCACCGACTGGCTGCACCTCGCGGAGCTCGACGCGCTCTCGAAGGACGCGACGGTGTTCCCGGCCTTCTCGGCGGACCTCGGGGCCTCGGCGCGCGAGGAGGTGCTGCGCAACGCCGAGAGCTTCACCTTCGAGCACGACGGAGACTTCAGGGACTTCTTCACGACGCGCGAGACGTGGGTCAACCGCAGGCTCGCGGCGCTCTACGGCGTGCAGTTTCCCGTGCGGGACGCGCCGGTCACCGAGTTCGCGCACGTGACGCTGCCCGCGTCGGTGCCGCGCCGCGGGTTTCTGGGCTCCGCGGCCTTCCTCGCGCTCGAGGCGCACCCCGTCTCGACCTCGCCCACGCTGCGGGGAAAGTTCATCCGTCAAGCGCTCCTCTGCTACACGATCCCCGCGCCGCCGGTGAACGTGAACACGGCGATCCCCGAGCCCTCGGCGTCGCTCCGCACGCTGCGCCAGCGCCTCGATCGACACATGAGCGACCGCGCGTGCCGGAGCTGTCACATCAGCCTCGACCCCATCGGCCTCACCTTCGAACGCTTCGACGGCATCGGACGCTTTCGCCTCGACGACCACGGCGCCGCCCTCGACCTCAGCGGCAGCCTCGACGGACGCGCCTACACCAGCGAGCTGGCCTTCTACGACGCGCTCCACGATCACCCGCTCCTGCCCGAGTGCATCGTCGAGCGCGTGTACCGACACGCCTGGGCCCACGTCGAGACGGGCGATCAACGCGCCGAGATCGTGCGGCTCCGAGACAGCTTCGCCGCGAGCGGGTACCGACTTCGAACGCTGCTGCGAGAGGTCGCCGTGGGGGCCGCGTTCCGAAGGGCCACGAACGAAATCCTCGACGGAGGCACGCGATGAAGCACCTCGATCGACGCACGGTGCTCCGTGGAATGCTCGGCGGCGCGCTGGTCTCGCTCGCGCTCCCTCCCCTCGAAGCGATGATGAACGGCAACGGCACCGCCTACGCGGGCGGAACGGCCTTTCCCAAGCGCTTCGGCGTGTACTTCTGGGGCAACGGCGTGCTCCCCAACCGCTGGACCCCGACGGGCGAAGGGACCAACTGGACCCCGTCTCCCATTCTCATGCCCCTCACCCCCGTGAAGGAGCACCTCGCCGTCATCACCGGCACCCGCGTCGCGACGCTCAACACCGTGCCCCACGGCTCGGGCCCCGCGGGGTTGCTCTCGGGCGACAACATGGCGGGCGACTCCTTCACGCGCCCCTCCATCGACCAGGTGATCGCGAACGCCATCGGATCCGAGACCCGCTTCCGCTCCGTCGAGACCGGCGTGCAGCGGTCGGATTCGAGCCTCAGCTACGCGGGACCGCAGCAGCGAAACCCCATCGAGAGCGACCCCCGGTCTCTCTTCAACCGCCTCTTCGGCGAAGGGTTTCGCGCCCCCGGCGAGACCACGATGCCCGACCCTCGCATCGGCCTCCGACGCAGCGTGCTCGACGCCGTCACCACGCAGGGCGGACGTCTTCGAAGCCGCCTCGGCGCGGCCGATCAGCGCCGCCTCGATGAGCACCTCGACGCCGTGCGCGGCATCGAGCGCCAGCTCCAGCGCCTCGAAGAGAATCCTCCCGACCTCGCGGCGTGCAGGCGGCCCGAGATGCCGCCCGAGAGCATCCCCGACGTGCTCGGCAGGCCCGACATGCGCGCCCGCGCGCAGGCCATGGCCGACCTCCTCGCGATGGCCCTCGCGTGCGACCTCACGCGGGTCTTCTTTCATATGTACACGCAGCCCGTGAACAACACGCTCTTCGGCATGGCGCCCGCGGGGCACCACCAGCTCACGCACGACGAGCCCGGCGATCAGCCGCAGGTGTTCTCGATCCTCCAGCTCATCATGGGCGACCTCGCGCGCTTCATCGACGCGCTCCGACGCGTGCCCGAGGGCGACGGGACGCTCCTCGATCACACGCTGCTCCTCTGCACGACGGACTGCTCCTTCGGGCGCACGCACGCGCTCGACGAGTACCCCATCGTGCTGGCGGGCGGCGCCTCCGCGGGGCTGCGCCGCAACATCCACCTCCGCGCGCGCGACGAGAACGCGAGCAAGGTGTCCTTCTCCATTCTGCAGATGATGGGCGTGCGCGTGACCGAGTTCGGCGTCGGCGCCGGACGCGTCACCGAAGGCATCGGAGGGCTCGTGGCATGAAGCGCTTCGCACTCCTCCTCGCGCTCCTCGCGGGCTGCGCCGACGACGCCGCGGCCCCCACACCCCCCGCGGGACCGGGCATCCGCTGCGAGTCACCGAAGGGCGTCTCGACGATGGTCATCGCGCGCTTCGGCTTCGTGCGCGCAGACACCACGCGCGCGGGCGTCTCCGACGGCTTCGACCTCGACGACCACGACACGGCGCCCGGCGAGTCCGTGGGCTGCGGACGTCAGGACTACACCGCGCCCGACGGGCGACACGGCGTCGACAACCAGCTCGCGCTGCTCATCCCGGTGGTCGATTCGATGACCGGCGGCGCGCTCGACGGCGCCATCCAGACGGCCATCAACGGCGGTCAGCTCCTCATGACGATCACCCTCGAGGACCTCGACAACCGCTGCAACGACCCGAGCGTCACGATGGTGTTCCGACGCGTCACGGGGATGCCCTTCGTCGGCAGCGACATGCGCGTCGACCCGGGGCAGACCTTCGACCAGACGCGCGACCTCCCCGTCACCCGCGCGCACGGGCGCGTCGAGAACGGCGTGCTCGTCACCGACGCGACGAACATCCCGCTGCCCGTCGAGGTGCTCGACGCGCGCTTCACGCTCAACCTCTACGGCGCCCGCATGCGGCTGCGACTCGACGACGCGGGCGGCGCCGAGGGCATCATCGGCGGCGGAATCTCCATCAGCGAGTTCACCGCGACGGCCGAGAACTTCACGATCCCCATGTCGCTGCGCGGCGCCATCGGCACCACGATGCGCCTCGTGGCCGACCTCGCGCCCGACGACAACGGGCGCTGCCAGCAGCTCAGCGCGGCGGTCTCGCTCTCGCTGCGTCCCGCTTTCGTCAACCCTTGAGCCGCTGAAATAGAGTGCGTTCACACCGGGCGCAAAAGCGCCGCTTGCCTGCGCGAGAATCTTCACAGCAGCCCCGTACTCGCTTGCTCTCGCAAATGCGCTGATCGAAAACTCGGAGGTGTCGCGCACCGAGGAGAGCGGCGCCCCAATGTCGTCGAGGATCAAGCTCCTGCTCTCTGTGATCGGCTACTCGATCACGTGCTGGTACGCCCTCTCGCGACCTCGCGCGGTGGGCGCCACCGCCCCGATGGCGCTGCACGCCGCGCCGCCCGCGTGCACGCAGTCTCCGTCGCTGTCTCTGCGCCTCGAAGGCGGCAGGCCCGTGATCTCGGGCTCGCTCCCCGACGCGTCGGCGCGCGAGGTGGTGCACGCGCGGGCCGTGTCGCTCTTCGGCTCCGACGGCTTCGACGACCACCTCACGGTCTCGTCCGCCGCGCGTCAGACGGGGTGGGTCTCGCTCGCGCCGACGCTCCTCGGGCTCTTTCGTCGCATCGGCGGCGACGCGTCGCTCTCCGTGCGAGAGCGCACCATCGTGGTGTCGGGCGCGGTCTCCTCGGATGTCGAGCGCGCCTCGCTGCTCCAGACGATGCGCGCCTCGGTGCCCGGCGACGTGGAGCTCGTCGACCGCATCGTCGTGACGCCGCTGCCTTCGATCCCCGTGCGCGCGCCCGTGGTCGCCGCCGCGCCCGCCGCGCCGGTGATCGTCGCGCCCGCCGCGCCGGTGATCGTCGCGCCCGTGATCGAAGCGCCGCCGCCTCCGCCGCCGGGCTCGCTGCAGGCCACCCTCGACGCGACGCTCGCGGGCTATCCCTTCGAGTTCGTGAGCGGCACCGACACCCTCACGAGCGCCAACGGCCCGCACCTCGACGCCGTCGCGTCGGTGATCCGGCAGTGGCCCCTCGCGCTCATCGCGGTCGAGGGACACACCGACAACGCGGGCGACCCGGGCATCACCCGCGACGTCGCCGCGAGGCACGCCGCGGCCGTCGCGCGAGGGCTCATGGCGCGCGGGGTCACCCGGCGCCAGCTTCGCGTGTTCAGCGCGGGGTCTGAGCACCCCATCGCCGACAACGCCACGGCGGAGGGGCGCGCGCGCAACTGGCGCGTGGGCGTGCGCGTGCTCTCAGAAGGGGTGACGCCGTGAGCGCGCTCTTCGCGAACGAGCTCCTCGGGCTCTTGATGGCGGGCCTCTTCGGCGGGCTCATCGGGTGGTTCCTGCGGCGCGTGCTGCTCGAAGAGGCGGTGATCTCGAACGAGGAGGGCGCGCTGCGCGAGGCGCTCGACGCGCGCGACCGCGAGCTCGCGACGTTGAAGGGACGCGCCGAGGCGCAGGCGTCGCGCATCGAGTCCGTCGAGGGCGAGCTCCGCGGCGCGAAGGCGGAGCTCAGCGACCGCGAGCGCAACGTGCGAGAGCTCGAGGCCGACCTCGCCGTGCACGCGCGCAACAGCGAGCGCGCGCTGCGCTCCGACGACGAGGTCGCCGCGCTGCGCGAGGGGATCCGCCGCGCCGAGGCCGCGCGCAGGGCCGCCGACGACGCGCGCGGCGTCATCGAGGCCGAGCTCGACGAGGCCCGCAGGAGCCTCGCCGCGCGCGAGGTCGAGCGTCAGGGCGCCGTCGCCGAGGCCGCGGCGCTGCGCGAGAAGGTCGCCGAGCTCCAGAAGCAGCACGCGCAGCCCGACGCGGCGACGCGGGGCGAGATCATCGCGCTTCGAAAGCGCGTCGGCGAGCTCGAGCCCACGGTGGTGCGGCTGCGAGAGGCCGAGACGCGCTCCGAGGTGCGGGTGCGCGACCGCGAGGCGGCGCTGACGGCCGAGCGCGCGCGCGTCACCGAGCTCGAGTCGCTGCTCGCGCAGGCCCGCGAGAGCGAGGCGAAGCTCCGCGCGCAGACCCACGACGGCGACCTCGTGCTCGAGATGCTGCGCCGCCGCGTGGCGGACCTCGAGCCGATGGCCGTGCGGGTGCGCGAGGCCGAGGTGCTGCTCTCGGTGGCCTCGATGGAGAAGGACGCCGAGATCTCGGCGCTGCGGAAGGCCCTCGACGCCGTGCGGCTCCGCGCGGGCTGAGCGCTACGCGAAGAAGCGGGCCTCTTCGACGAAGCGCACGCCCGAGCGCGTCGCGAAGGTGCGGTCCGAGGTCATGTCGCCGACCATGATGGTCTGCGCGCGATCGAGCTTGTGCTTCTCGATGAACGCGACGGCCATGCCGGGCATGGGCTTGCGGCACCAGCAGCTGATCGGCGCGGGCTCGTGGGGGCAGAACGCGACCTCGATGTCGATGCCGAGGAGCGCGTTGGTGCGGTCGAAGCACGCGCGCGCGTCGTCGACGGTGAGGTCCCCCTTGGCGACGGCGCCCTGATTCGAAACGCCGAGGAGCTTGTAGCCCTCGGCGAGGTGCCGACGGAGCGCCTCGACGCGGCCCGGGATGATCTCGATGTCGTCGGGCTTGCGCGGGTATTTCTCGCCGCTCTTCGTGCGGCGCAGCGTGCCGTCGTAGTCGAGGAGCAGGGCCTTGCCGGTGTAGCCCTCGGGCTGCGACGCGCGCGAGAAGCGCACGCGCTCGACGGCGGCGAAGCCCTCGGTCACGGTGGGCTCTTCGAAGAGCTTGCGGTGGCGAAAGAGCACCGAGGGGCCGAAGGTGTTGGGGTCCTTCTTCGAGAGCTTCTTGATCTCGTCGGGCGACGGGAGCTTCGCGTGCTTGCGCACGAGGCGCTCGGCGGCGTTGTACTGCGCGTCTTCGATGGAGGTGTCGAGCCACACGCAGCGCGCGACCACGCCCTTGCGCTTCGCGAGCGCGAGGAGCGACGCGCGCGAGTCTCGCGTCGCGTAGGTGTTGTCGAGCACCACCGAGGCGCCCTCGTCGAGGTGGCGCTCGACGAGCGGCACCAGGTCTTCGAGGGTCTTGTCGCCCAGTGAGTCGCGGTTCACCCGGCGGTGTGATTTGAAGTGAGCCTCGGCCCACGTCGACTTGCCCGACGCGGGGTACCCCATGACCAGCACGATCTCCATATGGCCGCGGAGGGTAACCGCGACGGCGCCCCGCGCGCCAATCGCAGCGTGACAGGGAACGACCGCCGTTGACCGTCGCCGCGCGCCGACGGTATACGCAGATTCGCGCAGTCCGGGGGGTCGTCGCGACGCCTCCCCAGACGCGCGTCTGTGATCGGGGGGAACCGCATTGGGGGCACATCGACTGTTTCTGCTCGGGGTACGACGCGGACGCGCGCCCGAGGTCATCGCGACCTTGAGCGCCGCGGGGCATCCCTGCGTCGCCGAGACCGAGCGCCGCATCCGAGAGGGCGACGTCGAGCAGGCGCTCCTCGTGGCGCAGTCTGAAGACCTCGCGGCGCTGCGCGCGCTTCAGGATTCGCTCACCGCGCTGGAGTGCGCGGCCTTCGTGAGCGAGTCGACGTCGTGGCGGGCGCGCGTCTGGGAGGGCCTCGCGGCCCCGTGGCGCGGCGGCGTGCGCGAGGCGGCATCACGGCTGCTCACGGCGAAGACCCGCGCGCTGCTCCTCTCGATCGCGGTCTTTCTCGCGCTGCTCGCGGTCATGGTGGGGCTGTCGAGCGTGGTCTCGCACGACCCCCGCCGCGGCGCCTCGTCGCCGATGGAGCGCCTCACGGAGACGGGCTCCGGCGCGCGCGCACCGGGCCGCGGCGACGACGGCCCCGAGCGATCGTCGACGCCCTCGCAGCAGGCCTCGAACGCGCGCGGCAGCACGGCGGGCGCGCGCGACGACAACGTCAGCGACCCCACGGCGACGCCCCTCGAAATCGGCGCGTTCTTCGCGGGCCTCTTCGTCGCCCTCGGGCTCGGCGCGCTCGCGGCGAAGAAGCTCCGCGCCCCCGGACGCGCCACCACGCGCGCGGTTCAGGGGCTCGGGCTCGTGCTCCTGGGCGTGGGGCTCTGGGCGGGCACGCGACCGCGCGAGGTGATCCGCGTCGCGGGCGCCGCGCGCGACGCCGCGGGAGGGCTCACGCTCGCCGCGGGCAGCGGATCGATCGAGGGCCACGACGACGACCCCGACGCCTCGGACCACGACGGAGACGGCGGCGTCACGGGGGGATCGTCGAGCTCGCGACCGCTGCGCGGCCCCTTCGATCGCTTCGTTCGAAGCATCGCGATCCACACGTCGGGCACCGCCGCGCCGACCTTCGCCTCGCTCATGGAGTCGCTGCGCGCGACGCCGCCCCCGCCCGCCGACCCCGCGGAGCGCGCGCAGGCTTCGAACGAGCCCGGCTCCGACGGCGCGCGCGTCGACGAGAACGACGCGAACAACGAGAGCAACGCAAACCCCGTGCGCGAAGGCAGTTCCGCGCGCCCCCACGAGGCGCCGACGGAGACGCACGCGTCGCGGCATCACGGCGGACACCACGGACACGGCGCGCGCCACGCGCGGCGCCACGCGGCCTCGAACGCGCGGCCCTCGGGTGACGCGGGCGTGAGCGCGCGCGACGACCGCGACGCGGGAGCCCTCACCGCGACCGCGCGCAACGACGCGTCGGCGCGGGTCGCGGTGACCGCGCGCGCATCGGGCGCGGCGCCGTCGAGCGCAGGGGAGCAGGCGCGCGCCGAGGGCGGAGCGGGCGCGTCGTCGGCCTCGCTGCGAACGCGCGGAGGGGCGTCGGGGCAGCGCCCGCCGACGGCCGTGCCCGAGCGGAGCGCGGTGGAGGTGGTGCGTGAGCGACCGCGGCTCGGGCCGTGGTTCCTCGTGGGCGTGGTGGTGGGCGCGATGCTGTCGAGGCGGCCGCGCAGAGAGACGGAGGCGGGAGCGTGAAGCGCAATGGGACGGTGATTCTCTTCCTCGCGCTCGCGTCGATCGGCGTGCGCGGCGAGGCGCAGGAGCGCGACGAGGCGCCCGAGCTGGCGGGCGTTCCAGCGAACCTCTCGACGCTCGGCGAGGCGCTCGGAGACCGCTTCGCGTCGTGTTACGCGGCCGAGTCGGGCCCCCTCTCCGACGCCGATCGGGCGACGCTGCGAGACGCGCTCACGCCGCGCGCCACCGCGACCGCCGAGGCCCTCGGCGCCTCGGGCTGCGACAGCGCGGCGAACGAGATCGCGTGCGTCGAAGCGCTGCGCAGGGCGCCGTGCGACGCGCTCGCGCGCATCCTCGCGGAGCCGCCGGGGCGGCAGGGGACGGCGCCCTCGTGGGCGACGGGCTACGCGCACGTGCTCATGCAGCGCATCGAGCGGTGCTACGTGGCCGAGGCCGACGGCGGCGCGCTCGACGACGTGCGCGCGACCCTCGCGGCCTTCGAACGCGAGACCGCGAGCGCGCTCGGCACGCTCTCGCAGCGCGAGGACTGCCACGCCAACGAGAACTTTCTCCCCGCGTGCTCGAGCGCGCTCATGGCGATGTCGTGCGACGTGCTCGGCGGGCACCTCGCGAACGATCCCGGCGCGCTCCTGCGCTCGCTCGGCGACGCGTGTCACCAGCTCCTGTCGTGCGAGGGCGACGGCGACGCGGGCGTCGACCTCGACGCGGCCTTCAACGAACCCCGCTGATCGTTCGAACGCGCAGCGCCCCGTCGCCTCTGGAACGCCCGGTGCTCACGCGGCCCTCCCAATGGAATCCCGCAACGCCGTCGCGCGCTGGCTCCTGGCCTGCGCCTTCATGGTCTTCGTGATGCTCGCCGTCGGAGGCATCACCCGCCTCACGGGCTCGGGCCTCTCGATCGTCGAGTGGAGGCCGGTAACGGGTGCGCTTCCGCCGCTCAACGTGCACGACTGGGAGGCGCTCTTCGCGCAATATCGTTCGTCGCCGCAGTTTCGCATCGAGAACGCCTCGATGACCCTCGACGGCTTCAAGAGCATCTTCTGGTGGGAGTACATCCACCGCCTCGTGGGGCGCCTCCTGGGCGTGGTGTTCTTCGTCCCCTTCGTGGTGTTCTGGCGTCGCGGCTGGCTCCCGCGATCGTTCCGTCCGCGGCTCATCGCGATCTTCGCGCTCGGCGCGGCGCAGGGCCTCATGGGGTGGCTCATGGTCAAGAGCGGCCTCGTCCACGACCCGCGCGTGAGCCCGGTCCGCCTCGCGCTGCACCTCGGCTTCGCCTTCGCGCTCGTGGGCGAGCTCGTGCGCACCGCGATGCTCCTCCGCGAGCCTTCACCGACGCCCGTCGAGGGCCCCACTTCGAAGCTCGCGCGCGCGGCCGACGGCGTGGCGGCGATCGTCTTCGTGATGGCGCTCACGGGCGCGCTCGTGGCGGGCAACCACGCGGGCCTCGCGTTCAACACGTATCCCCTCATGGCGGGGCGCGTGGTGCCTCCGGGGCTCTTTCCGCTGAGCCCCTGGTACGTGAGCGCGATGCGCGACGTCACCACGGTGCAGTTCGACCACCGGATGTTCGCGCTCGTCGTCGCGGCGGCGGTGACGACGTTCTGGATCTACGCGCGCCGCGCGCCCCTCGACGCCCGCGCGCGACGCTGGCGCGACGCCGTGCTCGGCCTCTTCGTGCTGCAGTTCTCGCTCGGCGTGGCGACGCTCCTGCTCGCGGTGCCGCTCTCGCTCGCGGCGCTCCATCAGGTCAACGCGATGGCGCTCTTCGTCTCGGCGCTCTGCGCGGGTCACGCGCTGCGCTTCCCTGTTCGCGCGACGACCGCGTAGACTGCGAGGCCGTGAGACCACGCAGCACGCTCGCGCTCCTCGCGGCCCTCACCGCCGCGTGCGAAGGCACGATCGGCGACTACCCCTCGCCCGACGCGTCCTCGCGCGACGTGGCGGCGATCGACACGGCCGCGAGCGACGCCTCCGCGCGTGACACCGCAGCGATCGAGGAGACCGCGAGCGACGCATCGGAGATCGACGCGACCGTGATCGATGCGTCCGCGATCGATGCGACCGCGATCGATGCGACCGCGATCGATGCGCCTCCGCGCGATGTCACCCCCGACGTGGCGCGCGACACGCCCGCGGTCGACGTGGCGCGCGATGTTCCCGTCGTCGACGTGCCTCCTCCCTGCCGCACGCGCATCACGTACGGAAACGCCTGGATGCGCCCGCCCGGTCACGCGGACGCCTTCGACGAGACCGACGGGCTCGTCACCTGGGACGGCGTCTGCACCGACGACGGCGCCAACAGCTACGCGACGCTCTCGAACGGGTGGCGCCCCTACTTCGAAGGCCACGGCCGCTGCGAGATCGCCCTCGACGCCTCGCACTGCGCCGGCGCCCCGACGTCGTGCGCGACGCGCTTCACCTACGGCGCCGCGTGGAGTCACCCCGCGGGCCATCCTGCGCAGTTCGACGACGTCGCAGACCTCGCCTCGTGGGACGGCGTCTGCCACCACGCCGGAGGCGCCACCTTCGCGGCCCTCTCGAACGGTTGGATGCCCCACTTCTCGGGCTCGACGTGTTCGGTCTCGGTGCGTCGCTCGCAGTGCGGCGCGCGCTACGTGAACCCCGTGATCGGTGGTGACTGCCCCGACCCCGGCGTGCTCCGCGTCGGCGCCGACTACTACCTCACCTGCACGTCGGGTAACGCGCCCGAGGCCTTTCCCATCCGTCGCTCGCGCGACCTCGTCCACTGGGAGCGCGTCGGCGCCGTGTTCCCCGCGGGGCGCCGTCCCGCGTGGGCGTCGGGAGATTTCTGGGCCCCCGAGATCCACCGCGTCGGCGCGCGCTTCGTCGCGTACTTCACCGCGCGCAGATCGGGCGGACAGCTCTGCATCGGCGCCGCGTCCGCAGACTCCCCGACGGGCCCCTTCACCGACCTCGGACGACCGCTCCTCTACGACGCCGCGATGGGCCTCATCGACGCCACGATGTACCAGCACACCGACGGCGCCCTCTACCTCTACTGGAAGGAAGACGGCAACGCCGTCGGCCGCCGGACGCCCATCCACGGCCAGCGCCTCGCGCCCGACGGGCTCTCGCTCACGGGCCCCGCACCGACGCTCATCACCAACGACCTCGCGTGGGAGGGCGGCCTCGTCGAGGCCCCGTGGGTCGTCTCCGAGGGCGCGTCGGTCTACCTCTTCTACAGCGCAAACGCCTTCTACGATGGGCGTTACGCGGTGGGCGTCGCGCGCGCATCGTCACCGCTCGGCCCCTTCACCAAGCGCGGCGCCCCCATCGTCGCGACGGGCGGATCGTTCGTCGGACCCGGTCACGGCTCCGTCATCGACGCGCCCTCGGGCGGTCAGGCGCTCGTCTATCACGCGTGGCGCGAGGGCTACGTGAACACGCCGGGCGAGGGCCGCGAGGTGCTCGTCGACCGCGTCGCGTGGTCGGGCGGTTGGCCCGCGCTCGCGGGCGCACCTTCCGGCGCGCCTCGCGCGAACCCCTAGGAAATCAGGGCGAGCGCGATGGCTCCGACGGCGAGGCCCGCGCCGAGCGTGGCGGCCACGGGGCGTCCCACGGTGGCGCCGCCGACGGAGAGCGCGACGCTCGACTTGACCACCGTGTTGGTGAGCGCCGCGAGCATGATGGCCGTCGCCGAGGTGGTGCTCGAGAGTCCGCCGCGGTGCATGTCGACCACCGAGAGCGTGATCGCGTCGACGTCGGTGAGCCCCGCGAGCACCGACGACACGTAGAGCCCCGCCGAGCCCGCGCCGCGCTGCGCGGCCTTCGCGACGAAGAGCACGACGCCGTAGAGCAGCCCGAACGACACGGCCTGCTTGAGTTCGAAGGGGTTGCGCAGCGTCGGCTCGGCGCCCGACCGCGACGTGGCCTCCGACGCGGCGTTGGCCTTGCGATACAGCAGAAACGCGACGGCGAAGCCCACGAGCGCCGTGGCCCCGAGGGGCGGCGCGAGCGACGGGAGCAGCGGCCTGTCGACGATCGCCACGACGACGACGAGGCGCGCGAACATCGTCGAGCACGCCGCGATGATCGCCACGGCGCAGAGCGAGGCGATGTCGGGCTCCTTGCGGCCGCGGCCCGAGTACGTGAGCGTCACCGCGGTCGACGAGACGAGGCCGCCGAGGAGGCCCGCCACCAGGAGCCCGCGCGCCGAGCCGATGATGCGCGAGGCCGCGTAGCCCGCGAAGCTCACGCCCGCCACGAGCACGATCATCTTGCCGATCTTGTAGGGCGAGAACACGTCGAGGGGGCCGTAGGTGCCCCGCGGGAGCACCGGGAGGATCACCAGCGCGAGGAGCACGAACTTGGTCGTCGCGTAGACGTCGTCGGCCGAGAGGCGGTTGACGAAGCCGTGGAGGGGCTCCTTGAGGGCGAGGAGCGCGAGCACCGCGGCGGTGGTGGTGCCCACGAGGAGAAAGCGGTCGCTGTCGGGCATGAGGTCGCGCAGGCCCGCGACGGCGCCGAGGCAGAACGAGAGCAGGCTCGCCACCTCCGTCGAGATGCCGATGGAGTCGCGCGCCGACGTGCGCACGTGGGAGACCGTGACGAAGGCCACGACGCCGGCGAGGAGCGACACCATGAGCCACACGCCCACGGCGGGCTTTGCGAGGGCCCCGAGCGCGCCGAGGAGCGACACCATGGGAAAGGTCCGGATGCCCGCGAAGTCCTTCTTGTCGGCCGCCGTCGCGCTCTGTTGACGCTCCGCTCCGACGAGGAGCCCCGAGGCGACCGCGACCGCGAGCGACGGGACTGCTGCGCCGAAGTTCATGGCTCCGTGTTCATGCCCCCCGTCTGCGGCGTCAAGCCCCAACGTCGCGACGCTTCTGCCCGACGGGGCGCTTCGGGTATATGTACGCCCGATGGCGAAGCCCCCGAAGCAGACACGCACCGAAGACAGAGGCGCGCTCGAGCGCCAGATCGAGGCGCTCCAGCGCGAGAACGAGGAGCTCCGCGAGAAGCTCTCGAAGGGCCCCTCCGACGAGACCTGGTTCACGCCCGCGATCCTGTCGCTGCTCTTTCTTGGCCTCTTCGCGGCGGGGTGGGCGAAGTACGTCCCCTCGGCGCACCGTCGCGCCGCCGTCGTCGCCGACGCCGACGCGGGCGCGACGGGTGAGTACAACCCTCCCGCGCGATGAACCTGGCGGTGATGCTCGCCGCCTCGGCGGCCTACGCCGTGGGCGGGATCTGCATGAAGCTCAGCGCGGGGATGACCCACCGCGGCTGGACCCTCGCGCTCTTCTTCTCGTACGTGGTCGGCGCGGCGATCCAGGCGTGGTCGATGAAGGGCACCGAGCTCGCGGTGAACTACGTCATCGTGCTCGGCTTCGAGGGCCTCCTCGCGGCGCTCGCGGGCGCGTGGCTCTTCTCCGAGCCGCTCAACGCGGCGCGCGGCTTCGGCTTCGTGCTCATCCTCGCGGGCACCGCGGTGCTGCGCGTGAGCTGACCGACGGAGGTCACATCGCGACGTCGATCGCGCGGGTGACGACGTCGAAGCCGCCGCGCCCATCTCTCGCGATCACCCACAGATTCACGGTCCCCGACGCGGGCGCGCGGAACGCGTTGACGTGCGTGGTGGCCCCCGCTTCGAGGTCGTTGTCCGAGCGGAACGCGCCGTCGAGGTCGCCGCCGTCGACGACGAACTCGGTCACGAGCGCCTCGGGCAGTTGCCGCGTCGTTCCGTCGGGCTGCACCTCGGAGACGGTCTCGCGCGCGTCGCTCGCGAACGAGACGCGGAGCTGGTGCCTCGTGCACTGCTCGTCGCGCGCGTCGCGGTCGGTGATCGCGCAGGGCGCCACGCGCGTCGCCGTCTCCGCGCGCATCTCCGCGCCGTCGAGGGTGACGGCCGCGATGCGCGGGTTGTGGTTCGCGACGACGCCCCGCTGACGGATCGTTCGAAGGAACACCTCGGCCTCGCCGCCCTCGCAGCGCGGCTGCATGGTGACCGGGTCGAAGCTCGGAGTACCTCCGCGACACGCGAGGCCGAAGACCGTCCACGGCGCGGCGTCGCGGGGCGTCTCCGCGAGCGTGAGGCGCGCGGGGTTCCCCGTGAGGAGCCCCGGGACGGCGTCGTCGCAGCCGCGCGCGCCCGTGTTGTTGTCGATGGTGACGCGCGCGCACGAGAGCCACACGAAGCCCGCGTCGCGCGGCGCGCCGGGTCGGTTCGCCGTGACCGCCGAGAGCGTCACGGTCTCGCCCGTCACCGCGTCGGGCGGATCAGCGATGACCGCGAGGAGGCGGAAGCGATCGACCTTCCACCGCGGCGTGAACTCCGTGTCGGAGCACGCGACGGCGGCCACGGCGAGGAGCGTGAGCGCGCGCCTCACAGCTCACCTCGCAGCCCGAGGCTCGGGATGATCGGAAGCCCCGTCGTGAGCCCGTGCTGCCGGTAGTCGAAGCTGTCGGCGGCGCCCTCGGCGTTGGCGCGGTTGTAGACGTTCTGCACGTCGAGAAAGAGCGTGAGCGAGGCGCGCGACCACGTCCACGTCTTGTCGACGCGGAGGTCGAGCTGGTGAAAGTCGCTCACGCGCTGCGACGTGACGGCTTCATACACGGGCACGTAGAGCAGCGTGTCGGCGTTGAAGACCGCGCCCGTGAGCGCGGAGTTGGGCGTGCCGGTGACGTAGCGAAAGCGCGCGCCGACGGTCCACCCGCGGCCGAGGTTGTACGACGCGAGCGCCGTGAAGATGTGCGTCTGGTCGAAGTCGGTGAGGTCGAAGGGCGCGTCGGGCCGCGCGCGGATGATCGTGCGAGAGAGCGTGTAGGCGATCCAGCCGAAGAGCCGCGACGTCGCGCGGTGGCGTAGCAGAAGCTCCATCCCGTAGGCGCGCGACGCGCCGGTGTTGGCGTAGGGGACGCGCGCGAAGGGGTCTCCGGTCTGCGCGACGAGGCCGTCGACGGTGCGCGCGAAGCCCTCGACGGAGAGCGACACGGCGGGCGAGAACTCGTGTTCGAAGCCGACGCTGTAGTGCACCGCGCGCTGCGGCAGGAGGTCGGGGTTGCCGATGCGCTGCCCCGACGGAGACGCGAGGTTGGGCGCGTCGAGCGTCTGCTGAAACTGCGGCGGTTGAAGGAAGATCCCGACGCCGCCCTTGACCCACCAGCCCGTCGCGGGGCGCACCCTGAACGCGAGGCGCGGAGAGACGCCCACGCGGCCGATGTCGTGAAAATAGTCGACGCGCAGCGAGGGGACGAAGCGCACGTCGGGGTTGGGCGTGACCTCGAGCTCGGTCCACACGGCGGGGCGAAAGACGGTGCCCGCGGTGTCGGTGGCGACGGGCTCGAGGTCGTCCGTCGAGGTCACCACGCCGCTGCCGAGGCCCGGCGGACGAGGCCCGCGGAAGGTGAAGCGCGCGGGTCCCGCGGAGACGTCGAGGCCCACGTTCCAACGGACGTTGCGCGTGATGGGGCGGCCGTAGTCGACGCGGGCGTTGAGGGGCGCGCGGTCGACTCTGAGGCTCGCGACGCGCGCGAACTGGACGTCGTTCACGTCGCGCCCCGCGGAGACCATCGCGCGCAGCGTCGCGCCGCCCGCGAAGGTGTGATCCCACGCGAGCTGGGCGCGGTGAAACCACAGGCCCGTGTCGACCCTGCCGCTGAGGGTGGGGTCGACGTCCTGCGGCTCGCGAAAGATGAACGCGAGCGAGTCGTCGGAGCCGAAGCCCATGAGCCGCACGCGGTCTCGCGCCGTGGGCCGCCACTCGAGCATCGCCTGCCAGTCCCAGTAGACCGGGAGCTTGAGCGTGGTGAAGGGCAGGAGGTCGGTGAAGAGCCCGAGCGTCGCGTCGATGTAGCTCCGCCGCGCCGCGACGAGGAAGCTGAGGTTGCGCGTGATGGGCCCCTCGACGCGCAGCCCCGCGTCGATCACCGAGGCCTGCGCCATCGCGTGAAAGCGGTCGGAGCGCGGCGAGCGGAGCCCGATGTCGATGGCGCCCGCCGAGACGCGCCCGTAGCGAGATGCGAAGTTCCCCGGATAGAAATCGATGCGCTCGAGGAGGTCCGAGGGGACGACGCTGGTGAAGCCGCCGAAGTGATAGACCAGCGGGATCTCGCCGCCCTCGGCGAAGATGGCCGTGTCTTCGGGGGCCGCGCCGCGCACGATGAGGAGCCCCGTGATGAGCGGCGGCCGCGCGACGCCGGGCATGTTCTGCACGGCCCGCAGCGCGTCGCCGCCGGTGCCCGGGATGCGCTGCACCTCCTGGGGTTCGACGGTGCGCCGCGTGGGCTCCCGCGCGGGCCTGGCGCGGCGGATCGTGGCCTCGCCCGCGTTGTCATCGGCGGCGGCGGGGGGCGGCGTCCGCGCGCGACGCGTCTGGGCCCGCGCGAGGGGCGCGAACGCGACCGACGCTGCGATGAAGAGCACTGCGCCGCGCATGGTGAAGACGCTCGCCGCGACGCGCCATCACGCAGGCATCGAGGGAGGTCGAGCGTTGTGAGTCCGCGCTGCACGCACGCCCGCACGCGCGGCGCACATGCGTTCGCGGAAGTTTGACACCCGTTCCGACGGGGTGTTAGACGCCGCTCGCACAGGTCAACATCGCGCGCGGTAGCGGCACTGGAGACCGCTCGCCGTCGGCGCGATTTCATCTGCGAGGCGGAGCGATGTTCAAGTCGATCTCACTCTTCTCGGGCAACGCCAACCAGCCCCTCGCGGCGGCGATGGCGGGCTACCTCGAGGTCCCGCTGGGCCGCGTGAAGGTCGGTCGCTTCTCCGACGGCGAGATCGCCATCGAGATCGGCGAGAACGTGCGCGGCCTCGACGTGTACCTGCTCCAGAGCACGTGCACGCCGGTGAACGACTCGCTCATCGAGATGCTCATCATGGCCGACGCCCTGCGGCGCGCGAGCGTGGCGAGCATCACCGCCGTGATGCCCTACTACGGCTACGCGCGGCAGGACCGCAAGGTCGCCGGGCGCACGCCCATCACGGCGAAGCTCGTCGCCGACCTCATCGCGACGGCGGGCGTCGACCGCGTGGTCACCGTCGACCTGCACGCGGGGCAGATCCAGGGCTTCTTCAACATCCCCGTCGACAACCTCTTCGCGATGCCCGTGCTGCTCGACCAGCTCCGCGCGATGCCGCTGCAAGACCCCGTGATGGTCTCGCCCGACGCGGGCGGCGTCGAGCGCGCGAGGGCCTACGCCAAGCGCCTCAACGCGTCGCTCGCGATCATCGACAAGCGCCGCGAGCGCGCCAACGTCAGCGAGGTGATGAACATCATCGGCGACGTCAAGGGCAAGGACTGCGTGCTCCTCGACGACATGATCGACACGGCGGGCACGCTCACCAACGCGGCGCGCGCGCTCCACGCCGAGGGCGCGCGAAAGATCTACGCCGCGGCCACCCACGCGGTGCTCTCGGGCCCCGCGGTGAACCGCATCGTCGACTCGCCGCTCACCGAGGTGGTGGTGACCGACACGATCCCCCTGCGCGACGAGGCGAAGGCGTGCTCGAAGTTCCGCGTCGCCACGGTGTCGCGGCTCCTCGGCGAGGCCGTGCGCCGCATCCACAGCAGCGACTCGATCAGTTCGCTGTTCGTGTAGCCTCGGCCTCGGGGCTCGCCGCGCCGTAGCGCGCGAGCACCCGGGCGAGCTCCGCGCGGCCCACGGGCTTGAGCAGCACGTCGGCCATCCCAGACGCGTAGCAGCGCTGCCGCTCCTCGGGGAGCGAGGCCGCCGTGAGGGCCACGACGGGCGTCGCGTCGCCGCGCTCGCGCATCGCGCGGGTGGCGTCGAAGCCGTCCATCTCGGGCATGTGGCAGTCCATGAGCACGAGGTCGAAGCGCGCGTCGCGGAGCGCGTCGAGCGCGCGCAGGCCGTTCTCCGCGACGGTGACGCGGTGCCCGAGGCGCTCGAGGAGGAGCGTCGCGACCTTCTGGTTGATGGCGTTGTCCTCGGCGAGCAGCACGCTCAGCGAGCGCCCCGCGGGGGCCGCGCTCTCGTGCGTGGGATCCGCGGGCGCCGCGCTCTCGCGCGCGGGGAGGGTGACGGTGAAGACGCTCCCCTCGCCCACGACGCTCTCGACGGAGACGGTGCCCCCCATCGCGTCGACGAGCTGACGAACGATCGCGAGGCCGAGCCCCGAGCCCCCGAAGCGCCGCGTGGTCGACGCGTCGGCCTGCTTGAAGGGGGTGAACAGCGCGGGCAGCGCCGAGGGCGCGATGCCGATGCCCGTGTCTTCGACGTCGATGCGGAGGTGGTCGTGCTCGACGCGGGCGCGCACGCGCACCGCGCCGTCGCGCGTGAATTTCAGCCCGTTCGAGATGAGGTTGAGGAGGATCTGACGGATGCGCAGGGGGTCACCGACGAGGAAGCGCGGCACGCCCTCCTCGATGCAGACCTCGACGCGGTTGCCCCGCTCGATGGCGAAGGGCGTGAGGAGGGTGATGGCGGTGCGCACCTCGGCGACGACGTCGACGGGGCACTGCTCGATCTCGAGGCGCCCCGACTCGATGCGCGAGAGGTCGAGGAGGTCGTTGAGCAGCGCCATCAGCGTGTCGCCGCTCTGCTTGATCGTGACGAGACCGTCGCGCACGGCGGGGGGGAGGTCCCCCGCGAGCATCACGGTGGTCATCCCGAGGACGCCGTTCATGGGCGTTCGAATCTCGTGGCTCATCGCGGCGAGGAAGGCGCCCTTCGCGCGGCTCGCGGCCTCGGCGGCGACGCGGGCCTCGGCGAGCGCCTTGTTGTTCCGCTCGAGCTCCGCGATGGTGGCGCCGCTCTCGAGCTCGTAGGCGTGCGAGAGGGCGAAGTAGGTGCTCATCGCGCCGAGGAGCGAGACGATGTGGCGCCCGGGCTCGTGGCTCATGTCGACGCGCACCGGGATGAGGTGCCGGTACATCACCCAGACCGAGCCCGCCACGAGCGCGGCGGTGAACACGAAGACGCCGCGCGCCGCGCGGGGCCCCGAGACCGAGAGCGCGATCGTGGGGGCGAGACCGATCCAGAAGAGCGAGAACACCCCGTGGGTCCCGGAGATCACCGCGAGGCCCGCGGCGAGCACCGAGAGCGAGCAGATGAACACCATCCCGACGCGCCCCACGGAGGCGCCCCCTCGGATGAGCATCAGCACGGCGAACACGACGAGGCCCGAGACCCCCGCGGCGAAGCCAGAGATCCAGAGGCCCTGTACGCACTGCGCGATGGACGAGACCGTCGTCGCAACGCCGATGACCATGAGCAACGTGAGGAAGCGCTGCGTGCGGCGGCGCTCGACCCAGCGCGCGCCCGGCGGGTCGAGGGTGCCCGGGCGCTCGCGCAGCGCCGCTGGGAGGAACCAGTCTCGAATGGCGAGCACGGGGGATGCGCTCTCTGGCTTCATGGCACCGATCGAAGGAATGCTGTCGTGCATGCGCATCACACAGTGTTCCAACGTCGCTCTGCGCGCGGAACATGAGCGTGCGCGATGCGCGCGCGACGGAGGGCGCGGACGCGCAACGGTGCGCCGCTCGTCCGCGCTTCGCACAAGGCTCGAAACGCAGGCGCGCGGCGCTTGTGGGCGACTCGGGCAGCGACTACCGATAGGGCATGCGCCTCTCCGAACTCCGCTGCGACAAGAGGTACCGCGTGCGAATGCGCGCGACGCTCAACTACGCTCGTGAGTCTCACGAGCTCCTCACCGAAGACGTGAGCTTCCGGGGGGTGTTCCTCCGCACCGACAACCCACCGGAGCTGCGGCAGCTCGTTCGGATCACCTTCACGCTCCCCGACACGAGCGAGAAGCTCTCGATGCACGGGATGGCCGTGCACCGCGTCGAGCGCAACAACCAGGGCGGGCGCGCCCCCGGCGTCGGCGTGCAGTTCTACGCCATCGACAAGAGCACCAACGCCGCCTGGCTCTCGTTCGTCCAGCGCTTCGCGCGGGAGCACCCAGAGGCCCTCGACCAGCCCGTCGCCCTCGCCCCGCCCGACGCCCTCGACCCCATCCGCCGCGAACACCCGCGCTACGCCGCCGCCCTCGAGCTCGACCTCCGCACCGTCGACGAGCTCCGCACCCTCTACAGCCGCGACGTCTCTCACGGCGGCATGTTCATCGTGACCGACCTCGTGCTCGCGCCGGGCACCCCGATCCTCATCGAGGTCGTGCACCCGATCTCTCGCGCGCTCTTCATGCTCGACGCGGTCGTGCGTCGCGTGAGCTCGCCGGGCGAGGTGCGCGGCCTCGGCGTGTCGTTCGTGCACCCCGACGACGAGCGCCACCGGGCCTTCATCGCCTTCGTGCGCGACACCTTCTCGCAGGCCCCGCCCGAGCTCAGCGAGTTCGGCGAGTCGAAGTCCGCGTAACAGAGCCCTGACCACCGCTATGCCCCTCTCCCCCGTTCAAGCGATCGACTGCGCGTGACGTAAGAGCGCCGCGCTCATCGCCTCCTCATAGGCCGCTGCGACAAAGGTCTCGTCGAGCCCGTGGCTCCGGCCCTCGACGACGGCCGGGTCCCTCGAGAGGGCCGCGTCGGCGCTCGCGTGGCGCTCGAGCGGTTCAACGTTGATCGCGACGAAGCGGTCCATCGGGGATACAGGGGCCCGATGGGCGCGCGGCGTCAAGACATTCGTCGGCGCTTTCCCGGGCTCCCGCGCCGCGGGGGCGTCTGGACATCGCCGCGGCCTTGCGGTAGACGCGCGCTCCCCACGGCGAATGGACGCCGACAGGGGAATCGACACCCACGGCCGTGAGGCACATCGCCGAGCGGATGGGGGAGAAGGACAGAGACATCCCAATGACCACGACCACGATCACCGTCACCGCCAACGACCGCAAGGGCGCCGGCAAGGGCCCCGCCCGCCGCGTGCGCGCCGAGGGCAGGCTCCCCGCCGTGGCCTACGGCCCCGGTGAGGCTGGCCACTCGATCTCCGTCCTCGCGAAGGACGTGAAGGCGATCCTCGGCTCGCCGCTCGGGCAGAACACCGTCGTGACGCTCAACGTCGACGGCCAGTCGAGCCTCGCGCTCCTCAAGTCGTTCGAGTACCACCCGCTCACGCGCGAGCTCCTCCACGCGGACTTCTACAAGGTCACGCTCGACCGCAAGATCCTCGTGCGCGTGCCCTTTCACCTCACGGGCAAGTCCAAGGGCATCGCCACGCAGGGCGGCGTCCTCCGTCAGATCTACCGCGAGCTGCCGGTCATCACGACGCCCGACAAGATCCCCGCGAGCATCGAGGCCGACGTGACGAACCTGGAGCTCGGTCAGAGCCTCCACGTCCGCGAGCTCACGCTCCCGGCGGGCGTCACGGTGAAGCTCGACCAGGGCCAGACCGTCGCCTCGATCGTCGCGCCCGAGAAGGAAGAGAAGGCCGCTGCCGCCGCGCCCGGCGCCGCCGCCGCTGCGCCCGCCGCCGCCGCGCCCGCCGCTGGCGCCAAGGCCGCCGCGCCCGCCAAGGACGCCAAGGCCGCCGCGCCCGCCAAGGACGCCAAGAAGAAGTGATCTCCCGCTGGCGGAGGGTGCTCGACACACCCTCCGTCGACCGCGCGCATCGCCGGGGGCTGTGACGCCCGCCGCGGTGCGCGCGAGGCTCCCGCTCTCTCTCCAACGAGACCGCCATGAAGCTCATCGTCGGCCTGGGGAACCCGGGCCCGCAGTACCGCACGCACCGTCACAACGCGGGCTTCCTCGTGCTCGACGTCGTGCACGAGCGCGCGTCGGGCTCGGAGTGGCGAGAGAAGTTCGTCGGCGTCGCGGCCAAGGGCGTGCTCGCGGGCCACGAGGTCACGCTCCTCAAGCCCCACACGTTCATGAACCTCTCGGGCCGCGCCGTGCAGCGCGCCGTGCAGCAGCTCGGGCTCAAGCCGCAGGAGATCCTCGTCATCCACGACGACCTCGACCTCCCCTACGGCGACGTGCGCGCGAAGCTCGGCGGCGGTCACGGCGGCCACAACGGCCTGCGAGACATCACCGCCTCGATCGGCCCCGACTACGCCCGCGTGCGCGTGGGCATCGGCCGCCCCGCCGTGGGCACCGTCGAGAGCTTCGTGCTCAACAGCTTTTCGAAAGAAGAGTCCGCGACGTTGCCCGACGTGCTCGCGGCCGCCGCCGACGCGGTGGCGCTCGCCGTCGCGCAGGGCGTCGAGGCCGCGATGAACAAGTCGAACGCGAGGCCCAGGGCGAAGAAGTGAGCCGGGCGCGCGCCCTCGCCGCTGGTGTTTCTCTGAGAGCTGTGTTACTCACCGCGCCCCTTTCGACGGAATCCGCCGTCGAGGGGAGTCCTCGCTCGCAAGCGCGTCGCGCGTGCGGGCCGAATCCGTCCAGGAGGACAACGATTCAATGACGACTGAGATCCAGATCGATTCCAAGCGGGCCACGGACTACGAGACCGTGTTCATCCTGCGCCCCGACATCGACGCCGAGACCTCTGAGAAGGTGATCTCGCGCGCGGTGGCGGCCATCGAGTCCACCCACGGGCGGCTCACCAAGGTCGAGAGCTGGGGCAAGCGCAAGCTCGCGTACCCGATCGGCAAGCAGCGCAAGGGCGTCTACGTCTACGTGCGCTACCTCGGGCACAAGGGCACGGTCTCCGAGCTCGAGCGCAACCTCCGCATGCTCGACACGGTGCTCCGTTACATGAGCGTCCAGCTCGCGAAGGACATCGACGTCGCGACGATCACGGTCGACCCCGAGGAGATCAAGGTGCGCCGCATCGAGATCACCCCCGACGAGGACGACCGCGAGGACAGCTTCGAGGCCCAGCTCGGGCTCTCGGACGATCCGCCCCCGCGGCGCGAGCCGGCGCCGGAGCCCATCGAGGCCGCCGAAGTCACCGAAACCAAGGCCCCCGCGGGCGACGCCTGAGCGCAACGGAGTACTGAGCGATGGCACGGAACAACTACAACGATTTCGGCGACGACAAGAGCGGCGTCGACGCAGGCGGAGCGGCGGAGATCGCCGCGGAGAACCTTCAGCAGCGCCGCCGCGGCGGCCGCAAGAAGATCTGCAAGTTCTGCGCGGGTCACACCGACTTCATCGACTACAAGGACTCGACCACGCTGCGCTTCTTCCTGACGGAGCGCGGCAAGGTCGTTCCGCGTCGCATCTCGGGCAACTGCGCGAAGCACCAGCGGCTGCTCACGGTGGCCATCAAGCGCGGTCGCATGATCGCGCTCCTGCCCTTCACCACCGCGGGCAACTGAGAGGATCACATGGGCAAGGCACTCCACGTCATTCTTCAGCGCGACGTGCTCAAGCTCGGCAAGGGCGGCGAGGTCGTCAAGGTCTCCGCCGGGTACGCGCGCAACTACCTGCTCCCGCACGGCTTCGCGCTCCCCGCCAGCGAGGGCAACGTCGCCCGCTTCGAACACCAGAAGAAGGTCGCCGCCGAGAAGGCCGCGAAGCTCCGTGGCGAGGCGCAGAGCCAGGCCGCGAAGCTCTCGTCGCTCGAGATCACGGTGGCCCGCTCGGTGGGCAGCGAAGGCAAGCTCTACGGCTCGGTGACCGCGCGCGACCTCGAGGCAGCCCTCAAGGACAAGGGCTTCACCGTCGACCGCAAGAAGCTCACCTTCGACCACGTGCGCTCCCTCGGGACGTACGAGGTCACCGCGAAGCTCGCGCACGAAGTCAGCGCGACCTTCAAGCTCAACGTCGTCGCGGACGCCAAGTCCGCGAGCTGATCGCCCCACCTCCTCCCCTCCGCACATCCCACTGACAGGCGCCGACGCGTACGCGTCGTCCGCGGACTCGCACGCACAGCAGCGCAGCCTCTGTGCTTCGGTGCGTGCGACGTGGACGCTCGCGGACGCGCGTTCGCGCGACGCGTGACGCGTGAACACGGCTCACGCGCGCGTGGGCGTCAGGGAACGACGCGCACGCGTCGGCGCTCGGGGATGTCGCGGAGATCGTGGGGAGAGGTCAGCGAGGCGCTTGCGCAGAGCCGTTGTAGACCTGCACGGGAGGCGGGGCGGTCGAGGGCGGCGCGGGGGCGACCGTGGGCTGCTGCGGGGGCACCTGCACCACGACCGTCGTCTGCGGCTGCGGAGGCGGAGGCTGCGAGGTGCCGTTGACGGCCTGCTGCACCGCGGCCTGCGTGCCGAGGATCGCGCCGTTCGCCGAGCCCGCGCCGACGCCGCCGAGGTTGCTCGGGAGGTAGCCGGGCGTGGGGCCGTTGACGCCGGGGATCGGTCCGATCACGGGCGTCGAGCCCGCGGCGTTGGTCTGCGCGCCCGCGCGTCCGGTGCTGAGGGTGATGGCGCGCTCGACGACCTGGGCGTTGCTGTCGAGCGCGTTGCTGCGTTCGAAGACCACCGAGGCGCCGATCTCCTCGTACTCGCCGTTGGCCGTGTGGTGAAAGCGGCCCGGCTCGATGCGGGCGACGCGCCAGTGCGTGGGGTATCCGCCCTGCGGCGTCTGCACGAACTCCTGGCGGCCGACGTACATGCCGCGGCGGAGCACGGTGCCCGCGCGCGTCGGGTCGACGACCATCGCGTAGGGGCTGTCGGTGCCGATGATCACGGCCACGAGGCGGAGGTCGTCGAGCGAGTAGCGCCCGAGCTTCACGTCGCGCACCTGGTCGACGGCCAGGCGGTTGTTCAGCACGAAGGTGTTGAAGTACGACTTGAACGGGTCTCGGGCGTGGTTGATGTCCGAGACGAAGGTCGAGTCGGTGATCTGCATCGGGGGAGGCGGATCATCGGCGCTGTTGCGACGGGCGTTGCGGTTCGGGCTGCCGGGTCCGCCCGCGGCGCCTGCGCCTGCGCCCGCGGGGGTGGGCGCAGGAGGAGGAGGCGGCGGGTCGTCTTCGCAGCCCGGGAGGCAGAGTCCGATCGCGGTGAGGGCGACGAGCGTGGCGGCGTGGCGGATCACGGGGTACCTCCTCGCGGGGCGGCGGCGCCCGCAGCGCCCGCGGCGCCTGCACCCGCGGCACCCGCGGCGCCGGCGGTGCGAGACACGCCGCGGAAGGTCGTGGCGAGCACCTGGGCCTCGAGCTTGACCTCGTGGCTCACGGGGTCCTCGGTGGGCGTTCCGAGGCGGATGTTCTCCATGTTGATCACGCGCGGGAGCTGCGAGACCGAGTGGAAGAACCGCGCGAGCGAGAGGTACGTGCCGCGCACCGTGAGCTGCACGGGGATGCGGGCGAAGTACTGCTCGACGCGCTCCTCGACGGGGAGGATGAGCGAGATCTGGAGCCCGCTGGCCTCGGCGAGGGCGTTGACGTTGCGCATGAACCCGGGGATGTCGGGGTCGTTGGGCAGCACGGCCTGGAGCTGCTGCGCGCGCTGTCTCGCGCGGGCCAGCTCGGCGACGTCGGTGTTGTACCGACGGAGGTTGTTCTCCGCGGTGGTGCGGTCTTGCACGAGGGCGACCTTGTGGGCCTCCTCGGCGGTGCGCTCCTCGCTGAGGGGCTCGTAGAAGACGAAGTAGTAGATGGCCAGCACGGCCACCACGCCGACGACCCAACCAGCGACCACGACGATGTTGAGGTTCAGTCCCCCAAGCACGTCCTTGGCGGACTTCTTCGCGGCTGCCATGTCAGTACCTCACGCGCCCCGAGATGGTGAACTTCTGGACGGAGAGCCGGGTTTCGGTGTTCGTGCTCGCCTCCGTTCGTTCGAGGCGCACGTTCTGGAAGTAGCGGCTCCACTGGAGCCTGGTCATGAACTCGCTCACGTCGTCGGCCGTGCGGCCTTCGCCGACGATCTTGACGTTGCGGTTCTCTTCCTTGAACTCCGAGATCCAGAGGCGCTCGGGCTCCCAGGCGACGTTCCACAGCGTGGCGCGGCAGCTCGTGCTGGTGCGGCACTCCTCGACGCGCTGCGGGTCCGCCGTGGGCGAGCCGTTGTGCGTGAGGAGGTGCGAGATCTCGATGAGCATCGAGGTCGGGCCCGTGCGCGCGGCCTGGAGGGCCTCGATGGCCTCCTCGCGGCGGTGGATCTCCGCGAGCTCGTCGAGGATCTTCTGGTGGTCCGCGACGCGGGCCTTGATCGAGTCGATCTCGGCCTGCGTGCGCTGGTTCTGGCTCTTCAGGTCGTCGAGCTGCGACTGCTGCGTCGCGTGGAACAGGAACAAGCCGCCGAGCAGCATCACGAGCGAGCCCGCGACGCCGATCACGAGGAGGTTCGAGAGCCCCGGCGCCTGGCCGCGAGCCCTGCCCTTCTCCGACGGCAGGAGGTTGATCTTCAGCATGTCACACCCTCTCCCGGTCCTTGCGCAACGAGAGCCCGATCGCGACGCACACCTGCGCGCGGTGGAGGTTCAGCATGTCTCCGTTGACCTCCTTGAGGTCCACGGCGATGTCCTTGAACGGATCGAGGAGCTCCACCGGAGCCTTGGCCCTGCGCTCGATGGCGGCGCCCACCTCGGGGATGTTCGCGGTGCCGCCCGCGACGAAGATCCGTCCGATCTCCTTCTCGCCGCTCGTGGCGAGGTAGAAATCGAGCGAGCGGAGGATCTCGCCCGAGAGCCCCTCGACCACCTGCTTGATGATCTGCGGCACCTCCGAGGGGACCACCGAGCGCGGGTCCATCGAGGCCCCCGCGGCGCCGGTCTTGTAGGTCTCGGCCTCGTCCCACGCGATGCCGAGGCGCTTCTGGATCTCCTCGGTGATCGCGTTGCCGCCGTTGATGATGTTGCGCGTGAACGACGGAATCCCCTGCGAGAGGATGTTGATGGTCGTCAGCGACGCGCCGATGTTGATGAGCGCGACGGTGCCGTCCTTCGGGAGCCCGTAGTTGGCCTCGAAGGCGTTCTGCACCGAGAACGCGTCGACATCGATCACCAGGGGCTTGAGCTTCGCGTCGCGGGCGATCTGCGCGGCGTCGTTGACGTCCTCCTTCTTCGCGGCGACGAGGAGCACGTCCATCTGCCCCTGCTCGGGGCGCTTGCGCAGGACGTCGTAGTCGATCTGCACGTCCTTGATGTCGTAGGGGATCTGCTGTTCGGCCTCCCAGTCGATCTGCTCGTCGAGCTCGGCGTTGGTCATCATGGGCAGGGCCATCTTCTTGATGATCACCGCGTGCCCCGACACCGCGAGCGCGACCTCGCGCCGCTTGATCTTGTGCTGCGCGAAGAGCTGGTTGAGGCCCTCGACGATGGCGGGCGCGTTCTGCACGTGCCCGTCGACGATGGTCTGCGGCGGCAGCGGGTAGTAACCGAACTTCACCAGCGTGCGCTTGCCGCGGATGTCCTTCAACTGGCAGAGCTTGATCGCGCTCGACCCGATGTCGACGCCTACCAGGTAGTTGCCTTCGGCCATGCAGCGGCTCCGTGAGCGATACGTTGCGAGTGCGAAATGAGAGGCGAAGCGAGATTCAACACCGTGAGGCGTTCGCGGGTCAAAAAACAACGCACCCGAAGGGAAAAGCCCTGATGTCTGGAGCTCCGTCCGCGAGGGGCGTCAGCGCGCCGTCACCTGCGCGTCGAGGGCGCGGTCGACGGCGAGGAAGGTCCCGCGGGGTGACTCGTGGACCTCGTGCCAGCCCGGCGCCGCGACCGCCGCGTCGCCCGCGATCACCACGTAGCGCAGGGTCTCGTGGTCGACGCGGCGCGCCTCTCGACCGCTGATCTCGGGGGGCTTGCGGCACACGGCGCAATCGCGGATTCCGTGGCGGCGCGTGTACGACATGGGCGCGCCGCGGCGGAGGGCCACCATGGCGCGGCCGTGCGTGACGATGAGGTTGAGCCCCGCGCCGGGTCCGCACACGCGGTCGACGACGTCGATGGCCTCGCCGAGGCAGGCCATGATGACCGCGCGGTCGAGGTCGGGGTCGTCGAGGAGCCCGGTGCGATAGAGCGCCGAGAGGTAGAGCGCGAAGAGCACCTCGCTGTCGGTGTCTCCGCGGAGCGTGCGGGTGAGGTGCTCGGGCACCTCGGCGAGCAGCGCGCGGCGCACCTCGGCGAAGCGCGGGAGCGTGCCCGCGTGCGCGAAGAGCCACTGGTGGTGGCGGAAGGGGTGCGTGTTGTCGAGGGAGCGCGGGCCCACGGTGGCCGTGCGCACGTGGGCGAGCGTGCAGCCCGTACGGAGGTCGCGGATCACGTCGAGGAGCTTCACGGCCTCGCGCGGGTCCGTGGGGCGCTTGCGGAGGAGCACCTCGCCGAACTGGTAGCTCCCGATGCCCCAGCCGTCGACGCGGTCGGCGCCGAACTGGAGCGCGGGCTCCTCGACGGTGAGCGCGCAGCGGATGCGGTCGGTCTGGTTTGCGAAGTAGCCGATCATGCGGGTCATGGCGCGGTCCTCTCGGAGCGACGGGGTGTGATGGGGGTCACCTTCGTTCGACGCCCTCTCGGAGCGCGCGGTCGACGGCGGCGGCGAAGCGCTCGTAGGGCTGCGCGCCCCGGAGCATCCTGCCGTTGATGAAGAACGCGGGCGTCCCAGCGCGGGCGCCGCTCGCGTCGAAGGCGGCGATGTCGCTGCGCACGGCGCTCTGGTGGCGGTGGTCTTCGAGCGCGCGCCGGACGTGGTCTCCGTTGGCGCCGACGGCGCTCGCGTAGCGCACGAGGTCCTCGGTGGTGAGCGCGCGCTGGTTCTCGAAGAGCATCGCGTGGTAGCGCCAGAAGGCGTCGTTGCCGCGCTGACGGAGCACCTCCTCCGCGGCCTCGGCGGCGGGCATCGCGTTCTGGTGGAAGGCGAGCGGGTAGTTCCGCCACACGATGCGCACCTGCGCGCGGTACTGCTCGCGGAGGCGCTCGAGCGTGGGGTTCACGCGAGCGCAGAAGGGGCACTGAAAGTCCGAGAAGGTCACCACGGTGACGGGCGCGTCGCGCGGTCCGAGCGACGGGGCCGAGGGGTCTTCACGCACCACGTAGATGCGATCGGGGTCTTCCGGGGGTCGCACGGCGGGGCGCGTGGGCGGAGGGATCGTCGGCGGCGGCGGGAGCATCGGGCCGTACGAGGGCAGCGGCGCCGAGGTGGAGTAGACCCGCGAGGTCGTCCGCCGCGTGCGCATCGCGAACCACGCGCCCGACGCCACGAGCAGGCCCATGAAGAGCACGCCGATCACGAGCGCGCTGAAGGCGCCGGTGCCGCCCGAGACCGCGGTGGGCGTGCGGAGGGGATAGGGCTGCGGGCTCTGGGGCCACGGCGAGGCGGTCGTCGGGGCGTGCGGTCCGAAGCCGGGCATCGCCGCGGTCTGCGCGTAGCCCACGGGCGGAAACGCGTTCTGCGGCGGGGCCCCGTACGGCGTCGGCGGCGGAAAGCCCCCGGGCTGCGAGCCGTACGACGAACCCGGCGGAGGGAACGCGTCCATCGCCATCGTCTGCGGCACCGACGGCGCCGCGTCGAGGAGCGCGCGGAGCCCGTCGCCCACGGGGAGCTCGGTGACCACGTAGCGCAGGTCGCCGAGCGCGCCGCGGTCGAGCACCACGGGCGTCACCTCGCGCACCCGGTGGACGAGCGCGTCGACCTCGGCGTCGAAGCGAGAGACCACCTCGGGCGGGGTCATGAAGTCGGTCTTCAAGACCTTCACGGCGACGGGGCGCATGTCGAGCCTCGCGTCGTTGGCGCGCCACACCTCGCCGGTCATGGTGACCCCGAGGCACGAGACCAGCTCGTAGCGTCCGTCGATGCGCGTACCGGCCGAGAGGAATGTCGCGTCCATGAGGGCGCAGAGGATACACCGCTTCGGCGGCGACCGTTGGACCGCGCGCTCGCTACGCGCCGCCCTCGTCGTCGTCGACGCCCTCGCCCGCGGCGCCGCGCTCCTCCGCGAGCTTGCGGTAGATCGTTCGCGTCGCGATGCCGAGGAGCTGCGCGGTGAGGCGCTTGTCGCCCTGCGTGGCGCGGAGGGTCTCGCGGATCACCGTGCGCTCGATCTCTTCGAGGGGCGTGCCGATGGACACCACGATCTCGCTGCGCGCGCGCTCGTTCTCGGCGATCTGCTTCGGGAGGTCCGCGAGGTCGAGCACGGTGCCCCGCGAGAGCACCACGGCGCGCTCGATGGTGTTCTCGAGCTCGCGCACGTTGCCGGGCCAGGCGTAGTGGGCGAGCTTCTCCATCGCGGCGGGGGTCACGGTGAAGGGCCCCTTGTTGTTGCGCTGACCGAAGACCTTGACGAAGTGCTCGACGAGGAGCGCCACGTCGCCGGGCCGCGAGCGCAGTGGCGGCGACGTGATCGCGATGACGTTGAGGCGGTAGTAGAGGTCCTCGCGGAAGCGCCCCGCGGCCACCTCGGCGGCGAGGTCGCGGTTGGTGGCGGCCACGACGCGCACGTCGGCGCGCTGCGTGCGACCGCCCACGGGCTCGTACTCGCCCTCCTGAAGCACGCGCAGGAGCTTCACCTGCACCGAGGCCGAGAGCTCGCCGATCTCGTCGAGAAAGAGCGTCCCGCCGCGCGCCTGGGCGAAGCGTCCTTCGCGCCTGGCGACGGCGCCCGTGAAGGCGCCGCGCTCGTGCCCGAAGAGCTCGGCCTCGAGGATGCTCTCGGGGATGGCCGCGCAGTTGACCCCCACGAAGGGCCCCGACGCGCGCTGCGACTTCGTGTGGACGTACCGCGCGAGGAGCTCTTTTCCGGTGCCCGACTCGCCGAGGATGAGCACCGTCGCGACGGAGGGCGCGGCCTGCGCGGCCACCTCGAGCACCTGCCGCAGCGCGGGGCTGTTGCCGATGATCTCGCGCTTGCGGAGCTGCGAGATCTCTTCTCGGAGCGTGCGGTTCTCGGCGACGAGCGAGGCCTTCTCCATGGCCTTCGAGACGGTCTTCAGGATCTGCATGCGCTTGAGGGGCTTCTCGACGAAGTCGTAGGCGCCCGCGCGCATCGCCTCGACGGCCGTCTCGACGGTGCCGTAGGCGGTCATGAGGATCACCTCGGTCTCGGGCGACACGGCCTTGATGGCCTTCAAGAGGTCGAGGCCCGAGAGGCCCGGCATCATCAGGTCGGTCACGACGATGTGCGCGCGCTGCTTGCGCAGAAGCTCCAGCGCGACGCGCGCGTCGGGGGCGGTCACGACGCGGTACTCCTCCTTCGAGAGCAGGCGCTCCAGCGATTCGAGGTTCGAGCGGTCGTCTTCGACGACGAGGAGGGTCGTTTCCGCGGGGGTCATCGTGGCGAAGTCTACCAACGACACGCGCGGCGCGTGCCATTCCGATCTCCGACGGAGCGGGCGCGCTTTTCTGGTAGGTGTCGCCGCGATGCAAATCCCTGTGCTCTACGAAGACCGCGACGTGCTCGCCGTCCACAAGCCCGCGGGCGTGGTGGTGATCCCCGCGCGCAACGAGGAGGCCGCCACGTCGCTGCGGCGCGTGCTCGAGGCCTCGCGCGGCGAGGCGCTCTGGGTGGTGCATCGCATCGACCGCGACACCTCGGGCGTGGTGCTCTTCGCGCGCAACGCCGACGCCCACCGCGCCCTCTCGCTCGCGTTCGAACGCCGCGAGGTCGAGAAGACCTACCTCGCCCTCACGCGCGGCCCCCTCACGCCCGCGGAGGGCTCCATCGACGTGGCGCTCCACGCGGCGCGCAAGGGCAAGATGCGCCCCGCGCTCCCTGGCGAGAAGGAGTCGCTCGACGCCCACACGCGCTACCGCGTCCTCAATTCGTGGAAGACCGCGGCCGGTGTGGTCTCGCTCGTGGAGCTCACGCCGAAGACGGGGCGGCAGCATCAGCTCCGGGTGCATCTGCGCTCGCGCGAGGCGCCGCTGCTGGTCGATCCGCTCTACGGCCGCACGGAGCGGGTGACCGCGCGCGAGCTCGGGATCGACGCGGATGCCACGGTCGAGCGGCTCACGCTGCACGCCTCGTCGCTCGATGTTCCGAAGCCCTCGGGCGAAGGGCGATTGAGGCTCGACGCGCCGCTCGCCGAGGACCTCCGCGCGCTCATCGCCGCGCTGACGGGCTGAGCGGGGCGGCTTCGCGGCGGGTTGGAGCCGCGTCGCCCCCTCGTGATATCTCTCGAAGGCGATGGCTCGACTCGCGCTGCGTGTGCTCCCCCTCGCGATCGCGGCGATCGCAGCGCCCTCCGCGGTGAGGGCGGACCCGAGCATGGTGCTGAGCGTGGGCCCCTTCGGCGGGCTCCTCGGAGGCGCCGGGGCGCTCCAGGGCGGCGGGGGCGTCGAGGCGTCGCTCCTGCGCTTCAATCGTCCGATGTCGCGCGACGCGTTCCTCGTGGGCGGCGTCGCGCAGCTCGCGGGCTTCGTGCGCAACAGCGAGGGGACCCTCTACGGCATGCTCGGCGGCGAGATCGCCTACGGCGGCGCGGGCATCGAGGCGGGCGCGTACGGCCAGTCTGCGGGCGGAGGCTACGGGGCCTCGGTGGGCGTTCACCTCGGCGCGTTCCTCTCGCTCGGCGTGCTCTATGTGTCGGGCGGCGTGCACGTGCCGGTGGTGCAGGCCGTCGCGCCCGATCCCCTCGGCGTGCAGGGGTTTCTCTTCATCGGGGCCAAGTACCCGATCACCGTCCGCGGCGACGATCCGTACGCGAGCCTCTTCAACTTCTCCTTCGGTCGAGGGCGCCCCCTCGTGCGCGACGACGCGCCCGTGATCGCCGCGCGCGAGGCGAGCGCCGCGTGGCTCGACGGACGCGCCACGGACCTCGCCGGGCTCGACGCCGCGACGCGGGCGGCCCTCGCGCGCGCCTGGCTCGACGACGCGCGGGCGGAGCACGCCTCGATCGCTGCGTTCACGAGGCTCTCGATGCAGCTCCTCGCGGCGGGCGCGCCGCCGGACCTGCTCGCCGAGACGCACCGCGCGGCGATCGACGAGGTGCGCCACGCGCAGCGATGCTTCACGCTCGCCAGCGCGTACGGCGCGGCGCGAGGCGCCCGGTGGCCTCTCGATCGAGGCGATCCGCGAGGCGCCCTGCGACCTCGCGACGCGCGCGCGGAGGCCCTGCTCGACGGCTGCGTCGGTGAGGGCGTGGCCGCCGTCGTGGCGCGCGCGTCATCGGACGATGCGCGCGACCCCGAGGTGCGCGAGCGCGTGCGGTCATCGCCGACGATGAGCGCCGCCACGCCGCGCTCGCGTGGTCGGTGCTCTCGTGGTGCCTCGACGCGGGCGGCGCCGGGGTCGCGGAGGCGCTCGGCGAAGCGCTGCGCGCGCCGAAGACGGGGAGCGAGACTTCTCGATGGGGCTCCCCAAAGGCGTCGACGCGGCCGCGTGGGTGGCGTGCGGACGGATGGTTCCGTCGCAGGTCGAGGCGCTCTACGAGGCCGTCACGCGGGAGGCGGCGGCGCGCGTGTGGGGGCTCCCCGCGATGATCGTGCGCGTCACGGCGCTCGCGCCGAGGAGGCCGCGCCGCCGAGGTGATGGAGGCCCTCACGACCGTTGCGCCGGGGCCCCGTGATCGTGCGACCATGCGCGCATGGTGAGCCCAGCCCGTACCTTCGAAATCGTCGATGAGGAGCGCCGCGCGCCCCCCGTCTCTCAAGGGACGCTCCAGAGCGCCGACGGCGCGGCGCTGCCGCTCGAGCACACCGACGTGGCGGCGACGGTCGCGGGGCCCCTCGCCGATGTGACCGTGCGACAGCGGTTTCGCAACGACCGCTCCGTCGCGATCGAGGCCGTGTACCTCTTTCCGCTGCCGCCCGAGGCGAGCGTCTACGAGATGCGCTTTCGCATCGAGGACCGCGTCATCGAGGGCGTCGTCAAGGAGAAGGCCGCCGCGCGACGCGACTACGAGGCCGCCCTCGCGCAGGGCCGCGCCGCGACGCTCCTCGAAGAGGACAGGCCCGCGCTCTTCACGCTCTCGGTCGCCAACGTCGCGCCGGGCGCCGTCATCGAGGTCGAGCTGCGCTACCAGGACCTCCTCGCGTACGACGACGGGCGGTGGCGCTTCAGCTTTCCGATGGCCGCGCCGCCGAGGTACCGCGACGCCGCCGTCGAGGCTGGTGCCGTCGCGCCCCCGCGCGCGCTCGACACGTCCCGTGATGCCGACGTGAGCGTCCGCGTGCGCTTCTCGCCGGAGCTCGGCGCCGAAGAGCTCGCGAGCGCGTCGCACCTGGTCTCCATCGACCGCGACGCGGAGGGCGCGCTCTCGGTCGCGCTGCGCGTCGACGGTCCCATCGCCAACCGTGACTTTCTGCTCTCGTGGCGCGCGGCCGAGGAGGGCGTGCGTCCGTGGCTCTACCTCGAGCGCGGCCCCTCGGCGCCGGGGACCTTTCTGCTCGTGCTCACGCCGTCGATCCCGAAGGCCACGACGGAGCGTTCGGGCGGTGACGGTGACGCGAGGGCCGTGCGCTGCGGCAACTGCGGCGGCGTGGTGAGCGACCTCTCGGCGATCCGTGAGATCCCGGGGCTCGGGCCGGTGTTTCCGTGCTCGTTCTGCGGCGCCGTGCTGGCGCCGGGCGTCGACATCATCACGCAGCCGAAGCGCGCGCGAGACGTGCTCGTGCTCGTCGACCGCTCGGCCTCGATGCGCGGAAGCGAGGCGCAGACCGTCGCCGCGGTGCGCGCGGTGCTCGAAGCGCTCGCGCCCGGTGACGCGGTTCACGTCGCGGCCTTCGACCACTACCGCGTCTCGATGGAGGGTCAGGCCGGGCGCTTTCTCGCGCTGTCGCCCGAGCTCGTGCGCGCGGCCGAGGCGTTCGTGAAGGCGCACCCGCCGCGGGGCGGATCGGAGCTCGAAGCGGCCCTCGCGCTGTCGTCGACGCTCGCGACGCGGGAGGGGCGCACGCGCGTGGTGGTGCTCGTGAGCGACGCGAGCGCGGGCAACGAGGCGAGGCTTCTGAGAAAGGTCCCGGGGCTCCTCGGGGCGGGCGCGAAGCTCTTCGTGCTCGGCGTCGGCGCGTCGCTCGATCGCAGGCTCGCGGAGCGCGTCGCGCGAGCGGGCGGCGGCGTGTTCGAAGCGCTGCCGAGCGGCGGCGGTGCGGCGGAGTCGCTCGCGCGATTCGGTCGGAGGGTGCGCGACGCGGGCCCCGTGCTCACGGGCCTCTCGCTCTACTGGGACGGCGCGGGGATGCGCGACCTCGAGCCCGTGACGGTGCCCGACCTCCACGGCGGAGAGGCGCTCCGGGTGGTCGGGCGCTTCGACGGAGACGGCGCGACGAAGCTCGTCATCACGGCGCTCACGTCGGAGGGAAAGCCCTTCAGGCAAGAGCTTTCGGTGACGCTGCCGAAGGAGAGCCGGCAGACACCGGGCCTCGAGCGCGCGTGGGCGCGGCGCAGGGTCGAGCGCCTCGCGGAACTCTCGGACCGGGAGCCTTCGAACACGTCGTACGCGAGGGACGGGCTCGCGCTCTCGCTCCAGTGGTCGATCGTGGGTCGATGGACCTCGCTCGTCGCGGAGGACAAGAAGGTGAGCGTCGGGCCGCGGCGCGCGCGCAAGGCGAGGCTGCTGCGCGACGGGTCGTTCCCGGTGCTCACGCTCGACGGCGCGAGGCGCACGATCGGGCGCGTGAACGAGGCCGACCTCCAGGTGCAGGAGGGCAACGTGAGCCGCCTGCACTCCGAGATCGTGTTCGACGGGACCTCGTTCGTGGTGCGCGACCTCGCGTCGACCAACGGGACGCGCGTCGACGGCGTGGTGGTGCGCGAGGCCGTGCTGCGCGAGGGCTCGGTCATCGAGGTGGGCACCCAGAAGTTCCGCGTGAGCTTCGTGGTGGGAGAGTCGCCCGATGCGTTCTTCGAGTTCATCCCGACGCAGCGCGCGGTCGATGCGCGCAGCGGAGACGCGGGACGTCGCGGCGCCGCCGTGCATGCGAGCGAGCACGCGAAGCTCGAAGCGGCCGATGGGGCCGTGGCCTCCGCGCCGATGGATTTCATGGAGCGCGAGCTGGCGGAGCCCTCGCCCGCGGCGTCGAAGATCACGTGCCACCGGTGCGGCAAGGACAATCCCGACCACGTCCGCTTCTGCCTCGGCTGCGGCTCCGACCTGAACGTGCGCGCTGAGAAGCGTGACGAGAGGGCGCCTCCCCTTCGCCCGATGGGTGCGCCGCCGATGCCGATGGGTGCTGCGCCGCCGATGCCGATGTCGCCCGCGCCGATGCCGATGGCGCCCGCGCCGATGCCGATGTCGCCCGCGCCGATGCCGATGTCGCCCGCGCCGATGCCGAAGCCGATGATGCCCGCGATGGCGCCGCAAGGGGCTGCTCCGAGGCCTGCGGCCAGCGGCGCGATGCCCGGCCCTGGTGCGCCGGGCGCTCCGGGTGGACCTCCGCCGATGCGTGCTCCGTCACCGATGGGTCCCCCGCCTTCGGCGCCCGGAGGGATGCCGCGGATGGGGGGAATGCCGTCGATGGGGGGAATGCCACCGATGGGACCGCCGCCGCCGATGGCAGGGATGCCGTCGATGGGAGGAATGCCGCCGATGGGACCGCCGCCGCCGGTGGCAGGGATGGCGCCGATGGGACCGCTTCCGCCGTTGGGAGCGCCGATGGCCGCTCCGATGGCGCCTCCCGCGGGACCGCCGCGGGACTTCGCGATGCCGTCGGGCTTCGCGCCGCCGGAACCTCCGCGGGCGTCCGCTCCGTTCGAAAGCGCCGCGGCCTCTCGGGCTGACCTCGGACCTCCTCCTTCGCCGCCCGTGCGCGGCGCGCCGCCGCCGATCGCGCCGCCTGTGATGGGCTACGCGCCGCCGTCGTCGCCGGTGGTGCTCCCGTCTGCGGGTCGCGCAGACCCCTTCGCGCAGGCGCAGCGTTCGAGCGCGCCGCAGGTGCCCGTGCGCGCGCCGGGCTCCGACGCGTACCCCGAGCACGAGCTCAAGTGGCTCGCGCCGAGGCTGCGCGGAGAGCTCGATCTGGTGTTCCTCGTCGACGCGACGGGGAGCATGGGGCCGCACATCTCGGAGGTGCGCACGCGCCTGCTCGAGCTCATCGAAGAGCTCCGCGCGTCGCCGCTCTGTCGCAGCCTCCGCCTCGGCGTGGTCTCGTACCGCGATCACGCGCCGCAGGAGCGCACCTACCTCACGCGCGTCACGCCGCTCACCGACGACCTCGACGCCGCGCGCACCGCCGTGCTCGCGCTGAGCGCCGCGGGCGGCGGAGACGGTCCCGAAGCCGTGACCGATGGCCTCTACGACGTCGTGCGCCTCGACTGGCGCCCGAGCGCCGCGCGCGCCGTGGCGTGGTTCGGCGACGCGCCGCCGCACGGCGTGGAGCCCACGGGAGACGCCTTCCCCGAGGGTTGTCCGTGCGGCAACCACTGGTACACGCAGGCCGAGAGCCTCCGTGAGATGGGCGTCGCGGTGTACGCCATCGGGTGCCTCCCGACGCTGCGCTCCTACGTGGGCGCCGAGGCGATGTACCGCGAGGTCGCGCGCGCGACGCGAGGGATGTTCATCCCGCTGCGCGAGGCGCAGCTCCTCGTCCCGCTCATCGCGGGCGCGGCGGAGAGCGCGCTCGACGGGCAGCGCATCGACGCGTACCTCGAGGCGCTCCTCGCGGCGCAGGGGGCGGTGCTGCGCGGCGTCGACCACGACGAGCAGGTGCGCTGGATCACCGAGCGCTTCAGGGCTGAAGGGCTGCGCGCGCGCGTCATCGAGGGTGACGCCGAGCGCGTGGGCGTGCTCCCGCTGCGCTTCAGAGACGTGACGCCCGTCGACGTGCGCGCCTCGATGGCGCGGCTCCGCAGCGCGGGACGCCTCGCGCTGTGATGCCCATGTGATCGCTCCGCGCGGTCGCAGCGTGGCGACCGCGCGGGCGCGCTCTGACAGCGATCAGGGCGCGCAGATGCCCATGCGGCACACGAGCGTCGTGCCCGGGCGCGGCGGACAGTCTGCGTTCGTGGTGCAGGTGGGCACGCAGAGCGAACCCATCGGCGTCGTCGAGCAGGTGCATCCGACGGAGCCCGGCGGACACGCGCCGGTGCAGTCGCTCGCGGAGGTACACGCGCGGGCGCCGGTCATTCCGCCGTCGCCGGGAGGCGGGAGCATCCCCCCGTCGCCGGGCGGAGGTGCGCCGCCATCGCCGGGCGGAGGCATCATCATTCCGCCGTCACCGGGAGGAGGCATCATTCCCCCATCACCGGGAGGAGGCATCATCCCGCCGTCGCCGGGAGGAGGAGGCATCATCCCGCCATCACCACGCGGAGGCATCATGCCGCCGTCACCGGGAGGCGGAGGCATCATCCCGCCGTCACCGGGAGGCGGAGGCATCATGCCGCCATCACCGGGAGGCGGAGGCATCATCATCCCGCCATCGCCGGGAGGCGGGCGCGGCGCGGCGTCAGCGCCCGCATCGCTCGCGGTCGGACCCGTCACATCGCTCGATCCGCCGCAGCCTCCATCGGCACCGAGGAGCGGGAAGAACAGCGCGCCAGCGACAAGCAGCGTGGGAGAGAAGGAACGACGCTTCATCAGGGAAGGACCTTTCGTTGAAGGGCGAGCTACGTCGTGCGTGTGTGCCCGGCGCGACGCGTCCCTCTGACGAAATCGTCACCCGTCGCGACGATGCATCAGGGCGCGCAGATGCCCATGCGACAGAAGGTCTGCACGCCCATCGGCCCGAGGCCGCATTCGAGGTTGCCCATGCACGTCGGGACGCAGCGCAGCCCCATCGGCGTCGCCGCGCACGTGCACCCTCGCGAGCCCGGAGGACACGCGCCGACGCACTCCGGCGGCACCGCGCAGATACGCGGGAGCGGCATCGCGTCGGCGGGTGATGTCACGGCGTCTGTGAGCGGGCGATCGACGGCCGCAGCGTCGCGCGCGTCGGCGCCGATGCGCACGTCGCTCACGTCGCTGCACCCCGCTGCGGCGCAGGCGAGCGCGAGGACGAGCGCGCGGCGCGTGGTCGAGTGTGTCGTGGGCACGGCGGCTCGATGCTACCGCCGCGTCGGAGCGTCGACGCGGTGATCGTCGGAGGAGAGTCCCGCGCACGAGGTCTCGACGCGATGCGCGAGCGGAGAGTGACGGTGCGCGCGGAGGAACCGCTCGGCCGCCGCGCGCGCCTCGTCGCGTCGCCCCAGGCGGCAGAGCACGAACACCACCTCGACGTCGCGCTCCTCTCGCAAGACCCCGTGCGGAAACCGGTCGCCGTACGACCGGAGCAGCGCGAGCGCGTGCGACGCGTCGCCGCCGTTCACCGCGCGATGGGCCGCGCCGAGCAGCTCGCTCTCGGCCGCGAGCGTGTCGACGCCACGCGCTCCGTGTGACGCGTGAACGCGCGCGGGCGCCTCGACGACGGCTGCGGGCGCCGCGACGACAGGAGGCGCCGCGACGGGGGCGATCACCGCGGGCGCCAGAGCGACCCGTGCGGGCGCCGGAGCGACCCGTGCGGGCGCCGCGACGGGCGCTGCGTGTGTGCGCGCGACCCGCTCGACGCGCGGTGTCGAAGCGTGGGAGCGGACGTTGCGCTTCAGGGTGGTGACGCCGACGGCGCCGACGCCGAGCGCGACGGCCGCGACGACGGCGGCGACCTTGAGCGAGACCGCGGCGCCAGAGGCCGCGACGGTGACGGCGCTCGCCTGCGCGGTGGCGGGCGCGAGCGCGGCGATGCCGAGCGGAATCGCGAGGGCGCGGGCGATGCGCTCCTGATCGGCGGACGTGGGTTCGTCGGCGCGCGCTGCGGCGTCGAGGAGAGCTCTCGCTTCGGGGCTGAGGTCGCTCACGGTCTGCTCCAAGGGTCGCGTGCGCGTCGCCGCGCGACCATCTGTTCGAAGAGCTGTCGGGCCGTACGGATGCGCGAGTGCACCGTGTGGAGGTTGGCGCCCGTCGCGGCGGCCACCTCGGGCGCTGTCATCTGCTCGAGCTCCGACAGGATGAAGCACTCGCGGAGGGTGTCATCGAGCCCTTCGAGAAAGGCGCTGAGCGCCTGGATCGCCTGCGCGCGCGCGACGGCGTCGAGGGACTCGCCGTGCGACGGGTCCGCCGCGGTCTCGGGGACGGGGTCGTCCTCGCGGCGGCGCGCGATCGTGCGACGGTGGTGGCGCGCGGCGTTGCGGAGGATCCCGAAGATCCACGTCTTGAGCGACGAGCGACCTTCGAACTCTCCGAGGCGGCGGTGCACGGTGATGAAGACCTCCTGCGTGGCGTCGTCGAGGGCGCTCTCGGCCACGCCGAGGCGGCGCAGGCTGCGCCACACGAAGGCGAAGTGCTCGCGGTACACCGACACGAAGTCGAGCGTCGCCGCACCCGCGGCCTCGGCGCGGAGTTCGAAGGGCGCGATCTCGGGGTCGTTCACCGTGGCGGCCCGATCCATCGCGGGTGAGTGCCCGGCGCCGGGCGTACCTCTGATCAAAACGTCACCTCGACGCCCGCGCTCCCTCTCAGCGCCGCGGAGCCCGTCTGAAACACGGCGCCCACGTTGTCGATCACGAAGTTCGGGCGCAGCAACGGCAGCGCCCCCGCGACCTCGACCACCACGCCCACGCGGTCGTTGAGCCGCGCCCTCCCCATCGCGCCGACCGTGACCGCGAGCCAGAGCGAGCTCCCTGACCCGAGCTCCGTCACGCCGAAGGAGGTCCCTCGCATGACCCCGGCCTCGACGCCGCCGCAGCCGCCGAGGTCGAAGCGTCCGACGGGCGCGAGTCCGCACGCGGTGACGCCTCCGGTGAAGAGGTCGAAGTCTCCGCCGCGCGCGCCCGCGTCTGCTCGTTGCGACGCGAGGTATCCGCCGCGCGCCTCGACGCGCAACACGCCGATCGCGACGCCCGCCGCGAGCGTCGGTCCGTAGGTCGCCGCGGGGAGCGATCCGAAATCACCGGTGAACGAAGCGCGCAGATGCCATCGAAGCGCGCGCCCTCCGCGCGCCACGGGCGGCGGAGGCGGCGGCAGAGGCAGCGGCGCCGGAGGCGGTGGCGGTGGTGGCGGAGGCGGTGGTGGTGGTGGTGGCGGCGGAGGCGGTGGTGGTGGCGGCGGTGGTGGCGGGGTTGGCGTCGACGGGGTGTGCGCGGCGACGGCGTCGGGGTCGATGGCGAGCGCGAGCACGAGCGCTGCGGCGCGCATCACGGACTCGCACGAGGCGCCGTCGAGGACGCGCTGACGAGGGGTTCCTCCGGTGGTGATCGCGAGGCGAAGGCGCCACCCGTGGTGCCTCGACGTCGCCCTCGCCACGGCCACGAGCGGCGACTCTCCCGCCGCGGCCGGTCGACCGAGGAGGTCCGACACCGCAGCTTCGACGTCGCGCGCAGCGGGGCACGCGACGGGCGCCTCCCACCGCAGCGCGAGCCCCGTCGGCAGCGGCTGCGCCCCGAGGGGAGCGCAGTACGCGAGCGCTGCGAGGAGAGGCCAGGCCCGACGACGCTTCATCCGAGAGGTCTCGTACCCTAATACACGTCCCGCGGAGTTCGTGCCGCGATCACGCACCAGGATCGCTGTTCGCGCGACGCTTGACACCGCGGAGCGCGGCGTATTGCATCGCGCCGATGCGTCCGTCGCGCGGCTTCGAAGCACACCGCGTCGCGCTCGTCGCCGCGGGCGCGCTCGTCTGCGGAGACGCGAGCGCGCAGTCGTTCCTCGAAGCGAGCCCCGCGCCGAACGCCACGCCGCGCCCCGTCGCCTTCGACGCCTCGCTCGGCGCGCGCCTCACGCACCGCGCGCTGCGATGGAGCGACAACCTCTTCGGCGAGCAGCGCGACTACACCGCGCCCGTCGCGCCCTACCTCACGGCCGACCTCCGGTGGTTCCCCGCGGCGCACGTGACGGCCGCGTGGCCCGCGCACGTCGGCGTGTACGCGAGCGGGGCCTTCGCCGTCGGCGTCGACTCTACCGACTCGCGCGGGCGCGCGTTCGACACGACCGCGTACGAGCTCCGCGCGGGCATCCTCGGACGGCTCCCCCTCGGCGATCACGCGCTCACCGCGGGCGTCGGCTACGAGCGTCGCAGCTTCGTCGTCACGCCCGTCGAGGCCCCCGGCGACCCCGACGACCCCGGCGTGGCGGGCGTCACCTACGACGCGCTCTCGCTCGACCTCGACGCGCGCCTCCGCGCGACGCGACGCCTGTCGCTCTCGCTCGGCGCCACGGGGGCGCTCCCGCTGCGCTTCGGAGACCTCGAAGACCGGCTCTTCGCCGGCGTGTCGGGCGCGTCGGTCGAGCTCCGCGGGGGCGTGGCGTGGGTCGCGGACGCGGGCGTCGAGCTCCGCGCGATCGCCGCATATCGAAGGTATTTTCTCGCGATGAACCCCGCGCCGGGCGACCGCTGGATCGCGGGCGGCCTCGTCGATGAGTTCGCCTCGCTCACCCTCTCCGTGGCGCTCCGACGATGACCCGACTCCGCCCCCTCGCGCTCGCGTTCGCGCTCTTCACCGCGGGCTGTCCCGGCCTCCTCGGCGACACGCAGCCCTACGTCGACGCGCGCCTCGACGCCACGACGCCCGCGGCGCCGAGGTGTCCGCCGGGCGTCTCCGTCGAAGACCTCTTCGCGCGGCGCTGCGCGACCTCGCGCTGCCACGACGACGCGCGCGCGGGCGGCCTCGACCTCCGCGCGCCGGGCCTCGCCGCGCGACTGATCGGCGCGCCCTCGACGGGCTGCGCGAAGTCTCCGCTCGCGGACCCCGACGATCCCGACGGGAGCGAGCTGTACCTCAAGCTCTTCTCGGAGCCTCCGTGCGGCGATCGGATGCCCCTCGGCGCGCCCGCGCTCAGCGCGTCGGAGGCCGAGTGCGTGCGCGACTGGATCGCCGGCAGGGGCGCCGCGCCCGACGCGGGAGCGAGCCCCGACGCCGCGCGCGACGACCTGTAAACAAGGCCGTTCGCGTCAGGGCGTGCAGTCGCGCGTCGGCAGGATCAGCGGGTTGAAATCGGGGTGCGAGAAGTCGAAGACGCCCATGAGGCTCCCGGCGCGTCCGTCGCGGGCGTTGCGGTCTTCGGCGCTCATGCGCGGGAGGTCGAAGAGGTCTTCGATGAGGCGCGGCACCGACGCCTGCTCGGTGCGACCGTGAAAGACGAAGGGGTGCGCCGGGTCGTGGGAGCGACGGGTGTACGGCGAGATCACGATGAGCGGGAGGCGGAACCCCAGGTGCGCGTGGTCGCCGTTGCCGCAGGACTCCATCGAGGGGCGCACGTGGTCGTAGAAGCCGCCCCAGTCGTCGTAGGTGAAGACCACCGCGGTGCTCTGCCAGAAGGGGCTCTGCATGAGCGCGTTGACGACCATGACGGTGAAGTTCTCGCCGGGGCAGAGCGCGCGCGGGGGGTGCTCTCCCCACGCGCCGCCGACGTGCGCGTAGGTGATGTTCGCGAGGCGTCCGGCGCGGATGTCGGCGATGAGCGCGGCGATGTCGCCGTTGTGGCGGTTGAAGGCCGCGCGGCTGCGGGTGACCGAGCGCGCCTCGTCGATGGGCGGAGAGAACACCCCGCGGTCGTTGGGGTGCGAGTACACGCGCCACGAGAGGCCCGACGGGAGGTGATCGACCACCGTGGGCACGTCGAAGCAGGGGCGCGCGCCGTGGCGGATCGCGCAGGTGTTGGGGTTGATGGTGTCGATCGTCGCCTGCGGCGGAGAGAAGCACCCGCCGCCGGCGGAGCATCCGCTGCCGGTGCAGTCGGGGTTCGCGACCTGCGGGGTCTGCGCGGTCCAGAGGGCGAAGTGGCCGGGGTTGCTCGGGCCGAGGAGCGCGCTGAAGAAGTGGTCGCAGAGCACGAAATTGCGCGCGTACTGCCAGTAGTTCGGGAGCTGGCGCTCGGAGTAGTACGAGAACGCGAGCATGGGGTCGTGCGTGCGGGTGTGGCGCTCGGAGTTGACGTCGAAGCGGTCCATCGCGCCGCCGTGGAGCGCGAGCACGGCCGCGTTGTGGCTGTGCGAGATGTCCGAGGGGAACGCGCCGTCGGGGGCGTTGGGCCTGCGCACCCTGCGGCCGTTGGCGCGGAGCGCCGTCGTCACGCTCGCCGCGCCGGGGAAGTTCATGAAGATCGAGTCGAAGGTGTGGTTCTCCTTCACGATCACGATGACGTGCTCGATGGGCGTCGGGAAGTTGAACGCGGGCCTCGGCGCGTTCACCCAGCAGAGGTAGTTGTCGCCCCAGTCGTTCGAATCCTGCGGCTCGGTCCACTGGAGGCAGGTGCGACCGGCGATGGGCCCCGAGCGCGCCCACACGAAGGTGTACGTGCTGCTCGGCGGGACGCAGAGGTAGTTGTCGCTCCACGCGTGCGAGGCGGGCTCGTGCGGCTCGAGAATGGCCGTGCAGCGCATCCCCGGCACGGGTCCCGCGTTCGACCACCGCACGCCCAGGTCCGTCGGCGAGCAGAGGTAGTTGTTCGACCACCCGTCGGGGTCCGAGGGCTCCGTGAGCGCGACGCAGTGCTGCCCCGCGATGGGGCCGTCGCAGGTCCACGTGAAGGGCCCCGTCGTGCGGCGACACGACGGCGGCGGCGCGGCGGCGCAGGTGTCGTTCTCGCCCGCCGCGTGGCGCGTGCATCCCCGCGGGCACGCCTCGGTCTCGACGCGCTCCGAGACGCATCGCTGGCGGGCCGAGAGGTCGGCGGTGCAGGTCCAGAGGCTCGACTGCCCCGAGGCCGACCCGACGCACATCCGAGGTCCGCTCGCGTCGACCGTCATCGCGTCGGTGACGCGCGCGTCGCTCGTCGCGGGACGATCGCTCACAGCGGGCGCGTCGTCCGTCGCGAGCGCGTCGACCGTGGCGAGCGCGTCGTCGACGCCCCCGTCGGCCGGGGGCTTGTCGTCGGGCGCGACGTCGTCGGGCGAGCCGCCGAAGTCGGCGTCGTCGAAGAGGTTGACCTCCTCGATGAGCGCGACGTCGTCGGGCATGTCCTCGTCGGGCGACCGCGGCTCGACCTCGGCGTCGATCTCGGCGTCGGCGATCTCCGCGGCGCAGCCGCCGACCCACAGCAGGAGCCCGAGCCCCACGAAGCGCGCGATCTTCATCGCTGCGGTTGTATCAAGTCACGGCGCCGGTCGCGCCGGTTCGCGCGCGGAAATTGGTTCGGTCGTCACCCGCTCACGCGCGCCGTGAGACCTCGCGCGCAAAGAGTTCTGCCACGGGGCACACGGGCAGCGGCACGTCGAGCGGAGGCACGGCCCCCTCGGTGAGCCCGTAGGCTTCGAGCTTCGAGCGCTCGATGGGCGCGGGGTAGCGCTCGAAGAACGCGAGCGGACCGGGGAGGCCGTGGGCGCGCGCGCTGCCCTTGTACGCGACGGGCTCGACGAGGCCCTTCGCGACGAGCACCGCGGCGGCGTCGTCGTAGCGGGCGCGCGTCCAGTCGTTGTAGCGGCGCACGCGGGCGGGCGTGGGCTCCGCGAGCCAGCGGAGCTGGAGGAGCAGCGTCGCGTCGTCGTCACCGATGGCGTGGCGCTCCTTCACGGCGCGCACGGCCTCGGGGGCGCTCACCCGCGGGTCGGCGACGTAGCGACCCGCCGCGAGCGAAGGGGCGCGAAGCTCCGTCACGAGCGCGCGAAAGCCCGCCGAGCGCCACAGCATGAAGTGCCCGAGGTAGGGCAGCGCGTCGAAGCGCGCGCCAGGAACACCCACACGCCACCGCGCGCCGTCGCGGCTCAACCCGAGCGCGCCGAGCCCCTCGTCGGTGAGCGCCGCGGGACGCAGCGAGACGAACGCCCCCGTGCGCTGCTCGACAGGACCGGGCCACACGATCACCACGCCGTTCCGCTCGACGCCCGCCGCGCTCGCGCCGCCGTCGCCCGCGTCGTACGCGGTCGCGCCGAGCGAGGCGATGAAGCCTTCGAAGACCCCGAGGTCGTCGACGGGTCCCCACGCGACCGGGAGGAGCAGTTGCGGCGACGCGAGGCGATCTTCGAGGAGCGCGGCGAGCGTCGCGGCGCCCGCGCGCAACGGGTCGCCGACGGGGAGCTCGAGGTGCGCCCACGAGAGGTATTTCAGGTATCCCGCGAGGGTGTCGTACGAGAAGGCCGCCTCGGGGTCGGGCCACTGGGGCACCCATCCCGTCTCGGGCGTGTCGTCGTACTGCGGCCACCCCGAGGGGACGCTCCCGAAGCGGAGCGCGTCGCCCGTGAAGACGCTGAAGGGCCTGTGTACCCAGCGTTTCGAAGCGGTGAAGCGCGCGAGAGAGCGCGGTGACGAGAGCGCCCTCGCGGCGCGCAGAAAGGGCGGGTGGGGGTTGCGAAGGTCCTCTTCGATGCGCTCGACGAGCTCGACCGCGAGCGGAGGACGCGCGCCCTCCATCGCGTTCCACGCGGCGGCGAGGCGGCGGGCGAAGGCGTCTGCGTCGGCGCGTCGATCGTAGAGGTCGCGGAGGTCGCGCGGCGTCGCCGAGGCCGCGATCATGTGGAGCTTCGGCGCGCGGAGGTCGTCTGCGACGTAGGCGAGGCGCGACGCGGTGGTGCCGAGGGCGGCGCGTCCGTCGCGGTCGAGCTCGATGAGCTGCGCGCCCGAGAGCATCACGGCGGCGGAGTCACGGAGCATCCCCGTCGAGGCCGCGAGCGCGTCGACGTCGGACGCGTCGAGCGGCGCCGGGCCGCGCGCTTCGAAGAGCGACGCGGCCTCGTCGATGCGCGCGCGGTCGGCGTTGTGGTCGAGCGCTTCGGTCCAGTCGAGCAGGGCGCCCGGCGGGGTGCGAAAGACGCCGTCGCGCGTCACCTCGATGGCGACGAAGGCGCAGGGCGCGAGGCTCACCCCGCGCCAGCGGAGGAAGTAGCGGTTCTCCCACGCGACGAGGCGATCGGGGCGGTCGCGGTGCAGATCGCTCACGGGCGCGCTCGCGAAGGTGAAGCCCGCCACGCGGCATCGCGTTGCCCCCGCGTCGGCGAAGGGCGTCGAGCGCCACAGCGCGAGGAACGCGCGGATCTCGTCGCGCGCGGCCTTCGGGGTCCCCGCGCCGAGGAGCGTGGTGAAGAGCTCGGCCCCATGCACGAGGGTCCGCTCCCACGCGACGAAGCACGGGGGCACGGTGGTCACGACGGGGCGCGCGCCTTCGGGCTCGCGGTCGTCGAAGAGAAAGGCCGCGACGTCGACGATCTGCGGTCCGAGCTGGTCCTGCCCCCAGCGTCCGGGGAGCGCGAAGTTCGCTTCGAAGAAGCGGTCGAGGCGTCGCACGCTGGCGTTGGTGAGGCCCGACTGCGCGAGGCCCGAGCTCGCCGCGGTCACCCGTCGCGCGAGGTCTTCGATTCGAAGCTCGGTCTCGGCGGCGAGCACGGCCATGCGAACGACGCCCGCGAGCACGCGAGGGTGCGTCACGTCGGGCAGCGCCGCGCGCGCGGCGTCGGCGATGGAGGGCCATCCTGCCAGCACGTCGACGGGCGCGTCGGGCGTCGACATGGTGACGCGGAGCCCGGGGTAGCCCGAGAGCTCCTGTGCTCGTGTCTCCGTCGTTCGAGGGCGTCGCGAGGCGCGCCGCGCGCGCGGCGGAGAGGAGCGCCTCGGCCTGTTCGAGCGTGCAGCGGGAGAGGGCGCGCGAGGCCGCGAGGTCTCGCGCGGTAGAGGTGCCACCACGGCGAGCGCGGACCGCGGCGCGCCGCCGAAGACATGGCGCGAAGCGCTTCGCCGTCGATGGCGACGAGCGGCGTGCGACCGTCGGGGAGGTACACCCGACGCCCGCCGCCTCGCGCGAGACGGGGTGCGCGCCCTCGCGCTCGGGGAAGGTGATGAGCGCGCGATGGAGTACCAGCCCCTGCCGACGCGCGCGGTGCGCTGCGGCCGTCGATGCGCGAGCTCGGCCCGCTGCGCGCGTACGCTCGATCCACGAGACGAAGCCCCCGAGCCCGTCGCGCGCGCCGAGGGGTGAACGCTCCGCGCGCGGCGGCACGGCCATCAGGAACACCGTCGAGACGCTGCCCTCGCGCGACGCGATCCACGCGGGAGGCCCGTCGGGGAGCGCGCGCCCCGTGCCCGGCTCGTGGCGCGCCCACCGAGCGCCGTGCCACGCGTGGAGCGCGACGCCGTCGTAGTGCGCCGGGAGCGAGAGGAGCCCCGGGTCGATCGCGGTGTCACCGCGGCGGATGGGCCGGCCGTCGAGGGTCATCACGCCGCCCCGGTCGAGCAGGTCGACGAGCACGGGGTAGGCGAGCTTCGACTCGGTGCACGCCTCGCCCGAGACGAGCCATGCGGTCTTGTAGTCACCCCCGACCATGAGCAGGTCACCGTCGATGAACACCGCGGCCCGGAGCCACTGAAAGTCCTTCGAGAGCAGCGGATCCGTGTGGTCGAGCACGATCGCGTCGACGCCCGCCACCACCACGCGGTCGCCCTTTCGAAGCACCGCGTGCGGGAACAGACCCGTCGCCAGCGCGCAGTCGGGGCCGAGGCGATCGGTGGCCTCGTCGAGCGCGGGCCACCCCCACTCTTCGAGGAGCCCTCCGCGGAGCTGATTCTGAAGCAGCGTCGCGGCGTCGAGGGCGCGCAGCGCGTCGGCGAGGCGCGGCGACGAAGAGAGCACCGCGGGCACGCAGAGCCTCCCGAAGACGCCGCGGTACAGTTCGAACGCGCCGAGGGTCCCGCGCGTGACGAGCGCGCCCACGAGCGCGTCGGCGAGGTGATCGACGGCGGCGCGCGTGGCGGGCGACGCGGCGCACTTCGCGACGATGCCCGAGAAGTTCGTGACCTCGATGGAGCGTTCGAGGCTCACCCCGAGGCGCGGCCCGAGGCGCGGGTGCGCGGCGATGCGCTCGAGGCGCTGATACGGGAGGTCGAGCGAGGCCTCGGCCCAGAGGTAGAGGTCGAAGACCGCGTCGTCGTCGTGTTCGAACGAGAGCGGCGCGTCGAGCGAGAGGAGCATCTCCATGAGCTCCGGCGCGAGGAGCTTCGTTCGTGAATCAAACGGCGCGGCCGGGAGCACCGCGGGGAGTTCCTCGCCGCGCGCGCGCATCACGGCGACGAGCGGCGGGAGCAGCGCTTCGAGGCTCGCGGTCACGTCGGGTCCCGCGGGGCTTCGAAGCGCAATGCGGAGAATGCCGTGCACGAAGGGCTTCGCGAGCGCCGGCGCCTTCGCGGCGACGCGGGTGGATGCGCGCGCGGCCGCCATCGCGACGAGCCACCCCTGCGCGGGCTTCGACCCCGAGGGCGCCTCGATCACCCGAGCGAGCGCGTCGGGGCTGCGATCGAGCGCGGCCGGTAGAAACGGCGTGGCCCCTCGCCACGCGTCGTCGTCGAACGCAGCGACGGACTTCGGGTCCTCGATCCACGCGACGAGCGCGGAGACGGCGTGCGAGGCGTCGAGCGCCGAGAGGGCCGCGAGGAGGTCATCCGTGGGCGCCTCTCCGTTGCGCACGGTGGCGATCGCGGCGCGGGTGATGGCGTCGCCGAGGTCGCTGCGCTTCGCGGCGCGCGCGGCCTTCGCGAGCTGGACGAGCTCCTTGACCCACACGGCGCCGCCCTGCGCGAGCGCCTCGGCGACCTCGGCTGCGGCGGCGAGGTCGACCTTGACCTTGCGCTTGCGTTCGCTCGCGCGCGCCGCGGCGTGGCAGGTCGAGGCGTTGCGACGAAAGCGTCCGCCGTGTTCGAAGACGGCCGCGGCGACGGCGTCGTAGACGGCCGCGGACTCGGCGGTGTCACCGAGCTTCTTCGCGAGCGCCTTCGCGGCGGTGACGGCCTTCGCGGCTCCCTTCGGCGCCGACGCCGTGATCGCAGCGAGCTCCGTCGAGAGCGCCGCGGGCAGGGCCTCGGCGGGCTTGCGGAGCGTCGCGAGCGCGCGTTCGGTGAGGGCGTCGACGGGAGCTTCGCCCGAGGGCTTCGGGGCGGTCTTCGTGCGCTTCATCAGCGCGAAGGATAGGCGGGTTCACGCCGGGGCGTGGCGCTCGATTGCGGGCGAACTACAGCCCGAGCCAGGGCGCGGGGTCGAGGGTCTCTCCGCCGTGGCGCACTTCGAAGAACATCATCGGGCCGTGTCCGTCGTCGCCGACGGTGCCGATGGGCGCGCCCTGCGCGAGCTCCTGACCGACCGCGACGGCGACCTGCGAGAGGTTCGCGCTCACGGTGTAGTAGTGGTCGCCGTGGTCGACGATCACGATCTGTCCGTACGCGCCGTAGCGGTCGGCGAAGGCCACGCGGCCGGGGTACACCGCGCGCACGACCGAGCCCGCGGCGCAGCGCACCTCGATGCCCGGACCGTCGGCGCCCTCGCGCCAGTTTCGCCTCGCCTCCGCGCGTCCGGGGACGGGGAAGAGGAGCCTCCCTGCGCTCGCGCCGAAGCCGTCGACCACGGCCCCCGCGGCGGGCGCGCCGCCGTACACGGTCACGGCGGGTCCCACGGTGGGCGCCGCGGCGACGCCGAACGGTGACGCCGTGGCCGCCGCGTGGGCCGCGCGCTGCGCCGCTTCGAGGTCGCGCTTGTGCGACTGCGCGGCGTCGAGGAGGTGCGCCACGCGTCCGCGGTCTGCGTCGAGGGCGTCGGCGCGTCGCGCGGCGTTCTCGAGCTCGCGCAGCGTGCGGTGGAGCAGCCGCCTCGCGCGCTCGGAGCGCGCGGCGTGTTCGAAGAGCATCGCGGGCCCTCCCTGGAGCACCAGCGCGGCGCCCTGGTTGAGGTGATAGAGCCAGCGGGCCTGCTGCCTGGCGCGCGCGCGGAGCTCGTCGCGGCGCGGGCCGAGGGTGGCCGCCTCGCTCGCGAGCCGCTGCGTCTCGACGGTGAGCTGCGACACCTCGGCGTTGACGGCCGAGAGGTCGCGCGCGTCGAGGGCGGGCGCGGGGGCGGTCCCGAGGTTCTGCGCGCCGGGCGCCGTGGTGCCCGCGAGGGCGAAGGCGCAGAGGGCGATCGAGAGAGCGCGTCGGGAGGTCATCGCGGGTGCCTCTCTCAGACCTGGAGCCCGCGACGGAGCGCGGCCGCCGAGCCCATCGCGCCGATGGCGCCGCCGCCCGCGAGGAAGCACGCGAGGACGCCCCACGAGAGGAACACCGGGTGGAGCCCGAGGGCGCTGCCCACGGTGGCTTCGAAGTGTCCGCGCGTCGTGTAGAAGATGAGCCCGATGGCGGCGAGCGCGAGGGCCGCGCCGATTCCGCCGAGCATCGCGCCTTCGAGGAGGAAGGGCGTGCGGATGTACGAGCGCGTCGCGCCCACGAGCCGCAGCACCTCGATCTCGCGCACGCGCACCGAGAGCGACATGCGGATGGTGTTGCTCACGACGGCGAGCACGGTGAGGAGCACGCCGAGGGCCATGACCACCACGGCGGCGCGTCCGCCGACGAGCATGTCGCGGAGGCGATCGGTGAAGCCGCGGTAGGTCTCGACGTCGGCCACCATGGGGATGCGACGCACGCGGTCGGCGACGCTGGCGACGCGCGCGCGGCTCACGGCCGACGGCGCGAGGCGCAGCTCGATGGTGGCGGGAAAGAGCTCGACGGGCGCGCTCGCGATGGCGCGGTCGCCGCCCTGACCGAGCGAGGCGCGGGCCTCGGCCGACGAGACGTAGCGGGCCTCGACGACCTCGGGCAGCGCGGCGAGGGCGCTGCGGAGCGACTCGGTCTGATCGGCCGTCGCCCCTTCGGCGAGGAACACGGTGACGCGCACGGGCGCGCCCCATCGCTGCACCATGGCCCCCGCGTTTTCGAGCGCGAGGAGGGCGCCGGCCATGCAGAACAGGGCGAGCGCGACGGTGAGCACGGAGAGAAGCTGCGTCCCGACCTGCTGTCGGACGCCTCGGAGGGCGCGGGCGAACATGGAGGTGTCGGTCTCCTTCCGGGAGTTGGGTGAACGGTTCAGTGAACGCTCGAGATCGGGTCCGCGCGCATGACCTCGCCGAGGTCTTGCAGCCCCTCGCGGGCCTCGATGCAGCGCCCGTCGTCGATGACGATGAGCCTGTGCGGCGACGTCTCGAGGAGCGAGCGGTCGTGCGTGGCGAAGATCACCGTGGTGCCCGCCTCGTGGATCTCTTCGAAGAGCCCGAGGATGTCGAGCGCGAGCACGGGGTCGAGGTTGCCCGTGGGCTCGTCGGCCAGCACGATGGCGGGCTCGTTGACGATGGCCCGCGCCACGGCGACGCGCTGCTGCTCGCCGCCCGAGAGCACCCGCACGAGGTCGTCTCCGCGGCCGTCGAGGCCCACGCGCTCGAGGGCGATGGCGACGCGCGACCGCACGACGCGGGCGGGCAGGCCCATCACCTCGAGGGCGACGGCGACGTTCTGATAGACCGACCAGTAGGGCACGAGGCGAAAGTCTTGAAACACCACGCCGACGTTGCGGCGCAGGTGGGGGATGCTCTCGTCGGTGAGGCGCGAGATGTCCTTGCCGCAGAAGAGCACGCGCCCCTCGTCGACGGTCTCGGCCATGTAGATCAGCTTGAGCAGGGTGCTCTTGCCCGCGCCCGAGGGCCCCGTCACGAAGACGAACTCGCCGCGCTCGATGGTGAGGTCGACGTGGCGGAGCACCGGCGCGTCGGCGCGGTACACCTTCATCACGTCTTCGAGCACGAGGATGGGCTTGTGAGCCGCCGCGCGGTCGTAGTGCCCGTCAGGGCGAAAGTGCGGCTTGAAGGAGCTTGTGACGCGGGAGCGGCCCATGTCGTCGCGTGTACATGGTGCGTGACGAAGGGCGCAAAATTCTGACGACGATCGTCCTCGCGAGGAGGACGCTCACCCCCGCCTCGGCTCGACGCCGTGGGGGAACCAGATCCCGTCGAAATCTTCTCGGCGGAAGGGCAGGTCGAGGCGTCCGCGCCGCGGGGTGCGCGCCGTCGTGAGCGGCGGGCGCTCGCCGAAGCGCGTCGGAAAGTAGTTTCGATAGAACACCACCGCGAGCGCGCGATCGTCCTCGTCGGTGACCGCCTCGATGGCGCTCCGCGTCTCGTCGTGGAGGCAGCTCGCGAGCGTGCGCGCGAGGGCGTCGCGGTCCCACCGCGTCGGCGCCGCGGGTCGCTCGTCGGCGTCGGGATCGGCGCAGGGCGTGGGCCAGTTTCCGTTGCGCCAGAGGGCGGTCTCGCCGGTGATGGCGAAGGGGTCGACGTACTCGCCGTCGAGCCACACGTTGAAATGCACGTGCGGCGCGCCGAAGGGAAAGGTCGTGAACCCGTCGAGCCCGCTGTACCCCGAGATCGCCACGGGCTGCGCGCGGCGCACCCTGTCTCCGACGCGCACGAGCGAGCGCGCGAGGTGGTTGCTCGTCGTGACCAGGCCCTCGCCGTGGTCGATGAACACCTTGAGCCCGCCGCGGTTGAACTCGCTCGACACGCGCCGCACGACGCCCGGCGCCGCGGCCACCACGGTCGTCCCGATGGGCACGGCGAAGTCGGTGCCGTTGTGGCTGTCGTAGGTGAGCTGCGAGCCGAGAAAGTCTCGCGCGTCGGTGACCCGCACGCTCCACCCGAGCTCCGGCGGAGGCTGCGCGTAGCTGAAGAGGTTGTAGATCGGGATGAGCCTCCCGTGCGCGGGTCTGCCCGCCCAGAGCGGGAGCGCCATGCGCGGGCGGAAGATGCGCAGCGACGTGAGGTCGAAGCGGCTCGGCGGCGTGTGGGCGTCGCCGCGGAGCGCCATCGCGGCCTCGCGGAGCCGCGTCGAGAGCGGTGAGAGGCCGAAGACCTCGGTGACGCGGAGGGGTCTCATCGGCGCGACCTTACCGCGCTGCGCGCCCGAGCGTGAGAGCCGCCGCGTCGCGCGGGTTCGTGTAGTCTCGCGGCACCACCGATGCCCCACGTCGTCTTCATCGCGCCGAGGTTTCTCGAGAACACCAACCGCTACGTCAGGGCCTTCGCGGGACTCGACGGCGTCACCCTCAGCGTCGTGAGCGAGGACCCCGAAGAGAGCATCCCGAAAGAGCTCCGCGGGCGCATCGCGGGGCACTACCGCGTCGCGCGCTCGCTCGACGGCGGAGACCTCACCGTCGCGGCGCGCGCGCTCGCGAAGGGCGTCGCGCCCATCGACCGCATCACCGGCGCGCTCGAGCAGCTCCAGACGCCGCTCGCGCAGGTGCGCGACGCGCTCGGCATCGAGGGCATGGGCGCGGAGACCGCGCGCAACTTCCGCGACAAGGACCGCATGAAGGACGTGCTCCGCGCGCGGGGTGTGCCCGTGGCGAAGAGCGCGCTCGTGCGGTCGCTCTCGGAGCTCGAACGCTTCCTCGGGATGGTCGGACTGCCCGTGATCGTGAAGCCGCAGGCGGGCCTCGGGACGCGCGCCACGCACCGCGTCGAGTCGCGCGAAGACCTCGCGGCGCTCGTGCGATCGGGGATGTCTCCGACGGAGCGCGCGCCGCTCCAGGTCGAGGAGTTCGTGCGCGCGAGGGAGCACACCTGCGAGACCGTGACGGTGCGCGGCGAGCCCGTGTGGCGCTCGGGGACGCGGTACTTTCCGACGCCCCTCGAAGCCGTCGAGACGCCGTGGGTGCAGTACTGCGTGCTCCTCCCGCGCGAAGAGGACGACCCCACGTGGACGCGCTTCGCGCCCATCAACGCCGCGGCCCTCGACGCGCTCTTCGGTGCGCACGCGAAGACCGCCGCGGGCACGGCCCTCACGCACATGGAGTGGTTCCTCCGCGACGACGGCGCGATGCTGGTGAACGAGGTGGGCGCGCGTCCGCCGGGGGTTCACATCATGCCGCTCATGAGCATCGCGCACGAGACCGACCTCTTCGCCGACTGGGCCGGGCTCATCGCCTTCGACCGCTTCACGCCGAAGGCGCGGAGGTGGGCCGCGGGGTCGGCGTTCTTCCGCGGTCATGGCGGGGGGACGCGCGTGGCCTCCGTCGAAGGCGTCGAGCGCGCGGTGGCGCTCGCGGGCGACGCGCTCGTCGAGATGCGCGTCCCGAAGCCCGGTCAGGCGCGCGCCGAAGGGTACGAGGGCGAAGGGTGGGCGATCGTCAAGCACGAGACGACCGACGGCGCGAAGAACGCGTTGCGCGCGCTCATCGAAAACGTGCGCGTCCGTTACGCCTGAGACGAGGGTGGCGACGACGTCGCGGAAGGCTGGACGAGGGACGCGCACCGGCGTACCGTCCGCGCGCTGAATCCGGGCGGAGCGAACGCCCGGAAGACCACACGACGGGGCGCTGGCGATCGCGTGAGAGTTTCATCGCTTCACCAGCAACCCCAAGTTTCACCGTTCGAGACGCCGCCCACACCTGCGGCTCCGATGCGAGGAGGAAGACCCATCATGATGGCGAAGTGGATCCTGCGTGGCGTGGCGATCGCGAGCGTTCTCGTGTCGTACAACTGCGGCCGTCGCAACAACGACAACAACAGCAACAACAACCCGCCCGCGCAGCAGCCCGTCCAGCCCGTGCAGCCCGTCCAGCCCGTGGCGCAGCCTGGGATGCAGCCCGGCGTGCAGCCGGGGATGCAGCCCGGCATGCAGCCTGGCATGCAGCCTGGGATGCAGCCCGGCATGCAGCCTGGGATGCAGCCCGGCATGCAGCCCACGATGCAGCCGCAACAGCCTGGGATGGCGCCCGCGGGTGACTTCATCGGCTCGCAGCTCCAGATGCGTCAGCAGCAGTTCGCCGCGGGCATGAACCCCGTGATGCCCGTCGCGCGCGGCACGCTCGCGACCAGCGGCACGCAGAACTACTCGGTGCCCCTGCAGGCCGGCCACTGTTACAAGATCATCGGCGTCGGCGGCGTGGGCGTGCAGGACCTCGACCTCAAGCTCTACGACCCCGCCAACACGCAGGTCGACCAGGACATCGCGACGGACAACTTCCCCGTCATCGGTCTCCAGCGCCCGCTGTGCCCCGCCGTGGCGGGCCAGTACCGCCTCGAGGTCGTGATGTACACGGGCCAGGGCGAGTACGGCGTCCAGGTCTTCGGCAACGAGAGCCCTGAGCTCCCGTCGCGCGCCTCGAAGCGGGGGAGGGCGCCCGCGGCAGCCGAGCCATGCCCCTCACGATCCGAGCTCTCCCACCAGAGGTGGGAGAGGGAGCAGCATCGCACCAACGAACTCGCTCACCCATCGACACACGCGGCGATCGATCAACCTCATCGCGACGGCTTGCGCACCGCGCCGTGGCCCCGATCGCACGGCCTCGCGTCCCGATCGCACGGCCTCGCGTCTCGATCGCACGGCCTCGCGTCCCGATCGCACGGCCTCGCGTCCCGATCGCACGGCCTCGCGCCCTCATCACGAGACCACGCGCAACCACCTCACGACGACGACGCCACGTCGCGACGACGCGCGGCGCCGCGGCCCGGTCGCCTCGTGGGAGAGGCGCGTGGACGAGGGCCGCAGCAGGCAGCGATGCCACAGGCGACCCTCCCCGCTTCGCGGGGGAGGGACGGGGAGGGGGCCCTACGCACCCAACCCCAGCGAGCGCGTCCAGCGCGCGAGGAAGTCCTTCATCGACGGACGCAGCCGCGGGTCGATGCGCGTCGACTCCGCGAGGAGCTGCACGAGCTCGGGCTTCGCCTGCGCCTCGGGCGGGAGCTTCTGCCACGGCGGCGCCATCGATCCGTGGCGCACGAGCACCGCGTTCAGCTCGGGGTTGCCTTCGAGGTAGGGGTTGCTCCCCGTGAGCATCTCGAAGATCAACACGCCGAGCGCGTACACGTCGACCGCGGGGCCGAAGAGGTTCAGGCCGCGCGCGATCTCGGGCGCGATGTAGCCCGGCGTGCCCGTGACGCCCTCGTTCGAACCGATGCGCGCGAGCTCCGTCGCGACGCCGAAGTCGATGAGCACCGCGCGCACCACGTCGATCGTCGGCCACGTCGTCGCGTTGATCTCCGCGTCGGCGGGTCCGTCGAGCTGAACGATCACGTTCCCCGGCTTGATGTCGCGGTGGATGATCTTGCGACCGTGCAGCCACGCGAGCGCGCGCGCCACGTCGCGCACCAGCGGGCCGAGCGCGCGAAGGTCGAGGCGACCGAGCTTGCGGAGCAGCGTCTCGAGCGAGGCGCCGGGGATGTGCTCCAGCGCGAGGTACGCGCCCTCGTCGACCACGCCCGCGTCGACGATGCTCACGATGTTCGGGTGAACGACCCCCGCGAGGCGCTCCATCTCGCCCTCGAACATCGCCCGCGCGAGCTCCGCCGACGCGCCGCGGAACTTCTCCCACCGCAGGAGCTTCACCACGAGCTTCTTGCCCGACACGCTCCCCTCGGCGAGAAAGGTGCTGGTCATCCCGCCCTCGTGCGCGCTCGAGAGCTCGCCGAGCACGCGCAGCCGGGCGATGTAGCGCACGCCCTCCTTCTGCTCTCGCACGGCCGCGTTGGCCTGCGCGCGCACCGCCACGAGCGCCTTCGCCAGCGTCGCGCGGAGGCCGCCTTCGAGCAGCGGACCGCACGCCGACGCGATGGCCTCGGCCAGCGACGAGAGCTCCAGCAGGTAGTGCTCGCTCACCTCGGCCCTGCGCGCCGCGTCGAGGAACTTCAGCGACGTCGTGGTGAGCATCCGGTTGATGCGCCCCGCGCGCTCGCTCAGCGTCTCGACGGCGCGCGCGTCCCTCGCCGCCTGCGCGGTCAGCGCCACGGCGTTGCGCTCGCCCTCCAGCGAGAGCGCGTAGGCGGCCTCGTCGCGCGCGCGCTTCAGCGTGTCGGCGAGGCCCGCGAGGTCCGTGAGGTCGAAGCGCGGGAGCCCCGACCAGTGCGCCTCGGGCCTGCGCTGCGCGAGGTCGACGCACTCCGCGCCGAGCGCCGAGAGCACCACGCCCATGCGGCACGCGTCGCCGCCCGCGAGGGCGCCGAGCGAGGCCACCGCGCGCGCCTCGTCGCGGTGCGCCTGGTCCGACGACTCCATGAGGTCGAAGAGGCGGTCGAGCGACTCCGCGGGCGCGTCTTCGGCCATCCAGCGCTTGAGCCGCGCGTGCGAGGGCTTGAGCGCGCCGCGCAGCGCGAGCCACACGAGCACCGCCACGGGCGCGCCCGCGCCGAGCGAGAAGAGCAGCGGCTGGGAGAGCTCCGAGAGCGTCGCGCCGAGGTACCGCAGCAACACGGGCTGACCGAAGAGCGGATCGTCGGCGAGGCGCTCCAGCGTTTCGAAGACCTGCTCGCGCTCGACCTCGGCCTGACGACGCCCGAGCGGCATCGACCGCGGGAGCGCGCCCGCCGCGCGCACGAGCCACCGACGCCACGCGAAGGCCGACGGCGTCGGGCGGCGGAGCCCCGTCCACACCATCTTCATCAGCCGCGTGCGGAGCGCCTCGGCGGCCTCGACGGCGGCCCCGTGCGCGCCCGCGTCGGCGACGCGCCCCGCGATCACCGGGAGGTCTCCCTCGACCACCACGTCGACGAGCTCCTCGAGCACCACGCCGCCCTGCGAGGCCATGCGCGCGTTGTCCGACCCGACGGCGCGCGCCGAGTTCGAGACCAGCACGTCCATCTCGGCCGCGAAGGCCTCGACGTGGCGCGAGAGGCCCGCGTCCGACGGCGCCGCCGAGACCGCGCGCACGAGGTCGGCCACGAGCGCCCCTGGCGACCGGTCATCGGCCGACGCGATGCGACCGGCGAGGGCCAGCGCGCGCTCCACGCGCTCCGCGTCGACGCCGCTGCCGCCGCGCCACGCCTCGGCGCGCTCGCGCACGTCGAGGGCGATGGGCGAGACGGCGTCCTGCTCCGAGGGGTCGCGGAGGCGGATCTCCTGCACCGCGCGCAGCACGGCGAGCCACGCCTCGGGGCCTCCCCGCGCCGCGATGCGCCGCGCGATCACCTGCCACGAAGGGTTCTCGTCGAGGCACAGGTCGGGGATCGACACGGCCAACGCGGCGACCAGGGCCGACTCCTGCGCGCTCGTCTCGCCGAGCCCGACGGGAAGCTCCAGCCCGCGCAGGGCCGCGTTTCGATGCGCGATGAGGTCGACGCCCGCGGCGGGCGAGAGGATGCCCAGCGTGGCCGTCGCGCGCAGCCGCATGAGCGGCGTCGCGTGGCCCTGAAGCAACGCGAGGAGTCGCTGACCGGCGCCCGCGAGGTGCCCCGCGAGCCGTCCGAGCGCCCGCGCGGCGCGAGACCACACGCTGAGCCGCGGGTGCGCGAGGAGCGTCGCGAGCCCCTCCTGCGCGGCGTCGGCGAGCGAGGGCGAGAGGTCGCGCGCCACCTCGGGGTGCGACGCGAGCGCCGAGAGGAGCCGCGCGGCCCGGAGCGCGTCGCGGGGCTGCGACACGTTCGCGACGATCTGCGACCACACCGACGGCGCGCGCGACGCGAGCTCCGCGAGGGGGCGAAAATGCACGCCCTGGAGCTCGCCCGCGAGGAGCGCGAAATCGACCGCGGAGGCGCCCCAGGGCGGGAGGTCGTCGGCCTCGCCCGCGTGGAGCCACGTCACCAGAAGCTCCACGGCCTCTTCGACGGGGCCGCGCTCGACGCGGCGGCGCACGGATGAGGTGATCATCGCGGAGCTCGCCCCGAGCGGATCGCCCGCGGGCGCGTCGGAGAGCGTGCGAGACACCTCGATCGACGAGATGACCTCGCGGTCGGGCACGTCGGGGGTGATCTCGAAATCCGCGCCCGACGCGGGCGGCGGCGCGAGCTTGCGGAGCCGCTGCGCGTGACCGCGGAGCGCCGCGCGGGCGAGCGTCAACGCCTGGAGCACCCCGAGCACGACGCCGGGCTGAGACTCCCGCGCGCGCATCCAGCCGTGGAGGGCGCGCGTGAGGGGCGCGAGGTCTTCGACGGGGTAGACGTACACGCGGTCGGGGTTCTGCGCGGTGGCCGAGAGCTCCTGCGTGAGCGTCGAGACGGCGGTCACGAGGTCGCGGAGCTTCACGCCGAGGGGCACGGCGACGCCGGCCCAGTCGATCCAGCGGAGCAGCGCGGCCTCGCGGGCCATGGGGTCTTCGACGGCGCTCAGGCCCGCCCAGAGCGTGATGGCGCGCGCGTCGTCGAGCTCCTCGGTCCACCGCAGGAGGACGTGGAACGCGTCGCCGCGCTGCGCGCTCGAACCGGGCGGCGGCGACGACCAGCGGGTCGTGCCTCGGGTCGTCGGTGGGGTCGGCTCGGACGTTCGCGACATCGGTCCTGAAAGGACTTTGGATTCTACGGGAGGCCATCGGAGAGGGCGTAGTAATCGCCAACGCTTTGCCCGACGCGAACGCCTCGCGGGAGAATCGGGCGCGCTCGCGCGGCGGACGCGGTGCTACCTTCGGCCTCGTGCGCCGCATCGCAGCCCACCGCTTCGCGCTCGCCGCCTCGTGCCTCGCGCTCGCGTGCAGCGGCAACGTCACGACGCCCCCCTCGCCCGACGTCACCGACGCCGCGGCGCGCCCCGACCGCGAGGTCGCCGCGGAGGCCTCGGCCACGGGCGACATGGACGGCGACGGCCTCTGCGACCTCACCGAGCAGGAGCGGCGCACCAACCCCCGCAGCGCCGACACCGACGGCGACGGCCTGCTCGACTCGTTCGAGGCCCGCATCGGGTCTGACCCGCTCTCGGGGCGCGACCCCTTCGCCACCAACCGCGTCCGCTTCGCCGAGGGAGACACGGTGCTCGCGACCGTCGAGCACGTCGCCGAGTACGAGGGCACCGGCGAGGTGCTGAGCGCCGCGATGCTCGACCGCACCGTCGGCGTCGACAGCCTGCGCGCGTCGGAGCTCGTGGACTTCTCCGTCGAGGCCACGTCGGCCAACCCCGCGGCCTTCGTGCGCGCCATCGAGGGCCCGCGCTTCGTGGGCGTGCTCGGGCGCGTGGTGCTCCAGTGGCGCGTGAGCGCGCGGCCGCGGGCGCTCGCCGTGATGGACGGCGGCGTGAACGGCGCGCTCGGGTGCCGCCGCGCCTACGAGGCCCTCCTGGTGCTCAAGCGCGAGGGCGACGACGTGGTGGCCTCGCGGCAGCTCGTGGTGGAGCTCGCGCCGCCGTCGGGGTCGACCGCGACGCCCGCGTGGCCGCGGGTGAGCCCCGAGGGGCTGTGCCTCCCGGAGCGCTGTTTTTAAGGCATTCTACGCGGGCGGAGGGAGGCTCGGCGCGCTCGTCACGCTGACCCGCGGCAGCGACAGGAGCCGTTCGAGCGAGGCCTGCAGCCGCTCGCGGCGCACGGGCTTGGCGAGAAAGTCGTCCATCCCCGCGTCGAGGCAGCGGCGCTCCTCGTTGAGGTCGGCGTTGGCGGTGAGGGCGATGATGGGCGTGCGTCGCTCGCGCTCGCGCTCGCGGATCCGTCGCGCGGCGGAGACGCCGTCGAGCTCGGGCATCTGCACGTCCATGAGCACGGCGTCGTAGGGGGCGCGGGCGAGCGCCTCGAGGGCCTCGGCGCCGTTGCACGCCACGTCGACGCGGTGGCCCATGCGCTCGAGCATGAGCGTGATGACCTTCTGGTTGACGGCGTTGTCCTCGGCCACGAGCACGCGGAGCCGCGGACCGGGCACGCTCGACGCGCTCCGCGGCGCCAGGGCGGGCACCTCGCCGCTCAGGGTGACGGGCTCCACGGGGACGCGGAGCGTGAAGGTCGAGCCGCGTCCGGCCTCGCTCTCGACAGAGACCTCGCCGCCGAGGAGCGACGCGACGCGGCGCGAGATGGCGAGGCCGAGGCCCGTGCCGCCGAAGCGCCGCGTGGTCGACGCGTCGGCCTGCGTGAAGGGCTGAAAGAGCTGCGCGAGCGACTCGCGGGCGATGCCGATCCCCGTGTCGGACACGGCGGCGACGAGCCACAGGCGCCCGCCCTCGCGGCGCGCGCCGACGCGCACCTCGACGGCCCCGTCGCGGGTGAACTTCACGGCGTTCGAAACGAGGTTGAGGAGCACCTGACGGATGCGCCCGGGGTCGCTTCGAACGGCCGAGGGGAGCGCCTCGTCGAGGGTGAGGCGGAGGGAGTTTCCCCGAGCGTGCGCGGCGCCGCGCATGAGGTCGACGACCTGTCGCGCCTCGTCGGCGGGGTCGAACGAGAGGGCCTCGAGCACCACGCGCCCCGCCTCGATCTTGGTGTAGTCGAGGGCGTCGTTGAGGAGCGTCAGGAGCGCCTCGCCCGACGAGCGGATCGTCTCGGTGAAGCTCCGCTGCTCGTCGGAGAGCTGCGTGTCGAGCATGAGCGACGTCATGCCGATCACGGCGTTCATGGGCGTCCGCACCTCGTGGGACATCACCGCGAGGAAGTCGCTCCGCGCGCGGGCGCCCTGCTCCGCCGCGTCGCGCGCCACGGCGAGCTCGCGGTTGAGCGCCTCGAGGCGCCCCTGCGCGTCGAGGAGCGAGCGGTTGCGCGCCTCGAGGTCGGCGCGCGCGGACTCGAGGGCTTGCGCGCGCGCCTCGGCCTCGTCGAGGGCCGAGGCCATGTCGCGTTCGAACGACCCCGCGATGCCCACCACGGTGAAGATCAGCCCGATCCCCGTGACGAGCAGCAGCGGCCCGTCGATGTGCGTCGGCGCGGCGGGGCGAACGCCCGCGTTGTGCAGCGCCATGATCCCGAGAAAGACCGCGGCGGCGGCGACGGCCCAGCGCAGGGCGACGCGCGGACCGCCCACGGCCAGCGCGGTCATCGGCACGAGCGGCGCCCACGCCCACACGGCCATCACGCCGGGGCCCATGGTCCAGGCCTTGGCGCCCATGCCCAGGAGCATCGCGCTGAACTGGAGCCGCGTCGCCGCGGCGGGCGCCCCCGAGCGCGCCACGAGGAGCACCAGGAGCTCGACGAGCACGAAGCCCCCGGCGAAGGCCACGTGCGACCACTCGCGCAGCGGCAGCGAGATCAGGGTGAAGAGCCCGAGGATCTCGAGCGCCAGCACGGCGTTGCGGACCATCACCCGGACGCGGTTGGACTCGCGGTCGACGCGCCCCCGATGCGCCGGGGGCATCCAGTACTCGACGTGCGGAACCAGGTCGCTCGCCAGCGGAAAGAGCTGGCGGTGTAGGTTGTCGAGTTGCACGCGACGCGCGGCTCCTGTCGGGCGCTATTGGACAGAACAGGCCCCCCGGCGTCAACGACGCTGTCTCGCGTTTCATCGCGCGTGCGTGGTGTTATCGTGGCGACGGCGCTGCGATGTCATCAGGCACGAGTCCATGGCACCCGGGCACGCTCGTGGGGGAGCGCTACGAGGTCGTGCGTCGGCTCACCGCCGGCGGGATGGGCGAGGTCTTCGAAGGGCGCGACACCAAGCGCGACCTGCCCGTTGCGCTCAAGCGCCTGATGATCGAAGCGTCGGGGAGCACGCTCGACCGCGAGCGTCGGCTCCACGAGGCGAGCGTGCGGATGCACCGCGAGGCGATCCACACGTCGCGCCTCGGGCACCCGGGCATCGTGAACGTGCTCGACCTCACCTACGACCACGACGCGACGCCCGTCGTCGTGATGGAGCTCCTCCACGGCGTCACGCTCCAGGGGATCCTCGCGTACACCACGCTGCCCGCGCACGTCGCCGCCGACTGGATGGCCCAGGTGGCCGACGCGCTCTCCGTCGCCCACGCGGCGGGCGTGGTGCACCGCGACCTCAAGCCCGAGAACCTCTTTCTCGTCGAGGACGCGTCGATGCCCCTCGGCGTGCGCGTGAAGGTGCTCGATTTCGGCGTCGCCAAGCAGCTGAGCCCCGAGCCCGCCGACGACGGCAACAGCGACGACGACACGAGCACGGCCTTCACGATGGCCAACGTGTTCCTCGGGTCGTTTCAGTACGCGGCGCCGGAGCAGTTCGACCCCGCGCAGGGCGTCTCGGGCCGCAGCGACCTCTACGCGCTCGGGGTGATCTTCTTCCGCGCCCTCACGGGCCAGCACCCCGCGGGCGCCAAGAACCTCAACGACGTGATGCTCCGCACGCTCTTCGGCAACATCGAGCGCAGCCCGCGCCGCGCGCGCCCCGACGTCCCCGCGTGGCTCGACGCCGTGATCGCCCAGAGCCTCGAGCTCGCGCCGCAGAACCGCTTCGCCACCGCGGAGGCCCTGCGCGACGCGCTCTTCGCCGGGATGCGCGTCGGCTACGCGACGAGCTCGTCGCCGCCGCACCCGAGCGCCCCGCCCTACGCCAGCGCGCCGCCCGTTTCGAACAGCCCGCCCTACGGCAGCGCGCCGCCCGTTTCCAACGTTCCGCCCTACGCCAGCGCGCCGCCCGTTTCCAACGTTCCGCCCTACGCCAGCGCGCCGCCGCTCACGCCCGCGCCCCTCGCGCAGGCGCCCGCCGCCCCGAAGCGGATCAACCTCGTCGTCCTCGCGTCGGCCGTGATCGTGTGCATCTCCGCCGCGGTGGTCGCCGCGCTGCTCCTCCGCGCGCGGTCGTGAACGGCGTCGGCGGGCCGTGACAGACGGCGCCCTTCGCGGGTAATAGCGTCGATCACCACCGATGCCTCTCGAATGCGCCCACTGTGGAACCCGCTGCGACGACGGCGCCACCCGTTGCCCGCGGTGCCTCCGCACCACGCACCTCGTCGCGATCCAAGACGCCGCCCCGAAGCGCGGCGGCCCGAAGCGCGCCCTCGTCATCGGCGCCTTCGCCCTCGTCGCCCTCGCCGGAGGGACCTTCGCCTGGATCCGCGCCCGCGCGCCCTCCGACGCGCCGCGCGTGCCCGAGCAGGTCGCGCCCTCGGCCGCCGATCCGCTCGCGATCGAGACGCCCGAGCTGCGCGCCGTCGTCGAGCGGCTGCGCGCCATCACCGACGCCACGGCGCGCGCGCGCTCCGCGGCCGAAGAGGTGCACCGCCGACGCGCGGCCGCGCTCACTGCGCACGGCGACCCCGTTCCCCCGCCGCGCTCGCCCGACCTCGTGTGGCGGCTGCTCCCGTCGCAGCGCGAAGCGGTCACCGAGCTCGACCTCGCGCGCCTCGTCGCCGCGCTCTTGCGGGCCGCGGGCGATGCGCGCGCCTCCGTGGCCGAGCGCACGGCGCCCGCGCGTCCCGATGAGCCTCTCGACGCGCTCGGATCCTTCGTCGCGGTCACGGGCGAGAGCGCGGTCGAGGTCACCCAGGGAACGCTCGTGGGCGCCTCCTCGGTGCGCCACGCGCGCCTCGGCGATGTCGCGCTCGCGGGGGCGATCTCCGCGCAGGCGGCCCTCGAAGCCGCCGCGTCGGGCGCCTCGCACGAGCGCGCCGTGCAGTACGCCAACGCCGCGGTCGAAGCCTGGGGAGACTCCCCCGTCCCCCTCGTCGCACGCGCTCGCGTATGGACCCTCGCCGGCGCCTCGGGCGGGCTCCCCCTCGCCGAGAGCGACCTCCGCGCGGCGCTCTCGATGCGCGACGACGCCGCCATCGAGCTCTCGATCGCGCGCGTGCTCCTTCTCCGCGGCGACGTGCTCGGCGCCTCGCGCGCCGTCCTCCACGCCGCGTCGCTCGCGCCTGCGTGGGGCCACGCCGCCGTCGCGCTCCTGTGCCTCCGCGACGTCAACGCGCAGCTCGACGCGGGCGCCCCCGACGGCTGCGAGCGACTCCGCCAGGCCCGCGCCCCGTGGACCGACGACGCCTACGCCCTCTGCGCGCGCGAGACCCCCGAGGCCACGCGCTCGGCCTCGGCGCGACGGCTCTTCGAAGCCTCGCACGACCCGCTGCGACGCGCGTGGGCCGCGACCTTTCTCGGCCCCGACGCGGGCGCTTCGTTGCGTCGCGCGCTGCCGCCCGTCGACCGCCGCGAAGCCGCCGCGTGGCTCTCGCTGCTCGCGCGCCCCGACCTGGCCGCCGCTGTCATGGGCGTCGCCCCCGACGGCGGAGCCGCGCCGTGAAGGCCCCTCCCCGTCCTCCCCCGCGAAGCGGGGGAGGGTGCCCGTTGGTGGCTGCCATGCCCTCACCCCGCCCTCTCCCCGCCAGAGGCGGAGAGGAAGGCCGCGCGGAGGAGCGGCGTCTTCTTGCGATCGCGCAGTGCCGCGTTGCGATCGCACAACGCTGCAACGACGATCCTGCGAACGAGAAGACGTGTGCGGGGCGATGCGGCATCGACGCATCTCTGCTCCCTCTCCCGCCTCTGGCGGGAGAGGGCGGGGTGAGGGCATGGCAGCTACCAACGGGCACCTCCCCCGCTTCGCGGGGAGGACGGGAGGGCTCCTCCTCGCCCTCGCTCTCGCGGCGTGTGAGCGCGACGCGCCGCGGCCCGTGCGCGCGCCGCGCGAGGCCGTGCGACAGCTCCTGCGATGCACGCTCGACAACCTCGGCGAGGAGCCCTCCGCGGCCCGCGTCGAGGGCGCGATGCGCTTCGAACTGCGCCGAGACCGCGAGCGCTTCGCCGCCCGCGCGGGCACCTGCGAGACCGCGCTCGAGACCGAAGGCGGACGCCACGCCTGCGTGGCCCGACTGCGCGAGCGATGGGCCCGGATGCTCACCGTCGTGCAGCGCCCCGCGGCCGACGCGATCGATCAGGACGTCGCCATCCGGCGTATCGGAGAGGCCTTTCTCGAAGCCTCGCGGAGCTGCCCCGAGTGACTACTGCGCCGCCGCGGCGTCGGCGGCGACGACGGCGGGATCCTCGTCGGGGTCGGGGTCGAGCGCGCTGCCCTGCGTGGCGCCGCGGCGCGGAGGTCCCTGCCACGCGAAGCCCTCGGCGCGCACGTCGAGGTGCACGTAGTTGCCGCGGGTGTAGAGCCCGCAGCCGAGGTTGCGGAGGGACTGACAGAAGGTCCACACGTCGCGCAGGGCCACGCCCTCGACGCGAAGATCGACGGCCTCGCCGCGGCTGTGATGCGAGACCGGAACGCCCGCGCGCGCCGGTCGATAGCCCGAGAGCACCTCGATCGTGCGCCCGCCATAGCGGTCGCTCATCACCTGGAGCGTGCGCATGAGCCGCGGGTGGACGATGTGCTCGCGGTTGTCCCTCGCCCGGAGAAAGCGCGCGACGCGCGTGCGGAGGGCCTGCGAGTTCGCGGCGAAGTTCGTGGCGATCTGGGCGCTGTCACGGAGGCGCGTCATCGAGACGAAGCCCGGCCGGTGCGCCCCCTGCGCCCCGTCGGCGTTCGACGCCTCGTCGCGCGTGGGGAGCGTCGCGAGCACCGCGGGATTCACCCCCTGCGGCAGCCGCAAGCGACGCCCCACGGTGAGCGTGTAGGGCCGCGGGAGGCTGTTGCGCGCGGCGAGGTCGCGCGGCTCGACGCCGAGCCTGTTGGCCACGCGCAGCAGCGTGTCGCCGGGTTGAACGACGTAGACCCTCGTCGCGGGGTCCGGCGGCGTCGCGCGCTGCGCGAGGGCGTTCGTCGGAGAGAGGAGCGCGGCGACGAGCAGCGCGACGGCGAAGACGTAGGCCACACGCATCGGTTGGATGCGCCGGGGGTTAGTTCCCCGAGGTGCGCGGTGTCAAGGCTCTCTCGTCACGGTGACGCGCTCGATGAAGACCGGCCGCTGCGGGCGATCCGACGCGTCGCGCCCGACGCGCGCGATGCGACCCACGAGGTCCGTGGGGTCGCAGCGCCCGAAGATCGAGTAGCTCCCGTCGAGGTGGGGCTTCGCGCTCTCGGTGATGAAGAACTGCCCGCCGTTGGTGTTGGGGCCGTGATTGGCCATGCAGAGCAGGCCCGCCGCGTCGTGCGGCCGCGTGTTCTCGTCGGCGAACTCGTAGCCCGTCCCGCCCACGCCCGAGCGGAGCAGGTCGCCGCCCTGGATCATGAAGTCGGGGATCACGCGGTGAAAGATCGACCCGTCGTAGAAGGGCCGCCTCGCCCAGCGGCCCGCGACGGGGTCCCAGAACTCTCGAAGCCCGCGCGCGAGGCCCGTGAAGTTCGCCACCGCAAGCGGCGCCACGATGTCGAGGAGCGTGCATCGAAACGTCCCCATCGAGGTCACGATCGTGGCGACGAGGGGTCCGCTCCCTTCGAGGCCCGCCGTCGCGTCGGCGAGCGTGAAGCGCCCGCCGCGAGGGTCCGGTGAGGTCGGCTCCCGCACGACGGCCTCGACGGGATCGCCCGCGCTCGAAGGCCGCGGCGCGTCGGTGCGCTGGATCACATGAAACCCGAACTCCGTCTCGATCACGGGCGAGATCTCGTCGGGCGCGAGCGCGAAGGCCGCGCGTTCGAACGCAGGGACCATCATCCCCCGACCGAAGCGCCCGAGGTCTCCGCCACGTTGCCCTGCGCCGGGTTCGTCGGAGAACTCCCGCACGAGCGCCGCGAAGTTACGCCCCGCGAGGGCGAGCCGGCGCGCCTCTTCAGCGCGCGCCCTCGCCTCGTCTCGGCTTCGGGTCACGGTGATCGGCGCGCGCGCGGAGCCCTGATACATCACCAGCAGGTGACGCGCGCTGATGCGATCAGACGGCGAAGGCTCGGCCTGCGCGGCGGGCGCGGCGGGCTCGACGGGCGCAGGCGGCGCCACGGCCACCGTGTCGGAGGCCGCGACCGCCTGCGGCCGACGCTGCATCGCCCACACGCCGAGCGCCCCCACGGTGAGAATCCCGAGCACGAGCGGAACGACGTAGCCCGCGCGATCGCTCGGGGCCTCCGGCGACGGATGCGCGCGCGGCGCGCCGCGCCCCATCGCCACGGGATCGGTCGATGCGCCCCCGCGCGCCGTGAACGCCGGAACGGCCTCCGTCGGCGCGGCGCGCACGACGCCCGAGAAGGCCTCCGTGCGCGCGCCCGTCGCCGTGGCCGTGGCGGTGGCGGTGGGCGCGACCTCCCGCGGCGGCGCGGAGAGCAGCGAGACGAGCGCGGGGATGGCGCCGCCCGCGTCGGCGAAGCGCGCGTCGGGGTCGCGCACCACGCAGCGAGAGAACCACGCGTCGAAGCCCTCGGGCAGCGAGGCCCCCACGCCGAGCGCCGCGGCGCGCTCCGACGCGGCGGGGATCGCGTGGACGGCGACCTCCATGAGGAGCGCCGTGAGGTTGAACTCCTCGGCGTTGGCGGCGAGCCAGAAGGGGCGCCCCGTGAGCGACCAGAACGCGAGGAGCCCCACGGCCCACACGTCCGTCGAGGGCCTGAGCTTCGCCCCCGTCTGCGTCTGTTCAGGCGCGAGCCAGAGCGGCGAGCCGATGGCGCGCGTCGAGGTGGCGGCCGTGCGGTCGTGCGCGATGAGCCGCGCGATGCCGAAGTCGAGCACCTTGAGCACGAAGGGGACGCCCTTGATCCGCGCGTCGGCGACGAAGAGATTCTCGGGCTTGAGGTCGCGGTGCACCACGCCCGCGCGGTGCGCTTTCGAAAGCGCGTCGCCGAGCTGGTCGAAGAGCGTCGCGGCCTCGTCGCGCGCGAGCGGACCGCGCCGCGTCACGCGCTCCCAGAGGCTCTCGCCCTTGAGGAGCTCCATCGCGAGCCACGGGGAGCCCGACGCCTCGTCGACGCCGGCGCCCACCACCTCGACGACGTGATCGCTCTCGACCTTCGAACCCACGCGGGCCTCGAGCGCGAAGCTCTCGCGGTTGCGCGGGTCGTCGACGACGCGCGGGAGCAGCACCTTCAGCGCGCGCTCCTTGCCCGTCGAGAGCTGCTCGGCGACGTAGACCGCCCCCATGCCCCCTTCGGCAAGCGGTCGGATGACGCGGTAGTCCTTCGCGAAGATGGTCCCCGGTGCGAGCTGAGACATGGTGCGCGGTCCCTTCGTGCGAGCCGAGAGGGTAACACCCTCACGCGTTCGAAGGTCTGTCAGGCGCCGCAGAAGCGCGCCGCCGCGCAGCGGTCAGAGCACGAAGCGGATGACCGCGAGCGCGCCCACCGCGACGATGAGCCCGATCACCACGCCGATCGCGATGAGCCCCGCGGTGTTGGTCCCCGTGCGGGGGTTCGCGGGCGCCGTCTGGCGGCTCTCGACCGCGGGCGGGTTGGTCACCTGCTTGGGCCGCACCGACGCGACGGGCTGCGCGTCGGGCGCCGCGAGCGCCGTCTGCGCCGCGGGGGCGGGCTGCGGCGTCGGGACCTTCACGGCGTTGGTGTCCGCCGCGCGCATCGAGCGGGGCGTCTGCGCGCGCTGCTGGATCGCCTGGATCGACGGCACCGTCTCGGCGAGCGCGGCGGCGGCGTCGGGGATCGCGCTCATCGCCTGCTCGACGTTGCGGTCGTTCACGATGGAGCGCAGCGCCGCGGCGAACTCGGCCGCGCTCTGAAAGCGGTCTTCGGGCTTCTTCGCGAGCGCGCGGTCGAGCACGTCTTGAAGGCCCACGGGGTACTCGTTGCCCGGCGCGCGATCGGCCAGCGGGATCGGCGTCGCCTGCACGTGCAGGCCGATGAACTCCATCGGCGTGCGCGCGTCGAAGGGCAGCTTGCCCGTGAGGAGCTCGTAGAGGATCACGGCCAGCGAGTACACGTCGCTGCGGGGGTCGAGGGTCTTCCCCTGCGCCTGCTCGGGCGACATGAACTCGGGCGTCCCGAAGACCATGCCCTCCTGCGTGAGGATGAGCGACCCGGGCTGCATCTCGCGCTCGGTGACCTTCGCGAGCCCGAAATCGAGCACCTTCGCGAAGTCTTCGAGGCCGCCCTGCGAGCACAGAAAGATGTTCTCGGGCTTGAGGTCGCGGTGGATGATCCCCTTCTGGTGGGCCTCCTCGAGCGCGCCGCAGGCCTGGATGAGCACCGCGATCGCGCGCTCGGGCTTCATGGGCCCCTCCTGCCGCACGATCTGCCCGAGGTTCCGCCCCTCGAGGTACTCCATCACGATGTAGCAGGCTTCGTCTTCGAGCTGGCCGTAGAGAAAGACCTTCGCCGTGTTCGGGTGCGTGAGGTGGCTCATCGCCCGCGCCTCACGACGAAAGCGAGAGACCAGGTCCTTCCGCTTCGTGAACTTCGAGTGGAGGATCTTGACCGCGACGAAGCGATCCATGCTGGGCTGCTGGGCCTTGTAGACCGCACCCATCCCCCCCGAACCGATTCGCTCGAGGACCTTGAACTGACCGGTGAGAATTTCCCGGCCTACGTACGGGTCCGCCTGACGCACGCTTTCGAGAGTGCCCTCACTCGGGGTCGTTCGGCAACCACTCTCTTCGCACCCCGCACTTTGTCGGCACGCACGACGCGATTGTCGCAGCCTCGACGTGCCTCCTCGCGGTATCTCCCAGAGGCGACGATGCCGACGGCGAAGCCCTTCCCCTTCGACGCGCTCCCCCGTTGCACGCGCCGCGACGCCCGCGCGATGACCGCGCTCTCGAAGCGCGTTGCGCTCCCGCCCTCGCTCGACCTCTCGTCCCCGGGAATGACCTCGCTCCTCGGCGCTCCCCTCCGCGCGAAGCCCCGCCTCGGCGCGGTGCTCCCGCGCGACGCGGTCCGCGCGTCCCTCGACGCGAGCGCACTCTGCGCAGTCTTCTCACACGCGTCCGCGGGCGTCGTGCTCCTCGCGCTCCAGCGTCCCTTCGCGCGCGCGCTCGCCCTCCGCGCCCTCGGTGAGCGCGACGATCACGCCGCCCACGCGCCCCCCGAAGCGCTCTCTCCCGCGGAGGAGGGCGCCCTCTTCGCGCTCCTCTCGCACGCCGTCACGCGGGTCTTCTCTCCCGCCGCGCCGCCCGTGCTCCGCGCCGTCACCGACGATGTCGCCGACGCCCTCGACGCCCTCGGCCCGACGCGCTCGCTCCTCGCGTGGCCCTTCGAAGTCACCCTCGGCGACGACGCAACGCACGCCACCCTCCTCGCCGACACGTCTCACGCAACGCGCTTCGCAGAAGGCATTTCAGAGCTCCCACCCCGCACGCTCGACGTGCCGCTCGCGGTGACCCTCGTCGCCGCCCGCGCGGTCTGGAGCGCCGCGGAGCTCAGCTCCCTCGAAGTCTCCGAGGTGCTCTCGCTCGACGGCCTCCGCGTCACGCGCGGTGGCCTCTCGGGCGACGTGACGGCGCGCGTGGCGAAGCACCTCGACTGCGACGCGCGCCTCGAAGACGGAACCGTCACCCTCACCGAAACCCCTCACCCGATCACGGTCACGATGGCCGACACCGACGAGCGAAGCTCCCTCGACGACGCACGCATCACCTCGATCCCCGTCGAGCTCACCGTCGAGATCGCACGCGCGACGAGCTCCGTGAGAGCGGTCTCGACGTGGAGGCCCGGCGCCGTGCTCTCCTTCGAAACTCCCATCGGAGAAGAGGTTCTCGTGAGAGCCAACGGACGCCCCGTGGCCCGCGGAGAGCTCGTCGACGTCGACGGCGCCGTGGGCGTTCGCGTCACCGCGCTGCTGTAACACCCGCGTCGGGCGTCACCGCGGCGGTCACCACGGCGTCGGCGAGCACCGGGATGTGAACCGTCACGGGCGCGCCCTCGCGCAGCACCTCGACGACGATCTCGGGTGCGTCGGAGAGCGCTTGAAACGCCGCCTGCGCCTGCTCGGGACGCTCGATCGCAGCGCCGTTCACGCGCGTCACCACGTCGCCCGCGCGGAGGTCGAGACCCGCGGCGTTCCAGCGGCGGAGACCGCGCGCGCGGTCGATGCGAAAGCCCGCGAAGCGACCGCGGACGAGCATCGGCGAGAGGTCGACCCCCGCGAGAAAGGCCCCGATCCCCTCGGAGACCGTGCGCCGGAGGAGCGCGCGCGTGAGCGGCCCCGCGGGCGCTTCGACAGGCTCGACACGCGCCGCCACGGTCTCCGTCCCCGCCGAACCCGACGCCGTGAAGGGAACCTCCGCGGGCGAGATATCAATGTGCGACCGCCCCGACGAGCACGCGGCGAGGAGCGACGCGACGCACACGAACTTCGTCCAACGCATGCGCCGGGTTGTTAGCACCCGATCCTCCGGGGGAGCCACTTTCCAGCGGGTTGCGCGCTACTTCCGCTCGATGGAGGGGCGTGATAGCGGTACGGGTTACACCATGAGCACGATCGATCGTCGTCATTTTCTCGGCACCGTGGCCGCTGGTTCGGCCGCTCTCACCGCGGGGTCTGAGCTCCTCGCGCAGAACCGTCCCGCCGCGCCCGAGGCGACCGCCGCGACGCCGCCCGCGGGCTTCACCCCCATGACCACGCCGGGCCGCGTGGTGCGCGTGAACAAGCCCGGATCGCTCCGCCCCGGCGGGCTCTACCCCAAGCCCGACGACGCCCGCGCGATGGTCAACAAGGTCGTGATGGAGCTGTCGGGCCGCAACGACCTCGCCCAGGCGTGGCGCGCCTTCGTGCACCCGAACGACCGCGTGGCCATCAAGGTCAACGGCCTCGGGCTCCGCAACATGGCCTCGAACAAGGAAGTCGTCGAGGCCATCGCCGAGGGCCTCGTCGCAGCGGGCGTCCCCGCGGCGCAGATCACCATGTACGACCAGTGGGACAGCTTCCTCGCGTCGACGCGGGTGAACGCGCGCGGCCTCCCCCTCGGGCGTTCGGATCATGTGCCACAACGGCGCGGCTCTCGTCCGAGACGCGCGTCGCCTCGGGTCGCACCTGGTACGCGCAGCCGCTCCTCGAAGCCACCGGCCGTGATCGGCGTCCCCCTCGTGAAGGACCACTCCCTCTGCGGCTTCACGGGCGCCCTCAAGAACATGACCCACGGGTCGATCAAGAACCCCGAGGCGTTCCACCGCCACCTCTGCCGCCCGCAGATCGCCGAGCTCTTCGCCCACGACGCGATCCGCTCGCGCTCGCGCCTGCACATCATGGACGCCTTCAAGGCCGTCTATCACGGCGGCCCCCGCGACAGCCCCGAGCACCGCGCGCCCGTCGAGGCCGTGCTCGCGAGCACCGACCCGGTCGCCCTCGACCGCATCGGCGCCGAGATGGTCGATCAGCTCCGCACGCAGAACCACATGGGCACGCTCCAGGCCCGCGGCCTCCCTCCCCGCTACATCGACGTGGCGGGCACGATGGGCCTCGGCGTCGCCGACCGCGCGCGCATCACGCTCCAGACCGTCAACCTCACCTGAGTTCCGTTGCCTCGGGGTCGTCGGGTCGCGTAGAGACGCGTCGATGACCGCCGCAGCGCACCTCCGCCCCGGATTCGTTCAGCCCATCTGGCAAGGCCACCCGTGGGTCTTCGCCCAGGCCATCGCGCGCACCGTAGGCGCGCCCGCCGCGGGCGACGAGGTCGTCGTGTTCGACCCGCAGGGCAAGGCCCTCGGCCGCGGCTACTGGTCCCCCGAGAGCGCCATCCCCGTGCGCATCCTCACGCGCGACGCGGGGACCTCGCTCGACGAGACCTTCCTCCGCGGGCGCATCGCCGAAGCGGCCCGCTGGCGCCGCGAGCTGGCCTCGCTCCCGTGCCCCTCGCACACGGGCTACCGGCTCGTGAACGCCGAGGGAGACGGCCTCCCCGGACTCACCGTCGACGTCTTCGGCGACGCGGCCTGCGTGCAGTTCGGCACCGCGGGCATGAAGCGCCGCGAGGGCGCCATCCTCGACGCCGTGATGGAGTCCGCCTCGGTCAAGCGCGTCTACGAGGTCTCGTCGGAGCGCCACCAGCAGCGCGAGGGCTTCGCCGTGACCGACGGGCTCGTGCGCGGAGATCCCTCGCCGTGGCTGGAGTTCATCGAGGGCGACGTGCGCTTCCGCGTCCCTGCGCCGGGCAGCGAGGGCGGCGGACAGAAGACGGGCTACTACTTCGACCAGCGCGAGAACCGCGCGCTCGTGGGGACGCTCTCGAAGGGCCGCCGCGTGCTCGACGCGTACAGCTACGTCGGCGGCTTCGCGCTCGCGGCCGCGAAGGGAGGCGCCCGCGAGGTGCTCTCCGTCGACAGCTCGATCCACGCGATCAACGCGGGGCAGCGCGTGGCCGACGAGAACGGCCTCGCGGGGGTCATCACGCACCAGCGCGGCGACGCGAAGATGGTGATGTCTCACCTCGCGGACAAGGCCGAGCGCTTCGACGTGGTGGTGCTCGATCCGCCGAAGCTCGCCCACAGCGCGCGCGAGGTCGAGAAGGCCACGGGGCACTACCGCAAGCTCAACGCGATGGCCGCGCGAGTTCTCGCGCCGGGCGGTCTGCTCGTCACCTGCTCGTGCTCGGGGAGCGTCTCGTCCGATGTCTTCCTTCGCGCGGTCTCCGCGGGCGTCCGCGACGCAGGACGCGACGCCACGGTGCTCTCCGTTCGAGGCGCCGCGGTCGATCACCCCTCGCCCGTGGCCTTCTCCGAGGGGCGCTATCTCAAGTGCGTGCTCTTGAGGCTCCCGTGAGGCCCCTCGACTCGCTCGACGACGAGGTCTGGGCGCGCGTCGAGGGCGTCGCCACCGATCTCGACGACACCCTCACGGCCCACGGGACGCTCACCGCGTCGTCGCTCGCCGCGCTCGAAGCGCTGCAATCCAAGGGTTTCGCGTGCGTGATCGCGACGGGGCGCCCGCTCGGGTGGGCCGAGGTGCTCGCCTCGCTCTGCCCCGTGCGCGCCGTCGTCGCCGAAAACGGCGGCGCCTGGGCTGTGCGGGAAGGGCGCGGGGTCCGTCTGTCGTTCCTCGATGACCAGGCCGTGCGAGACGAAGGGATGCATCGAAGCCGCGACATGGCGCGCCGACTCACCGAGCGCTTCGCGCTCAACCCCGTGCGAGAGAGCGCCCTGCGCGCCACCGACGTGACCCTCGACGTGGGCGAGCGCGAGCGCGTGCCCCGCGACGTGGTCGACGCCGCGATGGCCTACGTACGGGCGGGTGGTCTCCACGCCGTCGCGAGCACGGTGCACCTCCACGTGAGCTACCGCGCCCCCGACAAGATGGGCGGGCTGCGCGCGGCCCTCACCGACCTCGGCCTCGACGCGCGCGCCCTCGACGCCCGCTGGATCTACCTCGGAGACAGCCCCAACGACGCCGGTCCCTTCGCCGCGATGGCCTTGTCTATCGGCGTTCGCGGCGTCGAGCGCTTCGAAGGTGAAATGGCCGCGATGCCCCGCTACCTCGCCCGCGGCGCCGCGGGAGAGGCGCTCGCCGAGGTGTCCGCGAGGCTCTCCGCGCGAGGTGCCGCGTGAACCCGAGGCAGCGACTCCCCGCGGTGCTCGCGACGGTCTCCATCGCCGCGACCGTGGGCGCGGTGCTCGTGCTCACGCGCCCCGAGGCGCATCGCGCCGCGCCCCACCGCGTGACCGAGGTCGTGCGCGAGCCCGGCGAAGCAGCCCCCGCGCGCGATGAAGAGAACCACTACGCGCCGGGCTCTCCCGCGGCCGTGGCCGAGCGCTTTCTGCGCGTGCGACTGCGCTACCACTACGACGACGCCGCGGAGCTCGCGACGGGCGCCGAGCGCGCGCGCTGCGAGCGCAACGTGCGGCAGTTCACGCAGCTCTCGCCCGATCAGCGCGAGGGCGTGCGTCAGGCGCAGCTCATCGCCGAGGCCGCGCAGTTCGACTTCGAACAGGTCGTGACCGAGCCCACCGCGGCGGGCGACGGAGGCGCCGCGAGAAAGCTCGTTCGCGGCGTGCTCCACGCGCGCGGTCCCGTCGAGGGGCGCACCGTCGAGAGCCGTCGAGAGCAGTCGCTCATCCTCGAAATGGTCGACGGCGCGTGGCGCGTCTGCGAGTGGACCCCCGGGCGCAACGACGGCGGGATCGTGGTGCACTGATGAAGCGACAGCCTGAAGACTTCTTCTCGCTGCTCGACCGCGGATCGCGCGAGCACTACGACGACCCCGACTACTACGACCGCACGTACCGCACGCGCCGCGAAGACGTGGAGTTCTACCGCGCGACGGCGCGACGCCTCGGCTCCCCGGTGCTCGAGCTCGGCGTCGGGAGCGGCCGCGTGGCCTCGGCCCTCGCCGCCGACGGTCACGAGGTCGTGGGCATCGACCCGTCAGCCCCGATGCTCGCCCGCGCGGAGGAGCGCTGCCGCGCGGTGCCCGACGCGAAGGTGACGCTGCGCGAGGGCGACATGCGGAGCTTCACGGTGCGGAAGCGCTTTCCGCTCATCATCGCGCCCTTCAACGTGCTGATGCACCTCTACGAGCCCGACGATTTCGCGCGCTGCTTCGAGCGCGTGGCGAGGCACCTCGCGCCCGACGGACGCTTCGTCTTCGACGTGCGCGTGCCGCAGCCCCGCGAGCTCGCGCGCGATCCCGACAAGGTCTACACGGGCCGTCCGCTCACGCACCCGAAGCTCGGTCGCGTGAAGTACACCGAGCGCTTTCAGTACGACCCGATCAAGCAGGTGCAGCTCGTCACGATCCGCTTCGAGCCCGAGAACCGTCGCGTGGCGGCGGTCGAGACGGTGCTGGCGCACAGGCAGGTCTTCCCCGCGGAACTGCGCGCGCTGCTCGCGCTTGGGGGGCTGCGCCTCACGCGGCGCATGGGCGACTTCGACGGACGACCGCTCGGCCCCGACGATGACGTTCAGATCATCGAGGCGGCCGTCGCGCGGCGGTGAAGTTCGTGGCGCTGTGAGGGGCGGAGTCGGGGCGCGAAGCGTGGCGCCCCGCAGAGCGGTCAGTGCCTCGTGGGGACGCTGCTCCGTCGGCCGAGCACGGCGCTGACGGCCTCGCAGAACAGGATCGTGCAGAAGTGGTGATTGGCCTTCTTCATCCGGCTGCACAGCTCGGCGAGGTCATCGTCCGCGTCGACGACGGTGCCCTCCGCGGGCTGGTTCGTCGAGTCGTCGTAGCGGCAGCCGTCGAGGGCCACCCAGCGACCGCGGTACTGTTTGTGTGCGCAGATCTCGTTCCACGACATCCGCGAGCTCACGCCTGTCCCCATGAGACCGTGTCTCTCCAACCCTGCGTGCTGCATCGCACGCGGGTGCCTCGAAGCGCCCGGACTCGATTGTCGGGCGGAGGCAACGCTGTTACCCGCTCCGCGCGTCGGCTGAAGGCGCCGACCGTGCGCGTCGTGAGGCTCCTTGAGGGCGCTCGGGGTAACGGAACCATCTCGATCCTCGTGATCGATACCACAGGGGACCCACGGGAGGTCAAGACGCCGTCATGGGTGTGGGCGCAACGAACGCGCGGACTGCGCAATCCTGACGCAGCGTCAACGGAACAGTGAGAGCCCGAGCAAACGTCGCGAGACACGGGTCGTCGCCCGTGTCTCCCTCGACGTGTCGCGGTGGCGGTGATGTGGCGTGGAGTCAGGGACGGGGGCACGCAGAGCCGAAGCTCTGGTCGGCGCCGCGGGGCGCGCATCCGGCGGCGCGCATCGCGCGGTAGGCGGCCTGTGCGGCGGGGCAGCGGCCCGAGAGGATGAGCTCGTCGATGCGGCTCGCGCCTCCGCGGCACACCGAGGGCACCGAGGGGCGCACCACCTGAGGCTGCGTGGGCTGCGTGGGCTGCGTCGGGGGAATGGGCTGCATCCCGTTGTTCGGCGGGATGGGCTGCATCCCGTTGTTCGGCGGAATGGGCTGCATCCCGCCGTTGCCGGGGATGGGCTGCATGCCGTTGTTCACCGGCTGCATGCCGTTGTTCACGGGCTGCATCCCGTTGTTGATCGGCGGGACGACCGTGTTGCCGGCCTGGTTGTTCGGCGTGTTGACCTGCGCCGTGGTGTTGCTGCCGTTGTTGTTGTTGCCGTTGTTGTTGTTGCCGCCGCTGTTGGCGCTCACGGCGACGCCCGCGATGATGCCGCCGAGGAGGAGCACGCCGATGCCGATGGCGATGAACTTCCCCGCGCCGCCGCTCTGCTGGGGCTGCGGGGGCTGGGCGTAGCCCTGCGCCGAGGCGTAGCCGCCGTAGGGCTGCTGCTGCGGCTGCATGGGGTTGAAGCCCGGGTTCGACGGCGGCTGGTTCACGGGCGCGAAGCCGGGGCCCGTGTTGTTCTGCACGAAGCCGCCGGGGTTCGACGTGGCCTGAAAGGGCTGCGGCGTGGGCTGCGGGTAGTTGACGGCCATCGTGGCGGGCATGCCGCCCGAGCCCGCGGGGGCGGTCATCTGGCCGGGCTGCGGCGTCGCGACGTGGGGGATCGGCGCGGGGGTGTACATCCCGCCCGCGGCGCCCTGCATCGAGCCGAAGGCGTTGGGGGCCGAGTTGGTCGACTGCGACCAGTCGTTGCCCACGCCCGCGTTGCCCGTGAACTCCTGAAGGAACTGCTGCATCGTCTGCGGCCGCTCCTCGGCGCGCTTCGAGAGCGCGCGGAGCACGGCGGCCTTCTGGCGCGGCGGGATGTTCGCGCCGCCGATGTGCGTTTCGAAGGGCATCGGCGGCGTGGTGAGGTGCTTGGTGGCCCACTCCCACGGCGTGCTGGCCTGAAAGGGCAGCGAGCCCGTGAGCATCTCGTACGCGACGATGGCGAGGGAGTAGATGTCGCTCATGGGCTTGAGCGGCTGCCCCGTGAACTGCTCGGGGGACATGTACGGCGGCGTGCCGAGCACCATGCCCTGACGGGTGAGCTTCGCGTGCGCGGCGTCTTCGGCGCCCTCGTCGCGCTTGGCGATGCCGAAGTCGAGCACCTTCACGAAGTCTCCGCGCGAGCCCTTCTGCGTGAGGATGATGTTCTCGGGCTTGATGTCGCGGTGGATGATCCCGTGCTCGTGGGCCTCGCCGAGGGAGCCGCACACCTGCGAGAGGATGTGCTCGACCTTCTGCGGCGCGAGGGCGCCGCGCGCGATGACGTGGGCGAGGCTCTCGCCCTGGATGAACTCCATCGCGACGAAGAGCTTGCCGTCGTCGAGCTGACCCGACTCGAAGAACTTGATGGTGTTCGGGTGCTCGAGGAGACCCACGGTGCCCGCCTCGCGGAGAAAGCGCGTGGCGATCTGCGGGTCTTGCGCGAGGTCGGGTTGGAGGGTCTTGATCGCGACGGGGCGCTTGAGGTCTCCGAGCTTCTGCTCGCCCTGGTAGACCTTGCCCATTCCGCCTTCGCCAAGCAGCTTGACGATGACGTACTTGCCGTTGGCAACCGTCTGGCCGATCAGCGGGTCGGTGGTGTCGCCGTTCACGTTCGTGCTCACGCAGATGCTCCGCGAGGTGGTTCCGCCGGGCGGTGGAAGGATTCGCCGCTCAAACCGTGCGGCAGCCCCGGCGCTGGTCTCGTCGCCCGCGGAATCATACGCCGGGGACGATCGCGACGGGGTAGAGCGTTACGGCACCCTCTCCCTTGGCGCAACAGCCTGACCGGGTCGTCAGACATTTCCCGTCGGAGACAGAACGTTCAGGGCGTCGAATGCGCGGACGGAGCTCCGTCCGCAGCCGCGGGCGAAGCGGGCGCAGCAGGGGTCGCGGGCGACGCTGCGGGCGCCGTCGTCGCGGGCACAACAGGAGACGCTGCGGGCGCCGTCGTCGCGGGCGCTGCGGGCGATTCGTCGTGGATCACCAGCACCACGCCGCGATCGCCGCCCGTCGCGATCACCCTCGGCGGAAGCGGCGACGCGGGCGCGCCCGGTCGAAGCACCCGCTCGCTCACGCCCATCGCGCGGAGGGCCGTGATCACCTGATCGCGACGACGTCCCGCGCGCGCCGCGTCGACGGCCAACGGACCACGCACCGCAGGCGCCGTCGTCGGGACCGAGAGTTCCCACCACCGCGATGCCGGACGCGACGTCGCGCGCAGCGCCACCGCGAGCTGCGCGAGCACCGGGCGACTGAGCTCGAGCACCTTGTCGTCGGCCCCGAAGCGCACGGGCTGAAGCAGCGTCACCGAGCCCGGATCGTTCGGCCCCGAACGAGTCACCCTCACCCGCGCCACCGCCCCTGGAATCACCGCGCCAGGGCGCGCGGGCGCTTCCGCGCAGCCGTCTTCGTCGTGCACGCCGTTGATCGTCTCGGACTGATCGGCGCAGCGGTCTTCCGCATCGGGGACGCCGTCGTGGTCGCGGTCGGTCTCGGGGCACCCTCGCTGCGCCTCCGTGGCGCCCTCTCCAGCGGGTTCCGCGGGGCAGCGGTCGTCGGCGTCGGAGACTCCGTCGTGATCGCCGTCGGGCATCGGGCAACCCGCGCGCGACGGGTCGGGATGCGCGCCCTGCGGCTCGTCGGGGCAGCGGTCGTCGGCGTTCGCAACGCCGTCGTGGTCGTTGTCGTGGTCGGGGCATCCCCTGCGCTCGGCGTCGGGGCGCTCGCCCTGCGCTTCATCGGGGCAGCGGTCGTCGGCGTCGGAGACCCCGTCGTGGTCGTTGTCGGGGTCGGGGCAGCCGTCGTCGTCTTCGAAGCCGTCTTCGTCTTCGTCGACCGTGGGGCAGCGGTCTTCTTCGTCGGGGATTGCGTCGTGGTCGTTGTCTTCGGGGCAGCCGTCGCTGTCTTCGAAGCCGTCGAAGTCTTCGGCGAGGCCGATGCACTGATCGATCGCCGGGTCGTCGCGCAGCCCGTCGCGGTCTTCGTCGACGAAGCGCGGCGCCCACTGGAGCGACGCGATCGCGCGCACCGCCGCGGAGCCCGGCGCGGCCGTGAGACCCCACGCGGCGCCGAGCGAGAGCGTGAACTCGCCGAGGCCCGAGGTCTGGATGCCGGCGCCCATTTCCACGGGGGTTCCGGCGGCGGTGGCGAAGGGGGCGCGGGCGTCGACGGCGCCCTGAAAGGTCACGTACGAGGTCACCCAGTTGCCCGCCAGGATCGACGCCGACGCGAGGCGCGGAGAGATCCCGAGGAAGATCAGCGCGAGCGCGCCTTCGAGGGGCTGACGGATCGCGAAGCCCCAGGTGATCTGGTCGCGCATCGGAACGTCGTAGAAGCACGCGGGCGACGTGGGATCGACGCAGGTCCCCGACTGCGAGGGCCAGGATCCGTCGAAGCGCGCGCGGTACCCGAGCGAGAGCGCGCCCACGATGCGAAAGAGGCGGAAGTCGAAGACGCCGTAGAGGTGCGCGGTGGGCGCTCCCCACGACGCGAAGGAGCTCGCGCTGCCGAGGGGCGCCGTGGCCGCGAGGTTGAGCGCGAAGCCCGCGCCCTCGTGCTGCTCGCGCTGTGATTGAGAGTGCTGCGACGACGCCTGCGTGGTGGCACCCATCGGCGCGAGGCCGAGCTCCCTGCGCGTCGACCAGCGGAGCACGAGGCGCGGATCACCGAGCGCGGCCTGGTCGGCTTCAGAGAGCCCCGACGCGCCCGTCACCGAGGCTTGATAGAGCAGCACCGGGACCTGGAGCGCGAGGGCCATGCGCGTCCCGATGCCCACCTGCGCGCCCGCCGTGAGCCAGAGCTGATCGCGCGAGATCGCCACGCGCTCGCCGCCCACGCGCAGCACCACCGGGTCGCGGACGTACTCCACCACCGACTGGACGTTCCAGTTGCCCGCGCCGGGGACGAGCGTGCCTTCGACCCAGGGCAGCGCGTTGGGATCGACCGAGAGGTCGGGGCGCCACGGACCTCCGTCAATGCGGGTCTGCGCGAGGGCGCTCGCGGGCGCGAGCAGCGACGTGAGGCACAGGGCACCGAGGACGCGTCGAGGGCTTGTCATCGCGGCGCGCGACGCTATCACGGCGGCGCGTCGGGGTGAGTTCGTACTGCGCGCCTCGGGGCTCTGCGGGTTAAGGTCGCGCCGAGGAGAACGCACACGGATGAAGACTCGCGCCGCCGTCGCCTGGGAAGTCGGCAAGCCCCTGGTCATCGAAGAGGTCGAACTCGAAGGTCCGCGTCACGGCGAGGTGCTCGTCGAGATGAAGGCCACGGGGGTCTGTCACACCGACGAGTTCACGCGCTCGGGCGCTGATCCCGAGGGGCTCTTTCCCGTCATCTTCGGGCACGAGGGCGCGGGCGTGGTCGTCGACGTCGGCCCCGGTGTGACCTCGCTCACCCGCGGCGATCACGTCATTCCGCTCTACACGCCCGAGTGTCGCGCGTGCAAGACCTGCCTCTCGCGCAAGAGCAACCTCTGCACGGCCATCCGCGCCACGCAGGGCAAGGGGCTCATGCCCGACGGCACCAGCCGCTTCTCCATCGGCGGCACGAAGATCCATCACTACATGGGCTGCTCGACCTTCGCGCAGCACACCGTGCTCCCCGAGATCGCGCTCGCGAAGGTGCGGCCCGACGCGCCCTTCGACAAGATCTGCTACATCGGCTGCGGCGTGACCACGGGCGTGGGCGCGGTGATCTACACCGCGAAGGTCGAGCCCGGATCGACGGTCGTGATCTTCGGCCTCGGCGGCATCGGGCTCAACGTCGTGCAGGGCGCGCGCATCGCCGGGGCCGACATGATCGTGGGCGTCGACACCAACCCCCGCCGCGAGGCCCTCGCGCGGCAGTTCGGGCTCACGCACTTCATCAACCCCGCGGAGGTGCCCGACCTCGTGCCCCACATCGTCGAGCTCACGAAGGGCGGCGCGGACTACAGCTTCGAATGCGTGGGCAACACGAAGCTCATGCGGCAGGCGCTCGAGTGCTGCCACCGCGGATGGGGCGAGAGCATCATCATCGGCGTCGCGGGCGCGGGCCAGGAGATCTCGACGCGTCCGTTTCAGCTCGTCACGGGGCGCGTGTGGAAGGGCACCGCGTTCGGCGGCGCGCGCGGCCGCACCGACGTGCCGAAGCTCGTCGACTGGTACATGGACGGCAAGATCGACATCGACAGCCTCATCACGCACAAGCTCCCGCTGGAACGCATCAACGAGGCCTTCGACCTCATGCACGCGGGCGAGTCGATCCGCACCGTCATCGAGTTCTGACCCTCTCCCCGTCCCTCTCCCGCGAAGCGGGAGAGGGTGCCCGTTGGTGGCTGGAATGCCCTCACCCCGCCCTCTCCCGCCTCTGGAGTCTGACCGCCATTGGGGAGTTGACGGCGCCAGACGCTTCCCGTCGCGCCTGGGGTTCGGCCCGCGTGAGAGGGACGCGCGTGACGCGCCCAGGGCGATACGCGCGTGACGCGCCCAGGGAGATACGCGCGTGACGCGCCCAGGGAGATACGCGCGTGACGCGCCCAGGGAGATACGCGCGTGACGCGCCCAGGGTTCGCCCCCCAAGGGATGTACACGATCGGGGGCTCAGCCTGGATCGGCATAGGGGCGGCCCGGGCGATCCCAGGCCGACCCCTGCCACACCACCGGACAAGCGGCTCCGCATCCGGCGGTTCGGAGCGTTGAGGTCACGTCGACAGCCGCACCAGTCCCAGCTCGTCGAACCACCTGGTCGGCAGGTGCTTCCCGAGTTGCAGCGAGCGCGGCCACCAGCCGCCAGGCGAGCGAGCGATCGACCACGCCGTGTCTCGGTGCATTCCGAGAGCCTTCAGCTTCCGGTAGATCGTCGAACCTCTCGCCCAGTGCTTCAGTTGCAGCGCGCGCAAGCGGCGGCGCATCCACCCGTCCAGGTCGCCAAACAGCTTCACCTGCTCGCGTGAGACGGAAGTAGCCCTTCCACCCGCGCAGATACACGTTCAGCTCCTCGATCACCTGCTCCAGGCTTCGCCCCACCACACGCCGCGTGATCTCACGCACGCGACGTTTGAACGCCTCCTGCGACTTCGCCGACACCCTCGCCTCACCTCCCCGCCGTAGCGGTACAGATGATACCCCAGGAACTCGTCCCCAGATCGGCCCCACCGCGCTCTTGGACTCGTTCAGACGCAGGCGCAGCGACGCGTACTTCTCCCGAAGGAAGCTCATCACACGCTCGCCCGCCTTCAGCGACCGCACGTACACGTTGCAGTCGTCGGCGTAGCGCACGAACGCGTGACCGCGGCGCTCCAACTCCTTGTCCACCTCGTCCAACAGCACGTTGGCCAGCAGCGGTGACAGCGGCCGCCCTGCGGCGTCCCCTCAGTGTCGCTCCGTCGCCACGCCGTCGGCCATCATCCCGGCCTCCAGGGTAGCGACGGATCAGCCCCAGCAGACGCTTGTCCTCGATGCGACGCGCGAGCCTGCCCATCAGCACGTCGTGGTGGACGCGATCGAAGAACTTCCTCCAGATCGACGTCGACCACGACCACGCGCCCGTCTCGCGACGAAGCGCTGCGCCGCCAGGATGGCGTCGTGCGCGCTGCGACCCGGTCGAAACCTGCAGCTGTGCGGAGAGAAGGTCGGGTCGAAGCGAGGTTGAAGCACCTGGAGGATCGCCTGCTGGATGAACCGATCCACGGCCGTCGGGATGCCGAGCATCCTCGTGCTCTCCCGTGGCCTTGGGGATCTCGCACCGTCGCACCGGCTGCGGCTGGTAGCGCCCGCGAGGAGGTCCTCGCGAAGTCGCGGCCAGTGCGCGCGCAGGTGCGTCGGCAGTTGATCCACGGTCATCCCGTCGACGCCGGGGCTGCCCTTGTTCGCCTTCACGCGTGACAGCGCGCGCAGGAGGTTGTCGCGTTGAACGACGGCCTCCAGCAGCGCGCCCGTGCCTGAGCGCTCGTCCTCGGTGTCGCCGCGCGGTCTTCCTCGCGTAGCGCCGGAGCCCGGCTTCACCCTCCCCGCGCACTGCTCGCCCCGGTTTCCCAGGCATCTGAGGCGATTCCCGTTCGAGACTCATGATCGATTCGCTCTCCGTTCCGTTTGGTCCTTCGCGCGGCCCGAACTCTTCCGGGTGGTCGAAGTCTCCTCGTCCGGCTTCTGTTTCGCGCTACTACGACCTCTGCTGACTCCACGCCGCGCGTGTGCGCGCTGCCCTTTCAGACATGAGGTGGGGTCTCCCGGGTAAGAACGCTGGCCTTCGCAGCGCGACCGCCCGATCTACCGCGCGAGCCTTTGGCCTCAGGAGCTTCGCGGCTAGCGTCCGCTCGCCCCGGCTCGTACGGCCTCCTATCGGGTTTCTGTTCGTCGGCCCGCTGCTTCGCTAGGAGCTGCCTTCAGACAGTCCGTTGCCTCGCTGCCCTTGCTCCGTCGCTTGGATCGTCGAGACCTACTTTCCGCGGGGACTTGCACCCGCTGACCAGCGCCCATGCCGGGCGCACGCTATGACGAGGCACGGATCACCCTCTTCGAGGGTTCAGCAGAGAGAGCCTCGCCATGCCTTCTGAACCGGTCGAAGACCGGTGATCCGTGCCTTGATGAAGCCCAGGCCGAGCCCCCGATCGTGTACATCCCTTGGGGGGCGAGCCCTGGGCGCGTCACGCGCGTCCCTCTCACGCGGGCCGAACCCCAGGCGCGACGGGAAGCGTCTGGCGCTGTCAACTCCCCAATGGCGGTCAGACTCCAGAGGCGGGAGAGGGAGTCATCGGGCTGTGTCTGTCGGGCTGCGTCTGTCGGGCTGCGTCTGTCGGGCTGCGTCTGTCGGGCTGCGTCTGTCGGGCTGCGTCTGTCGGGCTGCGTCTGTCGGGCTGTGTCTGTCGGGCTGTGTCTGTCGGGCTGCGTCAGGAGACGGGCGTCCGCGCGCGACGTCCGCTGCGTCGGCTTCGCGATCGCCCAGAGCACTTTCTCTCGCGAGGCTGCGACCTCACCGTGGATCTCCCCGCGGGCTGTCGTCGCCCCCTCTGCTCCCTCCCCGCTCTGGCGGAGAGGGCGGGGGTGAGGGCATGCCAGCCACCAACAGGCACCCCCCCCGCTTCGCGGGGAGGGACGGGGAGGGGGCGTTTTCTGGACCGCGCTGCGGCGATCGTGCATTGGTCGCGACTCCATGCACGTTCACCTCATCGGCGTCGCGGGTACTGGAATGGGCGCCTTCGCGGGGCTCCTCGTGGCCGCAGGGCACAGGGTCACCGGGAGCGACACGGCCTTCTATCCGCCCATGGGCGACGCGCTGAAGAGCTACGGCGTCGAGACCATGGAGGGCTGGAGCCCCGCCCACCTCTCGCCCGCGCCCGACCTCGTCGTCGTCGGAAACGTCTGCCGCAAGGACAACCCCGAGGCCCGCGCCGCCATCGACGGCGGGATGAACGTCCGCTCGTTCCCCAAGGCCCTCGGTGAGCTCTTTCTCGCGCAGCGAAAGTCGCTCGTGATCGCAGGGACGCACGGCAAGACCACCACCACCGCGCTCACCTCGCACCTCCTCCACGCGCTCGGAATGGACCCCTCGTTCCTCGTGGGCGGAGTCACCAAGAACTTCGACGCGAGCTTCCGTCACGGGCGCGGCGGAGCCTTCGTGGTCGAGGGCGACGAGTACGATTCGGCCTTCTTCGAGAAGATCCCGAAGTTCTGGTCGTACCGACCGTGGGGCGCCGTGCTCACCTCCATCGAGCACGACCACATCGACATCTACCCCGACATGGAGCGCTACCGCGACGCCTTCCGCGGCTTCGCCTCGCGCATCGCGCCCGATGGCGTTCTCGTCGCGCACGGACCCGACGCCGAGGTGCGCGCCGTGGCTTCGAAAGCGAGCTGCAAGGTCGTCTACTACGGCCTCACGACCGACACGTACCCCGATGGATTTGCGCCCACGTGGATGGCCGCGCCCATCGCGCCTTCGAACGGACTCCAGCCCTTCGAACTCTTCATCGGAGGCTCGTGCGCGGGGCGCTTCTTCTCGCCGCTCATGGGCGAGCACAACCTCCGCAACGCGCTCGGCTCCATCGCCCTCCTCGCCGAGGGATTCGGGCTGGGCGTCCCGCAGCTCTGCCGCGCGCTCACGGAGTTCAAGGGCGTCAAGCGCCGTCAGGACCTCGTCGCCGTCGCGGGCGGCGTTCGCATCTACGACGACTTCGCGCACCACCCCACGGCCGTCGACGAGACCCTCCGCGCCATGAAGGGACACCACCCCGGCGCGAAGCTCATCGCCGTCTTCGAACCGCGCAGCGCCACCGCGTGCAGGAACCTCCACCAGAGGGAGTATCCCGCCGCGTTCTCGTCGGCCGACCTCGCGCTCATCGCGCCCATCGGACGCGCGGAGATCCCCGACGCCGAGAAGCTCGACGTGCCCGCCATCGTGGCCGAGATCAACGCCCGCGGCGGTCGCGCAGAGACCTTCGCCACGGGGCCCGCGAGCGTCGACGCCATCGTCGCGCGCATCGCAGAAGAAGCCCGACCCGGTGACGTGGTGGCGGTGCTCTCGAACGGCGCGTTCGGGGGCATCCACGGCAAGCTCGCGAAGGCACTCGACGCGCGCTGATCAGCGCGGCGGACGCACCCTCTGACGCTGGTTCCTCGGTCGCAGACACGCCACGCGACCCCAGCGCGCGGGCACGATCGGAGACATCCCCGTGAGCACCCAGAGCACGTCGACGCCCGGAGGCGCGGCGCTCGGCGCGGCCCCTTCGCCGTCGGTGAAGTACACCAGCGCCGCGGGGTCGTAGCGTCGCAAGACCTCTGCGCCAAAGGGCGGACGGAGATCCGTACCGCCGCGTCCGACGGCGCGACGGAGGGTGTCACCCGACGCGAGCCACCCCTCCTGACGCACCTCGGTGTCGCACTGCACGCAGGCCACGCGGAGGTCGCGCGAGGTCAACGCCGTGACCTCCGTCGCGATCTGCGAGAGCTCGTGCACCGACATCGAGGCCGACGTGTCGATCGCGACGAGGATCACCGGACGCTCCCTCCGCGCGCGGCGTCCGGGCACCACGCCCACGCGGTCGGGCGCGCGACGGCTCGGCCAGCGCAGCGTCGATTGCCGCAGGTTGAGCGAGGTCGCGAGCTGACGGAGCAGCGTCGTCCAGGGCAGCGAGGCGGCGCCCTCGGGGCTGAGCAGCGCGTCGAGCGCGTCGGCGATGTGCGGCCCCGCGGCGCCGAGCGACCCGACGGTGTCCGCGTCGATCTCTTCGCCCACGAGCTCTCCCGCGGCGCGAACGAGCTGCCAGGGGTAGCTCCCGGGTCCCGCTTCGAGGTCGCCGTGCTGCGTCGCACCTCGACGGAGCGTGCCAAGCACGAAGTCGCGCTCGTACACCTTCGGCAGGTCGTCTCGCACGCGCAGCGCGTGAAAGCGCGTGATCGTCGACTCCATCCTCGGCAGCCCCAGCGACGCGCAGGTCACGGGCTCGCCGGGGAGCTTCCACGGCACGAACTCGTTGGCCGTGGCCTCGCACGCGAGCACCCACGCGTCGCGCGCCACGCCCGCCTCCGCGGGCGGCGTGAGGTGACCGAAGACGACGTGGTTCACCTCATGCGCGAGCACCGCCATGCGCTCGACGAGCGTGAGCCCGAGCGTGAAGTCGGGGTTGTAGAAGAGCATCAGCTCGCCGCGACGCGTGAGCCCCACGGCCATCGTGGAGTGCGTCCCGTCTTCGACGATCGTCGCCGCCGCGAGGATCGCCCAGTGAAACGGGCGCTCCACGAGCAGCGACTCGATGGCGACGTCGAGCGCGAGGCGTGCGCGCGGGTCATGGGTGAGCGACGTCTCGGCCTCGCGGCGCGCGTCACCGAAGATGACGTTGCCCGAGGCCATCGACTCCATGTCGTTCTTGGCCTCGCCGAGCCCCGAGCCGGTGAGCTCTCGCAGCCGCCGGATGGCCTCGATCTTGTTGCCGCGCTCGATGATCTCGTAGACCTCACGCGCCTCGTCGGCGTCGAGCGTGTGACCGCTGCGGAGCGTGAAGCTCTCGGGTCCCTTGAGGCGCACGGCGGCCACGGCCTCGTCGGAGATGATCTGCCCCGTCGGAAGCACGCCGCTCGACCGCTTCCAGTTGCGCGCCGCGAAGACCGCCTCGGTGGGGTCCATCCCCGCGCGCACGAGGATCTCCCACGCCTCGCGGCGCTGCGTGTCGCGCGCGCCGAGCATCGTCGCGAGGAGAAAGGCCTCGGTCTCCGCGACCCCGAGCTTCGGCCTCGGATCGTCGTGCGGATGCCGCGCTCGGATGCGCGCGAGGCTGCGCCCCTCGCCGGCCTCGCACAGCTCGATCTCGCGCAGCACCTCGTCGGCGATGGGCTCGCTGAGGGCCGCGCGCACGAGGTCGCCGACGACATCGGCGGCCACGTCGCCCTGCGCGCCGAGCACCTGGCGCCAGAGGAAGTCCCACGAGAGCGAGAGGCGCGCGTCGTCGGTGAGCGCGAGGTCGTCGAGCGAGCGGGTCACGGGGTCTTCTCGGGTCGGTCGCTGAACATCCGTGGCACACGCCTCGGGTGAAGCAGCGAGAAAGGGCGCCAGTGATGACCCGAGACGCGCGGAGATGCAACGGCGAGGGAGGAGGGCGCGCGTTGGTGCGCTGGGCCGTCTGCGAAGCGCCGTGACACCTCGATGCGGGGTGCCGCCTCATCGACGGAGACCTTCGAACTTTGGTCTTCCGACGACCGTGTTGTCACTCAGAGGCGCTGCGCTCGCGCATCCCGCTCGAAGTGGCCGCGCCGGGAAGCGATAGCGTAGCCTCGCACCCATGCCCGACGACCCGTCCGCGAAACCGCCCCTGCCCCCTTCTGCCTCGACGGACACCGCACCAGCGTCCCCGACCTCACCCGCGATCGTCGCGCCCGCGCCGTTGAAACCGTACCGCTCGCCGTGGGAGCCCGCACGCAGAGTCCTACATCCGAGCGAGTTTGCGAGCCCCGGAGACCTCATGCGGACGCTCCACAGCCTTCGTGAGCGCGTTGACGCAGGGCACTTCGACAACGCAACACGCGAGGAGCTCGCCCACCACATCCGCGAGCTCGCCGAAACGCGGGATCGACTGCGTATCCACGGGAGACCCGCCCGCGCCGGGTTGATGTTCGTCGCGGGGACGTTCGGTGGTAGTGGTCTCCTGCTCGCGTTCTTGAAGTTCCAGTCGTACGCGTGGTTGGCGTTCGGGGTGGCGATCTTCACGGCCGCAATCGCCGCGGTAGCTTCGGAATGGGCGCAGCGTTGGCTCGACGCGGTGCCTGAATACGAGGGCCTCATCGCAGACCTGCGGAAGAAGGCTGACGCGGCGCGGGCGGCTGGTGGTGATGCCGCCCGGCAGGCACCTCCTTCAGAGGACATTTATGCGATGACCCCGAGCGAGCTGCTCAAGTGGGCGGAAGACTCCAGCGGCCTTCTCCGCGGATTCGACCCTGAGCGCCCTGTCTTCGCGTCCGCGCGCCAACTCGCCGATGGACGCATCGTGATCACGGGGGTTAGTCGGGATGTGTTCCCGTCTGCGGTTGACCCCTCCTCGGGGTCGAGAGTCACGGGGGTGCGTATTGCGACCGGAACACCACAGGCTGATACTATCTCGGAGGCCGTAGAGGAGCGAACGAAGGCTCCAGAGAACGACAAGGATCGGGGCGAGCGATGATGAGCCTGCACAACCTCTGGCGCTTTCGAGTCTCGTTCGCGGCGTTCCTCGCACTTGAGGGCGCGGCGGCCATCACCCTCGGCGTGGCGCATGTGTGGCCCGCAGTGCCTGCCGCGGTGCTCGCGCTCGCGGGATTGTTGTCCTCCGCGCTGGTGTACCCGCGCGGGCGCCTCGCGGACATCGACGGTCCAGGCACTTGGTGACGGGGCGTTGGCGCGAGGCCTTCGCGGATACGATCGCTAAATTCTCCGGCTGGACGGATAGGCAGACCAACGACGTTGTCGGTCTGTACAGACGGCCTTAGTCCGCGCGACGCAAGCACCGTCACCGAGCGGACGACGCTGCCCCTCATCGAAGCTCCGGTTCCTCCATTTCGCCGTTGAACAAACCTCGCCGCGGGTGATTCACTGAGAACCGCTTGGTCGCCCGTTGGGCCGCGCGGTGCGGCCGTTGCGGGGCGACGACAACGAGGGGATGGAACCCACATGGCAGACGAGAACAACGAGAAGACCGCGACGCCCGAGCTCTCGAAGCGCGTGCTCGACAACCGCAAGGACGCAGACCGACTGGAGGCCGCCGCGCGCGAGCACGCGCCGAAGGTCTCGCGGGCGGTGTCCGAGGCGCTCGGCGCGAAGTTCGGCGCGTCGACCGAGGCGCTGATGAGCGCCGTCGCGGCGCACACGCTGCTGCTCTCCGAAGCGATGGTCGCGGCCGACGTGGCGTACACGATCGAGCTCGCGGACGACGGCGCGCCGCGCCTCGAGCGCGACCGGCAGGAGAAGGCCACGCGCGAGGCGATCACCGACGTGCACGGAGCGCGTGGTGCGCCGCCGGTCAGGCTTCCTCTCGACGATCTTGCTGGCGGCGGGCCTCGCCGCGGCCGAAGCGCTCGCCCTTCGCGACGCGCGCGGCCGACGCGATCGCGAAGCTCAAGCTCCGAGTCCTCCCGAGCCGAGGATCGACGGGGGAAAACCTTCGCCGAAGAAGTGGGCCGCGCTCCTTCGCACGCCCGCCGACGCGCTCGGAAAGGCGCTCAAGGCCGTCGACCGCGAGACCGCCGAGGCGATCACGGCGCTCACCGCGCGCAACGAGAAGCGCGACGCGTTCGAAGCCTTCTTCCCGCGGGCGAGCGATCTGGTCGAGGGGCTCCTACGCTTCGGAGGGATGAACGCCGAAGCCGACCGACTCGACCGCCCCGTCGCGAGCGCACCGAGCGGCAGCGCCGACGGCGAGGGCGGTGGCGGCGAGGGCGGCAACAAGGGCGGCGAGGGCGGCGGACAGCCGAAATAGCGGCGATACGGCCGACCGACGGGTGTCTCCGGCCGCGAACACGTCGTTGGAGCGCCTCCGGAGGGGTGTTTTGAAGCACGCACACGTCGAGGGAGGGGCTTCCCCGGGGTGTTCCGCGTCGGAGACACCACGCGGGAGGGGCTTCCCCGAGGTGTTCCGCGTCGGAGACATCGCGAGGGAGCACCTCCTTCGACGTGTGCCGCGTCGAGAACACCCGAGCGGAGCGCCTCCATCGCGGTGTCACGGCTGAAAAGAAGCGGCGTCTGCGCGCAGCGCCAGCACGTCGCGTCGCCGTTGGAGCAACATCGGAGCCCGGTCGGTGACCCCATGAGCACAAGCACTCGCAGCGTGCACGACAACGATCGCGATCTGCCCTCGCGGCGGTCTGTACCCCTGTCCATCGCGTGGCTGCCTCTCTGCGTGGCATCCGTGGCCGCATGCGACGGCGCCCCTCCCGTTCCGCTCGACGCGACCGTTGCGCTCGACGCGACCGTTGCGCTCGACGCGACCGACGCGCCCATCGACGATCACAGCGTCGCCGATGCCGACGCCACGGCGACACCGTGCACGCTCACGGCCCCCGGCGCGACCGCCCTCCACGTCCGCGGGAGCGGCCCATCATCTTGGGAGCTGGGCGGCCCCACAACGCTTGCATCTCCAGACTTGACCGAAGACCTCGACCTCTATCTCCCCGACGGACGCGTCGCGGGCGGACGGGCGATCGTTGCGTTCGTCAACGGCCTCGGCCCGTCCTCGCTGGTCATCGGCGAGGGGCGATTCGACGTCGACCTCTCCTCCCCCTCGATCACGCTCGGTGGCGTTCGTGGCGGCACGGTCAGCTATCGCGTGACCTTCCCACCGGGCGCCGCGCCCCCGATGGTCGAGGTCGTCCGCAACCTCGAGATGTTCACCGACGTCGCGCAAACAGTCCACGCGCAGATCACGCTGTGCCCGGCTGGCGACGCGCCCGAGGCCAGCTTGCGGACCGGCCCCGCGCTCGCGCCCACGAGCGCGCTCACCCTCACCGCCACGACGCCGCTCGGCGACGGGGTCGAGGGCGTCCGCCTCCTCGCCGATGGCGCGCCTGTCGCCGCGACGCTCACGCGCGTGCGGGAGTCGATCACGCTCACGCCCGCGCACCCGCTCCGTCCGACCGCGAGCCTCACCCTCGACGCCTCGACGCTCCGCGACGTGATGGGGCGCGCCTACGCGATCACCGCGCCGAGCATGCTCCGCACGACGAGCACCGTCACCGACTGGACCTTCGCGGCCGAGCCACCTCCCGGCTCCGTCGTCGGCTCCGTCGTCGCGCGCGTCACCAACGGAGCGCTCACGCCCGCTGTCTCCAGCGCGGGACCGTTCCGCCTTGTGATCGCGCTCGGCGCGCCGCCCGCCGGGGCCGTGGCCCTCGATCTGCGGTACGCGCTGACCTACGACTGCAGCGCTCTCTACTCCGCGTGGATCGTGTCGGAGCGCGGCGAGGCGTCGCCCTTCATGCTCACGAACGGGAGGGGCTCCTTGAGCGCGCGCGCGACCGCTCCGAGCGGCGGTGCGCTCTGGCTCGTGCTGGAGTCGTCGCAGCCGCAGAACACGCCCGGTTGGGGCGTGCCCGTGAGCGCCTCGTCCTCTCGATCGACGAGGTCGGCGTCGCGCCGTAGTTCACCGCCGCGCACTCGTTCAAGCGAGCGGCGCACACCTCATCGGTCGTCGAGCGAGCGGGTCACGGGGTCTTCTCGAGTCGGTCGCTGAACATCCGTGGCACACGCCCCCGGTGAAGCAGCGAGAAAGGGCGCCAGTGATGACCCGAGACGCGCGCAGATGCAACGCGGGTGCAGCGGTGACCTTCGTCCCGCGCGCGTTCCGCCGACGGAGAGCGCTGCGGCGAGCCGAACACGCGCGGTCGCAGGCGTGGGACTTCTTCCGCACCTGGGCTCGCGTTGGTTCGCCTTGACGCGCCTCTCGACGCCCTGTGTATCGTTCGTACGTGGGACGAAATCGCGCGCTCCAGGTCTGTATGTTCGTGGTTGCCTCGCTCGGATGCGGCACGGCCCGCAACACTGGAGGGACGTTCTCCAGTGACGCCGCCGACGTGATGGCCGATGACGCAGGCGCAGACGTCTTTGCGAGCGACGCCAGCGACGCGCCCCCGCCGAGGGACGGCACCTCCGATGCGACGCCCGATGCGGTCATCGACATCGGCACCGATGCGGTCACGGACGTGAGCGCCGACGTGAGCGCCGACGTGAGCGCCGACGTGAGCGCCGACGTGAGCGCCGACGTGAGCGCCGACGTGAGCACGGACGCACCCGCCGACGTCGCCACGGACGGCGGCTCGTCGTGCCGCAGCAACGCGGAGTGCAGGTCGGGGCTCCTGTGCGACCGGGGTCTCGGTCGCTGCGTCGAGTGCGTCACCACGGACGACTGCCCGGGCACCGGGCGCCTCTGCACGATGTCTCGCTGCGCCCCGGTGGTGTCCTGCGTGTCGTCGCGCACCTGCCCCGGACAGGTCTGCTCGATGTCCCTCGGCGCGTGCGTCGACTGCGTCGCAGACGCCGACTGCCCCGCGGACAGCCTCTGCCGCGCGCAGCTCTGCGTGCCGAGCCGCGCGTGCCGCTCGGCGCGCGACTGCAACGACCGCGGACAGGTGTGCGACACGGCGCGGAGCGTCTGCGTCGACTGCGCCGCCGACACGGACTGCGACGCGGGACAGTACTGCGGCGCGGGCGGCCTGTGCCGTCGTCAGGCGTGCACCCCCAACGCGCGCACGTGCGCCGACGGCGCGCGGCTCCTGATCTGCGACGCGCGCGGGAGCTCGTCGATGACGCAGACCTGCGGCGCGAGCGAGAGCTGCGCCGACGGCGCGTGCCGCGCGCGGGTGTGCGTCCCCGGGGCGGCGTCCCCCACGTGCGCGTCGGTCACCGAGCGGCAGGTCTGCAACGCCGCGGGGCTCGGCTTCGACCGGACGCCGTGCCTCTCGGGGCAGTCGTGCTCGGGCGGCGCGTGCGTCGCTCGGGTGTGCACGCCGGGAGCGCTCGACTGCGCGAGCACCACCTCGCGTCGCGCGTGCAACGCCGACGGGCTCGCGTACACCACCACGGCCTGCCCCTCGGGCCAGAGCTGCAGCGGCGGCGCGTGCATGGCGCAGCTCTGCACCCCGGGCACCGCCACGTGCGCAAGCACCACGGCGCGCCAGGTCTGCAACGCCGACGGCCTCGGCACCACGACCACCGACTGCGGCTCGATGCAGACGTGCAGCAGCGGCCTCTGCCGGGCGTGGACCTGCACGCCCCGCGCGACCCGCTGCGCCGACACCCGCAACGTCGAGGTCTGCAACGCCGACGGACTCGGCGCCACGACCATGACCTGCCCCTCGACGTCGACCTGCACCGCCGGCACGTGCAGCGCGTGGCTCTGCGTCCCCGGCGACGCCTCGTGCCTCTCGATGGACCAGCGCCGCGTGTGCAACTCCGACGGGCTCGCCTACACGACGCAGACCTGCGCGTCGGGGACGAGCTGCTCGGGCGGCACGTGCCAGTCTCGCATCTGCACCCCCGCCGCGGTGAGCTGCGCCGACGCCACCACCGCGCGCACCTGCAACGCCGACGGGCTCTCGTACACCGCGCGCCCCTGCGGAGCGCGGTCGAGCTGCCTCTCGGGCGCGTGCGCCCCGTGGGTGTGCACCCCCGGCGCGGTCGACTGCGCCGACGGGACCACCGCGCGCACCTGCAACCCCGACGGCCTCGGCTACGCCACCCGCGCGTGCGCTTCGCGGCAGACCTGCGTCGCGGGCGCGTGCAACCCGTGGGTCTGCACCCCCGGCGCCGCCGACTGCGCCGACACGATGACGAGGCGCGCCTGCAACTCCGACGGGCTCGGGTACACGCCCACGACGTGTCCGACACCCACCAACGCGACGGCTGCGTGCGCGTCGGGCGCGTGCACGGTCACCTGCCGCACGGGCTACGCCGACTGCAACGGGACGACGTCTGACGGCTGCGAGGTCGACACGACCACCGACCACAGCCACTGCGGCGCGTGCGGCCACGCGTGCACGAGCGGCGAGGCGTGCTCGGGCGGCACGTGCCTGCCGTCGTGCCCCTCGGGCCAGACGTACTGCGCGGGGGTGTGCGCGACGATCGGCGGCGCGTGCACGGCGGGCCTCGGCGCGTGCGCAGCGACGGGCACGCGCGTGTGCGGCACGAACGCGGGCCTCGCGATCACCTCGGGCAACGGGTCGACCTGCGCGCTGCTCACCGATCGGACCGTGCGCTGCTGGGGCAACGGAGCCTACGGCGCCAACGGCGACGGCACGACCACGACACGCACGCTCCCGGTCACCGTGACGGGGCTCTCGAACGTCGCGGCGCTCACCGCGGGGAGCCAGTTCGAGTGCGCGCAGCTCGTCGACGGCACCGCGCGCTGCTGGGGGCTGAACACCTACGGCGCGCTGGGCAACGGCACCAACACCAACAGCTCCACCCCGGTGACGGTGTCGGGGCTCTCGGGGGTGCGCTCCCTCGACGCGGGCTCGCAGCACGTGTGCGCCGCGCTCGTCGACGGCACCGTGCGCTGCTGGGGCAGCAACTCCTACGGCGAGGTCGGAAGCGGCACGACGGGCGCGTCGGTCACGCGTCCGTCCGTTGTGACGGGGCTCTCGAACGTCGCGGCCGTCGAGGTGGGGTTCTACAACTCCAGCTGCGCGCTCCTGCGCGACGGCACCGTGCAGTGCTGGGGCGCCAACTACCAGGGCTCCCTCGGTGACGGCACCACGACGTCGCGCGCGACGCCCGCGCCGGTACCGGGCCTCGCGGGCGTCGTGCAGCTTGCGGGCGGCGGGTCTCACTACTGCGCCCTGCGTAGTGACGGCACGGTGTGGTGCTGGGGCTACAACAGCTACGGCCAGCTCGGCGACGGCACGATGACCAACCGCCCCTCACCGGCCCCCGTCCCCGGTCTCACCGGCGTGATCGCGGTGACGGCGGGCAACTGGACGACCTGCGCGCTCCTGGCGGACCGCACGGTGCGCTGCTGGGGCTACAACAGCAACGGCGAGCTGGGCGACGGCACCACGACGCGCCGCCCCGCGCCCACGCGCGTGTTGGGCGTCACCGGCGTGACCGCCCTCGACGCCACGGCGATCACCGCATGCGCGCTCCTCGCGGACAGATCCGTGTGGTGCTGGGGGTCCAACTACTACGGCCAGCTCGGCAACGGGATGACCTCGACGGCGCCCGTGCCGAACGCCGTCATGACGCAGAGCCTCACCGACGGGCAGATGTGCAACGCCACGATGGGGACGCCCGCGACCGAGACCTGCAACGGCGTCGACGACGACTGCAACGGCGTCGTCGATGACCCGATGACCGCCTCCTGCCCCTGACGGACGACGGCGCGCGGCGCACACCTCACCGGTCGTCGAGCGAGCGGGTCACGGCGTCTTCTCGGGTCGATCGAGCATGTCGAGGATGGGCACCGCGAGGTCGGGCGGGACCATGTCGAGGATCGCGTCGAGCCCCTTGCGATCGATCTTCTTGCGCGGCACCGCGTCGGGTCGATCTCGCAGGAACACCCTCAGCTCTTCGAGCGTGGCGGCGACCATGTCGTGACGCTCTCGCGCCATCCAGGTCTGAAAGGTCGAGTGCCACACGCGCGGCGAGCGGAGCAGCGCCTCGGGCGAGATCTCGGGCATCTGCTCGGGCAGCTCGAGCAGCAGCGCCTTCGCCGTCACGGGCTGGAGCACCGCGGCCAGGAGCGGCTCGAGGCTCGCGGGGCTGCGTCGCAACGCGATGCCCGCGGAGAGGATCCTCGCGGCCTGCTCCCACGAGCGCGGCGGCGCGCGTTCGAAGGCCTGCGAGAAGCGCTCGACGAAGCGCACCACGCTGGGGTGGAGGCCCTTCTCCCTCGCCCACGCGACCCAGTGGTCTCTCGCGGGCGCGACGCGCAGGGTGATGAAGCGCGAGGCGAGCGCGGGGTCGAACGCGTCGACCTCGTAGCCCGCGTTCTCGGGGTTCACGCACGCGGCGACGAAGCACCCGTCGGGCAGTCGGTAGTCGTTGAGCCGTCGCGTCGTGAGGAGCTGCAAGCACGGCTGCCGCACGCTCCGATCGCAGCGGTTGAGCTCTTCGAGCACGAGCACGCAGGGCCGCGTCGCATCGCCCGGCGGGAGCGTCGCGGGAGGGGCGAAGCGCGTACGTCCGTCGGCGAGGTAGGGGAGGCCCGTGAGGTCCGTGGCTTCGAGGAGCGACAGGTCGAGCACGTACGAATCGCAGCCGCGCGAGTGCGCGTAGGCGTCGAGGTACTGGCTCTTTCCGATGCCGTGCGAGCCCGAGAGGAGCACGGGGATTCCGGCGCCGCGCGCGACGTCGAGCGCCTCGCCGAGCGCGGGGGAGATGGTGATGACGCGTTCGCTGGACATGGTGAGAAGACCCGGAAAGAGCGGTGAGAAAGGGCGCCAGTGATGACCCGAGACGCGCGGAGATGCAACGGTGGGGAAGAGGGAGACGCACGAAGCTGGCGCATCGCGGCGGCCCCGTGCGAGCGTCCGCGCGCCCCATGACGAAGCCGAAGAAGTCCACCGCTCCCGTCGTTCAGCCCACCCCCGCGGCGCGCGTGGTGCGAGGCATCGCGTTCGAGGTCGCGCACAAGCCCGAAGGCATCGTGTCGCCCGTGACCACCGCGCTCCAGAAGATCGCGAAGTCGGCGAAGTCGCTGCAGGCGCAGCGCTGGGGTGTGTTCCCCGTGCACGGGCTCGACGTGGTGGTCGCGGGGTATCTCTCCGCGCGCACGCCGCGGCAGGACGAGGTGACCTGGATGGTCGAGCCCGGCGGCACGCTCGCGCGCGAGCACTTCATCGTCGAGTACACGCACTCCGATGGGGCCTCGGTGGGCCCGCTCCGCGACGAGCGCTACGACCTCGACTGCGTCGAGGACTTCATCGGCAAGCTCTCGACGAGCGACGCGTGGAAGGAGCTTGGCGCAACGCCCCTCGACGCGAAGGCGCTGCCCGGCGGAGAGGCGCTGGATTCACCGCACGAGCCCGCGTGGTTCCTCCTGACCGACGACGGGCGCGGCGGTGATGTGGTGTTCGGCATGTCGTTCTGGCGCCCCGGCGCGGAGTACGCCGGGGGCCGCGTGCAGACGTGGACGCGCCCCGTCGGCGACGACGACGCCGTGCGCGTGGTGGGCGTGCGCGCGGCGCGCGTCGACCGCGAGACGCCCCTGCGCGTGGCGCCCGTGGAGCGGTCGTACGAGGGCGAAGACTGGCGCAGCGAGGCCATTCGAGAGACGCGCGCGGCGCTCGACTCGCCGCGACCGTTCGCGTGGATGCCGACCGCGTTGGCGCGGGAATGCGGTCCGATCAAACTGGCAGCGCCGATGCGCCGGGGTTCGGCGTGGGAGGTCGATGTGTGGCTGGCAGCGCCGATGGCGAAGCGCCAGTCGCGGATGCTCGATGCGCCTCACCCCGGGCAACTGAAGGGTGTCGCTCCCTTCGGCGCAGCTGCACGACGCGCAGAGGCCGTTGCTGCGCGGACGATCTGAAACGACATTCGCACAGCGCGCTGCTGCAGGCGGAGGCGTGTGACCTGAGAGGTTGCGGCGCACGCAAGAGTCCCATTCGCTTGCGGATGACCTGTCGCTCCCGAAGGGAGCGGCCACCCTTCAGTTGCCCGGGGTGAGGCGCATCGAGCATCCGCGACTGGCGCTTCGCCATCGGCGCTGCCAACCACACATCGACCTCGACGCCGAACCCCGGCGCATCGACGCGCGCGGCCAGGTTTGGTGTAGCGGTGGTATGAGACGCCGTCGGAGATTCACCCGCGCGCGCTGTCGGGCGCGGCCTCGATGAGCCCCTCGACGATGGCGTAGCGCACGAGGTCGGCCACCGACGTGAGCCCGAGCTTCTTGCGCACGTTGGCGAGGTGGTTGCTCACCGTGCAGGCGTTGAGATCGAGCTCGGCGGCGATGTCGACCACGGGGAACCCCTGCACGACGCGGAGAAAGATCTGGTGCTCGCGGCGCGTGAGGCGCGTGTGCGGCGGGGCCTCGTCGGGCGCGTCGGGGCCGCTCCCCGGCGTGGCGTCGCGGACGCCGCTGGCGGCGCGTCGAACGGCGGCGATGATGTCCGCGGGCGGGCGGTCTTTCGAGACGTACGCCGACGCGCCATCGGCGAGGGCGCGGCGCGCGAACTGGTCTTCGGGGTGCATCGAGAGCACCACCACCGCGATGTCCGGACGCTCGGCCTTCACGCGGCGGAGCACCTCGGGGCCGCTCACCTTCGGGAGCGACAGGTCGAGCAGCAGCACGTCGCACGCGTCGAGGAGCGGCGAGTTGAGCACCTGACGACCGTCCTCGGCCTCACCGACCACTTCGAATCCGCCGAGCTCCCTCAGGAGGTGGGTCACTCCGCAGCGCACGACGGCGTGATCGTCGGCGACAAAGACCTTGATCATGTCGGTTCCTCCGCGTCGGTTCGCGTCGAGCGCACGTCGGCGCGAACGTGGGTTCCGTGGCCTGCGCGGGCGTCGATGGTGAGCGTGCCCCCGGCGGCGCGCACCCGCTCGCGGAGCCCGAGGAGACCGAACCCCGACGCGCTGGCCTTCGGGTCGAAGCCCACGCCGTCGTCGCGCACCGAGACGCTGAAGCGATCGTCGTCGGCCGAGAGCGTGACCTCGAGCGCGCTGGCCTTCGCGTGCTTGAGGGCGTTCGTCGTGGCCTCCTGCGCGACGCGAAAGAGGCACAGCGCGCGCTCGGGGTCGGGGAGCGCGGTCCCGTCGGGAAAGCCCTGCGAGACCGTGAGCGTGCAGCGCGGACCGTCGTGGGTGCGCACGCGCTCGCAGAGCCACTCGACCGCCGCGACGAGGCCGTAGTCGTCGAGCACGCGCGGCCGCAGCTCGGAGACGAAATCGCGCGCCGCGCTGGAGGCGCCGTCGATCAGCGCCGAGAGGTCGCTGAGGAGCTCGGGGAGGTCGTCGTCGCGGTCGCCGACCCGGCGCTCGACGCGCGCGAGGGTGTAGCGCATCGCGGTGAGGCGCTGCCCGAGGTCGTCGTGGAGGTCGCGCGCGATGCGTCCACGCTCGGCCTCCTGCACGCGTTCGAGGTGGATCGCGAGGGAGCGGAGCTCCTGCGTCTGCTCGGCGACGCGGGCCGAGAGGTCGGCGGTGAGGGTGGCGAGCGCCGCGTTGGTCCGGTCGAGCTCGCGCTGTTGAAAGAAGGCGCGTCGCGCGAGGCGCGTGCTCGCTTCGCCCGCCAGCACGGAGGCGAGCATCACGAAGACCACCCACGAGACCTGCGCCCGCGCGGTCGGCGCCGCGAGGTTGGCGGGGAACGGCAGGAAGAAGCTCCCCATGAGCGCGACCGCGACGGCCGTCGTGACGAAGACCCGCGCGGGCAGGCGCAGCGGGAGGAGCACCATGGGGAGCACCGCCACGCTCGCGTCGGCGAGCCAGGTGAGGTCGGGGCCGCCGAGCGCGCCCAGCGAGTACCCGATGGCGACGACGAAGAGCACGTACATCACAGGCGCCGCCACCGTCGCGCGCCGTCGAACACCGCGAGACGAGAGGAACAGCGCCAGCGAGACGGCCGCGACGACGGCGGCGCGGGTGCGGAGCGCCGCGAAGGCGACGACGTAGCGGGCGTCGGGCTTCACGAGCGCGTCGATGGGCCACCAGGCCAGGAGGCTGAAGAGCAGGAGCGCGCTCGCGAGCGTCCCGTACTGGGCGATGACCTCCGCCGCGTAGGCGTCGAACGCGGCCTCGTCGTGCGGGCGCGGACGTCATCGAGGTGGAGAGGCCCAACGCTCATCGCACGACACTATCGCGGAAGCGGACGGACCGAGCGCGGGCTCGCGAGGCCCTCACTCGTCGACGCCGATCCAGTCGACCTCGACGTCGCCGCGGGCGGTCGCGCCGAAGTCGACGCGGAGGCCCGTGATGGTGCCCGCCCACTCGGCGTTGCGGGTCATGTCGGCGACGTACTCGCGGCGCGCTCCGTCGCTCGCGACCAGCGCGAACTGCACCGAGCGCGATCCGGCGAAGCCGGGCGCCGCCTCGGTCGAGAAGAACACCTCGCCGCCGGTCTCGGTGAGGTTATTTCGAACGCGCAGGCGGACCTTCGTGCGCGCGGCGCTGAACGAGAGCCCCGTGCGCACGATCCCTGCGTCCTCCCTGGTGATCGAGAGCGTGGCGATGCCGCCCGTGGCGGCGAGCGAGCCGCCGTTGGCCGTCCATCCTTCGGTGTCGGCGGTGAAGTCCCAGCGCGGCGCGAGCGTGCGGTTGAAGGTCGGCCCGACGCGGATGTAGTCGATCTCGTAGGTGCCCGCGGCGTTGCCGGGATCGACGCGGATCCGACGGATCGTGCCGTTCCACAGGGGGTTGGTGCTCATGTCGAACACGATCTCGCGGCTGGCCGTGTCATTGGCGAGCGTGGGCGCGACGACGGAGCGCGCCTCCGCGAAGTCTGACGCTCCGTTGGCGAAGGGGATGAAATACACCCTGGCCTCGCGGCTCGGCGTGGGGTTGCGGAGCCCGACGTAGACGAGGGAGTTCGTCGCGTCGAGATTGAGCATGTCGCGCGACACGAGGTACGGATCGGTGCCCGTGTCGGTGTAGCTGAGCCGCCCCCGGTGACGGAGATGGGCGGCGCGCCGTTGGGCGTCCACCCGTACATCGGATCGTCGAACTCCACGCCGCCGCCCAGCGCGTGAGGAGCGGCGCGTCCATGCAGACCCAGAAGCCGTCGGTCATGTCGCCGCTGCGACCGATGAGCGTGCCCGTCTCGCAGGCGTCGCGGGCGACGGCTCCGCGCGCCGTGACGTTGCCGCGCTGGAGGCTCCAGAACGCGGTCGTGCCGCGCACGATGTTGCCGACGTAGAAGCGTCGATCGCCGAGCACGGTCGACGCGCAGAGCCAGAACCCGTTGGCCTGCATGTCGTGACCGACGAGCGAGAAGTACGTGCCGCACTGGTCCCACGACGCCGCGCCGGCAGGGGTGACCGTCCCCAATCCCACGCGGTAGAGGCTGCCGACGTCGCTGCGCACGACGCCGAGGAGCGCCTGCGCAGGCGGCGTGACGACGTCCGCGGGAGGCACGTCGACGACCGCATCGGCGGCCGCGTCTGCATCGGCACGCCCACCGTCCGAGGCGTCGGAGGGCGCGTCCGTCGTGACCGACACGTCCATCGCGACAGGGAGATCCGAGGCCGCGTCGATCATCGTCATCGCGTCGGGCGTGACCATCGCGTCGGGCGTGACCATCACGTCGGGCGTGGTCATCACGTCGGGCGTGGTCATCACGTCGGGCGTGGTCATCACGTCGGGCGCGGCCATCACGTCGGGCGTGGTCATCACGTCGGGCGTGGTCATCACATCGGGCGTGGCCATCGCATCGGGCGCGACCATCACGTCGGGCGTGACCATCGCGTCGGGCGTGGTCATCGCGTCGGGCGATGAAGCCGCGGTGCCGCAGCCGACGGTCATCACGGCGACGAGCGCGACGCTCCAGGCCGACGCGCAGGCAGACGTATCCCTTCCATTGGACATGGGAAGCTCCTTCTCCACGCGCGGTGTTTCCCCCTCGTTTCGAGGCTCCGCGCGGTTGGTTGTGGTGTGAGCCGAAGCTATGCGTGGCGATGCCCACGGGCAACGAGAAGTCGCCCAAACGAAGCTTGAGACGCAGCGCCCACGCGACGTCGTCGACGCTGCCATCGCGGGTGGCGCGCCCACCGCGCTGCGCTAGGGTGCGCGACCCGCCGATGGACCACCGCCCCTATCCTCGAATCCAAGGCTCGCTCCCGAACCTCTCGGCCTCGCGCTGGGTCGCGACGGAGAAGGTGCACGGCGCCAACCTCGTCGTCGCCACCGACGGACGCGACGTGCGCGTGGGCAAGCGCAAGGCGTGGCTCCGCGACGACGACGCGTTCTTCGGATGGCAGCTCCTGCGGCCCTCGCTCGCCCGCGCGGCCGTGACGCTGTGGCGCGCGCTCGGAACGCCGCGCGTCCTTCGGCTTCACGGCGAGCTCTATGGCGGCGCGTACCCGCATGAAGACGTCGCGCCCGTGCCCGGCAACACGCCCGTGCAGACGGGGATCTGGTACTCCCCCGACGTGCGCTTCTCGCTCTTCGACGTGCAGGTCGACGGAGACGACGGCGGCGTGTTCATCGCCCACCACGCGCTCGAAGCGCTCGCCGCGGAGCACGGCATCGAGGCGGTCCCCGTGCTCGGTCGCGGCACGCGGGGCGAGCTCGACGCGTTGCCCGTGCGCTTCGCGACGCGCGTCCCTGCGCTGCATGGGCTTCCGCCGATCGCGGGCAACGTGGCCGAGGGCTACGTGCTCAAGGCCGACGCGCAGATGGCCGCCGCGACGCGCCCCGCGGTCAAGCGCAAGATCGCCGAGTTCGACGAGGGGCGCTTCGACGACGGCGCCGCGTGGGACCCCGACGTCGTCCTCTCGCTCGACGCGCTCCGCACGCGCGCGGCCTCGCTGATGAACGCCGCCCGCGTCGCCATCGCGCGCGTTCAAGGTGGGCACCGATGCCGACGCCGTGAGCGAGGAGGCCGCGCTCGACGCGCTCGTCGACCTCGAGGCGGCCTTTCCACGCGCGATGTCTGCGCTCGACGAGGCGGAGCTCGATGCGCTGCGCGCCGACCTGACGCGACGCGCGAAGTCGATGCTGCGCACCTGAGCGCGTTCACACGCGCGAGGTCACACCACGCGAGGAGACCGCGTGTGCGTGTCGGCGCGCGATGCCGCGAGAGCGCGCTGCGAAGCGTCAGGCGCGAGCACGCGCACGCCGAGGCCGCCGAAGAACTGCCCGCTCGCGTCGAGTCCTCCCACGGTCACGGGCATGCGCGCGCGCGCGCGGACGCGTCGGGCGCGCGCACCAGGCCGTAGATCGACAGCGCGATGTCCGTCGCGCCGACGGCCAGCAGCGCGACGCCCGGTCCGTAGTAGAGCCCCTGGTTGTCGGAGACCGACGTGCCGCCCTGCACGAGGAGTGCGCCATACGCGGCGCAGGAGCGCGCCCGCGGTGAAGCCGAACGCGAGCGCGCCCGTCGTGGGTCTTCCGCGGTTGCGATGGTCGAGACCCACGGTGAGCGCCGCGGCCGTGCCCACGGCGGCCAGGGGAACGCCCACCCACACGCCGAAGATCATCCCGTTGATGTACGAGTCGGCCCGCGCGAGCGCAGGCGCCGCGGTCGTGAGCGCAGCCGCGGTCAGCGCGATGATCGCGCGGCGCGTTCGGTCGATCGTGGTGACGGTGTCTCCCATCGGGCGCATCCCTCTCCCGCGTGTGTGCGCGGAGGATGGAGGAGCCACCGCGCCGACGTCAACGCGCTCGATGGACCGTCGCACAACGAGGATCGACCGATCACTCGCGGTGCGCGCACCACGTCGAGATCGGCGCGACGCCGACCCTCACGCGCTCCGTCCGGCGGTTGATGTTGAAGCCGACGCCTTGGGGCTCGTCTCGGCAAAACGTCGAGGGTTCACCGAGCTCTCGATGAAGGGCCACGGGCTTCGGTGTGGCGGTCGCCGACCCACCGACGGAATCCCTTTGCCTCAACACACCACTTCGCCATTGAACAAACCTCGCCGCGGGTGATTCACTGCGCCTCGCATGGTCGTTCCTTGGGCCGCACGGTGCGGCCGTTGCGGGGCGACGACAACGAGGGGATGGAACCCGATGGCAGGCGAGACCAACGAGAAGACCGCGACGCCCGAGCTCTCGAAGCGCGTGCTCGACAACCGCAAGGACGCGGACCGACTGGAGGCCGCCGCGCGCGAGCACGCGCCGAAGGTCTCGCGGGCCGTGTCCGAGGCGCTCGGCGCGAAGTTCGGCGCGTCGACCGAGGCTCTGATGAGCGCCGTCGCGGCGCACACGCTGCTGCTCTCCGAAGCGATGGTCGCGGCCGACGTGGCGTACACGATCGAGCTCGCGGACGACGGCGCGCCGCGCCTTGAGCGCGACCGGCAGGAGAAGGCCACGCGCGAGGCGATCACCGACGTGCGGGAGCGCGTGGTGGGGCTCTACGGTCAGGCCTTCCTCTCGACGATCTTGCTGGCGGCGGGCGCGCCGAAGGACCCGAAGCAGCTCGCGACCTTCGCGACGCGCGCGGCCGACGCGATCGAGAAGCTCAAGACCGAGTCCTTCCCCGAGCCGAAGATCGACGGGGGAAAACCTTCGCCGAAGAAGTGGGCCGCGCTCCTTCGCACGCCCGCCGACGCGCTCGGCAAGGCGCTCAAGGCCGTCGACCGCGAGACCGCCGAGGCGATCACGGCGCTCACCGCGCGCAACGAGAAGCGCGACGCGTTCGAAGCCTTCTTCCCGCGGGCGAGCGATCTGGTCGAGGGGCTCCTTCGCTTCGGGGGGATGAACGCCGAGGCCGACCGACTCGATCGCCCCGTCGCGAGCGCGCCGAGCGGCAGCGCCGAAGACGCTGGCGATGACAACAAGGGCGGCGAGGGCGGCAACAAGGGCGGCGAACAGCCGAAATAGCGGCGATACGGCCGACCGACGTGTGTCTCCGGCCGCGAACACGTCGAGGGAGCGCCTCCGGAGGGGTGTTTCGAAGTGTGAACACGTCGAGGGAGGCACTTCCCCAGGGTGTCTCCGAACGCGAACACCGCGAGGGAGGCGCTTCCCCGAGGTGTTCCGCGTCGGAGACATCGCGAGGGAACACCTCCGTCGACGTGTGCCGCGCCGGGAACACCCGAGCGGAGCGCCTCCATCGCGGTGTAACGGCTGAAAAGAAGCCGTCTGCGCGCGTCGGTCGTGCACGTCGCGCACGTCGCTTCGACGAGGAAGCAACATCGGAGCGCTACGGTCCGCAGAACCGCTCAAATCCGCCGCAAGCAACGTCCGGTGGACGTCTCGCATCGATACTCAGCCCCGCAAGCGGTATCGTCTGCACAACCGCATACCATTATTGACACATTGCACCGAAGATTCGTGCGGGTACAACCAGTATCAGCGGAGCTACAACTGTAATGGCATCCGACGATACAGTTATTACCAGACGCATCGCATACTGGAGCCCCTGCTGGATCTGATGCTGAAGCGCATGGACTGCGGCAAATTCCGCCCATATCACACAGATATCCCGGCCGACAAGTCCCACTACTTCGGCAAGTCTGGTGACACACGGATACAGTAGAACCCACATATAAGCTACATTCATTGCCTGTTGGACACGGAGCCTCAGGACTGCAGGAGTATGCGCAAAATCCCCCAAACCATCCATTCCGCTCGGGAAGACAAAACCCGCCATCGCCTGGGCAGTCACTCGAAACCGTGCATGCGTGACCGGGAACTCGCAGGTCGCCTGATGAGCATCGCCCTCCGCCACAGTTCGGCCCAGCAGGGCATGGGAAACCACACGAACCGCAGTTGGCCCGGTCCGTCGCCGTGTTCACGCACACGGTACCGCAGAGCGTCTCTCCTGTGTTACACGTTGTGGAAAGCATGTCCGGTGGCGGCATCGAGACATCGACGGGAGAGGGACCATCGGTCAGCACCTGATGATCTTCAGCAGGCATCGGATCATCAACGGTGGGTGTTGAGGCGTCACCCGGTTGCGCAGCATCCGGCAGGTACTGCTTCACCTGGGTGCAACCCATGCCGTAGCTCATCAGCAGAAGCATTGCAGTGAGTAGATAAAATCTCGCCACCATGAGCGCGCTCCTTCGCACCTAGAAAGTACCGCCGCAGATCAGCCCCACGGTGCCTGGTCCCACTCCGCATCGCACCGAGGCAGTCGCTCGTGACACTCCCGAAGGCGCAGTCGCCAGCAGGATGATACCCGTGAGCGAGAGAGCCCCGCCGCCGATCATCCCAGCCAATTGAAGCGTGTTCCCCAGCGAAACGTCGTCCAGGTATCCCTGACAGGTAGGCCCTTGACTCGTCGGAGCATTTTCTCCAGGGCATCGAGAGTCGTCGTTGTACGACCGCGCAGCTCCTTCGCGCAGCACGATTCCCCCCACGCCCACCCCCAGGGAGAGCACGCCGGTCACCGTCGAAACCCAGCCGAACGCGCGTTGAGCGGAGCCTGGCTGGTTCGTCTCCGGCGTCGCCCTGGGCAAGTCGGCATGTGCGATCGGTGCTCGTACGGATGGCGAGCGAGCAGTGCGCACTTGCCCGATGTGGAGAACCACCTGCGCAGTCTCCCCCGCGTTGATGTGCACTCGCTGCGACGCCGAGCGCCCCTCCGCGCGTGCGACGACCTCGACCTCGCCCGCTTCGACTCGCAGCGGCGCCACCAACGGAAGCAACCCCGCCGACCGCCCGCCAATCGTCAGCTCTGCCCCGTTGGTATCGCAGCTCACAATCACCTGCCCGACATGCTGGGTGATCACCCCGAGCGCGCCGTCGAGCGCGGCTCGATTGCGTGTGATCCACGGATCGTCTGCGGATCGCAGGGCCTCGCGCAAATGCGTCTCCGCATTGAGCCAACGCCCGAGCGCCTGCTCCGCGAGAGCCATCTGCGCGAGCGTGCGGGGCGTGTTGGCGAGCTGGTCCGCTCGTTGAAACTCAGCGAGTGCCTCGGCATTGTTGCCCTGCTGTCGCAGCTCGATACCGTGCCGCAACAAGCGCTCGACCTCGGGGGTCTGCGCGCTCGCCACAGTCGTTCCGACAGTTGCCGCCATCGCGGCTACGATCCCCACAAATCCACGCACGTTCAGCACGTCCTTACAACCCCAGGATCGGGGCACCATTCTGTTGTGTATCGCGCAGCGGTCGAGGTGTTTGGGGCCGTTGCGGTGCGGGCCGGAAAGGTGGCGATCCGAGCACCCGGCGCACCGGTGCTTCCGCTCGCGGAGGTGCTGCCTGCCGCGACGCGTCGACGGCCGCATCTGGTCCAACGCGCGGCACGACGGGCGCCTCCGGAACCGCGCTCGGTTCCGCAGTGACACGAGTCGGACCTTGGGTCGTCGCGGCGGTCACCGTGCTCGCAGAATGAGCGATCGATGGGGAAGATTGCGAGACCACGATTGAGTCGTGTCTCCGAGTCCAGAACACGCCTGCGACGACCGCCAACAACAACGCGGTAACGCCGGCCAGCACGACAACCCAGCGGGACGGGCCAATGGGGGCCGACGCGATGGAGGATCCAGCATCCTGCTCCCACCCAACAGGAGTCGCAGACGGGATGCTCCCTTGGGGCGCCGCGATCCGCGGCATCGTCGGCGCATCAGGCAGTTGCGACGCCACCCCCGGCGCCGCGCGTATCACAGGTACGGGGACGTGGTCAGCAGATCGCGACACGCTGGTCGGGGCCTCTTCATCAATCGTGTCCAAGGCAGCGAGCCGGGGCACCGTGGGCTCGTTCTCCGACGACCTTGAAGGTTGCGATGGTGCGAGTTGCACAGGCGAGCCCGCGGGAGTGACACGGGCGGACGCGGCGTTGGAACCGCGCGAACGGGCCAGCGCCAGGAAATGCCCGGTCAGCTCCGCGGAGACAGAGAGAGATCGGCGGTGCCGCTCGAAGAGTTCAAGCCCCCCAAGCCCAGATTGGAGGACCGCGGCGATGAAGACGGGCATGTCCGCGAAGCGCGCGGCTCGATCGTGTGCAAGAGCCCGGTGCACAAGCTCCGCGAGCGAAGCCGGCAGGTCCGGTGCCACCGTCTCGATGCGCTGCGCGTGCTCCGTGATGATCTTGACCATCAGCATGTTTTGGTTCGGTGCGTCGAAGGGCACTCGACCGCTCAGTATCTCGTAGAGCACCACGCCGAGCGACCACACGTCGGTCTGCCCGTCGACCAGAACATCGCCCCGAGCCTGCTCCGGGGACATGTAGTTCGGCGTGCCGACCAGGGTCCCCGTCTGCGTGAGGTTCCGCGCGTCGCGCGACGCCGTCATGATCTTCGAGATGCCGAAGTCGATGAGCTTCGGCACTGTCTCGCCACTCTCGTCCTGCGCGAGAAAGATGTTTTCGGGCTTGATGTCGCGGTGCACCACCCCGCGACGGTGCGCGAGTGCGAGCGCGCCCATGAGCGGCAGCACGATGTCGATCGAGGTCTCCGCGTCGAGCCGACCGCTGGCGTCGATCACCGTGCGCAGGTCGTTGCCATGCAACAGCTCCTGCACGATGAAGAACGAACCGTCGGAGGGCTCCTGCCCCATGTCGAGCACGTCGACGATGTTGGGGTGGCGGAGCTGAGACGCGAGCTGCGCCTCCTGCATGAAACGCTCGACGACCTCGCGGCTGTTCGTCAGCTCCGGGTGGAGGAGCTTGAGCGCAACCTCGCGACGGGTCCATGTGTTCTCGGCGCGATAGACGGCACCCATGCCGCCAGTGCCGAGCACGGAGAGGAGGTGATACTTCCCGCCGATGACGGTGCCCACCCTCTCACTCGCGTCAACATTGCCGGCCACGTTGGAGATGCCTCCCGCCGCAAGGCTTATCGTACCCGCGCCGCGAATGGAACCCCCGTGACGCATCGCGAACCAAGCGCGAGCGGCAGTGGCGTCACCTTCGTCACCCCCTCCACCCACTTTGCGGCACTCTCCATTCTCTCGCATCGCTGCAATTTTCGATATTTCTCGAAGTGGCGCGGCGATCGCGCGGGCGCGCCCACGACACGTACTCCTTCGACCACCCCGCGAAGGCACTCGTGATCGCGCGTGACCCTCGGGCTACGCCCCTGACCGCATCACGGGGCGCGTGCGCATCGTGGTGGTGTCGCAATTCCCTCGCACGCGTGACACGTTGCTGCTGCGGCTGATGGGCGCGGGCCGTACCTACGTGACGCCATCGCCGACCCAGGCGCTTCGCCTGCCAACGCCCCCGAACGCATCATCGCGTGGCCTCGCGGATGAACGCCGCCCGCGTCGCCATCGCGCGTTCGATGGTGGGCACCGATGCCGACGCCGTGTGCGAGGAGGCCGCGCTCGACGCGCTCATCGACCTCGAAGCGGCCTTTCCACGCGCGATGTCTGCGCTCGACGAGGCGGAGCTCGATGCGCTGCGCGCCGACCTGACGCGACGCGCACAGACGCTGCTGCGCGCGTGAGCGTCATCACCACCGCGCGAGGCACACGAGCCCCGGAGGCACCACCACGAGCGAGCCCATCAGACGCTTGTTGCGCGTCGCCCTGCCAGCCGCCGTCCGTGTGAATCGGGTCAGAATCCCGACGACGCGCGGAAGGATCGCCCCACCGAAGTTTGGAGGCGACCTTGAGTCTCGTCGGAGGCGGGTGTAGGTGAACGTCCGCATCGCGTCGCGCGCTTCGCGTCCGACGACGGTGCGTAGGGAGCGTGAGACATGAAGGTACGAACCGCACTCAAGGCCGGATGCTTCGTGATTCGCCCGTCGAGCACGCCCGACTGATCGTCGATCTGTCGCGTACGGGAGCGCTCAGTGGCCCGCGTCGCGGAGCGCGGCGCGCCCCTCGGCGCGCATGAGGTCGAGCTGTCGGGGGCTCAGGTTGAGCGTGGCGCGCGCGTGGTCGAGCGCTTCGCTGCTGGTCGGGACGACGATGCCGAAGCTCTCGGCCAGGGGCTCCGAGAGCGACGCGCCGAGCTCGCTCGCGAGCTCCGCGGCCACGAGCACCACGGCCGCCATCGGGTGCGTGACGTTTTGAATGCGCAGCGTGTGGTGGTGCCCCACGACGAGCACGATCTCGGCGTCGAGGTTCCACGAGCTGGCGACGCGCGCCGAGACGCGCTCGTGGATGGCCCAGAGCGTGGGCCACACCGAGAGGAGGTTGGGGCGCACCTCGTGGCGGGTGCAGTCGCCGAGCGCGACGAGGCCCAGCGCCAGCCCGACGTCGGCGAGGAGGCCGTAGAGAAAGCCCTGCGGACCGTTGAACGGCGTGTACCGACACACGATCGCCGCCATGTACCCCGTCGCGACCGCGTGGCGGCGCATCGCGTCGGCCGCGGCCTGATACCCCGGAGCCTTGAACACGCGCATCGAGAGCGTGACCTCGAGGGCGAGGTTGCGGATGCCGTTGAGCCCGAGGCGCGCGACCGCGTCGCGCAGCGTGCGGATCTGCAGCCCGGCCCCGTAGCCCGACGAGTTGGCGCGGCGGAGGAGCTGCGCCGCGAGCGCAGGGTCCTGCGACAGCAGCTTCGCGATGGTGTTGTAGTCGACGTTCGGACGGCGCGTGAGGTCGAGGAGCTGCGTGGCCACGACGGGCAGGAGCGGCGGGCGCCACGCGGGGTCATCGAGCACCTGCACCACGCGCCGCGCGATCTGCACGGGGTCGGGCCCTTTGGGCCGCTGGGTGATCGTCGCCGTGCCGATGCCGTAGCTGGGAGCCGCCCTCGGGTGGGTCGATGGATAGGCCGCCATGATGAGAAGGGGTCCTTTCGAATGCGCGATGCGGGCTGGCGCCGACGCGCGTCGTGTCATCTGTTCCGTTCAACGACCCCCGGCACGCACCGCTTGAGCCCGAGCGCGAAGATCTCTGTGGGCGGCGCGTGCGCATCCGTCGCGGGAGGTCCGCCCGCCGGACCGGCGCCGCAGCGCGCGGCGCGATCGCGCGACCTTTCAGCCCGTGAGATCGCGTTCGCGCTCACTCTCCGCGCGCGATCCTGCGGCGGCGTTGCTCCTCGTAGAGCGAGGTCGGAAAGAGCGTCGCGCCGCGGCCGACGCCCTCGACGAAGTCCTCGGGCGCGCCCTGGTTCTGCATCGCGTAGTTGCTGTTCGTGATCGCGCGCGTGACGACGGCGGCGCCGGGCCCCGAGGTGCCGATCACGTAGCCCCAGCCGTACTGCGCGGTCTCGACCGCGAAGCCGTCGGTGAAGCCGTCGGCGGGGCGTCGCGTGCGGGTGTGCGTCGCGACGACGCGGGTGTTCCAGAAGACCGTCTGCGTCGCGGTGAAGCCTGCGCCGCTGCTGTCGTCGCCGCGGTTGACGGCCTGGAGCCACGCGCCGTCGAGCGCGACGTTGTCGTAGAGGTTGGCCTGCGAGAGCAGCCGGTGGGCGTCGTCGGAGAAGCGCGCGTTGACCGACCGCGCACGCAGGAACACGTTGCCGCTCGACGCGATGTGGGCCGTGATGAAATCGTGGCGGCCCGCGGTGCCCACCGAGTCGACGACGAGGTTGTCTCCGGCCTCGACGAGGTAGAGATACCCGTTGCCGCCGCCGCCCCGGTACTGCGGCCGCGCGAGGTTGCACCCGTCGACGGTGACCCGCGAGGTGCCCGCCGTGAGCCACAGCGCGATCGAGAGCACGTGCGCGCCGCTCGCGTTGACCGCCGGCGCGAAGGTCTCGACGTGGCGGACCCACGCGTCGTGCGTCACGTCGACGCGGATGCCCGTCGAGGAGTGCACCGCGTAGGCGGCCGTGCCCGGCACGTCGTAGCCCGTGTCGTTGTCGCCGAGCGGCCCCGGGAGCGTGCCCGCCGCGCTCGTGGCGTGCTCCGTCATGCCGATGGAGAACTCTTCGAGGCCGACCTCCTCCAGCGCGCCCGTCGGGCGGTAGAGCCTCGCGTTGTCGCGCCGCAGGAGCTCGTAGCGCGTCGGCGCGTCGAGGGTCACGGTGCTCGCCGTCGCATCGACGGCGCGAACGCGGCGGAGGTACAGCAGCCCGAGCCCCGTCGACGCGGGCCACACGACGGTGCCCGCGAGCGTGAGGTCCATGCCGTGCTCGGCGCGAAAGGCCTCCGTGAGGTCGCTGCGCACCGCGACGAAGTCACCGGGAGACAGCCCCGCGGTGCTCGCGACGGCGACGGTGCGCGTCGGTGACGGCGCGTCGCGCGTGAGGAGCGTCGTCCCGGCGCCCGACCACGCGTTGAACGAGCGCGCGGCGACGCGGATCATCGCGCGCGTTCGGGCGTTGTTCGGGTCGTCGAGCCAGAGGCGCGTCGTCGAGGGTCCTGCGCCGCGGAGCACCAGGTTCGAGCACGCCACACGCAGCGCCGCGTCCGTCGCAGGCGTCGCCGTCGGGAATCGCAAGCGGTACGTGCCCGCGGGGATCCGCACGACGCGCAGCCCCGGGGTCGTGTCGGCGCAGGCCGCGTCGAGGTCGGCCTGGATGGCCGCCGTCGCGTCGGTGACGCCGTCACCGAGTCGCGCGTCGACCGTTCGCACGACGGTCCCGAGGCCGTACGGAGGCGCGTCACCGCGGTGATAGCCCGCGAAGGAGAAGTCCTGAAGCGAGCGCCCCATCGAGTCGGCGCGTCCGCCCGCGTGAAGGGGAACCCAGTTGTCGGGGAAGAGCGCGCTTCGCCACGCGCCCGCCGGCGCGTCGATGACGAGCACGTCGGGCGTGGCCTCGGAGGCGACGTCGCGGGGCGCGTCCGTCGACGCGTCGATCGTGTCGAACGCAGCGTCTGTCGCGTCGAATCCTGCGTCTGCGCGTGCGTCGACCGGCGCGTCGACCGGTGCGTCGACCGGTGCGTCGAGGGTGACGTCGGGCGCTACGTCGATCGAGGCGTCGAGGGCGACATCGGCGGGCGCATCGAGGGCTACGTCGTTCGAGGCGTCGACGGCGACATCGAGCGCTGCGTCCGCGGGCGCGTCGCGGGGAGCGTCCGAGGACGTGTCACGCGCGATGTCCGACGGCGCGTCGAGCGTGACGTCTGCGACCGCATCCGAGGGCGAAGCGTCGCGCGGGAGTTCCGACGGAGCGTCTGTGGCGACCGCGTCGGTGGCGAGGTCGCTCGACGCGTCTGCGCGCGTGACATCGAGGGCGACGTCTGGCGTCGCGTCGGGCGAGCTCGTCGCGCTGACCGAGGGATCGCAGGCGGTGAGCGCAACGGCCGCAGCGACGAGCAGAGGGCGACGATTCACCCGCGCATCTTCTCGCCGGGGCCCGCGCAAAGGAAGGGCGCGAGACCGCATGCGCGCCGCATCGGCGCCCGGGGGTTCGCCCCGCGGGTGATGTACGCGCGCTGAGCCACGCGCGCGTAGCGTCGCCGCCCTCGCGCGTGAGAGACTCCGCGCCCTCACAATGACCACGTCTCGCAGCATCGTCGGCACCGTCAGCATCAACCCCCGCGGCTTCGGCTTCGTCAACGAGGTCGGCGGAGAGGGCCTCTCGGCCTTCGTCCCCCCGCCGCTCCTCAACGCGTTCCTCGCGGACGACCGCGTCTCCGCGGAGCTCACCCAGGGCGCCGACGGACGCTACACCGCCGCCGCCCTCAGCCTCGTCGAGCGCACCCGCGCGGAGCTCTTCGGCGAGGTCGTGCAGCACCGCGGAGAGCGCTTCCTCCGCGTCGACCGTGAGGTCGCCAACACCGACCTCGCCCTCGAAGACGGCGGGCTCACGCTCAACCTCGGCGACGCCGTCACCGCGAGGGTGCTCCCCGAGAACCGCGCGCGCGCCATCCGCAAGGTCGACACGCCCGACGAGCGCGCGCTCGCGCAGGTCATCGCGCGCCACGGCGTGCTCACCACGTTCGACGACGACGCCCTCGCGCAGGTCGAGGCCACGCGCGCCATCGCCCACGAGGTCACGGGCTTCCGTCGCGACCTGAGGGACGTCCCCACGATCACCATCGACGCCCCCTCGACGCGCGACATCGACGACGCCGTGTCGGTGCTCCCCGCGCCCTCCGACGGCGCCCTGCGGCTGCTCGTGTCGATCGCGGACGTGAGCGCGTTCGTGCCCGAGGGCTCTCCGCTCGACCTCGCGGCCCGCACGCGCGCGACCTCGGTCTACCTCGCGGGGCGCGTGCTGCCGATGTTCCCTGACGGGCTCTCGTCGGAGTGGCTGAGCCTCCTGCCCGGCGTCGACCGCTGCTGCCTCACCGCGGAGCTCCGCATCGACGCCGAGGGGAAGATCACCTCCGTCGACGTGTACGAGAGCGTCATCCGCTCGTGGGCGCGGGCCTCCTACGACGAGGTCGCGGCCTTTCTCGACCGCGGCGCCGTGAGCGACAACCTCGCGCCGGTGAAGTCGTCGCTCCCGTGGCTGCGCACGGTGTCTGCGAGGCTCGGGCTCTCTCGCGCGCGCCGCGGCGGCGTCGAGATCAACCGCGACGAGGCGCACATCGTCTTCGACCCCGTGAAGGGCGTCGCGACGGGCGTCGAGGCGTACCGGCCCACGAGCGCGCACACCCTCATCGAGCGCGCGATGGTCGCCGCCAACGAGGCCGTCGCGCGCTGGCTCGTCGAGCGCGGCGTCCCCGCGATGCTGCGCGTCCACGAGGAGCCCGACGCCGACCGCGCCCGCGCGCTCGAGGAGTTCGCGCGCAACTTCGGCTTCGAAGCGGGCTTCGGCCCTCGCATCACGCCCCTCGCCCTCGCCGCGTTCGACCATCAGATCTCGGGCTCTCCGCTCGAACCCGCGCTGCGCTCGGTGCTCCTGCGCGCGCTCGGACCCGCGCGGTACACCGTCGAGGTGATGGGGCACTTCGGCCTCGCGGCGCCGCTCTACCTGCACTTCACGTCGCCCATCCGACGGTACGCCGACCTCGCCGTGCACCGCCTCGTGAAGCGGTACCTGCACGGCGATCGGAGCTTCACGCCCGGTGATCCCTCCATCGAGACGCTCGCGCGGCACATCAACGAGCGGGCTCGCGCCGCGGCGCGCGCGGAGAACGATCGGCGGCGGATGCTCACGGCCGCGTACATGACCGAGCACGTCGGCGAGGAGTTCGACGCGCACGTCACGAGGGTGCGTCCCTTCGGGCTCATCGCCACCGTCGACACGTCGCTCATCGAAGGGACGCTCCCCTTCGACAAGCTCCCCGAGGGCCCCTACGAGATCGACGACGCCGAGGCCCACGCGCGGTCGGAGCGTCGCGCGTTCTCCATCGGCTCCGCGGTGCGCGTGAAGGTCGTCTCGGCGGACCCGGCGCTCGGTCGCGTGGAGTTCGCCCTCGTCGACGCGGGGTCGCAGCCGTGATCGACGCGGCGCGCTTCGTCGCCGTCGAGGTCGAGCCGTGCCCGGGCTGCGAAGACGGGCTCTCGCTGCGCTTCAAGCGCGCGGGCGAAGAGACCTCGCTCACCGCCCTCCGCTACGAGTCGGAGCGAGGCACCGAAGGGCGCTGGACCGTGCGCGCGGCGGACTCCCTCGACGCGTCGCAGACCTCGGACGCGAGGGCCGTTCCTGTCGATGATTCGAGCGCGGGCGTCGTGTGGCTCGTCTACGGCGGACGCTTCGGGCTCGTCCTCACGCACGAGGGCGGCGAGGTCGAGCGCGCGCCCTACCTCGTGCTCGCGCGCATCGACCGGGCGTGACCCGCTCGCCGCGATAGACCCCTCACGTCACGGCGTTGCTCGGGTTGAGCAACGACTGCGCAGCGCGGCTCGCCGTCGCCTCGTCTCGACACGGGCAGCCGTTGCTCAACGCGTCGCCTCACGACGCGAAAACGGCTTCTTTTCAGCACATTCGAGCGCATCGAGCGCGTGGCACCGGCGCTGCAATGAGGCGCACCGAGCCGCGACGCCGCGGAGGGGGAACATCGGGTTCACCGGAAGGCGCGCGGAGCACTCGACCACACGGAGAACGACCATGCGCACCGCCACCCTGCTCTCTGCCGCCGTCCTCGCCCTCTCGCTCGCCCACTGCGGCGGTCCCATCGACAACCACGGCGACCCCGACGACGACAACACCCGCCAGTCGCGCAGCGCCGTGGTGTACCCGCTCTGTCGCTGGTGGGGAGGCCGCGTCACGACGCTCTCGCAAGACGCGATGAACCACCTCTACAACGACATCAACCCCACGCCGCACTCCGAGAAGGCGTACCAGGGCAGCGACCCGGCGCCGCCCATCGCGCTCAACCCCACGTACGCCGACGCGAGCGGGTCGATCACGGTGCTCCAGACCACGCTCTTCAACCGCGACGGCGCCCTCGGCGTGCGGTACGGCACGGTGGCGCACTTCCTCGTCCACTCGCCCCGCGGGACCGTGCTCTGCGAGGACTACGCGGCGATCCCCTTCAGGCTCGACATCCCGAACCTCCAGCCGGGCCGCGGGTATTACGTCCAGACGGCGACGGTGAACACGCAGGCCAAGATCCTGCCGTCGCGCCTCGCGATCTGAGCGCGCGCGGCGGAGGGCTCAGCCCTCGTCGGTGGGCTTCTTCGGGCGCGCGATGCCGTAGCGCGAGAGCTTGAAGACGAAGGTGCGCCGCGGCATCGAGAGGAGCGCCGCGGCGCGCGTCTGGTTGCCCGCGCACTGCGCGAGGGCCTCGATCATGCGTTGACGCTCGAGCTCCTCGACGGCGTCACGCAGGCTCGTCGCGTCGCGCGGAGTCACCGACGACGGCGGCGGGATCGACGGGGGCGCAGGGATCGACGCGGGCGTCGGTGGCGCGAGCGGAGGCTCCGAAGAGGCCGGGGACCGCATCACGTCGGGCAGGTGCTCGGGGAGGATGGTCCCGTCGCTGGCGAGGAGCGCCGCGCGCTCCATCACGTTGCGCAGCTCGCGGAGGTTGCCGGGCCATCGCCAGCGGCGCAGCACGTCGAGCGCGTCGGCGGAGAGCGAAGGGGTCTCCGCGAGCTTCGAGCGCGCCGCGGCCTCGGAGAGAAAGAGCGTCGCGAGGGGCCCGATCTCGGCGACGCGCGACCGCAGCGGAGGGATCACCAGCGCGATGCCGTTGAGTCGGAACCAGAGGTCCATGCGGAAGCGCCCCTCGCGGATCTCGCGCTCGAGGTCGCGGTGCGTGGCCGACACCACGCGCACGTCGATGGGCCGCGGCTTCACGGCCCCGACGGGCGTCACGGTGCGGTCCTCGAGCACGCGCAGGAGCTTCACCTGCACGCTCGCGGGGAGCTCGCCCACCTCGTCGAGAAAGACCGTCCCACCGCCCGCGGATTCGAGGAGCCCCGCGCGCGCCGTGACCGCGCCCGTGAAGGCGCCCTTCTCGTGTCCGAAGAGCTCGCTCTCGAGGAGCGACTCCGCGAGGGCCGCGCAGTTGAGCCGCACGAAGGGCCCCGACGTGCGCCGTGACAGGCGATGGATCCGCTCGGCGAAGATCTCCTTGCCGACGCCGGTCTCCCCCAGGAGCATGACGTTGATCTCACCCGGCGCGACGCGCTCGACCATGCGGTGCAGCCCCTCCATCGCGGGGTCTGCGACGACGACGCGCGCGCGCATCCCGCGCTCGGGCGGCGCCACCTCGCGCACCGACTCGGGCGCACCGCTTGCGCTCGTGTGTGAGGGCTGCACGACGCCGATCGTGGCGCCCACTTCGAAGGCCTGGCCCGGCGCGAGGCGCGCGCGCTCTCCCTCGCCGAGGCAGCGCCCGTCGACCACCGTCCCGTTGCTGCTCCCGAGGTCGGTCACCGAGAGCGACGCGCCCGCGTCGATCGCCGCGTGGAGCCGCGAGAGCTCGTCGTCATCGACGGAGACGTCGGCCTCGGGCGAGCGACCGATCGTGACGCGCCCCTCCGCGGGGAGCGTGCGCGTGATGACCCCCTTCGGCGTGACGAGCACGAGCCGCATGGGGCCCTCGATCGGAGGCGCCGTCCGGTCAGAGCGCTTGCGCACGGTCTTCTTCAGTGGGTCGATCACCGGAGTCCCTCTCGTCGCTTCGCGCGCAGGGTCGCACGAGTGGCCGCGCGCGGTGAACCGCGATCGACGCCGCCGCGACGACCGCAGGGTGTTGACGAACGGGGCCGCGCGCGGTGAACCATCGCCCGTGGCCGACGATCCGAACGCGCAGGCAGGCACCGACGAGACGCAGCGCCCCGGCGCGCGCGACGCCGACGCGCGCGACGCCGACGCGCGCGACGCGCAGGGCGAGGGCGCGATCCCCGGGGTCTCCGCGGGGATGCTCCTCGACGGGCGCTACCGGATCGTGAAGCTCCTCGGCGCCGGCGGAATGGGGACGGTGTACGAGGCCTGCAACGAGCGCATCGATCGGCGCGTGGCGGTGAAGTTCCTCCAACCCGACCTGGTGCGCGACCGCGATCTCGTGGCGCGCTTTCTTCAAGAGGCCCGCACGGCGAGCCTCGTGCGCCACCCCCACATCGTCGAGCTCATCGACTCGGGTCAGGCCGGCGACCTCGTCTGGCTCGTGATGGAGCTCCTCGAAGGCGAGTCACTCCAGTCCCTCCTCGACCGCGAGGGCCCGCTCTCACCCGAACACGCGCGGACGCTCCTCGATCCGGTGTGCGCGGCCCTCTCGCACGTCCACGCGCGCGGCGTGATCCACCGCGACATCAAGCCCGACAACGTCTTCCTCGCGCGCGTCCCGGGCGCCGACGCCCCCTCGCCCCGGCTCCTCGATTTCGGCATCGCGCGCTGCCTCTCAGAGAAGGCGCTCCGCGTGACGACCACGGGCACCGTCCTCGGCACGCCCGCGTACATGAGCCCCGAGCAGTGCATGGGGCAGCGCGAGCTCACCGCCGCGGCCGACCAGTACGCCCTCGGCGCGACGCTCTTCGAAATGCTCAGCGGCAAGCTCCCCCACGCGGCGTCGAACTACAACGAGCTCGTCGTCAAGCGCGCCACCGAAGACGCGCTCCGCCTCGAAGTCGCGCGCCCGGGCATCCCTCCCGCGTGGTGCGACCTCGTCGCCCGCTGCCTCGCGCGTCGACCCGAAGACCGCTTCGCCACCATCGACGCCATGCGCGACGCGATGCGCGCGATCCCGCACGGCGACGCCCCAGCGAGTCCGCCGCGCGACCGCTCTCCGCTCGCCCTCGCCAGCACGCACGTCTCCGACCGGAACGCCGCGCCACGCCCCGCTGCGCCGCGCCCCGCCGCGCCACGCGTGTCGGCCCCGTGGCTGCTCGCGACCGCCGCGGTGCTCACGCTCGGAGGCGTCCTCGCGTGGCGCGCTTCGACACCACAGGCGACGACCGTCACACCCCCGCGCGCGCTCCCTGCGACCGTCGATGCACACGTCGCCGTCGACGCGGCCCTCGCGGTCGCCGACGACGCGAGCGCAGAGACCGCAGACGCCTCGCACGCCGCGACGATCGCGACCGCCGACGCCTCGTCGCCCGAGCATCACGCGGAGCACCGCACGCACGGAGGCCATCGTTCGACACGCGCACGCATCGATCGGGCCTTTCCGGGGGCGCCCTGATGCGACGCGCGATCGCGACGCTCTCGGCCCTCGCGCTGCTCTGCGTGGCGCTGCCCGCCAGCGCGCAGCGCACGCCCGAAGAGGCCGAGGCGCGGCGGCATTTCGCGCGCGGCGTGGCCCTCACCGACGACGGCGATTTCGGCGGCGCGATGGTGGAGTTCTCGCGCTCCTACGAGCTCACGCGCAACCCGTCGCTGCTCTTCAACCTCGCCGTCGTGCACGAGGGGATGCGCCACTGGGCCGAGGCGCTCGCGACGCTCCAGCGCTTCGTCGACGAGGCTCCGCCCGCGGCGGTGAGACAGCGCCGCGCCGACGTCGACGCGACCCTCGCGAGGCTGCGCGAGCGCGTCGGGACGCTCGTCGTCACGCTCGACACCGCGGGCCTCACGATCGAGGTCGACGGCCTCCCTCGCCCCACGGCGCACGACGGGCTGCGCCTCGACGTGGGACGCCACCGCGTGAGGCTCTCGGCGCCCGGCCACATCGCGCGAGAGGCCGAGGTCGACGTGCCCGGCGACGCGCGCGTCGAGATCACCGAAGCGCTGGAGCGCACGCGCTCGACGCTCTCGGTCGCGTGCAACGTCGCGGGCGCCGAGGTCCTGGTCGACGGACACCCCGTCGCGAACACGCCGCTCACCTCTCCCATCGCGGTGCCCGAGGGAGAGCACCGCGTCGAGCTCCGCAGGCCGGGCTACACCGCGTTCTCGACGGTCGTCGACGCGCGCGGGATCGGCGCCTCCGTGCGCGCCGAGCTCGCCTGGGCCACGCCCGTCCCCGATGACCAGGGCGCGCGGCTCAACCTGCGCGTGAGCGAGAGCGGCGCGGCGGCCTTTCTCGACGAGCGACGCTTCAGCTTCGACGGGAGCGAGCGCGTCCCCGCGGGCGTTCACCGCCTGCGCGTCACGCGCCGCGATTTTCTCCCGTGGGAGACGACCGTCGACCTCCCCGCGGGCGCCACCGTCACGCGCGCCGTCACGCTGCAACCGACGCCGCTCTACCGCGAGGAGTACCTCACGAACGCCCGCCGCGCGCGCACCGTCGCGTGGGTGATCGCGGGCTCGGGCGCGACCCTCACGCTCGCGAGCGTCGCGATGATCGCGCTCGGCGTCGACGGCGCCACGCGCACCGAGACGGCGCAAGACACCGTCGACCGCGCGCTCACGGCGTGCAGGCTCGGCGCTTCGACGTGCAGCCCCGCGGAGATCGGCGCCCTGCGCGCAGAGGCCGACGCGCGCCCTCGCGACCTCGACCAGTACCGCGCGCTCACGGGCGTCGGAGTCGCCGCGGGCGTGCTCGGCGTCGCGGGCGCGGTGGCCGGCGCGGTGCTCCTCACGAGGGCGCCCTCGACGGGGCGCTTCGCAACGTGGACGGTCTCACCGAGCGGGACCTCGCTCACGCTGCGCTTCTGAGCGCGGCGATCGAGGTCAGCGGTCGAGCTTGCGCCACCAGCTCGCGACGCGCTGCCACGCGGTCATCGGCGCGCGCACGGTGACGAAGGCCCGCTCCGCGCTCCGCTGCAACGCCTCGACGGAGCCCGTGGGAATCCCGAGTCCGAAGCGGATGCGCTGATACACCTCGCACGACTCCGCGAGGCCCTCGGGGAGCGGCTCGTTCGCGGCGGTGCGCGCCTCGACGATGCGCTCGACGGTCTGATCGAGGGACTCCCCGGGGCGCGGCTGCATCTTCGCGTCGCCGAGCGCGATGAGCACGTAGCGCCAGAGGTTCGCCGCGCGCTCGCTCGGGTTGAGCGTGCGCATCGGCTTGCGGAGGTGACGGAGCAGAAGGAGCCTCCGCAGCGGGCGATTCAGGAGGAACAGCGGCACGAACGGCAGCACGTCGCGCGCCTGCTTCTCGGCCTCTCGCACCGCGCGCTCGATGGAGCGCTTGAGCGCGTCCCAGTCGGGCTCCGGTGCCGAGCGCGGTCGACGGTTCTGAGGCTCCGGCGGAGGTTCGCGGCCGTTGTCCCGGTGCTCCGCGGGACCCGTGCGCCAGAGGTAGGGCGCGAGCTTCGCGACGAAGCCGCTCGACACGAGCGCGAGCACGAGCACGGCGGTGATGCCTCGCTTGGTGATCCGCGTGGCCCCGATCGCGCGGTGCTTCGTGAGGCTCATCGGCGTGGCCGTCGCGCCCGCCTGCCACACCTGCGCGTGGTAGTGCTCCTGCCCCGCGAGAAAGAGAAAGAACTCCACGATCACCATGAAGAGCAGGGCCAGCGTGACGGGCTGCCAGACGCCCTCCTTGTGACCCGACTGCCACTCGTGGAGGCGACCGTTCTGCTCGAGGATCGTGATGATCGCCGCGGCCCAGCAGATCATCGGGATCCACAGCGCCACGAGCGACCCGCGACGCTGCAGCGTGAGCTGCCCGCCGCTCACCGACCAGAGGAACGAGAACACCACCACGACGACGAGCGGCGGCACGCCTCCGGCCATCGAGACGCACGAGAGCATGAGCGTGCCGTGCACGCCGAGCTGCACGAGCCACGGACGCACGCGCGCGAGGGCGAGGCCGTTCCCCGCGGCGACGCCGAAGGCGCTCGCGAGGAGCATGATGGCGGTGATGGTGGTGTCGCCGTGCCACCACGTCACGGCCGTCGCGAAGAGCACGATGTAGCTCGACGCGAGCAAAAGCCAGTAGCTCCCGAGCACCCAGCGCGCGCGGGCGAGGGTCTCTCGCAGGGGCTCTCGCGCGACGCCCGCGACGAGCCACGGCGGGAGCACCATCACGGGGGCATCGGGTTTCGCGGGCTCGGTCACCGTCTCACCTCCCGTCGAGCACGTACGCGGGTCCGCTGCGGCGCACGCGGTAGAAGATCTCGCCGCGCCCGCGGATCTCGGCCTCGGCCTGGACGCTGTCGCTCGTCGCGCGTCGCACGGCCGCGAGACGCGCGGCCTCGAGCTGCTTGCGCGCCCGCGATCGACGCCCCGACGCGGCGATGCCGTTCTCCTCCGCGCCCGGCGGAAAGGGCTGAAGGAACGCGTCGAGGGGCTTGTGTCCGCCGAAGCGATCCACGCCGGGGACGGGCCCCGGGAGCTCCTCGACCATCGGGAGAAAGACCCACGTGAGCCACGCGCCCTGCGGCTGCGGCAGCGGCGGGAGCGGCGAGAAGCGCGCGGTCACCACCACGATGAAGAGCCCGCGATCACCCGCAGCCGCGGCCTGATGAAAGTCCGTTCGCGTCTGCCACGTCGCGCGCGCGCCGACCTCGCGCCACCGCGCCTGCGCGCCGCGTCGACACTCGATCTCTTCGAAGGGCTTTTCAGCATCGCCCGTCGCGAGCACGAGGGTGACGTTCTCGCCGCGCTCGGTGAGCGCACGCGCGAGCGAGAGCCACACCTCGACGAGGTGATCGAGCGCGTCGCCGAGCACGAGGTCGCTCTCTTCGCCGGGGTTCACGCCCGCGGGGAGAAAGTTGTCGAGCACGAGCCGCACCTTGCGAGGCGTCACGGGCACCGTCTCGGGCAGTCGCACCTGAAGCCGACCGACCTTGAGCGAGAGCTTCCAATGGATGCGCCGCGAGTCATCGCCCGCGACGTAGTCCCTGAAGCGAAAGTGGTCGTCGGTGGGAAACTTCCGCAGCACGTTGAGCACGCCCTCTTCGGGCGCGACGGAGCGCGGCGTATCCCCGAGACCCACGGGAAACAGCCTCGGGAGCACCTTGAGCCTCGCCCCCACCGACTGCGCGACGGAGACCCTCGTGAGCCCGAAGAGGTCGGTGTAGGCCACGTCGGCGGGGCCGATGTGATAGTCGCCCCGCGGCGTCCTTCGCAACGGCAGCGAGAGCGTCACCCTCTGCTGCGACACGGCCGGTCCCACGACGTGACGGCTCTCCGTGGCGAGCCGCGCGGGCAGCGCCTGATGCACCCTGAGGTTGAAGCCCGAGGGAACCGGGACGCGTTCGAAGTGAAAGCGCTCCTCCACCGAGTCGCCCGCCTCGACGAGCACCGGCGAGAACTCACGCCCGATGGTGCCTCGGCGCGTCGCGAGTCGCTGTTCGAAGCGCGTGACCACGAAGGTGCTGAGCACCACGCCCGCGGCCACGAGGAGGTACAGGGTGACCAGGCCGAGCACGGCGATGATCCCGAGCTCGGCGAACTTGAACACCAGCGAGAGCATCACGCCGAAGAGGGCGCCGAAGAACATCCCGAGGCCCTTGTCGGTGAGCACGCGCACGTGCCGATGCACCGACTCGAGGAGCGCGTCGGTGCTCACGTCGCCGCCGTCGCGCGCCGCGGCCCGCTCGCGCCGCACCTTCACCGCGACGCCCGCGAGCTGCACCACGAGCACCGGGAGCAAGAGCGCCGACGCGAAGCGCACGAGGCCCCCGAGCGTGTCGCGCACCTGCGAGACCTCGGCGAAGAAGCCCGTGATCCCGCCCACGAGAAATGGCATCACGAGCAGGAGCACCGTGTGAAACAAGATCCCCGCGACGACGCGCGCGCGCCCTCTCACCGGCCGTGTGGGATCGAACGCGGTCATCCGTTTCTCGCTCCGCGTCCCGTCAGGTGGGGACCGCGATGCGGCCCATGGTCTCGACCACGAACTCGCGCCCCGCGCGGGCGTCGGCGAGCATCACGCGGTGCCCGAGCACGTCGGGCGCCATCATCTGCACGTCTTCGGCGGTGGCGTAGTCGCGCCCGCGCAGCATCGCCCGCGCCTGCGCCGCGCGCATGAGCAGGATCGTCGAGCGCGGCGAGAGCGACTGGAGGTTCCGCGGATCGCCGCGCAGCGCGTGGATGACGGCCACGGCGTAGCGCTTGAGGTCCTCGCTCGCGTAGACGAGCGGCGCGGTGCGCTGCCAGAGGAGAAAGTCATCGCGCGAGATCACGGCGCGCAGGTCCGCGAGCACGGGGTCCGGCGCGAGGTGGACCGAGAGCATCTGCACCTCGGCCATCTCCGAGGGGTAGCCCATCGAGACCATCATCATGAAGCGGTCCATCTGGGCCGCGGGGAGCGGATAGGTGCCCTCGTGGTCGAGGGGGTTCATCGTCGCGAGCACCTGAAAGGGCGCGTCGAGCGTGTGGGTCTCGCCCTCGACGGTCACCTGCCGCTCCTCCATCACTTCGAGGAGGGCGCTCTGCGTCTTCGGCGTCGCGCGGTTGATCTCGTCCGCGAGGAGGATGTTCGTGAAGACAGGCCCCGGCTGGAACTCAAACGCCTTCTTCCGCATGTCGAAGACGTTGGAGCCCGACACGTCCATCGGGAGCAGGTCGGGCGTGAACTGGATGCGCTTGAACGCGCAGCCGATGGAGGCCGCGATGCTCTTGGCGAGCATGGTCTTGCCCACGCCGGGAACGTCTTTCAGGAGCACGTGGCCGCGCGCGCTCATGGCGACGAGCACGCGGGCGATGACGTCATCCTTGCCGACGATGACCCTGCGCACGGACTCCATCACGGTGTCGAACTGACCGCGCACGGTGGCGATGGCGCGCCCCACCTCGTCGCGGGGGACGTTGCTCTGCGGTGTTCCCGCGCTCTGCGTAGCGGTCTGTGATTGCGTCACGAGTGCTCTCTTCTCGGTGGGTGCTCGTGTGGATCTCTCGGCGCGAGGAAGAACGCCCGCACGCGCCGCAGGAAGCGTTGGAGGTCCGTCGCGTAGCGCGCGCGGTAGCGCTCGAGCCACTCGGAGAGCTCGTCGGGCGAGATCCCCCACGCGGTCGCATACGACTCCACGATGCGCAGCTCGCTCGGGTCGGCGCTGCCGTCGATGCACGCGAGCTCGGTCATGAGCTCCACCACCTCGGCGCGTCGCGCGGGAGGAATCCTCCCCGACACTTCGAGCGGACGGTGGACTCTCATCTCCTCGGGCTTGAGCGGGGCCATTCCCTCGGCCACGACGAAGCGCTCGATGAAGGCCATCTCCTTGGCGTCGTAGTGCCCGTCGGCGGCGAGCACGCTCACGAGCGCGAGCACCATCGCGCGCGGGTCATACGCGTGCTGCACGTCCCGCGGAGGAGGCACCGTGATGGGCCGCGACGGCGTGGACTTCACGGGCGCGATGGAGCCTCCGCGCACGGTCCCCGCGCCGCGTTGAAAGAGCGAGAAGATCACGCCGAAGCCCGTCTCGACGGCATCGCCCCTCACGATGCGCGCGTGCACCTCGTCGACGCTGCGCCCCACGAAGTTCGACGCGAGGAACCCTTCGAGGCTCTCGGCGCTCTCTTCGTCGGCGAGGCGTCGCAGGGCGCGTTCGAGCGCGGCGCGGTCTTTCACATCGACGGGCTCGCGCGAGGTCTCTCGCTTCGCGCGAGAGCCACACATCGAGCACGCGTGCGCCGAGAGCTCCTCGTCGATGAGGGTGTGACCGCAGCAGGGGCAGTGCCCCGTTCCTCTCGCGGCAACCCCCTTGGAATCAGGGCCTTCGGTGAGCTTCGCGGACCACGCGGCCTCGCACAGTCGGCAGCGCGCCTCGGCGGGCAGCCCGAGCGCGCAGGCGGGCTCGTTGGGGTCGTAGACCTCGACCACCACCCCTTCGACCCCACACGCGGGGCAATCAGCCGTCAGTTCGAACTGCGCGCGCACGCGGCGCGGAGTATACGCGCGAACGTCACGGCCTCCACGAATGCCGCAGCGTGTAGTATCGCCCCGAACTCATGGCTGACGACCTCTCGGTTCAAGACCGCTTCGCCCCCCACAACGCCTGCTTCGGCTGCGGCCCCTCGAACGAGAAGGGCCTGCGGCTCAAGAGCTTCCCCAGCGGGGGAGCGGGTGACGAGCTCACCTGCACCTGGCGCTCGGAGGCCCACCACGAGGCTTTTCCAGGGATGCTCAACGGCGGCATCGCGGGCGCCCTCCTCGACTGCCACAGCAACTGGACCGCGGCGCATCACCTCATGAAGCTCCGCGGGCTCGAATCACCGCCCTGCACGGTGACCGCGGACTTTCACGTCACCCTCCGCCGCCCGACGCCCACCGACGGCCCCGTGACCGTGAAGGCCCACGTCGTGTCGAGCGAGGGCGACAAGGTCATCGTCGACGCCACCCTCGAAGCCAACGGAAAGGTCACCTGCACCTGCCGAGGGACCTTCGTCGCCGTGCGCGAGGGCCACCCCGCGTTTCACCGCTGGTAGAGCTGTTCTCGCGCACGCCGGTGAGTAAAGAGGCTGTCTCAGAACGTTGAGGGGCGTCGCTGTCGCCGCGTGTTGAAGAGGCTGTCTCAGAATCTCAACTGTCGACTCTCATTTCGACCCGTCGGTCGGAAATAGAGGTTGGTGCCTCTGCGTCTTGTCCGCGAGGGGCATGAGTCACAGCCGCAAAGCGAATCGCACGCAGCAGTTCCTCTTCCCGCCGTCGCTCGACGAGCTGGTCAGGCCCGATGACCCCGCGCGCTTCCTCGATGATCTGCTCCACACGATGGACCTCCGTGCGATGGGCTTCATCGACCCGCCCACCGACGCGCGAGGGCGGCCGCCGTGGAGCTGCGAGTTGCTCCGCGGGTCTGGCTCTACTGTTACTTCAGGCACGTACGCTCCCTGCGACAGATGGAGATCGCCTGCCGCGAGCGCGTCCAGTTGATGTGGCTCACCGGCATGCAGTGCCCCGATCACAACGCGCTGCACCGCTTCTTCCACGCGCATCGGGACGCCCTTCGCACGCTCGCTCGCGACGTCACCCGCGTCGCCGCCCACGCGGGCCTGATCGACATGGTCCTGCACGCCCTCGATGGCACCAAGCTCCGCGCCATCTGCTCGATGGACTCGGCGCTCCATCGCAAGCGCCTCCTGGAGCCCTCAACGCGCACGGCGACAAGGCGATCGAGGAGGTCTTCGCGCAGCTCGAAGCCCTCTACAAGACCGAGCATCGCACCGGCGAGCACCTGCCCAAGGAGCTGTCGACGCCCGACGCGCGCAAGCAGGTGATCCAGAAGGCGCTGGCGGAGTTGGACTCGCATCGCGCCGACCACCTGCACCCGCGCGAGCCCGAAGCGCGCGTGATGAAGGGCCACAACGAGGCGAAGCTGCGCCTGGACTACAACGCCCAGGTCGTCACCGACGGCGAGTTCATCGTGGCGCAGGACGTGACGAACGACGAGACGGACCACACGCTGCTGACGCCCATGCTCGATCAGGCGCTCGACACGTTGGGCACGCGTCCAGATGCGACGGCGGTGGATGCCGGGTACGTCTCGGGCCGCGAGCTCGCGCAGGCCGAAACCCATCACCACGAGGTGGTGGTGCCGCCTGGAAGCGTCGATGCGCCGACTGCGTCGGCCGACGCTCCCTTTGACAAGGCGCACTTCCGCTACGACGCGGAGCGCGACGTGTACGTCTGCCCTCTGGGGACGGTGCTGCCGCTGTGGCGTCTGACGCGCTCGCGTCCGAGAGAGCCCGAGCTCAAGGTGTATCGCTGCACGAACACGACGTGTCCCGAGCGAGGGCGCTGCACGCGCGACGAAGCGACGGGTCGCACGGTGCGTCACCCCACAGACCGCGCGGCGCTCGATCGGCAGGCGTCCAAACAACCGCCCGGCAGCGAGCGTCGAGCGGCGTACGAGTGGCGCAAGGTGCTGGTCGAGCGCGTGTTCGGGCTGCTGAAATGGAACGACGGGTTCCGCCGCTTCACGGTGTGGGCGCGCGTCCGCGCGAGCGCAGTGGGCGCTTGTCTGCGCGGCGTTCAATGTCCGCGCGCTCTACCGCCGCTGGCGAGTCGGCGAGTTCCGCCTCGCGGCAACGGGCTGACGAGCGTCGCGAGGCGCCCTCGCGCCAGACATGTCGAAAGGGGATCTGCGCTCGGTCGTGCGTCGAGTGGCGAATTCACCAAGACACGGGCGACGACCTGAGCGCATCGGTGCAATCGAGCGCGGCGACGCGACCGACCGCGGGGTCGGTTTCCGTCCGCGAAGTGCGGCGTCAGGATCTTTCTGAGACAGCCTCTGAAACACGCGGCAAAGAAGGCATTTCGCGATCGAACGGAACGAAGTCCCGCTGCGCGGGACTCGCGCGTGCGAGGCGCTGAGTGGGAGTCCTGCAACGCAGGACTTTTCGCAGGATGCTCACCAGATGCCTTCCCTGCCGCGTGTTTCAGAGGCTGTCTCAGAATCTCAACTGTCGACTCTCATTTCAACCCGTCGGTCGGAAATAGAGGTTGGTGCCTCTGCGTCTTGTCCGCGAGGGGCATGAGTCACAGCCGCAAAGCGAATCGCACGCAGCAGTTCCTCTTCCCGCCGTCGCTCGACGAGCTAGTCAGGCCCGATGACCCCGCGCGCTTCCTCGATGATCTGCTCCACACGATGGACCTCCGTGCGATGGGCTTCATCGACCCGCCCACCGACGCGCGAGGGCGGCCGCCGTGGAGCTGCGAGTTGCTCCTGCGGGTCTGGCTCTACTGTTACTTCAGGCACGTACGCTCCCTGCGACAGATGGAGATCGCCTGCCGCGAGCGCGTCCAGTTGATGTGGCTCACCGGCATGCAGTGCCCCGATCACAACGCGCTGCACCGCTTCTTCCACGCGCATCGGGACGCCCTTCGCACGCTCGCTCGCGACGTCACCCGCGTCGCCGCCCACGCGGGCCTGATCGACATGGTCCTGCACGCCCTCGATGGCACCAAGCTCCGCGCCATCTGCTCGATGGACTCGGCGCTCCATCGCAAGCGCCTCCTGGAGCTCCTCAACGCGCACGGCGACAAGGCGATCGAGGAGGTCTTCGCGCAGCTCGAAGCCCTCTACAAGACCGAGCATCGCACCGGCGAGCACCTGCCCAAGGAGCTGTCGACGCCCGACGCGCGCAAGCAGGTGATCCAGAAGGCGCTGGCGGAGTTGGACTCGCATCGCGCCGACCACCTGCACCCGCGCGAGCCCGAAGCGCGCGTGATGAAGGGCCACAACGAGGCGAAGCTGCGCCTGGACTACAACGCCCAGGTCGTCACCGACGGCGAGTTCATCGTGGCGCAGGACGTGACGAACGACGAGACGGACCACACGCTGCTGACGCCCATGCTCGATCAGGCGCTCGACACGTTGGGCACGCGTCCAGATGCGACGGCGGTGGATGCCGGGTACGTCTCGGGCCGCGAGCTCGCGCAGGCCGAAACCCATCACCACGAGGTGGTGGTGCCGCCTGGAAAGCGTCGATGCCGCCGACTGCGTCGGCCGACGCCCTTGACAAGGCGCACTTCCGCTACGACGCGGAGCGCGACGTGTACGTCTGCCTCTGGGGACGGTGCTGCCGCTGTGGCGTCTGACGCGCTCGCGTCCGAGAGAGCCCGAGCTCAAGGTGTATCGCTGCACGAACACGACGTGTCCCGAGCGAGGGCGCTGCACGCGCGACGAAGCGACGGGTCGCACGGTGCGTCACCCCACAGACCGCGCGGCGCTCGATCGGCAGGCGTCCAAACAACCGCCCGGCAGCGAGCGTCGAGCGGCGTACGAGTGGCGCAAGGTGCTGGTCGAGCGCGTGTTCGGGCTGCTGAAATGGAACGACGGGTTCCGCCGCTTCACGGTGTGGGGGCGCGCGTCCGCGCGAGCGCAGTGGGCGCTTGTCTGCGCGGCGTTCAATGTCCGCGCGCTCTACCGCCGCTGGCGAGTCGGCGAGTTCCGCCTCGCGGCAACGGGCTGACGAGCGTCGCGAGGCGCCCTCGCGCCAGACATGTCGAAAGGGGATCTGCGCTCGGTCGTGCGTCGAGTGGCGAATTCACCAAGACACGGGCGACGACCTGAGCGCATCGGTGCAATCGAGCGCGGCGACGCGACCGACCGCGGGGTCGGTTTCCGTCCGCGAAGTGCGGCGTCAGGATCTTTCTGAGACAGCCTCTTCAACACGCGGCGACAGCGACGCCCCTCGACGTTCTGAGACAACCTCCGAATTCACCGGCGGCGCGCCCACGCTTTGATGCGACGATCTCAGTGATCCGCGGAGGCGTCTGCGAGGGGCGTCGCCGCATCACCCGCGGCTGCATCGGTCGCAGCGCTCGCATCCGAGGGCGGCGCCTCGGCGTCGCGTGAGGGCGCGCTCGAATCGTCGGCGCAGGAGACCTCCTGCACCGTGAGGGCTTCGCTCGGAGGCGTCATGGCGAAGGCGTCTTCGGGCAGGTCGGGGTCGAGCGAGACCTCGCGGTAGCGCACCTTGAGGTCCACGTTGTCGCGCTCCATCACCACGCGCACCGAGTGGGGAAAGGCCACGCCCGACACGTCGCGATAGTCTTCGAAGGTGATCTCCGCGCGGACTCCGCGGGCGTCGCTGAGGGTCGCGCTCGAAGGCCGCGGGTGCTGCTGCTCGGGCAGCGCGTTGTCGTGCTCCTCCGACGTGATCGTGAGCTGGAGCGACTCGGAGCGCCCCCCCGTTCCCGCGATGTCGAGCACGTAGTGGCCGTCGTCCCAGTGGATGCGCGCGTCGCCTTCGAGGAGCGGAGGTCCGCCCGCGAGCATCGAGACCACCTCGGCGGACTCCAGCGGAATCCCGAGGAGCTGCGCCGCGACGCAGGGCCTCGCGCGGCCGACGAAGAAGTTCCCCCCGCGGAGGTCGGCCATCGAGAAGCGCTGACCGTCGGTGACGATGGTGCTCACGGTGTTGCCGAAGGCCCGCGTGTCGACCCGCAGGCTCGGGCGGTTCACGAAGACGAAGACCTCGCCGCGGATGCGCCCCTCGGTGCCGAAGTGATCCGCGGATCCGTGCGCGCGGAGGCTGCGAACGCGCTCGTCGCGCGCGCGAACCTGTCGCAACACCATCGACGGATCGGTGATGGGATGACGCGGCGGACTACCGCACGAGATCAGAAGCGCAGAGGCAAGCAACGCCGTCGAGGGGGCTCTCATCGGGCGCGAGGGTAGCGCCCGCGCCGCGCTCGTCGCCACAGCATCGAGCGCCGCGAGGCGAAGCGCATCACGCGGTGTGTCAACCGACGGTTACGGCCGGGCTGAGAACCGACGGGCACCGAAGGGGCCCCACACAGCCTCTACGCCGTGCACATCGGAAGCATCCGTGCGACGATGCACTACGTGGAACGCCTCGTGCGTAGGCTTCTTCGAACAGGTGCCCGCATGAACCGAATTGCAACGACCGTGACCTTCCTCACTGCGCTCGGCGCGCTCGCTTCGGGCTGTGGTGACCCCGACGGAGTCCGCGCCCAGGGCAGCGTCTCGCTCACCGTTCACCAGTCGGGTCAGGCCGACGGCGCGGCGAGCTTCACCTTCCCCTCCGACACCTTCATCGACCCGCCGCCCGGCGTGGGCCGCGGCTTCTTCGGGACCTGCACCCGCACCGGATCGCGCTGGTCCATCGACATCTCGCGCGCTGACAGCGTCGCGGGCGGCCTGCGCCGCGTGGTGCTCTCGGGCTCGCAGGGCGCGGCCGCGGGATCGACCTCCGCGAGCTTCACCCTCGGCACCACGGAGTTCTCGGCCTCGGCGGGCTGCACCGGCACCGCGGCGGCCTACGGCGACAACGGCGTCCGCTTCACGGCGACCTGCACCGGCGTGAGCGCCTCGGGCGACCTTCGCACCGTCGACGCCGCGGTGAACCTCACCCTCGAACGCTGCACGCTCCAGTGAGCGCCGCGTAGGTCTCTCCGCCTCGCAGCGATCTCCGCCGCTCAGCGCACGCCGAAGCGCGCTTCGAAGACCTCCAGAAACACCTCTACCGTCGGCCAGTCGATGTTCGTGAAGCGCAGCTCGCGCACCGAGGAGTCGGGGTGCTGCGCGAACCAGTCGATCGCCGTCTCGACCAGGATCTCCGCGCAGAGGCTCTTCGGAAAGCCGAAGATCCCGGAGCTGATCGCGGGCATCGAGAGCGACTTCAGCCCGAGCTCGTTCGCGGCGTCGAGGCTGTTGGCAGCGGCCGCGCGGAGGTTGTCCTCCTCGTCGTCGTCGCCGCCCTCCCACACGGGCCCCACGGCGTGAATGACCTTCTTGCACGGGAGCATCCCCGCGCCCGTCACCGCCACGCCGCCCACGGGGAGCTTGCCGTGCTTCTCGACCCAGGCGTCGCTCTCCCACTGCACCTCGAGGCCGCCCCTTCGCACGATGGCGCCCGCGACGCCGCCGCCGTGCGCCAGCCACTCGTTGGCCGCGTTCACCACCGCGTCGACGGTCTCCTTCGTGAGGTCTCCCTGAACGACACGGATCACCGCGCCGTTCGGCAGCGTGTGCGAGTGCTGGATGTCTGCCATGACAGGCACAATTCTTCGCGCAGAACCCCGGCGACTGTCCACTCGCGATCAGCGCTCGCGCCGCGCTGCCATGAGCCTCGTCACACGATCGGGCTCGACCCGCAGCGCCATGACCCTCTCGCGGTCGAGCGTCACGCGCCCCGTCGGTGAGCCCCTCGGCTTGCGCACGTAGCGCCGCTCCGTCCAGGTGACCTCGACGAGGTCCTGCCCGCGCGCGTCGCTGTGATAGGCGGCCAGCGTGGCCGCGTCGACGAGGAGCTCCGTCGGACACTGCGCCCCCTTCGCGAGCGGAACCACCACGTGCGCCCCCGGAACGCCCCTCGCGTGGAGCCACAGATCATGGGGTTTCGCGACGCGCAGCGTGAGCTCGTCGTTGTCCTTCGCGCCGCGTCCCACGAGCACGCGGTGGCCCTTCACGTCGGCGTACTCGATGAACGGGAGCCGCGGCGGCTTCTGCGCGCGACCTGCGCCCGGCGTTGATTCCTTCGGCGTGACGCCGAGCACCTGCGCGGCGGTCATCCACCCTTCGAGGAGCGCGAGGGTCACGGTCTCCGCCGCGTCGACCTCGGCCTCGAGCGCCTTCACCGACTCGATCGCGCGCTGCGTCTCTTCGAGGCGCGCCCACATCATCGCCTCGCCGCGCGCGATGCGCTTCGCCTTCGCGAAGAAGCCCTCGGCCTGCGGCTTCGCGGGGAGCGCGGGGTCGAGCTCGATCTCCAGCGTGCCGCCCTCCTCCCAGTCTTCGAGCGTGGCCTTCGAAGCGCCCTTCGCGATCTTCGAGCCCTGCGCGAGCAGCATGCGTCCGATGCGCTGGAGGCGCGCCACGTCGTCGACGCGTTCGAGGTCGTGCTCGACGGCCTCACGGCGCCGCGCGAGCCGCTTCGCCTGCGCGCGCAGCCCCTTGAGGAGCGCACCTCGACGAAGCTCCGCCGCGAGCGCGTCGCTGCCGCGAGAGAGCGCGGCGCCCACCTCGTCGAGCGTCCCCTCGGGCTCGCACACGAAGGGAGCGCGGATGCGATCGCCCTGCCACGCGAGCACGAGCGCGCCCTCGGCGTCGAGCACGCGGACCTCACCCGAGAGCCCCGCGAAGAGCCGGATGCGCGCGTGTGCGCCCTCGTCGCCGAGGGTGACCCAGAGCGCGCCGTCGTCGTCGAGCGCGACGGAGC